>JABDRB010000008.1 GCA_013041925.1 Akkermansiaceae bacterium | reverse complement strand
CCATCCGCCACATCATCCGACGCAATGCCTCTTTTTCCTCCGATCCCAACAAATAATCCCCACCCGTAGTCCGACTCATCACATGATAGCAATAATCGTCCGCCTCCCCACCCAAGATCCGCCGCCGACCACCCGACCAAGATCGGTAAATCCGCCCCGTTTTTCCTCCCCAATGCCCCGTCTTACAATCGACCTTCTCAAGATCAGTTAACGGCCTCTTTCCTTTGTTTTCAAGGGTTGTTGTCGTTTTCATAACTCCAACCTAGCAGAACTAACGGATTAATCTATCACTATATGCCTGGCATTTTTATTGCTACTCTATTTTTAAGACATCGTTCTCACCTAGCATGTTTTTTAGGTGAATCTGATCACAACCGTAAACATAGAGATGATAAATCTTGTATTCATCGAGGGTTAAATCAAAACCTGTCGACTCAAAATCATGCACATTTATACCTAAGACGTAGTCCTTAATCGCATCAGCCACACCTAGAGCGCTTCCGTCTTCAATAATCCCCATTACCTCCTCCAAACTGATTTTGAGGGAATGGCGATCGATACAATCTTCAATGTCAAAATCAGAACACTCAATACTGAAACTCTTAACCTCTCCCTCCAAACAAGACATTTTAAGATTAACAAAAACAGAAGGTTCCCATCCCCTAGAATTTTCGAACAATTCAACAGGAAGAGCTAAGTGAGTGCCTATAATCTTCATGATCTCGTTCGAAAAGGTATCGACTTGATCCCACAAGTCTAATTCCTCAGATCGGGAAACTTGCGTGACCAATCCATCGTCTGGCGTCCTTTTCAGCACGTGGTAACCTGTTAGGTGAGCAAAGTTGTGCCAAATAACCGAGGTCACCACATCTTTGATTTCCTCCGAGGGGGGATCAGGGGTCAACTCAATTATTAGGTCGCGGCCTGCATCTGAGAACACTTCAAATGAGGTCAAAATTTTTTCGTCATACAAATAACAGAAAAATTCATACTTAGAGTTGAACGTGAGATTCATTTTTTCAGAACGTTTGAGGTCTGGCACCGGCTACTGGCGGCGCACCTTCGACTGCGGGTTAATGGTGGTAGCTGGGAAAATCACTTCGACTCGGAGCGGGTAGCCGGTTGTCCAGCACCGCCTTGTTCGCCACTTATTCTAGGTAGTTGGCATTATTCGTCATCAGCTTGCCTAACCATAGACAGCGTTTAACCAATCCTGTGGCGTCGGACACTGCTCTACAACCAAGTTCCGCTTTTCGTTCTTGGCTGTCCGGTAAAGTTGGGTGATCACCTCTCTCATCATTACTCTTGGAACTAGTTCCGAATCATAGACTTCAAAGCCATCAGGACCCCATGTTATCGAGTCGAGGTCTGAATTTAGTGTTGATACCGTGGAACCTTCCTCGCTGAATACGATAGCGGAATCTATCAACTCCAACCCCAATCCGTTTAAGCCTTCACCGCCAAGCAATTCGTCTATCACTAAGGGGAACACACACTCTGGAGTAAGTTTGATGACCTGGGTTAGTGGGTAGACCACGTCAATGCTGAAACCACGATACAAAACGCCTTCGGAGCGTGCGTTGTCCCAAATAATCCCCCATGCCTCAAAACAAGGCCCATCTTCTTCACCAAATCTGAGGAGCGGAAAATCCTCAAGCTCAGCTAGTCGATTCCGAACTTCTTCTAGTGGAAAGTCGGCAGGGAAATAGTCGACCACCTCGCTCTGGTCTACAACTAGCGTTAGCAAAGAAGTAAAAAGCGAATCGTCAATCTCACCTAATGGTAGTCGCCAAGTCCTAATATCATCTATTGCCGTTGCTGGAGTATCAGGATTCATTTTCTGGCGAACATTGTTATTCGTTGACTCGGGTAATAGGAACTTACAGATGCTTGATCATTTAGTATCATTAAGCAGAGAGTGTTTACCCAATCTAATTACTGTGAATCTATGACGTTGTGTTGGGGCAGGTCAAACAAAATAATAGTTCGGTTTTAGATGTTTTCCGGATTCCTGTTATTCCCGGAGGGTTTATTACGGGTTTAATTTTAGTCATAGATCTTTGATGATTAATCTATTTTAAGGTAATGCTTTTTACTTGTCTTGATGCACGGATGAACAGTATGGTGTTCATGTGAGTGCAAATCGTAAATTGGGTGTAGATCAGGAAGTTTCAAGCGGGGGTGGATTGGTTCGGGAAGGTGGCTGGCGTGAGGATGTGATGGCTTCCCGAGATTTGAACGACCGTGAAAAGCAGGGTTTTGCTTTTCTGTTATCTTGGTTTGAAACCTGGCGTGTGTCGAGAAGGTTGCAAGCCTTGCTTGGAGTCCGCACGCCAGTTCTGGAAGCAGGAGGTTATCAGTAAGGAGCGCAAGCAATGGCAGTTGGAGCAATGGGCGGAAGCTGTGCGCTGGTACATGCGATGGTTGGAAATATGCGCCATGGAAGGGCGGCCGACTGTGAGTCTGGCGGAGAAGGTCAGGGATGCGGTGGAGCGTATAGGTGGCAGGCGCGGGCTGGCATTGAGGACCAGACAGGGCTACGGGAGTTGGGCGGCGCGTTTCGCCGCTTGGGCGGGGAGCAGGGAGCGGGCTTTGGATCCCGGATGCGCGCGCGATTGGCTGGGGCGGCTGGTGAGTGAGACGAGGGTGAGCTTTGCCACCCAGAAGCAGGCATTGAACGCCTTGGTTTTTCTATATCGTGATGTGTGTGGGCTGGAGGAAGTTGACTTGGGCGTAAAGCTGCGTAAGACCTCCAGGCGGATTCCGGTGGTGCTGGATATGAAGGATGTGATGAAATTGATCGAGAAACTGGAGCCAGTTTATCGTCTGCCCGCACAACTCCAGTATGGTGCCGGACTCCGTGTCAGTGAACTGGTCAATCTGCGCATCAAGGACGTGGATACACAGCGACGACAGATCGAAGTTAGAGGAGGGAAGGGTGACAAGGACCGGGTAACGGTGTTGCCCTCGCAGTTGGTGGGCTCGATCCAGAAACATAAAGAACCGGCACGGCAGTTGTATGAGGAAGACCGGCGGAATGCCTCACCCGGCGTGGAACTGCCCGGTGCGTTGGCGAGGAAGATGCCGAAGGCCGGCAAGCGCTGGGCGTGGTTTTGGCTCTTTCCTGCCAAGGATCTTTCCAAAGATCCTGCGTCGGGAATCGTCAGGCGGCATCATCTGCATCCTGCCGTGTATTCGAGAGCCTTGCAGAGGGCTGCTCTGGCTGCAGATATTGAAAAACGGGTGACTTCCCATGTGCTGAGGCATTCCTTTGCAACACATCTTTTGGAAGGAGGTTGTGATATCCGGACGATCCAAGAGCTGCTCGGACACGGGGATGTGAAGACAACAGAGATTTATACTCACGTGGCGAAGGGTGCAAATGGTTGTGGGGTCACGAGTCCGTTTGACATCCTGTCTCCCGGTTGACAGTCGGAAATAAAAATGCCAGGCATTGAGTGATGGGTATGCTTATGCGTGTTGCTGGTGTGGGTTGAAAGTGGGCTTTGTTCAAAGTTTTCGGATCAGGAAGCATCCGGCTTTGGCGATGAGTAATCTCCACCATGGGCGGATGCCTTTCCAGTCGTGGGCGACGCGCTCGGAGAGCATGAGGTCGTTGTCCCACTGGCGGTTGAGTTCCTCGGCGACGTCATCATCAAAGACGATTAAGGCGGTTTCTCGATTCATGAGAACGGAGAGGATATCGAAGTTGCTGGATCCGATGATGGCGGTGTTGTCGTCGACGATCATGGTTTTGGCGTGGAGCACGGGGCCGAGGTATTCGATGACGCGGACACGCCAGCGCAGGAGTTTGGGGTAGAGTCCTTCGCGTAACCAATCGACGATGGGGACGTCTGAATCACGGGGGACGAGGACGGCGACATGGATGCCTCGCTGGGCGGCGAGTTTGATGGATTTTCTTAATCGTCGAGGTGGGACGAAATAGGGCATGGTCATCTTGACGGAGTGGCGTGCTTGATCGAGGTGGACGGAGAAGAGGCGGCGGATTTGTTTTCTGCTGCCGAGTCCTTGGCTGCCTACCACCATGCAGCGGCTGGTGCCCGGGGTGGGAGGTGGTGGGGGGCTGCTGGGGAGGGTTTCCTGGGTGGTGTATTTCCAGCTTTCGAGAAAGAGTTGGTTAAGATCGTTGGCGGCGGGTCCGACGACGCGGATTTGGGTATCACGCCAAGCATCTTCCTGCTGTTGGAGTTGCGACCATGGGTTACCGATGTTCATGCCGCCGGTGAAGCCGATGGTGGCATCGATGATGAGATTTTTGCGGTGGTTTCTGCCGGGGATGCCGGCGAGTTTTTTACTGATTCCAACGGGGTGGTATGCGGTGACCTGCACGCCGGCATCGCGCATGTGGGCCCATTGCATGACATCGGTCGATAATGATCCGATGGCGTCGTAGATCACCCGGACGGGGACTCCCTCACGGGCTTTTTGGGACAGGGCGGCAGCAAAAGCCTGGCCGATGTGATCGGACAAGAACATGTAGATCTCGAGGTGGACAAGGTGGCGGGCGCCGGCGATGGCGTCCAGCATGGCCTCATAGGCGTTATCTCCATCGAAGAAGAGTGTGACTTGGTTTCCCTCACTGAGCCCGCCGACGGTGTCGTCTGAGAGTTCGTGTGCGATCCTTTGGCGCCATCGGGTCACCTTGGCCGCGAGTTGATTTCGGACGACTTGGGGGATGACCTTCACGGGGTCATTCTACGTCCCCATGGTGATGGGATAAAGCAGGAATAATGGGATATTTCCGCAAGCCAGCCTCCATCACGGGCCTCAAGAATAGGTTTTGTCTCCAATTGAGTGATCGGTACGGGCACGATGAGTGAAAATAGCCATTGTCATGGCCACACCCTATGGTATGGAATCGGCCACCGATGAATAAAACGATCCTGAGCCTTATATTGATGATTTTTGCTCTCGCAGTCCCTGCGGTCGCTGGTGGTGGTGGGCATGGTGCCTCGACACCTGCATTTGTGGAGAAAATGGCGGGTTTTCCGGCTAAGGAAAAGTCGGCTGAGCTGGAAGGGATTTGGGAGAAGATCAGCTACCGTGCTGAGCAGGAGCCGTTTTTGCTGGTGGCGAGTATCATCTTTCTGCTTGCGATTATTCACACGTTTTTTGCGGTGCCGATCACGAAGTATGCGCACAAGGTGCAGCATGATCACGATGCGCAGATTCGCCGTGAAATGAACACCCGTGGGGAGTCTGCCAAGGCTAAGGACATGGTGAGTTTTAAGGCTACCTTGTTGCACTTTTTGGGTGAGATCGAAGCGATATTTGGTATCTGGGTGTTGGCATTGATTTTTGCGATTATTGGGTTTTATGACATCGGCACAGCGGAAGCTTATGTTTCTAGTGTGAATTTTACCGAGCCGATCTTTGTGGTGATTATCATGACGTTTGCCTCGACGCGTCCGATCCTACGTTTTGCGGAGGGTGCGCTGAGTTTTTTTGCCAAGCTCGGGAAAGAGACGCCGGCGGCTTGGTGGCTGAGCATTTTGATTGTGGCACCGATCCTTGGGTCCTTCATCACGGAGCCAGGGGCAATGACGATTGCGGCTATGTTGTTGGCCAAGAAATTTTACAGTTTGAAGCCGACGGTTAAATTTTCCTACGCGACGTTGGGGTTGTTGTTTGTGAATATCTCGGTGGGAGGTGTGCTGACCAACTTTGCGGCGCCGCCGGTATTGATGGTCAAGGCGGCATGGGGGCTGACCTCACCTGAGATGCTGGCGCATTTTGGGGGGAAAGCGGTGCTGGGGATTATCACCTCGAGTATTCTTTATTTTGTATTTTTCCGTAAGGAGCTTGCGGCCATGGGGGAGGGGCTTCCGGATTCCGATGGTGATGGCAAGGGGGATCTGAAGAATGAGAGTGGTCCGATTCCCGTGTGGATTACGTTGACGCATCTTGTGTTTATGGGTTGGACGGTCTTTTTTGCGCATACGCCGCCGATGTTTGTGGGTGGCTTCCTTTTTTTCCTCGCCTTCCGTCAGGCGACGGAGCACCACCAGGACAAGGTGCATTTACGTGGTCCGATCTTGGTGGGTTTTTTCCTTGCGGGTCTCGTCATCCACGGTGGGCTTCAAGGGTGGTGGCTGGCGCCTGTCATCTCAAGTCTGAGTGAGTGGCCGTTGTTCCTTGGGTCTGTATTACTGACGTCCTTTAATGACAATGCGGCGATTACGTTCCTTGCGAGTCAAGTGGACGGGCTGGCACCTTCCTTTAAGTATGCGGTGCTGGCGGGGGCTGTTTCTGGTGGTGGTCTTACGGTGATTGCCAACGCCCCCAACCCAGCGGGTCAGGCGTTGCTTGGTCGGTTTTTTGGTGATGGAGTATCGCCGGCGAAGCTGCTGATGGGAGCCTTTGTCCCTACGGTCATCGTTTCTCTCTACATGATGCTGATGCCAGATCCGACTAAGGGGGAAATCTTTGACCAAGACGCGCCGGATCCTGTGGAGGCATCGGCTGACCCTCATCATTAACTGAAAAATACGATTATGTTTACTGGACTGATTGAAGCTACTGGCATGGTGCGCTCGTTGGAGCTCCGTGGTGAGCAAGCGAGGCTTACGTTAGAAATCCCGTTTGCGGCTGAGCTGACGGATGGTGAGTCAGTGGCTGTTAACGGATGTTGTTTAACGGTCACGGCACACGATGCGCAATCGGCGAGTTTTGATGTTTTGAAGCAGACGCTGGACGTGACCTCGTTGGGAGAACTGAGTGATGGACGACTCGTGAACCTCGAGCGGGCGATGCTGGCGGGTGACCGCTTCGGTGGTCACTTTGTGCAAGGGCATGTCGATGCCACGGGTGAGATCCTCGACATCTCGCCGCACGGTCAGGACCATCGTTTGGAGATTTCCCTGCCCGCTGATCTTCAGCAGCTCTGCATTGACAAGGGGTCCTTAGCCATCGACGGCATCTCTCTGACGATCGCTGAGTTGAAGGCCGAGAGTGCGGTTTTCTGGATCATCCCGCACACCATGGAACTCACCCGACTCAGTGACGCTGCCGTCGGTCAGAAAGTCAATCTTGAGGCGGATGTGATCGCCAAGCATGTGGCGAGAATGGTAGGGCAAATTTCCAGCTAGGTTTTTTCAGTTCGTTGGTAGCGGGGGCATGCATCGCGGTGACCAGCTTTAAGGTGTCCCCAGCTTCCACTCGCGTTTAAAATCATCCCAGGCGGATTCGGTCACCTCTTGGTCACCCATGGCTTTACCGACCATCGACTGGTGGAATGCGGCACCTGCACGGACCATATGGGTGCTGCTTGCTGGGTGCTTTGCCCATGCTGGATCCTGCTCGAGCGGGCTGGCCTTAAAGATACGATCGATCCAAGCGATCAGTTTAGGGCCAACGCACCAAACGACCTCATCTTTTGAAGCGACTTGCCGAAACAGCTTGGGCGTCTGGAACTCGATGACGGGTTTGTCGTCTGTGTTCAGCGGGTAATCATCAAACAGTGCGCGTGCAGCGGTCAGATTACCGGCGTAGAGGAAGGGGATGGATTCGGGTTCGACGCGCACCATATCTGGCGTGGTCTGCCACCACTCAAGGCCCTCGACTGCGTTGCGCATGACCTCCCCTTTGCCGATGGGAGGAATCGTCATGGCGGTCGCCTCAAGCTGGCCGATGAGAGCCACCTTTTCCCTGCCTGGGCCAAAATTGTTACGCCACATGGTGACCTGTCCGAAAGCCTCCTGCATCGTGCGCACGATCACGCCGAACTCGTAGTCGGTGATTTGATAAAGCGGGAGCCACTGCACAAACACGCCATTTGGGTTGAGTTTTTTTGCCACGATCTGGTAGTGATCCAGGCTATATAAGCTGCCTGATCCGCGTCGGTAGGGTAAGAACAAATCGGCGTTGATCATATCGAATCGCTGATTGGTCGCCATCAGGAAATGGCGTCCGTCCTCAATCAGGATAGTTGACCGCGGGTCCTTGAACACGCCGCCGGTCATGACAGGAGGGATCCATTCCTTGGCGGCCTTGACCACGGCCTCGGTCAACTCGCAGGTGACGACCCGATCCACCTTGGGGAAACGTTTGTCTAATGCTGCACCGGCTGACATTCCAGTGCCTAATCCGATGAAGCAAATGCTGCGGGTATCGGGGAAAAGGTGCAAGGGGATGCGCGCTTGATTAACCTGTTCGACGTAAGCACTGGTTGACCCTAGTGCGTAACCGGCATTGATCATGATAGCTCGATGGCCATTCGGTTGTTTGACCACGGCCACCGTGCAGTCATGGCTTTCCCATGCCTGCAGAACTTTGACAGGTTTTTTGTTGGGTGGGGTGCTCAGTATGCGCAAGTCCGTCGGATCGAGGCCGGTGAATACCAGCAGCAAAAGCACACTGGCTGCGACTTTGCAGCTCACTCCAATGCCGCTCCATCCAGTAGGTAACATCAGCGCAACCACCAGATAGATGGCGGATAGGATCTGCAAGCTGCCCCACATGCCCAACAATGGCAGCATCACAAAACCACAAAGCAGTGACCCGCTAATTGCGCCGGCGGTATTGATGGCCAGCAATCGACCCAGTGTCCGTCCTGGCGCCTGCGCCTCGCGCTCTGCGATTTTCATTAAAAAAGGAAACACCGTGCCGAGAGCGATCACCACGTAGCCAATGCCGCCAATGACCATCTTGAATGACGCGCGCACATATTGATCCCATGCGTCTAGGCTATGGACTGGTTCTAGATCGTGGGTGACGTGCATCAACAGCGTGGGCCCGATGGCGAGGAGGCCGCCGCCCACGACGGCGAGTATTCCGAGGGCCTGCATCGGCCGCTGGCTGAAACGTGAAATGATGGAGCTGATTCCGGCGCCCAAGGCCAGGCCGACGAGCACGACCACCAGGGTGATGGCAAAGGAGTAGACGGAATTTTCATGCACCTGAGCAAAGACCCGCGTCCACACGACCTCCAATGCGAGGACTACAAATCCCGAGAAAAAGCACAGGCCACCGAGAGCCAACCTTTGTCGGAGCGGGAGTTTCTGCGATGGGGAGTCGTCAGGTGCTTTGGTGGGATCGGCCTCTGGCTGGGGTGGTTCAGTCTGCGAGAACTTCCACGCCAGCGCGCCGACCGTCAGAGAAGTCAGCAACGCGAGCCCGCACGTCATCCGGTAACCGAGTGATGGGATACATAAAAAAATGGCGGTCAGCACCCCGATGGCGGCGCCGAGAGTATTGACGCTATAGAGTGTGGCGGCGATACGGCCGAACCGATGTCGATCCCGGATCATGACCTGCCCGATGGCGGGCACGGTGCCGCCCATGAAAAAGGCACCAGGAAAGACGAGCAGCAGGGCGAGCCCGAATTTCAAGAGCAGCATCCACTCTGTGCCACCCGCCCAGCCGTAGAGCCATGGATAGATGTTTGCGAACAAGCTCAGGATCACAAAATAGATCAGAGCGCTACCTGCGATGCCGAACTCTAAGATGGCATAGAGGCGTAAAGGGCGGGCGCATGAACCGACACGTTTCCCCCACCACCAACTACCGACGCCGAGTCCGGCAAAAAATGCCGCTAAGGTGGCTGATGTCGCCTGTGCCGTATTTCCAAACAGCAGGCCCAATTGCTTCATCCATAGGATCTGATAGATTAAACCCGCCAAGCCAGAAGCAAAGACTAGGGCCAAAATGGCAAGCCCACTGACCTGCGTGGACTTGTGATTGACGGCTGAGCGTGTGGTGTTTCGGTGAGGTTTCTGAGCTGCGGGCATGGTGAAGAGAGACGATGGGTTGATGCGATGCAGGAACGGAAAGGGACGTGCACGGAGGGGGGTGACACCCTGCACACGAGGAGGGGTGAGAAAAACTTCCCCTACTTGCGGTATCGGCGGAGCTCGAAGGTGGCGTATGATTCCTCCGTGGTGACGTGGGGGAATTCCGATTCAAACTCGGGAAAACAGGTATCGCCTGGGTATTTTTCGTATACGTGGGAAACGAGGATGTCATCCAGCTCGGGCATGAAGAGATCGTAAACCTGAGCGCCGCCAATGATGTAAACTTGTGGGTCGATGAGGGGAATATTCTGGAGATCATCCGGGTGGTGAATCACGGTGGCACCGTCGGCGGTCCATGAGGTGTCACGAGTCAGGACGATGCTTTGCCGGTTGGGGAGTGGAAAGCCAATCGAGTCCCATGTTTTGCGTCCCATCACGATCGGGTGACCGGTGGTGTGTCGTTTGAAGAGCTTGAGGTCCTCGGGCAGATGCCACGGGAGTCCGCCGTCTTTTCCGATCACCCGATCTTGGGTCATGGCAACGATGGCGGTGAGATGGAGATGGTTTTTCATGGAAAGATTAGACGCTCACGGCGGCCTTGATGTGGGGGTCGGGGTGGTAGTCGCGGAGCTCGAAGTCGTCGCCAGTGAAGCTAAAGATATCGTTGACCTCGGGGTTGATCCACATGGTGGGGAGATTTTTGGGAGTCCGGGTGAGCTGGAGGTTCGCTTGCTCGAGGTGATTGCTGTAGAGGTGAAGGTCGCCGAAGGTATGGACAAAATCGCGGGCTTCGTATCCGCAGACTTGGGCGACCATCATGGTGAGCAGCGCGTAGGATGCGATGTTGAAGGGGACACCTAAAAAGAGGTCGGCGCTGCGTTGGTAGAGCTGGCACGAGAGGCCGGGACGATCGGAATCGATATCATGGACGTAGAACTGAAAGAGCATGTGGCAGGGTGGCAGGGCCATTTGATTGACCTTACCGACGTTCCAGGCTGAGACGAGATGGCGGCGTGAGTGGGGGTTGTTTTTGAGTCCGTCGATGAGCTGGGTAATTTGGTCGATGACCTCGCCGTTGTCACCTTCCCATGCCCGCCATTGCTGGCCGTAGACGGGTCCGAGCTCGCCCTTGTCATCGGCCCATTCGTCCCAGATGCGGACGCCATTTTCTTTGAGGTAAGCGATATTGGTATCGCCTTTGAGGAACCAGAGGAGTTCGTGGATGATCGACCGGAGGTGCAGTTTTTTTGTTGTTAAGCAGGGGAAGCCATCGCGGAGGTCATAGCGTGCTTGACGGCCAAAGACGGAGCGCGTGCCGGTGCCGGTGCGGTCGGTGCGGGTTTCGCCGTGATCGAGCACGTCGGTGAGGAGGTCGAGATACTGCTGCATGCGATGGAGGCTGAAGATTTATGAGGAAAGAGTCAAGATGGACTAATCGTTGGCTCCGGGGCCTTTGCGTAAATTTTTCTTGGTCGACTGCTTGGACTTGTCGTCGAGCATACGATTTTTGGAGCGTCGTGACCGTCGGCGTTTTTGGCGGCGTATTTTTTCGCGTGCCTGAGTGCGAGCGGATTTTTTACCATCGCGGATTTCCTCGAGTCGTTCGCAGAGTTCGCGACGGGCGATGAAGCGATTGAGTTCGCGCGACCGTTGTTGTTGGCATTTCACCTCGATGCCGCTGGTGAGGTGTTTGAGGTAGACGCAGGAGGCGGTTTTATTGATTTTCTGTCCTCCGCTGCCGCTGCCCTGGATGAATTTTTCCAGCAGTGTATCCTCGGTGATGCCGAGTCCCGACATGCGAGCATCGAGGGCGGCTACTTTTTCGGGGGATGGCATGTGGTTGTGCGGGAGAAGAATTACTGGATGGACGCGATGTATTCTAGCACGGCGTGATTGATATCGCCAGCGACATTGGCGCGAGCGGTGGCAAATGGCGGGATAAACCACGGGTAGGAGCCGATGACGTCGGTGATGACGGCAATTTCGCCATCGCAGGTTTGTTGGTTGGATGGTCCTTTGCAGCCGATGCCGATGGTCGGGATATCCAGGCGTGCGGTGATGGATTCGGCAAGCTCGGGGACGGTGCTTTCGAGAACGACGGCAAAGCATCCGGCATCTTGCAGGGCGAGTGCGCCCTCGAGGATGGCGCAGGATTCAGCCTCGGTTTTCCCTTTCTTTTTATACCCACCTTCTTTTAAGACGCGCTGGGGGAGCATACCGTGGTGGCCGATGACGGGGATGCCATCGGCGATGATGGTGCGGATTTTATCGACCTGGCGGATGCCTCCTTCCAGTTTTACGACATCGGCGCCGGCGTTGACGAGGGTGCGGGCGGTGGCGAGTGCTTGATCGGGCGTTTGGTAACTATGGATGGGCATGTCACCAACGACGAGGGCATTTTTCACGCCGCGCGCAACGGCTGCGGTGTGGTGTTCCATCATGTCGAGAGTGACGTGGGTGGTGTCGGGGAACCCGAGCACGACCATGCCGAGAGAGTCGCCGACGAGGATGATATCGATGCCGGCTTCATCGAGTAAGCGGGCGGTCGGGTAATCGTAGGCCGTTAGGGCAGAGATCGGTTTTTCCTGACCTTTTCTCGATGTGATGGCGTTGGCTTTTTCGATGGGATTCACAATGTTATTCGGGGGTTACCAGTTGGACTGTATTAGAGTAAGCGGGGGTTCTCCGGAGTCAAGGTGTTGCAGGTGCTCGCTGATGGTGGCATCATCGCCGGGGAGGATGAACTGGGGGCGTATATCGGCGAGCGGTTGCAGGACAAAGAGTCTGTGTGTGAGTCTTGGGTGGGGGATGGTCAGGATGCCACCATCAAGGGTTTCGGA
Source organism: Akkermansiaceae bacterium (assembly GCA_013041925.1). Taxonomy (GTDB): domain Bacteria; phylum Verrucomicrobiota; class Verrucomicrobiia; order Verrucomicrobiales; family Akkermansiaceae; genus Oceaniferula. The sequence continues at coordinate 45,394 of JABDRB010000008.1, read as the reverse complement.
GCCGAAGTAGAGGATATCCACATCAATGACCCGTGGGGCATTGAGTTCATGGACCGCGCCTCGGCCGCAGTGAAACTCGATTCCCTGCGTGTGTTCGAGAAGGTCGTGGGGGCGGCCAGCGTAGCCGATTTCAATCACCGAATTGTAGAAATCAGGTGAGTGGGGTGGGCAATCACACGGCTCGGACTGGTAGACGGGTGCCTGCAGGTAGAGCGCGTCCTCGGGCATGAGATCGCGCAGCATGTCACGTGCGGCGCCTAGGTGAGATAAGCGGTTTCCGAGGTTGGACCCCAGAGAGATGCCGACACGTGTTGCCATGGATTTTTCAGGGATGGGCTGGGTTACTGGAGGCCAAGCACGTCCTGCATATCGTAGAGTCCTGCGGGTTGATCTTGGAGCCAGACGGCGGCGCGGACGGCCCCGGAGGCGAAGGTCATGCGGCTGGACGCCTTGTGGGTGAGTTCGACCCGTTCGCCATCGGCGGCAAACATGACGGTGTGATCACCAACGACATCTCCCCCGCGCAGGGTATGCATACCAATTTCCTGATGAGGGCGTGCTCCGATATTACCGACGCGACCATGGGCGACGTCGTTTTCGTAGCTTGTGTGGGTTTCCTCATTGAGGATTTCGAGGAGGCGGCGTGCGGTGCCTGAAGGGGCGTCGATTTTGTGGCGGTGGTGCATTTCGGTGACCTCGATATCAAAGCGATCGTTACCGAGGATCTGAGCGGCCTTGCGGGTGAGCCAGAACAGGGTGTTGACGCCGACGGAAAAGTTCGGGGCAAAGACGATGGGGAGGGTTTTGGCGGCTTCGGTGATGCGGGCTTTTTCCTCGTCGGTGTGGCCGGTGGTGCCGATGACTAACGGTGTCTGGCTTGCCAATGCGGCCTCCAAGACGGCGCTGGTGAAGTGATGCACGGTGAAATCGATTGCGGCATCGACATTCTGGAAACAGCACGCGAGGTCATCACATTCATCATGTGTGCTTGCGACCTCGGTGTCTGGGTTTTCGTTCCCTGCCTCGATGAGTGACTGGCCCATGCGGCCGCTGCGTCCTGTGATGAGTAATTTGGTCATGGTCAGAGTATTAGAGGAGATTGAAATCGGTTAATGTTTGGCTGAGAACCGCCTCATTTTCTGGTGAGAGGTTAACGAGGGGGAGTCGGATTTCATTGCTGCAGTGGCCTTGGAGGGCGACGGCGGATTTGATGGGGACCGGGTTGGTGTCGAGTGACATCAGGGTATTGAGCAGGGGCTCGTATTTCGCCTGAATGGCATCGGCGTCAGCGACCCGTCCCTCGCTCATGGCGCGAACGAGATTGGACATGACGTCTGGGATGATGTTGGAAGCGACGGAAACAAGCCCGACGGCACCCCGTTTCATAAACTCGATGGTGAGCGGGTCATCGCCTGAGAGGATTTGGAAATCGGCGGGAAGCGCGGCCTTGATCTGGGAGACGCGCTCGGGGTCACCACCTGCTTCTTTGTTGGCAATGATCGTTGGGCAATCCGCAGCGAGGCGTGCGATGGTATCAACGGCAATTTCAATCACGGATCGGCCGGGGATGCTATAAAGCATGATGGGGAGGTCGGTGGCCGCTGCAATGGCCTTGTAATGCTGGTAGAGGCCTTCCTGAGAGGGTTTATTGTAGTAGGGGCAGACTTGGAGGGTGCCATCGACCCCGATTTGGGCCGCCTCGGTGGTCAGTTGAATGGCTTCAGCGGTGGCATTGGCGCCGGTGCCTGCGATGACCTTGATCCGACCGGCAGCGTATTCGACAGCGAGCTCGATGACCCGCATATGTTCCTTGCGGCCGAGGGTCGGGGACTCTCCTGTGGTGCCGCAGGGGACGATGCCTTCGACGCCGCCTTCGACTTGGCGGTCAATGAGTTTTTTGAATGCGGCGGTATCGACTTCGCCGTTGCGGAAGGGGGTGATCAGCGCTGTATGGGTTCCTTGAAACATAAGATGAATGAGGGGAGAAAGGTTGGGAAATAGTGTGTGGTGTGGAGCTTGGCGGCGATTAGAGGGTGATGTCACCTTCAAAGACGAAATCGGCGGGGCCGGTCAGGGTAACATCGCAGAAAGAGTCAGACTCGTAATTATCAAATCCAATCTCGAGGGTGTCACCGCCTTGGACATCGACGAGCACTGGGCTGGCGGCTTGAGTGAGGAGGTTGTGAATCAGGGCGCAGGCGACCATGCCCGTGCCGCAGGCGAGGGTTTCCCCTTCCACGCCACGTTCGTAGGTGCGGATGGCAATGTGGTTTGTATCGATGACTTGGGCGAAGTTGACATTGGTTCCCTTGGGTGCGAAATGGTCATGGTAGCGCAGGGCGGCACCGTATTGGACGACATCGAAGTTTTTGAGGTCATTGACAAAAACGACGGCGTGTGGGACTCCGGTGTTGATGGCGTGGACGGCGTCGGTCAACCCCTCGACGTGGATACCCGTATTGAGGGCGAGGTCGAACGGGTCGGACATTGCGATGCGGACATGGTCGCCAATGAGATCGGCGCTCAGGGTGCCGGCGATGGTTTCGAAGCTCACCTCTGGGCCATGTTCATCGGTCAGTTGGGCGGTGTATTTTCCAAAGCATCGCGCGCCGTTGCCGCACATCTCGGCTTCCCCGCCGTCGGCGTTGTAGTAACGGAATTTGTAGTCGGCCCCTTTCTCGGCGGGTTCAACGGCAAGCAGACCATCGGCGCCGATGCCGCGTTGGCGGTCGCATAAATGGGCAATCTGATCGCGGCTGAGGTTGATATCGAGGCTGCGGTTATCGATGACAACGAAGTCGTTGCCTGCACCGTTCATTTTATGAAAGTGAAGAGTCATGATGGTGGGCGATTTAGCGTTGGGGGTTTTTGGTCGCGTTGATGAGGGGGGTGGTGAAGGCGCTGATGGTTTGTGGCAGATCTGGGGCGTCGGCATTTTCTGCAATCTGATGAACGATAGCGGAGCCGACGACGACGCCGTCGGATGCCTGGGCGACGTCAGCGGCTTGTTCGGGTGTGCTGATGCCAAAGCCGACGCAGATCGGAGTGTCGGTGTATTTTTTGATCGATGCGACCAGCTCGCCGACGCTAGCAGATGGGGCGGCTTGGGCGCCGGTGACCCCCATGCGTGAGAGGGCGTAGATAAACCCTTCTGACTGCTTGGCAAGCATTTGCATCCGGTCGGGAGGGGTCGACGGAGAGATCAGGGTGATGTGCTTGAGTCCCTCGGAGCGAGTGAGCTCTTTGTTGCAGGCAATTTCATCTGGGGGTAGGTCTAGGAGCAGAATGCCATCGGCTCCCGCTGCGGCGGCATCGATGTGGAATTGCTCATACCCGTAGGCGTAAACGGGGTTGAGGTAAGTGAAGAGGACGATGGCGGTATCGTGGGTGCTGCGGAAATCGCGGATGAACTGCATCAGCTTGGGTACGGACATTCCATGGTTGAGCGCTCGTTCCGCAGCAAGCTGGTTGACGATGCCGTCGGCTTGAGGGTCGGAAAAAGGGACGCCAAGCTCGATGATGTCGGCTCCCGCATCGGCCAGGGCGCGAACGGTCTCCAGAGAGGCGTCCAGATTCGGGTCACCGGCACAGACGTAGGCGACGAATGCCGCGGCGTTGTTGTCGCGAAGACGCTGGAAAGTGGTATCGATGCGGTTGCTCATGGTGTTTGGTGGCGCAGGCATAAGCTGGTTTGACCAAAAAGGAAACCCTGAAACACGTCCTATGTGCATCATTTTCACACGAGAGGGGAGCAAATTGCGGAGGTGAGCCCGCAGCATCTGGGGGGTTTCTCAGCGTCGAGGTGGGTGTGGTCCGTTGTCCTGGGTAGGTTGCGGAGCAGGTTCGGCGGTCACCTGGATGTCGTTGACGTGGTGGAGGTAAACACCGAGGTCCTTGATGGCACGAATAGGATCACCCTGAATCTTGAGCCCTTCAATGCGGACGCCGGAGATGTTGTGCTTGGTGTTGTAGCCGCTGAATATTGAGTTGTGGCGTGGCGGTGTGAGCACCTTCATGTTGCGCACGGTGATGTTGCGGATCAGTCCGCGGTTGGCTTCAAATTTCCCCAAGTCCTGTTCTGCTGGGACGTACCATTGGTAGACGTTGTTTGCTTGGGCGGGTCTTCGTTCCTTCGGGACGGCTTGGCGTTTTGGATTGCTGCGTCGGTAGGGGGGTGGGCAATCGTCGCTGTAAATGGAGATGCCTAGGGTGAAATCGATCAGGCGGTTGACCTGTTCGACTCGAATGTCATCGAGCAGCATATTGGAGATGGTGGCGCGATCACCATTGTGAATGCTGAATCCGACGCCGCCGTGGATGATATCGCAGTTACGAAAGGTGACGCCGCTGACTTGATCGACGCGGAGTTCGAATCCGATTTCAAACGTTTGGCCGTGGGCGTTGGATAGCACTGAGTTGGTGATGAGGATGTTGCCCACGACATCGCCAGGGATGCGTGGCACCTTGTGTTTGCCGAGCGTTTCCGGGTTGATCATCTCCTCGAATGGGATGCCGGTCACGCCGGGCGGGTAGATGGCTTTGACCGCGACACAGTCGTCGGTGGTTTGCCAGAAACAACCGTCGGCGTGGACGTTTTTACTGTATTCGATGTCGATGCCGTCGCAGTTCTGCCTCCATCCGAGCACGCGTGTGTTCGTGAGTTTGATGTTTTTTGAGCCGCTCAGATGGATCGTCCATCCGAAGGGGTCGAGGATGAAGATGTTTTCTAATAGGACACGGTCGCACTCTCTGAAGACGAGCATGTTGATTTTGTGTTTGCGTGTTGAGGCATCGATGATGCCGGCACCACGGATGGCGACGTTACGCGCGTTTCTAGCTCGGATCACGCCACGGACGACGGCGCCGCCCTCGAGGTAGAGCGTTTCGTTATCCTGGAGGATGATTTCTCCGACATCGTATATTTTTCCAGCTTCGAAGAATGTGACGTTCGGGTCGGACTTTGAGGGGATGTTGGTGAGCTTTGGATTGGCAAAGATAAAGAGCGGATGGGAGAGGTCGCCATCTGTTTCCATACTCAGGTTCATCGGGCGGGGTAGCTTGAATTTGCAGGTTTTGCCGGTAATGGTCGCTGTGACGCCTGCGCTGAGCGGGCGGATGATGACTTCTTTGGGGGCGCTTGGGTAGGTCACGGACAGCTCGACGGGGCCTGTCATACCGAAGCTAAGAAATGAGCCTTTTTTTGTTTGATAGGCCTGAACCGGTTGTTGGTTAATCCTTACATCATAGACGTCACTGGTGGGGAATTCAGCGGGGAAGGTGTAGGTGATCACCTTGGCCTGGACGGAACCGAGTGCCAGTGCGGTGAGAAAAATGCCAAGGTATGTGCAGAGAGTTGAGCGTTTCAATGTTTTTATTGTTAGGTTGATTCTGAGAGGCTGCATGCGTGTTGGTTGTCGCAGCAAAATTCGTGCACGTGGTTGAGGTGGGTGCGTGTTTTTTGATGGTCGCTCTGTCCGTGGCTGGCCATGGCGATGAGGAGGTGGTTTTCTGCATCAGCTCGCGATTGCATATCTTCGTTGAAGACAAGCAGGTTGGGCAGGCTGGTGGCAAAGTAGTCGATGCCCGCCGGTGATTGCAGCCCCTTTTCCGCAAAGGAACGCAGGTCATCAAAGAGATGGCTCGCTTGATCGGTGTGGCCGAGTTCTTGCAGCGAGAGTCCACGGTAGTAGCTGAGTGGGCTGTGGTCGGTGACGGCCATGGCGGAGAAATCGCCGGTTTCTTCTGCCGAGAGCTGGAAGTGTTTTTTTGCTTCATCGTGACGGCCGAGGTCGTTGAGGGCGCGGCCGAGCCAGTAGTTGACATCGGCTTTTGCCTGCAGCGGGTGGTAGGCTTCGCCCAGCGATTCTGGGGTGTCCATGGCATGGCTGAAGTGGTCATGTGCCGTGGTGGCGTCACCATGGTCAAGTGCTTGGCGGCCGAGGAGGATATGGGCGGTGGTATACTGGCAGAGCACGGCACCTTCACCGCCTTCCCATGGGTGAAACCGGCGCGACATCACGAGCTCGAGTGCATGGTCGGGTTTGCCGGCGAGGTTGTAGAGGCTGGCGAGACCGATGGTGGCATCATCGCGCTGGTGGACGAGATCGAGGTGGTTCTCGAGAAAGGTGAGACGTTCGGCGACGGGGCGATTGCGTTTGGCGGCGAGTTGGTCTGACTCGCTGACGAGTCGAGCGTCGGTCGGGTCGAGTTCGATCGCGCGGCGGTAGGACTCAGCGGCTTTTTCTCCATCGGAAAGGTGATTCCAGTAAGCGATTCCGAGGTTGCGGAAGACTTGGGGGATGGTGGTTTCTGCGGCGACGGCTTTTTCCCAAACTTCGATGGCGTCGGCGTGGCGTCGTTGGTCGAAGTAGTAGTTGCCTAGGGCGTAACAGGCGGTGGCAGCGGGGGGCGATGCCACGGCTTCCTCGAGGATCATGACCTCCTCGAGGCGCGACGGGAAAAAGTGGTCGGGCGACTGAGTATGGGCGGTGGCCAGTGCGTCGCTGGCATCGGCAGCTCCTGTGATGGATTTGAGCCATGCCAGCGCGTAGTGGGTCATGGCGCTGCGCTCCATCGGGTTGGGCACGGCGACGCTTTGGATGTCGCTGCGGTGGTGGAGGTCGAGCAGGTCGATGGCGTGTTGGTAGAACCCAGCCTCTGCGTAGTCAAAAACGAGATCGAGGATGGTCTGGGCGTCGTTGCGGGTGGTGGTGAGGAAGCGGTTTTCGCTGGGGATGGTAACGTCGGTCACGTATTCGAGCACGTGCTTGGCCCAGTGGTCGAGGGGGTCGGTGCGGAGGAGTCCGGTGAGGGGGTCGCTGGGCGTCTCGGCCCCAGTTTGTTGCAGGGCGAGCGCTTTAAGGATGACGGCTTTGTTGTTCTGTCGGTTGGTGTCGAGCGAGGCGTCGAGGTGTTCGAGAGCGGTCGGCCAGTCGTGGCGGAGGCAATCGATGGTGGCGAGCTGATAGTAGGCGCAGGCGCGCCAGGCGTAATCCCACGTTGCCTTATAAAGTGCCGCGTATGCCTGTTCTGTTTTGCCGAGTTTACGCAGGGTGATACCGAGGTAGTAGTGGGCCTCACCGCTGACGGGGTTCGGGTGGCGGCGGGTGAATCGGTTGATCGCCTGTTGGAAGTGGTCGAGTGCGGAGGGGAGCTCGCCGCGGTTGTGGGCACGTTTTCCGAGTGCGAGGTGGCAGCGGGCGTCACCGGGGTCGCGTTTCAGGCATGCGTTCCAGTAGAGTTCGGGGTCGCGGGTCGGGTGGCGATATTGATCAAGGTGCTCACCGGTGAAGAAGAGTTCATCGGTTGATGTGATGTCCTCTGGGGCGGCGGGTTCGGTGGCGACGGCGCGATCTCGGGTTAAGTTGGCGGTGTCTACGGCTTGGTAGCTGAGGAGTTCATCGCCATCGCCGCTGAGCAGGCGGACGCTTAGGCCCGCTTGGCTCTCGCTGGGTAAAACGAGTTGGGTGTTTTGCCATGACTCCCCAGGGCTGAGGGTGAGGGTGAACTCGCCGAGTGGGGCGCCTGAGTTATCGACCATCAGCCGGGCGTTGGTGATTGTTTCCGATACACACAGGCCGAGTGCCAGAGCGTGGTCGTCACCGAGCGTGCATGCGAGTGCGGCGATACGGTTAGCCTGTTGCACGGGGCCGATGTCTTGGATTGGCCACCAGAACTGGGAGAAGGTTTTGGTTTCGTAAGGGTGGAGGTAGGTGAAATCCGGTTGGTTATCGGTGAAAACCCCCGCCATGAGTTCGATGTAGGGGCCATTTTCGTCGGTGAGTTCGCGGTCCCAAGCCCAGCCGAATGCATCGTTTCCCCATGTCCATTGTTTTTTGCCGGGGGCGATGTGGCGGTTGGCGACGTGGACAAATCCACCATCGGCTGAAAAATCGTATCCACCAAAGAAATTGAAATCCGTCTGGCAGACCATGTAGCTCGTCGGGACGGGGATATTTTTATACCAACTGAGGTCGTTGGCGCCGGGTCGATCTTGGTAGGGGATGTCGTAGTAGTGGTTGTTGGCCTCGGGGAATGACGAGGTGGCCCGCACGGCGTGGTCGGCGACGTAATGGACGTCGGTGGGGAAAAACGATTGATACTTGTCGTGCACTTTGGCGGCGACGTTCGCCCACCACAGGAAGGTGTGGGTGATCGGTGTGCGGTTGTAGAGTCGGACGCGCAGCTCGATGAGTGACGAGTCAGGGCGCAGGCGCACACCGTGCATACCTTTGAGTCGGTTGATCGGGTCGTGTTCGGAGAGCCAGACGGTGCGTGCGCCATCGGGTTCCTCCTCGATGTGGACGTCAGCGGGGAGGAAGGTGCCTGGGCGGTGGTGCTGCGGCCAGTTAAACTCGACCCCCCCAGAAATCCATGGGCCGGCAAGCCCGACGAGTGCCGGCTTGATCACATCCTGACGGTAGAAAAAATCGTAATCATCATTGGTTTTATCCTGACCGATAAAAATGCGGCCACCGATTTCTGGCAGCATGACGAGTCGGACAAACTCATTTTCTAACAATGCGGACTGGTAAGTGGTATCGATGGGGTTATCGAAGACTTTATCGATGAAGGGGACGGGGTAGACCTTGCCGGAGCTTCCTTGGTAGACGCGTTTTTCGAAGAAGACGGGGTTTTTTTCGGGTTGGCCGACTGGGTAGGTGGGGATGACAAGAGGCTCGATACGTGCGGTGACAGACATGGTTCTCACGGTGTTATAAGTTGCCTGATCCTATTAGGCTTCGTTAAGAAGTTCGGCTTCGATTTCTTCGAGGCTTTTGCCTTTGGTTTCTGGGATCTTTGATTTGATATACAAAATGCCGACCATGCAAATACCCGCGTAAGTCCAGAAAGTTCCAGATGGCCCCAAGCTGTCGCGCAAAATCGGAAAGGTAAACGAGAGGATGAAGTTAGCTACCCAGAGTGACAGCACAGCGAGAGACATAGCGATCCCCCGTATGGAATTAGGGAATATTTCAGAAATCAACACCCACGCCACGGGGCCAAGCGTGGCCGCAAAAAAGGCAATCGCAAGGAGAGCAAACGCTACAACATACCACCCCGTATTCCCTGTGTAGTAACATAATCCGATCAGGATGTGAGATAAAAAGAGACCGCCAGAACCGATGATCATCAGAGGTTTACGACCCAGTTTATCGATGAGTGCCATGCCGACAAAGGTAAAGATCAAGTTCGTAATTCCGATAATCACCAAGCTAAACATAATACCGCTGACCGTAAATCCAGCATCACGGAAAATATCGGGAGCATAATTAAAAATCACATTGATTCCGCACCATTGCTGGAAAACGGCGATAAAGATCCCCATAAAAACAATACCGCTTATTTTAGGTTTTAGAATTTCTCTAAACCCTGCCTTTTTGTGAGCCTCATCCAAGGTGGCTTCAATCTCAACAAGTGTTTCATCGGCATAATCTTTGCCTCCAATTTTAACCAAAATTTCATGCGCTTCGTCATCGCGGCTTTTCTTCGTGAGCCAGCGCGGACTAGCGGGAACAAAGAACATCAGGAAAAAGAAGAGAGCGGCAGGAATGGCTTCCGCAGCAAACATCCACCGCCAACCTGTTTGGCCGTTCCATGTTTCCGCAAGCTGCTGATTGGTATAGGTTGTTAATTGATCAACGTTGATTATGTCAGCAGGAATAGGAGAATTTGATTCCAGCAAAGATATAAGTTTTTTTGTATCAACGGCAGCGGCAGGAACTTCAGCCAAGATGTCTCCTTGTAGGATGGCATGCTTCTGTTCCTCGCTGAACATCGCAAGGTCGTAATTACCCTCTTTATGATGAAGAGGTCCCTTGATGCTAAGATCGGCTGCCAGAGCGCATTCCTGCTGAATGATTTCAGGAACAGGTTTAAAATCGACAATCATGTAGTTCACCAACTGCGCGAGAAGAATCCCGATCACGATGGTTAATTGGTTGAGGGAAACAAAGCGACCTCGGTATTTTGCAGGAGAAATTTCCGCGATATACATGGGGGACAAAGTAGAAGCCATGCCCATACCCATACCGCCGAGAAGCCGATAAAGCACAAACTGGGTGAAGTTTGGAGCGTATCCTGAACCTATGGCTGAGATGAGGAAAAATAATGCCGATAAAATGAGCAACTTCACCCGACCCAATTGATCCGCCGCCTTGCCCACAACCAAGGCACCCATAATACAACCCACAATACACGAACTCACTGCCCATCCTTGTAACACGGGTGTATCGAGCCCGAAGTGAAGTTCATAAAATTGCTTAGCGCCTGAAATGACGAGAAGATCGTAACCAAAAAGCAATCCCCCTAATGCAGAGGTCAGAGAAATGAAGAGGATGAACCCCATCTTGAATGAAGCAGGATGACTCCCCGGTATGGTTGATTGGTTCGTTTGCATGTTAAAAAAATCGATTTGGTGAATGATCGATCTTTAAAAAACATATTTACCCGCTCTTGGGAATAGATTATTTTCCGAGTCATATGGACAATCTTACGGGATTTAGGAAGGAAGGGTTTGATCGGCAGAAGCTGTTCCGGTTGCCGATGCGCGCTGAAATTCGTATGATGGAACGACCCTTCACTCGGGATTTGGTGGTTTCGGATATTGGTTATTACCCCAAGGCAGATGGACATTTAGTGGAGAGAGAGCGTGGAGTGCAGAGTCACATCCTAGTCTTTTGCCTCAATGGGCGCGGGTGGTTCTCCTTGTCGGGAGGTCGCCGTGAGGTCGGGCCGATGGAGGCATTCTGGGTGCCTGCGGGTGTGGCACATGCCTACGGGTCAAATCGGTCCGACCCGTGGGAGATTTTCTGGGTTCACGTGCGTGGTGATTCGGTGCCTGATTTATTGGCGTGGACGCCATTGTCGCGGAATCGGCCGATGACATCATTTGCTAACAGCCATGCGTTGCGCCGACAGTTTAATGCGTTGTTACAGAGGCTTGAATCGGGTTATACGGATCATACCTTGCTGGAGATGGCGCGGTTTTTTGTGAGTATTGCCTCTCTGTTGCATGTGGATGCGGGGTCGATGAAAGAGCTCGGGCAGCGAGAGAAGATTGAGGTGGCGATGGATCGGATGCGGCAGACGTTGAGTCGTCCTCATACCTTGGCGGATTATGCACGGGGCGTCGGGTTTTCGGTGTCGCAGTTCAGTGATTTATTCAAACGGCACTACGGCACCAGCCCGATGGCGTATTTCTCCGAATTAAGGATGCAGCGGGCTCGGGAGTTATTGAGTTTTACCAAGATGTCGGTCAAAGAAGTGGCCGCCGAACTAGGATTTGACGACCCCTTGTATTTTTCAAGAGCCTTTAAAAGGGTTTCTGGTATGTCACCCAGTGGATATCGAGAGAAGGTGTGAATCCAGTGATTCGCTAGTATGTTAAGGCACAATGGAGGGGTTGTGGGCTCAACGAGATTATCGTCTTTTGGCCTGCATCTTGGTGTTAAACATTTCTTGGTAGTCTGTCCCTGCCGAGTTGGTGTTTTCTGCTTCAAGGATGTGGACTTTCCATGCAAGGCTGGAGTCCATTTGGTAAGCATAGAAGTCACCCTCGGAGCTAAACCCGTCCGAGGATGAGATGGTGGCGGTGGCTCCATCATCACTGATATGGATGAGATTCTTTTTGTTGGGGTTGGTGAATTTTCCGCCTTGGAAGCTGATGGTGACGGGGTCTCCGATGCGAGCCTCCTTGGCATTGCGGAAGAAAATTCTTAAGGTGCCGGATGAGGATGCCTCGTCCAGGGTGATGCTTGCGGTGGGAACGACGGCTACACCGAGCTTGATGCCCGCCGATTTTCCAGCAGACGTCCAGGAGGTATTAAACTCACTGATTGTGGCAAACTGACCTTGAACGGGTAGCTTGAGCTCGCCTTCTGTTTCAGAAAAATTCTTTTGATAAAGAAAAACGTATCCCCAAATGGCGAGGCCGAGCAATAGGGCGGCGAGTGCGGAAAGGGATATTTTTTCTGTGATGCTGAGGGTGATTTTTTGAGTGGGGGTGGCGGGAGATGGCTCGCCCGTTGGCGCTTCTTCGTGGGGCGTTGGCGATTCTTCGTGGGGCGTTGGCGCTTCTTCGTGGGGCGTTGGATCGGTCTCAAGTGCGAGCTCGTCGATTTCATTTGGTCGGCTTGATTCTTCGTTTTTGGCATCAGGAGAGATCTCGAGGGTATCATTATCATCCCAATGGTCGTCGAGAGCCCAGAGGCTCTCTTCCTCGATTCGAGTGTTTGTTTCTCGAACTGTGTGATTTTTTTTATAGTCGTTTTTCTTCATGACGATGATCTGCTGAGCGTGGTGAGAAATGGGGTGGCTGGCAAGGCGTTTGTCGAGCAAGCCATCAAGGCCGCTGTGCCCGCCTTTTGGTAATCATCCTTCGGGGATTAACTTCACCCACCGCACGCTGACAGGTGTCCAGGCCTCCATCACTGGTTTTAGAGTGAGTGTTACTTTTTGACCTTTGTTGAGTGTTACCTTACCAAGCGATAAGGTTTTAAATGTCCTGAGGTTTTCGGTCATGGGGACCGAGCACTCGAGCTGGGTAACCCCTGTAACGTGGATCACCGCTCCTGGATTCTCAGCAGCCGTTGCCATTTTGATATGATAGGTTCCGCTCTGCGTTGCTTGCAAATCCCAAGAAACGGTGTCCTTCGGGTTGGTCCAATCATGAATCTGCGGCTGACGACGACGCTGAACAATCTTTTGATCACCATGCAGATGTGCTGCTACTGGTGTCAAACGCAGCACCCCATCAGCATCGGGGAAAACGGGAAGCTCGATCACATGAGGTTTGCCAGCGATCCGCAACTTGATGACCGAACAATGGGCATCGGGGGCTATTTGAGGGACCTGCAAGCTTGGACCAAACGGCGCCTGACCTACTTTGAGAGGTTTGCCCGTTGCCAATAACTGAGCGGATTCGATTTTATTTTGAAGTCCGGGTATAAGCAGTGCTCCATTTGCCGGCCAATCCAAGACATGGAGGTAAAGGGTGGTATGGGGGCCATCTGGCTTGCTGGTACATCTCCCCCAAGACAGGCGTTTGAACGGTCCGGCCTGACTCTCATAAATGGATTCGCCATTCACCTTCATCCACGCCCCGACTCCTTTGAGTAAGTCGATAGACTCCTGCGGGATGTTGCCACTTGGATCTGGGCCAATATTCAGGAGGTAGTTGCCACCCTTGCTGGCGATGTCGACCAAGTTGGTCAAGATGGTGTCGAGCGACTTCCAGTTGTCGTCGTGTTTTTTAAATCCCCACGACCCGTTCATGGTCATGCAGGTTTCCCAATCGCGTCCTGGGAATCCTGTGGGTGGGACAAACTGCTCGGGTGTTTCCGTATCGCCGAAATAACCGCCACCGAGGCGGTTGTTGTGTATGATGCCTGGCGTGATTGTCAGCAGCTTTGCCAGTTTCTTGGCGTTGTGTTGTTTCATTAACACGGGCGTATCCCACCACAGCACATCGGGTTGATAACGTGTCAGGATCTCCTTCACCTGAGGAACGGCGATCGCATCGATGTAATCGTCAAATTTTCCTTTGTGCACTTCATCCCAACCATAACCATCACCCTTATCATATTTTGATCCACCTGGATGTGTCCAATCTTGAGCCTGTGAATAGTAGAGGCCAAATTTCAATCCACCATCTCTGGCCGCGTTCGCCAATGGCCCGATGAGGTCTTTGCCATACGGGCTGGCATCCGCGATGTCCCAATCACTGACGGCACTCGGATAGAGTGCAAATCCATCATGGTGTTTGGAAGTGATGACCATGTATCGCATGCCGGCATCCTTGGCTAAGTCCACCCATGCCTGCGGGTTGTAGTTCACCGGATTAAATTCCTTTGCGTAGCTTTTGTAGGTTGCCACCGGGATCTTGGCATTGAGTAAAATCCATTCCCCATAGCCACCAATTTTTTTACCCTCAAACTGACCACTAGGCACGGCGTAAACACCCCAGTGAATAAACATACCAAACTTGGCTTTGCGCCACCAGTCCATACGGGCATCACGCTGAGCTGGGGTTTCATGTTCGTAGGGGTCACCTTCAAGTGCCGAGCTCGTGGCAGTGAAGGTCATGCAGGATAATCCGAGAATGATATGCAATAATGATTTCATGATATTTTGATGTGCTGATGTGCCCGTCACGGAGTGATGTCAGGCCGGTCTGCCGTGCCAACTTGTGGGGGTGATCAATCGGTAGGAGGCGTGAGTTTGAGTGACGGGATTTTCTGTTCCTCGATCCACACGCTGAGGGGGCCGATCGCTGGGATGAAATGTTCTGGCTTCCCGTTGTTCATCGGATAGTTGGCAACAGCAACGGTCACTTTACCCCCTTTGAGCTTATCAAGGTGCTCGGCCCATATATGGCTGCCGCGGACGCCTTGTCGACGCCATGCAGTGACTCCACGATCATCCTTGTTGAGCAACTCACCATTCAGGTAAACGGCATACCCTTCACCCGAATTCTCATGAATACTGCCTTCTAGGCGGATGCGGTAACGATGACCTTCTTTCGCCGCAGGTAACTCAAAGCTACCACGCATCAACACAACATCATTGTCACAAACCGTGGCGGCCATCGGCCGCTTCAGCGGGTATAATGCATACTTGGCAATCCATGCGAGGTTCTCGGGGACATCTTCATCAAGCTTCATGCCAATAGGTGCCTTGCCAGCCTTCCAGCCTGCTTTTTTGGCATCAAAACCCACTGCAAACCAGTTTGCCATATCGTCTCGGGTATTGATTTTGAATGGCGGCGGCGTTGGTTTCTTTTTCCCCTTCGGTGTTTCTTTCACTTCCGTCTTATTCGGTTGGTTAGGGATATCATAACCGAAGTAATCCCAGTTCGCTGTTTTCATGTCGGCGATCACAGGCTTCCAATCGTAGTCATGAATGCCCGCTTCTTGATAGTAGGCAACGGCATCATCCAACGCGTCTTCCAAATATTGATCCACTTTGTCTGGTTTTGACGGCGGCCCAGCGAGCAGCTTTTTCAACTCGGTTTGATTGCGCGGGTTTGCCAAAAAATCTTCGAGCATGCCATCGACCAGCATCGGTTTGATGGTAGCAATGGACGCTGCTTTCTCAGCCTCGGTAGGCTCTTTGATTTTTGCCTCAGTCGCCATCGCCGCCACCGTCTTCGCCTCGCGATCGGTCTTTGGTATCTCAACCGCCTGACCGCCTGACATCCGAACCATGGCGCGCCCCATGGCATCGCCGATCCGTAAGTAGGTCTCAGGGTTGCGGTTGTAATGGTAATCTTGGTTACGTGGTGACTCGTCCACTTCACGCCAGAAGTCACGTGTATCGACGGAGGCAACCTTACCTGTAAATTCGGGATGCTGCTTCGGATCGCCCACGGCCATCTGCGCCTCCCAAACGCCCTTCCAGTTGCCCGTATTGATGCGGTATCCGTGGAAACCAACGGTTGCCACCACTGCGGGCATCTCAGGTGCTTTGAATTCCTTGCGCACATCGTTGATCAAGTTGACCAAGTTTTTTTCATAATTTTCCTTGGTCGAACCACCATCTTTGTGTCCTTGAAACCAGAGGAAACCGGCCAGTTCATATCCTTGCCCTTGGTATCCAGGGACCACCTTGTTGATGTTTTCAAGTGTCTGGCGCACACCTTTCACCATCAATCGATACTCCAAGCCTTCCCATTGGCTGTCTGGGTCAAGACGACCGCTCGACGGCGGGCGGAAATCAGAACCTAACGAACGGTTGCCCATCGCCGTTTTAATGAGCAAGACATGCTCGTCGTGAAATTCGCCCATGACAAATCCGAAGCCGACTTCAGGGCCCACGCTTCTACCATTGGATGCGGCATTAAGCGGACTGCCTTTGCCTTGAGTTGCGACGCGTGCCTCTTGGAAATACACATCATTGCGAACCGTCCACTTGCCTTCACCATCAATCAGGTGCGGGAACTTGCCATCTTTCTGGGTCAATGTCACCAAATCCCCTTGGCCCACGAGATCCACCTGTTGCAGCCAAAATGCCGCAGAACCTCCTTTGATGTAGGTGATTTCAAGGGGGTAACGCTTGCCTGCCTCGAGCATGACCTTTGTCAACACAGGGGTGCCGCCCACATCTTTATGATACACTTCTTTTCCCTCCAACTTCGCCACTGCATGCGTACTCGCTTGATAACCAACGCGAACCAAATAGGTTCCCGTTGCTGGCACATCGATGAATGCAGTCGCCACAGGCGTGCAGTCACCATCGATCGATGGAATCACCGCTGAAGTTGTCCCCAGCGCCATGGTTGATGTTTTGGCTGGCTTCTTATTCGCGTAGTCCGTCTTAGGGTCATATCCACCTTTGTGAATGGAAACCAGAGCACCAGCAGCCGCAGAATCATCCGCAGATTGATAAACACCATGTGCTCTCAACGCTGGAATGCTCTTCCAAAACCACTTGCACGCACCTTTGGAGCGATTCGACCCGGCTGGCATGCGCCCGGCCACCACCGCGGGGTCGGCAGATAAATAGACACTTGGAAATTCTGGACGCGCGCCTTTGATATCGCCCATGCCCACCATGTTCGATTGTCCCGCGAGAATGTAGACCTTGACGGGCTTGTTCGGGTTTCCTGGTTTGCCGTCGGGGCGGGTTAATTCGAGCGGAATGGGAGCTGCATTTGCCTGCAACAACATGGCGGTCATGGCCGCAATACTACTTAGGATCATTTTCATCGCGGCTAATGTTTCATTTTCATCGACGTAAGGCAAGACCCGCTGACTGTAATTTGTCGGCACCCTAAAGAGCGATAGAGTCATGTCGGCTTTCGGGGGGGGCGACGCTTGAAATTAACCTTGGCGTCATTACGTTTTTATCCTTTATTCGAGCCAACAAAGTGTCTCTATGATTCAAATGACCCATCCCTATTTAATGCCATTCGCCCTGCTCATGCTATGGCTGGGAGCGACATCACCTGCTTGCTCTGAGCCCGCGGACGCTCCGTCCTACTACCATCAAGTTGAGCGAGGAAAAGAGCGTGTCATGGAATGTGATGTCGCGGTGTATGGAGGCACCCCGGCGGGGGTGACCGCGGCCGTGCAGGCGGCGAAGATGGGACGCAAGGTGATCTTGCTGTCGTTTAATCACCACGTGGGAGGCATGACCTCGGGCGGGTTGACAGCGACTGATATCGGTAAGCGTTCGGCCATCGGTGGTATGGCGATGGAGTTTTACCAGCGTATTGGCAAGATCAAGGACTTCAGCCCGTCTGCAGCCGAGGATCTTTATTTAAACATGCTGGAGGAGGCCAAGGTTGAGGTGCTGAGGGTGCGTTGTCTGGAATCCGTTCACATGAAAGAGAACCGTATTATTTCAGTGACCATGGAGACGGGGGAAACGATTAAGGCGGCGATGTTCGTCGATTCTACTTATGAGGGAGATCTCTTGGCCGCGGCGAATGTTTCCTATCATGTGGGGCGTGAGCCTGTAGGCACCTATGGGGAGAAGGCGGCGGGTCAGTGGCCGAATGCAGAGGGGAATTATTATCAGTTCTGTTTCTTGCCTCTTAGTCCCTATATGACGCCGGATGAGCCCGACTCGGGTTTACTTCCTGAAATTCTCTCGCAACCTGCCGGCAAACCGGGTGAGGGTGACTTCAAGGTGCAAGCCTACAATTTCCGTATGTATCTTTCCAATCAGGCAGGGAGAATTCCGTTTCCCAAGCCTGCTGGTTATGATGTTGGGCGTTATGCCTTGCTCGCTCGTTTTCTCAATCTTGATGAGCGTCTTACCTGGACACTGAATTACACAAAAAAGCCACTCACTGACGGCCCCGTGCAGATGCGCAATGGCGATAGTAACAATGCCGGCAGTTTATCCTCGGACTACATCGGTGGTAATTATCGCTGGCCAGACGGGACGTATCAACCGGACTCCTTCACAGAATTACCGCCAGCGCGGCGAGGGCTTCCGGTTCCTTTGAAGGACCTCTATCAAATGCGCGAGACGATGTTTCAAGACCACGTTAACTATCAACAGGGGTTGATGTATTTTCTCGCAAACGACTCAGCGGTTCCTGATGAGCTTCAGGTCAGAGTAAGGAAATTTGGTTTAGATCCCAATGAGTTCAAATCCACAGGTCACTGGCCACATCAACTTTATGTGAGAGAGGGGCGCCGCATGCTCTCCTCTTACGTCATGACACAGGCTAATGGATCGTCAGCGCGTGTGGCGGAAGACTCTGTCGGTCTTGCCGCATACCCGATGGATTCTCACCACTGCCAGCGCGTAGTGGTTGAAAGAGATGGTGCCGCCGCAGTGAGTAATGATGGCAATTTCTTTGTGCTCTGTCCCAATCCCTATCCTGTTTCTTATCGATCGATTGTTCCAAAATCCGAAGAGTGCCAGAATCTTCTGGTGCCGGTCTCTCTTTCGGCATCACACGTCGCCTTTGGCTCCATCCGGATGGAGCCCGTTTTCATGATCCTCGGTCAGAGTGCTGGCACTGCGGCGAGTATCGCCATCGAAGACAAGGTGCCCGTGCAAAACGTTGACTATGGGAAGCTGAAAAAACGTCTGCTTGCTGACGGGCAGAAGTTGTAGCGCCGTTTATTGGTTCCATGTATGCGCGAAATAAACCTCGCAACCATGGTCGATTGACTCATGGAATTCAACTGAGAGAAGCTGGTTTTATCTGGTAGTCGATGAACGCCATGCTTGTTTCACGCAGAACCTTTCTTCACGGTCTTTCGGCCAGCTCCGTCGTTGATCTTCGCCCCTCGAGTGTCGGCTGAAATCAAGTCGATGAGCGTCATTCTCGGCAGTTGGCGTGTGGGCAACCATTGATAGGGGCTGCGGTGCCAGCAATCAGTGGGGTTAGCTAGAAAAACCTCCGATGAGACGATCAATGTGTGGCTTTGGCGGATCCAAGTCGGAACGTGGTGGATGAGCGAAGAAACCCATGACCATAGATGACCTTCAGCGTGTCTCCCTGCGGCCGCTTGATGAGTTTGGTAAACTTGCCCGAGTCGGGTGAGGATTCCTCGATCGTTACACATGGTTGAACTCGACCATCCACCTCGATTTTCACCGTCACGCGCTCCCTCTGCTTGGGGTTAAGGTTGAGTGCCCCTTCAATCTGAATTTTGAGTTGTTCCCCGTGTGGAGTCACTAGGATCTTGGTGGTATGCTGAGCGAGGTAGGCGAGGCTCAGGTTGAAGGCGGTGTTGAATTGAATCCAGCCTTCGGACCAGCCGACGTTTCCAACTTCGGGGTGGTATGGGTAGTGCTGGCGTTTGGGTGCACCATCTAGAACGAAGCGGCTCTTTGCCAACTGGCCAATCCCTCCCTTGTGGTAGCTGTACCACCCCCATTCCACTCCCTCAATTTCACGAGGCGCATCGTATGAAAAGTGGCGACCTGTCGGGTTGCGACCGAAGCAGTTATCGAAGTGGGACCAGACCAATTGGCCGAGCCGTTTTGAGAGGTTTGTATCCTGATCAAGAACCGATGCCGCGGCGATGGCGCAGGCTGGGAATCCGACCACATTTCCTACTTCGTTCCACTGTGTGCGCTTTGGCCCCGATGGTGTCCAGTCACCCTCATCGGTGAGTTTACGAAAGTCCCACATGTTGTCTGACCTGCGAACCATCACGCGTGCCCAGTCTTTGATTTTATCACGCAAGCCAACAGGCGCGCGCTCGGGATGCATGCGGAGGAACATGGCCATGCCGGGAATGGTTCGGTGTTCGCTCATACGCTGCCCTTTGGTCACTTGCGGATCCTCCCAGTCGAGATGCTTCACCATCCACTCGACCTGGCGGAATGCGGCCTGAAAATATCGCTCAGCGTTGGGGTTGCCTGCACGTTGGCAGACTTCATGCATTAAGAGATTGGGCTCTACGCTAAATCCTGGAGGGTAGGCACCTTTCGTCGATCCAACTTTTTGTTTGAGTGCCAGAAGGTTGTGACCATCAGCTGGAGACTCATCATAGGGGTACTTGCGCGATACAGTGGGTTGATCCCAAACCTCGTTGACGTAAGCCATCACGGCTGCCCGGTTCTGTTCAGGTAGCCATTGCTTCATCCATGGCCAGGCATAGAGGAAGTAGGCCAACTCGGACTTGAGCAATTCATGCTCGAGCTTTTTGGTGACGATGACATCAGCGCCCCAGTGAATCAACTTCACCAGATCCGGTGCGTCCTTTGAGTAAGGTGCCAGCGCGCCCCACAGGTTCCGGTCATCAGATTTCTCGTAACGAACTTGAGAAGGTAAATTTTGCCAAGCAGATGGGTTGGATAGCCACATCGGCACCAGAGTGGATAAGGTCCATCCAAAATGATGATCATCTCGCCATGAATAGGATCCGCGTGCAGGTTTCCGCGAGTCGCCCACGTGGTGACGGCTATCAATCATGAAATCGAGCGCAAGCTGATAGGTGATTTTTTCAAAATGGTGGGTGGCTACGGTGAATGGCACCGATGGGTGGCCGCCAGCGACCAGCACCCAATCACGTTTCTCCGTTGGGTTGAAATCAGTGAAATCACCACGGTGGTTGGTGATGGTTCCCTTGTAAACGATGTCCTTTCCTTCGGCTGATAGGATTTGGAATGGGGTGCCATCGTTGAGGGTCGGAGCCGTGAAGCGTTTTGGCGCCGCATGGTTAAACCCTGCTTGGTTGAGGTAGATCGGCGCTATGTTTGCTTCGGCTGCATCATGGGAAGGAGTCGGCGCCGCCTTCACTTTGTGTTTCAATTGTGGGAGATTATCTGCGCCAGCGGGCCAGATGACCACCTCCTTGATGCGTGCGATGTTGCCTTTGCTTTTTGAAATTACCAAGCGTAACGAGTTTCCCTCCACCTTGAGGGTGTCATCGAATGGTAAACGGAGCGCCGTGGATGTGTTGCCCGTAATTTGACATGAGGGCACCTTGACCCATTGGTCGTTGCTTAGAAATTCAACATGAAAGTCGACGATGGCGTCACCGGCGCCGAATCCAGAATACAGATGGATCCCCGCAAACTCATGGCGGTCTGGAAAGGTAAAGGTGAGCAGGTGCGGCGTATCGCTCGGTTGGCTCAACCAGCGGGAAGCATCTGACACCTTACCATCGGTAACGTGTGATGCAGGGAACCCGTCTCGCACGGAGCTGGCGACGATTTTTGCACTCGAACTGAGCGGCAACACCTCACCGATGGCGGTCGTCACGATGGCGTGGGTCGCGATGATGCCGAGCAGACTGAATTTTGAAATGGTGGTGATCATGGGAAGAAGTTTTGGGGACGTGGAGTCGATCGTCATCCCCAGGTGGGGAGCTCGATGCGTGCGGGTTGAATAATCATGACCCTATCGAGATTCGCTGCATTGTCATGGGTATTCATTCATATATTTTAAACGATAAGTTATACATCGTCACCTCAGCTGTGCTTGATCATCCTTCCTTCTTTGTCGCCTCTCTTGGCGTGATTCCTGTGTGGCGTTTAAACCATTTAGAAAAATGGGACAGATAAGTGAAGCCGAGCTCCAAGGCGACTTGTTTCACGCCAGCATCTGGTTGGAGCAATCGTCGGCGGGCATGCTCAACGCGCAAGCGATTCCAATATTGCACAGGGGTTGTCTGCAGATCGCGCCGAAACAGGCGGATGAGGTGGTTTTGGCTGAGCTGCAATAGGGTGGCTAAGTGTTCGGTGTCGATGGGTTGACCGAGGTCCGCAGCCTGGAGCTGGTCAATGGCAGCACGGACGCGCGGGTCAACCCCTCCGTGACCGGAATGCGCTATGCCATCGTTGCGGAGGATGTCCGATAGTGTGCTCAACCACAGACAAAGCAAACGTTCTAACTTCAAGAATAGTGTAAAATCCACCTCATGATCGCGTGCGTCCCAGGTGTCGGGGTTGACTTGCTTCATGGTATTGAGAATCGGGCGGACCCGCTTTTCCAGTGTGAGGGATTTTTCTGGATCATCCACCACCAGGCTCAGTCCATCATGAAACAAGTGGGAGCCGTCCGGCCACCGCGCTTCAAAAGCGATCGAGATCAGGCGTGCGTCAGCGGAAAAACTCTGAACCCGTGGACCTGGTTTAACAATCAGCCATTCGCCTGAATCTGCCCGGTGGCATTCCCCGTCATGCTCCACTTGCGCCCACCCTTCACGCACCAGCCATGCTCCAGCATTGGTATAATTTTCGGAACGCAACACTCGACCAGAATCAGGGTGGCCGCTCGCTACGGGCTGATTGTGGCACCACAGCAGATTTACTTTTAAATTGAGCCAGTCACGGTAGAGCATGGTTGAGGGAGAGGGGTGGAGAATGTTCTAGGGAGGGGGATCATAATGATCGGAATGTATAATAAAAAATTTAAATAATGCAATCATTTTTATTTTACAAACTCGGGTGAGGGGGGTAATTATTTCATCGTCGTTTGATTAAAACCACCTCGTTATTCAACGGAAACCACTCATCCATATGAACATTACAATAAAGAAGCCCCCCACAATGAAATGCATTCCATCCATTCTGCTGGGAGCCATCATCACTAGTTCTCAGGTCTCAGCCGCGACGATTCTCAGCAGTGAGGATTGGGAAGCTACGACCACGACCAGTGATTGGGCCAATACTGACTATACAAGCCCTACTTCTAATGCTTTCACAGATGTTGCTAATATCGCTAGCACCGGCGGCCCAGGATCTGGGTCAGACCCGTCGGGCAAGCATGTTCGCATCAGGTCTTCATCAGGCAGATTCGAATTGGCTAACCCACTTGCTCTAGCCACTGGTGCATACACCTCAGTTGAGGTTTCATATGCAATGCTTTTTAACTCTAACATGGTGGGGCGCACTATGCGACTTGAGTATTCAGCATTGGGTAATTTTTCCGATACTCAGACCGTCAAGACGCATACAGGTACTGCTTATGTAGCGGGAGCCACTCCTACCAATCCTGACTACGAAGTGACCCGTTGGTATGCGGATCAGACCGTAACGCTGAGCTCGGGAACCTATACGTTTACCGATACCGCGAAATTCCGTTGGTATAACGGCGGTACAGCAAACAGCCATAGTACTTACCTCGACGATATTGTAATTACCGGCATCCCCGTCCCTGAGCCCAGCTCTGCAGTTCTGATTGGCCTTTCGGGTTTCATGCTCATACTGCGTCGCCGTAAATCCTGATAAACCTCATCAAGGTGGACCCTTTTCAAAGTCGTCGCAGGTTAACTGTGACGGCTTTTTTCGGTCATAGATCAAACGGAAGACTTTACAGATCATCCACCAGCAATTTACTATCATTTCTAATGCAACATTCTTCGTGTTGAAGGTTGGGCACATTGTTCTCTCACATAACTTAAAAGATGCACGCCGCTGACTGGACCGTCCTCACACTCTATCTCATTGGCACCGTTGGTATCGGGGTGCTTCTCGGTCGCAAGGTGCGTAACACCTCGGATCTCTTTGCCGCAGGGGGCTCGTCGCCATGGTGGGCCAGTGGGCTGAGTGCATTTATGACGATGTTTTCCGCCAACACCTTTGTGGTGTGGGGCGGGATGGCCTACGAACACGGATTGGTCGCGATCTTGGTGAACCTATGTTACGGTATCGCTGCCCTACTGGCGGGCTACACCGTGGCAGGGAAATGGAAGCGACTCGGCGTGCGCACCCCCGCCGAATTTGTTGAGCGGCGCTTTGGAAAAGGGGCACTGCATTTCTATACCTGGTCGATGATGATCTTTCGTCTCGTGGGTGCCGCTGGTGCGCTCTACGCCATCGCCACGCTCACGGTTGCCGTCACCAGTGGTGACAACACGGCGAGTAACGTGGAAGGCATGCCTCCACAACTGGTCACGGCTATCCTCGTCTTTGGTGCCGTTGTCATACTCTACACGATGATTGGTGGATTGTGGGCGGTGCTGATGACTGATGTGATTCAGTTTATCGTGCTGAACATTGCGGTGGTTTTTGTGGTGGTGTTGATCATGCTCGATATCGGTGGCTTGGGCGGATTCATCGCCCAAGCTCCGGAGGGATTTCTTTCGTTTACCTCTGGGCCACGCTACACGTGGTTTTTCCTCTTTGGTTGGGTGATCATTCACTACTTCATGATTGGTGCTGAGTTTGCCTTTGTGCAGCGCTACCTCTGTGTGCCCTCGCCACGTGATGCTCGGCGCGGCACCATCCTCTTCGGAGTGCTCTATCTATTTTCCCCCTTTCTCTGGCTGCTACCGCCCTTACTCTGGCGCGTGCAAAGCCCGATCCCAGCGGATGCCACGGACGAGATGGTCCGAGTGATGAAAGAGGAGGCCTACATCAAATCGTGTAAAAACGTGTTACCCATTGGCATGGTGGGGCTGATGATGGCGGCCATGTTTTCTGCCACCGCCAGTCTGATCAGCTCGCAACTCAATGTGTTCTCGGGCGTCCTCACGCACGACATCTACCGCCCCTTAAGGAGCAAGATAACCGAACAAGGTCTTTTGCGGGCTGGCAGGGGGTTTACGCTTCTGCTGGGCACCCTCATTGCGGGGATTGCGTTGTGTATTCCGATGCTGGGTGGTGCGGAAAAAGTCATCATCTCGATCACCGAGTTGATGGTGGTGCCCTTGTTGGCTCCCATCCTCATCGGGCTACTTAGCAAGCGGGTGAATGTGGGGGCACTCTGGTGCACAGCAGGCATCTGCATCCCGCTCGGTCTGGCACTGCATTTCGGACTGATCAAAGCACCCGAGCATAGTGTGGTTGGCCAATGGCTCTTCAACCAATCCAAAGTCTTTGTCGGGGTGGTCCTGCCGGTGGTGATTGTCCTCATTGCCCATCTGCGTGCCCGTGGAGTGGACAAACATTGGTCGCGTATCGAAGCACTTGAAACCCGCGAGCTCGAATCATCCGCGCAACGCAAAGTCGTCGCCGATACTTCACCAGCTCGGATTGTCGGCTGGAGCATGGTGGTGCTGGGTGCTGGGCTGACAGGTCTACTGCCATTCAATCCTAGCCAGCGCGCCATTCTCCTTCTTTTTTCCCTTCTGACGATCAGCATCGGCGTTGCTATTCTCATCATCGCCAAATACCTTAACGCGAAACACACACCATGATTCACGAAACACCAGCCGCAGCCCGGCAACTTCAAACGGAAACACCTGAATCGGACTTGGTCGTGGTCGGCGGTGGCCTTGCCGGCACCTGTGCGGCGATTGCCGCTGCCCGCGAGGGTCTGCGCGTGACTCTCGTTCAGGACCGTCCCATGCTCGGCGGCAACGCATCGAGCGAAGTGCGCCTCTGGGTGCTTGGCGCAACGTCCCACATGGGCAACAACAACCGCTGGTCACGTGAAGGCGGCATCATCAATGAGCTCCTTGAGGAAAACCTCTACCGCAACCGTCAAGGTCACCCGTATATCTTAGACACCATCTTGCTGGAAAAAGTCGTCGAGGAGCCTAACATCACGCTATTGCTCAACACGGCGGTGTATGAAGTTGAAAAAGGAGCCACGGATGAAATCACGTCCGTCACCGCATTTTGCTCACAGAACTCCGTCCGTTACCTCTTACGCGCGCCCTACTTCTGCGATGCGTCGGGTGACGGGATCGTCGGGTTTCTCAGCGGCGCGGCTTTTCGCATGGGCGCCGAGTCGAAAGACGAATTTGGCGAGGGCTTTGCGCCCGACGAAAGCTTTGGCAGTTTGCTCGGCCACTCGCTCTACTTTTACACCAAAGATGTCGGCACCCCGGTCAACTTCACCGCTCCGAGCTGGGCGCTCAAGGATGTCACAAAAATCGCGCAATGTCGGAAAATCAACGCCAACATGCAGGGCTGCAATTTTTGGTGGATTGAGTATGGTGGCCGACTCGATACGGTGCACAAGACCGAGGACATCAAGTGGGAGCTCTGGAAGGTGGTTTACGGCATCTGGGATCACATGAAAAATTCAGGTGAATACCCTGAAACTGAAACGATGGCGCTGGAATGGGTCGGGCAAATTCCAGGCAAGCGGGAAAGCCGACGCTTTGAGGGGGACTACCTGCTACGCCAACAAGATGTGGTGGAGCAACGTGCGCATGATGACGTCGTTGCACATGGCGGCTGGGCGCTGGACCTGCATCCAGCCGATGGCGTTTACTCTGACTTACCCAGCTGCACCCAATGGCATGCCAAGGGAGTCTACGGAATCCCGATGCGCTCCTTTTACAGCTATCATATCCCGAACCTGTTTCTAGCGGGGCGCATCATCAGCGCCACGCATGTCGCCTTCGGCTCAAGCCGCGTGATGGCGACCTGCGCGGCGGGTGGACAAGCGGTAGGCACGGCCGCAGCCGTTTGCCTCAACCGCGGTTGTCAACCGCGTGATCTGACCCAGGGGGATGCTTTGCATGACCTGCAAACCCGACTCGACCGCAGCGGCCAACTCCTGCCGGGCATTCATCCCGTTGACTCAGACGACCTTGTCGCCTCTGCGAGCATCACGGCGAGCTCGAAGCTGCAGCTGCGCCAAATCCCTGCCAGCGGAGAGTGGCTTCGCCTCGATAGCGGCTGGGCGATGCTGTTGCCGCTGCCACAAGGGGCTTGCCCGAGCATGACGTTTGAAATCTCTGCCGACCATGCGGGCCAATTGCAGGCCGAGCTATTGCGCAGTGCCAAGGCTGGCAACTTCACTCCTGATGAACGCATTGACGAGGTCGAGATTGCCTTTTCTGAAGGCGAATCATCGATCGAGGTGACATTCCAACAACCAGTCAGTCGAGGTGGCTATCATTTCATCAAGCTCAACGAGCAACCGGCGGTTCGAGTCCGACTCAGCGACCAACGACTCCCCGGGATTCTTGCGGTGAGCAATGCCTTCAACAAGGCGGTGGCCACCTCCTCCGTGCAGGAACCACCCGCTGGGATCGGGATTGATACCTTCGAGTTCATGCTCCCTCAACGCCGCCCCGATGGCCACAATCTCGCCATCACACTCTCGTCCGCCTTGGATGTTTTTGGACCCGAGCATGTGCAACATGGCCCGGCACGCCCCACCGAAATGCCCAATGCCTGGGTCGCTGACACTGAAGATAAGCAACCTGAACTCACCTTGTCTTGGGCAGATCCTGTTTCTATTCGGCGGCTGATCATTGAATTTGACCCCGACTGGGATCACCCCATGGAAAGTGTTCTCATGACCCACGCCGATGAGGTGGCACCGTTCATGGTCCGTGATTTTGACCTGGTGGATGGCGATGGAAACGTGATCTCAGAAGTTCGCGGGCACCGATCGGCTCGCTACGAACAAGTATTTGCGGATGCTCGGCTTACGGAGAAGCTAACGCTTCGGGTGCTCGCGACTCACGGCGCCCCTGCGGCGGTCTACAGGGTCCGCGTTCTCTCCTGATTGTTGAGGGGAGGCTTATTCACCGGATCGAGAGGAATCAGCGATTTCGGCTGTTTATGGGGTGGTCATCTTTTTGACGACGGCATAATAGGCCCCGACTTCTCCACCTTGTTGGGTGATGAAAACTGGGGAAAGTTGATGAGATCCTGCGGTGAGTTGGGTGGTGAAAGTTACCTTCGTGTCTTGGGGTGAAACGGATTGTTGGGCAAGCTCACGGCCGTTGATGCGGAGGATGGCATGGTGGATAGGAATGGCTTTACCTGGCTTTGCACGGTAGGCTTGCGAGGCACCTGGAACATTTTTACTGGGAGGAAGAGGGGCGCTGATCGGGTGTTTGGCCTCCTCGGGCCAGCGGAGCAATGATATCTCATAGGTGCCAGAAGTGATTACCTTCACGGCCCAATGGTCTGGGTGTTTGGCTTTGGCCATGTCGGCATCTGTGAGCCCACCTGCTCGCCGAACCTGCCCTTGATTCCATGGCGGATAACGTTCGCCATTGATCCAGTCATGGCAGGTCAGCGTCACTTTAGGGTGTCCAGGTTGCCCGAGGTAAATCTCGGTTGTTTGGGAAAAGGTGGGTTCGATTTCGGCCCACCACTTATCATAAAACGTGCGCATGGTCTTCACCTGATCTGGGTGCTTTTGGGAGAGGTTCTTTTTTTGTCCGGGGTCGGCTTGGATGTCGTAGAGTTCCACACCATTCACGAGTCTCCAGCGCTGGCTCATGACCGCGGATTTCCGCCATTTGACGGGGTCGACGACACGTTGAGAGTCCGTGACGAGCATGCGATCAGGCCAGTCGGGGTCGGCTGTTGGGTCAAGCAGGGCACGGAGTGATGTGCCATCGAACTTGAGTTTATTGGGTTTCGAGCTGCCCGTGAGGTCGAGGATGGTGGGGACGATATCCACGGCATGGGTGATGTTTTTGATCGGGTGTTTCTTGTCCATGCCGCCTGCTGGCCAATGGAGGAAAAAGGGCACACGGTGACCACCGTCGTATTCCGACCCCTTTGCACCGCGCATGCCGGCATTGAAGACGGAGGCACCAGAGGCCGTTCCGTTGTCGGTGGTGAAGATAAAGATCGTGTTTTGATAGGCGCCAAGTTCCTTGAGGAGCGCGCGTGTTTTACCGACGTTGTCATCGATGTTCGTGATCATGCCGAAGAATGCGGCCGTTGCGGGTTTTTGGGACGCGTAGCGGTCCATGTATTCCTGTGGGCAGTGCAGGGGGCCGTGAGGTGCGTTGGTCGCGATGTAGGCAAAGAAGGGTTTTTTCTCAGCAACACACTGGCGGATGAACGTGTTTCCAGCTTCGAAGAAGACGTCGGTGCAAAAGCCTTTGGCGGGAACCGGTTGGCTGTTGTGGAGGTAGTGGCCGTCGAAATACGAGTTGTTCCAGTAGTCGGGTGTTTGCCCCACACCACCGCCACCGTGTCGGTAGACTTCGCCGAAGCCATGGTCCTCAGCTCGGTAGGGGTAATTGTCACCGAGGTGCCATTTGCCAAACATACCAGTTTGGTAGCCATTGTCTTGCAGCAGCTTTCCAAGGGAGATCTCATTTGACCGGAGCATGGAGCGTCCCATGATGGTGTGCCAGACGCCTGTGCGGTTCGTCCAGTGGCCAGTGAGCAGTGCGGCTCGGGTCGGGGAACATGTCGGGGCGACGTGGTAGTCGTCCAAGGTCGAGGACTCAGCGCTGAGCGCATCCATGTGAGGGGTTTGGATGACCGGGTTTCCTGTGCAGCCGAGATCACCGTATCCTTGGTCGTCGGTGACAATCAGGACCACGTTGGGTTTTTCTTGCTCGGATAAACAAGGTGCGTGCGAGGCGATGAGCAGCGCCGCAATGAGAGCGATGGGAGTGCTGACTTTTTTCATGAGGGGAGTTATGCTTTCCGTCTTGCGCGGATCGCTTGGGAGAATGCTTCGAGCATATTCTCGGTGGTCTGCCAGTTGATGCATGGGTCGGTGACCGACTGGCCGTATGTGAGGTCGGCCAAATCGCTTTGGAGTTTTTGTCCACCTTCGACCAAGTTGCTTTCCACCATGACGGAGGTGATGGCGTGATTGCCTGCGGCGATTTGCTCGCAGAGTGCCTGAGCGACCACGGGTTGATTTCGGTAGTCTTTGAGTGAATTGCCGTGTGAGCAGTCGATCATGACCGAGGCTGGGAGGCCTGCGTTTTCGAGTTGGCCGGTGACCTTGGCAATGCTTTTGGCATCGTAGTTCGGTCCTTGGGATGATCCACGTAGAATGATGTGGCAGGCGTCGTTGCCGGTGGTGGAGACGATGGCGGTGACTCCTTGTTTGGTAACGGAGAGGAAGTGGTGCTGGCCGGCGGATGCCTGAATGGCATCGAGAGCGATCTGGATGGAGCCACCAGTGCCATTTTTAAACCCGACGGGCATGGATAAGCCGGATGCGAGTTCGCGATGGATCTGTGACTCGGTGGTGCGGGCACCGATTGCGCCCCAAGCGATGAGGTCGGCGTAATACTGAGGCGAAATGGTATCGAGGAATTCGGTGCCAGCGGGCATGCCCATCTCGGCGAGTTCAAGGAGGAGTTCGCGAGCGATACGGAGGCCTTGGTTGATGTCGAACGAGTTATCGAGGTGGGGGTCGTTGATGAGCCCCTTCCAGCCAACGGTGGTGCGGGGTTTTTCAAAGTAGACGCGCATGACGACAAGAAGGTCATCGGCGTAACGGGTGGCGGCATCATTGAGTCTTGCACCGTATTCGATAGCGGCTCCGGTGTCGTGGATTGAGCATGGCCCAACAACAACCAGCAGTCGATCGTCTTTCCCTTGAAGGATGTTTTCAGATTCCTGCCGAGCTGTGGCGACCACTTGGGATGCCTTGTTGGTGAGAGGAAGATGGTGGGAGAGCACCGCTGGGGAGATCAGGGGCTTGATTTCGCCGATACGCAGGTCGTCTGTTTGAAATTCGTTCACGGGTTGTTGTTAAGCTTAAATTTGAAACTCCAAACGAGAAATGTGAGGAATGATATGTTTGTCTAAATGGTGGCGATAAGGAATGTTACAGTGTCCCTTGATGGGTTTCTCCACGTTCATTGGCCTGCCAGTATTCTCCGCTGTCGATATCGAGGCAGGTCAGCCATTTTCCTCCGAAGGCGAAGGTGTCAATGCAGATGGCGTGGTCGAGTGCGAGGGGTATTCCGTTTCGTTGGGGTGTGTGGCCGCAGACAAGCGTTTTTCCTGATACGTGGGGCTGGGTGTCGTTGATGCGGTGCCAGAAGATAAAGTCGTCGGATTGTTTTTCGGGTGGCACGTTGGGTTCGAGACCGGCGTGGGCGATGATGTGATCGTCGGTTTCGTGATACCGGGTGCAGGAGTCGAAAAATTTCCAGTATTTGGCGTTGATGTCATCGAGGCGTTCGGCGTCAAAGGAAAACAGGGTAGCCTCACCACCATTGACAAGCCAGAAGTAGAGCTCCTGCTGGGAGTAGCGGGCATTTTCCATCATCACTTCATGATTGCCCTTAAGGGTGACAACTTGGTGGGATGTTTTTAGGTCGATGAGGTAGTCGATCACGCCTTTGGAGTCTGGTCCACGATCGATATAATCGCCTACGGTGACGATGGTGTCGTCCGCTGTATAGCCAACAAAATCACCCAGTGCCTCAAGGGCGGTGAGTGATCCGTGAATGTCTCCGATGGCGAGTGTGCGCATGATTCTTTTTTATTGGGGGAGTGGGGATGGCATCGATCAGCTCGATGCGTTGTGTTTTTATGCGAGGGATCGCCACATGCGGTTAAACTCCTTCTGAAAGGAAGTTAATAGACGAGGGGTGTTGCTGACGACGATGTTTTCGTTGTTTTCGGTGCTGGCGGATCGGGTCCAGTTGTAGCTGCCGGTGAGGAGGAGGTGGGTATCAGCGATGGCAAATTTGTGATGCATGTGGGCGCGGGTTCGATCGTAGCGGCAGGGGATGCCGAGCTGCTCGAGGGCTGCCATATCGGACCCGAGGTCCTCGGATTTCATATCGTCGGAGATGATTCGGATCTGGGTGCCGCGCTGGTGGGCCTCCTCGAGTTTTTGGACGATGCGGTTATCGGTGATGGTGAAAACGCAGATATCGAGCGTTTGGCGGGCCTCGCTGATGAGTTGACGGATGCGGTGGAGGCAATCGTCACCCGGGCTGAAATAGGCACTCGCCTTGATTTTCATCTCATTGGCGTAGAGCAGCTTGATGATGCTCTCGAGCCAATCCATGGCGGTGACCTCACCCACCTCCTCCATGGCTTGGGTGGCCATGCGGAATGCGAGTTGGCGGATTTTTGCCTGTTCCGTTTGATTGCCGTGGGCGTGTGCAAGCAGGGCTTTGAGTTCCTTGCGTTCGGATCGGGAGATGGCAAAGTCCTCGAGTGATGCCTCGAGCGATGTTTGGATCGCGTGCATATCGGGTATTTAGCCGATGACGGTCTTGATGGCTCCTGCGACCTGTGTGAGGTTCGACGGGGTGATGCCTGCGACGTTGATGCGTCCGCTATTGACCATGTAAATGGCAAACTCCTCACGGAGTCGTGTCACTTGCTCGACGGTGATGCCGGTGAATGAGAACATCCCTTTTTGATCCATCAGAAAGCTGAAATCCCGTGAGACACCCGCTTGTTGAAGCGCAGAAACGAAGTCGGCACGGGTGGTTTTGATGCGGTCGCGCATGCCGGCGACTTCTTGATCCCACTGGCTGGTCAGGGTGGGGTCGTTGAGGATGGCGGTGACGATGGCTCCGCCGTGTGCGGGTGGATTCGAGTAATTGGTGCGGATGCAGAGTTCGACCTGGCTTTTGACTCGTGTTGCTTCCTCGGTGCTGGCGCAAACGATGTGGAGTGCTCCGATGCGGTCTTGGTAGAGGCCAAAGTTTTTCGAGAACGACTGGCAGACGATGACGGGTAACCCTGCCTCGGCGAGGGTGCGCACGCCGACGGCATCGGCGTCGATGTTTTCGCCAAACCCCTGATAAGCAAAATCGAGAAGGGGTAGCCAGCCTTTGTCGGAGGCAATGGCAGCGACCTGTTTCCAATCGTCTGCGGATAAGTCAGCGCCTGTTGGGTTGTGGCAGCAAGCGTGGATGACGGCGACGTCCCCAGCGGGGATGGTTTGGAGATCAGCGAAAAATGCATCGCGGTCGACGGCGTTGGTGGCGGAGTCGAAATAAGCGTATTCTTTGAGGGTGTGGCCGGCGGTGGTAAAGATGCCCTTGTGGTTCGCCCAAGTTGGGTTGGAGAGCCAGACGGGCAGGGTGCCGGTGGTGCGTTTCAGGAAATCGCCAGCGACGCGCAGGGCTCCGGTTCCACCAGGGGTTTGGGCGGTGACGATGCGTCCATCGAGTTGAGATGCGAGTGATTGACCAAAACAGAGATTCTGGGTGGCGCTGGCGTAGGCGGGGCTGCCGGTCATGGGCAGGTAGCTTTTTGACGCGCTGGCATCGGCGAGTTGTTTTTCCACGTTAAGCACGCTGGGGAGCACGGGGGTGACGCCATGGGCATCGACAAAGACACCGACGCCGAGGTTGACTTTGTTTTCGCGGGTGTCCTTTTTAAATTGAGAGGAAAGACCGAGGATGGGATCTGCTGGTGCTTGGGTGGCTGAATCGAAGAGTGACATAGTGGGTATGGGGTGGGTTGGTGGTTAAATGGAGGTAGTTAAACGGGTTGGCAAGTAAATTTCACGGAGGGATTGCGGGGTGGGCAGATTTCTTATGGGATTTCCACGGCCGTGTAGGGTGAGTTAATCATTTTTAAGCACACGGATGAAGGCATCTTGGGGGATGTTGACCTTGCCGATGGCCTTCATCTTGGCTTTGCCCTTTTTCTGTTTTTCGAGCAGTTTACGTTTTCGGGAGATGTCGCCCCCGTAGCATTTGGCGGTGACGTTTTTCCGCATGGCGGTGATGGATTCGCGGGCGATGATTTTGCCTCCGATCGCGGCCTGGATGGCGACCACAAAGAGTTGCTGGGGGATGACGTCCTTGAGTTTTTTGCAGAGGTGTCGACCGTAGGGGGCGGCTTTTTCGTGATGGACGATGGATGAGAAGGCATCGACGGGTTCGCTGGCGATGAGGATATCCATTTTGACGAGTTTGCCAGGTTTGTAGCCGGCGTGTTCGTAGTCCATGGAACCGTAGCCCCGGGTCATGGATTTAAGTTTATCGTTGAAGTCGATGAGGATTTCAGAGAGTGGCAGGGTGCAGGTGAGCATGACGCGATTTTCGTCAATGGTCTCGGTGTTTTCCATTTCGCCCCGTTTTTCCATGACGAGCTTCATCATATCGCCGATGTAGTCGCCTGGGATCATGATGTAGACGCGGACGATGGGCTCGCGGATTTCTTGGATGGCTTGAGAGTCCGGAAGGAGGCATGGGTTATCGATGATGATGTCCTCGCCGTCGGTTTTGGTGACCTCATAGATGACGGACGGGTAGGTCGAGATGATATCCATGTTGAACTCACGGCGGAGCCGTTCTTGGATGATCTCCATGTGCAGGAGGCCGAGGAATCCGCAGCGGAAGCCGAATCCGAGCGCGACGGATGACTCCGACTGCCAGGTGAAGGCGGCGTCGTTGATCTGGAGTTTCCCCATGGCGAGCTTGAGGGCCTCGAAGTCGGAGGAGTCGACCGGGTAGATGCCGGAGAAAACCATCGGTTGGATTTCTTTGAATCCGGGAAGTTGTTCGGGGCAGGGGTGCGTGTTGTCGGTGATGGTGTCGCCAATTTTGACTTCATCGGCGGACTTCATGTTGGCGATGACGTAGCCGACGTCGCCGGCGACGAGTTGGTCGCGTTTGGTCATGCCTGGGGTGAAGACACCCACCTCCTTGATCTCGTAGGTTTTGGGGGTGTGGAAGAGTTTGATCCGCGTGCCACGTTTCATGCTGCCGGAGACGACACGGACGTAGGATACGACACCACGGAAGGTGTCGTAGACGGAATCAAAGACGGAGGCGCGGAGAAGTTTGTCTTCCTGCTCGATGGGGGCGGGGATGCGGGTGACCACGGCCTCGAGGATCTCTTCGATACCGATGCCATTTTTAGCAGACGCGGGGATGGCTTCCTCAGCGGGGATGCAGATGATGTCCTCAAGCTGTTTATACACCTTGGGGAGGTCCGAGTTGGGGAGGTCGATTTTATTGATGACGGGGATGATGGCGAGCTCCTGTTCGTTGGCAAGGTGGAGGTTGGCCATGGTTTGAGCTTCGACACCTTGGGCGGCATCAACGATGAGGAGCGCGCCTTCACAGGCGGCCAGTGATCGTGAGACCTCGTAGGAGAAATCGACGTGGCCTGGAGTATCGAGCAGGTTGAGCTGATAGGTTTTCCCGTCCTTCGCCTTGTAAGACATGGTGACGGGGTGGGACTTGATGGTGATGCCACGCTCGCGTTCGAGATCCATGGCGTCGAGTAATTGATCCTGTTGATCACGCTCGGAAACCGTTTGGGTAAACTGCATTAATCGATCCGACAGGGTGGTTTTACCGTGGTCGATGTGTGCGATGATGGAGAAGTTACGTGTCAGTTCTGTAGACATGAGATGGTTAACTAGTGAGTGGGTTGGACTCGTTGACGCGGCCGTGTGTGATCATGGGCTGGTGATGCGTCTGTATGGGTGATGGGGGCTCTTTGAGCGATCAGCCTTTGATTTCCATGAGCATCTGGGTGTTGTTGGGAAATTTTTTGAGGAAGAAGAGCAGGCGTTCCATGGCCTCTTCGGGTCGGTGTCCAGCGAGGCCGCGGCGAATGAGGTTGATTTTGTGCAGCAGGTGGTCAGCCATGATGAGTTCTTCGCGGCGTGTGCCAGACTTAAAGATATCGACGGCAGGGTAGATGTATTGTTCGGCGATTCGGCGGTCGAGGACGAGTTCCATATTTCCTGTGCCTTTAAACTCCTGGAAGATGGCTTCATCGGCACGGGAGTTGGTTTGGATCAGGGCGGTAGCAAGGATGGTGAGGGAGCCGGCTTCGCGGGTATTGCGGGCTGCGGCAAAGATGCGGCGTGGCATTTCCAGTGCGCCCGCGACGATGCCGCCGGATTGGTAACCACGTCCTTTGCTTTTACTTCCCCCCTTGGAGTTGTTGTAGGCACGGGCGAGGCGAGTGATGGAGTCCATAAGGATAAGGACATCGGTGCCTCCTTCGACGAGGCGTTTAGCGCGTTCGATGCAGAGCTCGGCGATGCGCGCATGGTTGCGTGCGGGGTCGTCATTGGAGCTGGCGTAGATTTCCACACCGGGGAGGGATCGTCTGAACTCGGTGACCTCCTCTGGGCGTTCATCGACCAAGAGGATGATGAGGTGGATCGACTCGTTGTATTGGTCGTTGATCGCCTCAGCCATGTGAAGCAGCATCGTCGTTTTCCCTGAGCGGGGAGGAGAGACGATTAGCCCCCGTTGGCCACGACCTACGGGTGAGATGATATCGAGCACACGTGTGGTGAATCGATCGGGGGTTGATTCGAAGGCGATGCGGCGGTTGGGGTTGATGGCTTTGAGTTCCTCGAAGTGGGGGAGCTTAAATGCCTCGCCGGGGTCGATTTCGTTGATGGTTTTGATGGCGGTGAGTTGGGGGCCGCGAGAACCTTCTTGGCAGGTGCCATCGATCCAGACACCTGGTCGGAGTCCGTGTTTGCGGATGAAATCAGGGGGAACAAAGACGTCTTTTTGACATTGTTCGAAGTTTTTCCCAGGGACACGGAGGAAGCCGAAGCCTTTGGGGGCGATTTCGAGCATGCCGTTGACGTCGACGGGGTCGCCGGTGAGGACGACCTCACGTTTCGGTGGGCGTTCACGTTGTGGGCGATCGTGTTTGTTGCGTTTATCGCGTTTTTGGTGATCCTGTTTGGAGTGTTTTTTATTTCCCCTGCGTCCGTTGCCGCCTCGTTTTCTACCTTCACGAGGTGAATCCGGGTCGTTGTGTCGGCGCGGTTCATCTTGATCCCTCCTGTTGTTGCGATCGGATCGGTTACCTTGTTTTGCGTTTTTCTTCACGGGGCCGAGACCTTTGACACGTCCCATGGTGGGTTGTTCGGTCGAGGGGGCGGTGTCGCCTTGCGGAGCGGGTGACACTGCGGCGGGCGTGGGTTCAGGGGGAGCGGTCGGTTCCGGAGTTGGCGGAGCAACTTGCTGGGCGGGGGGGGAGCTAGGCGGTAGTGAGAGCTCGACCTGGGTGGGTTCCGTTGTCTGCGGTTCCACGGGGGGGCTGGTCTTTTTAGCGGTTTTTTTGGCAGCTTTTTTGGCTGTCTTTTTTGCCGATTTGGTTGTTTTTTTAGCTACCTTTTTGGTGGCTTTTTTTGCCGACTTTTTTTGAGCCGTTGCCTTGGCGGCATCGGCTGGAAGCTCGGGATGTTCAGGATGGATGTCCTGTGTGGATGAGTCACTCATGGATGGGGTGGTAAGATAGAAAGTAGGGGATGATTTCCGTTGGGTTCCAGATTGAGAAATCGGGAAAATGGGGAAATACGGGATTCCTCAATGGAAGGGTGTCATAGAGCAAGGCATTGCGCCGAGGGGGGGGATGGGTGGTCACGTCCAATTGGGGCGTTCAAGGTCGCGAGCCCTTGGAGGTGAAAATCCTATTCCTAGAAGGCGAAAGTTGGCGGTAGACAACGTGTGCTGACCGCCGGATGCGTCTAGACGCAAAGGAATATGGAGGAAAGCCGGCGACTTGGCAATGTCTTTTTTTTCTAAGCAGAGTGCCTCATTTTTGATATGGGGGGATGAGGCGGGTATGGCGGCACGCTGGAGGATGTTTACTCGGCGAGTTGGATCGTGATTTTTCCGTGGTTAACGCTGATGTCCTCGATGCCCTCGGCTATTGTATTGTCGGTGAGGTTGATGCCGAGCTCAGAGATGAGGTCCTTACCTTTGATCTCGGCGAGCCATGCGTTAGGCAGGGAGATGCCCCAGACGGTGACGTCATCGAGAATGATGGCTGGGTTGTTATGGGCGTCGGTCAGTTTGAAACGGGCCTTAGCCTTGAGGGTGCGGCCGCCAAGGATGGGGATGTCTGGATCGAGATCGGTATGGACGCGGGCGTGGATGGCATGATCTGCGAACTCAAATTTGACTTTGTCACCGAGGCCGGTGTTGTGATGGAAGAGGGCATTGACTTCACGCTCGGTGAGTGTGAGCACTTTTTCTCCCGGTTGATAGGTGCGTTCCTGCACGGTCTCGATTTTTTGGTCGAGGGCACGTTGCTCCGTCGTGTCGAGGATGGTGGGCGTGATCGGGCGATGGTTCCACCAGTAGATCGCGGTAGCTACGCCGATGATGAGGAGGGCCGCTACGGCGAGCGTGATAAGGGTTTTACGTTTCTTGCGGCGCGGGCGGTTGGAGTCGGTCATGTGTCGATGGTGGGTGGGAATTGATGGGATGGTGGGTTAATGCGCTGGGATCGTCGTTTGGAGGATGGTGGCGTCACGGTTGGCTGTCAGAGGTGGGGTATCTCGAGGGAGGAGTAAAAAGTCGCCAGCGACGTGGGTGCGACCGTCACGGGACGAGATCTCGCCGCTCACGACGGTTACGATGGAAAACCGTTGAGGGTCTGGGTTGTCGATGCGGGCACCTGCTTTGAGGTCGAGTTGATCTACTTTGAAGAAGGGGCATGTGGCGAGTGTGTGGCCATCGGGGTGGTCCATGCTGGGGGTGACATCCTCGAAGTCGATACAGCGCATCGACTCCTCGACGTGGAGTTGGCGCGGTTGGCCATCGAGCCCCATGCGGTTCCAGTCGAACACACGGTAGGTGGTGTCGGAGTTTTGTTGGATTTCATAAATGAGGAGGCCGGCACCGATGGCGTGGAGTCTGCCCGACGGGATGAAAATGGAATCTCCGGCGTGGGGGGTGATGGCATGGACGACTTGCTCTACGGTGCCGTTGTTGATGGCATGTTGGAAGTCGTCTTTGCTGACCCCTTGTTTGAGTCCGACGTAGAGTTTGGCATCGGGTGTGGTGTCTGCGATGTACCACATCTCGGTTTTGGGTTCACCGCCGAGCTCGGGAGCTAATGCCGTGGGCGGGTGGACTTGGATGGAGAGATCATCGCGGGCGTCGAGGATTTTGATGAGCAGCGGGAATCGAGGTTCGTTTTCGAAGCCGGAACCAAAGATATCTTCACGGTGGTGTTGCCAGAGGTCTCCGAGGCTGGATCCGGTGAGTGGACCGTGGTTGACGATGGATTGTTCGCCGGGTCGGTCGGTCATTTCCCAAGACTCGCCGAATGGGGTGTCGGCTTTGGGGAGTGAGCGACGATAAATGTGCTCGAGTTCGCGTCCGCCCCAGACGCGTTCCATGTAAAGTGGGGTGAAGGTAAGGGTATCCATGAATAGAAAATGACTCAAGTCGGGCAGGTTTTCCATGAATTACTGAGAAAATTATTCGCATCTTCGGTGGGATCGATTAGTCAAGGGCATGGACAAATTGGCGTGGATCAAGGCAGAGGACCTGCACCGTGGATATTCAGTGGGTAAAAAAAGGATCGAGGTCTTGCACGGGATCGATCTCGACATTCACCGTGGCGAGAAGATTTTTCTATGTGGTCCGAGCGGCGCGGGGAAAACAACGCTGATGTATATCCTTGCGGGTCTGGAAAAACCGGAGCAGGGGAAGGTTTGGGTGGATGGGGTCGATCTCTATGCCATGTCCCGTAACCAGCAGGCAGCGATCCGCAATCAGCGGATGTCGTATATTTTTCAAAACTACTACCTGATGCCCGAGTTGACGGCCTTGGAGAATGTCATGGTACCCGCGATGATTGGTGGCAGGGATCTCACTGACAAAGCGCGGGAATCGCTTGAACGCGTGGGCTTAGCTAAGCGGGTGGATCATCTACCCTCGGAGCTCAGTGGTGGTGAGCAGCAGCGGGTTGCCATTGCCCGGGCGTTGGTGAATTCTCCCGAGATTATCTTTGCCGACGAGCCGACAGGTAACCTTGACTCGCGCAATGGAGCTCAGATCATGGAGATGCTGATGTCGCTCGCGGACGAGGATGGGGCGACCTTGGTGGTGGTGACTCATGATGAATCGCTCGCGGTTCACGGTGACCGGAAACTGGTGATCAAAGATGGTCAAATAGCGGATGATGGGGTGATTACTTAAAAAAAGACGTGTTCAACGCGTTGAATCCGTGTTTTAACCCCGCCGACTTCTCAGCAGCCTTCGGCAACGCGAGAGGAAAGATTAATCATCTACTTCAACCACCATCCTATGAATGTATCCCCAAAAATCTGGCTCGACGGTGAGCTTGTTGACGAAAGCGAAGCCAAGGTCTCTGTGTTTGACCATGGATTACTTTATGGGGACGGCATCTTTGAAGGCGTTCGTTTTTACAATGGGCGTGTTTTCAGATTGGAGGAGCACGTAGAACGTTTGTTTCTTTCGGCTCGTGCGATCTTGCTCAAGATGCCATGGACCGAGCAGGAAGTCTGTGATGTTGTCTGTGATACCATTCGTGCCAACGGTTTGACGGATGGCTATGTGAGGTTGGTGGTGACGCGCGGGAGTGGTGGTTTGGGGTTAAACCCGTATCTGTGTGAAAAGCCGTCGATGTTTTGTATTGCGGCGAGCATCCAGCTTTATCCTGAGGAGTATTATGAAAACGGCTTGGAGTTGATCACCTGTTCGACCCGCCGACCCAGCCACGCGACCCTCAGCCCACAGGTGAAATCGTTGAACTACTTGAACAACGTCATGGCCAAAATTGAGTGTGTCAAAGCGGGCGTAATGGAGGGGTTGATGCTCAACGAGGCGGGCACCGTTTCTGAGTGCACAGGGGATACGGTTTTTATTGTCAAAAATGGGGTGATCATCACACCGAAAATTAGTGATGGCGCGCTCGATGGGATTACCCGGAGCGTGATCTTTGATCTTTGCGAAAAATTGGATATCAACATCATTGAGGACACCTTGACGAGATATGATGTCTATACCGCCGATGAGGTTTTCCTGACCGGCACGGCCGCAGAGGTGATCCCCGTGGTGAAGGTAGATGATCGACCCATTGGAGATGGCGTTCCGGGCGGCGTATACAAAGAGCTTCTTGCCGGTTTCCATAAGGAGACGGCGACGACAGGAATGCAGATCTAGGCGCGCGTCAAATGATCAGGGCAACAATAAATAAGCTTTCTCACTTGCCATCACGGCCTGAGCTCTGAGATGGTGAGTCATGCCTGTTCAAGGATCTCTCGAAAAATATCGTGTCAGTCACAAAGGGAGGGTTAACCTCAAAGACCACCCTACGGATGACAAATCTCTTTTTGGTCATGGGGGGAAGGATGACCATGGACCGTTTTTGAGCCAACTTACCAGTGAGCTCAAGGATCTTCAGAATGTTCTTTATGCCGAGGGTAAACACCGGGTTTTGGTGGTGATTCAGGCGATGGATACTGGGGGGAAGGACGGCACGGTGAAGAGTGTTTTCTCCAAGGTAGACCCCCAGGGGATTCACGTTGAGCCGTTTAAAAAACCCAACGAGGACGAGCTTGCCCGTGATTTCCTCTGGCGTGTGCATCAAAAAGTCCCGCACAATGGCGAGATTGTGGTCTTTAACCGTAGCCACTATGAAGACATCATTGCGGTGAGGGTGAAAAATATTTACCCGAAGTCAGTATGGTTGCCGCGTTACCAACACATTGTAGATTTCGAAAGGATGCTCGTCGAAGAGGGCACCACCATTATTAAGCTGTTTCTTAATATTTCCAAAGGGGAGCAAAAGAAGCGCCTTCAGGCGCGGCTCGATAATCCAGCGAAGCATTGGAAATTTAACCCAGACGACCTGAAAGATCGGGCTCGATGGGACGAGTTTCAGGAGGTTTATGAAGATGTGATCTCCGAGACAGGCACCAAACACGCACCATGGCATATTATCCCAGCCGACCGGAAATGGTACCGAAACCTTGTCATTGCCCGTATCATGGTGGACACGCTGAGGGGCTTGGATATGAAGTTTCCCGTTTCTGACTGGCTCGCCGAGGATGTCTCGATTGATTAGACCAGTGAGTGCGTATTCAGCGGAATTTAGCCTGCGCACGCAGGGGAAGGGGACCTATGAAATCACGGATGAAGTGATACGTGCGGTGTCCGCAGCGGGGGTTGAAACGGGGACCGTCACCGTATTTGTCCAGCATACCAGTGCGAGCCTCGTGATCATGGAAAATGCGGATCCGAGTGCTCGCACGGATTTGGAGGCATTTTTTGATCATCTGGTTCCTGAGGATACCCCATATTTTATTCATACCTACGAAGGTCCGGATGATATGCCGTCGCATATCCGGATGGCTCTGACACGCAGTAGTGAGGTGATTCCGGTGATCAAGGGGCGGGCGACGCTCGGCACTTGGCAGGGGGTTTTTCTCTTTGAGCACCGACGGGCACCTCATACACGCCGGGTCAGTCTCGTGGTGCAGGGTGAGTGATCGTGGTGGAGGTGCTCTATCGTCCTGCGGCGATGAGTGAGGAATCCGCTTATCAAAGGGCTGGGCTTTATAGCTTGGCTGCGTCAATGGGATGACTCCTTTACCGGTGACTTCTCATAATCAGAGGGGTTGACCCAAGTCGGCATGGGGGTGGCTTCACCTCGGATGAATCGATTGTAGAAATTGCTGTATTTGTTGGGAGTATTGGAGGTGTCACTGCGTCCGTAGCGGTATTGGTCAAAAATATCGCCCTTGCCCGACATGCGTGGGTCGTTTTGTTTTTTGAGTGCATTAAACAGCCTGTCTTTCATCTGCTTGGCGCGTGATGCGTATTCGGGGTTGTTTAGGAGGTTGTGTAAGCAGTCTGGATCTTTGCGGAGGTCGTAGAGTTCCTCTGCGCCACGCTTGCCAAAGCAACGCTGCCAGAAGGACAGGTCATGACCGTTTCGGCGCAGGTTGAGGACTTCGGTTTTGGTTGGGCTGCCATCGCAGTTGAGATATCCGGTTTCTGGGTTGCAGTAGGGCCAGCGATCGGGTTTGAAGTTATGAATGTAGAGCATACCCTCGATGATGATGGATCGGATCGGGTAGCCTGCGTCATGAGGTCGGCCGACGTCGTGACGTTCTTGACCGAGTAGCACGTGGTTACGGTCTTTGATGATGCGCCCTGATTGGTTAGATTTGAAGATAGGGTTCAGGCTTTGGCCTTGGATCGGTTGCATACCGGTCGCCTGTGGGTCAGTGACGCCTGCGAGTTCAAGGAGCGTTGGTGCAAGATCGATGAAGCTAACGTAGTCAGTGACAGTTCTCCCTGGGGATTGAATTCCGTTTGGCCACATGATGGCGAGGGGGAGGTGGTTTGACAGCTTATACTGGGTTCCTTTGCCCCGGGGGAATGGCATTCCGTTATCGGATGTGACGATGATGATGGTGTTGTCAAGTTCACCACGTGTTTTGAGTAATTCAAGCATCCGTAAGAGATGAGAGTCAAAATGTTCCACCTCGAAGGCGTAATCGAGCATGTCGGTGCGGACGGTTTCGTTATCTGGCCAATAGGCGGGGACTTGATCGATATCGGCGAGTTTTTTGCCACCTTTTTCGAGGCCGATTTGGTATTGGTATTTGCGGTGGGGTTCGGTGGAGCCATACCAGAAACAGAAGGGTTGATCTTGGGGTTTTTCGTTGAGGAAGTGTTCGAAGTTGGCGGCGTAGTCGAGTGGTGAGATGGCGGGGAGCCGATGTTTAAGTTTGTGTTTATCCCATCGTTTGCCGGTGGGTCGGCGGTTGGGAGTGAGCATGACGGGAGAAAGGCCTTTGCCGGTGACGCCGACGGCGTAGTGGGTGTTTTTATCGAGGGCTTCGAAGAAGGTGATGAATTTGTCTTGGAAGAAGAAGACGTGGTTGGCGGCTTCCTCGAGTTGCCAGG
Organism: Akkermansiaceae bacterium; assembly: GCA_013041925.1. Lineage (GTDB taxonomy): Bacteria > Verrucomicrobiota > Verrucomicrobiia > Verrucomicrobiales > Akkermansiaceae > Oceaniferula. The sequence continues at coordinate 2,210 of JABDRB010000008.1, read as the reverse complement.
AGTTTCGGCCTGTGAGGATGCAGGCGCGTGAGGGTGAGCATTTGGCGTTGGGCGTGTAGGCGTTACTGAAGAGGATCCCTTGATGTGCGACTTGATCGAAGCCTGGTGTGTTGACCCACTTGCAGCCGTAGGCGCTTGCGTGTGGGAACGATTGATCATCGGAGATGGCGATGAGGATGTTTGGTTTTTTTGCAGCGGTAGCGAGAGAGGCAAGAAAGATCAGGCCGATGCAGGTGACGGTGGGCAAGACGGATGAGGGCGGGAGCATGGCGGTTAGGGGTGGGCTGTCAGGGTGCGGTAGTTGTCTTTTCTTATGGTAATGCCGAGGGTGTCGATGTGCTCGAGCAGGGGCATGGCAATTTTGCGGGTGGTGCCGAGGTGTTGGCGGAGTTCGCTGGCGGTGGCTTGGCCGTGGGTTGTGATGTAGCTGCGGATGCTCTCGATGGCGGTGTCTCGGGTGGTGGATGAGATGACGACCTTCGGGTCAAGTTCGATGAGTTGTCCTGATCGGATTAGGAACTTCATCGCCTGATCCTCGCTTGCGGTGGTGGTGAGGTCAGCTTTATTAGGCGGTTGAAGTTGGTTGTGGTTGATTTTTTCGAGGAGTGACTGGGCGATGCCGGCGATGTCCTCGGGGAGTGTCAGGGTGTGGTTGGCGTGTGCGATTCCGTTGTGGGTGAGTTGGTAGCCTTGGGATTCCAGCGCGATGGTGAGGGTGGGGAAGAGTTGAGTAGGGCAATGGGCGAGTGATGTGGCCAAGTCGTCCAGTGGCATGGTGGGGAGGTCTGGGTGTTGTTGGTGCCAAGTGCGGATGGCTTGGGCCGCGTGATGGAGGAGTTTTTTCCACCATTGGGAATGGAGGAGGGTTTGGTGGCATCGGGTGAGGCTTCCCTCGGCGAGCATGTTGTCGATGGTTTGGGCGATTACTTTTTCGTGGAAGGGGTTGTTTGGGAGGGGGGTTTTCTCATCGATGAGGTGGTCTCGGATGAGCAACGAGCGGATGGCGGTGGTGGGGTCGTCTGGGTTTTCAGCGCGGGGCTTGAGGAAGGTGGCACGATGTTCGGTGCGGAACCCATGCCGTGAGGGGAGGGCGTCGAGCACGGTTGCGCCGGCCAGGGTGCTTTGTTGGGATCCATCGCGGAGGACGACGCGGTCACCGGTGAGCAGGAAGAGGGGCGTTTCGAGTCGGAGCTGGGCGAGGCATTTCTCACCGGGGTTGAGGTGTGTGCGGTCGTGGAGGATGACGCGGGCGCGGCAGCGGGTGGATCCGTGGTGGAGGGCGACGGTTTCCAAGTGTCGCAGGGGGCGAGGTTTGATGCCGGGGATTGGGCGTGCGAGGCGATGGAGCACGACATCGAGTGTGTCGGTGATTTTTCCGCATGTGGCGGTGGTGAGGGTGTGGCCACGTTGGGCGCCGGATTTGCCTGGGGTATCGATGGGTAGGTCGGGCAGGTTCAGGGCGGTGCGCATGCCTGGCAGTGCGGTATTGAGTGGTTGTTGGTGGTTTTGGATAAAACGGACCTTGGTGTTGAGTCCGATGGGTTGGAGTGTGAGGGTGTCGCCGACGTTGATGTGGCCGCCACTGAGTGTTCCGGTGACGACGGTGCCTGACCCCTTGGGGGAGAAGATGCGGTCGATAGCGAGCCGAGGTTTGCCTGCATCTTGCTGGGGCGGGATATGCTGGAGTTTTTCGAGGAGGGATTGTTTGAGGTCCTCGATGCCTTGACCGGTGAGGGATGAAATGGGGATGATGGGGGCGTCGGCAATGGCGGTGTCGCTGAGTTCATCTCTGAGCACTTCGATGGTGAAGGGGATGTCCTCGCAGAGGTCGGCTTTGGTGAGAGCGATGACGATGTTGTTGATGCCGAGGTAGGTGAGGATGTGGAGGTGTTCCTCGGATTGGGGCATCCACCCGTCATCGGCGGCGATGATAAAAATGGCGAGGTCGAGGGAGCCCACGCCGGCGACCATGTTATTGACGAAGTCGGCGTGACCGGGGACATCGACGATGCCCACTTCGTAGGTCTCGGTGTCACTGGAAAGCGAGAGGTGGGCGAAGCCGAGTTCGATGGTGACGCCGCGGGATTTCTCCTCGGGTAGGCGGTCGGGATCAGAGCCGGTGAGGCATTTGACGAGTGAGGATTTCCCGTGATCGATGTGGCCAGCGGTTCCGAGAACGAGGTGATGCATGAGGGGGAGTGGGGGGGGGG
>JABDRB010000007.1 GCA_013041925.1 Akkermansiaceae bacterium | reverse complement strand
TGTGAACTTGGCTGTTTCCAGCTCTGTCCGCGGTCGACTTAGTGTCTCTTGCGTGCCCTCCGTTGGAGCGGCGGGCGGAACCTACTCGAAATCTCATTCAGGTCAACACCTTTCGACATTAAATTTCAATCTTTTTCCAACCCCACCCGCAACCCCTTGATTTCCAAGGGGAAGCCGTGAAAAAAAATGATGCGCTTGCTGCAAGCGTGAATACTTTGGAATGGGGAAATTTCCGGTGGCGTGCAGTTTTATGTCGATTTTTCCACTCCTATGGACAGTTGGGCCACCTGATGGCGGCACCTTTGTGTCGATCGTGAACAAGGATAGCTTAGCATGACACATGCCAATGTAGGTTTTATCTAGACAGGCGCCGCCTGTTGGTGCGTTTTAGGGGTGGTTGAACAAACAACTCAACCTCTATCTGCCATGAAACAAAAACGTATTATCAAGGGTGCTGCACTGGCATCCCTCATCGCTGGGGCGGTCGCCCTAGGAAGCTGCACAAAAAAAGAAGAAGCGGAACAAGTTCTCCGTTTTTCTGCTATTCCGGATCAAGACACCACGGCGCAGGCTGAGCGCTATGCCCCAGCGGCCAAATGGCTCTCCGAGAAGCTCGACATCGCAGTCGAGTTTGTCCCTTCAAGCGACTACGGTGCTTCGGTGGACAAATTTAGCACGGGTGACATCCAGCTTGCCTGGTTTGGCGGGGTGACGGGTGTGCAGGCGCGCAATGAAGCGCCTGGGTCACGTGCCATCGTCGCAGGAGCCAAAGACCTGCAATTCAAATCCTACTTCATCGCCAATGAGTCGACGGGTCTCATCAAGGCGGACGCCTTTCCTCAGGGGACCAAAGGGCTGACATTTACCTTTGGGAGTCCGGGGTCAACCTCTGGCTGCATCATGCCCGCGCATTTCATCGTCAAGAACACAGACCAAGGGCCTCTTGATTACTACGGCAAAGTGGGCTTCTCGGGATCGCACGATAAAACTGCATTCCAAGTACAAGACGGAACCTATCAGACAGGGGCCCTCAACTACAGCACGTATGATCGACTGGTTAAGGAGGGGAAAATCGACTCTAACAAGTGTCGTGTCATTTGGGAAACTCCTGCGTATGCCGATTACAACTTCACGGCACGGGGAGACCTCGACAAGACCTTCGGTGAAGGTTTCACCGATCGTCTCCAAGCTGCGCTGATTGGCTGCACCGACCCCGCTGTGCTCAAGGCCTTTGACCGGAATAAGTTCATCAGCGTGGACAACAGCACCTTCCAAGGCATCGCTGATGTAATGAAGAGTGTTAAATTAAAATAGCGCACCCGTTCTCATTTTATCCAGGCTGGGGTGATTTCATTGCCCTGGCCTGTTTTTTTGTTTACTTTGATTTCAGATGTCACTGCAACTCACTCATATCTCACACTCGTTCGGAGCGACAGAGGCGCTTCATGACATCTCTCTTGAGATCCGAACAGGTGAACAGGTTGCACTCATCGGCCCGTCGGGATGTGGGAAAACGACTCTCCTTCGGCTGATGGGAACGCAACTTGCGCCAAGCTCGGGCAGCATCACTCAGCTGGACCAAACACCTGCGGAGCTAGGACCACGGGAGCTCAAAAAACTCCGCACCCGCATTGCGATGATCCCGCAGCACCTCGGACTCGTCCCCAACGTGCGTGTCTTAAGAAATGTACTCAATGGAGGAATGGGGGAAATGACCCTGCTGCAGACGGTCCGACAAATGATCTACCCGAAGCCGAAAGAAACGCAACGCGCCTACAATCTGTTAGGTCGCACAGGTATCCGTGGAAAAATTTACGATCGCACCGACAGTCTGTCTGGCGGTCAACAACAACGTGTCGCTGTGGCACGAGCTCTCTATCAGGACCCGACCATCCTACTTGCTGATGAACCCGTCTCGTCCATCGACCCAGCGCGCGCGCGCGATACGATCCAACTTCTTACTCAGCTATCCAAGGAGGAAGGCATCACGCTGATTGTCTCACTGCATCATCTTGAGTTGGCTCAAGAATTTTTCCCTCGCCTCATTGGCTTGCGTGATGGCCGCATGGCATTCGACAGCGCCCCTGATGCGTTAAGCGAAGAAGAGTGCCGTAAGCTCTATCAACTCGATCACTCCAGCCATGGATAAACCATCCTGCAGATTGACGCTCCGGGCAAGCGGTCGGAAGCTCACTGTCTTGGCATTGCTGTTTTTTCTCGCTGTTTGTGCATGGATACTAGGCCCCATGCCGGAGCGCCCACCAGGGAGCACTGAAGGATTTTGGGCTGCGGCACTGCATCCTGCGCTCACGGACCAGAACCAAAGCCTCCCTGACGACGCCACCCCATTTATCATCCGGATACTACGGGAACTGGGAACCACACTGCGCTATGCATTTATTGCCATGAGCATGGCAGTTCCCGCGGGGATAATTTTGGGGTTTTTTTCCTCCACCGTCTGGTGGCCTGAAGGGTCTCAGGGTCGGCTCATGCGGCTTCTTCTCCGCCCCATCCACATCACGGTGAGGTTTACGATCACGTTGATGCGATCGATCCACGAGCTGATTTGGGCGATCTTTTTCCTCGCGGCACTGGGTCACGACCCACTTACGGCCTGTGTGGCACTGGCATTGCCATTCACCGGCACACTGGCCAAGGTATTTTCTGAAATCATTGACGAACAATCACCGGAGGCACGCGATCACGTCATCAGCTCTGGGGCAAGTCCTGTCCAAGCCTTCCTCACAACGCTGATTCCTCAGACACTTCCTGACATGGCAACTTACACGCTCTACCGGTTCGAGTGTGCGCTGCGCTCCTCAGCCGTGCTGGGTTTTATTGGCATTGAAACCATCGGATTATCGATTCGGAGATCGTTTGAAAACAACTTCTACAACGAACTCTGGACCGAGCTCTACCTGCTGCTCGCGATGATCGTCATCGTCGATATCCTCGGAGCACAATTACGGAAACGGCTCCACCAGATTCCACCGCGTAAGCAGCTCGTCAAGCTCGAGGGGACACCTGAAGAAAACATCAAAAAACTCAAGCGTATGGCACCGCGATGGAAATTGACACGTCTGCTGCTCTGCTCGTCGGTTATCCTCACATGGATCGCCTGGTTCCCAGGCATGGTCCAAATTGACACGGAATCCCTCACCCAAGAATCAGGACCGATGAATCGGATGGATCGGATTTCATCCTTCCTCACTCAAATAACCCCCCAGCCGGTGCATGAGAGTGGATCATGGCGTGATGCCATCCCATGGGCTACCGAGTTATGGCAGGACAACGGCCATGACGCCCTCACCAACACCTTGGCCATGGCCACGGCAGCCATCATTATTTCAGCACTTGCCGCATGGCTGTTTTTGCCGTGGGCTAGCCGCGCACTCGCCAGCGCACAGCCGATGGATATTTTCAGCGGCCGCCTCAGCAAATGCAGGGATCTGGCATGGAAGCTATGCGGGCTCGTCACGCGCACCTTTTTTATCATCAGCCGAGCGATCCCTGAATACATCTATGCCTACCTCCTCATCGGATTGTTAGGAATCAGCGCTTGGCCGCTTGTCCTTGCGCTCGCCTTGCATAATTTTGGGATTCTTGGTCGACTTTGGGGGGAGGTGGTCGAGAACCAACCACCGGCATCGGCACGGCAGTTGATGCATACAGGATCGAGTCGACTGCAGTGTTACATGGCCAGCTACGCTCCGATGTCGTTCAATCGTTTTTTAATGTATCTTTTTTACCGGTGGGAAACCTGTGTGAGGGAAGCAACGATTCTGGGCATGCTTGGTTTTGCCTCGTTGGGGCTTCAAATTCATCTGGCACGTCATTTATTCCGCGCTTATGACGAGATGCTGTTTTACGTATTGCTTGGAGCTGCCGTGATCTTCATCGGGGATCTTGTTTCCGTTTTCCTGAGGCGGGCGCTGACCAAGGCTTGATCTGGCACAAATAACGAGCAAGATTCCACTCTATCCCACGTAGATGAATTATGTGTTTATCCAAGGTTTTGATACTGACCGCGGCAATCTCCATGACCTCCTATGGGTCGAGCGCGCACCCTGAGGCTCCGCCATCAAACACACCTCGCACACTCCGAGCTGCCATTGAAGACCTCCGCCGAATCCATGGTGACCGATACCCGCAGGCCGAACATTTTCTTAAACGCCTCGAGCTGCCCGAAAACAAGTCAGGGGACGGGTATCGCAAACTCCAACGCGAGGCTCTCTTAGCTCACCCCATGATCCACGGGACCCCAGTCCTCTTCGTCGTGCGCCCGCAGTATATCTATGATCATCACAACACGGAGACGATGTATCAGACTGGGGAAATCAATTCAGGAAAATACCGTCCCGGTGGGCCACTCAAGACCGTCCATCTTGGCACGGGAATAACCACCATCATCCATGACCCAGGCCCAGATGGCCACCTGCGAGATCCTGATATCCGTGCCGATGGGAAACGCATCCTCTTTTCAATGCGACGTCATCATAAGGAAAACTATCACCTTTATGAAATCGATGCTGACGGGTCCAACCTGCGCCAACTGACATCGGCACCGGGTGTCTTCGATATTGACCCGTGCTACCTCCCAGGAGGTGACATCGTGTTCACCTCATCACGTGACCCTAAATATTGCGGGTGCAACCGCCACATCATGGGAAACCTTTTCAGGATGGCGTCCGATGGAGCGAATATCCACCAGGTTGGTAAAAGCGGACTGTTCGAGGGGCATAGTGCGATGATGCCTGACGGGCGGGTCATCTATGACCGCTGGGAATATGTGGACAGGAATTTCGGTGACGCCCAAGCACTGTGGACGATGAACCCTGACGGCACGAACCACTCGATTTTCTGGGGAAACAACACCGCCTCACCTGGTGGAGTGATCGATGGTAAAATCCTCCCTGAAAGCGGTCGCTGCCTCTGCATCTTTACCTCCTGCCATGACCTGCCATGGGGAGCACTGGCGATCATCGACCGGAACCGCGGCGTCGACGGTAAGCAGTCGGTCGTTCGCACCTGGCCCGCCGATGCCATTAACTTCGTCGAAAAAGGAAACCATGACACCTTTAAAAAAGTATCGCCGAAGTATGAAGACCCGTGGCCAGTCAGTGAAACCACATTTCTCGTTTCGCGGCAGATCCGAGCCAAGGAGAAAAAGATGGGGATCTTCCTGATCGACACCTTTGGAAACGAACTCCTCCTACACGCGGAAAAGCTCGGCTGTTTCGATCCGATGCCCATGTCGTCCATGCCAGTGCCTCCGATCAAGCCAGTGACCCGAAAATACAACAACGAAAACGGCACCTTCTACATGCAGAATGCACACATTGGCACGCACATGAAAGGCGTGCAACCAGGAGAGGCGCAGTATCTAAGAGTCGTCGAAGCCCCTGAAAAACGAAACTGGACGAAGTCTGGATGGAATGGCCAAGGGCAGCAGGCCCCTGCGATGAACTGGCACAACTTCGAGAACAAGCGTATCCTCGGCACTGTGCCCATCGAAAAAGACGGATCCGCACACTTTGAATGCCCGCCAGATAAATTCGTATTTTTTCAACTGCTCGATCAAAATAAAATGATGATCCAATCGATGCGAAGCGGAACTATCATTCAGCCGGGAGCGACACAAGGGTGCGTAGGCTGCCATGAAAGCCGAACAGCCACTATTCCTCCGCAGCATGGGGTTTCGATCGCGCTTCGTCGCCCACCCTCAAAGCTCGGAGGGTGGATGGGAAAAACTCAAACATTCAGCTACCAGAGAGAGATCCAGCCGATCTTCACCCAACATTGTGTCGCCTGTCATGACTTCGGACAACCTGCGGGGAAACGACTCAATTTAGCGGCCGACCGCACGCTCGTATTCAACGCATCCTACACCGACCTATGGAGCCTTGGCTACCTTGACTGCATCGGTGGTGGCCCGTCGAACATCCAAGATGCCAAATCGTGGGGATCTCATAAAAGCCGCTTGATTGAGGTGTTAAAGGAGGGCCACAAGGAGCACCAGGATGTGTCTCTCTCGCAGGAGGAACTTGAAAAAATCATCACCTGGGTCGACCTGAATGCTCCTTATTATCCAACCTATGAAAGTGCCTACCCCACGGGGTTTGCCGGTCGATCACCACTCAACGCACAAGAAATGAAAACCTTAAAAACGCTGACTGGAGCGAAGTTCGTTACCGGACACGACCGAGGAAAGCGTGCTCAGTTAAGTTTTGAGCGGCCTGAGCTCAGTCCCTGCTTATCCCACCTCACCCCCGATTCTAAAAAACACCAACAATCCCTAGCCATTATCCATCGTGGAGCCGCACGACTTCAGCTCACGCCCCGCTGTGATATGCAAGGGTTTGAACCCTCTGAGAAGGATCGCAAGCGCTTGAAAAAGCAACGGGAACGATGGGAAATAGAGCAAGCAAACCGCAAGGCGATCCAAGACGGTAAAAAGATCTACGACAACACTCCCCCCAACCCATGAAAAAAAACATCGGGCTCACCCTTCTTTTTCTCTACCTTCCCGTGATACATGCTTGTACACAACGGCCGATCATGACCGGCCAACCATCATAACCTGCGCATGGTTCGCAAACTCAACAATGGCAGCTACCTCGTCTGCCAGTCAGGCAAGCACCTCGTCAGGGAATACTCCCCCACGGGAAAAATCGTTTTTAAAGTCAAGGTCGGCAACATCGCCTTCTCCGCGATCCGACTCGATAATGGCAACACCTTAAGTCGGCCACCTCGATGCCACCAGTGAATTCTCTTCTACAGGGACGAACGCTCCGCTAACAGACACTACCTCCAGTCGGGATTTTGATCCTGATCTTGATCAATCCGGTCGGCAAGGTTGCGCGCCTTCACCCGATGATCTCGCTTGGCTCGACGCTCGGAGAGCTGGCGGAGTTTTTTCTGACGTTGCTCGAGCTTTTCAATTTCTTCATCGAGTTTGAGGTAGCTTTCATAACGTGCGTCGTCGAGTTCACCACCTTCAACGGCAGCCCGAATCGCACAGCCTGCATCGTTACCATGTTTACAGTCGTGAAATTTACACTGGCTTGCGAGCTCTTCGACATCGAGAAAACTTTCGCGCAACGTTTGTTCATCCGTCCACATCTGGATCTCGCGCATCCCCGGGTTATCGATCAGAATCCCACCGTCATCGAGCAAGATGAGTTCACGTGCCGTCGTCGTGTGGCGCCCTTTTCCTGTGGTGTCATTCACATCACTGGTCCACTGAAACTCCTCACCTAACAACTGATTAACCATCGTCGACTTCCCCACCCCGCTGGAACCAACGATCGTCAGAGAGACTCCCGCCTGCAGGTAATTTTGAAGCACCTCAAGCCCTTCATTACGAGCCGCCGAGGTGATATGGACATCGGCCTCCTCACTGAGGCTTTGGATGATACGGGCGGCTTCTTGATTCTGCTCGTCGGCAAAGAGATCAGATTTATTCACCAGCACGACCGCCTGAGAACCACTACGGCGGATCAAGGTGAAATAACGCTCCATCCGGCGCGGGTTAAAATCAGATCCCGCATCGGTAACCACCACCACCACCGACACATTGGCTGCGATCACCTGCTCCATCGTGCTTTTTCCAGGCAACTTGCGGGAGAAGCACGTCTGGCGCGGCAATCGGGCACGGATCATATTTTCACCATCCTCATCCTTAGCGAGCTCGAGCGCCACCCAGTCGCCGACGGCGGGCAGCTCGGCATCGGTGGTGGCATCATGGTAAACCTTACCACTCATGACCACTTCCCGTTCACAAACATCGCCAACCTCATCGATGAACAGCGCACCGTAGGTGATTTTGTTATCGCGAATGAGACGGGCAGGCACGCAGTGACCTAGAGAAAGCGCGTCATAGGCTTTCTGAAATTTTTTATTCCAGCCGAGATCGTTGAGTGTCACTCCTTATTTTTAGACAGGATTAACAAGATTGTGCAGGATTTTTTTCTACAAACGTCCGTCATCGGCGTCGAGCAAGTCAAAGAAGCATAGGATGTCATCGCGGTCCTCCCAGCCAGCGTCTTTTTTACGCATAGCGAGGCGTTCGGAGAGGTCATCGCGGAACCCGCGGTTACGCATGTAGCTGTTCCACCACGCGAGTTCGTTTTCGTCGGGTTGGGTGCCCTTTTGCCAACACCACTCGAGAGTTTCCTGATCGGAGGCGCCAGTGGTGATGACTTTTTCTAATTCCGCGTAATCGACGTGCAAAAACTGGCACGTCCAGAGGTCCATCCCCTTGCCTAAGTTGGCGTGAAATTCGGGATCGAGCCCCCCCGATTGATGGAGCCGGACTTTACTACAAAGGCGGGCAAAGTAGACGTATCCCGAGACGACGTCGCGGGGGCTTGAGGGAGATGTGTATTCTGTCATATCTTTGGTGATCCATTACGCATGCTGTCTTAAGCGTCTCCATATGCTTCCATACCGGCGCAGGAACAGACGAGGTTGCGGTCGCCGTGGACGTTGTCAATACGGCCGACGGATGGCCAGAATTTGTGCTCACGCTGGCAGGACATCGGATAGGCCGCCTGCTCGCGACTGTATGGGTGACTCCAGCTATCGGAAACGACCATTTGCGCAGTGTGTGGCGAATTTTTCAGCACATTATCCACTTTGTCGGCCCGGCCATCAATGACCTCTTGGATTTCTCCGTGGATCGAGATCATGGCATCACAGAACTTATCCAGCTCGGCTTTGGACTCAGACTCGGTGGGCTCAATCATCAGGGTGCCGGCAACTGGCCAGCTCATGGTTGGGGAGTGGTAGCCGTAGTCCATCAGGCGTTTGGCAACATCTTCCACGGTGATCCCACTAAGATCGGTAAGAGCACGCAGATCAATGATACACTCGTGGGCGACAAGTCCTTTGTTTCCCGTGTAAAGCACAGGGAAACAATCGTTAAGGCGCTTGGCCACGTAGTTGGCGTTGAGAATCGCGATCTTGGTGGCTTCGGTCAGGCCTTCCGTTCCCATCATGGCAATATACATCCATGAAATGGTGTTGATACTGGCACTCCCGTAGGCGGATGAACACACGGGCGCCTCTCCATTATCCAACGTCGCGTGTCCAGGAAGATAAGGGACAAGTTGCTTGGCCACACCGATGGGGCCGACACCTGGTCCACCTCCACCGTGTGGGATACAGAACGTTTTATGGAGGTTCAGATGACAAACGTCGGCACCGATGAAGCCGGGGCTTGTGAGTCCAACCTGAGCATTCATGTTGGCACCATCCATATAGACTTGGCCACCGTTTGCGTGGATGATTTCACAAATCTCCACAATGGTGGACTCATAAACTCCATGGGTGGACGGGTAAGTCACCATCAGGGCACCCAGATGTTCAGCGTGCTCTTCGGCCTTGGCCTTGAGGTCCGCGACATCAATATCCCCCTGGTCGTCACAAGCAACCGGCACGACCTTAAATCCAGCCATCACAGCAGATGCTGGGTTTGTTCCGTGCGCAGATGTCGGAATGATACAAACATTACGATCAGTATCACCATGCGCCACATGATAACGGCGTATCGCTAACAGACCAGCGTATTCACCCTGCGAGCCGGCATTCGGCTGAAGCGAGACTGCGGCAAAACCGGTGATGTGGGCAAGCCAATCAGAAAGCTCGTCGAGCATGGCACGGTAACCGACTGTTTGATCGTCTGGAACAAAGGGGTGAATGTGAGCGACCTCAGGCCAACTCAGCGGCATCATCTCGGCCGTTGCGTTGAGCTTCATGGTGCAGGATCCGAGCGCGATCATGGATTCATTGAGCGCGAGGTCCTTTTTCTCAAGTCGGGCGATATAGCGCAGCATCTCGGTCTCGGAATGATAACGATTAAACACCGGTGCGGTGCAAAACTCGGTGTCGCGGTTGAGGCTGCCGTCCCATGCCGTTTCGTTGTATTCTGGAATTTCAGCGTCCTCGACACCAAATGCCTTGAGCACCTGCATGCCCTCCGCGCAGCCCATCGTTTCGTCACATGCGATACTGACGTGGTCGGCATCGATCCGGCGCAGGTTAATCCCTAAGCTCTCTGCGGCGGCCAAGACGGCATCCGCCTTACTAGGAGTCTTCACGGTTAGAGTATCAAAGTAACTTTCACTGCAGAGCTCAAATCCTGCCTTTTGCAAGCTGGCAGCACAGATACGTGCCGCAAAGTGTGTGTTGGATGCGATTTGTTTCAGGCCAGCTGGACCATGGTAAACCGCATACATCGACGCCATCACAGCAAGAAGCACCTGAGCCGTGCATATGTTTGATGTCGCTTTATCCCTACGGATGTGTTGTTCACGGGTCTGCAGAGAAAGGCGATAACCAGGTTTCCCTTGGGAATCGACCGACACCCCGATCAGACGACCGGGCATCTTGCGCTTCAGCTTATCGGTGCATGACATGAAGGCGGCGTGGGGACCACCAAAGCCGAAGGGAACACCAAACCGCTGGCTGTTTCCAACACAAATATCAGCACCGAACTCACCTGGCGCTCGGAGAACCGTGAGCGAGAGGATATCGGCCGCTACAATAACTAAAGCGCCAGCTGCATGCACCTGAGAAATAACCTCCGTATAATCTTCCACCGACCCGAGAGTGTCCGGGTATTGCAGAAGAACCGCAAACAAGCCATCGCAAGCGGCAGGATCAAATGTTTTCCAATCGCCCACCTGGATCTCAATCCCCAGAGGTTCAGCGCGTGTCTGAACGACTTCGATGGTCTGAGGATGACAACGATCAGCGACAAACATCGTAGTGCCGCGTGGTTTACCAGACTTCGCCAACGCCATGGCTTCGGCCGCGGCTGTTCCTTCATCCAGCAGTGATGCGCCAGCGACATCGAGACCAGTGAGGTCTGCAATCATCGTCTGAAAATTGAGTAGTGCCTCAAGACGACCCTGTGCGATCTCCGCTTGATAGGGAGTGTAGGCGGTGTACCAACCAGGATTCTCCAAGATATTACGCTGAATCACAGGAGGCACGATGGTGCCGCTATAGCCTTGGCCAATGTAGGATTTCAGCACCTTGTTCTGGCTCATGATTCCGTGCAAGCGTTCCATAGCCGCCGTTTCGCTCAGCGCTCCGGAGAGGTTAGGGAGCTCGAACGGTTCGCTGTCGCGAATATTGGCGGGCACGGCATCGTCGATGAGGTCGACGATGCGATCATAGCCGAGCCCGTTGATCAATGCTTCACGGGTTTTGCCGATGCTGCCGACGTGGCGGTTACAAAAATGACTATTCATCTGATTTATTGATTGTGTGAATTGAACTAAAAAAATACAGGCGTGACCCAATCAACTTGGCACGCCTGTGAGAGTAACGAGTGATTCATGATCCCATTAACCTAGCAGCGCGCTATAGGCCTCGGCATCCATCAAACCCTCGACAGCTGATGGGTCGTTGAGGCGAATTTGAAAAATCCAGCCAGCACCGTAGGGGTCGGTATTAATCAGCGAGGGGTCGGCTTCCAGATCGGCATTGCCTGCAACGACTTCGCCCGCAAGCGGGGCGTAAATATCGCTGGCGGCCTTCACCGACTCAACAACGGCGACGGGGTCTTCCGCATCACATTGGCGACCGTCCTCAGGAAGTTCTACAAAAACGACATCGGTTAACTCTTCTTGGGCGTGGTCTGTGATACCGACTTTGGCGACATCACCTTCAAGGAGAACCCACTCGTGGTCTGGGGTGTAACGGAGATTGGCTGGAGCGTTCATTAATTATTTGCGTTGAATTGAATTTTGCTGGTTTGTTTTGCGCAGGATCAGGGCTTTTTGTAAAAAGGTTTTTTGACAACTTTTGCCTCGCACCGGCGGCCACGGACGTCGATGTCAACCAGAGTGCCTAGTTTGGCATAGGAAACAGGCAGATAGGCTAATGCAACCCCCTCCCTCATGCTCGGAGAAAGCACTCCGCTAGTGAGTTCAGAAAGACGTTCACCCTCCTTGGAAAACACCTCGTAATGAGCCCGTGGAGGAGCTCCTCTACCCGTATATTTCAGCGCGACGAGGCGTTCAACGAGCCCCTCTTCTTTTTGTTGAGCCAGCACATCACGACCGATGAAGCCACCCGCTTTGTCAAGGGAGCAAAAGAAACCCAGCCCCGCCTGCAGCGGCGTGCGGGTGGGTGAGAGGTCTGATCCATTGAGCGGGTAACAAACTTCCAGACGCAAGCTGTCGCGGGCACCTAACCCGCAAGGTTTCGCACCCACATCGATGAAACGCTTGAACCATGCCTCACCCGTTTCTGCGGAACTGAAAAACTCAAAGCCATCCTCGCCGGTGTAGCCGGTGCGGCAGACGCAGAGGGTCTCACCCTCACACGACCACATCGAGATGCCATTGCGTGCGGGCAACTCGCGGTCAGGGAACAGACCCGCAAAGGCAGCCGGTGCGGATGGCCCCTGCACCGCCATACCTGCCCAGACATCACTTTCGTTTGTCAACGTCAACCCCTCTGGCAAATGTTGTTTGAGCCAGGCATAATCGGCATCGATCATCGAGGCATTCACCACGAGAAGAATACGCGCTTCTTGCTGACGATAGATAATCAAATCATCGATCACACCACCGCTTTCGTTCAGCATCAAGGTGTATTGCCCTTCTCCGATATCGAGTTTGGCGACGTCATTGGTCAGCATGGTATTCAGCCATGTTTCGGCGCCTTCGCCAGTCAGAAAAAACTGGCCCATGTGAGAGATATCAAAAATGCCAACCTTCTCGCGGACGGCGGCATGTTCGTCCATAATACTGGTGTATTGCACCGGCATATTCCATCCGGCAAAGGGAACCATTTTTCCTCCCAGTTCAACATGTAAGGCCGCCAATGGCGTCTCTTGGATCATTTCAGTCATCGAATCGCTCATGGCCTGACTCTGCGAAGCACACCCAGCCTTGTCAAATCCGTATAAGAAGTTAATTTCTCGCTATGGCATCCCATCATCAGGCACTCAGGGCGCTTCCATCCGTGGAAATCCTCGCCACGACTCTCTCAGGCCAGAGTCCACTCCCCCGCGCACTGGTCACCTCATTTGTGCAACGCGAAATCAACCGCCACCGGCATGCTATCCTCGACGGCGCAACACCCACCCGCGAGCAGATTGAAAACGACATCGCTTCTCAACTCCGCGCCTTCGCCGCAAGCCGCCTCCAACCGGTGATCAACGCGACGGGCGTCATCATTCACACCAATCTCGGACGATCCCCGCTGGGAATCCATGCTGCTAATAAGCTAACCGAGATTGCAACGGGGTATTGTAATCTTGAATTCAACCTTCCCGAAGGCACCCGTGGTAAGCGTGCGGGATACCTCGAAACCGCGCTCGCCTCCCTGTTGGAAGCAGAGGACGCGACGGCGGTGAACAACTGTGCTGCCGCCCTTGTCATCACCCTGAGACACCTCTGCAAGGCGGGAAAAAACGAGGTCATCGTATCACGCGGAGAACTCGTCGAGATCGGCGGCGGCTTCCGAATCCCCGAAATCTTAGAAACATCCGGAGCCCAACTCGTCGAAGTAGGCGCGACCAATAAAACCCATATCAAGGATTACGCAAACGCCATCACGGCAAACACCGCGATGATCCTCAAGGTGCATCGATCAAACTTCTACCTAGGAGGGTTCACGGCAGAACCCACTACCATTGAACTCGCCGAACTCGCCCACGATCGCGGGCTCCCACTGATCGAAGACCTCGGCTCGGGTGCCCTACTCAACACGGATGAACTCGCCCCCATCGATCATGAACCGACACCGCAGCAAGCCCTCCGCAATGGCGTCGATCTGGTATGTTTCTCCGGCGACAAACTATTAGGCGGGCCGCAGTCGGGCATCATTGCAGGAAAACATAAACTGGTCGCGGGGATTAAAAAGGAGCCCTTTTTTCGGGCCGTGCGCTGCGATAAATTGATCCTTACCGTCCTTCAGGAATGCATTGATACCTACCTGAGCAACCGGTTACCCAAAGACCCTAGCAACGTGCCGGCCCTCGATTTTATCGCGCATCAAACCGAGACACTCAGGCAACGGGCAGAGAATATCATCGCTCAACTCCCAGATGCCAATCAGGCACTTTGCGCGATCTCCCCCAGTATCGCCCGCACCGGTGGTGGAACCATGCCCCAATCTGAAATCCCCTCGGTGGCAATCACCGTGACCGCCCCAAATACCTCCATCACAAAGCTGGCAAAAAATTTACGCACGGGCAGACCTGCCGTGGTTGGCACGGTAGAGGAAGGAAAAGTTCGCCTCGATATGCGGACGATCTTCCCACACCAAGATGGAGACATCGTCACGGTCCTCAACTCCGTTCTTTCTCGTTGAGAAATAGGGAATGCCGAGCCAAGCGAAAATCATCGGATACCCGTGCATGGAGTCGGGCACCCGTGCATGATCACGGTCTCGCCGATAATACCATGCGGCTATTCACTGACTTTAGCCTCCTTGGCCGCCTCAGGCTTTTCTTCGGCCTTGGGCTTCTCATCCGCCTCAGGCTTTTCATCGGCCTTGGGCTCCGCAGCAGCCTTAGGCTCCACGTCTGGATCTGGCGCATCATACTTGAAAAACTTTTGATAAGCAGAATCCAACGACCTAGTTCTCTCAAAGCCAGCCTGTTTATAGAGCTTAACCATCGCGTTTGCCTCGATCAGATACTGGTATCCCGTGCTATTGCGGTTTTCATCTTCAGTCTCCCAAGTCCTGATGGCGAGGGCGACTCCAGGATAGTCATTGTAGATGCCGAGAATATGATGGAAGGCATTGGTCACAAGCTCGTGTGAGGTGGTGAAATCAGCCGTAATCACTTGGTTGTAGGTATTCAAGGCGTCGGTCATACGCGATGGATCTTTCTTCGCTATATGCTCCAATGCAAGTCCATGGCAATAGGCAATCTGGGCGCGTTGACTCCCTGTCACCTTACGTTTAACCCATGCTTGGGCGAGAAGATCAAGTCTCTCCCAGTCCTTGAGGCGCAGGGCTTCCCAGAAGGCGTATATCTCAAGCTGCTGAAGATGGGTTTCACGGGTCAGCCCCTTTTTAATGAATTTTTCTAACTCACTACTCAGTGCATCCAGATCCCCCATACGTCGATTACACTCGAGCTTATAAAAACCAGCGAGCGTGCCATAGTTGTCAGGAGCAGTATCCACCGGTTTATACGCCGTCTCACACTCGGCAAATTTCTCTTTGGCCTCAGCATACTTTCGCCCACGGTAAAGGTCCATCGCCTCAGTAAAAATCTTAGGCTCATAGAAATAGACGGCAGAAAGCTTCGACGGACCGACACGCACCTGGTTGAGTGCTCGCTTGCTCAAGCGGTAGGTGACAAAACCCTCCTTGTAACTGATGACGAGCACATCATCATGCGAGCCCTTTTTATAGAGAAGCCTCGCAGGGGCTTCTACGGCAAAGGCGTTCGGAGCTGCAATCATCAGCAAGAGGGATGGGATAAGGTATTGGAAAAATCGGATATTCATAACGGTTATTGTGTTCGTTGATTCAAGTTGGTCTAAAAGTTAGTCAGGCACTTATCTTCCGCCGCGTCTGCTGTTGCGTTCCTCTTCGCGGACTTGTTCCATTGTTTTGACTTGGCCGGATGTTTCATACTGCTGCACCAAGGCCGCGACCTCGTCCCAGATTTCTTTTTCTTCCTCGGTCATGTCTTTATTGGTTTCACGGATCTTTTTGGTGGAAGTGACGTAGGGCCAGCCAATCTTTTGGTAGGCGGCTTGGCGGTCGCCGATTTTCAGCACGCGCTCTTTATCACCTTGGCCAATGGTATCTCCGGCCGCAAGGTTACGGTCCCACATGATCTCGATGATCCGCTTGACCGAGGGGCCTGATATCCGGATAAATCCGCGGTAACGGTTATAAACCATCCCGTAGTAGAACAAGGCATCGTTCGCCATATCGCGATTATCAAACGATTTGGCAAAGATGTAACTCACTTCCGCTGACTTTTTTGTGTATTTCTCGTCTAAATACTTGCGAGCCATTTTTTCACAATCTGCCCAATTACCTATCTTGGCGTTAATTTCGATCAGTCGGAACAACGAAGTCTCTTGAGTCTGAGCATCATCCTTGGCCCGTGACATGACCTCTATGAGCGTTGTAATGGCCTTCTTATTATCGGCCGTGCTGTCGGATCGCCCTAATACGTCAGCAACACCCAACAACGCTTTGAATTCACCAAACTTATCATCGCGGCTAAGTAGCTCTTCATAATAGGGAAGTGCCTGCTTGGGTGCCGACGTTTTTTCGCGCAGGTAATCACCAATCCGGACTAACACAAAGTTGGTCAGATCCTTAGGCTGGAAGGTGTTTTTCAAATCCTTAAAGAGCGCCTTAATACCGGAGTTGTAGCGCTGGACAAGTTCTTCATCCTTATCCGCCATGGCTTTCCGAATTTCATCCTCAAACACGCCGATCACAGCGATACGGAGCAGTGCCAACGTTTTCTTATTGGCTAAGTTGATCCCAGGGAAGTTATAATAAAACTCCTTGAGCTTCTCAGGTGTATTACCTTTCATCTCGAGATAGGCTGAGGAGTATGCATTGATACATTCTTCAAGAAAATGCTGACGTTTCTTGCCGGCAAGCTCGGTGATCACGGCTTGAAGGTTATCCAAGGCTTGCTGACCGCGATCTACGGACTTCATAGCGACCATACCATAGACCACGACCTGTGGCTTGTAAGGAGAGTCCTGGTATTCTTTCATGAATTTGTCATACCAGTGAACCGCATCTTTGAGCCGGGGGTTCGGCGTTTTTTTATCGCCTGCCGACTCGGAGCCAAGCATGCCCACGAGATAGCTGAGCGCCTCACCAGCAACGATGGTATTTGCGCGCTTCTCGGCAACCTCCAGCGCCTTCATGTAGTATTTCTCAGCCTCCTCGAGCTCAGCGGTGCTCTCAAAGATGTTCCCTTTCATATTATAAGCCATGTCAATGACCGGATTATTGGTGAACTCTTTTTCGAGACGATCGAGAATCACCATCGCTGGATCATACTGACTCTCTGAGAAGTGACAGTTAGCACGGTCATAAAGCGCGTTAGGCATATAGATATTCTTGCCAGGTTCGGGGTACTTCTCAAGGAAGGCGTCCAGTGTTTTGGCTGCCTTTTCCCAGTATTGAAGGCGCGTCAGGTTTGACCCCACAAAATACTCGGAATGCATGACAAACTTGCTCTCAGGAAACTCCTTAATGTGCTGCTCAAGGAATGGCTGTGACTGCTCGAATTGCCCTAAGTAGAAGTGGCTACCGCCAAGGACAAACAAACAAATATCGTGTTGCTCGGACCCTTTGCTCACTTCATCGATAAGTTTCTCGGCTACTTCGAGGCTCTTTTTGTATTCACCTCCAAAAAACAGACTGGACAGCATCAAGCGGCGGACGCTTTCTACCTTCTCGGCATCGGGGAAATCCCTCAGGAAGATCGTTCCGTAATGCTCTGTCTTCATAATCTCGCCAATGAGCGAGGACACCCTTACGAGACTGTAGAGATTGGCTTCACGTTTCTTACTCTTTTTATGGTAGATTTCCAGCTGCTCAAGCGCCCCATATACACCACGCTGGTTACCAGCGTGATCGTGAAGGTAGCTCATGGCACTTAACACGTTTACCTCGTCAGGATCTCCTGAGCGCTGCTTCTTCTCCATCTTTTCGAGCCCCTTTTTCAGGCGGCTCATCTCAATAATTTTTGCCCCATCCTTGATACCACGACGGTCAGGGATCCGGTTGATACGCACCTTAAGATCCTGGATCACGTCCTCTGTTCCGGGGATCAGTGCGTAAAGGTTAAAGGCCGCGATATACATCTCCGCTTCAATGGAGTTACCCGCAAGCTTCATAAACAGTGGGGTAAACTCATACATCTGGTATGGCTCCAGTGTGATATCCGCACGGTTTTTATCCAGAAAATCGACCAAAGCTTGCTCGTTCTTTTCTTGAATCACCGCTTGGGAAAGCGCCAGAAAGGCCGCCACAATGCCACCATCAACCGTCCGCATCTTATCTTTATTTTTCAGAGCTGTCTCAAAGTGCCGAATACCGTCCTGAATCTTCGGTTTTCCCATCAGGAAGTGACAGATGGCGAGGTTGATATAAAATCCTCCGGGGGTAGGCAGGATTTTGTCGCGTTCCGGGTCGCGCTCCGCGATGAATTTTTGATAGAGTTTAACGGCCTCCTCGTATTCGGCTTTACCCATACAGGCTTCTGCCCAGCGTTGCAGGCTAGCCTTGTGGGATCCGTTGACCGTCTGGGGCATTCCCGCTGCCCCATTGGGGAACTTGGTGTAACAGGTATCAAAGGATTTGACCGCTAAGTCAAACCACTTGCCAGATGCTTCGAGTTGATTCGCACGTTTGGTAACCCCTGCAAGTCTCAGTTCACAAAGCCCTTTACGGTACCAGATGACGCCAAACTTGGGGCCATACAACATCGGTGCCCTACCTCCGTAAACGGTAACAATCCGAGTGAACAGCTGTTGGCATTTCTCGTATTCTCCTTGTTCCCATGCCTTATTGGCCTGAGACATTTGGGTTTGAAGATTTTGTGCCTGCACGGTGCCTAGCATCGCAACCAATGCGAGTGAGGCACCGATGAGGGCGCGGGTGAAAGAAGATTGTTTTAACTTCGCGTTCATGTTGGTAGTTTGTTGAGGGGGGGGGGGAAGATAGCGTGGGGAGGTGAATGGGTCAAAAAATGTTGCGGCCGCCTAGTTCGGCATGCCTCATTCATTTTTTACGGGTTATTCTGCGGAAATGGATGGAGAAGGAGTTGATGAGAGGATTGAGCGGTGAAGTTTCTTTTTTAAGCACCTTATGCACTGACGGCTTTCCAACTTCATCCATGGTTAATGTGTCAGCGAACGAGGTGCGCCCTAATTAGATAACGTGACAAAATGGTAATCTATTAGGTCAAATGGTTCGCATGGCATCATCAACCAGTGGAGCTCTGAATCATGGTCTAGGGGGTATCAACGAGATCCGTGAAGGTGACTTTTGAAATCTCGGCACCAGCAAGACAGTTGAGCACATCGACAATCCGTTGCTGCTTTGCCTCGCCATCTGCCCATATCTGAACGAGTGGTTCTTGGGCACTCGCCTGCGCACTTGCCACATAACCGTCAAGGCGCAGGGTCAGTTCCGCCAGCTTGCGGTTATCCGTGCTCTCCTCCACCAGTTCTTGGGCGGGCCCTGAATTGATGTATATTTGCCCACTTTTCTCAACCTTGATGAACATGGGGGCCAAAATAGGGGGCGTGTCACTCGGGGCCGCTGCGGGCAGCGACATTTTAAGATCCTGCTCTCGTGGCTGAATCGTGGTGGTAACGAGGAAGTAAATAAGAAGGAGGAAACAAACGTCAATCAGGGAGGATATATCCAACCCTGGTTCATCTTCCTCCAGATTGTCCGATTTCTTTTTGCGAGCCATATTAAGTAAGTCTATGTGTTATTTTTTCTCAAATCCGTAAACCGAGAACACAACGTTGTCCACACCGCCTTGGGCGGCTGCACGGATAACGGTGCGTACATACTTGAAGGAAACTCCCTCGTCACCGCGTAGGTGAACAATAGGGATGAGCCCTTTCTCTTCTTCGATTGCTTTTTTTTCTTCGACGTATTTCCGAATCGCTTCGGTGTCGTCAAACGTAATTTTGGCCGTTTCCGCGAGGAAGGTTCCATCTTCTCGGATGTTGATCACGATCCGACCCTTACCGTCCTTCGGTTTCTTTGAAAATTCTGCAACGGGTGGTTTTACCTCGGGATCCTGCTTCACCACAATGACGGTGGATGCCACAATGAAGAAAATAAGAAGCAGGAAGACCATGTCGATCATCGGCGACATATCGACATTTAACTCATCGTCATCACCTGCTGCCGCACGGTGTAATTTTTTTGATGCCATAGTTGAGATTCCTTTCGTGGTTTGCTGTTTGATTAAAGATACCTGAGATCCCATTCACACTCAGGAGAGTGCTCCGTGGGGGCGAGGCAAAAAGCCCGTCCCGCACGGCATGGAGTCACTGGCGGCACCCAGAGACTAAACGGCGACACCCTCGGGAATCTTAGCCAAATGAGCGTCACCATTGACCGTCTGAATCGATGCATTAAGCAATTCTTCTGCCGACTGATGGCACTCAGCAACGAGATTGTTCAGCTTGTTCTTAAAAAAGAAGTAGGCTGTGAGTGACGGGATGGCCGTCACCAGGCCCCAAAGTGTGGTCAGAAGTGCCACGGAAATATCACCAGCCAGCATGGATGGATCGGCCGATCCATCACCACTCGCGAGCGTTCCGAACGCACCCACCATACCCAGAACGGTTCCAAATAGTCCAAGCATCGGAGCTGACTGAGCAATCAGGGAAATATAGTTCACCAAGGTCATGCTCTTGCGGTTTTCGTTGATGGTGAAGTCGGCAATGGCATCTTCTACATAATCACGACCCAGATCTTCGGGGCGGCGTGCATCCACGTTGGGCAACGCGTATGCCATCATGCGTCCAAGGTAGCTTGGATGGGAAGCACCCAACTCAATGGCAGAACGGATACGGCAGTTCACCATGTGATCCATCAGTCCCGCCTTGAGATCCTCTGGAGCAAACTTGGCTTTACTCAAGTTCATGAAGTTAAACACGCAAAGTGCGATCAGAGCAATAATCAGCAAGCCAATGAGAATCATCGGCCAACCACCGTCGATCACGTAACGCTTCAGCACACTACCTTCGGCATCCGCCGCAAACAGAGAAGAAGTTGAAAGAATGGCGGTTGTTACCGCAACAGTTACGGTTTTAACGGATCGGTAGGATGTTTGTTTCATACGGGTATATACTAGGTTGGTGTGTAGGTCAGGAATTGGTTTGATGACTGCTTGTTGCAATGCGATCAATCGATTGGTGTGATTCTGCTAATCATCTCCATAGAGTAAAGGAGTAAATTCCAAAAAAATCATTTCGTTGAAAGATTCCCCAAGGAGCTGCCATCGAAAGGGTTCCACCATCAGAATATTGGCGCGATTCCATCAAGCTTTCCGCCCATTAACCCAACTCACCCCTTGACGATGCACCATTCACACAGTAGAGATCGCTCGCGAGCAGCAGAGATGCTGCGCTTTTTCAATCGCCCCCATGTCATCGATTGATTCATTGCGTGAACGGGTCCATAGTTCAATGGATAGAATAGCGGCCTCCGAAGCCGTAGATACAGGTTCGACTCCTGTTGGACCTACCACTGCCTGCCACTACCCACGACCGATCGGCTCAGATTGAACCCCTCTTCATCATCGAAAAACGCCCTTCCTTAGCTCTCCGTGGACAGCGTTTTCTCAGCAAGCATGCCATCAAACAGCTTCCAACATTCGATGAAGCCACTGGCAAAATCCTGAGGCCGAGCCTCGATCCAGGCACGTGCGTCATCCAGCGAAAACCACTGCCCGGCCTCCACCTCACTGCAAGGAAAGCGCACCAACCCATCATACAGGGCGAGATAGAGACGGATGTGCTCCCAGCCCGTTTTTGCACAGGGCGCAATGCGTCCAATCTCCTGCAGTTCGACATCATCAATGCCAAGCTCCTCGGAGAGCTCGCGTGTGGCCGTTGATTCGTAACACTCACCCGCATTCAAGTGCCCAGCAGCACTGGAGTCCCATACTCCTGGATGTCGATCCTTCAGGCGTGAGCGTTTTTGCAAAAACAGCTCCTTGTGTTTATTGAAAACAAAGAGATGCACCGCGCGGTGAAGCAACTCGTCCTGATGCACGACATCACGTGTCTCCTGCCTGAGCACATGATCCGCCTCATCCACGACATCAAAAACCTCGTCGCCTTCTTGTGGGGTGTCTTTGAGCGGATGGTCGTCATAATACCTCGTGAGTGCCACCCACTGCTCCAGACTCATTTCTTCTGCACGCGCCGTTACGGGGACGTCGATCAACTTCGCCGCCTCCTCCCAATCCCCAGTCTTGGGCATCTGCTTACGCACCTGCTTTCTACGCTGAGCAAATCCACGCCGAATCATCTCATCAAAAAGCCTTGCGTCATACACAGGCAAGTCGTCTTTACGCGGCTCACACACCATCACCGTGGAATCAATCAATGGCCGAGGAAAAAATGCCTGAGGTGGGATCGTTTTCACCGGTCGGCTCACCCACTCACTCTGCATCCGGAGCGATAAAACACCATAGGCCTTGGTGCGCGGCTCCGCGATGATCCGATCGATAAATTCCTTCTGTAGCATCAATACAGCTCGGGAAATCGGAGACGGGCGCTTCATAAAATTACGCATAATCGCGCCACCCGCCGAATAAGGTAAATTCCCCAACAACTTCACCGGCTGGTATTGATAGAGCTGCCTGATATCAAACCGAGCCCCATCGTGATGATGCACCTCAACCTTAGGATTCCCCTCGTAACGATTTTTCAAACCCTCGGCAAGTCGCGCATCAAACTCCACCAGAATCACCCGATCCGCGATCTCAACCACGTGCTCGGTCAACGCCCCAGTGCCAGGGCCCACTTCAACCACCGTATCCCCAGACCCCACTTCTAACTGATCAACAATCCAGCGTGCCACATTTTCATCAACCAGAAAATTCTGCCCAAGCTTCTTGGACGGCATCACGCCCATAGCCGCCAAGCGGTCTTTAATTTCAGACTGGTTCATGCGCGTCATCACACGCTCAGGATGGAGAAAAGGCAACCATTGACATTAAAAACTTCAAACATCGTCCATCACCCGTCAAACTGGTCACATGACCCTCGCCTCTAAAATCACGCTGAGCCGCGTCTTCTGCGCCCCCATTTTTGCCGTACTTGCCGTTTATTATGGTGAAAGCGTGAAAGCGGGGACTCCCGATGAGTCCATCCGCTGGTGGGCCGTGGGCGTGTTTATTCTTGCCTCTCTAAGCGACGGCATCGACGGCTACGTCGCACGCCACTTCAACCAGCGCTCGAAGTTTGGAGCATTCATGGACCCCTTTGCCGACAAGGTTTTGCTGCTCACCGGCATCATCTTCCTCACCTTTGTGCCATGGGGTGAAGGCTGGCATATCCCGATCTGGTTCACGGCATTAATGATCGCCCGCGACATCATTATTATTGGCGGCATCGGCATTCTGCACTACTTCAATCAGCACGTCCCCATCCGCCCACACTGGACAGGTAAAATCTGCACCTTCACTCAGATGATCCTGCTCGGTTGGGTGATGTTAAAATTCATCCCGCTCTCACCCATCTACCCTACCATCGCCGCCACCATTTTCACCCTCTGGTCCGGCATCGCATACTTTCGCGAAGGACTTCACCAGCTAAAGGACCACCACGAGGTGGAAAACCCAGCCCCAAAACTCTGACCCCATCACACCCAGCTCACCATGCCCACCGTAGCCATTGTAGGCCGACCCAACGTCGGCAAATCCGCCCTTTTCAACCGCCTCGCGGGTCGCCGCATTGCCATCGTTCACGATCAACCCGGTGTCACTCGGGACCGGATCTCCGCGCCCTGCCACATCACCAACACCCCATGCACCATCATCGATACCGGCGGAATCGGTGCCACCCTCGATGATGGATTTGGCGCCGCCGTCACCACCGAGGCCGATATCGCCATGCAAACCGCCGACCTCATCCTCTTTATTGTCGATGCCAAGGACGGTATTACCGCCATCGACGAAGCTCTTGCGCAGAAGCTTCGCAGGTCAAAAGCCCCCGTCCAACTCGTTATCAACAAAGCCGATAACGAGAAACAAGAACAACTCAGCGGCGATTTTGCATCGCTGGGATATGGCTCAGGCATCGCAACATCCGCCGAACTCGGGAAAAATATGGACCAACTCGCAGACGCTATCGATACCGTGGTCGAACCACTCCAACGCGATATCGAGGAAGCCGAAGAGACCGCCAAACGAGAAGGCCTCAAGATTGCCATCGTCGGAAAACCCAACGCCGGTAAATCATCCCTCATCAACGCCATCCTCAAAGACGACCGCACCATCGTCTCGGACATCGCCGGCACCACCCGCGATGCGGTCGACGTCCCCTACGAGTTCCTCGGCGAGCTTCACACCCTGATTGATACGGCAGGTATCCGGCGCCGCACCAAGATGGATTCCTCCGTCGAGGTCTTCTCTGCGATGCGTGCCGAGCGCTCCATCCGCCGCTCCGACATTTGCCTCTTGGTCATCGATTGCGCCGAGGGCGTCTCCGCACAAGATCGAAAGATCGCCCGCATCATCCAGGATGAAAAAAAACCCTGCCTGATCGTCCTCAATAAATTCGACCTCTATCACCCCGGGGCTCAGAAAAATGTCCGACTCGAGGAGGCCACCGAACACGTCCGCTCCGAGCTCTTTTTCCTCGCCTACGCTCCTTACGTTTGTGTTTCCGCCCTCAAAAAACAATCCATCGGCCTCGTGTTTGCCAAACTGGCCGAGATCCGCAAACACGCCCAAGAACCGATCACCACGGGCAAGCTCAACCGATTCCTCGGGGCCGCTTTCGAGAAAAAACCACCCCAGGCGAAGAAGGGCGCCAAACGACTCAAACTGCTCTACGCCACCACCGCCGTCAACGACCGCTACACCGCCATCCCCGTGCCTACCTACATCCTCTTTGTCAACGACAAGCGCCTGATGCAGGAAAACTACGAGCAATACCTCAGCAATCGCCTGCGCGAAGACCACCCGACTCCTGGCATCCCCATCGTTTTCTCCGTCCGCTCCCGTAACACCAGCGACGATAAAAAACGCCGGAAGTAGCACCCCGACCCCACTCACCATGAGCTTTCACCTCAACGAACGCCTCGCGGCCGGAGGATTTGACTTCGGCACACTCGGCATCTGCCGTGTCCTGCTCAAGGACAATGCCGTCTTCCCCTGGTTCCTCCTCGTGCCCGAGGTCGATGCACACATCACGGAACTTCACCAACTGGATTCCAACGATTACACCTCAGTCAGCTTTACCATTCGGCAAATCTCCAACTTTGTCGACAGCCACTTCAATCCCGACAAACTCAACGTCGCCGCCATCGGCAACATCGTCCCCCAACTCCACATCCATATCGTCGCTCGCTCCTCATCGGACCCCGCTTGGCCAGGCGTCGTCTGGGGATGCCCCCAAAAAAGAAACTACAACAAGGAGGAAACCCTCGCCATCCATGAGGCCTATCTGCAGTCATTGACTTAAATCGTCCCCTCTTCCTCAGTCTTACAATATCCTGCCCCAGAGGTCGACTTACATGCCATTTAATGCATGCAATTAAATACATGTAATTTATTTCATGTTTTTCTTGCATGTCTCCCCTCTTCCGCCTAGGACGTCGCCATCGGCACAGCCATCACGTGCTCACATTGGATCATGGACCTTGCATTACAAAACCTCATTTCTCCGATTGTTCTCTGCTTTGTTCTCGGGGCGGTTGCCCGCTGGGTGAAAAGCGACTTCGAGCTTCCGGATGCCGTTTACCAAAGCCTCTCGATTTACCTCCTTCTTGCCATTGGGCTAAAAGGAGGGGTCGCCGTGGCTCAAACTCCGATCATGGATCTGCTCGGCCCCGCAGCGGTCACGCTCGTGCTCGGTGTGCTCACCCCACTCTCCGCCTATTTCATGATGCGTAAGGGTGGCGGACTCAACCAAACGGATGCCGCGGCCACCGCCGCGCATTACGGATCGGTTTCCGCAGTGACCTTCCTTGCCTCGATTGAAGGGGCCAAATTAGCGGGGCTGCAAACAGAGGGGTATCTTGCCGCTCTGGTCGCCCTGTTGGAAGTGCCCGGCATCATCGTGGGACTCGTCCTTGCGCGAGGTAAAGGCTCCGGCAGCCTCGGCACCGCCGTCCATGACGTCCTCACCGGCAAGAGCATCTTCTTACTCATCGGCGGACTCGTGATCGGCACGGCTTGTGGACCCGAAAAAATCAGCGCGGTCGCCCCGTTTTTCATCGATCCCTTTAAAGGCGTGCTCTGCCTCTTCCTCCTTGAGCTCGGCACCGTGGCAGCAGGTCGCATGAAAGATATGACCAACGCCGGCTGGAAACTCATTGCCCTGGGCTGCCTGATCCCGACCATCCACGGCATCGTCGGAACCGCGGCGGGCATCATGGTGGGGATGTCCCCTGGTGGCGCCGCCGTGCTCGGTGCCATGGTAGGCAGTGCCTCCTACATCGCAGCCCCTGCAGCCGTCCGGATTGCGCTCCCCGAAGCAAGCCCAGGTATCTATCTCACCCTCGCACTGGGAATCACTTTCCCGTTTAACTTACTCGTCGGCATCCCCTTATTTATGAGAGTGGCAAGCTGGCTATCCAACATCACATGATGAACAACATCCCATTAAAAAAAGTCACCCTCATCGCTGAGCGACTCCTCAAGGAGAAACTGCTCGATCTCATTCAGCAGGAAGGCGCCACCGGCCACACATTAACCGCCTGTGAAGGTGAGGGGTCACGCGGCGTCCACGCCTCCGACTGGGAGGGACGTAATATTCAGATCGATACCATCGTTTCAGCAGAAACGGCCGACCGTATCCTCAATCGAGTCGGTGATCAGTACATGGAAAACTACGCCGTCATCGCCTACCTCAGCGAGGTCAGCGTCCTGCGTCGGGGGAAATTCTCACACGAAGCGTAAGACCCAAACAAAGAGAAAAACGCATCAACACTTCATACATCGACCTCACATGAACGCAACAAACGCACGTATTGGAATCATTATGGGAAGCCAGTCGGACTGGCCAACACTCGAGCACACCGCCCGCACGCTGAGCGACTTCGACGTCCCATGGGAAGCCAAGGTTGTCAGCGCCCACCGCACCCCCCAGCTGCTCTATGATTATGCGCAATCCGCTGCATCCCGTGGATTGCAATGCCTCATCGCAGGTGCCGGTGGCGCGGCTCACCTTCCTGGCATGGCCGCCGCCATCACCCACCTCCCCGTCTTGGCCGTCCCGGTTAAATCGAGCACGCTAAATGGGGTCGATTCCTTGTTATCCATTGTGCAAATGCCTGCAGGTATCCCCACGGCAACCTTTGCCATTGGCCAAGCAGGTGCCGTGAATGCCGGACTCTTTGCCATCGCTATGCTCGCCGCCACTGGTGATCAAACACTGGCTGAGAAACTCGCTCAGTTCCGCGAGTCCCAACGCCAAAAAATCGAGGCGGGCACCCTGCCACAAATGGATCAATTTCAAGACTAAACGACCATGAATGACGACTCAGAAACCTGCATCGGTGTATTAGGAGGCGGCCAGCTCGGTCGCATGCTCGCCCTCGAAGCCCGCCGTATGGGATTTCGTGTAATCAAATGGACTGGGGGTGATGTTTCCGGCGCAGCCCGCCTCGCCGATCACATCCTCACCCAACCCTTTGACTGCCCAGAAACTCTGAAACAATTTATCGATCAGGCAGACATCGCGACCGTCGAATTTGAAAACATCCCACGCAGCCTGCTTGATGAGGTCTCCCAGCACATCCCGTTGATGCCAGGAACCAAGGCCGTCGCCGTCTGCCAAAATCGCGAACTTGAAAAATCCTTCCTCGCCGACCACCATATCCCCACCGCCAAGTTCCGCATCGTTGAAACAGCCGAGGCATTACACTCAGCACTCCAGCACATCCCAGGGGACGTCATCCTGAAAACCGTCGAGTCTGGCTACGATGGCAAAGGCCAGATGCTGGTGCGCGACGAACCCACCCGCGCCAGCGCAGATCAATTATGGCAAACATTCGGCGGTGGCAGAGCGATCGTCGAACAACGGATCGACCTCGCCGCGGAGCTCTCCGTGATGGTTGCCAGAGGACAGGATGGCACCACCGTGACATACGACCCCACGGAAAATGAACACAGAAATCACATCCTCGATCTCTCCATTGTCCCAGCACGATTGCCTCAGCCATTACTCGATGAAGCCAAGGCCATTGCCGCCAAGCTCACCCAAGAGCTTGATTACATCGGCGTCATCGGCGTCGAGTTCTTTCTCGACCAACAAGGGAAACTCCTCGTCAACGAGATGGCACCCCGCCCGCACAACTCAGGCCACCATACCCTTGACGCCTGCGAGTGCTCCCAGTTCGAACAACAACTCCGCGTCATCTGCAACCTCCCACTCGGTAGCCCCCGCCTCATCAAACCCGCCGTCATGTGGAACTTATTAGGCGACTTATGGCCAGACGAAACCACACCGCCCGATTGGTCACCGATCCTCAAAACCCCAGGTGCCAAACTCCACCTCTACGGTAAAAGCCATGCAAAACCTCGCAGGAAAATGGGCCATGTTACCTTCATCGGCGACACCATCGACGATGCCCTTGAGCGCGCCCATGCCTGCAAAAATGCCTTCGGCTATTAGACAATCATTTCCCTCCACACGTCAACCTGAGCCCTCTAACTTAAAAATTCCCCCTTGCGTAATCCCGCTCAAACCCGTTACCTCGTGACTGGCAATGCCGCCGACCCATACGCTCCCTGATGCCCCTTCTCGACGTCTGTAATCTCACCACCCGTTTCCACACCCGCAATGGCATCGTCCGCGCCGTCGAAGACGTCTCGTTCTCCGTCGACCAAGGGCAGACGATCGGTATCGTCGGCGAGTCGGGCTCAGGAAAGTCCGTGACCTGCTACTCACTCATCGGTCTCATCCCCCAACCTCCCGGAAAAATCCATTCCGGCAAGGCTATTTTTGATGGCACCGACCTCCTTCAGGCGAAAGAGAAACAACTCCGCACCATCCGTGGCAAACGCGTCTCCATGATCTTTCAAGATCCCATGACGTCGCTCAACCCGTTTCTCAAAATCTCCACCCAACTCACCGAACCCCTCGAGATCCACGATGGGATCAAAGGCAAAGCCGCCCTGCACAAAGCCATCGACGCCCTCGCCGAGGTCGGCATCCCAGAACCTGAAAAACGCATTCACTCGTTCCCCCACGAATTCTCCGGCGGCATGCGCCAACGCGTCATGATTGCCATGGCCCTGATCACCCGCCCCGAACTCCTCATCTGCGACGAACCCACAACCGCCCTCGATGTCACCGTGCAAAAACAGGTGCTCGATCTCATCAAGGAACGTCAGGAAAAACTCGGCACCGCCGTGATTCTCATCACACACGACCTCGCCGTCGTCCACCAAACATGCGACGAGGTCAACGTCATGTATGCCGGCCGCATCATGGAACGCGCCAGCACTCACGAACTCTTCAATCAACCGCTGCACGCCTACACCCGTGCCCTGTTAAAAAGTATCCCCGCCACCCACAACAAAGGCGAAAAACTCTACACCATCCCCGGCATGCCACCCGACCTCTCACAGCCACCCGCAGGCTGCGCATTCCATGAACGAAATACCCTAGGAGACGCCTCAAGGTGCCAGGTCAACACCCCACCCCGCCTCGAAGAAATCTCCCCTGGGCATTTCGCCCAAAACTGCCCAGGCTGCCTCGCCCGTTAGTCTGTAGATACCCACGGTGGCCAAACATCGTTCGACTCAACCGATCAGCTATCGGGATCATCCATCGACAAGTCTGGACTATCACAGACTAACAAAAAAAGATTAGCACGCGAATGATAATCGCCGCCGAATCTGCATGAGAAGCCGATAAGACATGAGCCTCGTCCTACTCCTTATAAACTTTGATGGATTCAAATTCGATGGCAAACGCTCCAGGCTTTTTATCATACAGCATCACTCCCAAACTGCTCACCTTGCCAGTGTTCAAGCTCAGCGCAGGAATTTTTTTACCAAAATAGGTGGCGTAAAATGAATCAAAGGGCACACGGATCACGGTCCATTCGCCCTTGGGCGGCTGAATCGGACTCCAGTAGGCCAGCATACGCCGACCATGCGACCTCGTCGTCAGGTAATACATCCGCCCATCCCCTTTGACGTTGACCTCAATCCCGTCATAAGCCGAAAGATCCAGCTTTTCCCCACGTGTCCGGATCGAGGAAAAACCCCCATTGTTTTCCAAGGAGATCTCCCCCTTAAAGACCAGATTCTTCTGTTTACTGATGACAGCGCCGCCGCGGGATATCCCACCCATGACCCCATCATTCACACTCATCCAAGTGCCCGCCGCTCGGGTCTTTTTGAAATCATCAAGCGTTTGTGTCAGGCGGTTCAGTGGCTCGCCTGCTTGAGAAATGAGATTGGCGGCCAACAGAAAAAGTAGGCTATTGATTAAAAGAGGGTTCATGGCTGGATAAGTTCTACCCCCATCATTGTCTAATTTTTGACTCAAGTCAACCCCTTTTGTCTATATTATGTTTATATTAGAGAACGAGATCACGATTCAATACCGTCATAAATATGCTCTAACTCCTTGCGCACCCCACCCCCTGTTTATATATTGTCTAAAATCAAACGATGAATACCCACGGAATCAAAGCGACCACCACTCTCACCGGCTTAAGCGCCCACGTCATCCGCGTGTGGGAAAAACGCTACGGTGCCGTCACCCCGCAGCGCACCGAAACCAACCGCCGACTCTACACCGACGACGAGATTTCTCGACTCCAAACGCTCTCAAAACTCACCCAAAAAGGCTACACGATCGGACACATCGCCAAGCTGCCCGATGCCGAGCTCACTGAACTCATCAAAGGAATCACCATCTCGGAAACCCATCCACAGGTCGACGAGGCCGCCGATCAGGTCAGCTCATTCATCCAAGCGGCCGCCACGGCCATCAGAAATTACGATCAAGATACCCTCGAGGCCCTATTTGATGAGGCAAGCCTCACGCTTGGATACTCCGGACTGCTCGAACGGGTCCTTATTCCAGTCATCCAACAAGCCGGTAACGACTGGCACAGTGGTGAACTCACCAGCGCCGGTGAACATGCCACCACGAGCTTCATCAAGCAATACCTTGCCACCAGTGTGCGCTCCTTTACCACGGAAGAAAACGCACCCGTCTTGGTCGTCACCACGCCTGCAGGCCAGATTCACGAGCTCGGCGCCTACATCGGCGCTTGCCAGGCGAAAAAATCCGGATGGAAAACCGTCTACCTCGGGCCGTCTCTACCCGCAGACGACATAGCGGGTGCCGCTCTGAGAACCGACGCCGATGCCGTCCTGCTCAGTGTCGTTTACCCCACCGACGACCCCCACCTGGATGCGGAGCTACTCAGGCTCCGTAAGCTCCTGCCCGACAACTTAGCGCTACTGATCGGCGGCAGCGGCACCGAAGGGTATCGCAAGACACTCAATCAAATCAACGCCGTCACCATCCCCACCATTTCAGAGCTCACCCCCGAGTTACTCAAAATACGTCAACACAGACGATCCTACGAGGGCTGAGGCAGCTCCCTCAGGGCCGCATCACGCGTGATCCCACTTCACATCACCGAGGCAAATCCGCCATCTCGATCATGGAAAATTCGTCCTGCATCCAGTCGATGTTCGTGGTGGTAATCAGCTTCTGCGCCTTCTTCGGCAAAACCGCCATCAACGCGTTCCTGCGATCGGGGTCAAGCTCTCCAAAAATGTCATCAAGTAAATAAACTGGCAGCCGATGCGCCTCTTGGTGCAGCAACTGACCTTGCGCCAGCTTTAACGATAGTGCCATCGTCCGCTGCTGACCTTCACTGGCAAAATCTGCCGCCACCATGCCATTGATCGTGAGCCGCACCTCATCGCGATGCGGCCCAGCCACCGTCTGCCCGAGCCGACGCTCGCGCTCGCGTGTCATCTCCAAACTTGCGGCCAAATCATCGCCAGACCCAGCAATATACTGCATCCCAACCCGCTCGTCACAACCACTCACCGCCACCTGAGAGGCCGCCGATTCCGGCTCAAGCATCCCGACAAGTCGTCGCCGCGCCGCCGTTAAAAACTCACCGTGTCTTACTAACAAATCACTATACACCACCATCTCAGCATCACGCTGCGTCCGGTCTTTAAGGAGTAAATTACGCGCCTTGAGCACACGGGTATATCGGTTCAAATGATCACGATAGAGCGGATCAAGCTGGCACCCGAGAAAATCAAGGTATCGCCTCCGCACACTGCCCGAGCCACGCACCAGCTGCAGGTCATCATTCCCCATCCACACCACCAGGCCACCCGACCGCAAATAGTCACCCTGCTTGACCACCGGCTCTCCCCCCATCTTCATCGTCACCCCCTTGCGCGGAGTGTAACGCACCTGCAGATCGTTATCCCAGCACCGACCCGCCACACCGAAGCCAGAAGTATCCATTTTCACCATCCGACTCATCCGTGTGCTGCGAGGCGACTGCAGCCGCACCATCACACAGACCGCCTCAAGGATAGACGTCTTCCCCTGCGCATTCGCCCCCACCATCACCGCTCCCGACTCAGGAAACTCCAGTGCCAGCGCATCAAAGCATCGAAAATTTTGCAGTCGGAGCGTCGAGATCACGGCGGAAGCTTACGTTTTATTTTCCAGGTTCCCAATAGCAAATGTCCATGGGCAAAAAATCTCAAAGAAGCCGCACGCGTCACCGCGCCCCGTAAGAGCATCAACCCCCATGTCTCGAGGCCCGCCGAGGCAAGCTGGACAAGGACGTCCAACCACCTCATTCACGCCATGTAGGCGTTGAGACGGCCATGGGGCTACTTCTTTTTGAGCATACTTTTCCCCGTCATCTCAGCGGAGGGCTCAAGGCCCATCATATCGAGAAGCGTGGGAGCGACGTCGGCGAGAATACCGTCGTTAACGGTGTAGTCAGCATGATCATCGGCAACGTAGATGGCATGCACGAGGTTGGTGGTGTGTGCCGTATGCGGTGAGCCATCGGCATTGATCATCTTTTCACAGTTGCCGTGGTCAGCAGTGATGAGGAGCTTCCCGCCATGGCTGAGAACTTCCTCGGCAACACGTTGAACTCCTTCATCAATCGTCTCACAGGCTTTCATCGCAGCCTCGACAATACCCGTATGCCCGACCATATCCGGGTTGGCGAAATTCAGTATGCAGAGGTCGTAATTTTTGACATTTTCCACAACCTTATCCATCACCTCAGGAGCACTCATCTCGGGTTGGAGGTCGTAGGTCGCCACCTTGGGCGACGGCACAATGTAGCGGTCCTCCCCGTCGTTGGGCGTCTCTTTCCCCCCATTAAAGAAATACGTTACGTGCGGGTATTTCTCGGTTTCCGCAATACGCATTTGGTTTTTCCCGGCGCGGGCAACCACCTCACCTAACACATTCTTCAGATCCTCCGGCCCGTAGGCAACAGGCACACCATACGTTTCGTCATATTCCGTGAGCGTGACGTAGTGCACCTTGGGCGCACCGTGCGTATCAAAACCATCAAAGTCAGGCTTAAGAAAGGCGTCAGAAATTTGGCGTGCACGGTCGGCGCGGAAGTTAAACCACACCACCACGTCACCGTCATTAATACGGCGCTGACCGTGATCGCAGAAAGTCATGGGAAGCAAAAACTCGTCCGTCTTATCTTCTTTATACATCCCCGCCACGGCCTCGCTAGTGAGGATGTCTTTCGGGGTGCCTTTACCTTCGACAATGGCGTCCCAAGCAAGCTGATTACGGTCCCAGCGCTTGTCGCGGTCCATCGCGTAATATCGACCAATCACGGTGGCAATACGTGCGCCGGACTCGGCGATGGCATCCTCGACATACTCAAGGTATTTTTCGCCCCCTGTCGGTGAGGTGTCGCGACCATCGGTGATGGCGTGAACAAAAATCTGATTGCAGCCGTTTTCCTTCGCCATATCGCAAAGGGCAACCAAGTGGTCTTGGTGGCTGTGGACGCCACCGTCTGAGACGAGGCCAATGAAGTGCACGGCCTTGCCGTCTGCGGCCTTTTGAAAAGCCGTTTGGAGCACCTCGTTATGGAGGATCTCACCATCCTTGATGGATTTATTGATGCGGGTGAGATCTTGATAAACGATACGTCCGGCACCGAGATTGAGATGACCAACTTCCGAGTTCCCCATCTGACCCGCAGGAAGTCCAACGTCTTCACCGGAGGCGCTGACAAAACTTTTCGGGTATGTCGACCACAGCATATCGTGGTAAGGGGTATTGGCTAAAAGCACGGCGTTGCCGTCTTTTTCTGCGGTTTCCTGTCCACCGGGATTAACACCCCAGCCGTCGCGAATGATGAGCACTGTCGGTTTTTTGTTTGCCATGGCGCACGTGTTCTAGCGAAGACCTGACAATTTCCAATGACGAATACTTGAAAATCGTGCCATTCCCTGCGCTTATCCTCGCATGCCTGATCATGCCACCGCGTGGATCCTCGTCACCATCGCTGCTTTTTGCATCGGTGTATCCAAGGCGGGATTCTCAGGCATCTCGCTGATTTCCGTGTTTATTCTGGCCGATCTCATCGGAGCCAAGGAGTCGCTCGGCTTTGCTCTCCCGATGCTGATCATCGCCGACTTGCTGGTTTTCCCAGCATTCCGAAAATACGCAACGTGGAAGTCCGTGTGGAAACTCACCTGGCCTGCCTTGGTGGGAATGGCCATCGGCGTGGCCGTGCTGGACAATGCCGATAACAACACCATGCGCAAAATCATTGGCGCCATCATCCTGCTGATGACCTCCATCCAGCTGATGAGCCGAGTCAACCCGACCCAATTCTACGCCATCGCCTGCACCCGCAAATTTGGTTTTTTCTCAGGAACCGCTGGAGGTGTCGCCACCGTGCTGGCCAATGCCGCTGGCCCGATCCTCCAGATTTACATGCTCTCCCGACGTATGGAAAAAATGGAACTCATCGGCGTTGGCGCCCGGTTTTTTCTCGTGATCAACCTGATGAAAATCCCGCTCAGTGCCGGACTGGATTTAATCACCTCCACCACACTACTTACCAACCTCATCCTTGCCCCAGCCATTGCCCTAGGTGTTTTTGGAGGACATCGCTTGGTCAAAATCATCCCTCAAAAAGGGTTTGAACTCACCGTCATCATATTCGCCATGGTCGCCGGGATCCGCCTGTGCTTTTTCTGATAAAATCAACGTGGACAACCGCCTCGTCCTCACACCGGCGTCAACCTCACAGGCCCACCACCTCCAGCGACTTGAAAAAGCGCTCGAAGGCATCAGGAAACAATCGCCTCAGCTCAGCGGCATAGGCAGAGGCATCGGCAAGTTTCACCTTCGTCCCATCAGGACCCACAATATACTCAAGGATCACTTCCTCAGGCACACGGGATTCCCAGTATTGCTCCCAGAAAAAGACAGCCTCATAGCCAGCACGACGCAACACCATCGTCTCACCACTTTTCCCCACGTAAGCCGTCGTCGAGATCGACGTAAAATCACCTCCCGCCGTGAGTAGATCCCTGCCTGCCAGCCCCCGCCTTGTCTCTTCCGGCAGCCCAAGCGCGCCCATCAACGTCGGTATCACATCGATGTGGTTGACATCTTTTTGCGCAGGACCACGACCCATCGAGATCGGCCATTTGATAAGAATCGGCACCTGCGTTTGTTCTGGACGCAACGATGAACAATGAAACCAACTGCCGAGTTCTTGAAATTCCTCACCGTGGTCACCCGTAACAATGATGATACTCTCGTCGTAGCGTCCATGGCTTTTCAGAAACTCACAGAATGCTTCAATCTGCGAGTCCACCCACGCCACCGAGTTCCAGTAACGATTCACCACCCGCTGCACCTCATCCTCCGTCGGGTTCATCGGAAACCGCGTGTCCTGATCATACTCGGCAAATGGCGGTTTAAAATCGTTGTGCCAGTAATAGTTGTAATGAGGCGAATCCAATGCC
Organism: Akkermansiaceae bacterium; assembly: GCA_013041925.1. Classification (GTDB taxonomy): domain Bacteria; phylum Verrucomicrobiota; class Verrucomicrobiia; order Verrucomicrobiales; family Akkermansiaceae; genus Oceaniferula. Next base: position 25,457 of record JABDRB010000007.1, on the reverse strand, counting down.
GTAAAATAAAAACCACCACCACTGGGTCGATTTAACACCGACTGACGAAGCCGATCCAACGTCACCCGCTCCCGCTCACCAATGTTCAGGTCGGAGAACGCACTCCCTTTTTCCACCTGTTCTAACACACTCAACATCTGCGTCCCAAACCCGAAGTTCGATAACCCAAAATCCTTGTAGTCAAAATTACACACAGCACGCACCTCCAGCTCGTATCCCGCTTGCTTGATTTGCTGCAAGGTCAGCGCACCCTGAAAGCGTTCACGGTCGGGGATAGCTTCCAAAGCATCACGCCAGAACACAGGAACCCGACTGTGAAAAAAGGAAAACCAGGAAAGATGCGTCGCATTGGAGCCCGACCATGTCCCGTCAAACATCTGGCACTCGGTGTCGCGAAACGCACTCAAAAAGGGCGCCACATCGGGACGAATCGCGTCACCACGCGCACTCTCGACCATAAAAATGTAAACATCAGGTTTATCTTCCAGCTCGGGAACCTGGATCTCGCTCTCTGCCAAACCTGAATAGAAACTTAATCGATAGACACCCACGCCTTGAGGAGGTGCAAACATTCCCAAATGTAGGTTAAAGGCCTTGTGCTCTTCCTGCCAAGCAACCACCGGTTTATACCTTGAGCCAATCCCCTGCTCAGCAATCGCACCCCCCCAAAGCACAAGCATCCCACCCACGACCCATACCATCGAGATGCGCATCTGAAAACGTCTTGAAATTAACCAGCATCCACCAGCCACCAGCATCGCAACAATAAAAACACCAAGAACCATCAACCAAGCCCCTACAGGCCCAACATCAAGCCCGCTGGTCGCTAACTCCACCTCAAGATCCAGATTCCCCGAGGACGTCAATCCATTGACCACATCAAGCAGTGATCGATTCCACATGATACCCAAAAGCTGATCCATAATCACCAACAAGGGGACAAGCCCCAGCACCAACCACGGGGTCCACCGAAAATACTTGGGCGCCGCGCGCATCGTCATTTCCATCAGCAGGCAAACAATACCCACAATACATCCTTGCGTGCATACCCTACCTAACAAAACACCCAGTTTCGCCCCTACTGAAATATCCAACCCCCAGACCAATGCCAAATTATTGACAATCAATACCAGAAACAACAAAACGAAAAATGCCGCATTCCACGGGTATTTCGCCCCCAACCAATCGATCAAATCCCAAAACCCACTTGTCTGCTTCGATGGCTTTCCACCCAGACGACGGGGGCCTTTTTCCCGATAAACAAAAGCCAAAACCCACCCCATCACCCCAATACCTCCCACCAGTGGGAAAAATAAAGCGTGCAGAAAATCAGAAACGCAGGCGAGCACACCGACCGCAAAAAGCACCACCGCCGCCACCGACATCACCGTATCAAGTCGACCCTGCCACCATTTCCCCAACCTCCACCAATAACCACCCACGATGCCACCCAAGGTGCAAAGACCCGTGCCAATCAGCAGGTTAAAACCAAAGTTCCCCGCCCCCTGACGCACCGATAGCTGCATCGAGTCGATCTTCCAATCTCCGACAAATGGCACCATGGCACAAAGAATCCCACCCACCCATGCCAGCAGGTGCTGCCACCGAAAGCGGTCATTGTCTTCTGTTTCCCCTAAGCGCATTGAACCGCTGCCTTACCAAGACATCTCGAGATAAGCAAGCACCGCGTGGAACCACCCACCCCGCCAATCCACAAAATCACCCCCGAAATCATCCACTCCACACCTTTTCCTGCCTATTCCGAGAAAAAACAGTTGCAATCCCATATCCCATACGCTAGTTCTCCCGCCCGTCCGACACCAAGCAGGTGCCCGACACCTCTACTTCAAAGCATTTCCAAAATTTCTTAAACTCTTTCCCAACTCAATCCCAGCCATGAACATCATCGATAAAATCGAAAAGGAGCAGATCAAAGACGTCGCAGACTTTAAAGTCGGCGACAGCCTGAAAGTCCACGCCCGTGTGGTCGAAGGCGGAAAAGAGCGTATCCAGATCTTTGCTGGCCTCTGTATCGCCAAAAAAGGAAGCGGCATCAACGCATCCTACACCGTGCGCAAAATCTCCTCCGGTGAAGGCGTCGAGCGTGTCTTCCCTCTGCACACTCCCCGCGTCGCCCTCATTGAAGTAACCCGCCGCGGCAAAGTGCGTCGCGCCAAACTTAACTACCTTCGCGACCGAGTCGGCAAGCGTGCTTTACTCGTCAAATCCGCCGAGCGCGAGTAATGTGATTAAAACGTCGAGTTTTCAATCTTTCTATTTTTAAAAAGCCTCCTGGTATGGGAGGCTTTTTTGCGTAAGGCCATCTCGTCCTGCGAAGCCTCAAGAAACGACTCGCCGACTTCTTCAAAAAATGCGTATCCCCCTTCCCATCACGATCATCTCCTGCCTGCTTGTGGCCTACGTGATGTGGTTCCTTGGCACCTATCGCTTAGACTTCACCACGCCGCCGACACCTGATCAACTCATAGAAACAACCCAACAATGGGAACAAAGTCGCCCCAATATCCCACGACCCAAGGCCATTAAAGCCAACCTCACCATCGACAAGCCGACTTCCTCACCCCAGACGTCGACAACTCTGGCTCGCATTCAACCCGAAACCCTACCCACTGGAAACCTCCAACACGCACCAGCACTCGCAGAATATGGCACCTTGGGAAACAAAGGAGGACCCGCCATGGCAAAACTCGCCACCCTGCTCGAAACCCAAGGTGAAATCCAACGTGCACGACTCGCGTGGGAACGTGTCATCGATACCGCCGACCCTGACGAGTCCGATCGCATACTGGCCGTCACAGCCATCAAGCGCCTCAGCGCCAACCTCCCGCCTTGGAACCCAGACCCGACCGCAGATATCGCTCTGACTCTCCACGCTGGAGCTACCCTGAAAGATAGCGAAGCACTCAACGAGGCACTTACCACCGTCGCCCGACTCATCACCGAGGCCTCCGGCAACGTGGTGTCGGTCAACACCAAGACATCCATCGGAAAAAGTCGGGGGATTAAAACACCTCGGATCCCTATCGCTATCTGGTTCTCCCGACCTGGTACCCCCCCTGCAGAAACATCCCCGATTTCCTTCATGGCCGACCCCAACCTGAAAAACATGCTCGCCAGCCAGATCGAAGCCGGCGTCTACGCCCTGCTGCGTGCCCACCTCGCCACCGAAACCAGTTTCTCCCCGCTTCCCGAATACCCGACAGGTGTCAAACCCGACGACCTGATCAAATACCACATCACCCGACTCATGTGGCGCGAGTTTGTTAACAGCATGGAAGAATAGAGCCGCCGGCTCATCCTACCATCCCCCCATCCCATCAGGACAAACAGGCAACCGCTCTCAGCAGTTCTTATTCACTGTAGGAATCTTCCACCCTCTTGGCCACATCGCGGTATACATAATCGACTTCGTAGATTTGTTTAAAGCTGTCTAACGCGGCCTTAGCGTCACCCATATCTTGGTGAATCAGCCCCTTTTCATACAGCACCTCTTTCTTCGTCCCATCCATCGCTTGCAAATCTGCCAATGCGTCAGATAACTGCTTGATCGCCAAATCATGCATATGCTTCGCCCTGAACGTCCTCCCCAACAAGAGAAGCACCCGGGTGCGAATGTGCGGGTTGCGTGTGGCCTGCTGAAGGTGAGGGATCGCATCACTGTAATTCCCCGCATTATAAAGAGCCAAACCGAGCTCGTAGCGCAGCTGTGGGTCCGTCGGGTTCCTGTCCACGCGTGCCTGTGCCTCGCTGACTTGCTCCGCAGTACGTTCAGTAAGCATCGCATCATACTGCTCACGCAATTCCGTGTTTTCAGGATCCGCTTCACTCGCCGCCTTCAATGATGACAACTGAAACTCAGCAGACTTGTCCTTCATGTAAGCCGCTTTGTTCTGCAAGGCAACGTCCTTGCTGCTCAACTCATACGCATAGTTAAAAAATGAATACGCATTCGGCCAATCCTCCATCTGCTCGTAAAGGCCGGCAATTTCCTTCACAAGCCGAAGGTTCTGATTGTCAGCCGCATACTCCGCAGATAAACGCTCTAATTTTTCCTGCATCTGATCGCTCGTCATTGCCGCCCTGTTCGCCGACTCAAGCTCTGACGCATCGTCACCACTTTTCATCACATCTCGGAAGCTCTGGGCTTCTTCCCATTTCTGCTTCTTCATCGATGCCCGTGCTGTGGCATCTTTTGAGCCCTTCACCGCATCGATATCCGTGTTGTCCTGCTTACAAATGTCATTATACACATCCGCCGCCTTGTCAGGCATGTCGCGAGCAAGGTAATGCTCTGCAAGCTTGTGCAACAACTTGGTATTCTCCGGCGAGCCACTCCGCACCGTCTCAAGTGCAAATGCTGCCGTATTCAGCATGTTAAGACGCAGCGCACAGTCGAACAGCAAGTCATTTGCCTGAGCATCGTAGGGTAATTTCGCCAACTCCTTCTCAAGAGCCATCATTGCCGCTTCCGGGTCCTTTTTCCCGAGCGATGGGATCTTCATCAACGACAACCCACTCCCTCCAAAAATATTCTTTTTCTGCTTCTTCCCCAAATTCTCAGATGCAGCACCATTACGAGCCAAACGCCGTGCCTCAAGGAAACCTGGGGACTCCTTCAACACCGCATGACAAAGGCTGATTGCATAAGTGAAGTTTTTCATCTCATAGGCACTCTGCGCCTTGAGCCACAGGGCTTTTATGTTAGTCTGTAACTCGGCCTCGGTCACTTCAGTAAGATCTTTGCTCATTGTCATTCTTTAGGTTCAATCATGGCGGACAGCTCGACGTGTCTCCCAATGCACTTATCATGTCCAAATGGGACCCCTTGGCAAGCCTCCTTCCCACACTTTTCCCACACTTTTTTCGTGGCATCGGCATTCCCCCCACCACGGGCATCACCCCAAAATTTGCCCGCCAACAAAATCTCAAGAACCGACCAAGATCATCCACACCTCCGCATTCCCGCAGGTTCTAGGATGTCTTCACACATAAATTCACGTTGACTTTTCAGGTTTTTAGAAGAATCTAAAATGACATGCGTAAGCTAGGGACATACTTCCTTATCCTCCTCCTTATCACCGCCTACGGGCGCTGTATGGCGGATCAATTAGGCATGCTACACACCACAGCGGCATCGTGCTGCCAAGTTTCCTATGATGATCGCGACCACTGTAAACGCACATCGGATGCAGATCACCAACACCCAGAAACGCCCGGGCACCCTAATAACGAGGAACAACCGTCCCCCTGCCAACTCTGCCTCATTCTCAGCAACGACAGCATGCTGCTCGAAGATGGCGTTAAAATCCCCACGCCTTCCCTGCTCGATACCACCCCGCTTTTCACCTTTCAAACGACTTGGCAAGAGCTCCTCGGGACGCACCTCGATCACTTCCCGCCCCCCCCGCTAGCATCAAGCCAACCGGAGTCGGCTATCGAACAACACTCCCAACTCGGGCGTATTGCTACAAAGACGACCCCTGTCAGGGGCCCGTCAATGGCCTGATCGCGCACGCATCACAGGGTCGGCATCACATGTCGAGCCCTTGGATGATTCTTCACACGGCGCGCTACTTCTTGCAACGCAGTGACTCCGTCACTCCACGCCATCCTCCCTCTGCCGGTTTTTCGGCCCCGTCTCCCTGACCGAGCATCAAGCTCTTTATCACCATGAAACGATTGAATCGACCCTCTGTACCCGTCCACACAGCCACCCTCTTCTTCTCCCTCTTATTCTTGGGTCTTGGTTCGCCCACCACTCGCGCAGCGGAAGCCCTCGTGATCTCGCTCGACTCCATCCCCGACCGCATTCGGAAACAAAACCCAGACCTCGCGGCGGCCCAATACCGCATTACAGAGGCACAGGGCCGACTCCATCAGGCGGGCCGCCTCAGCAACCCTGAATTAGGCGTCCATATCACCCATAACCCGAACTTCCGCGAACACTCGCTCAATATGAGCATCGCTCAAAAATTCCCCGTCACCCAAAGACTTCGCCTCGAAAAAAATGTCTCCCAGACCTTGCTCAAAGCCGCCAAGGCCGAAGTCCGTAACAAGGAACGCCAACTCGTCGCCACCAGCAAACAACTCCTCATCAAGGTGCTCGCCATCCGTAAACAACAACAACTCCTCAAAAAACAAGAAGACGTCGCCCAGCAACTCGCCCACTACATCAGCCAAGCCGCCAAGAAAGGTGAAGGGTCCGTGCTCGATGCCGGGCAGGCGCAACTCGATGCCGCCCAACTCACCAACCAAATCCGACATCTCAACGCTGAAGCCGCAAGCATCACCGGACAGCTCAAACCACTGCTCGGTATGTCCACCAGCGATCACCTCGTCATCAATGGCAACCTGCCCAAGATTCAGCCACCCGCTCGTTCCACCAATCCCAGCAAACGACCCGATCTCCACGCCGCACAGCTCAACGCCAAGGCCGCAACCGAGGCCGCCCAACTCGAACGCGCAAAATCCCGCGATGATATCGAACTTTCTCTCTCAGCAGGCATCGAACGCACCGATGACGCCCCAGTAGGATACGACACCGAAGGCATGTTCGGCATCGGTTTCCGCATCCCGCTGCCACTCTGGAATAAAAACGAGGGTGCCGTCCAAGAAGCTGATGCCCGCCAAGCACGCAAACACCAAGAGGTCGCCGCCCTCAGCCATCACATCCAACACGAGGCCGCCACCGCTCACGCAGAGATGACCGAGTGGGCCAAGATATCACACAAGATTTCCAACACCCTGCTCCCACTCGCCCAACAACAAGCCGACCTCTCCGCACAGGCATACAGAGACGGACAAGGTGACATCCAAACCACCCTCCGCACCCGCGAACAACTCCTCAAACTTTCGTCGGCTCAACTCAACGCCCTACGCGATTTCCACCTCGCTAAAACACGTTACGAGGCCGCCCTGGCCAAATAATCCCCCCCACTCACTTCACTCCCGCATCCCATCTCTACGTCCCTATGAAAAAATCGCACTCCACCTTCGTCGCGGCACTCTTTTTTTGCTGCCTGACCCATTCTGGCAGCGCCGAGGAGGTCGCCCCCGACCCCACCAGCTTCATCTCCCTCAAACCCGAAGGCATCAAAAACATCGGGATCGAATACGCCGTGGTCGAACCCAAGGACTTTGAAAACACGATCTTTGCCATCGGCCACATCCGCGAAATCCCCCGCAACCACTCCGTGCTCAGTAGCCGCATTTCAGGCCGCATCATCGCCGTCAATGCCTTCGAAGGTGATACCGTAAAAAAAGGTGAGGTTCTCGTCAAAGTAGAAAGCCGCCAGCCCGGCAGCCCACCACCTGTCATCGAACTCAAAGCCCCGCGCGATGGTCTCGTTGTCGCCAGCCACATCCGCCTCGGCGAACCCGTCGAACCCGACAAGGAACTCTTGGACATCATGGACCTCCGAGATGTCTGGGCCACCGCCCAAGTCCCCGAAGATGCCATCAGCCAGATCAAACCCGGCACCAAAGCCCACATCCGCATCCCCGCTCTCGGCGGCGAAATCATCGACGGCACACTGCTACGCTTCGACCCCAAAGCCAGCAAGGAAGGCGGCACCATCGGCGCCATCTTTAAGGTTTCCAATGCCCAGCTCCGACTCCGTCCCGGCACGCGTGCCGAATTTTCTATTGTAACATCAAGCCGGCAAAACGTCATGGCCGTCCCCCGTGAAGCCCTGCAGGGAGACGCTGCCAACCGCGTCGTTTATGTCAAACACATCGATATCAAAAATGCCTTCACCCGCCTCCCTGTGCAGACGGGTGAGAAAAACGACCGCTACGTCGAGATCGTCGCAGGTATCTTCGAGGGGGACGAGGTCGTCACCCACGGGTCCTACGCACTCAGCTTCAGCAGCGATAGCGGCATCTCACTCAAAGAGGCTCTTGATGCCGCCCACGGACACGAACACAATGAGGATGGCTCCAAAATGTCCGACGCCGAGTTATCCGCTAGAGAGCTTGAAAAAGAAGGCCATCAGAACAACTCCATCAACCCAACCACCCTCTTTTTTGCCCTCTCCACTGGCATTCTCCTGCTTTTACTCATCTTCAGCGGCATCAAAAATTCTCGGACCAAGAACCCCGCATAACCCACCTAACATAAAATCATGTTAAATAAACTGATCAGGTTCTCACTCACGAACAGGTTACTCATCTTAACCATTGCCGCCGTCTTGTTGATGACGGGTTACTACCGCGCTACCCAGCTCCCCATCGAGGTCCTTCCAGACCTCACCAAACCCACCGTCACCATCCTCACCGAGGCCCCAGGCCTCGCACCCGAGGAGGTGGAAACCCTCGTCACCGTCCCCTTGGAAAATAGCCTCATGGGTGTCACCGGGGTCACCCGCCTCCGCGCCACCAATGATGTTGGCCTCTCACTCATCTTCGTCGAGTTCGATTGGGGAACGGACATCTACCAAGCCCGTCAGCTCGTCCAAGAACGACTTCTTGGCATCACCGACAACCTCCCCAAAGATGTCATCCCCTACATGACTCCCGCCGCATCATTGATGGGAAACATCATGCTCCTTGGCGTCACCGATCCATCAGGAAAAATAGAACCACGAGACCTACGCACACTGGCCGACTGGACGATCTCACGGCGAATCCAAGCACTCGGGGGCATCGCCGAGGTCCTCTCCATGGGAGGTGGCATCAAACAGCTTCAAATCCAGCCCGACCCCAAACGCATGCTCTCCCACGGAGTCACCTTTGATGAGTTAAAGCAGGCATCCTCCCAGGTCGTCAGCAATACCACCGGTGGTTTCCTCACAGAAAGCGCCCAGGAAATCATGGTGCGCAACCTCGCCATGACAACCGACCTCGATGCCATCGGCAACACCGAGGTGCGCCGTGTCTATGATCGCTCTATCCGCATCAAGGATGTGGCTGACATCGTCTGGGACACCCAACCCATGCGCGGCGATGCCTCGGCAAACGGCCACCGCGGCGTGGTCATCAGCATCACCAAATCACCCGGCTTTGATACCCTCAAACTCACTCGTGACGTCGACAACACACTCGCCGACATTCAAAAAAGTTTACCCGATGGCGTGACCCTCACCCCCATTTACAAACAGTCCGAGTTCATCAACCTCTCGTTCCACAATCTCATCGATGCACTCTGGCTCGGCGGCATCATGGTCTGTATCATCCTCTTCCTTTTCCTGATGAATTTCAGAGTCACTTTCATCACCCTCACCTCCATCCCCCTTTCTCTCGGCATCGCCATCCTCGTTTTTGATATCTTTCACCTCAGCGTCAATTCCATGACTCTCGGCGGCCTCGCCGTTGCCATCGGCATGGTCGTCGATGACGCCATCGTCGATGTGGAAAATGTCTTCCGCCGCCTCAAGGAGAATGCAGCAAGACCCAGCCCGCTCCCTCGCCTCGAGGTCATTGCCATAGCATCATCCGAGGTTCGCAGCTCCATCCTCTACGCCACCATCCTGATTATCCTCGTCTTCGTCCCACTCCTCGCCCTCAGCGGGGTGGAAGGCCGTCTATTCACGCCTATCGCCATCGCCACCATCGTCAGCATGGCCGCCTCCTTCTTGGTCTCCCTTACCGTCATCCCCGTCCTCGCTTCCTTTTTACTCCACCCAAAGGAAAACAAAAAACACAAAGACAGCATGTTCGTGCAAGGCATGAAATGGGTGCTTAAAAACACCTTACTCCGCCTCGCCCTTTCCCACCCGTTAGCCATTCTCGCCATCGCCGCCATGCTCGTAGTCGGAACGGCCCTTCTCTACCCCACCATGGGAAATAATTTCCTCCCCGCCTTCCGAGAACCAACCGTCGTCATTGCCACCACCACAGCACCCGGAACATCATTAAAACAAACCACCCAGCTTGCCGATACCGCCAGTAAAAGGCTCATGAATATCAAGGGCGTTCAATCCGTCGGTTACCGCGCAGGCCGCGCCGAGAAGGGCGATCACGTCGTCCCCGTCTCCACCGTCGAGTTCGAGGTCGACTTCGATCCTGCCACAACCAGACTCCGCACCGAAATAGTCGATGACATCCGCAGCGCCATGAGCGCAAACAACATGCCCGGAACCTTTTCCGCCATCAGCAGCCCACTTGCCGATCGTATCGGCCACATGCTCAGCGGCGTATCCGCCAAAATCGCCGTCAAAATTAAAGGGGACGACCTCGATGAACTACGCCGCCTCGGCATGCAAATCCAAAGCATCGCGCGCACCATCCCTGGCCTCGAGGAGGCCCGCGTTGAACAGCAGGCACCTATCCCACAACTCCGTATCGAGGTCGACCGCGAACGCGCCCAAGCCTACGGCATCACCCCAGGAGAACTCAACGCCCGCCTCGCCACACTCCTCGGAGGTGAAGTCGTCACTGAAATTCACGAGAACCAACGGGTCTTCGATGTCGTCATGCGACTCCCTCTCGAATGGCGTGAATCCCCCGAACGCCTCGCCAACATGTATATCGATACGTCAAGCGGTCAACGTGTCCCCTTGAAAAACCTTGCCGATATCCGTCACGCCAAGGGCCCCAACAACATCATGCGGGAAAACACCCAACGCCGCTTCGTCGTCAGCATCAACCCCACCACCAACGATCTCGTGTCACTGGTCGAAGAGCTCGACCAAAAAATCATAACCCAAGTCGCCAACCCCAATCATTACGACATCAAAATTGAAGGCGAATACGTCGCCCAACAAGACGCGTCAAAAAGAATCGCCATCATGTCCATCATCGTCTTGCTCGTCATCACCTTCCTCCTTTACAGCTACTTCGGCTCGTTCACCTTCACCCTCCAGGTGCTCGCAGATATCCCCACCGCCTTGGTAGGTGGCATTTTACTCACCTACCTCACCTTGCACAATATCAGCATCGCCACACTCGTCGGCTTTATCGCCGTCGCTGGGATCGCAGCACGCAACAGCATCATGATGATCTCTCACTACCTCCACCTCATGCGCCACGAAGGCGAGGGATTCACACGAGAAATGATCGAGCGAGGCACCCTAGAACGCCTCGCCCCCGTCCTCATGACCGCCCTCTCCGCCGGCATCGCCCTGCTTCCCCTCGTCGCCAACCTCGGATTCCTCCCTTTCCTCCCCGATTCCCACCCTGCCGAGGCGCCCGGTAAGGAAATCCTCAATCCTGTCGCTCTCGTCATCACGGGAGGTCTCGTCACATCCACCCTCCTCGGCCTCGGCGTCACCCCCGCCGTCTTCTGGCTCTTCGGACGTAAGGCTGCCATCAAAGCCGTAAAAAAACACACCGCCGCTTCACAGTAATCATTGAATCTCTCGTCACCCGTCCCTATAGTCTCATCAATCCAACCCACCCCATCACCATGAAAGCATCCACCACTCTCACCCTCGCAGCCTCCTTGGTCACCCTCATCATCATGGGATGCAATGAGAAAAAAACGACCGTCCCCCACGATCACGATGGCGATGGCATACCCGACCACGGACCAGGCGCCCACGGCAAGCCCGTCCCCCACGATCATGATGGCGACGGAAAACCCGACCACGGACCAGGCGCCCATAACAACCACAGCAACAACGATCATGGACACGATCATGGACACGACCACGCCGAAAAAGTCGCCGGCCCCAATGGTGGAAAAATCATCACCGCCATAGAACCCCACGCCGAGTTTTTTGTGACCGATGACCGTAAGGTGCGTATCACCTTCCTCGACGATGACCACCAACCCATCGCGGTCGCCAACCCCTCTGTCAGCATCGTCTGCGGTGACCGCAGTAACCCCACCACCCTCACCTTGACCAAGGAAGCCTACGGCATGTCCATGATTTCCGACAATACCCTCCCCACCGGAAACAACTTCCCCACCATCGTCACCTTCAAAAACACCCCGGATGCCACACCCGTCCGTGCCAAGTTCACCCTCAATTTAAGCGACTGCCCGTCATGCACGCATAAGGAATACGCCTGCACCTGCGAGCACGCCCACGAATGAGTGAGGCAAACATCCTGCCCCTTGTCCTCACTCATCACCAACCCGTCACTTCCCACTCCTCCGTCAACTCAGTCGGAATAGCATCAAGAAAACGCGAGGGCCGCGTCATGTAATCCCCCGTATAACTCTTGGGGTTCGTCATCGGGTAGGTCAAATAAAGCTGATCCTTAGCTCGAGTAACCGCCACGTAGAAAAGTCGTCGCTCTTCTTCCAGCATCCTTAAATCACCCGATTCAAGCACCCGACCATTCGGAAACATCCCATCGGCAAGGCTGACAACAAAAACAACATTCCACTCCAAGCCCTTCGCTTGGTGAATGGACGATAGCATGATGCTGTCCTCCTTCTTCTCCTCTTTGCGTTTGGCCCCCGCCTTTCCCGCAGGCTCACCATCCACCGATGACATCAACGAAAGCTGGGCAAGAAACTCCAAAATGTCCTCGTAGCTCTCCCCATATCCCATCAACTGCTCGATATCCTGCTTTCGGTTCTCATAGTTATCAAAACTGCCACGCATGTAGTCGTCATAAATACCCTCGAGAATACTAAAAATCATCTCCGATGGACGCGCAAACACACCCCCAGGCGCAAGCTCATCCAACGTATGACAAAGCTGCTCCCACGTGTCTTTCGCCTTCGCTGGCACACGGAACGTCAATAGCGTGTCCGAAAACGATTCTGGCACATCCACACTGCGACCCGCCGCTGATCCCGCCCACGCCAACCACAAGTTATCCGCCGTCTTGCCGCCAACCCCTGGCAACAACAACACCATGCGCTTAAAACTCACTTCATCCCTGCCATTCACCACAAAACGAATCATTGCCGAGATGTCCTTGATATGTGACTGCTCAAAAAACCTCAACCCACTGGTAATCTGAAACGGCAGGTTCCGACGCGTCAGCTCCATCTGAATCTCCATACTCTGGTAATGCGCCCGATACAGCACCGCGATCTCGTGCGGTTCCACACCCTCCCCCATCAACTCATCAATTCTTTCCGCAAGAAACTCCGCTTGCATCGATGGATCATCAAGCGCCACCAACGCCGGCGTCATCGCCCCTCCTTCACGCGCTGGCCGAAGCTCTTTTTCATACTGACTCTGGTTCGGCCGTATCGCTGCATTCGATAACTCCAGCACCTCCGGCACCGACCGATAGTTCGTCTCAATCTTAAAGACCTGCGCGGCTGGATACTTGTCATGAAAATTGAGAATGTTTTCCATATCAGCACCACGCCAAGAATAAATCGATTGTGCATCATCACCCACCACCATCAGATATTGTTTTTCCCCCACCAGCAAATCAATCAAATCACACTGCACTCGGTTGGTATCCTGATACTCGTCCACCAGCACATGACGAAACTTCTTCTGATAGAGTGCTCGTAACCCCTCGTCTCGCTGAAGCAACTTCAAGGTGAGTATCAATAAATCATCAAAATCCATCGAGTTGGTCGCCTTTTTTTTCTTTCGGTAACCTTTTCTCACCATTTTGATGTCTTCAAGCCACTCCTCAAGATGCGGATACCTCGACTCAATAAGGTCATCAAGCTCTTCATAAGTGTTTTCCGCTAAACTAAAAATCGAGGCCAACAAATCAGCCTTAGGGAAACGCTTCCCCCTCGTATCAATATTCAACCCCTTCACCACCTCCGTCATCAACGATTTCTGGTCGTCACGGTCTAAAATCGAAAACGATCGGGTAAACCCAAGCTCATCCGCATGACGACGCAAAATCCGGTTACCGATCGAGTGAAACGTCCCACTCCAAAGCGCACTGATATCTTGAGGCACAAGCTCCTCCACGCGATCCAACATCTCGCGCGCCGCCTTGTTGGTAAAGGTCAACAAGAGAATATTCCCCGCCTCAACCCCCTGATCCAATAAATAAGCCACCCGATGCGTCAACGTCCGCGTCTTGCCAGACCCCGCACCCGCAATAACCAGCGCAGGCCCAGGCCGTGCACTGACCGCCGCATATTGCTGCTCGTTTAACTCCGCCGCGTAGTCGATCCCCGAGTCCCCCGACCGCTTGCTTGTTTTTATCCGATATTCACGCGCCATGGCAAAAAAACCTAGCTAGGCAATCGCATTCAGGCTGCAATCTCATAGTGCTTAGCAATGTCACGCAAGATACGATCACGACGATCCCTCGCACTGTCGAGATCACGCGTCTTCAAAGAAAATCTCAACCGCTCAGACGTCGCGTCATTTTTATGCACGGTCAGGTGACACCACCATACTCCACGGTTATTCCATAAATGATGATTCGGGTTCTCTTCATTTACGCGTAGAGCTAATCTTGTTTGAGTTCTGGCCATCTTGCTGTCTTATCAATTTAAAAAATCAGGCCTTTTTAGGTCTTTGCTCAGGCCCGATTGATAGGGTTGGGGGAGATTTTTTGGGTTGATGCTCGTATAAGGGCTTAATGAAATGCACGCAACCCTTTTTATTCCGCGATTGCACGACTAACTAGGGGGGATGATTTACACATTCATAAAACGACGAATGCTTAACCAACCTTCCATGACCGCGTCGCGTTAAGTTCGTCGCGACTGGCAAGTAGACATCAGCAAGTATGACAAAAGCAAGAAGCGTTCCAACATGGTAAAAAAATATTCGCTGATCAAATTCGCCCCCACGACCCCGCATCAATCACCCACTGGAAGGCGAGACAGGCTAGACCAAGGCAAGAGCTTCCTCAAGGCGCGCGATCAGATCCTCCGATTTTTCAGATCCTACCGAAAGTCGGAGCATATTCCGATCCACGCCACAGCCCTCGGCCCACTCAAGTTCATCGTAATGAGCCAGCAGGGTATAAGGACAAGCAATACTAAAATCGGTCCCTAAACTCGGCCCCTTGGAAACCCTCAAAGCATCAAAAAACTTCGCTGACTTTTTCCGGTTTTTTAGCACAAAAGACATCAAGCCCCCGTAGCCACCCCCCTTACGCTTAATCCCCTCATAAAACTCAGGCGTGGTAAACTTAGGATACCAAACCTTTTCCACCGCTGGATGCGCCAACAAATAGTCAGCCACCATCTCCCCACTTGCATTGGATTCACGCATCCTCCGATTAAAACTACTGATATTACGGGCCAATACACGTGCATCAGATGCAAATAACCGTGACCCATCAGGACAATCCTCCTGAAAAAATTCCACCAGATCAGAATACATCGGAGACTCCGGACAAAGCGTCACCTGCCCCGCCATCACATCCCCCTTGCCCGACACCCACTTGGTCAAACTGGAGGTCACCACGTCAGCATACTTGTCAACTTGGATATTCGCCACCGAGCAAATCGTATCATCCACCACCAATGGCACCCCACCATCCCGACACGCCTTGGACACCGCCTCAATATCCACCGTGCGTAACAGGGGATTACTCGGCGCCTCACAGAACACCGCAGAAAACTCCCCCTTGCTTATACGCCTCAACGCTTCTTCAAACGACTCCCCTTCCGCCTCCGTTAAAAAAACAACCCCATTGCCAAAAAAATTCTGCACCCTCATCGCATCCACATAGGGGAACTCCAACTGCAGAGACTTCTTTCCAGGAAACAACTTGGTCAACACCCGGTAAATGGCAAACATACTCGCCATCCCATTCTCATAGAGAAAAATATCCTCCCATGCATAATGACCCAACGCCGCCAACCGACTCCGCAAACTGCGCACTCGAAACGCCTTCGGCTCATTCCCGTGAATCACCCGCTCCGCCTGGCGACTACTGACAATCTCTCCCGTATACCGCCAATACTCCATCGCCACCGCATAATCAGCATCACTCACCACCAGCGCTTGTAAGCCCTCGTAACTCGCAATCCTCGACGCCGATCCTGTCCGCTTCTCAACAAACCTCTGCGCACGCTGCGCCGCATCTCGCGTCGGAAAAACCACCACCCTCGAGCCCTTCTCTGCTAACGCCCTCGTCGCCTCAGCAAATAACCTCTCCGTCGCAGGATGCAGAAAAAACCTCGGGTATCCCGCCCGCATCCGTCGCACCACTTTGTCCCGTTTTTCCTCGTATCCCAACACCGCATCCCACGTAGGTAGGCACACCGAACACGCATGCTGCGTCTTAGGCAAGGGCATCCCCGTATCCGCCTCCGTATAAGCAGGCTCTGTCTTCAAATCTCTCAAAGTCTCTGGGGGGCAATAATCCAGCCGACACATAATGCAAGCCCATATCCGACCCTCCACCCACCAATAACCCAAAAACCTCACCTGTTCCTCCTACACCAAAAATATGCTCATTCTCTTGGTTTATCGACATTAATGGACAAAAACCCACCCCCCACAGCGTTACATTGATAACCCATCCTCTGGAAATACTCCCAAGTTCAAGACCCAAGTCCCAAAAAAGCGGACATAAATAAAGTTATTTGCGTTTGCCCCAGCCCGCTGCTTGGTCGATATTCCCATTCAGATTGCCTGCCAACTATCCCGACACTCGCCGTTATGTCCGAAAAACAGCCTCACCCACTCCCCCACCACCAAACCCCCATCCCAGAGGAGCTGCGTGAACAACTCGAGCAATTTAAAAAGCGCCTCTGGCAAATCAAAATCGCCGAAGCCATCCTCGCCGGCTGCTTTGGCCTCCTGTTCTCCTTTCTCCTCGTCTTCGGTCTCGACCGCTTCATCGAAACACCCACCAGCGTGCGACTCGTCATCCTCGTGGTCGGCGTCTCCCTCTTCGCCATCTTCGCCCCCTACTGGATCCATCGCTGGGTTTATGGCCACCGCCGTGAGAATCAAATCGCCCGCCTCATCTCGCGCCGCTTCCCCAAGCTAGGCGATCGACTCCTCGGCGCAGTCGAACTCCAAGATCAAACAGAAACAACCGACACCCTCTCCCCCGCACTCCGTGCCGCAGCCATGCGCACCGTTGCTGCCGATGCGGCTGGCCGCGATCTCGGCCAAGCACTCCCTGCCGCCCGCCACCGCAAAGGCTCCCTCGCCGTCATGCTGCTCTTTATCATCGCCGTCGGCTCCATCATCAGCGTGCCCGAAGCCAGCATCAATGCCCTCAAACGTTGGATCATGCCCCTCTCCGAAACCAACCGATACACCTTCACCCAGCTCGACCTCTCCCAAATCAACACCCCACACCACATCCCCTACGGCGAGTCATTCAGCCTCACCATCCCACTCGCCACAGATACCCACCGCCACCCCTCAAAGGCACGCGCCCGCTACGGTGACAGCGCATGGCTGGAAGCCAAGCTCATCAACGGCGGCTACAGCTTCACATTCCCTGGCCAACGCGCCCAAGACAACCTCCACATCGAGGCAGACGACGCCATCCACAGCCTCCCCTTTGAACCCGTCATCCGCCCCGCCCTCGAAAATATCCGCGCTGCGGTCACACTCCCCGCCTACTTGGAACGCCCCGATATCAATGCCAACCTGCGCTCCGGCTACATCACCGTGCTCGAAGGAAGCGATATCAAAATCCAAGCCACCGCCAGCCGCGCCCTCTCATCCGCCACGGCCGAGGTCTTAGCCCTCCCCAAGCAAACCGATGCGGATCTCCCCCCCCTAGAAACATCTGAGCAGGACACACCCGAATCTCAGAAAAACCAACCGGAAGATACCTCCCAACCCGCAATCCAACCTCAGAAAATCAGCCTCAAAATAGATGGCAGAAAAATCACCACCCCCCCCATCACCATCACCACAAACTCCGTCATCATTCCCATGCAATGGGTCGACGTCTACGGACTCAAGGCAGATACACCCCTGAAACTCCGCGTGGAAAGCACCCAAGATCAGCTTCCCTCAACCTACATCCAAGGAATCGAACGCCAACACATCATGCTCGCAGAGGAAACAATCGACTTCGAAGTCCTCGCCGAAGATGACTACGGCCTCAAAGCCTGCGGCATCTCATGGCAGGGAGAATTCACCAAACCCACCGGTGAAACCCCCGCCAAAGGCGAACTCACTCTCGATCAAGGCGGGTCAACCCGCACGACCCTCAACAAACCCTTCTCATTCTCTCCCGCCAACCTCTCCATCAAGCCGCAAAAACTCAATCTCCGCTCATGGACCGAGGATTACAAACCAGGTCGGGGTCGCATTTATTCAGAACCCATCGTCATCTACATCCTCACCCGTGACGAACACGCTCAGGTGCTCAAAAACGAGTTCGACCGCGCCATTGGTGAACTCGAAGATATCGCACGCAAGGAGCAAAACCTCAATGATGAAAACCAACGTCTAGACAACAAAAAAGACAAAAACCTCCAGAGCGAAGCCGGTAAGAAAAAACTCCAAGCCCAGCAAGATGCCGAACGTGACAACAAAGAACGCTTGCAGGAACTCACCCAGAAAATGGAGAAACTCTTCAAGGACGCCGTCCGCAACGGCGAGATTGATAAAGAAGCCCTCCAGAAAATGTCCAAAGCCCTTCAAGCGATGAAGGAACTCTCCCAGACTGACATCCCCAAGGTAGAACAAAAACTCCAGGACGCACAAAGCCAACGCAATACCCCGAAAAAATCAGAACAAGATCTCAAAGACGCCATCGAAGAACAAAAAAAGGCGATCAAAAAAATGCAACAGGCACTCAAGGACGCCAACGAGGCGAACCAAAACTTCGAAGCCAGCACATTCGTCAATCGCCTCAAACGCGCCGCAACGGAAGAGGAAGGTATCGCATCCTCATTCATCGATATCATCAACAAAGTCATCGGCAGTGAGTTCAGCGATCTCGATCCCGTCGAGCAACGCTCCATCAAAGCCTCCTACGATCAACAACGCCAAACCGCTGCAGACGTCCGGTGGATCCAAGAAGACCTCGCCCACTACTACGCCCGAACCCAGAAAGAAGAACACCAAAAACTTGTCGACGCCATGCGGTCATCAAAAATCGATGAAGCACTGGAAAAACTCTCCCTCCACGTCTCTGGAAATGCCTCATTCACCTCCATCTCCCAGTCCAAACGATGGGCTGACCAACTCAGAAAATGGGCAAAGCAACTCGAGGGCGATAAGAAAAATGGCGGCGGTGGAGGCGGTGGAGGCGGCGGCGGTGGTGGATCACAAGAAGACCAAGATTTTGAATTCATGCTCAAAGTCATGCGCATGATCCAAAAAGAACAAGATATCCGAGGCCGCACCCGAGCTCTCGAAGATCTCCGCCGGACACTCCAACCCAACACCACGCTTAAACCCTAACCCACCCACCCCAACCTCGTTCGTATTATGAAACAAACCATCCTTACCCTCCTCGGCACCGCTCTCGCCACTCAGGCCATGCTAGCAAACCCCGCCGACGAAAACGCCAAGGCACCACTCACCCAACAAGAAGTCGCCGAAGGCATCCAAAAACATGGCACCGGAGCCACCCTCCTCTCCAACGAGCAGGATGAACTCTCCGCAGATGTCCAAGACCTCATCGATGAACAGACAGATCCTGAAATCGTCGGACTCCTCCAACAAATTGAGGTCGTCATGGGCGACGCCACCGACCGACTCGAACAAAAACACACGGACGGCACAACCATCGCCATCGAAACCGAGGTCATCGAAAAAATCTTCGAAGCCGCAAAAAAGAAACAACAAAAACAAGGCGGCGGATGAAAGAGTAGCCAAAAAAGCATGGGTTCCATGCTCGAAATGATGAAAAATATGATGGAAGGCGGCAAAGACGTCGGGGAAGGCCAGCAACCTGGACAACAACCAGGACAAGCCGGCGACCAACCCGGCCAAGGTGGCAGCGGCGGCGGTGAGTCCGCCGGCAAGACTGGCGCACCCGACAACACCGCAGAAAACTCAGAACGCCGCGTGCCCAAAAACTCAGGCACCTCCGGCACCAGTCTGCCACGCGAATTCCAGAAAGCCATGGATGCCTACAACAACGGCGCCGAAAAAAAAACCCAAACCCCCTAGGCAACAAGCCGACCAATCGCCTCATTCACCCCATCACCATGAATCCCGTCCTCCACCACGTGCTCGCCGCACTCACCATCACATCGGCCATCATGCCCGCCACCACGCAGGCCCAGTCGCTGCCAAGGCGACAGAATGACACCATCCCAGCACAGGTGGAAAGTATCTATACCCGCGGCCTGCGCTACCTCTCCAACACCCAGGACGCAGAAGGTGGCTGGGGCGGAGGCAGCGGCGGCCGACCCGGCGTCGTCGGGCTTTGCACCCTCGCCTTCCTCGCCCATGGCGCAGATCCCAACCACGGCCCCTACGCCCCCCAAATCAAAAAATCCATCAGCCTCATTCTCAAAAAACAAGCCGAGGGTGAGGACGGTTACATGGGTCCGCAAATGTACGACCACGGGTTTGCCACCCTCGCCCTCGCCGAGTGCTACGGCATGGTCGATGACCCTCGGATCGCCCCCGCCCTCAAAAAAGCCGTCGACCTCATCCTCAAAGCTCAGAAAAACAACCCACGCCACGGCTGGCGCTACAGCCCCACAACCCGCAGCTCAGACACCACCGTCTCCGGCTGTCAAATCGTCGCCCTGCTCGCCGCCCGCAATGCCGGCATCCCCGTGCCCGACACCGCCATCCAAAAAGGCCTCGCCTACATGAAAAGCTGCCGCAGTTCATCCGGTTCCTATGGCTACACCAGCAAAGGCAGCGGACGCCTAACCCTCACCGCCATCGGCTCGCTCTGCTACTCGCTCGCCAAGAAAAAAGACGAAGCCGGATACGCCAAATCCACCGATTTCCTCAAAAAGAACATCCGCAATCAAGACGGAACCTACCCCTTCTACTTCCGCTATTACATGTCCCAAGCTCTGTTCCAAGCCAATGAAGAACTCTGGCAAGCGTGGAACAAGGACAACATCCGCCTTCTCTCTGCCGTTCAGCTACCAGACGGATCATTCGCAGGAAACCATGGCAATGCCTATAGCACCGCAGGCGCACTCCTCTCGCTCGCGCTGAACTACCGCTTCCTTCCCATCTACGAAAAATGAAACATCTCATCACCTGCCTACTGCTTGCTCTCGCACTCACGTGCCCCGCTGCAAGCTCATTACCCGTGGATAACGGCACCTCAACCGCCAAGCCTGCATCGACACCAGAACAAGCATCCGCCGAGCCGGATAGGCTCCGCTTTATCAATCATGACACCCTGCATGGCAACTTCCTCTCGTTCGGACAAAACAAAACCATGCTCTGGAAAAACCCCGAAGCCGATGCCCCCATCCATTTTTCCACCCAGAAAATACAGCGCGTCATCCTCAACCACGGCCAAGGACACCAATCCACCAGACCAAGCTCCACCGTCACTCTCGTCAATGGCGACATCATCCCAGGCCAGATCATCGCCGCCAATCAAAAATCCATCACTTTTGAAACCGATCACCTCGGCACGCTCACACTCCCACGCGATAGCGTCGCCCAGATGGCTCCCACCCCCTACGGCGGCAAAATCCTCTACTACGGCCCACTCAATACCGATGGATGGAAAACTCTACTCCCACCCCAAAACCCAACAGACAAGAAAAACAAAAACGATCATCCAAAAATTAATCTGGCCGATGAAAAAGCCCAGTTCATGAGAAATGATCCCAATGCTGAACCAGAAATCAAAACCGACTGGAAGCACATCGCATCAGCATGGTACTCAGGCACGGATAAAAACCGCTACCTCACACGCAAAGACGCCCTACCCGATAAATGCCGGTTCGCCTTCAAACTTGGATGGCGCGGATCCCTCTACTGCAATATCGCTATTCATGCCGATTTTTCTCCACCTCACCCCCCAAAAAATCAGAATGACGAAGCCAGACAAAAAGCAGAAAACCACATGGCCAGCACCGTCGGCCACGCCTACGTTGTCAGCCTCTCCAAACACAGCGCCAACCTCTACGCCTGCACATTTGACAAGGATGGCAACCCCTCCAACACCCGCATCAATAGTAACCGATCCAATAGCAACTTAAATCTATCCGCAGAGGACGAGGCCGAAATTGAATTGAGAATCGACCGCCCCAACAAACAACTTCTCTTCTACCTCAATGGAGACTTTAAAACCAAGTGGGACCTAGGCGACCACTATGTGGGCACAGGTAACCACCTCGCATTCCGCAACCTGCGCTACAGCAATGCAGAGCTTCGTATCAGCGATATCATTATTTCACGCTGGAACGGCCTCAAGGATTCAGCCCAAAGTATGCGCACCCCCGATCGCGATGTCATTTTGCTCACCAACGGTGTGGACCGTTTCTCTGGCCAACTCAGTGACATCACCCATGGCAAGGTCGCATTCCGTGGCAACTACAACAGCGATCTCTCCATCCCCATCGATGAAGTCCAAGCAATCCACTTCGCCTCCAACCATCTCCGCAAATTACCCGAAGAAATCGAGGACGTCTCAACTTATTTCTACATCCACCCCTACGGCAGAATCTCCGGCATCCCAAGTGCAGGAAATAACGGCAACACCAAACTCCTCTCCAACCTCCTTGGTGAACTCAGCTTGGATACCCGCTATGTCAACATAATCGACTTTTCACATCAAAACAGCCTACTCGACCTCTGGGATGACAACTTCTAGCAAATCACACCTCCAATCTCTGACCCAAACTTTGTCAGCGGTTACAGCCAGCCTATGGCTCTGCGTATCCACCGGTGCCCATGCCGATATCATTGAGCTTCATAACGGAGATCAACTCACCGGCAATATTCAATCTCTGGATAACACCCTCATCACCTTGCAGTCGGCGCTCTCCCTCACCCCTCTAAAAATTAAGGCTGAAGCTGTGCGGAAAATCACCTTCCCTGACACACCCAAAGAAAACCAAACCCACACCGAGCAACTCACACTCACCAACCACGACGTCATCCCCTGCAAGGTCCTTAGCATCGATGAAAAAAAACTCCACGTGTCGACCTGGTACGCCGGAAATTTCAGCATCCCACGCCCCCACATCCAAACCCTCCAATTTGGCATCTTCGAGGAGAAAACCATCTACACCGGTAATGACGCTCCATCCCAGTGGAGCACCCACGATGGACAATGGTCACAAAGCAAAAACAGCTACTCGTGCCGCAGTAAAGGCACGCTCGCCCGTAAACTCGATCTGCCCGAGAATGTGCGCTTTAACTTTGACCTTTCATGGAAAGGTAACCCGAACTTCGCCTTCCGTTTCTGCGCGGAAACCAATGCCGCCACCACCAAACAGGACACCTACGAACTCGTGTTCAATTCCGCAGGCATGCAAATCCGCCGCTTCGAAAACAGCACACAACCAGCAGCCCCGCTCGCGAATATCCCAATCAAACCATTCTCCTATGACGGGGCAAAACTTAATATTGATCTGCGCGTCAACAGAGCGGATGGACTCATCACTCTCTATATTGATAAAAAATTCCACGGCACATGGCATGACACCTTTAACCCATCAAAGGGAAACCACATCATTCTCAATAATCGCGGCAATAGTAGCTCAAGGTGCACAATCACCGACTTCCGTGTGATCCAAATGAACCATAGCGCAATCCCGAGACATCGAGAAAATGCCCTCTTAAGCAAAGAGGATGTCCTCATCGATAGTGAAGGTGAGAAAATATCAGGCGATATCATCCACCTCAACGGTAAAACCCCTGACAAACGAACCCTCGTATTCAACGCTAATCACTCGTCCTCCCCCATACGCGTTCCCGACCACCGCATAAGCACCCTCCTCTTTGCGCAACCAGAAAACGTCCAAGAATTCCCCCTACCCCACTTCACCGCGAAACTGAAAAATAATGGCTCGATCCAACTGAAGCAAATCAAGTTCGTGCAAGGGGGGATTTCCTGCCAACACCCCATCCTCGGGCCATGCAAAATCAACATCCATGCCTTGCATCGTATCCAGCGAAGCTCCGCAAAACCCGAAGTCACAAAAACTCAATAACCCCCACTTTTGCCATGAACCCTGCGTCACCTCACAGCAAGCGATGCCTCATCGGAACCCTGCTTGCCGCCTTATTCTTCGCCAGTTCAAGTATGATGGCAGATATTCGCCCTCTCATCGATGCCGTCCCCGAACTCACCTCCAAGAGCGTCTCCACCCTAAACCCATCCCCAACCACCGAGGATGACCCCAAATCAAAAAAACCTCAGGCACGCCTATTCCTTACCAATGGCGATACCCTAAGCGGACTCCCCAAGTCGATCAACGAGGACCAAAACCTCCTATTCCAGTCAGACAGCCTCCACCAAACAGCCGACTTCCCGATGGCTAACGTCCTTTCCATGAACTTCAACTCATGGAAACCAACGCCCGCAAATGCCACCATCGCACGTGTCCAACTCCATCCCCGCTTCCGCGAAAACACAGGTGATACCATCCTCGGCACCCTCAAAGAACTCACACCAGAAAGCATCAAACTCGATACTTGGTATGGCGGCATCATCACCCTCAAACGCTCCATGGTCCTGTCGCTTAACATCATCAGCAACACGTCAGGCAACTACTACGGACCTAACAACATCAACGAGTGGAACCTCTCCGACGGCCTCGATTCTTGGCTATTTAACAATGGATCGCTTGTTTCCCAAAGCAAGGGGAGCATCGGGCGTGATATGGGACTGCGCAAATCTGCGCATGTCAGCTTTGACGCGTCATGGAAAAGCACCATGCGATTTAAAGTCCAGCTCTACTCCAGTGACACCAAGTCGAAAACCCCGTCTGCCTACTATGAAGTTAACATCAACCGTTCCTACGCCTATCTCCGCACCCGGGGGAAAACCAAGGGCAGAGGCGTCATGGGCGGTGGAGGCAGATGGAAACAAATCAATGTCCGCCCCAAGGAACACGCCCACTTTGACTTGTTCATCAATCGCAAAATAGGCAGTATCACTCTCTACATCAACGGCGTCCAAGCCTGCGTCCTCCAGTCCCAATCGCCAGACCCAGAAAACCTAGGTCAAGGTATCGCATTCATCGCAGAAGAACGCTACCCCCTGAAAATTAAAAATATCACCGTCTCACCATGGAATGGCACTTCCCTGCCACAACCTAAAACCACCATCAATCAGGACGCACAACCGGACAACACCCAACCACTCCCCCCCCACAAAATCATCCTCAACAACGGCGACGAAGTCCCAGGCACTGTCGGTAAAGTCTTGGATGACCGTATGATCATCGAAACGCAGTTCACCCCGATCCATATTCCGATCAACCGCATCAAATCACTGAGCCTCGGCAACAAGGGCGAGCAACCCATCAAAAAAGGCGGGGATATCCGCGCATGGTTCCATGGCGGTGGCCACATCACCCTCAAACTCGCGTCCTTTAAAAATAACCAAATCTCAGGTTATGGCCAGGCATTCGGAGACGTCACCCTCGACCTCGCCGCCTTCAGCCGAATCGATTTCCATATTTACGACAACAAGGCCAACGAACTCCGAAACAAATTGCGTTGGGGGGGGGGGGGGGGGGGGGGGGGGGGGGGGGGGGGGGGGGGGGGGGGGGGGGGGGGGGGGGG
>JABDRB010000006.1 GCA_013041925.1 Akkermansiaceae bacterium | reverse complement strand
TTGTTTTTCCCGTGATGCGCTGCGCTGTGTGATCCTACGTCGGCCACTGGATACAAAAAAGCACGGCAACGTATTGCCGTGCTCCTTGAAGAGTGTGGACGGTGGTGGGATCAGTGGGTGACGCGGGTTTTGTTGCGGTTGGAGAGAACGCGGACACGTTCGCCGACGCGGAAGGCTTCGCGTGGGTTATACTCCTGCACGACAGAAAGGCTTCCACCGCGGTCGAGTTTTACGGTGATTTCAAGGCCGGCACGCGCCCCTGTTTTTTGTTGGATATGAGAACCCGCAATGGAGCCAACGGCTGCGCCACCTAGGGCACCGAGAGTATTCGATGTTCTGCCTGATCCGATATTGCTGCCTAGTGCTCCGCCAGCAAGGGCGCCGATCAATGTGCCGGCTTGCGAGCCGCCTTCGATATTGACTCGGCGAACGGATGTGATTTTTCCTGTTCGGACGGACTGGGCGTGGCTTGCTTCACTGCGAGAGTAGGTGTCGCTGGTGTTGGTTGTTTGGGCGCAAGAAACCAAGAGGATCGGGCATGCTGTGATGAGAACGAGGGTGGATTTAAGTGATGCTTTCATGGGTAGGCGATCCTAGAGTTAGGATGATTTTTTGTAAACTCCTAAAAAAGGTTGGGATTATGTTGTGGTGGTAACGGTGATGCAGTCCCGTTATGATGCTGCCTCAGCATCAGTGGTTATCAGTCATCTTTTTTCCATCACGAGATACGAGGGTTGCCAGCCTTTGGGTTTGTCCTTGCTAAACCCGCCGCCTTGGAGCAGGAGGTAGTCTTTGCCCTCGATTTTTTTGACACGCATATCCAGGGCTTCTTTTTTATCGAGCGCCATAAGCGTGTTTTTACTCCAGATCCATTTGGGTCGGCTGGTTTTACCTTGTGGAAGGATCGTCAGTGTCTGGGATGTAGAGGCGAACGGGCTGTCGGGTCGTGGGCCAGTGAAGTCTGCGATGTCCTGGATTTGGTCGACCACGGCCCACTGGCCGTGTAGACGTGCGTTGTCGATAAATCTTCCGTTGTAATGGTATTTGCCTTCGTTCGGCTCAGGCTTGTTGATCGGATCTTGGAGTTGTTGCCATTCCGAGCACATCATCGGGGAACGGGTGAGAGCGTTGAGGATCTCTTTTTCTCCAATGGTGGGCATTTTCATTTCTTCTAACCAGCAGCTGAGGTAAGCCCTTTTCGATTTGATGGCACTCACCCCGATCAGAACTTTTCCGGTCTTGAATTCGGCGAGGAGTTTTTTGTCGATGAAAAAGCCGCGTGGTTTGCCGCGCAGTCTTCCTCCGAATCCACCTTGTTGGTGTACGGGTTTGCCATTGATGTAAATGGTGACAGGGCCTCCCTGCTTGGAATGGATGTTGCCACCGAGGAGAACGCGGTAACGGTAGCCGGGTTTGAGTGGCGGGTGTTTGAGGACCGTGCGCATGAGAAGGACATCCTTTTCCCAGAGTGTGTTGGGTAGTTCGCCGCAGCCGCAGAAGTTTCCTTTGCAGCGCCATTCGACAGGCTTGGCTTCACCGTTGGTGTTCGCAAAGGGTGCGAGGCCGTGTTTCCAGCCGGCTCGGCGTGGATTGAACTCAGGTTTGAACCAGGCCTCCATTCCTTTCGGGAGGGTCCCTTGAAGCATGGCTTGTTCTGCTTTTACTTCCTCCAATTTGGCACTCTGGATGATTTTGCCTATTTTAGCGAGGTGGTCTGCGAGCGATTTTTCGCATTTTTTCACTTGGGCCTTATTATTGGCATTCTTATTTTTCGCGAGCGCCTCTTTCGCTTTTTTGAGTGGTTCTTCGTAATACTTGGAGGTTTTCGCTATGTGGGCTTTCGCTTGCGACTGAACTTTACGAAATTTTTCTTCTCCCTGTCTCAGGCGGTCGATGTAAACATTGGAATTGCGGTGCACGTTCTTCACGAGGTTCGGTGCTGCGTAGCTGTGGTAATCCCATTTGATTGTCTCGCGATTGGGTCCGAAGACTTTCCAGTTGTAATCATCGATGCTGATTTCATTGTAGAGTTTGACCATGCCATCGAGGGCTCCGACGGCGAAGACTGAGCGTCTCCACGCTTCTTGAGTTTCAGCCCACTGTATTTCTTGGGTGATGGCGTTGAGGTTTTCGCCGAGGTATTGGGGGATCACATCTTCGATCACGATTTGGGGCATGGCGGCGGCGAGGTCGGGGCCAAATTTTTCAAAGTCGGTTTTGAAATAGAGGTGCTTGTAGGGGAGCGCCTCATTGGGCATGATTTTACGGCTAATTTGATACAGCTCATCGAATCCACCTGGGAAGTTGGTGACGGCTGTTGCGAGATCGCCATGAAGGTGAGGGATGACATTTTGCATGTCAGCACCACCAGGTGCAGTGAGGTTGAGTGGAAAATTTTGGTAGGCTTTTGCGAACGATTCTTTGGCTATCTTTTTAACTTCGGGTGAGCCTTTCGACAGGCTAGCGACAATTTTTTTGAGTGGTTCCACCGCGCCGCCGACGGTATTTTTTGTGGCGAGATTAGCGATGGCTGGAACGATTTTAGCACAGTATTTCGGATCAGATGCCAAGGGGGCCAGAGCACTCATGGCAGCTCGTTGCATCCACCAGTCATCAAGTGCCATCCATTTGAGGAGTATATCGATGCTGGGAGCGATTTGTTCGGGTTTTGCCAACGACAGCCCCATCATAGCGTTTTCTATCACCCACCATGATTCATTCGGGTCGGCGATCATCTCGGTCATACGGTCAAACATCTGGCTCGTGATTCGTTCGGTAGGGATCGTGGTTTTTCCGAAGGTGTCGATGCAGATCACCATCAAGCCCGTTTGGCGGACGCGTGGGTCTTGGTGATTGAGGAGGGTGGGGATGAGCGAGTCGCGCTCGAGGTTGCGGATGGCCTTTGCCGTTGCTTGGCGCACATTGTATTCGGGGTGGCCACAATACATTAGCAGGGTTTCGTCGGTGACGTCGGGCTGGTTGACTTTTCTAAGGATCGGCCATGAGGCGTCTGTTTTGAGCCGTTCAGCATCGACATCGACCACCTTGCCACTCGGTGTGGGGGCGGGTTTGAGGGAATAAAAGACGTCATCGGCTTCATTCCCCCATGGTCTGACTGGTAGTTGGTATTTCACGCTGTATTTTGACGGAGGAGCGCCTGTCATGCGCAAAGTTTTGCGGGGGACGGTGTAGGTCATGGCATAGCCGCTTCCCCAGAAAGGAATGTCGTATCCCCTACTGTAGTCGGTGTCTCGGAGGATGCAGATCGAGCCGTCGAAGCGACGTGAGAGGTCAAGGTGCCATGTTCGGTTATCGACGAACTCGCGGAATTTGGTCGGCTTTTTTTCGTGCATCAGGGCGATGGCGGAGCTGCGCCAGATTTCGCCAATACCGCCACCGGTGTGACCGTGCAGCATCCATGAGGTTGAGTAGAAGCTTTTGGTGGCTGAGATGTCGCGTGCTTTGGAGTAAACCGACTTCTCACCATCGGGGGTGAGTGAGGCTGCGGCAGCCATCGCAAATGCGAGTCCACCAACTTTGCCGTTATCGACGAAGCCTGATTCGGGCATGCCGTCGCCGTAGGGGACATTGCCGCGACCGACATAGCGGAAGAAGTGTTTGAGTGAGGTTTGGAGGGTGTATTCATCGACGTCGACACCACATTCTTTGGCGAGCAGAAGGAATTTGGTGCAGTGGACGCCTGCGGCATTCATGTGACCGTATTTAAAATTGACTTTGGTGCGTTGGTTCCAGCCGCCGTTATACATCAGGCGCGCAGCTTGATCGGCAATTTTTTTGATCAGGGGTAAGACGGATTTGTCACCAGTTCGCAGGTAGTATTCGCAATACCCTGGGGCACCGTAGCCGATTGCCCACGGGATCATGCTATCGAGTTCTTTGTCCTTGGTTTTCTCGATGGCTTGTTGCACCCAGTTGCGAGCGACTTGCAGGTCTTTTTCTTCGCCAGTGGAGAGAAGAAAAAGCAGCCCTTGGTCATGGCTTAAGCCGCCAAGTGGATTGCCATTTTTTGCGAGGTAGTCAGCCTCAGCCCGGACGATTTTATCGGACTTTGGGCAATTGAGTGGCCAAGTTTTACTGTAGGCGCCGAGGACGGGGATTTGGATGAGCACCTGCTGTGCGCTCGCCTTCGGGTTGTCTTTGACCACGAGTGTCACTTTGCCATCGGTAGCTTCGGTCTTGGTGATGATGTTGCCGAGCAGGACACGTGGGTCGATATCCTTGAGGGGCTGACCGTTGATGGTCTCAATGATTTGGCCTGCTTTCAGTTTGCCCGTGGCGTCAGCAGGTGAGCCGGGTTCGACATTTTTCACCTTCATGCCAAAGGCGGGGAGTGTCAGGTCGATGCCGATGCCAACTGGGCCAAAGCGATAGACCGATTGTGGTTTTTTGCTATTTTCTTGGGGATACCAATGAAAGACTGGGTAGTCAGCGTAGTAGGAATCTTTTGGCCATGGTTGCCACAGGGAATTTTTACCTGCTATGAGCGTTTGATTGGAGAGCGAGGCTCCAATGAGGGTGAAAAGGAGTCCAGAAAGGATCGTTTTTTGGTGGATCATGGTTGTTTTGAATTTGATCAAAAGATATGGGATAGCGGCTTTGATACAAGCCTCGACTTCTCGGGGGCGTTACTTGTTCGCATTGCGCGGGTGGCGAATTGTGCCGCAGTCTTTCAAAACGAGGCAGGTGCGTGTGGGGAGGTAGAGATGGAGGGTGTGATCTTGATCGGTTTCGAAGATAATGGAGTTATCGAGGCGTTGATGTCCTCCATTTTCTTCTGAATCACTATTGACGATCATTTGGTATGCTCCTTGTCTTGCGATAGGGACGGGGTAGTCGGGGAACGACTGGGTGGGGTGGAAGTTAAAGACAAAAATGAGGTTGGCCCGTTCGACGGCAATGATTTGGTCGTCATTATGGACGTGGAGGAGTTGCGCGGGGTTGCTTCCTAGCAGGTTTTGTTCCTTGGCCATATGGATCATTTCTTGATCGAAGTGGTTGAGGTGCTGGTAGCGCAGGTCTGGGTTGTCGACCAGTGACCATTGGCGTCGGCAGAAGTGGTAGGACCAGTCGTTGCCCTCGCGGGGGAAGTCGAGCCATTCAGGGTGGCCGAATTCGTTGCCCATGAAATTAAGCCACCCTTCGCCGCCACCGACGAGGGTGAACAGCCGGATGATCTTGTGCAGGGCGATGCCGCGGTCGACGACGTCATTTTCAGTATCCACCTCCATGTGCCAATACATATCTTGGTCCATCAGTCGGAAGGCGATGGTTTTGTCGCCGACGAGTGCCTGGTCGTGGCTTTCAGCGTAGGCGATGTTGTTTTCGCCGTGGCGGCGATTGGTCATCACGTTCCACATTTCCTCGGGGTTCCATTGCTCGTCTTGTTGGTGTTTCAGCAACTTGATCCAGTAATCAGGGATTCCCATAGCGAGGCGATGGGTGAAGCCGAGGCCTCCATCGGAGGTGGGTCGGCAGAGGCCGGGCATGCCACTCATGTCCTCGGCAATGACGAGGGCGCCAGGGCGGATCTTTTGACACAGGGTGGTGGCGAGTCCGAGGTAGAGGATGGCATCCTCGTCCGGGCCGTCGGTGAAATACTTATCGTAGTGGTCAAACCCGATGGTGCCATGGTGGTGGTAGAGCATCGAGGTGATGCCGTCGAACCGGAAACCATCGAATTTAAATTCCTCGAGCCAGTATCGGACATTGGAGAGGAGGAATTGTCGGACTTCATTTTTCCCGTAGTCGAAGCATTTGGAGTCCCATTGGGGTTGGTCCCCTTGTTCTCCGGCGTGGAAATACTGGTGGCCTGAGCCGTCGAAGTCATTGAGTCCTTCGGAGATGTTTTTGATAGCGTGGGAGTGCACGACGTCGAGCAGGACGGCGATGTCGTAGCCATGGGCGGTATCGATGAGGTATTTAAGATCCTCGGGAGTGCCGAAGCGGGAGCAGGCGGCAAAAAATGACGACACGTGGTAGCCAAACGATCCGTAGTAGGGGTGCTCCTGGACGGCCATGAGCTGCACGGTGTTGTAGCCGAGTTTTGCGATGCGGGGCAGGGTGGTATCGGCAAACTCGCGGTAGGTGTGGAGCCGTGGTTCTTCGCCTGCCATGCCGACGTGGGCTTCGTAGATCAGGGGGGCATTGAGCGATGACGGGTCGAAGTCGTTTTTCCAGACATAGGGGGATTCCGGTTGCCAGACCTGCCCTGCGTAATCGTTGGTAGTTTCATCCTGCACGGTGCGGTGGATGGTGGCGGGTATGCGGTCGCGGGCTGAGTTGTCGGCACCTACGATGTGGAGTTTGACGAGGTCGCCATGATGGAGGGTGTTGCCGGGGAGGTTGGTTTCCCAGATGCCGTTTTCACCTTTGACCAGCGGGTGGGTGTCAGCGTTCCATTGATTGAAGTTTCCGATGACGGCGACGTGTTTTGCGCTAGGAGCCCACTCTCTGACGGACCAGGTATCCGTGCTTGGGTGATAGTGGATGCCGACGTGTTGGTGGATGGATGTGTAGGCTTCGATGCTGCCGGACTGAGCGTCGATTTCGCTTAAGTGGTCTTCCAGTCGGCTCATCCGCCAAGCGATGTGATCGGTGTAAGGTTCTAACCAACCATCGTCTTTGACCAGTTGTGGGATCTTCGGCTTGGTATCACTCATGGCGGCAGGCTAACCATGATTGGAGCGGATGGCACGGAAATTGTGTGTGTATGACGAGGTGAAGCCGTTTATTGCTTTTGCGTTTTCTTGAGATTTTCCGTGATCAATTTTTTCATGTAATCGGCATTAAGGATCTCGGGGGTGATGATCGGGTCGTCTTTTCCTGGGATGTAGAGCACGTTGACGGGAATGGCGGTGCGGCCGAGTTTTTGCAGTGCTTTTTCGATTTCAGGGCTGGGGTTTGTTTTGTCTCCTTTGAGGGCGACGATGCCGTATTCTTTAAACAGGGCGGCGACATCCTCTGGGTAGGCGCGCTTTTTGTTGACCTGGCAGGTGAGGCACCACTGGGCGGTGAAATCAACAAAGACAGGTGTCCCCTCCAGGTGAAGTTGCTCGACCTTGGTTTGGCTCCATGGGTCCCACTTGATACTGGATTTTTTAGGCGGGAGGCAAATCATGATACCGCTGACGATAAACAAGGTAGCGAGAGCTTTGGCCGTCCACCTGACTCGGTTGGATTTAAACGGAAGATTCCATCGGCCGTAGATCCACGTTCCCGTTGCGAGTGCGCTGAGGCCGATCATGATATTGAGCATGAAGGGGAGGCCAGTTTGGCCAACGTAAACCCACAGGAGGTAGCCGGCGGTGGCAAAAAGAAGGAACGACATGGCCTGCTTGAAACTCTCCATCCACGGGCCGGGTCGCGGGAGTTTTTTGACCAGTTGGGGGAACATGGAGAGTAGCAGGTAGGGAAGAGCCAGGCCTGCAGCCATGCCGGTGAAGGCAAGCATGAACTGGATGTTAGGAAGGGCAAAAGCCGTGCCGATGGCGGCTCCGAGAAAAGGGGCTGAGCAAGGGGTGGCGACAACCGTGGCGAGAACACCGCTGAAGAAGGAACCTGCGAGGCCCTTTTTGTTCATCAGATCGCCACCGACACCTGTCGCTTTGGTTCCTATTTCAAACACGCCAAACATGTTGAGCCCCATGATAAACATGAGTAATAACAGAATGAGGACCACGTAAGGGTCTTGTAATTGATAGCCCCATCCTACCTCTTGGCCCGAGCCTTTGAGGGCGGCATTGCGAAGGGTAAGCAGTATGCCGCTAAGCACCCAGAATGAGATCAGGACGCCGGCCGCAAAGGTAATGCCGTGGAGGACGATTTTGTTTTTTTCTTCGCCGGCCTGCTGGGCGAACCCCATGATTTTCAAACCAATGACGGGGAAAACACAGGGCATGAGATTGAGGATGAGTCCGCCGAGTAACATGCCGCCGATGACGCCTAGAAGTTTTCCAGCGGTGGCGGCTTTTAATGTTGTGGCGGGAGCGTCACCCAATGGGGTGTCAACGAGATAGGCTTTATGGCCATCGTTGACTGAAAGGATGCCAGCGAGTTTCTTGAGGACGGGGCCAGGTGTGTCATCGATATCGTTTCCCTTGTTCCTTGCGATTGTCAGGGTGTAGGTGTCACCGGACTGGGTGAGGGTTTGTTTTTTCTGAGCGTCCGTTTGTTGGTCGTTGTCAAAGAAAAAGACATGACCGTCTGATAGCTGAACACCCTGGGGTGGGGTGATGTGCAAGGTGATCGTATCACCTGTGTCGGAGGACGAAAAAGTCCAGTCGGCGGCGTGAATGGGGAGGTTTTTTTGGGCTGAGGTGAAGTCGTTGGCGGTGGCCTCATTGAGCACTGATTTTTCACCGGTGGTGACGGTGACGGAATAACGACCGAATTCTCCGCTGTCGGGTTCGTAAACGCAGTTGTTGTCGTCGCAAATTTGCCACTTGGCTTTGAGTTTGATCTGAATGTCCTTGCCCAGTGGTAAGTTGGCAGATGGCGTGATCGTGATGGGGTAATAGACGGTATGGGTATATCCGTAGGTATTCATGCCCAGCATCTGGGCGATATGTGGAGTCGGCCACTGGATCTCTCCTGCGGTAAATCCCTCCGGTAGATCCCACTCGATCGTGATGGGTTCTCCAAGTAGTCCAGGGTTGACATAGTAGGAGTGCCAATTCTCTGGAATTTGAAGTTTCATGGCGACCGTGAAAGGCTCGCCAGGTGCGATGGTTTTTTGTTCTGAAATCAGCGAAGCGGTGGTCTTCGGGGTCTCCTGATCGTCTGCAAATGGGTCGAACTGAGCATGGGATGCCCCCGTTAAACTAAAGAAGACGATAGAGAAGAGGAGAAGGGTGAGGTGTTTCATGGCGTTGGCTGTCGAAAGGTGCTCGGTTACATTGAGAGTGACCAAGCGCGTCAATGTTCCCAAAAAAATCAGGTTCCTTGGATGAGGGCGTCATCAGAGCCTACAGGATCATCCGATGGTGGTGACCCCTTCGCGGTGGGGTCATTCAATTTTCTCTCCCAAACATAGCGACGGAAAAGCACTTTGACGGCGGCAGTCATCGGGACAGCGAGCAGGGCACCAATAAATCCACCGAGTAACAGCGACCAGAAGAGCATCGAGAAAATAACCGTCATCGGGTGCAGTCCCACGCTGTCGCCGACGATTTTGGGTGCGGTGATCAGGGAATTGATTTGTTGGACGATAAAGAAAATCGCGACCACGGCAGCGACGTAGATCCAAGGATTGGTGCCGAGGATATTCTGGTTATCGATGTGCCCATAGTGGACGTAAGCGATGATACATGCAGGGATCAGGCAGATGATATTGCCGATGTAGGGGATGACGCCGAGCACCGCCATAAACAGGCCGATGACCAGACCGTAGGGGAGGCCAAAAATCCAGAGGGCGATGCCGACAAGGAGTCCGTCGATAAAGGCGACCAGCATCTGGCCACGGAAGAAGGAGATCAGATAGCCATTGATTTCCTGAAGCGTGTCGACGACTTCATTTTTAAACCGAGAGGCTTTCAGTGGGACATACTCGTGCCAGTGCGCCTTGATGCCAGAGCTTTCCTTGAGGAAGTAATAGAGGTAAATGGGGGCCATGGCAAAACCCAGTAGGAGACCGAAAAACCCGAGGAGTTTGGAGGTGCCACCTTTGACCCACGTGAGGGATGTAGCTACGATATCATCGGGCAGAAGTGCGGCGAGCCGAGTTTCTTCGAAGGGGACACTCGCGGTGGTTTCGCCGTTTTGATCTACCTCGGTGGGTGGAGTTTTGGGTGAGGTGTCTGGTTGGGCGATGGGTGTCGTGTCGGTGCTGGCTTCGTTCAGGGAGTTGTTTTCCTCGGCGGGTTCAAGCCAGTGGTTGACCCATGGCTGCTCTTTGACGCCTTCGAGCATGCGGACGACGTTGTCGCCGAGTTGTTGTTGTTTTTCCTTATCGCTGAGTTGACCGATGATGGGGGGGAGGATCATCCATGCCAGCAGTCCGATCATGATAATAAAGGAAGCAAAGACTCCGATGACAGCCTTGAGTCGAGAAAGCCCTTTGTGTTGGAGCCAGGTGACGATGGGATCCAGTAGGTAGGCGGTGATACCTGCTACAGCAAGGGGGACCAGCACGGGCTGAAGGTAGCCGAGCACCTGACCTGTAAGCCAGATCAGCCCCGCAACGAGCAGGCCGATAATGAGGATGGCAACCCCAGTGAGGGCTTTCCAGAGAGTTTTACGTTGAAACTGAGAGGGGAACTTAGGCATCACGAATCAAAAACCTAGCGACCTGTGAGAGAAATGCGATGGTAAAATCGGGCGATGATCCTACTCAGGTGCGGGATTAGATCTGTGGGCCAATGATGCCGATCAGGGCGCGGGACGGAAACGAGAGTGGGTTCCATGGTGATAGTGCCTCGGTGACCCGTTGGCACCGTCGTTTGTCCTTTTCGATAAGGCGAAGTTGCTTCTTCGCAAAGCCTTGATCGATGACATTGATGTTCGATTCGTCATTGATATAGAACGACCGTGGGTCAATGTTGGAGGATCCAATCGTCGTAAATATCTCATCAACAACCATGACCTTACAGTGGATCATGGAGGATTCATACTCGTAGAGATGCACACCCGCTTCGAGGAGTTTTTCATATTGATAGATTGATAAATAGCGCACCGGCCACGAGTCGGTATGTTTCCAAGCGAGGATCAGCTCGACATGCACACCTCGTTTGCGAGCGTCGAGGATTGCATTCATCATGGGTTTGTCCAAGTAGACGTAGGAGTTTTCAATGATAATGCTTTTTGTGGCCGATGCCATAGCCTGACGGTAGAGGTAGGGGATGGTGAAGGATTTGTCCAAGGGGGCGGAGTTGAAGGCGTGGGCCTTGAGGTTTCCTGTGCGGCGAAGTAGTGGGAAGTAGTCGGGGCCAGTCAGTCGTTCCCCCCCCGTTTTCACCCAGTTGTCATTAAAGCCATGCTGGAGTTGGGCAACGATGGGGCCGGTGACGCGGTAATGGTTTTCCCTCCAATGTTTTGACGTGTGGGCATTGCCCAGCCAAGCATCGCCAATGCCGGCGCCTCCTGAGAAGCCGACCTTGCCATCGACCACCATGATCTTACGATGATCCCGTGTATTGAGTCGGCCCAGCTGAAAGATGGAGGTGAGGGAAATGGGGTTGTAGATGTGGAGTTTTACGCCGGCGTCACGCATGCGGTGGGCATTTTTTCTGCCCATACTTTTTCCTCCGATCGCATCAAGGATGACGTGGACGTTAACACCCGCACGGGCGCGTTCACAAAATGCGCTGACGAAGTCGTTGGCGCACGACCCGTCAACAAATGCGTAGGTTTCAAACGTGATGGATTTTTTTGCTGAGCGAATGGATTTCAGCATCGCGGGAAAAATCTCATCACCATTGACGAGCGTTTCAATGTGGTTGCCATCGGTCCACGGCATTTGGACCGCGGATGCGATGGCGTCATCGAAGGATGGGCTGCTGGTGGTCGCCAACGCTTGGATGGGTTGCTTCTTAGCAACACGGGGACCCTGCGCGCACGATACCAATAGGATGGTCGTGGCGATGGTGAGTAGTGCTTGGATGCGAAATGCTGCGGATGAAAACATGAAGATCGCCCCGTTCTTAGGTTGGAGCTGCACAAATGACAAGTAATAGAATGAACGATGGATTTCCTCCGCCGTGTGGTTTATGGATGTTGGCG
Source organism: Akkermansiaceae bacterium (assembly GCA_013041925.1). GTDB lineage: Bacteria > Verrucomicrobiota > Verrucomicrobiia > Verrucomicrobiales > Akkermansiaceae > Oceaniferula. Next base: position 77,711 of record JABDRB010000006.1, on the reverse strand, counting down.
TGGATGCGATCATGATTAAAGGTGCCCGGCAGCATAACCTGCGCGGGATCGATGTGGAGATTCCGCGCGGGAAGCTAGTCGTTATCACGGGCCCGAGCGGGAGTGGGAAGTCATCGCTTGCCTTTCACACGCTCTACGCCGAAGGCCAGCGGCGATACGTCGAGAGTCTGAGCACGTATGCCCGGCAGTTCCTCGATCAGCTCGATAAACCGGACGTTGATTCCATTGATGGGTTAAGCCCAGCCATTGCCATCGAACAACGCAGCGGCGGGGTGAATCCACGATCGACGATTGCTACCGCCACGGAGATTTATGATTACTTGCGTATTCTTTATGCCGCGATTGGAATTCCTCACGACCCGACCACAGGTGAGAAGTTGGAGAAAATGACGGCTAAAGACATTATTGATACCCTCTCTGCGCGGCCTGAAAAAACAAAAATCGTTTTGCTCGCCCCGATTCCGCGCGAAGAATCAGGTGATGTGAATACGCTTCTTGAAAATCTTCAGCGTCAGGGGTTTGTGCGTCTGCGGGTGAATGGTGAGATGCTTGAAGTGGAGGACGCCCATAGCCAGTGGCCGGATAAGGTGACGCAGCTTGAGGTCGTCGTGGACAGATTGGTCGTGCGCGATGGCGTGATGAGCCGACTGGCTGATTCCGTGGAAACCGCTCTGAGAATCTGCGGGGGGCAAACGATGGCACTGGTGATGGAGCCAGGTGTTAAGCAGTTTGACGAGGTCTCGTTTTTAACAAGCTATCGAAACCCCATCACGGGCTTCGAGTTGCCGGCATTGACACCTAAACATTTTTCATTCAACTCGCGTCACGGTGCCTGCCCGCTCTGTCACGGGCTAGGCACCGAGATGGCGTGTCACCCCGACCTCATTGTGCCGGACCCGACCGAGTCCATCGCCAGCGGGGCTGTGGTGATTTGGAAAAACAGTAAACGCAAAAAAAGTGGCTTGGGGAAAAAGATCGATGCCCTTGCCACTGCGATGGGGGCCGATATCGATGCCCCCTTCGGGGATTTGCCGGAAGCCTTCAAACAAGCACTATTCTACGGCTCCGAGGAGGTCAAAGGCGTGAAGTTTGAAGGACTCTGTCACACCGTGGAGAGGTTTGCACGCGAAAGTAAAAGCAACGCTGTCAGGCGAAGTATGGGACGATTGATGTCATCGAACCGATGTTCCCGTTGTCATGGTCGCAGGTTGAAACCCGAGATCCTCGCGGTGCACCTTGAGTCTGGGGCAGGCGAGATGCTCGGTATTGATCAGCTGGGAGCCTTATCCGTGGAAGATGCTCTCAAGTGGCTGCAAAAGGTGAAAATTTCCGATGCACGAGGTGAGGCGCTTCAGGGGGTGATAACGGAAATCACCCGCCGACTCCAGTTTCTTGACGACGTCGGTTTGTCCTACCTGACGTTGGATCGACCGAGTCATACCCTGTCGGGTGGCGAAGCCCAACGCATTCGGCTGGCCACTCAAATTGGTGCTGGTTTATCTGGGGTGATTTATGTGTTGGACGAGCCGAGTATCGGTCTGCACAGCGCCGATAATGCCCGCTTAATTGACGCCTTAAAACGACTTCGCGACATGGGGAATACCGTGGTCGTGGTCGAGCATGATGAGGATACAATACGTGCAGCCGACTGGTTGATCGATATCGGTCCCGGCGCAGGAAGTCAGGGGGGTGAGTTGTTAGCATCGGGTAAACCCGCCGACGTGGCAAAAAATAAAAACTCAGTCACGGGTCAATGGTTGGCGGGTCATGCCGACGGATTACCAGATGCGGTCGCTACCAAAAAATCGGGAGAGATCATCATTCGCAATGCCCGTGAACATAACCTTCAAGGGGTGGATGTTGCCATCCCGCTGGGTTGGATGGTCGCGGTCACGGGTCCCAGCGGAAGTGGAAAATCGACACTAATCGATGGGGTTCTTCGCCGTGCACTGGCACGCCACTTCTACCATGCAACCACGGCGCCGGGCGCCCACGATAGGATCGAGGGGGTTGATCAACTTGATAAGATGGTGGTGGTCGATCAGAAACCATTGGGACGTAGTCCGCGATCCAACCCCGCAACCTACACTGGAGCCCTTGATCTCATTCGTGCCCTTTTTGCCAAACTACCTATCTCCCGTCAGCGTGGTTATAATGCTGGGCGATTTAGTTTTAACGTCAAGGGAGGGCGGTGTGAAAAATGCCAGGGAGGCGGGGTGATCCGCATCGATATGCACTTCCTCAACGATGCTTACATCACCTGCGACTCCTGTGATGGTCACCGCTACAATCGAGAGACACTCGAGGTGACCTACAAAGGACTCAATATCGCGCAGGTGCTCGAGTTGACGGCGGAGGATGCCGCCAAGCTCTTTAAAAATGTGCCCAAACTGAACCGGATTCTCAACGCACTCTGTGACGTCGGTCTCGGGTATATTCATCTCGGGCAACCCGCCAATACACTCTCCGGAGGCGAAGCTCAGCGCGTCAAGTTGGCTGATGAGTTATCCCGCCCCAACACAGGACACTGCCTTTACCTCCTCGATGAGCCGACCACAGGACTTCATTTTAACGACGTGCAAGTGCTTCTCGGCGTGTTGCGTCGACTCCGTGATATGGGGAACTCATTGGTCATCGTGGAGCATAATCTCGATGTCATCCGAGCCTCCGACTGGGTGATCGACCTCGGTCCCGGCGGGGGTAAACACGGTGGCCAGATTGTAGCCGCCGGGAGCCCTGAGGCTGTATCATTAAACCCCGCAAGCCTTACAGGTTCGTGGTTGAATAAGCGATGATGGCAGCAGGTTGAACGTTTTGATCTCCGGTTTTAGGGGGAGAGATTTTATCGAGCTAAGGGGCTTCACCAAGTAATTCCCTGCCTAAAAAAAATCTTGGCATGGTCGGTTGAGAAGCTATGTTGGCCTACAAATGTCGGCACATGGTTTCCTTATCAAGGTTTGATAAAGGGAATGTTGCCCCGATGGATTGAAGACGCCTCTGTAGAGTCTTGTTGGTGAGTATCACCAGTCGTGGCTGTGTAAAGATCGTCATCGACGCCTAACATTAACTAACGAAAAAATGATTAAAAGAATACTATTGTCGATCATCGCAGTATCAGTTTGCTCCCCAGTTTTTGCAGGGGACAGGGAGAGGGAGCATGAAGAACGGATGAGGGAGGTTCGAGAAAAAGAGGCATTCCGTGCCAATGAGGCAGCAGCTTACCATGGTGACATGGAGTACATGGAAAAGAAGTATGGATGGCTCAAAAAAGAACAGCCTGCTAAGTATGAGGTGTTGATGAAGAGTCGCAAGGACGCGGAGAGGGTGTGGAAGAGTGTAGCCGCGCGCATCGGTCGTGCGAAAGATTACGATGAAATCAATAAACTGAAGGCCCCCGCGCACAAAGCAAATGCCGTTGTTGAGCTTGCACGGCTAGAGCTCAGGTCCGCGGGGTCAGAAATAAGTTGGATGAAGTCCGCTAAAAAGTCAGATTCAGTGGCTGTCGAGATGATTGCCCAAGCCTTGATCAGGAATCAAAAAGCCATCATTGAAGTGACGAAAAAGAAAATGGCAAGCGATGAGGAATTACGCCAATTGGCGATCAAGCATAATTCGCTTGAAAAGGCGATGCGCGACGAATACGAAAAGGCGAGGAACAAGTAGCCTAGAAGAAGGCTGAGAAACCTCAGGTTGGTCCTTCGTGGATCCCTCGACGGCACTCGACGGTTTGGTAGTTGGTATCCAGCTTCCAGCGGCTAGGTAATCATCCTCGTAGTTGGATTTCGACCGTATGTGAGGTTGGGGTATTACTTTGTTTTTTTTGGCTGACTGGTATCTGTGGCTGTTTTATCCAAAAAATTGTCGGCAATATGGCTTGCTGGAAAGTATCATCGGGTTAGCCTGCGACGTCTTCATTAGATAATATAAGCTATGTCCAATTTCCGCACCCTTTTCATTGCCGCTAGTTTCAGTCTTCTGCCGAGCTTTCTGGCCGCAGGTGAGTTGCCGTATGCCAAGCTCAGCGGGGAAGTTGGTCACGCGGCCGATGTCAGCACTGCCCGTTTATATTGTGCACCCTTTGACTCACTGCCATGGCTGCGCGCTGATTTAACGAACGAAACGGTGAGTGAGCATGATAAGAATTTTCATAATGTCATGCGTCGCCCCTACAAGCATTACTCGGGTGATATTTCTGGTCGATTCTTGGAAATCATGGCGCTGAATTCGCGGGGTGATTGGACGGTGCATCCGGCGTTCAAAGGTCTTGTCCAAGAGACGCTGAAGCACCAACGGGCAGGCGGGTATTTTTGTGCATCGGGCGACATTGACTGGCAGCAGCCACTGGACTACGACGCCAATGATCAGACCTTGTCCAAAGGCCGCATGTTACCCGCGCTGTGGGGTAATTCGCGGATGTTATGCGGGCTCGTTGAGGTCGCTCGTGCCTTTCCCGACAATCAACCTATTGCGGATGCCACACGTCGGTTGGGTGATTTCTACATTTCGGTTTTGCCTCGTTTCAATGATCCGGCTCGCGTTGATGAATATAACGGAGCAGGAACCTACGCGGCGGGCCATGTGACCTGCTGGTTCCCCGCGATGGAAGGGCTCGTTAAGCTTAGTAATCTCACGGGTGAGAAAAAGTATCTGGATGCAGCGGTCAAGATGGCCGCGTTCTACCATCGCTTTGATACACTTCCCATTGATCATGCGCACGGGATGCTCTGCAACCAGTTTTCTCTGGTTCTGTTGTATGAGGCCACGAAGAATCCCGCTTATCTGGCTGGTGTTGAAAAACGCTGGGAAGATCTCATCGCTGGCGGTTACGTGAATCCGGCCGGTGGGATCTTGGAAAAATGCCGTGTCGAGTTCGAGCGTGACGAAGGCTGCGGCATTGCCGATTGGTTCCGCCTTAACCTAGCCCTTGGTAAGGTCACCGGCAATCCCCGCTACTGGGCGATGGCCGAGCGAACCCTGCACAATCACTTTCTCCAAAATCAGCACCCGAACGGGGGCTTCGGCCACCGCTACGTGCTCACGGACAGCAAGGGCGTTTATGGATTTCAGAAACGCAACTACGAGTCGACTTGGTGTTGCACATTCCACGGTGAGTTGGGTTTTGCTCAGTTGCGCAATCATCTCATTGATCGCGATGGCGACGTGTTGGTCTGCAATTTCCCTCTTGAATTCACGGCTCAAGATGAGGTGGGTATTATTACCTCTCTCCACCAGCTTCCATGGAAAGACAGTCATGTGGTCCGTCAACGGATTGCATTGGCTGGTCAACCGGCGAGCCGTGTCCGAGTTCGCCACCCTCACTGGGCAGATCAGGTGATCGCGCGTAGTGGTTGGGGGAAGGAATTGGAACTGGAAAGCAAGGATGGCTGGCACACCACCAAGGAGCCGGTGACCGAAGTTCTATTTGTTTACATCGGTGATGTTTACGCAGAAGACCGCTTCTGCAATCGCCTGCTAGACGGACCGCCAAAGGACAAGCCGTTCGTGATCGGCTACGGGCCGAAATTATTGGCAGCGCAAGGCGACTCACTCAAGGTGCCAGTATGGCCCACCACGCTTAAGGTATTGGAGGCTCAAGGAATCAAGCCGCTGTCGTCGGCAACGCGCAACAAGCCGTGCTGCTTTGTCACGGGTTGTGGAGAGTGATCGACGGGTAAGAGATCACTTACATCAAGATCATCACCTCCCAAGGGGGCTATGTTGGCTGGAAGAAATTTCTGTAAGACTAGGGGTAGAGGTGTCGTAGTTGATACCCTATGAAGATTGCCTCTATTTCTTATGTCGTTGTTGCTCTCACGACCCTCATTTCTCCAGTTTTTTCTCAGAGCGCAGGGTTTTACAAAAACCCGAAGGGTCTTTTCTCTAAACGACCATCGGCGACAAAGTCGATTCAGAACCTCAAACGGTTTGGTCCGATCGGTTTGTCGATCGACCTTGTTCAACCTGCATTTACTATGCAGGTGGCAGACGTGGAAGAGGGGTCGCCTGCCGCTGCCACGGGTCAATTCAAGAAGGGGCAAATTATCGAGTCGGTGAATGGTGAGGGGTTGAAAGACATCGATCCTCGTATGCAAATGGCGCGATGGATCAGCGCCGCTGAAGCCAGTGACGGCAAGGTGATATTTAAGATCAAGGGACTCGATGAACCAGTTCTTGTCCAACTTCCGGTCATGGGGGCATATAGCAAGACTTGGCCGATCGACTGTGCGAAGTCGGACAAGATTGTTCGGGGGTTGGCTGATTATCTTTCCCAGCCTGGTTCCAATCGTGGCATCAGCGACATCGGTATGATGTTTTTGATCTCTACAGGCAATGATAAGGATACCAAGGTGGTCGGTGAGTGGGCACGAAATTACAAGCCGTCTAATTTTGCGTGGTTCCTTGGTTTTGCCGGCATTCCACTTTGTGAATACTACCTACGCACCGGTGATCAAGAGGTGCTGCCCGTTATTCAAGAGGCGGTTGCTAAGGCGGTTGAGGGGGAATACAATGGCGGTTGGGCCGGTCGTGGCGGTGTGCCTAAAGTGACCTATGGGATGGGCCATCTGAATGCTGCAGGCACAGGGGTAGTGGCCTTTTTGATGCTGGCCAAAGAATGTGGTGCGGATGTGCCAGACCACACACTTCACCGGGCGTTGCGTCACTTCTACCGCTATGCGGGACGCGGAGGGAACCCCTACGGTGACGGTCGGCCAGAATGTGGCTTCGTCGATAATGGTAAGAATGGCTATCTTGCACTCGCGATGGCCGCTGCCGCAGCGCTGACACCTGAAAAAAATTCGGTGTATGCGAAAGCTCGCGATGTGAGTGCGATCACCGGTTTTTATACCACCAGTTTCATGTTGCATGGTCATACGGGTGGTGGGATTGGTGAGATTTGGAGAAGTGCCTCGATGGGTCTGATGAAGGATAAAAGTCCGAACCATTACCGCGAATTCATGGATAACCGCGTGTGGCATTACGAACTGTCGCGACGCTATGACGGGTCGTTCGGGATTCTTGAGGGTGGTGGATACGACGATCTCAGATGGGGGTGCGCCTATGGCTTGGCCTACACGGTGCCACGCAAGACCTTACGCATCTTCGGTGCACCACCGACGAAGTATTCGAAGCCCTACAAGTTGCCGTCTCAACCATGGGGGGTTAAGGCCGACAACGAGTTCCTTTCGCTTAAAGCTGTGCCCATGCCGGATGGTAGCCAGCAAGATCACAGCAAGGAGACATTGGCCGATAGTGCGAGCATGCCATTCCTGCGGGCCATTCACGGTAAAAAGGCCGTGAGCGATGATGATTTGCGTCGATTTATCCATCATCAGGATGCCGTGATTCGTCGGATCGCAGCGGCCAAGGTCATCGGGGTGAACCGAGGATACATCGGGTGGTTGGCGCCGGGTGGTAATGTGCGCCCTGCGCTGATGATGGAGTTGTTGCAATCGAAGTCAGCGCGTGTGCGCAGGGCGATGTTTGCAGCGATCGATAACGTGATAACCCGCGAAGGCAAATCTGAGTTACTGACCCGAGAGGTTTTCGAGCTGGCCGTCGCCTCGGTCAAAGACCCGAAAGAATCTTGGTGGGTTAAAGATGCGGCACTGCATGTGATGGCGCACGGATCAGCGGATCAAATTCAGCCACACACGGACCTCTTGCTTTCCTACCTTAAAATTGACGAGTGGTGGCTTCAGCAAGCGGCGATGAAAGCGCTTGCGCCAGTTTCAGCGGACCCACGTTCCTATCAAAAAGTGTTGCCTGCGATCGCTGAGTTGATGCGCAACAACCAGCGTGCAGCCTTATCGCTCGGGTTGATGCCTTCGATTAGCTCGCACATTAGAAAGGGTAGCCCTGAGGTGCAGGCTCTGGCGGTCAAAGTTTTGAAGCATGCCTACACAGGTTATGCGGGTGTGGACACCGCACCAGGTGGGCAGGATATTTCCTCCACCGTTGACGCTCATTTGGAGCGTATTGCGGGGTCGCTCGCGGATGTGCCAGGTGGGCTTGATGTCCTCTACGAGATTGCCCGTGAGCGTTATCCCAATCAAATCCTTCCTTATAAAGAATTCTTCCTGAAGGCAGACCCGAAGCAGTTCGGCCCGAAGCTCAAAAAAGCGATTACGCCGATCATCATCGACGAGTTGATTCCTGAGTATGTGGGAAGGAACCGCAAAGACCTTCAGAAACTCGCAGCACGAGAAGTGCAGAGCACTCAACCTGGTGGGTCACGCGATGATATTGATGGTCTGGTTGCTCTCTATGACCGTGCAGGTCAGAAAGATTACCGATGGAAGGAGTTTCTTAACTTGAGGCAGGCTGAGTGGGAGTATCATTCATTTGACCCTGTGCCATCTGAACAAGCACCGTGGGACTACCTTGTCACCCGATTTCGTGATGTCACCTTACCGAAAGGTATGGAGAAGTGGGCTGATCCAGCATTTGATTCAGCCAAGGCAGGTTGGAAAGTGGGCAAGGCCCCATTTGGCCAATTTAACGGCAAGCTCCCTGTGGGTGTTCTATCCAAATGTTCTGAAGCGTGTGTGGGGCCAATTTGTTACGGGTCGGCCGAAGTAAACACACTCTGGGAGAAGGAAGTGCTCCTGATGCGGGGGACCTACAAGGTGCCGCCACTCAAGCAGGGGCATCGATACCGAGTGGTCGTGAACCAGCGGGTCCATGTTGGCAATGGTGGTGGTTATGCGATTTTTATCAATGGTAAGCAGCTCATTAAGCAGCCGAAGTGCATTGGTCGTGGCGGCGGTGAGAAGGCGAATGGAGCTTTCATCACCCAAGCGTTTCTCGATGAGTTCAAGGGCGGCGAGATCACCATCGCGGTGAAGAGTTTTCTTCGTTTCAATGACAAATATAAATCCAAGCCAACGGAGAAAATCGCGCGCGGGCGGATCAGCGTGCATTTGGATGAACAGAAATTGCCACCGATGGGATATGATCTGATTCGTAAGTCCGCGCAAGTGGTGGCGATGACGACCTCCGAGTGGGAGCGTGCCGTTCAGAAAGAAGAAGGTGATGAGGTGAACCCAGAGTCCTTCAAATTCGATTGGGATGGTAAGTGGCAGCCCAATGAAAAAGTCATGGGTAACTGGCGGGTCGTTGCCACGATCCAGAATGTCGCGTCATTTGACCCCGTTAAGAACAAGTCAGCCAAGAAATCTTTTATTCGCCAGATTCAGATCAAGCGTGGTGGGGATACAAACAACGCCATGATTCTATGGACGGGTGACCATTTGCTCAATCTCGAAACCTACGAGGCTCACAAGATGCTGGTGCGTAACGTTGGCGGAAAAAACTATTTATTTGTCGAGGCCGGCAAGTTTAGCAAGAAGCCAAGATCCAAGTATGATCCTATTTGGGTCGTGTTGACGGCCACGAAGTGATCAACTTGATATGAACCGCGAAACCCCATCCTTATGTGATGGGGGAAGGTAAGCGGTAGAAGCTTCAGCCGAGTTTCCCTAGGCGAAGATATCCACCCCCTAACGATTATTTTTTAGACTAACTGACTAATCATGAAACCCACAATCTTGTTACTAATCGCTCTGAGTGCGCCATTATGTTTGTCCGCTCCATTGGCCGGCCAAAATAAGCCCGCCGCCAAGCCTAATTTTGTGATTATCTTTACCGATGACCAGGGGTATAACGATCTCGGATGTTTCGGGTCCAAGAGGATCAAGACCCCACACCTTGACCAATTGGCTAAGGAGGGTCGGCGGTTCACTCAGTTTTACGTCCCTAGTTCGGTCTGCTCCCCATCGCGAGCCGCGTTGCTTACCGGCAGTTACCCGAAACGTGTCGGTATGCACCGTCACGTCTTGTTCCCCCAAAGTAACTATGGCCTGAACCCAGAAGAACATACCATCGCCGACCAACTGAGGTCCGTTGGGTATGCGACCGCCTGCATTGGGAAATGGCATCTTGGGCACCACCCTGAAACGCTGCCACGCCAGAACGGGTTCGATTCCTACTACGGCATTCCCTATTCCAATGATATGAATCACCCCAATAATCAAGGGCATGCTCGTGCTTCTTCCGATGACGGGTGGATCAATCAGGATAAGCAGGTCAAGCTCTGGAACACGCCACTGATCGAGAATGAAAAAATCATCGAGCTTCCTGTGAATCAACGCACGATCACACGCCGATACACGGACAAGGCGATTGAATTTGTGACGGCCAACAAGGATAAGCCGTTCTTTCTTTACCTGCCACACAGCATGCCGCACATCCCGCTCTTTGTGCCCGACGACGCCTTCGATCCCAATCCGAAAAATGCTTACAAGTGCGTGATCGAGCATGTCGATGCCGAGGTCGGCCGGTTCGTGCAAACTGTCCGGGACCTCGGCCTCGCCAATAACACCTACATCATTTTTACCTCCGATAATGGCCCGTGGCTGAAATATGCGCACCACGGGGGATGTGCCTTGCCACTGCGCGACGGTAAGGGGACCACCTTTGAAGGTGGCCAGCGTGTGCCTTGTATCATGTGGGGGCCAGGCCGTATCCCAGCCGATACCACCAGCACGGCCTTTGCGTCCACTCTGGATCTTTTGCCGACCATTACCTCGCTTTCAGGTTCGAAGTTGCCAGCAAAAATTAGGGTCGATGGTTGCGATCTAACCGGTGTCATTGCTGGTGAGGCACCATCGCCACGCAAGGAACTTCTCTACTACAGTGCCCGAGGGGAGCTCGAAGGACTCCGTCAGGGTGACTGGAAAATTCTTGTTCAAAAAATGCGGGTCAGGAAGGGGAGGAAAGTGAAGAAGGGGGGCAATACTAAAATACTTTTGTTTAACCTCGCCGAGGACGTCAGTGAAACAACGAATCTTGCCGACAAAAACTCGGAAAAAGTCAAGGTCCTCCAAACCCGTATGAAGGAGCTGGACAACGAGATCACCGCCAACGCCCGTCCGGTTTGGCGAAAAAAGTAATCGATTTGGAGTGCGTGTGGCATGCCGCCGCTTTATTCTGAGTCGGCTTACCGATCTCTGTTCTGGCGACAGTTACACACCCAATTAGCATTTTCATGAAACATCCACGCGCACTTTTTATTTTTTCGATCATCATTTCCTCCTCCTCCGTCACCAGTCTCTGTGCCAAGGAGGTTCCGCTATGGGAGAGTGCTGCGCCTGGCTCGAAAGGCCAGATGCCCCGCGATATCCCGACACTGACGCATTTTCCTGCACCCGAAAAAAACAACACCGGCGCAGCCCTCGTGATTTGTCCGGGTGGGGGGTATGGCGGTTTGGCCGCGCATGAAGGCAAGGGATATGCTGAGTTTCTCCAAATGCACGGGATCAATGCCTTTGTGCTCAAATACCGTCTTGGGTCAGCCGGCTACAGACACCCGGTCATGCTGGGTGATGCCGCCCGCGCCCTGCGCACCGTCCGCGCCAACGCCGAGGCGTGGAAGATTGACCCTCATAAAATAGGCATCATGGGCTCATCCGCAGGTGGGCACCTCGCCTCGACCCTGCTGACCCATTTTGATGCGGGTGATGCTACGTCCAAAGATCCCATCGAGAGGGTCAGCTCGCGCCCTGACCTCGGTATCCTATGTTATGCTGTTATCAGTATGGGGCCACTGACCCATCGGGGGTCGAAGAGAAACCTGCTGGGTGCCGACCCCTCAGCTGAGCTGATCAAGCTGCTATCGAACGAGCTGCAGGTCACCTCGGAAACGCCTCCGACCTTCCTATGGCACACCGCCAGTGATTCATCCGTCAAGGTCGAGAACAGCCTCGCCTTTGCTGCGGCGCTGAGCAAAGCCAAGGTGCCTTTTGCCCTCCATGTTTATGAAAAGGGAAGACATGGCATCGGGTTGGCTGCGAGAGCCCCATACAAGAACGCTCACCCATGGGCCGCTGACCTGCTTTATTGGTTGAAGGAGCGTCAGTTTCTCGTTCAATCCAAGTGACCCTTCTTATTTCCTTTATCACTGCGCCGCGATTGACAATTTTCAGATTTTTGTTCGCCTCATCGGTTGATTCTGTGCATAACGCCGGTGGATTTTAGCCACAGGATCACCTAGAACGTGCTTCCTGAGGCATATGGAGCGATCGGGTAAAGGCACAGCTTGTCCCGTATATCCCGCCAGCGTGAGGGGCACAATGCCCTCATCCGAAAAGCAAGTTTTTAGAAATTTAGTGAAGATACCATACCGCTCGCATTGAGCGTGCGATAGATAAACAAGATTATTATTATGAGTGAAGACCAAGAAAACAATGAAGAGCAACCGGTCAATCGCCTTGCCGATGTGAAACAACTCGGTTTGTGGGCATCACTAGCTAGCTTGAGCTATGTGTTCTGGATTGTCGGGGGGATGGAAATGATCGAGCGCCTCGCCTACTATGGGGTGCGTTCTGTGGCGTCCATTTATGCCACCCGCCCTACATCAGAAGGTGGTCTGGGTGTCACCATGGCGAAGTTTGGCACACTGATGATGATTTGGAATATGATGCAGACCTTTGTCCCCATTTTCTTTGGTGGGTTGGCGGATCGATATGGTTATAAACAGACCATTTTTTTGGCGACGATTTTGAAGTTGATTGGTTACCTTTTGATGGCGTTGATTCCGACGTATTGGGGATTTTTTGCAGGTGCGATGTTCCTTGCTAAGGGGACCGCGATTTTCAAGCCTGGTATTCAAGGGTCATTGATCGGGTGTACCAACCGAAATAATAGCGCCGTGGCATGGGGGACGTTCTATCAAATTGTGAATTTAGGCGCGTGGATTGGCCCTCTTATCGCACTATCGATGCGGCAAACAAGTTGGTCATTGGTGTTTTACATTAATGCGGCGGTTATTTGTATCAACCTGGGTCTTTTGTTCACCTACAAAGAACCCGGTATCGATGAGCGATTGGCTCGCAATGCAAAAATTAAGAGTGGCGAGATGAAACGCTCGAGTCTGTTCAAGGAAGCGATGAAGGATTTGAGGAAGCCATATCTATCGTTTTACCTGCTGATTTTCTGTGTGTTCTGGTTCATGTTTCCGATGCTTTGGGACGTGTTGCCCAAGTATATTGATGATTGGGTCGACACGAGCGTGATTGTGAAGTCGCTTTTCGGTCCCGACGGAACCAGCAATAAGGTGATTCATTTCTTCATGGGCATGAATGAGAGTGGGCTCAAAATCGAGCCTGAAGGAATTGTGAACTTAAACTCATTTATGATCATGTTGACGTGTTTCATCGTTGCTGGGTTAAGTTCAAGGTTCCGTGCAACGACGACCTTGTTCTATGGAACCCTGCTGGTTGTGGTAGCATTGGCATGTTTTGGCCTATACCCTCATGCATGGGTGATTGTGGGTTGCATGGTAGTGTTTAGTATCGGTGAGATGCTGACAGGGCCCAAGTATGGCGAGTTCATTGGTAATATTGCGCCACCGGATAAGAAAGCCATGTGGATGGGTTTTACTCAGGCACCAGTATTAATTGGTTGGACACTCGAGGGGAAAATTGGTCCTTCCCTGTATCATCACTATTCATCCAAAGATCAACTATCTCGTCAGATGATCTCCGATAAGTTTGACCCAAGTTTTGATGTCTCGGAAAAAGGCATTCCGATTGGTGAGGCTTTTGATAAACTGGTCGAGATTTCGGGTAAGTCTCCCATGGAGATGCAGCAGGCGCTCTATGATGCTAATAATATTGGGATGGTGTGGTATATTTTTGCCATGATTGCCTTATTTTCAGCGATGATGATTTATGTTTACGGTGTGTGGTTCAAAAAATACCAAGAGAAACACGCAGAGGCATTAAATAAATAATTTTTGTCAGACGATAACGGTGAAGTCTAGGATCACAAGCAAACTGGCGGCCATGCTGCTTATCACGGCCTTCGGGCCGCTAGCCACCGCTGAAGACCTCAACGGCGCACGGGGGAAGATCTTTAAGGTGGATTTGCCGGCAAGGAGCTTTGAGCTGTTGAAAGAAACCGTCTTGGATCCTCAAACCAATGAGGGGAAGTCGAGGCATACCGTGCATTGGACGGAGCAAACTCAGTTTACTAAGATTGATCTACAGAACGATTTTAAGGGGCTCAGTGGGCCCGTGGTCGTTCAGTTTGAAATGCTCAACGCGACACAGGCGGATGCCGCAGCGCAGGGGAAACCCTTTGTGTTTAAAATGGCCAAGGTGCTGACCCAAGCAAAATCCGCCTCAGGCATGGCCAAGGACCGCAGTAATTTGATCGCATGGTTCACTCCCGACCCCAACCCCGAACAAGTCCGCAGCGGAACCATCAAAATCAATGGTAAGCCAGTCAAGGTGTCGCTCTCACGACGTAGAAACCAGATCCGTATTTATTCCCTCACCACCGCTAACGACCTTGGCAGTGGTTTTTGGAAAACGACCGTTCAAGGCAGGGAGTCTGACGGTAAATTTATCTTGGACAGCGCTGAGATTCATCCGCTTCTCGACCCTCGCAGCGTGGACGACCCGAAGCTGCCCCGTGTCCTTGTCGTTGGCGACTCGATTAGTATGAATTACCATCAGGCGGCCAAGAAAGCACTGGCTGGTATGGCCAATTACTACCGAGTTCAAGGGAATGGCGGACCATCGGATCGTGGCGTCAGCGCCATGGAACTATGGCTCGGTGACTATGCCGAGAAAGGCCTGCACTGGGATGTCATCCAGTTTAACCATGGCCTTCACGATCTGAAGCAGGCCTACGATGAGAAAAACGACTCGTGGGGGAAACATCAGGTGGCCATTGAAGATTACAAAAACAACTTGGAGAAGGAGATCGCAATTATGAAAAAGACGGGGGCGACGTTGATCTGGTGTGAGACCACACCCGTTCCGAACAATAGTCGCGGGCCGTATGCGCGGCGTAAGGGTGAGGCCGCTGTCTATAATAAGGCCGCTATGGAGGTCATCAGTAAGTATCCAGAAATTCTGGTGAACAAGCTTCACCAAACCATCTCCGAATCCAAGTCGATGGAGAAATGGAGGCAAGGGAGCGACGTCCACTTCTGGAGTAGTGAGCTACAATCCGTCCTCGGTGATGCCGTGGCTGGTGCTGTCATTCGGGCCATTGAGAGCAGGGAATCGAGCAAGAAATAACACGCGACCCGCATACCTTCCTTTACCCGTAGCAGGAGATTACCATGACAAAAAGATCATTGCTCGCACTGGTGCTGATAGCAGGCACGCTCCAGGCTGAGATTACGCTACCGAAGCTGATTGGCTCAGGTATGGTTCTTCAGCGGGAATCGGAGGTTCCGATCTGGGGGCTGGCTGATCCAGGAGAGGATATCAGCATCACATGCAGCTGGATCAAAAAAACCATCAGCATCAAAGCGAATGCGGACGGCGAATGGACGGTCAATCTTACGACGGGGCAGGCTGGGGGACCCCATAGCATCACCTTGGTGGCTTCTCATACGGTGACGTTGGAGGATGTCTTGTTTGGTGAGGTGTGGCTTGGTTCTGGGCAGTCAAATATGGAGATGCCTGTCGCGCCAGTATCCAATGCCTACACGGGGGTCAACGACTGGGAGGCCGAGTTGGCCGCAGCCAATCACCCGCAAATACGCTTTTTCCAAGTAGGTAATATCGCAAGCAAGGAACCGCAGAAGGACGTTCAGCCAGGGGTGTTTGTCTATGGTGTCAATGTCCCACCGAGCAAGTGGCAGTCGTGTCAATCAAGCACCGTCAAGCACTTCAGTTCGACCGCATATTTTTTCGCCCGAAAACTTCACCGAGAGCTTGGGGTGCCCGTCGGGGTGATCGATGCCTCATGGGGTGGTTCTGCCATTGAACCATGGATCGGCAAAAAACAGCTGGCCCAAGCCGGCTTCGAGGCGATGGCCAAAAGGGGTGATGATCAACCGGACCAACCGAGGGCCATGGGCGTCCCCACCCGACTCTATAACGGCATGATAGCCCCATTGATGCCATTTCGCCTGAAAGGTGTGATCTGGTATCAGGGTGAAAGCAACCATGGCAGACCGAAAACTTACAAGCGGTTGATGCAGGCGCTTGTCGCCGGCTGGCGACACGGCTTCAAGAGTGATTTTTCGTTTTATTACGTGCAGATTGCTCCCTTCAAATACAAACAGAATGCCGCTTACCTGCGGGAACAACAACTTCAGGCCCTGTCGATCAGGAAGTCGGGGATGGTGGTGACGGCGGATATTGGTAACCTCAAAGATATCCACCCAAAAAACAAACAGGAAGTCGGACGCCGCCTCGCACTCAAAGCGCTGGCCAATGACTACGGGAGAAAAATCACCTACGCTGGCCCACGGTATCAAAAGATGAAAAGGAACGGTGGCTCCGTTACTCTGTATTTCGACCACGTTGGCATGGGGTTGGTCGCCTACGGTGGCGGCGCATTAAAGGACTTTGAAATCGCCGGAGTCGACCGAAAATTTGTGAAAGCCACTGCCGTTATCGAGGGTAGTCAAGTCGTTGTAGAATCACCCAGCGTGAAGCGACCTGTCGCCGTGCGTTATGCCTTTTCCAGTCAATCACGGGGCTCTCTGATGAATAAAGACGGACTGCCCGCATCTCCATTCCGGACGGACGACTGGGAGTAGCCTGACGCAAGAAACCATCGAAAAAAATCCTTACCGATCAAAGACACCAGCCATGAAAAACCGAACTTCATTACTCACCTTTTCTCTCATGTTGATCCTTCATTCTGTGGTGGTATCACCTGCCTCCGCAGAGACTCAGCCGCCTAATGTGATTCTGATCATGGCCGACGACTTGGGATACAACGATTTGGGGTGTTACGGTCACCCTGAAATCAAGACCCCAGTTCTCGATCAACTCGCCAAGGACGGTATTCGATTAACCAGTTTTTATTCTGGAGCCACCGTTTGCACGCCCTCGCGTATGGCCTTGCTGACGGGATCCTACCCGAGTCGTCTCGGCTGGACCCAAGGTGTGGTGGGGTACTTGATGAGCACTCAACAAGGACTCACCCCCAAGGCTCTGACTATCGCTGAGGTCTTTAAGGCAAAAAGCTACACGACCGGACTCATTGGCAAATGGCATCTCGGCGACAGCGAGCCGCTTCGCCCGCACCGTCAAGGGTTTGATTTCACCTACTACATCAATAAAAGCAACAACCAGACTAAGAAGGTTTGGCGGGGTGATGACTTGGTCGAGGAGCCTTTCGAGAACTGCTTGCTGACTGAGAAGTTCAGCAACGAAGCGATTCGTTTTATTCGAGCCAACAAAAAGACCCCCTTCTTTCTCTATCTTCCCTACACGGCCCCGCATTTCCCCGTGCAGGCGCACCCCGATTGGAAAGGGAAATCAGCGTTTGGTGGGGAGGGGGTGAAGGAAAAAATCCGTGACTATGGAGATGTTGTTGAGGAGTTGGATCATCGCATCGGCGATATTCTCAACACCTTGAAAACCGAAAAAATCGATCAAAACACGATCGTCATCTTTTTGTCCGATAACGGACCGCAGGGGAACCAGATAGCCCGAGCCAACCCTTACCGTGGGAAAAAATGGGGCACCCTCGAAGGGGGGACGCGCGTACCTTGTATCATCCGCTGGCCAGGCGTCATCCCTGCGGGGAAAGACTGCAGGCAACTCATCGCCGCCATCGATCTTCTCCCTACACTAAGCCATGCCTGCGGTATCGACCTGAAGACCATCGGAAAGAATAGCCCAGTGATCGATGGTGTCAATGTGCTCGATACACTCACTGGTAAAGAAGGTGCGACCCACCAGCGCAAGGATCTTCTCTACTGGCACGGTAAAACAGGTTTTCACGCCATCCGTGTTGGCGACTGGAAACTCTTCCTCAATCGTGAAGGTGCGGAGTTTGCTGACGACGACGGCTCCGGACCTGTGCTATTTCATCTTGCCAACGATGACGAGGAGCTCATTGATCTCAGCCGTCAACACCCGGAGAAAGTCCACGAGATGCAGGCCCTCGCCCAAAAGCGCATCGCTGACATCAAGGAAAACGCCCTGCCTCTCGGGGGGGAGCCCGGGAATCATCCCGGTGAGTAAATCGCCCGAGCTTACTCGGGAATCGAGTGATAGATTTGCTCGAGAGTGAGCACTCCGTAGGCGGTGACCAGCACAGGGTCGCTTTCCCACCAGCGTGAGTTTTTGTTGATCCATGATCCGTCTTCGCGCTGGTTGGTGAGGATTTTGTTAGCTAGGTCATTACGCCAATCGACTTGTTTGCCGTCCTTGAGGGTGAGTTTGTCGATGTTGGCGGCGGCAAGGCCTTTGGCCATGACATGGTAATAGTAGTAGAGCCCTTGTTGTCCGAGTGCGGGGTTCTCCTTGGTAGCGAGGCCAGGGTTTTCTTGGACCGTGTAGTGCTCGGCGAGCCACTTTTTGACGGCGGTGACGCGGATGTCTTTTTCATTCAGCTCCGCATAGATCATGGAGAGCAGGCCGGCGTAGGACATGGATCCGTATCCGCGCAGGACCTTGGTTCCGTCAGGCCTGACGTCGTGTCCGGCTTTTGAATCACCAGGGAAGTAGTTCATCGAGCCATCGTTACTGATGCCAGGTTGGTCGTTGGTTTCCTTGAGGTTCTGGGTGCGGGAGATAAACTGAATGGCGGCCTCCCAGTCGAGTTCTGGCTGTTTGCCTGAGGCATCGTCTTGGGCGATGTGGCGTGACAGTCGGAGCGCCTCGATGGAGAGGTAGGTGTTGGACATGTCGGAGTGATTGTATGATCCTCCGTAGCCGATGCCGCCGTCGTATTTATTATCGGCTTCTCCCTTGGTATCCCAATCCGTCTGTTGATTGATGAGGAATCGGCGCGCCTTGAGGATGACCGGATTGTAGGTCTTGTCTCCCGTGGCGACGAGGGCGACGATGGAGGTGGCGGTGTTGTAGGTGCCGAGACCTTTGCCGTAGATGCCGCCGTCGTCTTTCTGTTGCTTGACGAGCCACTGGTATGCTTGATCGATGTAGGCTGATTTTTCATACGATGGGGAACGCATGGCGGCGGTGAGTGCCAGTGCGGTGTAGGCGGGATACTTGGTGTCACGCCAATACCCCTCCTTGTTTTGCTGGTTTTTGAGGTAGGTGTTGCCTCGTTCGATCGCCCGTTTCATCTCCAGTTTGATGGAGAGATAGGGGGTGATTTTTGTTTGTGCGGTGAGTGGCAGGGTGAGTGCTAGGATCGAGAGCAGAATTTTCATAATAGGATGAAGGGTTGGGATGTGTCGGGGGTGAGCGTCGAGGCGCTTCATGTTTCTCTTAGGGTGATAACGTAGCAAGGTAGGCCGTCTTGTCTTTTTTTGTGAAAAATGACGGGCGTCCTCGATCAATGGGGCAGCGTGTTGGGGGCGTTAACCTTCTTGTGTGGCAAGCCAGCGTTCGACCTCGATGGAGGCGGCGCATCCTTGGCCTGCGGCGGTGATGGCTTGGCGGTATTCGGTGTCGGAGATGTCACCTGCAGCATAAATCCCCTCGACGCTGGTGCGTGTGCCATGTTTTTGGAGGATGTAGCCATTGTCATCTGTTTCTACCAATCCGTTAAGGAATGCGCTGTTCGGGGTGTGGCCAATGGCCATGAAGACGCCTTCAACGGCAAGCTCGGAAGTGCTGCCGTCTTGCAGGTTTTCCAGTAAGACACCTCGGATGTCGCCTTTGTCATTGGTGAGGTATTCCTTGATGCCTGAGTTCCAGACAGGCTCGATTTTTTCATGATCGAGTGCGCGCTGAGCCATGATCTTGGAGGCGCGTAACTCATCGCGGCGGTGGATGAGGTAGACTTTACTGGCGAACTTGGTGAGGAATGTGGCTTCCTCGCAGGCGGAGTCACCACCACCGATGACACAGACGGGAACATCGCGGTAGAAAGCACCATCACAAGTAGCGCAGGCGGTGAGGCCGTGTCCTCCCTTGGTGAGTTCTTCTTCACCGGGAAGTCCGAGGTAGCGGGCGGAGGCCCCTGAGCAGATGATGACGGCACGCGTATGGTAGGCTTTATCCGCGGCATGGAGTGTGAAGGTGCCGTCGTCCTCTTTGGTCAGGCGATCGATGTGGGCAAATTCGACACGGGTGCCAAATTTTTCTGCCTGTTGTTGCATTTGGACCATGAGATCGGGTCCGCTGATGCCTTCGGGGAAGCCTGGGAAGTTTTCCACCTCAGTGGTTGTGGTGAGCTGTCCACCTGGCTGGGTGCCTGTGAGGATAAGTGGCTTGAGGTCGGCGCGTGCGGCGTAGATGGCGGCGGTGTAACCAGCGGGGCCGGTTCCTATGATGATGACGTTTTCCATGATGATTAGAGTGTTTGCTGGCGGGATTATGCCCGTAAAAGTGACATGGGCAAGTGGTTTCAGCAGATTCGGTAACGATGACGGTCAGGGAGGGGGGGGTCCTCGTTCCGGTCTTGCATCTTTGTCGGGATGGTGGCAGAACGTGCGCGCGGCCTCGTGGCTGTCACTATGAAAATTATTATTGTAGGAGCAGGTGAAATTGGACGCCATCTGGCAGTGTCGCTGTCGCGTGAGGCTCACAGTATCGTTGTCGTTGAAAAAAATGCCCAAGTGGCGGCAGAGCTTGAACAGCACATCGATGGACGTGTGGTAACGGGAAGCGGAGCCAGTGCGAATGCTTTGTTGGAAGCCGGCGTGGCCGAGTGTGAGTTGTTTCTCGCCCTGACCAGTGATAGCACGGTGAACCTGATGGCGACGTCGATGGCGAAGAAGCTGAATGCTGCCAAGGTGATCGCTAGGGTGCATCCGGGCATTCAGCGTGAGGAGTGGCTGTTTGATTACCGGGGACACTTCGGCATTGACCATATTTTTAGCTCAGAGCGCCTGAGTGCTATCGAGCTCTCCAAATTTATCCGGAACCCAGATTCATTGATGGTGGAGGAAATTGCGCGCGGTAGAATCGAGCTTCAACAGGTGCGCGTGAGTGAACGCAGTGATGCCGTGGGGAAACGTTTGATGGACCTCAAGGCACCCGAACGCACACGTGTGGCATCGATCACACGCGGTGGAGAGCACTTTGTGCCATCGGCCGAGGACGCATTGGCGGCTGAGGATGTGGTGACGATCTTTGGTGATCCTAATCGACTTCGGAAATTGGCGACCCGACTCCAAAAAGGGGGAGGTAAGGAAGAGGAGTTACGTGTCGTGATTTTCAGTGGCAGTGAATATGGATTTTCCTTAGCGCAGATGTTGGAGAGTTTCCGCTGCAAGGTGAGGATTATTGAGAAGAGCCCCAGCCGAGCCCAGGAGCTGACAGGGCTTTTATCGGATACCACGGTGATTAATACCGATGGCACCGTGCTGGCTGAGCTTGAGGAAGAGCAGGTGGGTGATGCTGATTTTTTTGTCTCCACCAGCAGCAGTGACGAGGATAATGTGATGACCTGTTTGCAGGCGAATAACCTAGGGGCTAAAAATTGCCTGACCTTGATTCATCGTGCTGATTATGCAAATGCGATTAGTGCGAGTGGTCGCCACTTTGGTGTGTTGGCAGCGGTGAGCCCGCGGGAGGCGACCCGTCGTGAGTTGGAGCGATTCCTGACATCGGATCGATTCCACACCGTGAAAAAAATGGGTGCCGGGGAAGTCATCGAGACGGAGGTGGCGAAGGCGTCGATCGCAGCGGAGCATACGGTGTCGGAGATTGATTGGCCTGAGGGGTGTGTGTTGGTCGCACGGATGCGTGGATTGCATGCCATTGTGCCGGGGCCTGAGGATGTGCTGCAACCGGGGGATACCATCTATGCGATGGTGGCCCCGAAGGTGCGTAAAAAATTTCTCAAACTGCTGCGGTAATGATCGGTGCTGAATCCCACCTGATGACTCGTCATCCCTCATTGATATGAACTTTCGCATCCTCGCTCAATTTCTCGGCGCCTTGCTCCTCTTGGAAAGCATCGCGATGGCCGCATGTGGTGTGTTTGCTTGGATGGACACGGTGCCTGGTGATGTCGGTGCAATGAACGCATTGTTTTTATCGGCGGGCATTGTTGCCTTGGTGGGCGGCGCCATGATGCTTTGCGGGCTCGGGAAAATCGATCGTGTTCCGCGACGCGAGGGGATTGTGGTGGTGGGTTTGGGTTGGGTGCTGTGTGGTTTGGTAGGGAGTCTTCCTTACGTGCTCGGTGAGCCGAAACTTGATTTTTCCGATGCCTTGTTTGAGTCGGTTTCCGGATTTACCACCACGGGGTCCACGATCATGGAGGCGGATCCTATCATGGGGCTTGATATAGCATCATGGCCACGGGGGATTTTGATGTGGAGATCCGTGACCCAATGGCTTGGGGGCATGGGGATTCTGGTGCTTTTCGTGGCGATTCTTTCTTATCTTGGGATGGGATCGAAATCGTTGTTTCGAAATGAATCATCGTTCCAAACGGGGGAGGCGACCACCGCTCGGATCCGAGATACGGCGATGATCCTCTGGAAAGTCTATGTCATCATTACCGTGGTCTGTATGATCGGGCTCAAGGCGATGGGGTTAACGACGTATAATGCCATTTCTCATGCCTTTACCGTCGTATCGACAGGTGGCTTTAGCCCTCATAACCAAAGTATAGGGTATTACTCGAGCTGGGGGAATGGCTGGCTGATTGAGCTCTGGCTAAGCCTCTTTATGGTGATCTGTAGCATGAGCTTTTTGATCTGGGTCGTGCTGCGGCGAAAACGTTGGAAGCGATTGCGTGATGAGGAGGAGGGTCGATTGTTTATGGTGCTGTGTCTTGGATCTGCCGTGGTGATCGCATTCGGGGTGGCCAGCTCGCAGGGGTTGGATGTTTTAACGGCACTGAGACAGAGCTGGTTCACGGTGGTATCCATTGCTTCGACCACTGGATTTGGGACGGTTGATTACACTCATTGGCCGAGTTACGGGCTCATTCTTCTGGCGGCCATGATGTTTTTAGGCGGCTGTTCGGGATCGACGGCGGGCGGGATGAAGGTGAGTCGACTCATCGTGTTTTTGAAAACGGCTCGATTTGAAATCGTTAAGGCATTTCGGCCCAATCAGGTGTTCCACATGCATGTCAATGGGAATACCCTGGGAAGCAGTGATCGGGCGCAGACGGTTGTGTTTGTGGCCCTTTATGTGTTGATCGCAATGACATCCTGCTTTGTCGTTGCCTTGCTGGAAGCTGGGAATGGGATGGATATGCTGACCTCCTTCGGCTGTGTGGTGGCGACGCTGGCTAATATTGGTCCAGGTTTTGGTGATGTCGGGCCAAGCGGTAACTTTGCGCATCTGTTGCCCGTGACCAAGGTATTTCTGTCATTGCTGATGATCCTCGGTCGATTGGAACTGTATGCGATTTTGGTGCTATTCATGCCAAGTGTTTGGCGGAA
Source organism: Akkermansiaceae bacterium (assembly GCA_013041925.1). Taxonomy (GTDB): domain Bacteria; phylum Verrucomicrobiota; class Verrucomicrobiia; order Verrucomicrobiales; family Akkermansiaceae; genus Oceaniferula. The sequence continues at coordinate 54,409 of JABDRB010000006.1, read as the reverse complement.
ATATTAACCCATCCATGGCTGGGGTGGTGTTAATTGACAAAGATATCATCCGGCGCTTCGGCGAGGATTTGATGATAAGGGGAAATAGAGCGTAACAGACGGGCCCATAAGTCTTGCTCGTGGTCGCCGGCGAGAAGTTCGGTGCTGGGATGAGTCGGGATCCATGAGTTTTTACGCAGCTCTCCCTCGAGTTGTCCTGGCGTCCACCCTGAGTAGCCGGCAAAGGCACGGATGAGTGTGCCAGGTTGCTGGGTTCGGGTGGTGGCGTCTTCGGCCGAGATTCGGGTGGCGAATCGAAGCTGTTGATTGTCCTGCGTCCAGAATGCGGCAAAGGTGAGGTGTTCTTGGCCTACGGGGCCACCGAGGTGAACATGGATATTTTTCAAGGCGTCAAACTCATCGTTTTTTAAGAGTTCACCCACGGTTTGTCCGGTGGGGTGGTTGAGGATGAGTCCGTAGGCCCCTTCGTCGCTTTGGTGCTCAGCGAGCAGAATGACGCTTTTATTAAAGAGTCCGCTACGTAGTGACGGATCAGCGATCAGGAGTTGGCCTTCGAGCTGGATCGGGGAATCAGGGGAGTCATGCATGGGTGGGTAATCATCATAATTCATCCAGCCACTCTGCCAAGTCAAGACGGAGATGGCGCTATTTTTTCTATTGGGCGGTCTCAACTTCTCCAACTTGCGGGTTGCCAAGCCACCGGTCCGCATTAAGCATGGACGTATGCATTGGAAACGTTGGAGCTGTGCCGCTGCGAGTCTATCTCTGATGTCCTGTGCCCAGATCGGGGAGATCGTCGGTGTCACCCCAAAGAGTCCGGTGAAAGATGCCTACGGATTGGGTGCTTATCAGCAGGCTGGTGGGCGGGTCTCGGGCATGGATGCTTCCATGGTCAACGTGACCGGTGGCTCTCGGCTCGGGGCTGCTTCAGCTGTCACAGGAATCACGCGGGAAGAGGACATCGTATGGGCTTCTGAAAACCCCGATGAACCGATGGGAGGAGGTTTAGAGGAGCTTTGGAAACGCCCAGAAAATAAATCCTGGCAAACAAGTCATACCGAGGCACGGCGTCAGTCCCACCAATCAGGCAAGCCGATGATGATCTGGTTTACCGATTCCATGCATAGCCCGCTGTGCCGAAAGCTCAGTGACGAGCTGTTTTCCAAATTAGAATTCGAACAATGGGCGTCAGGGCGCTTGGTTCGCCTGCGGGTGGATACCGCGCTGCCAGCCAAAGAACGGGATCAAAACCTAAGGGCGAGGAAGAGACAATTTATAGAGAACCTCAAGAAACGATACTCGATACACGGGCACCCCACCGTGCTGATCCTCTCTCCACGTGGGGCCGCTGTGGCCAGCTACCGAGGTTATAAAAAGGGAACGGACGACTATTATTGGGCAAGAATCAAGCAGGCCGTCATCAAGGCTGAAGAGGATTATGGATCATGGCGCGAGAAGCTTGAACGTCGAGGATACCGGCTTTGGACGAGTAGAGGGGGGCGCAAAACCTTTGCCAAACTCTACCGGTACCGACCAGAAAGCATTACATTAATCGATCCGGAGGGTAAACGTGGCAGCACATCGTTCCGAAAGTTGTCTGATGCCGACCAGGCATGGCTGCTACTTCAGAAAAAAAAGTATGATGCGCGCCAAGAGCGTTGACGCATGGCGGAGCAGGCGAGACTCAGTGATGAGGTATGATAAATCTTGGAATTTTCGCTTGCAGTAGAATGAAAAATCGATAAGCAATACCCGCCCTTGAATCTAATTCTTCTCTAGCCGGCTGGTCGACCAGCCCACAAAACCTCATTCATTTCCTTACCTTTCCTTAATATCCCATGGCTCCGAAAAAGAAATCGACCCGAAAAGTTACCCCGCGCGTAGTGAAAAAAACCGCTAAAAAAGCCGCTAAAAAGGCCACTAAGAAAGCAGCTCCGCGCAAGGCACCTAAGAAAGTGACTAAGAAAGTCGCCAAGAAAGTCGCCAAGAAAGTGACTAAGAAAGTGACTAAGAAAGTGACTAAGAAAGTTGCCAAGAAGGTGACCAAGAAAGTCGCAAAGAAGGCGACTAAGAAAGTTGCCAAGAAGGTGACCAAGAAAGCTGCGAAGAAGGTGACCAAGAAAGCTGCGAAGAAGGTCTCTAAAAAAGTGGCCAAAAAGGCAACGAAGAAGGTTGCTCAAAAAACAGAAGCAAGCAAAGTCGTGAAAAAGGCGGCTCGGAAAGCGATGCCGAGAAAGGCCGTTAAGCTCAAGGGGTTTGCTAAAAAACAACACCAGAAGCTGCTCGACCTGAGGGACGGCCTTCTGGATGCCATGTATGGTGTGACCCATGACCAATTAAAAAACACGGACGGGATGGAGTCCGGTGGGGGAGGAATGCATACTGGTGATGCTGGAAGTGACTCCTACGACCGTGATTTTGCCCTCAATCTCCTCGCCAAGGAGCAGGATTCTCTGAGTGAGATTGAACAAGCGATCACCCGTGCTGAGACTGGAGTTTATGGTGTCTGTGAAATGTCCGGGGAGCGTATACCCAAAGAACGTCTTGAGGCTGTTCCCTTTGCGCGTTACACCGTGCAGTGCCAAGCTCGCTGGGAGCAGGAAAACAAGCACCTCCACTACAACGAATCCAGCGATTTTGGTTTTTCCAACGGCAATACCCGCTAAAAAAGAAGAAAAATCCTCAATCTTGGGATTCTCTGCTTGACCAACGGGCGAAAATGCGTAGTTTGCGCCTCCCGTCCCAGCTTGGGCAGGAGACTGTTCTGACTCAAGATTGACACATTCCCACACATTTTCACCAATTAGACCATGGCACGCGACATCATTATCCTCGAATGCACGGAAGCAAAAGCTGAAGGAAAGCCTACTTCCCGCTACACATCAACGCGCAACAAAAAGAGCCTTAATACTCCAGGTCGTCTGGAAAAGGTGAAGTATAACCCGTTTCTCCGACGTCGCACCCTCCACCGTGAGATGCGCTAGCCTGTTGCGATTGTCCATCAGTTCACTCACTCATCCAATTTTATTATGTCCTCAATATCTACTCCTAAGAACAAGGAACGCCGGATCTCATTCTGGAAGGCTAACCGCCCTATGCCACACCGCCGGCATGACATTCCTGAAGCCGAAGTTGACTACAAAAACGTAGAGCTTCTTGCCAAGTTCACCACAGAAACGGGTAAAATCCTCCCACGTCGTGTGACGGGTGTTTCTGCCAAACTGCACCGCAAAATCACTCGCTCGATCAAGCGTGCCCGTGCATGTAACCTGCTCGGATAATCGACTGCTGAGTGGCCAGGAAGAGATCCTCCAGTGATCAGATTCCTCGAGAATTTCCAAGCCTGTCCGCTGAAACCGGGCAGGCTTTTTTCTTTTTCTGATTTGGTCCCGCACACCCATCACGCATAATCATCCACTGACGACCACGGCCCCGTGGTCAATTCCACCATGAAGGAGCTTAAGGATACACAGAATGAGTTTGATGATCGCAGAATCGCCATCGATCGGGTTGGCGTCAAAGCCCTGCGTTTTCCTCTCGAGGTGCGCAACAAAGATGGTAGCACACAGCGAACCGTCGCCACCACCGCACTGGCCGTCGATCTTCCCCATCACTTCAAGGGCACCCACATGAGCCGATTCGTGGAGGTGCTCAACTCGCATGGGAACTGCCTGGATGTGCGGGAAATGACAGCCATTCCCAACGAACTGCTCGGGCGACTCGATGCCGGGAAGGCGCACGTTGAATTCCGTTTTCCCTTTTTTCGCACGAAACCCGCGCCTGTCACCCAAATGCCTGGTGTGATGGACTACGAGGTCATTTTTGAATCGGAGTCTGACATCGATGGAGGAAACGACTTTATCCTCACCGTGATTGTTCCCGTGGCCACACTCTGCCCTTGTTCCAAGGCGATCAGTGAGCGCGGCGCCCACAACCAGCGCGGCACCGTCACTTATTCTGTCCGATTTAAGAATCCTATCTGGATCGAGGACCTGATTGATCTCGTGGAATCCTGCGCGAGTTGTGAACTTTACAGTTTATTAAAACGCCCTGATGAAAAGGCCGTCACCGAGCGCGCTTACGATCATCCCGTTTTTGTCGAGGATCTTGTTCGTAATATCGCAGCCCGCTCCAATGCGCAGGATAATATCCTCTGGTATCGTGTCGAGGCCGAGAATTACGAGTCGATCCACAATCACAACGCCTACGCGGTGGTGGAAAAGGCAACGTAGAAAATGCCGCGGGACGTTCCGCTCACTCGTAGCCTGATCGATTACGCGATCAAAAAACGTGCGTGCCATTTTCTAATCATGCAGTAAAAGAAAGGCATGTCTGACGATTCATCCCTTCGCCGACCTTACCTCACGCTTCCTGGTGTCACCGGAATGCCGGACGTGCACGAGATTCTTGCTCATATGCCCGATGAACAAAAACATCGGTTTGAGTCATCGGGAGAATTTATTCGCCGTCTTGCCTTCCGGATTACGAAGTGGCGTGAGGGGTTACCCGATGATGAGGAGCCTGCGATTTACGCCCTGATGTCCAATGGTGACGCGGTCGAGGTCTACACGATCGGCGAAGACGGCCACTCCAGTGTGGTGGTGGAGGGCGGTCTGAATGGCTCGCCTTGCATGTTCATCAGTCATCAATCAAGTTTTCAGGTGGTGTGTTACACGCGGAAGATCGAAGAGGAAAAGCCGCGACCCAAAATTGGTTTTTACGTCGGGGGGGAGGAAATCGAAGCCTAGAGGTTTTTTTATCACGGCGGGTTGTGTGTGCGGATCCATCACACGTGCGGCCATCCTGGGTATTTATAGACAGAAGATTGCCTTTCCGGCGTTTAAGTGAATAGTAATCACCACGCATGACTGACCTACTTATTGCTCCTGCCCGCGAAAGCGGCTGTGAAGACATCGAAGCCCTCGCCGGTGTCGTGAAAGCGGCTGCCGAACAGCAACGCTCGCCTGTCGATGATATCCTCGACTCGGGGACGATTGATCAGGAGTTGTATCTTGCGGCTCTTGCTAAAAAGACAGGCATGGAATGGGTATCCGCTATCCCGGAGTTTGAGCAGGTGGAGCCGTTACGCGCTGCCTGCGGCCCCAAGGTGGCTCTGGCTTATCGGCTTCTTCCCATGGAGCTCGTCGGTGAGAGTGAAAACCAGAGCCTTGTTTTGCTGACCTACGACCCACTTAATCTGGTTGCCCGTCAGGCCGCTACACAGCAGATCATCCACCCCATTATATGGAAAATGGCGTCCCGGAGGCGCATTCACGAGGCACTACGTAAACTTTATGGTGTGGGGGCCGATACCTTTGAACAGATCCTCGAAGGCCGTGACCTCGATTACGATAACCTTGAAAATGCCGATGAGGCCAATGTCATTGATGCCGATGAGGACGAGGAGGCAAGTGTGGTGAAATTTGTCAATCAGATCATCCGCGAGGCCCTCCAGCAGCGCGCCACCGATATTCACGTCGAGCCACTCCATGATAATTTACGCATCCGCTACCGCATCGATGGTTTGCTTATTGATGTCACCGTGCCCGATAACATCAAGGCGCTGCAGAGCTCGGTGATTGCCCGTCTTAAAATCATGGCACACCTTGATATTGCCGAGCGCCGACTGCCGCAGGACGGTCGGATCAACCTCCAATTCGAAGGGGGCGGAATCGACGTGCGGGTGGCTACCGTGCCAACGGTCGAGGGCGAGAGTGTGAGTTTGCGGCTCCTCAACCAAGAAAAGTTCACCATTGAAAAGCTTCAGTTGGAGCCCTTTGTGCGGGATAAAATCGAGCAATTGCTCAAGCTTTCCAACGGGATCTGTCTGATCACGGGTCCGACAGGGTCGGGTAAGTCGACCAGCCTCTACTCCTTTCTCAGTGAGGTGAATGCCCCCGATACCCGCATCGTGACCATTGAGGACCCCGTGGAAAATAAACTGCCGGGGGTGATGCAGATCGCCGTCAAGTCCGAGATCGGTCTGACCTTTGCCAGCGGCCTGAGATCGATTCTCCGTGCCGACCCGAATATCGTTATGATCGGTGAGATCCGTGACCTTGAAACAGCCGAGATTGCGATCCGTGCGTCTCTGACCGGTCACCTCGTGTTTAGCACCCTGCATACCAATGATGCCATGGGCGGGATTAGCCGACTCACCGATATGGGAGTCGAGCCGTTTCTTCTTTCCGCCTCGGTCCGTGCCTTCCTCGCCCAGCGGCTTGTGCGCCGCCTCTGCCCGCATTGTAAAAAACCCCATGAACTCACCTCACATCAACGCGAGGAACTCGAAATTCCCGATCACATCACGGGCCAATGCTACGATGCCGTAGGTTGTGATCGCTGCCGTAACACCGGCTTCAGCGGCCGAGTCGCCATCTATGAGGTGGTTCTTCTTACGGAAGAAATGCAGGATCTCATCGTCAAAGGTGAAGATGGCCGTAAACTCCTCGAACAGGCGTATAAAGATGGTTATGTTCCGATGCGTGAATACGGGTGGCATAAGTGTCTGGCGGGACAAACAACCCTCGAAGAAGTGATCTCCGTCACCAGCGCAGAACTTTGTTAGTTTTTTGGTTGGGTTTCCAATGAACGATCACCCCGTATAAACATTTTAATTCATGGCCGTTTTTACTTACAAGGCATTAGCTCAAGATGGATCCGTTAGCCGCGGTGAGATTGCCGCGGACGATCGGTCCGAGGCGCTGAAGGTGCTTGGAAAGCGTGGCCTGCAGCCTGTAAAGCTCACCGCCGTGTCGGGCTCGACCGATGCCAAGGCTACGCCGAAGGGGAAATCATCACGCGCAGAGGGGTCATCCACGGTTGCTAGTAAGGGCGTATCGAAGGATGCCCATGGCCTACTCAAACTGAAACGATCTGAGGTGGTTCTTTTTACCGAGGAGCTGAGCGAGATGTTGGGAGCTGGGCTTCAGCTCGAGCCTGCGCTGAAATCGATGGAAAACCGTGAGGAGTTGGGGGCGCTCAAGGATGTTTCCCGCAGTGTGCGTCAGTTGGTTCGAGATGGGGGGAGTTTTTCTTCCTCGTTGCGCAAGATCAGTGATAGCTTTGGTCCTCTCTACTGCAGTCTTACCGCTGCTGGTGAGGCGAGTGGTGCGCTGGATACGATCCTGAAGCGACAAGCCCATTATCTCAAAACCCTGCAAGAGCTACAAAGCAAGGTGACTCTTGCCCTGATCTATCCCGCCTTTCTTGTGTTGGCCGGTATCGGTGTGGGGGTTATTTTTGTCACCAAGTTGATCCCACAGCTCACCGACCTCATTGCCAGCACTCCAGGTGGGAAAATTCCACTGGGGGCAAGGATTTTGATCGGGACCAGTAACTTTTTTCAGGAGTGGTGGCTGGTGCTTTTACTCACCATCGTAGGTGGCGCACTGGTTTTTAAAGCATGGAAAGATGCTGAGTCGAACAAGCTGACGTGGGATCGAATGCAGCTCAAGCTTCCTCTGGTAGGGAAGGTGATTGAATCGCGATTTTACGTTCAGTTTCTCGAAACCCTCGCCAATCTCGTCGGGAATGGTCTGCCTCTTTTGCGGTCCTTGGAGTTGTCCCGTGATGCGACTCAGAACCTTCACATCAGGAGCCACATGGACCGCGTGATCGAAATGGTTGGCGATGGTCGGTCATTCTCCCGTTCACTCATTAACTCCGGAATCTTCCCGCCGCTACTCATCGACATGGTCTCGGTGGGAGAAAAAACCGGTAAACTCGATAACTCATTGCGACGTGCTGCCGAACGCTACGATTCTGAACTCAATAAAAACCTCGCACGTGTCATGGAACTCATCATGCCTGTCGTGCTGGTGGTCATGGCTCTGCTCATCGGAACTATGGCCTACCTCATGATCACCGCCATCTTCCAGACAATCGATAATCTGGGCGGGAGGTAATGTCCCAAGATTTACAGGGGATTATGCTGACCTGCGGAGGTGATTATAGCGTTGGCCATGTGGGGAGGTCATGACGAGGACGGTCAGGTCACAGTGTGGCACGGTGTAACATGGCGAACGGGGGGGATTAAATTGAGTATTTGTGGTTGGTATTTTTTGGTCGGCGATTCACAATAAGCCATGTCAAAGAGTCGTGAAGAAATCGCAGCCATGCGTGAAGAATATGGGAGTCGTGTGCTGCGGCGTGCTGAGCTGGCCTCCTGTCCCATTATGCAGTTTGAGCAATGGTTTGCCGAGGCCCGTGAGGTTGAGCTTCACGAACCGAATGCGTTAACGCTCTCGACCTTGGGGCTCGACGGCTGCCCGGCGTCGCGCACTGTGTTGATGAAATTTTTTGATGCCGCGGGTTTTGTTTTTTACACGAACTACGGAAGTGCCAAGGCGATGGAGGTGGCCGCGCATCCATCGGCGTCGATGCTTTTCCCATGGTTGCAGCTGGAGCGCCAGGTGCGTATCGACGGGGCGGTTGAAAAGGTCAGCACGGCGGAGTCGCTCAAATACTTTGCCTCGCGTCCGCGGGAAAGTCAGATTGGCGCCTGGGTGTCGGATCAATCCAGCGTGATTGATTCTCGCGCCTTGCTGATGAATAAAATGGCGGAGATCAAAGCTAAATTTAAAGGGGGCGAGGTCCCCTTGCCGAGCTTCTGGGGGGGGTATCGATTGCGCCCTCAGCGGATCGAGTTCTGGCAAGGTGGCAAAGGCCGCGTGCACGATCGATTCCTCTACACAAGGGACGGTGACGATTGGTCGGTTGACCGCCTTGCGCCCTGATCCAGAGGGGTGTCGGACATGGCGTCTCAGCTGAAAAGCGGGCCGTGTGGTCTTCTTTGGTATTATGCCTCGATGAGTGGGAGGGTTCTTTTTTGGGCGGCGCTGGCGACTGCGGTGTCGACCATTTGCTGTCCAATCCGTGCGGTCTCGAGTGACAGTGGCCCTTCAAAGGGGAGGTTTTCGTCGAGGCAATGGATGAAGTATTCAATGGGGTTACTCGTTGGGGATAAGAGAGCATCGGCAGGGATGTCTTGGCCCTCGGGGCAGTTCTCGCTTTGCACTCGGATGCTGGGCTCGTAATCGTAGCTGCTGATGGTGCCTTTGCTTCCATTGAGGATAAACCCACATTTGGGTTGGGGTTGGTGGACCCATGGGTCGGTGAATGTTCCCCATTGGGTTTCAAATTTAGCGAGGCCGGTATCGTAGCGGGCGATGGTGATGCTGTGTTCCTCGACCTCAAGGCCTGCGGGTTCGTCGGTGGCGGAGGTTATTTCCACGGGTTTTTTACCCTTGAAATACCATGTGCCGAGGGTGGTTCCGTAGCCTAAGTAATCGAGGAGAGAACCGCCACCGGAGGCTTTTTGATAGAACCAACTTTCCGATTTGGGTCCGGGGGCGCTTTCCACCTTGTCGGCGCCGTGCCGGAGCGGGCCACGGTTGCCATCGTAGTAATGGATGTTGAGGAGTTCGCCAATCATCCCATCATCGAGCAGTCGATACGCGGTGACGTGAGAGGCTACCCAGCGGAGTGGCCAGTTGATCATGAGTCGCTTGCCACTTTGCTCCATGGCTCGGATCATCCTGTCGGCATCGGCGACGGAGGCGGCAAAGGGTTTTTCCATGAGGATGTGGGGGCCTAGCGGGGCGACTTTTTCGGTCCACTCTGCATGGTCGGCCGTGGCGGGGCAGAGGATAACGATGTCCGGTTGCGTCTCTGTGATACAGCGTGAGTAGTCGGTAAATACGCACTCGGGGGGGAGGGCGAAGTTTTGGATGGCATCCTGCATGCGTGCTGGATCTTCATCACAGATGCCAACGATGTCGACGTTCGGGTGGTCGTGAGCCATGCGGAGCAAATCGCCCATGTGCATGTGGTCAAAGTTGATTCCAGCAATTTTGTATTTTCTACTCATGATGGTCGAGATGCTATAGGGATCCTGTGGTATTTCCAGCCATCAAATGCACGGGGGGATGCGTTTTTAGAGCTGCTCACGTTTTAAGATGGCGGCCTTGAGCGGATCGCTGGCGGTGAGGTGGGCGATTGCGATGGCGAGGGCATCGGCGGCATCGTGTGCTGGAGTTTCGGCGAGGCCGAGTAGGGCGCGGACCATGAAGGCAACCTGTTGTTTGTCGGCCGATCCATTACCGGTGACGACCTGCTTGACCTTGCGGGGCGCGTATTCAAAAATCTTGATGCCTGTTTCGGCGGCGGCGATCAGGCTGGCGGCGCGGGCGGCCCCCATGGTGATTGCCGTGCGGTGGGACTGGACGTAGATGATGCCCTCGACGGCGGCTTCATCGGGTTGCCACTTTTTGATGAGGTTGGCAACGCTGGTGTGGATAGCGGCCAAGGCACCCGACTGGGGGGTCTTAGCGGGGAGGGTGATGACGCCGTAGTCGTGAACTTTCTGCTCGCGATGGTCGCCTTCTAACACGGCGTAGCCAGTGTTGCGGATGGCGGGGTCGATGGCGATGACTTTCATGGGCGGAGTGATCAGCTCGGCGTGGCCGTGATCAGTGGCCCTTGGTTAGCGCCTGCGCCGGCGAGGTGCCGGTGGACGTTTTTTGCGAACGGGACGCGCAGGGGAGTCGTCAAGGAGCGCTGTGTAAGTGTAGTCGAATCCGTCGAGCTTGCGGCGTTTGATCTTTTTGCTGATGAAGTTTTCGACCGAATTGGCGAAGTCGATTTCGTCGGCGGTCAGGATGGTGTAGGCATCCCCTTCGGATTCGGCGCGACCTGTCCGGCCGATTCGGTGCACGTAGTCCTCGGAGTTTTCAGGCACACGGTAGTTGATAACGTGAGTGACGGTGGAGATATCGATACCGCGGGCGGCGACGTCGGTGGCGACGAGGATATTGTAGGTGCCGTCTTTGAAACCTGCGAGAGCCTTCAATCGATCGGCCTGTTTGACATCTGAGTGCATGGCGACCACTTCTTTGTGGCCGGTTCCTTTGATCAGCCCGGTCAGGGTGTCTGCCTCTTTGCGTGTGCGGGTGAAGATCATCACCGAGTGGAACTCGGTTTTTTCCAAGAGAGCGAGCAAGAGTTCGTCACGCTGGTCCATGGAGACTGGGTAGAACGCGTGGTTGACGGTATCAGGCACGGCGGCCCGTGCGATTTCGACCGATTCAGGCTTGTGCAGGCACCATTGGGCGAAGCCTTGGATTGCCAGTGGCATGGTGGCGGAGAAAAAGAGTGTTTGGCGTGATGTCTCGTCCGTGTTCCATGGGCAGAGGCTGACAATTTTCCGCACGATCGGGAGGAATCCCATGTCGAGCATGCGGTCGACTTCATCAAGGATGAGGATTTGGACCTGACCGAAGCGCATGGTGCCGCGGTAGAAGTGGTCGACGAGGCGACCGGGTGTGGCGACCACGATATCGGCCACGGCCATTTGTTCGTCCTGTTTGCCGTATCCCATCCCGCCGTAGATCAGGGCGACCTTGCAGCCGGTGTGTTTGCCGTAGTGTTCGAATTGCTCGGCGACTTGGTGGGCAAGTTCGCGGGTCGGTTCTAGGACAAGGATCTGGGGTTTACCCAGTGGTTTGATCTTAGAAAGTGAGGGCAGGGCGAAGGCGGCGGTTTTGCCGGTGCCTGTCTGGGATGCGCCAATGACATCCTTGCCCTCGAGAATGAGGGGGATGGCCTTGGCTTGAATGGGCGTGGGTTTCTCGTAGCCGGATTCAGTGACGGAGGTGAGAACGGCTTCGGAGAGTCCGAGATCGGCAAAAGACATGAAGCGGAAGTAGATGCATAAGTTGCTTGTGTAAAGGTTAATGCGGGGAGTATTCAGTCGACTGGAGCAATTATTTGAAAATGTGACCCTATTGTGCCCATCGCCGTAGTGGGAGGTGGAATTTTTTTGATCATTCTGACGGGATCAGGGGAAAAACACCCGATCCTATCGCACTTCTGATAATTGCTGGTGGATTGGCGGGAATCCTATGCTATAGAAACAGCAGGATGGCAGACAAAGAGGATGCAAAAATAGAATCGGCGTATGCACATACGCGGAAGAGTCTGATCGCAAAACTCGACAACTGGGAGGACCAGCGGACATGGGATGATTTTTACAAAACATACTGGAAGCTCATCTATGCCGTGGGGTTGAAGGCGGGCCTGCGCTCTGACGAGGCATTTGACGTGGTCCAGGAGACCATCCTCTCGATCGCTAAGCAGAGTAAAAAAAAGATGTATGACCCAGAGAAAGGGTCGTTTAAGTCGTGGTTGATGAATATGACCCGCTGGCGGATTAACGATCAGTTTCGCAAGCGCAAAAAAGATACGGCGATGAGTATCGGGGAGTGGGATGATGAGGGGCAGAAGACCTCGGCGGTTGAGCGCGTGGAGGATCCACAGAGTGGTGCACTTGAGCGTCTTTGGGATATCGAGTGGAAAAATAACTTAGCGGATGCGGCCTTGGCAAAAGTCAAATCACAGGTGTCTCCGAAGCAGTATCAGATCTTTGATTGTTATGTCATCCGTGAGTGGAATGCGAGCAAGGTGCAGTCACGGCTAGGGGTGAGTATGTCGCAGGTTTATCTGGCAAAGCACCGTGTGGGTAAAATCTTAAAAAAGGAACTGGCAAAATTAGAGGAAGATGCGGGGTAGGACGCGACCAGAGCCGGTGATTCCGGATCATGAGGTGCTGCGCAAAATTGGTGGTGGCTCGTATGGGGAAGTGTGGTTGGCGCGCGCTGTCACGGGCGCGATGCGTGCCGTGAAATTGGTGCGTCGTGAAGACTTTGAGGACGAGCGTGGATTCGAGCGCGAGTTCGAGGGGATTCTCAAGTATGAGCCCATTTCGCGAGATCATCCGGGCTTGGTGAATATTCTTCACGTCGGTCGCAGTAAGGATAAGGATGAGGGCGAGTTCTATTATTACGTCATGGAGCTTGGCGACGACATCAACTCGGGCGACGACATCAATCCCGTGGAGTATGAACCGCGCAATTTACGAACAGATTTAAAAAAGGCCGATGGTAAGCCGATCGATACTGATATCGTTATCGATGTGGGGCTTCGTCTTGCCGAGGCCCTTGCGCATCTTCACGGGAAGGGGCTTGCGCACCGCGATATTAAACCTGCCAACATTATTTTTGTCGATGGTAAGGCGGAGTTGGCTGATATCGGGCTGGTCGCGGCCCGTGGGCAGAGGACCTTTGTTGGAACCGAGGGGTTTGTGCCGCCGGAAGGCCCTGGCTCGGCTCAGGCGGATGTTTATGGCCTAGGCAAGGTGCTCTATGAGATGGCGACAGGCAAAGACCGTATGGAGTTTCCCGAACTCCCGGATGAACTTCCTGATGAGACGCAAAAAAAACGCTGGCTCAGGCTCAATCACGTCATTTGTGATATTTGTGAACCGCGCGTGTCGAGGCGGACCATTACCACGGCAGAGATATTAGCTGATGGCTTGAGGCAGCTACAGAGTGGCAAGCGGGTGAAGCGTCGGCGGCGTAGTCTGGTGAACGCGCTGATCCTACTGACAGGCTTGTTATGTTTGTTGGTTTGGGGGTTTCGCGAATTTATCCCCTGGCCTCAGGTGGCAGTGGCTGGCCCGGGCAATATCAAGCCGCCGATCGTTCGGACTCAGTATGGATTTGTCAAAGTGCTCAGTGACCCAGAAGGCGCTGAGGTCTATGACCGGAAAGGTCATTTTCTAGATATCACACCGATGAAAAACATCCGGATGGCGGCGGGGTCACACTATGAATTTGAATTCCGCCTCGAAGGCTACCGGACGGAACGCAAGGAGGGCATCGTTAAGGCCAACGAAACGGAAATGGTGGAGCAGATTATGGCGATTTATGCCCCACCTGTCGCTGGGCAGGAATGGGTGGATAATTTTGGTGTCCACTATCAACCAGTGGATGAGTATCATGTCAGTGCGGGATATGTGAGGAAGTATCAATGGAAACGCTATGAGAGGTCTTTAGGTGAAAAGGTGCCTGCAGAATTTATTGAGCACAGTGAGAGTGGGGTAAAACGTTTGATCGTTTGTGCAACTCCCGAGCAGGCGGATGCTTACTGTGAGTGGCAGACCCAAGTTGCGCTATCCGAGGGGTATTTGAACGAGGTGCAGCATATTGCCCCTCTGTTTGCCGTAGGTTTTAAATCTCCGAGGATGACCTCTACGGTGAGAAAAAAGAAGTTGTTGCCTTTTCAGAGTCTGGTGAAAAATATCCCCTTTGCTAATCTCGAGATTCAGAGTTCTCCCGAGGGAGCAATGGTACAGATCGATGGTGAATATCGGGGGACAACACCCCTCTACCTAGGGCGTGTCAAACCAGGGTCGATCGAACTCAGTCTGACTTTGGAAGGCTACCGGCGCAATACCCGCGCGTTGAATGTCAAAGATCTCGCCAGAGAAAAAGTGAGTATCAATCTCCAGCGAGACAATAGTGTGGTTTTTGGTAAAAAATGGGAGAATAGCCTCGGGATGCGCTTTGTACCAGTGAACGAGGAGGTGTTGGTCTCCGCATGGGAAACGCGGGTGTCGGACTACAACGCGTATGTCAAGGAAGCGAAGGCACAATCTCCCGCGGATCCTGGGTTTGCGCAAGGTCCGGATCATCCGGTGTTGCAGGTTTCCCGTGATGATGCTGAAGCCTTCTGCAAGTGGCTTACGGAGCAAGAACATAGAAAGGAACGGATCTCCGAGGATGTGTCTTATCGTCTCCTAACGGATTTGGAGTGGAGCCGTATCGCAGGGCTCGTAGACGATCCTGATCGTTCCCCGGCGCGGAGGGAATTCAGGATGGAAAAAATATTTCCATGGGGGCTTGTCTGGCCACCAGAGGATGCCGGATTTAAGGTCGGTAACTTAGCGGATCAAACGGCGGCACAAGCCACGGATATTCGCCGTAACCGAACGCTCATTAATTATAATGATGGTTATGAAAAAACAGCTCCTGTGGGTTCTTATCCGCCGAATGAATTGGGTATATATGATCTTGCGGGTAATGCCTATGAGTGGGTTGCGGACGATTATGCCGAGCAGGGGATGTATGGTGTGTTGCGTGGCGGGTGCTGGGGTAGTTACTTGAAGGAACATCTGTATGTGACCAATCGGAATGCGGTCAGATCGTCCAATACAAGTAACTTATATGGTTTCCGAGTCGCCCTTGCCAAAACAATGAATGCCCCCATCCCAGAGCCGCCAGAGGATGACCCATTTTCCAATCCCTAAAAAAATGACCATGGTTGAAATTAACACAAAATATGAAGGGGCGTTGCACTGTCACAATACGCATGAACCGACCGGGAGTCATTTCTCCACAGATGCACCATTGGATAACAACGGTCGCGGGGAAACGTTTTCCCCGACAGATCTTCTGGCTACCGCGCAGGGAAGCTGTATGGCGACCATTATGGGGATCGTTGCTCAGAAACTGGGAGTCAACCTTGAGGGGATGCAAATCAAGGTGGAAAAGCACATGTCAGATGATCTGCCACGGAGGGTGGCTCGATTGAACGTGCGTATCGATGTGCCGCTCCCTGCCGACCACCCCGAGAGAGGAGCGCTTGAACATGCTGCGTTGAGCTGTCCTGTGAGCCTGAGTTTACATCCCGAGATCGAGGTGCCGATCGACTGGCGCTGGCGAGCCCCTGCGTCCAGCTGAAGTCGCGTCTGCGTGAGCCTCCGACTTAATGGGGGGGCGATGAGATGGAGCCGTCTTTTTTCTGCCCCTGACCAAGTTCTGAAGCAAACTCGGCAATGCGCTGGATGCATTGCTCTGGGAAACGATAAAGCATGAGGTGGGGTGATTCGATCCAGTGCGTGCGCGCGTTCGGATAACAAGCTTCCAGCTTGCGTTGAGCTTCCCACGGGATCAGGTTGTCGCTTTGAGCCTGGAGGATCATCATGGGGACCTGATCCAGCACTGGACTGTCATTTTCTATTAATTCGAGAATGGCACGCACCCTCTTGGTCAGGGTGGCTGAGGGGATGGCTTGGACCACGGAGCTTACCTGGCTAACTTCGGCCTCGCTGGCATCTTCGCCAATGAGAAAGTGGCGCAGTGTGTGACGCGGCGTTTTAACCATAAAGAGAGGCCGGAGAGGCAGGAGGGCAATGCCAGGATTCAATGGGGCGTCGCAGAACGAGGTCACGAGGACGATACCCACGACCTCATGGGGTCGTTGTTCGGCCCATCGCAATACGAGCGGGCCAGAGAATGACTCGGCAATGAGCAGGCGCTTCTTTCCGTGTGCGATTTTTTTGTCGAGCCAATCGGTCAGTGAGTCGTAGTCCTGCTTGCCGGAAGAGGGGAGTTCAATGAATTCCGCGTGGGTTTCGGAAGGTAACACCTCCTTGATGCCGTCAGAGAGCTGAGCCGTGCCGTCGAGGCCTGGAAGAAATGTCCATATTACAGTATCGGATGCCATCGTTAGGGATCATGACTCAATGAGACGCGTGAGTCGATCCAGAAATATCGATAATGATGGGGCGTGGCCACGGGCCGATTTTGATGCCACGCTTGGCCCTTTACTCGCCCACTCGGATCATTTAGAATCTGGTTCGTTCCCTGTGAATCATTGGCGATGTTGCACATGATGGCCAACTGATGAAAGTATGCCACTCCTGCGAGTTGCTTCGTCAATGGCTTAGAGTCGATTGCCATGATCACGCTCAAAACATTGCCAAAATAAAATATGACCAAGAAATCCTCTATGGAGATGTCCTCGGCTTGTTGGATGTCCGTCTGGAAAAAAGCATCTCGATTCGCGATTCTGAGTGGCGGGATGGTTTTCCTTTGTATCGATCAAACCACCGCCGCTGAGGCTGCTCCCTTAAAGATTACCCCCGAGGACTTGCGTATCGAAGGGGATTTAGGTTCGTTTAAAGCGACTTGGGATGTTAAGCACCCCAAGCCAAACCTGATGCTGGCCACGCTGACGATTGAATCGCCCGAGGCGTCTACGCCACCAGCCTTGGATGTGAAGTGGAAAGTTCCCGCCATTGATATTGCCGGTGCTTGGGTGTCGGATTACGGCAAGGCGAAGCTTGATCACGAACGGACCCGTATCGAATCGCGTGCCGTGCAGCGGGCGCCTTTGTTGATGTATTTGAGCCAAGGCGACCGAAACCGATTCACCGTAGCCTTGTCCGATGCATTGCGTCCGGTGATGCTGCGGGGTGGGATTAAAGAAGAGGATGCCTGCCTTTACATGACGCTGCACCTCTTTAAGGAAAAGCATCCGATGTTGAAAAAGTATCAGGTCACCCTGCGCTTTGACACTCGCCCAGCCCCCTACTACTCGATTTTACGTGATACCGCCCAATGGTGGGCGGCCCAAGAAAACTACAAGCCGGCCCCCGTGCCTGAGAGCGCGCGTGTCCCCGTTTATTCCACTTGGTATAGCTATCACCAGAACCTTGACCCAGATCAAATTGTCGAGGAGTGCCGCATCGGTGGTCAGCTCGGACTCGGCGGCGTTATCATCGATGACGGTTGGCAGACGCTCGACGCTAGCCGTGGCTATGCTTATACGGGCGACTGGAAACCTGAGCGGATCCCAGATATGAAGGGGTTTGTTGACCGCATTCATGCGCTGGGTCAGAAATTTATGATTTGGTATTCCGTGCCGATGGCTGGCGAACACTCCAAGATCATGAAGCGATTTAAAGGGAAAACGCTGTCCTACCACAACGGATTTCAAGCCTACATTCTCGACCCTCGTTACCCCGAAGTGCGTGAGTATTTGATCGGTGTCTACGAAAGTGCCGTGCGTGACTGGGGGCTCGACGGGTTAAAGCTCGATTTTATCGGGATGTTTGCCCCCGATGCAAAAACCATTCTGACGGCGGAAGACGGGCGTGATTATGCTTCTGTTGACCAAGCGGTGGATCGTCTGATGACCGATGTTATGGCGCGGCTACGCGTTCTGAAGCCAGATATTGCCATCGAGTTTCGTCAGCCCTATAACGGGCCTTTAATGCGGAAGTATGGGAATATGCTTCGGGCGGTAGATTGCCCAAACTGTGGTCCTGTGAATCGCAAACATATCGTTGATTTGCGCCTGATTGCAGATGATACCGCGGTGCATAGTGACATGATTATGTGGCACCCAGACGAGCCCGTGGAGAGCGCCGCCCTCCAGATTCTCAACATTCTTTTTAGTGTGCCTCAAATCTCGGTGAGGTTGCCAGAGATCTCAGAAGATCACCGGAAGATGGTTGGTTTCTGGATGCACTACTGGAAGGAGAACCGTGCTGTGTTGTTGGATGGCGAGTTTCAGCCTGTTGCGCCAGCGCAGAATTACCCGATGGTGATCGGGAGGACAGCCGAAAAATGCATTGCGGCCGTTTATCAGGACTTGGTCGTTTCGCCTGGTGCCAACGCGCCCGCACAGATCGATGTGGTCAATGGTAAGCCAGGGGGCGGCGGTGTCGTCGTCCGTTTTTCCGAGGCCTTTGGCAAAGCGGAGGTCAGTATCTACAATACCCAAGGCGAGCGAATCAGTCAGAGACAACAAACGATCGGGGTAGGTGCCGAAGTGTGGAACGTTCCACCGTCCGGACTGCTTCAAATCCGCCGTGTCACCCCGAAATAGCTTGATGCAAACCCTGAAATACACGAAGAAACGACCGGTGACCCGATCATGATATCGGTGATCGTGGTGGCCGATACAATCGCTCCCATTTGCTTTTCATAGCTTTCTCTCCTTAACTTCCTTTTTCCCAACTCAATGATGATGATACGTTCTCTGTTATACTTTCTGGTAGGTGTTCTGGTTTTGCTCAATCCTGTTTCGAGTGTGGCGAGCGCCGCAGATGTCACGAAGCCAAACATTTTATTTTTTCTGATCGACGACCAGCGTAATGACACGCTCGGTTGTGCTGGGCACCCGATCATTCAAACTCCCGTGATCGATCGACTCGCCGCTGAGGGGGTGCGCTTTGAAAATGCCTTTGTGACAACGCCGATTTGTGCAGCGAGTCGGGCGTCCATCTTTACGGGTCTGCATGAGACGTCACATGGTTTTACTTTTGGTGAGCCGCCGTTGAAAAAGGGCCATATGGAAAAGAGCTACCCGATGCTGCTGCGTAAAGCAGGATACCGCACGGGTTTCATTGGTAAATACGGTGTGAAGACCGAGGGGGAGCCGGAGTCTGAGATGTTTGATTTGTTTGAGCCTCACGATCGACTTCCCTTTTTGATGAAACAAAAGGACGGCACCCTCAGGCACGAGTCTGAGGTGGCGGCGGACAAGGCAATCACGTTTTTGAAGGCCAGTGCCGATGGGAAGCCATTTTGTTTGTCGGTTAGTTTTAAGGCATCCCACGCCAACGATGGAGATTTAAAAAATCATTTCCCCTGGTCCAAGGCGGTGGATGGAATGTATGAAGAGATTGAAATCCCATCACCTCGGCTGGGGGATGCATCCATTTACGAGAACCATCCTGATTTTTTTAAGGGGTCATCGATGGCCCGAAAGCGTTTTCACTGGCGATGGGATACACCGGAAAAGTATCAGAAAAACATGAAGGCCTATTTCCGCATGATCAGCGGGGTCGACCACGCGATCGGTCGTGTCCGTCATTCTCTGGAGGAGACCGGGCTGGCCGCAAATACCATTATCATTTATATGGCGGATAATGGGTATTTCATGGGGGACCGTGGGTTCGCGGGGAAGTGGTCGCACTACGAGCAGTCACTCAGAGTGCCGCTCATTGTTTTTGACCCACGTGCGGCCAAGGAAAGAAGAGGGGCTGTGGTGAATCAGCCGACCTTAAATATTGATTTGGCACCCACTCTCATCGAACTCGCAGGGATCAGCCAACCTCGACAATACCAGGGGAGCAGTTACGTTCCACTGCTCCATGGGGCGGACCCGTCCGACTGGCGGAAGGATTTTTTCTGTGAGCACCTGATGGAAAACGAATCGATCCCAAAGTGGGAAGGTGTCAGGGGGGAGAGGTTTGTTTATGCCCACTACTTCGATCAGAACCCCAGCTATGAGTTTCTTCATGACCTTAAAGCCGATCCCGATCAACTGAGCAACCTCGCCAAAAATCCAGAGTATCAAAGGAAACTCATCGAGATGCGACGTCGCTGTCGCGCGATCAAAACTCTCCTCAAGCACTAACATATAAATCCTATCCAAGGAGTGCTGAATGTTTTTTAACTGTGTTCACCCACAACAATTTTAATCAAAATGACAACATCATCAGAACCATTGACGATCGCCGCTGTCGGATGCGGCTCCCGTGCCCGGACTTATACAACGATTGCCATGTCCTTGACCGGTCGCTACCAAGTGACGGCTGGCGCGGACCCCGTTGCAGAGAGACGCGAGGCAATGCAGACGATCTCAGCCAACCCCGATTTTAAAGCCTTTGAGACAGCTGATGAGTTGCTCGAAGAGGACCGGTTGGCCGATGTGCTGATCATCGGCACCCAGGATAATTACCACTTTGAACCCGCCAAGAAGGCGTTGGAAAAAGGTTACCATCTCTTATTGGAAAAACCCGCCTCTCAGACGATGGATGAGACGCTCGAATTGGCTCGACTCGCCAAAAAATACGACCGTAAAATCCTGCTCTGCTTCGTGCTTCGTTACACGGATTTTTATTCGAAGGTGCATGAAATTGTGAACTCTGGTCGGCTCGGTGAGGTGATCTCAATTCATGCCGCTGAGGGCGTCGATGCTTGGCATCAATCACATTCCTACGTGCGAGGACACTGGGCGAACACAGGTGAAAGTTCGCCGATGATTATCGCGAAATGTAGCCATGATACCGACTATATTAGCTGGCTGATGGGAAGTCGGTGTAGCTCGGTGAGCTCCTACGGGAGGCTATCCTATTTTACCGAGAAGAATGCGCCGGCTGGTGCCACTGATCGATGCACCTCCGGGTGTCCCCATGCTTCACCCCAAGGTGGAAGTTGTATGTATGACGCGCACCACTACCTCGGGAAGCAGTCGAGCTGGCTGAGGATGATTTACCCGCACCCGACGGAGCGCACGGATGAGGAGGTGTTGAAGTGGCTTGAAGTTTCCCCGTGGGGACGTTGCGTATGGAAATGCGACAACGACGCCGTTGACCATCAGGTGGTCAATATGGAGTTTGAAAATGGGGGCACGGCCAGCCTTACGATGACGGCATTTGATTGTGGTCGGGGTCTGGAAATTTACGGAACGAAGGCGAGTTTGCGAGGTGGTGATGCCTACGAGGGGTTTTCCAATGCCAGTATGGCCATCCGCGATCACGCCAGCGGCGAAACGGAATTGATTCAGCTCGAGACCGCTGACGACGATGGCTATAAAGGACACGGCGGCGGCGACTATGGCTTGGTCAATGCAATGGATGCTATCTTCCGTGGTGCTGGATCCGAGGACTCATTGATTGAGCATGCGATCGAAGGTCACCTGATGGGGTTTGCCGCCGAAGAGTCGCGCCTGAAAGGAGGCGAGCCCGTTTTGCTTGATAGCCTCTACCGCAGCATGGAGTAGGGCGGCTGAGGGGGGGGGAGCTTAAACGCGCCCGCCGCCGTCGGGGGCGTCGTGATTTGTCTTACTCCTTGAGGGTGGTCAGAATCGACTTGAATCGATCGAGTTGTGCTTGCCAGCTTAAGGCGTGCTCCGGTTGATAGATTGTTGTCTTTTGGCTGCGCTGAATGAGGGACCTGCCAGCGGCAATGTCTGGGAGCTCACCGGTAGCTACCATTTGGGAAATGATGTTTCCGCATGAGGTCGCCTCGATCGGGCTAGCAATGACCTCGCGGTTCATCGCGTTGGCAGAATTTTGCGTGAGGAAGATGTTTTGGATTCCACCTCCACCCATGTAGACTTTTCCTAACTCACACCCCAAGACCTCGGCGAGTTGGTCGAAGACGACTCGGTATTTCAGTGCGATACTCTCGCTGGCAATGCGGAGGATGGTGCCCTTGCTTTCCGGGATTTTCTGACCTGTTTGTTTACAGAAATCTTGGATTTTCTGAGGCATCTGACCGGGTGAGGCAAAAAGGGGATCGTCTGGGTCGATAAAGGCGGAGAAGGGTTCCGCCTCCTCAGCCAGTTCGGCCAGCGCGGCATAATTGTATTGGTTGCCCTCGGATTCCCACTGTCGCTGACATTCCTGAATCACCCAGAGCCCGGAGATGTTTTTGAGGAAGCGCACGGTGTTTTCGACACCGAGTTCGTTGGCAAATCCAAATTCGGGGGCTTTTCCTCCTAGGATCGGATCCTTGATTTCGGCTCCCATAATCGACCAGGTGCCGGAGCTGATCCAGACGTCTTGGCGCACGGATCCATCCGGTGATGATCCCAATGGGATGCCTGCAACCGCAGACGCTGTGTCATGGGATGGGGTGGCGACGACTTGGAGGTTTGACTGGCCGATTTGTTGATCAAGCTCGGGCCGGACGTTGCCGATAACCGTGCTGGGCTTGACGATTTTTCCAAAGATGCGGCGGGGGAGTCCCAATCCCTCGATGATATCCCACGCCCAGTCTTTGGTTTGCGGGTTTAACAGCTGACTGGTTGAGGCAATCGTGAGTTCGTTGACGATTTCACCCGTCAACCAGTAGGCCAGCAGGTCAGGGATGAAGAGGATGTGCTCGGCTTCTCTGAGTGCCGTCGATTTCGATTGGACCTGAGAGAGTAGGTGCTCGCTGGTGTTGTAAAAGGCGGACATGATGCCGGTGGAGGCATAGATTTTTTTTTGTCCGATCAGCTCGTCAGCCAGTTCCCCCATCCCTTGAGACCGGGGGTCCCGATACTGATGGGGGAGGTCGAGTAAGTTGCCATTCTCGCTGATAAGCGCATAGTCACAGCCCCAAGAATCAATCCCGATGGATTGAATCTGATCGCCGTATTTGTCACACCCTAGGCGAATCCCTTTGATGATATCGCGGTAGAGGCCGATGATGTTCCAGAAATAGCCACCAGGGAGCTCGGTGCTCGTGTTCTCGAATCGGTGCAGCTCCTCGAGCTCAAAGAAATCGCTTTCTTGCTTTGAACTGTCGTCACTAATATGGGTTTTCCCCGCGATGACCCGTCCTGAGCCAGCGCCGAGATCAACGGCTAGGTATACTTTCATCGCTTGGTGTGCTTAGGATGTGCGTTTTGACAGGACGTTTGCTTCGTATGTCTTGATGTCTGTAAGCCAATCGGGGCCGACGGGTGTGTCTTGGCGACGACAGTATTCGTCCCAGACTGCGCCGAGCGGGTAGGTTTTAAGCTCTTCTTGTAGGGCGAGTCGCGTTGTGTAGTCGCCTTCAAGTTCAGCCTGGCGGAGGGTGGCGGTGGGCTCGAGAAGCCCTAAGAGAAGGGCGCGGAGCGTGTTGCGCACTCCAATGGTCCAAGCGGCAACTCGGTTGATGGAGGCATCAAAGAAATCAAGCCCGATGTGGACGCGGTCTTCAATGTTGTTGGCAACGATTTCACGAGTAATCGCCTGGAGTTCGTCGCTGAAGGTAACAACGTGATCGGAATCCCAGCGGACACCACGTGAGACGTGCAGGAGGAGCTCGGGGACGTAGAGGAGGCAGGAGGAGATTTTCTCAGAAATCATCTCCGTTGGGTGGAAATGACCGGCGTCGAGACAGAGTGCGATTTGCTTCTGCGTAGCGTATCCTAGATAGAATTCGTGTGATCCTGTGACATAGGCTTCGGATCCAATTCCGAAGAGTTTGGACTCAACGGCGTCGATGTTGTGGGGGGTGGGTTGAGCGAGGATCTCGTCGAGGGAGTCTTTGAGCCGCTGGCGTGGGGCGAGTCGATCGGCAGGGGTGTCTTTATAGCCATCGGGAACCCAGATGTTGGTGACCGCAGGCGTTCCCAGTTGCTCGCCCATGTCATTGGCGATGAGGCGAGACGCCTTGCAGTGGTCGATCCAGAATTGGCGTTTTCCCGCGTCGGGTGATGACAGCGTGAAGCCGTCGTCAGCAAGTGGGTGTGAGAAGCAGGAGGGGTTGAAATCAAGCCCTAGGTTCTGTGATTTACACCAATCGATCCACCCTTGGAAATGCTTCGTTTCGATTTGGTCGCGTGCGACCGGCGTGTCGGATTCCAAGTAGATTGCGTGAAGGTTCAGTCGGTGGTTGCCAGGGATGAGGGAGGTCGCTTGTTCAAGGTCCTGCCGGAGTTCATTGGCGGTGCGGGCACGGCCTAGGAAGTTACCCGTGACGGCAAGCCCTGATCCCAGTGCCCCGTCAGAGTTTTCAAATCCTGCGACATCATCACCTTGCCAGCAATGGATGGAGATTGGGATGTTTTTGAGCCGATCGATGGCGGCTTCCGTATCGACGCCAAGTGCGGCGTATTGTTCGCGTGCGAGTTCGTAGGATGATGACATGGTTTGTTATGGGTGATGAGAAATTGAGGAGTGAAGAAAAATGATTTTAGGCGGAGCCGATGAACCAGTATAGAAGCTCTGTTTATTGATTGATAAGTTGGTTGGCTGACAGTGCCAAGTCAAGGGTAAGAATAGAGTAAGGTGGATTTTATGAGTTATCTCGACGGCTAAGGCTTTGGCAGGAAAATTAATCATTTACATGGTGCCCACCGATGATATTAAACGCGTGAAATATGACCCATAGGGTCGTTGCGTTTCCTTACGCCATCTTCGATGGTTAGAATTATTCACAACACACTTATCCACATCCCATTATGAATCCATTCCTCGGTGTTTTATTCCACTGGACTGGCGGCCTTGCCTCCGGTTCTTTTTATGTCCCCTATAAGGGTGTTAGAAATTGGTCGTGGGAAACCTATTGGCTCACGGGTGGTTTTTTCTCTTGGATCATCTGCCCATGGTTGGCGGCTTATTTTATGACCAGCGACCTTGGTGAGGTGCTCACTTCACAAGCCGTTTCCACGCTTGGTTGGACGTATTTCTTTGGCGCTATGTGGGGATTGGGAGGTTTGACCTTTGGTCTCTCCATGCGCTATTTGGGGATGTCTCTGGGCATGGGGGTTGCTTTGGGTTATACGGCGGCTTTTGGCACACTGTTACCTCCGATCTTTAAGGTGTGGATTAAGCAGATTCCAGCCGATGAAAACATCATCGAGATCGCCACCAGCACAGCGGGTCTTGTTACTCTGACGGGTGTGGTGGTCTGTTTGATCGGTATCGCGATTGCAGCCATGGCGGGGTTTGCCAAAGAGAAAGAAATGCCCGAAGATGAAAAAAAGAAGTCTGTCGTGGAGTTCAATTTTAAGAAAGGAATTATTGTGGCGACGTTCTCTGGTATCATGAGCGCCTGCTTCGCTTTTGCATTAACCGCCGGTAAACCCATTGGGGTGGCATCCGGCCTCGCAGGAACCGATAATATCTGGACAGGGCTTCCGATTTTGCCAGTGATTTTAGCTGGCGGTTTTACCTCCAACTTCATCTGGTGTGTGTATCTGAGTATTAAAAATAAATCGGGATATGAATACCTAGCATCCCATCAGAAGAGTCAGCCTAATGATCGGGAGAATGAAACCATTATTGAGAATGTCACCGATGCGCCAGGCGAAGAGGTCGCCGTCCAGGCTGAAATCGGTGCCCACGGTCTCGGGAAACGTATTCCTCTGGTCAGGAACTACCTGCTCTCGTGTATCGCAGGCACGCTTTGGTATCTGCAGTTTTTCTTCTACACCATGGGTGAAACCCAGATGGGGAAATACGGCTTCGCAAGTTGGACGCTGCATATGGCAAGTATCATTATTTTCAGCACCATGTGGGGGGTGATCTTCAAGGAGTGGAAAGGTGTCAGCCCGAAGGCACGGAAGCTGATCATTACAGGGATCGGCACGCTCGTTCTTTCCACCATCATCATTGGATGGGGGACATGGATCAAGGGCAGCGGTGGTGGTCACTAGCCCCCCACGCGTATTTTTCTAAGGCCCCACGGGCATGACGGACGTCGTCATGCCCGCCTAACTTTCCCGCCTATCTCGGGTATCATCATCGAGAAATGTATGGCATTCCAATATCACCCCCAAAGCAAATTTCGAGAAATTGGTTTTGGTAATGAATGTGGAAAATTGAACTCACTTCAGTTGTCCAATACGCGTCATGACGATATATATCGTGATTGTTAGTTTTTGAGGAGGCTGGAACTTTGAGAGGGAAAGATGAGAAGCCATACTATTTTGCCTGAAGATGAGAGGTGTCGCGTTGTCCTGATCGGTGATGCTTCCATAGGAATGCACTGTCTTCGCTCATTACGAACGGCAGGACATGAGGTGGTCGCTTGTCTCGCGAACGGTAAGTCCTTTGCCGCGTCGGCGCGCCGCGAAGGGGTCATGACCTATGATCCGGGAACACCCCTTGCCGTTATCACCAAGATACCGTGCGATTGGATAGTAAGTGCGTATAATGTTCGCCTGATACCAGCTGAGATTCTTCGGCATCCAGTAAAGGGAAGCATCAATTTTCATGATGCACCGCTGCCGAGGTATGCGGGTCTGTATGCTCCAACACGAGCCCTGCTCGATGGTGAAACTGAGTATGCTGTTACTTGGCATATGGTTGAAGAAGGAATTGATACAGGTGGGATCATCATTCAAACACCTGTGCCCATTCATGATGATGACACAAGTCAATCGTTGAACTTGCGTTGCCTCGAGGCTGGAGCACGAGGGTTTGACATGATCGTTCTCAAGCTAGGCCGAGGGCCAATGCCTCTACGGCAGCAAGAGTTGAGTGAAAGGACCTACTTTGGCAATTCAGATTGGCCACGGGGGGGGATGGAGATCAATTGGCAATGGCCAGCCCATAGAATTCAGCGGGTCGTGCGGGCACTTGATTTTGGACCTTTCCCGAACTATGTGGGCTGTGCGCGGTTCCGCCTTGATAGGGAGTGGTATCGGTTGATCAACGCTGAGGTATGCTGTGATCAGCAATGCCCGAGCCAGAACGCACAACCAGGAACCATATCAATAGCATCAGACGCTCGGGTTCACATCGCAACATCAAAGGATTGCCTCGTTGCTACCAGCCTTGCGCCCAGCATAGTTCCTGAGGCTTCGAGCCAGACGAGGCATGCGGAGCTCAAGCAACCTGATGAGCTTGCGCAAATTGCAAGATGGGAAGAGGGGGTTTTCAGATTTGAATGGGGCTGGCGCCGTCAGATACAAAAATGTTCTGAAGATCCTGAGGACACCAAATCCACGGCTGTGTTATCACGGGGAAGCTCGACCGTTGATCTTGGCACGACTGACCATGATCTGGCCTGTGGTTTACTCGCTTGGGCGTTGTCTTTGGGTGAAGCGCACATCGAGGTGGGTCGTTGGTGGACTGAGAAGGAGTTGAATGATGTTGTGGGCTCAGCCGGTGATCCGGCTGTGATAGCGTTGCTCAATCGCGTTGCCCCGATCGTAGTCGAGGTTGATGAGGGTCTGTCGATACTAGCGTTCGTAGAAAAGTGGCTTGAGTTGGTGATGGGAGCACAGCGGCGTGGGCCGTTCTTTGCTGATCTATTGGAGCGTGGGGGAAGGGGAGAAGCTCCAATGCCTGACCCGGCATCACGGCCAATCCAACTGTTTCCTGAAGACGTTGGGGCCGTATCCGTGGGCGTCTCCTCATGGCAAATCCAGCGGGAGAACGGACGGTGGTTGGCCCGTGGTGCCTCAGACATGACTCACGTTGGAAATCTTGCAAAACGACTTCGTGAGTTGATCATTGATCAACCCGCTACGAGGATATCTGATCTTCCACGGCTGGCACCAGCTACAGAGCTTTTAGTCCGTGAGTGGGAGAACGGGGGATGCTTTGATTCTGCGCCAAGATCATTTCTGGCATCAATCTTCAGCGATTTTACACGCCGTCAAAGCTCTAAGGCTATCGAAACCGCTGTTGGACAGATCTGGACCTATGGCAATCTAGGACGAGAAGTCGCATGGTTAATGGCGAGGTTGGGGGAAGCTGGGGTAGAGCAAGGCGACATGGTGCCCGTAAGGCTTGGGCGGTCTCCTGAGTTGATTGCTGCTCAGTTGGCTGTTATGGGGTTGGGGTGCGCATTTGTCCCCATTTCTGAGGAAGATCCCGATCTGCGGGTTCTGGATGTCTTGGAGCGGACATGCGCACGAGTGGCCATTGGTCAGGCTCTGAAGGAAACGAGTGCTACGATCTGGCTTCAGCCCCGTTGTGATCATGATGACCCTGATTTTGAATTGCCATGCGAGCCTGATGCGTCTCTCGTAGGAGGGATTGCATGTGTATTTTTTACTTCGGGCAGTACGGGTCGACCCAAAGGTGTCAAGATCACCCATCGTGGACTTGATGCTTATATTGAAGACTCGACGAGATACTTTGGGCGAGAGTCGTTTCAGAGATCGCTTTGGACCTCTTCTGTGGCCTTCGACTCGACATTGGCGGAAGTAATGACTCCCCTTGCTGCGGGAGGTTGCGTTGTGATCCCGCGTCCTGAGTCGGTGTGGAGTGTTCGTGGTTTAGTGGAGTCGCTTTCATTCTACAATATTACCTACTTAGGCATGGCGACGGCCCTTTGGTCTGTATGGATGCGCGATGCCCAGCATGTGGCGAATCCGATACCCTCTTCTTTGCGCGCTGTTGATGTCGGTGGTGGGGTGCTCTCTCCTGAATTAGTTAAACAGTGGCAGTCGTTAGCCGTTCAGTCGATACGGCTCTGCAACGGATATGGCCCGACTGAGGCTACCGTTATATGCACACATTACGATATAGGGCGCGAGTCACTTTCCTTTCCGTCGATTCCGATCGGCGCCCCTAACAAGGGAGCGATGATTCGAGTGCTTGACGAGCAAGGCCGCAGGGTCGCTCCGGGTATAGTAGGCGAAATTGTCATTGGTGGCTTGGGGGTGGCAGATGGTTATTTGGATGATCCAGAGGAGACATTGGCACAATTTGTGAAGTTTACTGATGATGAAGGCTGGTGGTACCGCAGCGGTGATCTGGGATCGTGGACGGACAACGGTGAATTGTTGTTCCACGGTAGAGCTGATGAGCAGCTCAAGATCCATGGGTATCGCGTGGAGCCGGAGGAAATATGCCGGGCTATTCGAAATCTTTCGGGTGTCAAAGATGCTGAAGTAATGGCTTTTGAAACAAAGGCCTCGAAAGAGCTGGGAGCTGTTGTGATACGTATGGCCGAGAGCTGTCTGGGTGTCGATGAGAACAGTCGAGCCAACTTGGGCATCTCGGATCAGGATTGGACAATGGGTCTCCAAAATCAGCTTGAAAAGCAACTTCCTCGTTATGCGGTTCCCCGACGATGGCTGCTTGTTACTGAGTGGTCGAGAACGGCAACAGGCAAAGTCAATCGCGTGGAGCTTGCCAGCCGTTTCAGTTCTGCGTCACAGCAGTCCGATCGCGCGGAACCGATCGACCCCAGAGATACCGAATCCGTGCTGCAATTCATACGTAATTTTCTTGCCCGACCGAGTGCAGAGCCATCAGAGTCTTTTTTTGAACTTGGCGGTGATTCTTTGGCCGCTATGGGATTACAATTAAAGCTGGAAGCTGCGGTCGGAAGATCTTTGCCGCTTTCGCTCGTCTATGGTTCCAAGACAATAGCGGCGATTGCTGAAGGTGTTGCGAATGAAGCTGACGGCAAAGAGGCACCGTCATGGAGTTCTCTGGTTCCATTGCAGCCGAAGGGTTCAAAGGAGGCCCTTTTTCTAGTTCATGGTGTGGGTGGGAATGTTTATGGGTTTATCGAGCTGGCAAAGGGTTTGGCTCCTGATCAGCCGGTATATGGAATTCAGGCCGTTGGATTGGATGGGGACTCGAACCGCCACATCAGCGTTGAGGAGATGGCGGCTCATTACGTTGAAGAAATCCGATCATTTCAGCCTGAGGGTCCTTACTATTTAGGTGGTTATTCCATGGGGGGGTGGCTCGCTTATGAAGTGGCTCAACAGCTTGACAGCCTTGGCCAACGAGTTGCGGTTCTTGCTCTCTTTGACAGCAGCTCGATCGGCGTGGTTCCTTGGGCTAAATTCTTGCAGATCAAGGCCCCCCATTATTGCCGCCGTATTGGGATCCATCTGACGCGCTGGTGGAAAATGCCCAACCAAGAGCGCTGTAATTATATACTGGGACGCGGGAAGGCGTTTCTGCGTGCGCTAGCTGAAAACCGTGCGCAGCCGGTAGTGGTGACAGATCGGCCACAACAAGATAACCGGCCGCCAAAAGTGGACGGGTTTATTGATTACTATCATGCTGTCGCATCCAGTTATCAGATGGATCAGTATTCAGGCCGCGTCGACCTCTTTGCCTCAGATTGTATGGATCCGCATGCAATATCATTCTGGAAACACTTTGCGCGCGGTAAATTCAACATCCATCGAATTCCCGGCAGACATAATGAAATCATGCTTCCAGAGCATCTACCGGTGTTGACTCAGTCTTTGAGAGGCGTGCTAGATCAAGCACAGGGGATGGGAAATGACAAAAGGTCAGCAAACTGAAGGGGCGAAAAAGAAAGACTTGCAGATTTCTCTGCAAGTCTTTGAAAATGAATGGTACACCCGAAGGGATTCGAACCCCTGGCCTCCTGATTCGTAGTCAGGCGCTCTATCCAGCTGAGCTACGGGTGCACTATAAGTTGCCTAATGGCGTGCGCGGAAAAAGCCATAAATGGACGGATACGTCAAGTCAACGCGTGCAAAAAGATGCTTTTTTTCTATTTCAGGGGGGGGATTGTCTTGGTGGGCTGGGTTTACGGTGTTTTTAATGGATCTGGGGCGGGGTATTCGAACTGTTTACCTTCGTAGTTGCGGAGCACGATGCCACCGTTGTCGTGGCGGACGACGTAGTCGGGGTTGATGGGTATTTTGCCACCGCCACCGGGGCCGTCGATGACATACTGGGGGATGGCGTAGCCGCTGGTGTGGCCGCGGAGGCCCTCGATGATGCTGATTCCTTTGTCGATGCTGGTCCTGAGGTGGGCAGAGCCTTGGATGAGGTCGCACTGATAGAGGTAATAGGGTCTGACGCGGCACATCAGGAGTTTGTGCACGAGTTCTTTTTGCACGTCGATGCTATCGTTGACGCCGTTGAGTAAGACACTTTGGTTGCCCATGGGGATGCCTGCGTCGGCGAGTCGACCGAGGGCGTCCCGGACCTCGTTGGTCAACTCACGTGGGTGGTTGGCGTGAATGGAGATAAAGAGGGGGTGGTATTTTTTTAACATCGCGCAGAGGTCGTCGGTGATGCGTTGGGGGAGGAAAAGGGGGATACGCGAGCCGATGCGGATGAACTGGATGTGTGGGATGGCGTGGAGCCGGGAGAGGATTTTCTCGAGTCGGGCATCAGAGAAGAGCAGGGCGTCACCGCCTGAGATCAAGACGTCACGGACCTGTGGGGTGTTTTCCAAGTATTCAAAGGCGGCTTCCCACTGGGTTTCAAGTTTTTGGTCGGATACGCCGGAGACCACGCGGCTGCGGGTGCAGTATCGGCAATAGGCGGCACAGCGGTCGGTGACGAGAAAGAGGACGCGGTCGGGGTATCGGTGCACGAGTCCTGGGACGGGCATGTGGCTGTCCTCGCCGCAGGGGTCGCTCATCTCGGCGGGATCCGTGAGGGTTTCTTCGATGCGTGGAATCATCTGTCGGCGGATCGGGCAATGTGGGTCGTTGCGGTCGATGAGGTTGAAAAAATGAGGCGTGATGGCCATGGCCAATTTTTTTCCAGATAGCAGGATGCCGGCGCGCTCCTCCTCGGTGAGCACGAGGTGTTTTTCGATTGCGGCCAGCGAGGTGATTCTATTTTTTAACTGCCAAGTGTGATCGTTCCAATGCTCCATGGCATCGGCGGGCCAGTATCCTGGCGTGTGGGATTGAAAGGTGACGTCGGACATCTTCGTGGAGTTTAAGGATAAATCGTGATTTGTCAAAATGAGGATTTTTGTGATTTGGGGTTTGGCGTTTGCGTTCTACCTACATAGAGTTGGGGTCATGTTTCCTCAAGTCCTCTGCGATATTTCCCGGCCGAGTTACCTAGGGATCATTGGGGAGTTGAAACGCTCTGGAGGGTTGGCGATTCCTGAACTCGCGAAGTTGTTGGAAATGAGCTACATGGGTGTGAAACAGCACTGTGTTAAGCTCGAGGAGATGGGGTATCTCAAGGTGTGGCGTGTGCCTCGGGTGCAGGTGGGTCGACCGCAGAAGCTCTATCAACTGACACGGAAGTGTGATCCGCTTTTCCCTACCGGTGGGAGTGGGCTTGTGTTGGATTTGCTGGCTGGGGTGAAGGTGGCCTTTGGGGAGACGGCTCCGGAGAAGCTTCTCTATCATTACTTTGAAAATGAGCGTGATGATTGGCTCAAGGCAGTGCGCCCGGGAAAGTCGCTGGTGGAGAAAGCGACTCGATTTGCTGATGCACGCGGCAAGTCCGGTCATTTTTGTCACTGCCATTACTCGGCCGCGGAAGGTTTCGTGATCGAGGAATACCATCATCCACTGCACCAGATATTTAAACTTTATCCAGGGCTTGTAGTGATGGAGACAAGGATGATTGAGCAGACCTTGGGTACCCGTGTGGATCGATCCGAGCGGAAGGGGAGTCAGGGGGTGAAGTGCACGGTTTACTTGATCAGCACGTTGGGGTAAGATGTTTTTTTGTTTTTTTTGTGGCAAGGATCGCTGCAAAAGGCGAATAAATGCGCGGGCAATGAATGGCCGTTCGTCCGCTCTACGATTTTATCAGCTATTTCACGAGATGGCGGGTGATTCTTGGGAGTATTCGCAGTGCCGTTACCTGATGCCTTTAATGAGACACGTTCAGATACCTCCTCTTTTATGATGAAACATTTACAGAAATTCCATTCCGCCGTTGCCGTCTTCTCCTTTTTATTACTGGCCAGTGCTGGTCAGCAGTCGGTGTTTGCCGATGCTGCTCGGTCACGCCTCAATTTTGATGCGGGCTGGTCCTTTATCAAGGGGGATCCCAAGGGGGCTGACACACAAGCCTTTGATCACTCGGAGTGGCGCCAACTTGACCTGCCGCATGACTGGAGTATCGAAGGGCCATTTCTTGAGAGTCACCCGAGCGGAGCCAAAGGGGGCTATTTACCATGCGGGACTGGGTGGTATCGGAAGTCATTTCAGATCCCGGTTGATGCGGCAGGAAAGATGGCGTTTGTTGAGTTTGATGGTGTTTATATGAATGGGGAGGTCTGGATCAATGGGCACCGCCTCGGGAAGCGGCCGTATGGATATATCGGCTTCGAATATGATCTCACTCCCTATTTGAATCTCAAGGGGGAGAATGTACTCGCGGTCAGGGTGGATAACTCATTGCAGCCATCATCACGCTGGTATACGGGCTCTGGGATCTACCGGCATGTGTGGTTGAAGTTCACGGATAAACTGCGCGTAGCACATTGGGGGACTCAGATCAGCACGCCAAAAATTACCGACAAGCATGCGGAGGTGTTGGTCAAAACCACGATAGAAAACGGGTATGACAAGGCGAAAAAGGTCAAGGTGACGCAGACCGTCGTGGATGCCATGGGCGAGGCGGTCGTTTCCTCATCCAAGGAAATCGATCTGGCGGCAGGGAAAGCCTCCGTGCTTGAGCAGAAAATGCATATTTCCCATCCGGCACTCTGGTCACCGAAGTCGCCCAACCTCTACACCGTGCGCACCGAGCTGCGTGATGGTACGTTGTTGGTCGATCGCTATGAGACCCCACTCGGTGTGCGCGAGGTGGTTTTTGATGCTAAGCGCGGGATGTTACTTAATGGCGAGAGCGTGATTATGAAAGGGATGTGCAATCACCATGATCTTGGTCCTTTAGGTGCTGCGATGTGGGATCGGGCGCTCGAACGTCGATTGATCATGTTGAAGGAAATGGGCTGTAATGCCATCCGCACCGCGCACAACCCGCCGTCACCTGAGTTATTGGATTTTTGTAATCGGCTTGGATTTCTTGTGATCAACGAGACATTTGACGAGTGGCGCAGGGGGTGGTTTTTTGAACAAAGCACCAAAACCTTGGTCGCCAGTAAGACAAACAAGGGAAAGGCCAAGCAGGGATATCACCTTCATTTCGATGAGTGGGCAGTCAAGGACCTCACGGATCACATACGTCGCGACCGCAATCACCCGTGTGTCATTATGTGGAGTGTGGGCAACGAGGTGCCAGAGGCCCAAAAATACGGTGAGCTGGAGACCATCAAGCAACTGCGTGAGATCAGTCACAAGCTTGACCCGTCCCGACTGGTCACGGTGGGTTGTAATTTCATGGCGGGAGCGAACAAAACGGGTTTCCCAGAGTTTATGGACATCGTTGGCTACAATGGCGGGGGGGAATCCTGCTACCAGTATGAGGCGGATCACATCGCTTATCCTGAGAGACGTATCTATGCCTCAGAGGTCCCTCACACCCTGCAAACTCGAGGTGAATACCGGACCAATGGAAAATTTCGGATTAAGAAATACCAGCCGGCGCCATTGACACAAATGGAGGTCTTCCCTGAGACCAGCCCATGGTATGAATCGTCCTACGACAATGCTGGGGTAAGGATCACCGCGCGTGATTCTTGGCGCCTGACCAAGACGCTTCCATTTGTCGCGGGTGAGTTTCGTTGGACGGGGTTTGACTACATTGGTGAGTCTGGTGGGTGGCCGCGTGTCATAGGTAACTTTGGGATCATCGATCTCTGTCATTTCCCGAAAGACACCTACTATTTCTACCAGAGTCAATGGACGGAGGAGCCGATGGTGCATCTTCTACCGCACTGGACGATGCCAGGAAAAGAGGGGATACTCGTGCCTGTCTGGTGTTATACCAATGGCGACAGCGTCGAGCTCTTTCTCAATGGCGAGTCGCTCGGTGTTCAAAAATTCACGGCCAAAACGGACATGCACCTTGAGTGGATGGTTCCCTACGCGGCGGGTGAGCTGAAGGCCGTGGCGAGCAAAAACGGCAAAGTGGTCGCTACTACCGTCAAACGCACCGCTGGACCGGTGGCGAAATTTACCTTGCAAGCCGATCAGACAAAGCTCGATATAGGTCGGCGTGACCTGTCCTACGTCACTGTGCGCATGGAGGATAAGGAGGGGAACTTTGCGCCGAAGGGAGACCGATGGGTTTCCTTTGAGGTCGAGGGGCCAGGGCGTCTGGTAGCCGTTGCCAATGGGGACCCAGTCAGTCATGAAAGTTTTCAGGGTGTCTCAGTGAAAGCATTCAATGGTATGGCCTTGGCCATTGTGGCGCCAACGGGCGAGGAAGGTGAGATTGTGGTGAGCGCCCACTGGTCGAACATGCGATGGGCGAACCCTGTGGAGGTCAAGCTTACCGCGCATGCCTCAAAGTAGGCCTTCCATCAAGACCGCATAGCGATTGCCTGCTTGATGCCGTTGCGAGATTGACCTTTCAGGTGACAGAAAGCTCTGCTGATTAACTCCATCGCGGTGATTAAAAAGTAAGCATTCGGCACAATGAAGCTCCCCCTCGGCGGTTCATTCAGTCCCGATGGGGGCTATGGGTCGTAGTTTGAACTGTTTCAGGTGTATTTTCGTTTGTGAAGAGGAGATCTGAATACACAGTGTGTTTAAGCATTTTGTATATAAAAATGCACGATGTCCTTCACGAAAACCGACCACCTCATCCTGCCGAATGACCCTGCCGCAAAATTCCGAGATTCCATTCGCTGACTCGATCAATCCATCCGCACCCCATGAGTATCGCGTTGTGCGAATAAAGGATAAAAAACTTAGTAACGTTCCGATTTTATTTTGGATATCAGAGTAGTGATGACGCGATGTTTTCTCAGCGATGGGGGTGAATCCTACGGTTCAGCCTAAAAAAAAGATCATAATAATGACGTTGAAAAATAAAACACGCCTGAACTTCAGAGTTTTTGTCTAGGTGTATGTCGCCCCCCCTGACAAGTCGTCGCAACCATTCTTCAACCTATCCGCTTAGTCTGAGCGGATTTGGACTTATTTAATACCTACTTGACACACCACCATGAGCTTACACGCCCAATTATCGACAGAAGCAAAGGCCCGCCTCCACGCCCAGCAAAGAAACTCGACCATCACGAGTTTGGTCATCTCCTTCCTCGTAGTCGTCTTAGTGGGACTGGTGCTGCTATTTATTCTGCTTCCTGTGACCGACAACTATACGCCTGAGATTGTCTCTTATCAATCGGGTGTGGAGGAGGATAAAAAAGTGGAGAAGCGAAAGATCAACCGCTCCGTGGAGAAAAAGCCGTCCTCACCATCATCCTCAATGGCCAAGGTGATTGCGAGTAATTCGGTCTCGAATATCGCCATTCCTGTGCCAGATAACTTGGTGTCGATTGATTCTGTGGATTATGGAAGCGGGAGTGATTTTGGTAGCGGATGGGGAGAGGAGGACTGGGGGTCAGGCAGTGGTACGTCCTTTTTTGGTCAGACGGTTGCTGGTGAGAGGATTCTCTATATTATTGACTATTCACTGTCGATGGCCGGCAAAAAAGACGAGTTGATGCGGGCTGAGTTGGCTGACTCAGTGATGAAGCTTCCCGCCGGGAAGCAGTTTCAGTTGATCTTTTTTGCTGGGCCTGCATGGGTCGCTGGAGATGAGTTGGGTAAGGGAAGGGAAAATGTCGAAGTGAAAACTGCAGGAGGCAAGAAAGTTCAATGGGCTGGTAAAGGGGCTATGGATTTTAAATGCAAAGACGATTTGCCACAACCGAAGTGGTTGGATGCAACGGATTCTGTGGTCAAGAAAAGTTTGAAAATCATTGAAGAGGAGAAGTTGGTGTGGGGGACGGATTGGAGTAATCCGCTTGAGATGGCCTTTACCATGGACCCTCTGCCTCAGGTGATTATTTTCATGACAGACGGCCACGCTGGTAAGAAGTCTCTACCTACAGCGGAGAAGTATTCCAAGCTGGCTAAAGAAAAGGGAGTATTGATCAACACCATTGCATTGATGGAGCCCAAAGCCGCTACGGACATGGCGAGTCTCGCAAAACCCACTGGGGGCGCCTTTTCGTTGATCAACGAGAATGGCGAAAAGGAAGAATATAAGCAGATAAAGAAAAAGGATAAGAAGAAGTAGTTTGCTGATATCGGGTCGGGCTGGGTGCCGACCATCTGCTGCGCAATCATTCCCTATGAAGCAGCGAAGCGGGTGACTCACCAAAGGGGGGAGGGAAAAAGCTTTAGGATTAATTGTTTTTCCTGTTAGTTTTGTGTGAGTGATGCGCACTCTATTTGT
This sequence comes from Akkermansiaceae bacterium, assembly GCA_013041925.1. Classification (GTDB taxonomy): domain Bacteria; phylum Verrucomicrobiota; class Verrucomicrobiia; order Verrucomicrobiales; family Akkermansiaceae; genus Oceaniferula. The sequence goes on along the minus strand of JABDRB010000006.1, from coordinate 17,313 downwards.
TTTATTTTGAAAAGAATCACGTTATTTTTCGTAAGAAAGATAACGATGAACATCGAAAGCGGGAAGATGACGGCGAGCATGGTGGCGTTAGCCATCATTGCCATGATGGGGCTGATACAGGCGGCAGATCAAGATGGAATCCAAGAGTCAAAGGATACCATAACTATGCGGCTAAATGGCAAGCCGCTATGGACGTTCAATCATCGTGCTGAGGAGGGGAAACCCTATGTTCACCCGCTGGCAACAACGACGGGTCAGGTGTTTTCTGATCTCCGACCTAAAGACCACCCTTGGCACCGAGCTCTCTGGTTTTCATGGAAATACATCAATGGTGTCAACTACTGGGAGGAAAATCCGGCCACCGGAAAATCAAGGGGCCAGACGCTGCTGCTATCGGTCGAACGCAACATATCCCAAGATAAAAAAGTAAGTATTCAGATGGCCTTGGCCTATGCTCCAGTGATGGAAATCAAGCACGTCATGCAGGAAAATCGAACGGTCATTATCTCTCCACCGGATAAAAAAGGGGCATACACGATCGACTGGCTATCTGAATTTCGGGCCTTGGATAAAGATGTTGTGCTCGACCGAACCCCGTTGCCTGAGCAGTCGGAAGGGAAGGATTACGGAGGCTATGCGGGTTATTCCGTGCGGATGAACAAGGACGTGCGGGGCGGGACCTTTCTCTCCAGCAAAGGGCTGACTGGTAACAGCGCCCACCGCCAACCCGCCCGCTGGATGATCTACTCCAGTATCGCTGGGGGGAGCCTGCTTTTGATGGACCACCGGACTAATCTCCGCTACCCTGCAAAATGGTACGTGGCGGAGAATATGCCCTATTTCAGCCCTGCAGTCATTCACGATGCCCCCCACACCATCAAGGCCGGAAAGTCACTCAGTCTGCAATACCGGCTAGTGGTTTGTCCAACGGCTGTTGACGCTAGATTCGCCGAGAAACAATGGCGCGTATGGAGTGAGGAATCAGCTAAGGGGAACAAATCAGAACTCTAGAAAATGACCGTGATGGGGCTCGACCGATAAACTGTTTGTTCGGCCTGATGGGGTCGATACTATCAGGCTGGACTGGCTGGTGGCATACAGTATGATCGCTATCGTTTACGACTAAATTGAGTCACTCATCTTGAAATGCGCTCGGTTGTCGGGAAGTAAGCTGAGTTAGATCCCATTATCCGAAGTCCTATGCACTACATGCCATTCATCCAAACCCATTATTCGTCTATGAAAATTAATCGGCCATCCTCTGCTGTCCGTGGCTTACTCGCCCTTGTTGTCTGTTGCCAACTTGTCAGCGCCGCCAGTAGTAAGCCTAATATTATATGGATCTTTTCAGACGATCACTCGTTTCAAACCATCGGTGCTTACGGTGGTAGGTATCAGAAACTGAATCCCACCCCCCATATCGATCGCATTGCCAACGAGGGGATGCGCTTCGATCGCTGCTACGTGACGAACTCGATCTGCGCACCGAGTCGGGCGGTCTTGTTGACGGGTAAACACAGCCACCTCAATGGAAAACGTACCAACCATGACACCTTTGATCAAGATCAGATGAACTTTGCTAAGATCCTGCAAACAAAGGGATACGAAACCGCGATGATTGGTAAAATTCACCTCAAGGGAAAGATGCAGGGGTTTGATTACTGGGATGTGTTACCCGGTCAAGGTAAGTATAACAATCCGGACTTCATTTCTGAAAAAGGGACCACGGCACACACCGGATACGTGACCGACGTGATCACGGATAAATCCCTCACCTGGCTCAAGAGTCAGCACAATAAGGATAAACCCTTTATGCTGATGATCCATCATAAGGCACCACACCGTCATTGGGCACCCGCAAAGCGCCACATGAACAAGTATGAAGATATCACAATACCAGAACCACCGAACCTTTTTGACGACTACCAAGGTCGCGGAAGTCCAGCCCGCACTCAGGACATGAGTATTGAGAAATCCATGCACCTGCTCGGCGACCTCAAGGTCAATAAAAAGGGGAGCAAAAACCTGCAATACGCTAAACGCAACGCCTACTACCAAAAACATAAACCCACGGGCAAGGACCTGGTAAGATGGAAGTATCAACTCTACCTGAAAGATTACTTGCGCTGTATCTGGGCGGTCGATGAAGGTGTCGGAAGAATACTCGATTACCTCAAAGAATCGGGACTCGAGGAAGACACGATTGTTATGTATTGCTCAGACCAAGGGTTTTACATGGGAGAACACGGGTGGTTCGATAAACGTTTCATGTATGAGGAATCGTTCCGCACTCCTTTGCTAGTCCGCTGGCCAGGCAAGATCAAACCTGGCTCAGTCAACACCGACATGGTCCAGAATATCGACTTCGCAGAAACCTTTCTCGATTTAGCGGGTGTCGATCCCCCTGAGGACATGCAGGGCGAGAGTATCGTCCCTCTGATGAAGGGGAAGACACCTGCCGACTGGCGGAAATCCATCTACTACCACTACTATGCATACCCTGGATTTTGGCACAGCGTTAAACGCCACGAAGGTGTTTCAGAAAAACGATTTAAGCTCATCCGCTTTTACGGAAAGGACGTCATTGATGGAGAGGAGTGGGAGTTCTACGATCTTCAGAAGGATCCTTCCGAGATGAAAAGCGAATACCTCAACCCTGAATATGAGGGAGAGATTAGGCGACTTAAAAAAGAAATGCAGCGACTGCGAACCTATTATCAAGTTCCCGACGATGCATGACCCCTTTAACGGTTTAGTCGTTTCTTGAAATTACCCATGCTAGCCATCCAGGCTTGATACGCGCCATTCCAAGCTGAGTATCATACACGCAAACTCGTCACGTTCGCCTTTTGAAATATGATCCTAAATCTATGAATGTTCTGCCTGAGCACCTCTTAATATGGTTTTTATTTTTGTGGATTACTGCGGCCTCATTGCCGGCGGATACGCGGCCTAATACGGATACGCGGCCAAATATTGTATTTCTACTCGCCGATGACCAATGCACCTATTCGTTGGGGTGTTACGGCAATAAGGATGTCAAGACACCACAGATGGATCGCCTCGGGCGCGACGGGATTATTTTCGATAAACACTACAACACGACTGCCATCTGTATGGCCAGTCGAGCCAGCATCATGACTGGGATGTATGAATATAAAACAGGCACTAATTTCAGCCACGGCAATATGAAAGCCGGAATTTGGAAAAAGGCTTACCCCGTTCTCTTGCGCGAAAGCGGATATCTCACCGCCTTTGCTGGTAAGTTTGGGTTTGTCGTCGAGGGCCATGGTCTTTGCGAAAAGGATTTTGATGCGTGGGGTGGAGGACCGGGCCAGACGCATTACCAGACCATCAAAAATAAATCGATGGTCCGTTACGCCGAAGCTTACCCGCACTCGACCCGCGCCTACGGTGCCTTTGGCCAAGACGTGATCAAACGAGCAGCAAAAGACGGGAGACCCTTCTGCCTGTCGATTAGCTTTAAAGCACCGCACCGCCCAGTTACGCCCGACCCTCAATTTGATCACGTTTACATGGGGCGAACATTTGCCAAGCCCGCCAACTACGGCAGAAAATTTGCTGGTCACCTTACCGCACAGAGTAAGCAGGGCCGACAGTACAAGCGCTTCAATGAGTGGCAATACGACACGGACTACGGTGGCGTAATGGCCAAGTATCATCAGCAGATTTTTGCCATTGATGTCTCGGTCGGTATGATCCGTGATGAACTTGACAGGCAGGGGCTCGCTGGTAACACCGTCATCATTTATAGCAGCGACAATGGTTTTTTGTGCGGCTCCCATGGCTACGGTTCTAAGGTCCTCCCACTGGAAGAATCCTCGCGTGTTCCGTTGATGATTTTTGACCCGCGCAGCAAGACATCCGGAAAGAGGCTGCGCAGTCAGGCGCTGACTGGGAACATCGATTTTGCGCCGACCCTACTCGAGCTGGCAGGTCTAGCGGTGCCGGAAAACATGGATGGCAAAAGCCTGTTGCCGATTCTCTCAAACCCAGCAGCAAACGTCCGCGAGCGGATGGTTTTGATCAACGTCTGGGGTGAGAAGGCAACTCATTGCTTAACGACACTCACCCAAAGATTAAAATACACCTATTGGTGGTATGGTGGCGACGGGATGACGCCCGTTGAGGAGCTTTTTGATACGTTGAATGATCCTCTGGAACTAAAAAACCGAGTCAAAGATCCGGAATACAACACCATGCTGAAACGCATGCGCCAGAACTACGATGCCGAGCTGGAGGAATGGAAAAAACAAGCGGTTACCTATAACGATTATCAACGCTACGGCACACTCTTTGATCGCAACACGCCTTGGTCGGAAAAGGAGCGAATGCTAGATGCACCCAAGCAAACCCGAAAGAAATAACACTGATGCATTCCACCCGTCCGCAACCCAGATTTCCCAATGAAACAATCAATACCTCTTCTGATCCTCTGCTCCATCTCTCTAGTGACTCCCTGCCTTCGCGCCAAGGAAACTCGGCCAAATATTGTGGTGATGCTGGCCGACGATATGGGCTTTGGCGAACTACAGTGCCTGAACTCGGATCAGGGGAAAATTCTTACGCCTCAACTCGATAGCATGGCAAAGTCAGGCATGATTTTTACCGATGCCCACAGCGGGTCCTCTGTGTGCACTCCGACCCGTTATGGCCTGATGACAGGCCGCTACGCTTGGCGCACACGCTTGCAGAGCGGCGTAATGAGGGGAGGGGAATCATTGATCGCTCAGGAAACACGAACCATCGCCGAAATGCTTAAATCCAAGGGCTACCATACCGCCATGATCGGTAAATGGCACTTGGGGATGAAATTTGATGGCATTGAGAACCATCACAGAGGTGCCGTAAAACCGGGTGCTGTGGTTACCCACGGTCCGATCGATTTTGGCGGCTTCGATGTTTTTCACGGTTTCCACTACGCTCGCCAGATGGATTTATGGATTGATAACGACAGAGTCACTCGGAATATTGAGCCTGTCGAGATGCTTCCCGCACTCACGGCTCAAGCGGTTGAGTATATCGCAGGCCGCAAGCGGGAGGCTCAACCGTTTTTCTTGTATATCCCATGGAATGCACCACACAGTCCTGTGGTTCCCTCCAAGGATTGGAAGGGGAAAAGCGGCATCAACGGACACGCGGATTTTGTGATGCAAACCGATGACAGCTACGGTCAGGTCGTGAAAGCACTCAAGGATCACGGGTTGATTAACAACACACTCATCATTTGCAGTTCAGACAACGGAACCTCACCCCATTCCTCAGGTGTGCAACAGCTCAGGGAAGCCGGCCACTTTTCGAGCGGTAAACTTCGCGGGATGAAATCCGATATCTGGGACGGTGGCCACCGTGTGCCCTTCCTCGTTTCCTGGCCAGGGTATATCAAACCGAATAGCTCGTGTGACGACCTTGTCTGCTTGACCGACTTGATGGCCACCGTTGCTGACATCACTGGATACAAACTGGGTGAAAGCGATGCCGTGGATAGCCTGAGTTTCCTCCCTGCGCTGCTCGGTGAAAACCCGAAGCCACGGACCGACGTTATCCACCATTCCATCCATGGTAACTTTGCCATCCGTCAGGGGAAATGGAAGATGATCGCTTGTGCTGGCTCTGGTGGGTGGTCGAAATCGCGTGCTTCTGATACCGCAAAGCGGGGAGAGGCTCACACTCCGGTTCAACTCTACAACATGGAAACCGACATCGCCGAACAAAACAACCTCGCCAGCATCATGCCTGAAATTACCCAGCGCTTGCGAAACCTCCTCGACACTCAAATCAGAAACGGCCGGAGCACTCTTGGCGCGGCTCAAGAAAATGATGTCCCTGTCGTGGTCGAAAAAGAGAAGAAAAGGCACAGGAAAAAGAAATAGACCCGACTGAAATCAGATGGTCGGCATCAAAGAAATCTTAGGACCATCGGCGATCATCATACGATGACCCAACGTCTGGTCGGCCACGATGCCGTCCGTCACGATGACTCTCTGTGAACCAATCATCCGACAGAATTCTCGTTACATCGGTGGTGGCCCATGCTAGTTTTTTTAGCGATCTACTTGAACAAATACAAATCGGTGCGACGCTATGAAAGATAATAACAAAGACTCTGTGAATAGCGCACAACCCAGTATCAGATCTCATAACAGATCCCATAGCCAGGAAGCCAGTGACATGGCGAATACCATCAGTATGCAGGCTGGCCGTGTTCATGGTAGCACGGGTCACTCGACCGTCCTTTCTCGTCACGCGTGGCATGATTGGCTGGCGGAGAATGGTTCTCGGATGTTACTTTTCGCCCGTCAGCAGACACGCACGGCGGAAGATGCTGAGGATGTTTTTCAAGACGCCCTCGTTAAGCTTGCTCGAAAAGTCGATGAGGGGAGCTTCGATGGTGGTCAAGAATCTTGGAAGCCATATCTCTACACCGCCATCCGCCGACTTGCTATTGATCTTGGTCGAAAAAATGACCGGCGATCCAAGCGTGAAGTTAAATCAGAAGGAGATCGGCATGGGGAAAACGGTGGCATGTCTGACCCTTGGTTTGAAAGCGGCTCATCAAACGATGAAACCCGTGTGCTGCTCGAAAATAGCCTCAAAAAACTGCCGTCAAAATTTGCCGAAGTCATTGTCATGAAAATATGGGGCGAGCGCACTTTTGCCGAAATCGGGGAGCATCTCGGTGTTTCTCTGAACACCGTCGCCTCCCGTTATCGCTACGGCCTTGAGCGCCTGCGTAAAGCGCTTGAAGTCTCCCGTCGCCACGATGATATATAGAATCAACACGATCAACTCTTTCCCCATTTCCAACCACCATCCCATCCATGTCATTTACAACCGAATCGGATCTAAGCGCAGAGCTGCAAGAGCTCGAAAATCAGCTTGCCAACCTCGTGCCCAACGCCGTGCCTGATGACCTGTTTGCCCGTATCGGCCAACCAGTAAACCATGACCCGCAATCGATGCCTCCTGAAAGTGACCTCGATGCGCTCGAGGAGCATCTTGGGCAATTGGCTCCTTCAAGTATGCCGATGGATATGGTTGGTCGCATGACCCGAGCCATGGATCGGTGGCACGAGCATGTGCCAGTGGAGGAAAAGGTCGTCTCCTTTGGCGTTGAGAAATCAACTCCGGTTCGGAGGAAATGGGATAGAAGCCTGTTGGCTGCTGCTGCCGCAGTGGCGATGCTTGGGGCGGTATCCGCTCTGGTGTTGCCCCGCTTCGTGAACCCAGCGCATGCTGAAGGTGTGGTGCTCAACGACGCCCCTGCCATGACTCCCGATTTTTCGATCACCAGCGTGGTGGAGCCACGTGATGCCTGGTTACTTCCTGACTCCCTGAGTCACAAAGTGGTTAATACGACCGACCGTGGTGTCGTCATGACTCACGATAATACTCCCCACCGCTGTATCCGTGTTGATTACGTCGATCGTATGGTCGTTCAGGACGAGCAGGGCCGAGAGATTGAAATCATACGTCCCAGTGTCGATATCATGTTGCTTCCCGTGGAAACATATTAATTTTTTCAGACAAAAAATGTTGCGCAGTCCGCTGCATGGGTGAAGGTTTTTAGGACGAGATGAGATAGCTTAATCGATTCACGTTCAACGACTCCCCGTATCATTTTTCATATTTTTAACACCCCGAGAGATTCAAATACCGACAGCTATGAAAGCCAGTATCCACCAACACAACCGCCTTATGGGGGTCATTAGCCTTGCGTCCTTGGCACTTGTTTTTCCCGTTTCAGCGATCGAAAATCCATGGGTTGAGGGAGCTCCCAAGGAGGCCGGAAATCAAAAAGAAGCCGCTGAGCAGGAAAGGCTTCATGATCATCCGGCCGGGGGGGAGAAAGCGGAAAAGAAAAGAGCCCTGCTCGGGCTCGGTGGCTTCCCTGCTTCCGAAGCGCTCTCCCATCACCTCGGGCTGGATCATGGTCTTACCATTTATCATGTCGTCCCTGGATCTGCCGCTGAGAAGGCCGAGATTGAAGCTCACGATGTCATCACGGAAGTCCAAGGACAAAAAATTGGGAGCCAGCAAGAGCTGCGTGATGCGGTGCTCGCCTGTAAACCGGGCGACCAAATCACCGTCAAATATTTTCACAAAGGGGAAATGAAAAATAAGAACGTGGTGCTCGGTGCACGTAGCGATCAGCCACGCGTGCTGCGCGCCCCCAGAGGCCATCGGCATGAAATGGATGGAGCCCTTCGCCATTTTCCCAAAGCCGAGCGCGAACGTATCGAAAACCTCATGCAAAAACAGAGACAGCAATTTCAAAAACAGTTGGGTAACGCCGGCGGGATGCGACTTGATCTGCAACAACTAATGGATGGTGCTCCAAATGATAAAGCCGTAGAAGGAGGAATGGCGTTCAAGTTTGGTTCCGCCGCGTCGGTTACCATGAGGGATGGAGATGGCTCTGTCACGCTGAAGACCATCGATGGCCACAAAGAGGTCATCGTGAAGGATAAAGAAGGTGAAGTCGTCTTTGAAGGCCCTTATCAGACCGATCAGGACAAGGCTGCCGTGCCGGATGATATTCGTCATCGACTGAGGAGGCTCGACCTGATGCGTGGCGGTAAGGATGGCATTCTTCGCCTCAACGTCGAACCAGGAGGCATCCATCATGGGGATGTCCCGCCTCCAGGAGCACCCGAGGATGAGGCGAATGAATAACTGCCCTGTGAGCCATGACGCATCACGTCAATCGGCGTATTGAGGCGTTGCGAGCTGCTTTTTTGAAGCGATTGGTATTTGCTCTTAGATGGGATGTGGTTAATGATGGTCTATGGCCACGGTGAGCGACCTTCCTTACTTGATTCGTCTTCTTGATGATCAGGATCCTGCCGTGCGCCCCGTGGTGCGTGCGCAGATCTCCAAGTTTGGCGGTGACATTAGTCATGACCTTGCCGCCTTGGGGGTCGATATCAATCTACCAAGTAAACAACGCCTATCCAAGCTGCTGGCACCGGGACGGAGAGAAACCTTGCGTGACGAGTGGTTGATTCCATCTGGGGGGGCTATGGCACTCGAGGACGATTGGGAAAGCTTCGAAAACATCCTACGTCAAATATCCGATTTTCTACATGATGGGATCACTCTGCGGCCATCGCTTCCCGATCGTCTGGACCTGCTGGCGGATGAAATCCGGGAAGGTGACGTCTGTCCCACCGCAAACGATTTACGGCGCTGGATGTTTGTTCGCGGGCCATTTAAGGGCGCCCGAAAGAGTGCCGATGCCAGTCAACATTACGATCTCTGCCGCGTGATGGATACGCACAGAGGAAACCCTACGAGCCTAGGCTGCTTATTGATGTTGATGGGCCGTAGGCTAGGAGCTCAAGTTGATGGCTGTAATTACCCAGGCCATTTCCTCGCACGCATTCAGGTTGATGGCAGGGTGCAATTGGTTGATTGTTTTCATGGTGGGCGGTGTTTCGACGTCGATGCCTTGCTTGATGCCCACCCCGAAATTTCAGAAAGGGCACGGGCCTCCGTCTACGCATCAAGTCACCTCGGGGTGGTTCTCCTGGGCTGTGTTACGGAAATTCAGCGTAGTCTGGCGGCTGAAAATCGAGCTGAAGACGCAGCGCTCTTTAAGGAGCTAGCAACCACCTTACAACTGGGATGATTACGGAATCTCAACGCGTCAGGATCGAAGGGCATCGGCTTCATCGCTTGGTAATGCATCCTGAGGAAACCGTTCCTGTGAAGGCAGTCGCCATGTTTTACCACGGGCAGGGTGACTATGCAGAGCGTTACATCGAGGTGCTTGGGCCTTTCACTGACCGAGGTATCCGCTGCGTTGTGACCGATCTTCCTGGTCATGGACTTAGCCCTGGCCGACGTGGGCACTGCGGAGATACTGAATTACTCGATGCGGTCATCCATGATACATTGTCGTCGATGGCTGTGATGGAGGGGATGCCCTATGGTATTATGGGGCATTCAATGGGGGGGCTGTTAGCGGCTCGGCACCTTGTCCAGTCGGGCATGGGGGAGTGGCCAATACCCAATTTTGTTTGGCTTTCCTCGCCGTTGGTGAGGCCGGGGCATCGCCGGTCGCCTGTTTACCTCATGCTGATTCGATGGCTGGCCCGCATCTTTCCCTCGCTTACCGTTTCGACAGGAGTGACCGCACAAATGTGCCAAGTCGAATCGGTTACTGAGAAAAAATCCCCCCCTGAAGTCGAGCCGAAACACCAGCTCTGGCATGACCGTGTCTCGATGGGTTGGGGGACTGCATTGTTGGATTTTGAAAAACTTGTGGGGCATTCATTAGGACAAATTCCGCAAGATGTTCCGTTGCTCTATACTCAAGGGGCGGAGGATCCTATTTGTTTGCCCGAACTCGCTCGGGGCGTTTTTGAACGTTTGCCGAGCAATGATAAGCAATACCATGAGCTTGAAGATGTTCTTCATGAGCCATTCCGCGGTGATGGCAGCGAGAGGTTGTTCATGGTGTTAAATGATTGGCTCGACGGTCACTGTTGATGGGAGCTCCGACTGGACGGCAAAAAAAAGACCCTTTCCCGTAAAACGGAAAAGGGTTTGGAAAAGGTTGGGTTGGTCGGGCTTACTCCGCCTTGGCTGCATCGTCGTCGCCTGCAACCTTGACGTTGATCTTAAGCGAGGCAGTTACATCGGCATGAAGCTTGATGCTGATATCTTGCTTGCCAGAGGTCTTGATGGGGGAGTCAAGTTGGATGGCATGACGGTCGATCTCAACACCCTTCTCGGAGAGCTCCTTGTGGATGTCGATGGTCGTGATGGAACCAAAGGCCTTGCCTCCTTGACCTGATTCAAGGGTGAACTCAAGCTTGAGTTTCTTGATCTTGGCGGCGGTGTCCTGAGCTGCTTGGCTCTCTTCAGCCTCACGCTTGACACGCTGGGCATTGAGGGATTCAAGGTGCTTGAGGTTCGCTTTGTTGGCCTCGTAGGCTTTGCCTTGAGGGATGAGGAAATTGCGTGCGAAGCCAGCCTTAACGGTGACAACGTCTGCTTCGGCACCGAGATTGGTGATTTTTTCGCGGAGAATAACTTCTGTAGTGGCCATGGGAAAAAGGATTACGTTTAATGCGGGGGGCAGGAGATAGTGTCGTAGAGGCGGCGAGTCAAGCAGGATTTCCCATAGTTTTACCATACGCATTTAAGGATTGCCTGAAATAAGGGGTCTGATTAGGCTGATTGCTATGAAAAAGAGACTTTGGACCATGATTTTTTCCTGCGCCGTTGCATGTTCTGGAACCTGTTCAGCGGATGTCACCGTTGAGCCTGTTGGCATGAAAATTGTATGGAAAGCACTGCAAAAAGAATTCGACGGTTTCCAAACCTACAATTCCAAAGAGGGCGCCTACATGAGTCTCGCTTTGTTTACTGACGATAAGGGCATCATCGACTTTGATCAGGAGGAATCAAAGCTGGCGATCTCTGATGGAACCAACGACCTAGGTGGCAAATTCGGCATGTGGAATAAAATAAGCAAAGACGGCAAGGTGATGCGCGTCGAGGTGTCGTCTGAAAAGCTTCCCGCCGCCGATGCTCGGCAATTGAAGCTGACAGGTGAAATAAAGCTGATCATGGCGACGAAAACAGAGACCAAGGCAAGCCAATCTCGCGAGTTTAAAAAAGGGGATAAAGTGAGCCTCAGCGATGATTTTCAATTCGAAATTGATTCCATCGGCAAGCCGAAATGGGGAGATGATCCACTCGCCCTCACGTTGAAGTGGCAGAGAAAAGTCCCAGAACTTGCGGCTGTGCGTTTCTATGACGAGGCAGGCAAGGAGATCAAGTCTTCTGGAAATGGTTCAAGCTCGATGGGGATGTTTAAAAAATATACCGTGACCAAATCTTATGCACTCAAAAAGAAATCCAAGGTTCTCAAGATTGAAATGGATCTTTGGGTGGGTGTTCAGAAGGTGACGGTGCCCATAGACACCGTTGTAGGGATCGGGCGTAAGTAATGTGACGTAGCCTGTGATCAGCCTAACTTCATGACCCCGTCGGCTTTGTAAGTCTTGCTGGGTTATGGATGGCCCGCTTTTTCCGCGAAAGTCTACCCGATCGACTCATGGAGCGTATCCCTCCTCACATATTACTCGGAGCCTACACGGAAGGTGTCTTCCCCATGGCCGAGAATGATGAGATCAGTTGGTATTCCCCTCAGATGCGTGGGATTATTCCGCTGGATGATCGATTTCATATTCCCCACGGACTCAGGAAACGCCTGAAAAAATCCCTTTATAGGGTGAGTATGAACACCGCCTTTCGCGAGGTGATCGATGCCTGTGGCGAGCGAGAAGAAACATGGATCGATCCCGTTATCGTCGACAGCTATTGCGAGCTTCACCGGATGGGGTTTGCCTTTTCTTTTGAATGCTGGGACGACGTGGGCCTGCAAGGTGGCCTGTATGGGGTCGCGATCGGTGGGGCGTTTTTTGGCGAAAGTATGTTCTCGCGCGAATCGGATGCCAGTAAGATCGCGCTGGTCTATCTTGTTGAGTGGCTGCGCTTGAACCGCTATACCCTACTCGATACGCAGTGGATGACGGACCACTTGCGTCAGTTCGGCGGGATCGAGGTTCCACGCGTAGAGTATTTGAAGTTGCTTGCAGAGGCGCTTGCAGAAGACGATAAGGCGGGTTAGTAGATGAGTTCCGCACGCTAGCCCATTATTTTATTTACCATCATGACTCAATTTCGCCCCTGCATCGATCTCCACCACGGCCAGGTCAAACAAATTGTCGGCGGCACCCTGCGGGATTCCGGTGCCGGACCCAAGGAAAACTTTGTCTCTGACCAATCACCCGCGTGGTATGCTGAACTCTACCGGAAGTCGACGTTGACAGGCGGGCACGTTATCCAGCTTGGGGCTGGCAATACCGAGGCCGCCCGCGCTGCGCTCTCAGCATGGCCCGGTGGTATGCAGCTGGGGGGCGGCGTTAGTATCCACAATGCCGCAGAGTGGTTGGAAGCTGGGGCATCTCAGGTGATTGTCACCTCGTGGCTTTTTGACGCTGATGGTGGGTTTCGTGAGGATCGCCTCCGTGAACTCGCGTCCGAGATTGGACGTGAAAATATCGTGGTCGACCTGAGTTGTCGCCGCACCGAAGCGGGGTGGTCTGTAGCGATGAACCGTTGGCAGACACTCACCCGCGTTGATGTTACACACGCCACCTTGGATGCTCTGGCAGAGTGGTGTGCGGAGTATCTCGTCCACGCAGCTGATGTGGAAGGCCTCTGTCAGGGGGTTGATGTTGAATTGGTTGAGTTGTTGGGGTCGTGGGCTGGTGTGCCAATGACCTACGCGGGAGGTGTCGCCGAGATGGATGACTTGCGATTGGTGAATGAACGCAGTGGCGGTAACGTGGATGTCACGGTGGGTAGCGCACTTGATATTTTTGGAGGAAAGGGGGTGGCTTACGATGATCTGTTAGCTTGGAATTCTAGTTCGGTATGAATGGTATGGTTCTTGTTGTCGCGGTCGTTGTGTTGATCACGTTGGGCTTGGTCGCTCAGACGATGATTACCCGCTCTCGGCGTCGCCATTCGATGACGCTTCGTCTGAATGAGGAACAACGCCATGCACTCGCTGAGGACTTCCGACTTTTCGCTCGTTTGCCTGAAGGTATTCGGGACGAGTTGGAGGGGTTGATGCACGTTTTTATGGCGGAGAAGTCATTCGAGGCTTGTGGCGGGCTTGAGTTTGTGTCCGGTCATATGCAGAGGGTGATTTCTGCACAGGCATGCCTTTTGTTAGTGAATCGCAAACATGACTTTTACCGGAAGCTGCGCAGTATCCTTCTTTACCCATCTGCCTATAAGGCAAAAAATGAACACGGCGGCGAGGATGTGCGCCTCGGTGAAAGCTGGAACTCGGGCAGTGTGATCCTTGCTTGGGAAAGCGTGATCTCAAACGGTCGCAACGACGAGGATGGGCACCATGTGACCTTGCACGAGTTTGCACATCAATTGGATCAGGTTGATGGCGTGGCCGATGGTGTGCCAGAGCTCTCTGGCCAGGGTTCCTACCGCGAGTGGTCAATGGCTTTTGGTAAGGCCTTCGAGCGTTTTCAGCATAAGCTGGATCGAGGTCGGCGCACGGTGATCGATCCCTATGGTGCCACCAACCCAGCTGAATTTTTTGCCGTAGCGACCGAGACGTTTTATGAAAAACCCGCCCAGCTCCGAAAACACTACCCGCAAGTTTACCAGCAGCTGAGCCTCTACTACCAAGTCGATCCCATCGAATGGGATTAGCCCGAACTCTCTCTCTTTTTTGGAGTTAAACCATCCCAAGTTTCATCCTGCCCTCCTCGGAAATCATGTCCTGATTCCAAGCGGGGTCCCAGACGAGGTCGACGTGGGCGTCATCGATGCCGCCGAGTGTCATGATCCGTGCCTGAGCGTCAGCCGCAATCACGGGTCCCATGCCACAGCCGGGGGCAGTCAGGGTCATTTTGATATTGGCGGTGGTTTTCCCCTCATCCTCCTCCAGAGAGCAGTCATAAACAAGGCCGAGGTTGACGATATCAACGGGGATCTCAGGGTCAAACACTTGCTTCAACTGGTTCCAGACACGATCTTCAAGGCTGGCGTCATCAGGGAGATCGTCGGTGCCCGCAGGGGCGGACGCTTCTGCAAGCGGGTCGATGCCCAACGCGTCTGCGTCTTCAGATGAAATGCGAGCAAGACCCGACTGCGTGGCCACGGTGTAGGATCCTCCCAGCGTCTGGGTGATAATCACGGCAGTGCCGGCAGGGAGTAAAAAGGGGTCGCCGCTGGGGATTTGTACGGCGTTGACTTCACGGTTGGTGATGATCTCGGTTTGCATGGCGGATTGATCACATGGGTTGGGGGATTTGTCAACTCAAGGCATGTTTGGCACCTGCAACGTGCTCGGTGTTTTTCAATTCTCGGGTTGCATTCTGGTATGCGGTGCTTATAACCACCTTTTACATTCGACTATGACTAATCAACCATCACCCGATCATTGTTCCAGATACTGGCACAAAAATATTATTCTCGTCACCGTGCTTCTGGCCGTGTGGTTCACCGTCAGCCTCGGAGCCGGGATCCTTTTTCGTGATTGGTTAGATGAGAATTTTTCGCCTGTCGGGAATGCTCCTTTCGGGTTTTGGATGGCGCAGCAAGGGTCGATTATCTGTTTTGTTCTTCTTCTCTTTGTTTACAAAATCCTGATGAATCGACTCGAGGGGGAAGAGGGTTTCACATCTAAAAAATAATTAGCTATGCAACAAGATTACTGGAACTACATCTTTATTGGGATTTCATTCGTTCTCTATATCGTGATCGCGGTGCGGTCTCGGGCGGGTTCGACCAAGGAATACTACACCGCAGGAGGTGGGGTGTCACCCGTGGCGAATGGGATGGCCACCGCGGCCGACTGGATGAGCGCAGCCACCTTCATCTCGATGGCGGGGACGATTGCCATCAGTGGCTATGACGCATCACGCTTTCTCATGGGCTGGACCGGTGGGTTTGTCCTTCTGACCATCCTGATGGTGCCTTTCCTGCGTAAATTTGGCAAAGCAACCGTGCCGGACTTCGTGGGTGACCGGTATTACTCCAAGGTAGCTCGGGCTGTGGCCGTTCTTTGTGCCATCTTCATTTGTATGACCTATATCATGGGGCAAATGCGCGGGGTGGGCGTTGTTTTCTCACAGTTGTTTGGTATCGGCATCCCCGCAGGTGTCGTCATTGGTGCTGCCATTGTTTTTGTTTACGCCGGCATGGGCGGAATGAAGGGGATTACCTACACTCAGGTGGCACAATACTGTGTGATGGCCTTTGCCTACACGATCCCAGCCATTTTTATTGCCATTGCCTTAACCAATAATTTCATTCCTCAACTTGGTTTGATCGGTGATTTTACCGCTGGGAAAGGAGAGGTGGTTCCGTTTTTAACCAAGCTGAATAACATTAATACGGAGCTGGGTTTCAGCGAGTATACATCGGGAAAGATGTCCACGGTGAACATGTTTTGTGTCACGGTTGCCTTGATGTGCGGCACAGCTGGGCTGCCTCACGTGATTGTGCGATTCTTTACGGTGAAAAACGTGCACGCAGTGCGAAGTTCGGCTTGCTGGACACTCTTGTTTATTGCAGTGATCTATCTCACCGCTCCAACGATCGGGGCATTTTCTCGTGTCAATCTCATTGAGAAGCTCAACAATACGAGTTACTCGGAGGCTCCAGATTGGTTCAAGGACTTTGAGGAAACGGGTCAAATGGCATGGGTTGATAAAAATGGAGACGGGAAAATCCAATACTTTGGCCCAGGGAAATCGGACGCCGGGACGTTTTCGCCATTCCAAGGGAAGAAGCCGATTTACCCCGAATACAATGCACCAGAGTCACAGCGTATTGGTCAATCTGGTGAGCGCTTACTTGTGAGTAAGGCGGATAAGACAAACCCGAACGAACTCTGGTTTGGTAATGACATCATGGTGATGGCGAATCCGCATATGGCAGGGCTCCCCCCATGGGTGATCGCCCTTCTCATGGCGGGTTGTATCGCTGCCGCGCTATCAACGGCCGCAGGCCTATTGCTGGTTCTTTCCACTTCTATCTCCCATGACTTGATGAAAAAAATCATCAAGCCCGACCTGTCAGATAAAGAGGAGGTTCGCTACGCACGCATGGCCTCCTTTGTCGCGCTGGGTGTGGCGGCTTATTTTGGGATCAATCCGCCATCCACATTCATTGCTAAAACGGTGGCCTTTGCCTTTGGTATGGCGGCATCATCATTCTTCCCAACCCTGCTCATGGGCGTCTTTTCCAAACGTGTCAACAGGGAGGGGGCTATCTCCGGGATGATCGTCGGGATCAGCTTCACCTTCGGCTACATTGTCTATTTTCAGTTCCTCGGTGGTAGGGTAGAAGATTACTTCCTGGGTATATCCCCCGAGGGCATCGGCTGCATCGGTATGCTTCTCAATTTCGCCATTGCCTTCATCGTAAGCGCATTTACCCCCCCACCACCACAAGAAGTTCAGGATATGGTGGAGTCGATTCGTCTACCAGATGACCCAGATGACGAAAAGGGAACCCCTCCGCCGGCTCTTCATTGATTTTGATGCAAAAAACTTCGTCGTGCTTCCCCTTGGAAATCAAGGGGTTGCGGGTGGGGTTGGAAAAAGATCGAAATTTAATGTCGAAAGGTGTTGACCTGAATGAGATTTCGAGTAGGTTCCGCCCGCCGCTCCAACGGAGGGCACGCAAGAGACACTAAGTCGACCGCGGACAGAGCTGGAAACAGCCAAGTTCACA
>JABDRB010000003.1 GCA_013041925.1 Akkermansiaceae bacterium | reverse complement strand
CCCCCTACTCGATGGAAATATAAAAATGAAAGAGCGAGTGGGTTGGTTGCGTTATGTAGGATGTCAGGGTGATGATGCCCGGGATCCTAGCTGATGTCTTGGCTTTACGGTATCATCCGCTCACTTCTACTGTTATATTTTATGAAAAATCATCTCATCTCACACGCGTTTAGTTTCTCCCTCTTGTCAGTGATCACTCTGTCGCAACCATTGGCGGCAAAGGATGGCGGCGCAGCCGGGATCCATGTTTCCAACGGCCAGAAAATTGCTTTCCTCGGTGATTCGATCACGGCCGCCGGCGCCAAGTCATCAGGGTATTGTCAACTGGTCCTCGACGGGTTAAAGCGGCACGGGGTCGAGGCCACTGGTGTGTTTGCGGGTATTTCAGGTCACAAATCCAATCAGATGCTCGCTCGCCTTGAAAAACACGTCTTGAGCAAGAAGCCTGACTGGATGACGTTGAGCTGTGGTGTCAATGACGTTTGGCATGGTGCCCGGGGAGTCAAACTCGATGACTACCAAAAGAATATCACGGCCATTGTCGATCAAGCTCAGGCCGCTGGCGTCAAGGTGATGATTCTGACATCAACCATGATTAAAGAGGACCAGAAGAATAGCCTCAACCAGAAGCTTCTTCCCTACAATGCCTTTCTCAAGGACTTGGCAACGCGCAAAGGTTGCCTGTTTGCGGACCTGAATACTCAGATGCAGGAGGCACTTGAAACGTTTCCCAAGGATGCGCCCAAGGGGACCCATCACCTGACCCGAGACGGCGTTCACATGAATGCTTACGGAAATATGATGATGGCCAAGGGGGTGCTTAAGGCGTTCGGCGTGCCAGCCAAAGATCTTCCCGCTCTTGAATCTCAATGGAAAAGTGCCCCTGGAAGTCACGTGATCCGCTTAGCTATTCCGATGAGTATTCAAGAATACGAGTTGCTTCAAAAGAAGCTGGATGGTCCTGTATCTAAGGCCTTCCAAGACTTCTTGGAGGGGAAAAAGGCGGACCTTTTGAAGTAGGTTCGAGGGGCATCACTCAGGCGGGAGTTTGTCGACTCCAAGGATCAACCAACGCGTTCTCCTCTTTGGTATTAGGCTCTTTGGTTGGGCTTGCTGAATACCCATGTTCCGAGGGCGGCGGCGAGCACCATGCCGAGCCAAATCCGCCAGAGGTGGTCGTCACGGGTGTGGCGGTCAATGGCGGTGGCTGAGGAGGAAGCAGGCCGGTGGTCGGTGGCGCAATGTGAGAAATCCGCCTCCCGCGTGTCGGCAAAGTAGGTGGCGGACGTCAGCAGGGTCTCATCCCCTTGTTTGATGGTAAAAAACCCGGGTGTTTTTGGGGCGAAAAGGTGGTGGGCGTTGGCTGGGAGTGTGGACGACTCGATGACCGATCCGTCGAGAGCCGATGATGTGAAGCTGAGTGGTGCCGCGTTTTCTCCGGTGTCACGGGTGAGTTTGAGCGGTTCGGAAATTTCGGTGATCCTTGATTCCGGCGCCCGTTTGTTCTCTCTGAGTTGCTCGCAGAATCGGAGCAGGAGGACGGCGGTGGCGGGTTGCTTGAGGGCATTGGATTGCTGAATATCGAAGTTGAGAAAAAGTGCCATGTTTCCTGACGTGGGGTGGGTGCGGAGGTAGATGAGGGGTCGACTCCCTTGCCAGAGCAGGACGTCATCGGCTGCATCATGCGGGATCGAGATGGTGTTGCGGACGAGCAGTGTCTGCCAGTTGAGTCCGTCGGTGAGCGGGTGCCGGGTGGCAACGATGTTGCCCGTGAGGTAGGGGCGGTTGGTCGCCTTGTCTTGGGGGAATACGATGAGGTGACTGTGTCGCGGGGTGGTGGCTGTGGAGGTGAGGATGAGGTCGGCGGTATCAGAGGGGGCGGCGGGTTGGAGGTTCGGGAAGCTGGTGAGTATCTTGTCGTTGAGTGAGGCCGACTCTTTGGAGAGCGTTGATCTGACAAGCAGGGTTTTTGGAGCGGGTTGAACAAGGGGCAGGCTGTTGTCGAGATCGAAGCTGTCATCACTTAGAACGATACGGCAGCGTGGTTGGTTGGCTGGGAAAACACCTTGGAGGGTGGTTAGCCGGCCTGCAGGCAGCGTGATCGACTTGGTGGGGCTTCGACCCTCGGGCGTTTCGAGGTGCCATGTCCGTTGTTGCGTGGTTCCGGCGTAATTTCTAACAATCGACTTCCAGATGAGGTTGCCGTCGCGTTGAGTAAAGCTGACACCGGTGATTCCGCAGTTGTCGGTATTTTTTCCGATGGCGATGGTGGATGCGTTGTAGGGTGGGGTAGACTCCGTTGGTGTGTCGGTGATGTAGGTGATGGCCCCCTCGGCTCCGACCAAGCTACGGGCGACACGTAGTGTGTTTTCTGGGTCGATGGCGCCAGAGGTCGGCGACCATTTTTTTAAGGATTCGAGCATGTCATCGGTTGATGTGCCACGATAGAGTTTTCCTTGTGACGGATCGGACTCCATGAGCCAAATCTCGATATGGGCTGCGTTTCCTTGGAGGCGCGGGATTTCTGATCGGATGGTCGACGGGAGTTGGTCCTGAAAAACGCGCATGGATGCTGAGCTATCGAGCACAATGGCGATACGCTGGGTCGACTTCGCTTTGACGTAACGAGGTTGGACGAGAATCCATGTAAGCAGGAGGACGGCGAGGATTTGGAGCCAGAGCGGGACGGAGTGGACGAGTCGTTCGAAGCGTCTGCCGGTGGTCGATTCGCGCTGCGTTTGGCGCAGAAGGAACAGGGTGCTGACGAACTCCACTTTCGCTTGGCGTTGGAGGAAGTGGATCAGCACGATGACGGGGATGCCGAGAAGCGCCCAGAGTCCGTGGAGGTTGGTAAGGATGAGGTTGATGGGGAATGAGGAGTTGCGGCTGGGCTAGCTGGTCAGGCGATACTAAGGGCACCGGCTTGGATGGCTTCGGCGTTGAGGGCGTCGAGCAGTGGGGTGTCTGCGCAGACACGGGCGAGCGGGGTATTGAACTGGCGCGCAGCGGCGCGCCATGAGGTGAAGTGGTTTGTGTAGGCTTTGTGGTAGTGGTTGAGCGTGGATTTTTCGATGCGGTGCGGGTGCTGGCCCCCTTGCTCGACGTCGATGAATTCGTAGTTTCCTGACCAGTGTGGGTTGGCCTCGGATTGGAGGAAGGGTGCGAGGATGATGGGTTTTCCTTGCTGACGGCTAAGCCGCTTAAGCGGTTGGGCCGGGTCGCCCTCGAAGAGGAGGTCGGAAATCACGAGTCGGATCGCGTTACCTCGAAGCTGGATTTGATCCAGTGCCAGTGGTGATGCCGAACCGTCTGGTTGGAGTGCGTTTACGCACTCCAACCAATGGTGGGTGGTGATGGCATCGATAGGCAGGGTGGTGTGGCTATTGCCACGGAGGGCATGGATGCGGGTGGAGGCACCTGCTTGAATGGCCGAGAGGGTGGCGAAGTAAAGCAGTTCGGCGGTGCGTGCTGCTTTAACGGGTTCAAAAAACATGGATTCGGAAGCATCCAAGATGATGTCGATGACCGGTCTTACTTCCTCGCGGTAGAGTTTCATCGAGTAATGACCGGTGCGCGCGTAGGCATGCCAGTTGATGTGGCGCGGGTCGTCGCCGGGGACGTAGGCGCGGTGGTCTTGAAAATCGATCGAGGACCCGGTGCCAGCACCCTGGAACTCGCCAGCCATGCCGCGCCAGACCTGACTGCGCAGTGGCAGTGTCAGGTGATCTGCGCAGACGGACGCCTGGGTGTAGAGAATGGTTCGTTCTTTACGGGTCATGGTGCACTTGCTGTTCGGTGGCTCGGATATGTTTCCAGAGC
Organism: Akkermansiaceae bacterium; assembly: GCA_013041925.1. Lineage (GTDB taxonomy): Bacteria > Verrucomicrobiota > Verrucomicrobiia > Verrucomicrobiales > Akkermansiaceae > Oceaniferula. Next base: position 438,595 of record JABDRB010000003.1, on the reverse strand, counting down.
GGGCGGGTGGTGACAAACCCAATGGTCGCGTAGAGGACGACATTGAAATAGCTGGCGGTGAGTAGCGCATCAGAAGGCATGTTGTCGTTGTAGCTGAAGCTCGTCGGGATCCAGAAAAAATAGGGCATGACGTCAAGTTTGGACGACCATTCTTCACAGGCATAGATGATGGCGCTGATGAGGAATTGGCTGCAGATGAAAAGCATAAAAATGCCGATCCGATTGGAGTATTTTCGGGCGAAGATATGGGTGAGCACGAGGGCAAAGAACAGGATGGCAAAAAAGGAATTGAGCACAACGACGTCCCACGGATCAACGGTGATACCACGGTATTTGTAAAACAGGAGGAGTCCGTGCATCAGGAGGTAGAGCGTGAGGACAAAAATAAGACCTGTCGCTCGCCCTGGATAGAGAAGTCGGCCTGCTGATTTTCCTAATACCCCCCGGCGGGTGAACGGCGCCACGATCGGGGGGACAAGTCGGCTGTTTTCTGTCAGGGAGATCATACTCACTGGGATGCAGAGGACGAGACAGAGAGGGATGACAACGTCGGCTCCTACCCCCGTAAAGCTGAAAACGAGCAGGGTGGTGGTGATCAAGCCGAGACTGACGATGCGCCGCAGTGTGGCTCGGTTTTCAGCGATCGGGGCGATGATGGAGGTGCCGAGGTCGAGGCCCATCCACGCCGTGTAGATACAAATGCAGATCAACCCGAGAAAGGTGAAGGTGCTGGCGGCACTTTCTAGGGTGAGCAACTGGATGATCTCTTGGTAGTTGTTTCTACCTCCGAAATACATGGAAACAAGGATCATGAAACCGATGGCGGCGGCGGTGATCGGCAGAATCACACGGATGAGAGCAGAGGTTAAACCGCTGAAGCCGACGGTGATCGCGGTGAAGGTTGCGGACAGCAGGAAGGTGCTTAACAGGAGGAGGATTTCTGCCAGCATCTGCATGTCGCCAAAGAAGTAGCGCAGGATTAGGTAGGGGATGATGGCCGTGAGGAAGAGTGCCGATTGACTGACGATGGAGACCCATTTTCCGTAGGTGATACGCCATGCGCTGAGCCGAGTGAGGCAGAGTAAGTCGATGGTGTTGTCCTTAATTTCTGTGGAGAGTGCGGAGATGCCGCGCAGGGGTTGGATGAGGAGCACGGCGAAGGAGAAGAAAAAGAAAATGACGCGCGAGAGTTGGCTGCCGGCATTTTCATAGGAGGCGACGGTTGCAGTGATCAACAGGATGAAACAGAGCAATGCCTGGAGGGAGATAAAGAGCACAACAAAGCCGATGCCGCGTAAGCCCTGACGCAGTTCCTTGACAAGCATCGGGTTGAGCTTGTCAGGGAAATCGGAGATGGGATGGATGGGTGGGGTGCTCATTTTTTTAAGCGCTGAAGAGCCTGTTCTCACAGGCAAAGCCTGTCTTACTGGCTTGGTGGAGTTGGTGGCATGGCGTTGGAACTCGGCGGCATTTCTGGTGGCGTATTTACCTTATCGAGCATGTCGATGAAGGCGTCTTCGAGGTTTCGTTGTTCTTTGTGAAATTCGACAACCTGCAGCCCGTCCTTGATCATGCTGGTGAGCACACGGCCGGCGGTATCGATGGATTCGATACGGATTCGTCCCCCTTGTTTGCGTGATTCGATGAATTCCGTGTAGGGGTTGGTGACGGTCCAGTCTGAGAGGGCTTGAGGGTTGCCGAGCACTTGGACATCGAAGAAATACCCACCTTGGTGATCGGTGCCGTGTTTTAACGATTCGGCATCGCCATGGTGGACAATACGGCCATTGTTGATGAAGAGGAGGCTGTCACACATCTCGCCGAGCTCGGAGAGAATATGCGAGGAGATGAAAATGGTTTTCCCCTCATCGGCGAGAATGCGGATCAGGTGCTTGAGCTCAACGCGTGCCTTGGGGTCAAGGCCCGCGGCGGGTTCATCCATGATCAGGATTTGCGGGTCATGAATCAGTGACCGGCCGAGGCAAAGACGCTGAGTCATGCCTTTGGATAGCTTGTTCGATAATCGATCAGCCAGCGGGATGAGATCGGCAAACTCCATCACCTCTTGCACGCGCATCATCCGTTCTTTTCCCGTATACCCGAGTGCCCGAGCATAAAAATCGAGGTATTCCAGCACCGTCATATGCTCGTAGTTGCCAAAATGGTCGGGCATCCATCCGATCAAGGATCGCACCTTAGCGGGGAAATTAACCACGTTGATGCCACAGATCTCGACGTTCCCCATGGTTGGGTAATCGAGGGTGGCCATGATGCGCATGGTGGTGGTTTTGCCTGCGCCATTGGCACCCACAAACCCGCAGACGGATCCGTGCGGGACATCGAAGCTGATGCCATCAACGGCCTTGAGTGGGCCGAAGTAGCGGTAGAGGTTCTTGACGGCGATGGCGTTGCTCATGATGGATAAACTTCAAATGTTAACGTCTGACCGTGCCGGTGATGACGGCGGTGGTTGTTAGCCACTGGATGGCGTTGGCGGTATCGATGCCCGGGGCATTTTCGGTGAGGGCGAAAAACCGTTCGGGTTCGTTGGAGAGGTTGTTGATATGGGCGGCGTTGGCACTGGTGAATCGATCGGATTGGGTTTTAACCCAGCGGTCAAACTCGGTTGCGCTGCTTGGCGTGAGCGTTGTGGCGTCGCCTTTTATGAGTGTGTCGGATTTCCACCATGTGCTGTCCTTGGCTCGATAGAAAAGGGTGCCGAGATCGAAGTCGAAGGATGAGGTTAGCTGGGGGGCGCCGGCGCGGGGGGTGAGCGCGATGCCTCCTCGGGTGGGGCGTACGGATTTCAGGATGTGGCCGTGGATGCTGCGCGATTGAAACCAATCGCCGCTGGCCTCAAGGCCCTTACTACCGTGGTTGGCGGTGTAGGAGCTTGGGGCGGAGCCATTGGTGACAACCCGTGTCCAGCGCGACGGATCGAGGGCGACGGGCGAAATCATGGCAGGTTCTGAGGTCTCAAAGGAATTGCCTAACAAGACACCTGTGCGGGCAGCTTGTTCTTGGATGATGTAGGCTTTATGCTCATCGGTTTGGACCTCGATGAGTAAGAGTCGGTGGCCGCGGCCGCCAAAGCCGTCTTGGAACATGATGATGATGATCAGGATGGCACTGGCGCCGAGAGAGATGATGGGTGTTGTGATAAAGAGCTTGTGGCGTTTTCCGGCCTTGGCGAAGACAAACAGATTGACGGGCCCAACCAGGATGCCAAAGGCTAACAGGATGAGGATAAAGAATGTGGTGTTGAAGCTTTTCTCCCCCAATGTGATCTGGAGTGGCCAACTTTTAGCGTAGTGATGGAGGAGCTCGGCTTGGAGTGACTTTGTGCGGGGATTGTGTGATTGCACGAGCTTCTGCGTTTTGGCGGGGTCGAGTCGTTTTGATGGTGGTAAGGGCGTCAAGGTGACTCGGCCCAAACTGCGGGTGGCGCTTTTTTTTCCCAGTTGTTGGGTGTCAATGTTGAGGGTGGCGAGGTCATCCGAGGCATGGGAGGTGTAGAGGATGAGATGTCCGCCGAGGCGGTTCCAGTCGAGAATGGCGGTGCGGGCACCGGGGTCGAGTTGCGTCCAGTTGTGGCTGGTCATCATGATGGTGTCGTGACCGATGTAGGCGCGCCAGTCGGTGGGCATGGATTTTGGGTCAAAATCGCCAGCGAACTCGAGATCGCCTGACCTTGAGTGGGCAGGGCTGATGTGGCTATTGAGGCTGGATGCGTTCGGGATGAAAAGTTCATTACTCAGGAGGATGGATGGCCACGTGTCGTTGGTTTCCGTGGTCACGCTGCCGGTGCTTGCCCGGTAGCCTGTGCAGGTCAGTGAGAGCATGAGCTCGCTGCCGCTGCCGTAGCCGGTCTGAAAAATGGTGGTGAGAGGGACGAGGAAATCGTAGGTTTCCTCGCTTCCTGCTGCGCAGGAGCATGAGAATCGGGAGGTCATGCGACTTCCGGTATCGTTGCCGTAAGCGGTGTTATCGCGTGAGGTAAAATTCAGTGTGAGGTCGCGGTCGGTCTTGCTGGCGTTATTGATTTTGATTCTGACTGGGGCATAGCCGTGGGCGGGGAGTTTACCGAGCAAGAGTGTGACCTGTGCCCAGGTATTAGTCTTGGTATCGTAAACCTCACGGATGAGTTGGTGTTGGGCGCGGGCCTGGGGGAGCGCAAACAGGCCAATGAGGGCGAGGATAAGGAGGCGGGACATGGAAGCAGGAGCGGGGGGTTATTGGCTGACCATGGTTTTGGGGGTTTCTTGCGCTTGGAAGGGGACCTCATCGAGGAGATTGAGGATGGTGTCGTTGGTGGTCTTGCCTTCGACGCGGGCATTGTAATCGAGAATGATGCGGTGGCGGAGCACGGCGGGGGCGCAGAACTTGACGTCCTCAAAGCTGGCGTGGGTTCGCTCGTTGATCAAGGCGCGTGCCTTAGCCGCGGATGCCAGTGAGAGGGCGGCACGCGGGCTGGACCCGTATTGGATGCCGGCGGATGCGGACGACTGGCCTGGGTGGGTGGCATCGACGAGGCGGGCGATGTAGTTGGCAACGACATCGGGCAGGTAGATGCGGCGGACGAGGGTGTGGGTTTCGTCGAGTTGGCTGGCATTCATCATGGGGGTGATATCGGGCTCGGTCCCGAGTTCTCGGTGGGTGACAATTTTTTCTAAGGTGGCGACGTTATTGCGGCTGACCTCGAGTTTGAAGAGAAAGCGGTCGAGTTGGGCTTCGGGCAGTGGGTAGGTGCCTTCGAGTTCAATCGGGTTTTGGGTGGCGAGGACAAAGAAGGGGGCGGGCAGTTCATGGGTTTTTCCGATCACGGTAACGCATCGTTCCTGCATGGCTTCGAGCATGGCGGACTGGGTTTTGGGTGATGCTCGGTTGATTTCATCTGCGAGCAGGATGTTGGTGAACAGGGGGCCGGGTTGGAAGACAAACTCACGATGGCCGTCTTTTTCCTGAAGGACGGGGTTGCCGGTGATATCGCCGGGTAGCAGGTCGGGGGTGAACTGGATACGTTTAGCATCAAGGCTGAGTGCTTTGGAGAGGCCTTTGACGAGTTCCGTTTTGCCGAGGCCGGGAAGTCCCTCGAGCAGAATGTGGCCGCGGGCAAGGAGGCCGGTGATGACAAGATCGACAAGTTCCTCCTGACCAAACAGGACTTGGTTGAGGGTGCTGGCGAGTGACCGGACGTGTTGGCTGGCGGCGGCGACTTCGGATTCGGTGGCAAATTGCATGATTGAATAAGGGGTTAATACCAAGTGACAAAAACCATGTGGGTTGATGGGTGTTGGTAAGTTGAGAGTATGAAAAGGGTTATTCGAAAAATTTCTTAAGGGCTTTTTTTTCGTTCGGCAAGAGGGAGTTTTTCCAGACGCGCTCGCCGCCTTGACCTTTTCCTTGGGTGGTGCCACCGGCGGTCGGTCCACGTTGGGTGAGATCGACATCGTGTTGGGTATCGTGGGTTTCGAGGAGGTCGCCGGGCAGGGCATGGCGTGGGTCGTTGGATTTTAACCCTTCGTGCTTACCCGCTCCGGTATCGTCGTGGGACTTCCCGAGAGGGCGGGGGGCGTGACCCGGTCCGCGGTCGATGCCGCCTCGGCCACCCTGTCCATCCTCTTCATGGCCGTCTTCGCCTAGTCCGTCATTATCCATCCATTCGTCCTCACCCGGCTCGCCGTCGAGTGGATTGTCGCCATTTTGCTGAAGCCGCTGTGCGTGTTGGCGCATGTTTTCGCGGACTTGGTCGAGCTGTTCTGGTGTGAGTTTTTGGAGTTGTTTCGGGTCGATGTTATGAAGTTGTTTGAGCAATTCCTGATTTGGTTTCATCTGGCCTTGCTGCATTTTTTGGATCGCTTGGTCGAACTGGTTGAGGAGTCGTTGTTTTTGCGCCGCGTTCATGGATGACGCCTTGTGTTGGAGAGCGTCTAGGCTGCGTTCGGCGTGTTGCAGGTTGTTTTTCAGGTTTTCCTGTTCGGATTGGTGGCTTTGTTTGAGGTGGTCGGTGGCTTCTAGGCTCGAGTGGCTAAACCAGTCGTTCGGGGATTGGGCGCGGAGTTTTTCGAGTTTTTCCCGCATGGCATCGAGGTAATCTTCTTGGACGATTTCCTGCTGGTCGAGTTGGTCGAGCTGGGTGTCGAGTTCGTTCCATGCACTCGGTTGTTGTTGAGGAGCGAGGCGATCGGATTTGGCGTGGATGGGGATGGTGATGCCACAGGTGATGATGACGATGGTCCCAACGATGGGAGGGATGAGTCGGCGCCATTGCCAGCGGATGCCATCGTGGATATGATCCGGGACCTCGGGCCAGGGGGCGACACCGTGGTCGGCGGCAGTGAGCGCATTCCGCAATTTCATAGCGGCTTCAATGCGGACGAGCGATTGTTGAAGTGACTCGAAGTGGTGGCGTGCAGCAAACCAGCAGATGATACCCGTGAGGGTCAGGGTGGCGCAGGTGGCCGCTCCAATCTCTAGCCAGGGAACGGTGTTGAGTTCGCGGCGGGAGATGAGTGTGGTGCAGGCGATGACCAGAGATGCGACAAGCAGGGGGGTGGTTAATACGTGCAGCCACCAGCCGATGTTGATCTTACGCGATGTGCACCGAGCAATGTGCTGCCATGTCTGTTTTTCGGCCATGATGAGGGGGTTACAATTACGTTAGTGAGGTTTTGTTTTCGGGCAAGGTCAGAAGTGAGCAAAGTTTATGAGGGGTTGTGATTATCGACAAAAAAAGCCCCTCTGCAGGAGAGGGGCTGGGTGAGTGAATCGCTGGATTTTGGGGTTACTTTGTTTTAGAGCCAGTTGCTGGTAGGAAGCGGTAGTAGACCTCGAGCATGAACGTAGCTAGGCAGGTTTGCATGACACCTCCTTTAGAGTGTTTACTGGCTTTGTTCTGCCAAGTTCCGTCTTCATTTTGGTTCTTGAGTAAGACGTCTCGGAACATCTCGTTGTAGGCCTTCCATTCTTTTCCTCCATAATTAATCATGGCTTGAGCATGGTAGTAGTGGTAGTAGAGGTTGGCGGTTGTGTCCCAATCGAATGTAGCCTTTTTACTGATGAGTTTGATGCCTTTTCGGACGTTTTTGGATCTCCCCTGACCCCACATTTGGAAGGCGAGTAAGCCTCCGCCAGTCAATCCATGGAATTCGCCCGGACTGTTACGGTAGCCGATGGAACCATTGGCTCCTTGGACACGGTCGAGCCACTCGAGAGCCTTGCGGGAGACTGTTTTGAAGTCCTTGTCTTCCCAGAGTTTAGTGTGCTTGCAGGCTTTGAGCGCCTGAATTTGCCAGAAACCGACGGAGTTGTCCCCGCTGTTGGTGGGTTTGAATGAATAGACCCAGCCTCCACTTTCTCCTTGGCCTTTGATGATGATATCACCGGCAAGTTTAGTAACTTTACCAAGGTTGGGCAGACTGAGTCCAAGGTTATTGCAGAAGGTGTAAGCTTCGGCGATGGCGTAGGTGGCGATACCGTGTTCGTAGACCCAGTGGTGCGATTTAGCAGCGGCCGTTGCGAGCCTGCCATCGTTTTTCATGCCGAGGTTGACAAGGTAAACGATGGCGCGGGTGACGGCGTCACCGAACTCTTCCGAGTTGGGTGTTTCGCAGTGGCCGAGGAATGCGAGCAGTGCGAAGCCGGTCATGGCGCCTTTGTTGCCCCCTGCCCAACTTCCATCGGCATTCTGAGTTTTCTTGAGCCAGCGGAGTGCTTTCATGACGGCTTCCTCGCATTGCTCGTTGCCGCCGTTGGCTTCGAGGCGCGCGAGCCGGTCTTCGAGGCTGCAGCGTTCCCTCATGGTTGCGGGGATATTGCTGAAGCCGCCGCCGCCGCCTTCTGATTCGCCACTGCCCCAGCCGTCGCCGAAGTCGTCGCCGTTACCGAAATCCGTTGAGGGGTCAGGCACGTCAAATTCGGGGATGGGGATGGCGGTGGTCGATGAGGTGTTGGCAGCGATAACCTTAGCCATCGATGATGAAGGAGCCGACGGTTTGCGTTGCACGGCCCGTGTGATCTCGCGTTTGGTGATCTTGTCCTCGTTTTCAGCCCCCGCTTGGTAGGAGACGATTTCCGGGGTGTAGTTGTTGACGGCGGGAAGCAGGAGGTAGAGGAGGATGACTCCGACCAAGAGAACGACCAAGATAGCAATAATGATACTGGTGATGGTTGAGTTTCTCTGCTGCGCGTGGAGGCGGGCTAGGACTTCGGGTGAGAGTTGGGCATGAAGGCTCATAGTGGGTATAGGTGGGTGGTGTGTTTTTGGTTACGATTAAGGGAGAATGTAAGTGGCTAATTTGATGTGACCAGTAAAAAAAATTTAAGGAATGCGAGGGAGTTCATGGGGGGGTGGTTTTTGATTGTCGTAGCAGCAGCGCAGGGTGATCAGGAACGATGGATTTCTTTTCTCAATGCCACTTTTCTTGGTGTTAACGGGTTTTAGCACCGGTGGCGGGGAGGAATCGGTAGTAGACCTCGAGCATCAATGTGGCGAGGCAGGTTTGCATGTGGACGCCTTTGGAGTGCTTGCTGACGGTGTTCTGCCAGGTTCCGTCATTTTTTTGGTTCTCAAGTAATACATCGCGGAACATCTCGTTGTAATCCTTCCAGGCCTCCCCGCCGCGGTTGATCATGGCCTGTGCGTTGTAGTAGTGGTAGTAGAGGTTGGCGCTTTCGTCCCAGTCAAACGCGGTGTTTTTATGGATGTATCTGATGCCATTCCGGACGTTTTTGGACCGCGCCTGACCCCACATTTGGAAGGCGAGTATGCCCCCGCCAGTGAGTCCTGGTTTTGCGCTTGGATTGTTACGGTAGCCGATGGCACCATTGGCCCCTTGGACACGGTCGAGCCACTCGAGAGCCTTGCGTGAGACCGTTTTGAAGTCCTTGTCTTCCCAGAGTTGGGTATGTTTACAGGCTTTGAGCGCTTGGATTTGCCAGAACCCGACGGAGTTGTCGCCGCTGTTGGTCGGTTTGTATCCATAGACCCAGCCGCCGCTCTCGCCTTGGCCTTTGATGATGATGTCGCCGGCGCGTTGGGTAACTTCTGCCAGGTTGGGCAGGCTGAGCCCGAGGTTGCTGCAGAAGGTGTAGGCCTCAGCGAGTGCATAGGTGGCGATACCGTGTTCGTAGACCCATTGGTTTGAGTTGACGGGGGATGTTGCGAGCTTGCCATCGTTTTTCATGCCGAGGTTGACAAGATAGACGATGGCGCGGGTGACGGCGTCACCGAATTCTTCCGATTCGGGGGTTTCGCAGTGGCCGAGGAAGGCAAGCAGCGCAAAGCCGGTCATGGCACCTTTGTTTTTGCGCGTCCAGCTGCCATCGTCATTCTGGGTTTGCTTGAGCCATCGGAGAGCGTTCATGACGGCCGCCTCGCATTGCTGGTTACCGCCGTTGGCGTCGAGTCGGGCGAGTCGGTCTTCGAGGCTACAGCGTTCCCTCATCGTCGTCGGCAGTTTAACAAATTGATGGCTGCCGTCACCGACGTCAGCGGTGTTCCAGCCCTCCCCGAAGTCGTCGCCATCACCAAAACTCGTTGAGGGGTCGGGAACGTCAATTTTAGGGATGGGGATGGCCGTTGCCGAGGCGAGGTTGGCGGCGATGACTTTGACCATGGAGGTCGAGGGAGCCGTCGGCTTTCTTTGGATGGTTCGTGTCATATCGGGTTTACGGATCTTCCGCTCGTCATCGGCCCCAGCTTGGTAGGTGACGATTTCTGGGGTGTAGTTGTTGAGGGGGGGGAGCAGGATGAAAAGGAGGGTGATGCCGATCAAGAGGACAACCAGGATGGCGATGATGATACTAGTGATGGTTGAGTTTCTCTGCTGGGCGTGGAGGCGAGCCAAGGCAGAGGGTGCGAGTTGGACGTGTATGCTCATGGGGGGTGGGGGTGGGTTGGGCGGTGAACATCGTTTTATTGTAGAGAGGGTGAGGAGAGAAGAGGGCTTGTGGTGAGAGGCTTTGGGGCTTTTTATGTGGCTTGTTGCCTTGCCCGATTTTAGTGGGGGTGGGTGCTTTATGGGTGGTTGACAAGCGGGGGGCGATGTTAAGTGAAACGATCGTGCATAGTATATATTAGGTTATTATTCGCTTTTTTGCGCTTTTTTTTTCATACTCTTGTCATTGGGGCTGCTTTGATCTAGTTCTATGGCCATGAGTTTACGCGCAGGAGTAGCAGGAGCAGGGGCCATGGGGAGGAATCACGCACGGGTATTTTCCTTGCTGGATGGAGTTGAGTTGGCCGCTGTCTATGATCAGGATAAAGAGCGGGCCGAGGCGGTGGCGGCTGAATTCGGGGGTGTTGCCGTCGATTCGCTGGATGATTTTGCGGCGGCGGTGGATGCGGCCACGGTTGCGGTGCCGACCGTTGCGCACCGTGAAGTAGGGTGTGCCTTGATGGAAATGGGTGTGCATGTCTTGATGGAGAAACCGATTGCAGACTCGTTGGACGATGCTCGGGCCTTGATTGAAACGTCACAGAAATGTGGCAAGATTCTGCAGGTGGGGCATATTGAGCGTTTTAACCCAGTGATGCGGGAGCTGGAGGACCGTTTGAGTGAGCCAAGGTTTATCGAGGCGCATCGATTATCCCCTTTTCCGAATAGGAGTATCGATATCGGGGTGGTGTTGGATTTGATGATCCATGATTTGGAAATCATTTTGCACCTTGTGCGATCGCCGATTGTGAGTGTGGATGCTGTGGGGGTGGCGGTGATGACATCACGGGAAGATATTGCCAATGCAAGGATTCGTTTTGAAAATGGATGTGTTGCCAATGTGACGGCGAGCCGGATCAGCCCTGAGCGGATGCGTAAGATCCGGGTGTTTCAGGGGGATTGCTATCTCTCGCTGGATTACCAAGAGCAGAGTGCCGGTATGTACCGTATGGGTGACGCGGGCATTGAAAAAGTGGAAGTGAATGTGGAGAAAGATGAGCCGTTAAAACTCGAATTGGCCTCGTTTGTGGAATGTGCCATGGCGGGGGCCGTGCCTGAAGTCTCTGGTCAGCAAGGGGCGGCGGCACTTGATCTGGCGCTTGAGATTACCAACTTGATCAGTCAATCGCCTCCAGGGACGTCCCTTTGATGGTTGGATCAGAGGAGTCCAACGGGGGATGCGTGGTTTGCGCGTCGCGCATGGGGAGGTAAAAAAAGTAAAATCCCCCCAAGAAATTTCGAGGGTGTGCGTTTGTGATGTAGAAAGTGCCTGAAATGGGCGTCGCAAACGATCGTCAAGAAAACAGGAATATGGTTGAAAGCAGTGCAGAGCTCGTTGAACGGGCGGTCTCAGAATATGAGTCGCCTCTCATTGGTTATGCCCGAACCATCGTCCATGATCTTGATCGTGCCCGTGACGTTGTTCAGGATACTTTTATTCGTCTCTATCAACAAGATGTATCCAAGGTGCGCGATGGCTTGAAGCCGTGGTTGTTCACGGTATGCAGAAATCGAGCTCTCGATATTTTGCGTAAGGAAAAGCGTCTTGTTGCTGTGGACGATGAGATTCTCGCTGCCGAAGACAGCGGTGTGGCCTCGCCCCATCAAGTTGCTGCGGATCACGAGCGAGTTGAGATGGTTAAAAGCTACATTGCACGGTTACCCGAGAATCAGGCGACCGTGATACTTCTCAAATTCGAAAAAGGATACAGCTATCAGGAAATCAGCGATGAAACTGGGTTGACCAGTGGAAATGTGGGTTTTCTTATTCACACTGGATTGAAGCGCCTCAGGGCGCTGCTGCCCGATGAACTTCAATAATTTTTTTACTCCAACAACCAGCCCAACCCATGAAAATTGATATCAATGACCCACGCATCACGGCATTTGCTCTTGGAGAGCTGACGGGTAGTGATGCCATCGAGATAGCGCGTGCAGTGCTTATGGATGCGCGTGTCCGTATGGCCGTTGACGATGCGCGTGAGGCATCGGCTCAGCTCATGGGGATCTTGGGCGATGGCGATGCGCATCTACTGACACCTGGCCAGCGTGAGGCGGTGCGGAGTGCAGGGGCACGCCCCGTGATCACGGATTTAGCCAGTGCGAGGGTGCCCTTTTGGAAAAGGCCAGCGGTAGCGGGGATCGGTGTTGCGGCAGCGATTGCCGTGGCTATTTTCATCGTCGGTGGGCGACCGGGTGGAGGTTCAGGGGATGGTGGGGTCGAGTCGCCCGCCAAGTGGGATTGGACGCAAGTGGATATGCAGAACCTTACGGCTCCAGTGGTGTCCGATGCTGGGGTAGAGGGTGCAAACGGCTCATCTCATGCAGCCACCACTCCAATGAGGGAGGCGATGCGTGATGACACCACGGGGTTTCGCGAGGAGGTGAAGGCGCGTATCAGGTTGATGCCAGAGGGCGAAATTGCATCGGGCGACAGTTTGCCTGCGCTTGATGATGCATCAAGGCAGAGGTGGCAGGGAGTCCGCTCAGGGCAACGTTTGGTGGTTCCGATGACCTCGGGTGTGACGAGTTGGCCATGGCTGGAGCGTTCGATCCTTGATCAGAAAAAACTTCCACCGCGTCGGGCCATCCGCATCGAGGAGATGGTGAATCATTTCCGATACAAAAAACCCACGATGATCAGCGGTGCTGGATGGGTGGCGGATATGGAAATTTGCAAGGTGCCGTGGAGCACGAACACGGCATTGCTGGCGGTGCACGTGCAGGCTGATGGGGGATTGGCGTCGGAGTCGGCCATATTGGAATTGAACTCGGAGCGGGTGAGGCGTGTGCGTCTGCTCGGTTATGCCCGCTTGAAGGAATCGGGGCCCGTGGTCGTGTCAGGAGGTCCAGATCGGGCATCCCGATCGCATGGCAATTATGTGATTTATGAGCTTGAGGTGGTTGAAGGAACGGAAGGGTCTGGGCGAATCGCAGCGTTGACGTTAGGGCAGGGGGCTGCATCCAAGCCTTTGTCCGTGGGGACTGTTGTCGATTGGGCTGAGGCGAGTTCGGATTTGCGCTTTGCCTCGGTTGTTTCTGCGTGTGGTATCGTATTGAGCGGAGGATCGACATCGGGTGAACTGGATGCCGACAAGCTTGTTTCTCTTGTGGATATGATTGAGCGGCAAGATGCCACAGGTCTTGGAGTCAAACGGAAAGAGGGGCTGAAAGTAATCAGACGGGCTGCAGGGCTCCTCAGTGATTGATTGGGGCTGCCTGACGCAGGGATTGCGTATTTGTGTTTGTAGGTCTTTTTTCTTTTCATCTTTGGCAAAGGGCGTAAGCCTACGGCATCTCGATCTAGCATCGCTAGTTTCGGGGCTATCAATAGCAATCACTATGGCCAGGAAGATCAGAATACCTATTAAAACAGCCGCCGATATTCGTAAAATGCGTGTCGCGTGCGAAACCGCCAGTGAAATTCTGCAGCTTTGTGCAAAAGCGGTGCAACCTGGAAAGACCACGGGTGAGATCGATGCTTACGCGGCCGAGTTGATGAAAGAGCGCGACTGTAAAAGCGCCTTTCTCGGATACCGTGGGTTTCCTGGGCAAATTTGTATTTCTCGGAATGAGGAAGTTGTTCATGGGATTGGCTCCGACACGGTGATCCGCCCGGGAGACATTCTTAAAATCGATGTTGGGATCACCAAGGGTGGATGGATTGGGGATAATGCCACCACGGTGCCTGCGGGAGAGATTGATCACGAAACCAAACGCCTGATGTGTGCCACCGAGCAGTCGCTTTATGAGGCAATCGATCAGGCACGCAGCGGGAACTATCTTGCTGACCTTTGTGGTGCTGTAGAGGCTCATGTGAAACCCTTTGATTTTACGGTGGTGCGAGAGTTCGTTGGCCATGGTGTCGGGCGTGACCTGCATGAGGAGCCGCAGGTTCCAAACTACCGCCCACCGGGGCGCACTCCGAAGCTTCGCCCTGGGATGGTTCTCGCGATTGAACCGATGGTGAATGCGGGTGTGCCGGCGGTGACGATTCTGAGTGATGGATGGACGGTGATCACCAATGACCGAAAAAACTCATCACATTTCGAGCACACCGTGTTGGTGACACAGGGTCAGCCAGATATTCTGACGGCGCGGCCTCGTGAAGCTACGGAAGAGCTTTTAGGGATTTCGATGCATGGCTAGGTTGCTTATTGCCGGTTACGGATTTCTCGGGGAAGCCTTGGATCAGGTGTTTTCCGAGGCGGGTTGGGAGGTGGTTAAGCTGAGCCGTAGCGGACGCGGGACTTGTGTGAAGTGCGATATCTCGTCTTGTGGTGAGGTTGAGCAATTGGCTGGTGAATACGATTTAATCATCCACTGTGCGGCCTCGGGAGGTGGCGGTGTGGAGTCCTACCGGAATGTCTATCTCGAAGGCTGCCGGAACCTGCTTAAACGATTCCCGACGACACCATTGATCTTTACCTCAAGCACGTCCGTTTACGCGCAGACCGATCACTCCGTGGTTACCGAAATCAGCCCAGCCGAGCCCGTTGCGGCTACGGCGGGTGTGTTGAGGCAGGCTGAGAAGTTGACGCTGTCGGCTGGGGGGGTCGTTACCCGACTCTCTGGCCTCTATGGCCCAGGGCGATGTCATGTTTTAAAAAACCTCATCAGCGGCACGGCTCGGATCGACGGTGCCGGTGAGAGGATCATGAACTTTATTCATCGCGATGACGTAGCGCGAGCGATGTTGCTTCTCGGCTCCCTGTCACCTCCTCCAGCGGGTGAGATTTATAATGTATCGTCCGAGCCGGTGCGCCAGTATGATTGTTATGCGGCGCTGGCAGAGGCGTTTTCCTGCCCGATGCCGGGGAGCATGGATGCGGGTGTGCCTCGCAAGCGTGGTAATACCAGTAAACGGGTGTCCCATGAAAAACTCCGCGGACTTGGCTGGCAGCCTCGTTACACAGAGTTTGTTGACATGGCAAATGCGTGCGAGGTCGTCTAGGGTGTCTCGCGCCAAAAACCGCGTTGTGCTTATTGGAATTTAGCCGAACGGTGTCGGTTAAAGTATCCGTCACCCAACATGAAACTGCCCGAGTAGTCGGGCAGGGGGCCGGCGTCGGGTGGTCGTGGCACGTTGCGGCCTAGGGTGCTGTCCTCTGGTTGAGATGTGGCGATGTTGACTGGGGTGCCATTTTTGACGAGGCGGAAAAACTTGGGTGCGACGTTTTCGTGCATGCGGATGCAGCCGTGGGTGCAAGGATGGTGTTTCATCCAGCCGGTATGAAAGCCGTAATTGGCTTTAAACTCACACCAGTAGGGCATGGGAGTCCCTTTGAACCTCCAACCGCCGGGTTTCTTGCTGAGGTAGCATTGGCGCACGTTGTCGCCGCTGTAGGCATATCCGTGACTGTTTGCACGGTGCCGGTGTTCTTTTTTAAAGATGCGGAAAGTGCCTTTGGGGGTTGGGGTGCTTGAAGTTCCCACGGAGACGGGCATGACGAGCAGGGGTTTGGTCCCCTCCATGACGTAGGCGATTTGCTTACTGGTTGATACCTTGACGCGGACCTTTGACGGGTTGGTGGGCAGGCTGGCTGGGCGGTCGTAGGACTGGTAGGCGGAGAGCCCTCCACCTGAGGTCGACCCTAGATTCGTGGTGCAGGAATGCAGGCCTATGCAGGCAAGGGCCGTTACGGTGGGGGTAATAAGGTGTTTGATCTTCATGCTTTCCACACAGTGCCCTTTCCCGAGGATCAGAGCAAGGAGGAAAAGTCGGGCAAATCAGCTTGCCGCTTGCATTTTACCTCGAAAAGCTCCATGGAAGCGGCGTCATGAAGACCGAAAGCATCCAAAAATACCGTGCGTTCCCTGCGGTTGATCTTCCCGATCGCCAGTGGCCGGAGCGCACCATTACCCGCGCACCCATCTGGGCGAGTGTGGATTTGCGCGACGGCAACCAGGCGTTGCCTGTGCCGATGTCCATTGAGGAAAAGATCGAGTTTTTCAAAGTCCTTTGTCGAGTGGGCTTCAAGCAGATTGAGATTGGATTTCCATCGGCTGCCGACACGGAATTTAATTTTTGTCGGCGACTGATTGAGGATGATCTCATCCCGGAGGATGTCACCATTCAGTTGTTGGTGCAGACGCGAGAGCATCTGATTCGTAGGTCCTTTGATGCAATTAAGGGAGCCAAGCATGTGATTGTGCACATCTATAACTCGACGTCACCGCTCCAGCGCCGGATCACCTTTGGCGATGCCACACGTGAGGAGATCAAGCAGTTGGCGATTGATGGGGCCACGCTGGTGAAGGAGTTGGCACCTACCATCCCTGAAACGGAGATTGTGCTGCAGTATTCACCTGAATCGTTTTCGGACACGGAGTTGGATTTTGCGGTGGAGTGCTGCAATGCTGTGATTGATGTTTGGCAGCCAACGCCGGAGAACAAGATGATTGTGAACTTGCCGGATACCGTGCAGTGGACGACCCCGAACATCCATGCGGATATGATCGAATGGATGGGGCGTCATTTGAACCGCCGTGATTCCGTGATTATTTCCCTGCATACCCATAATGACCGGGGCACAGGAACGGCAGCCACCGAGCTCGGTCTGATGGCCGGAGCGGATCGCGTCGAAGGCACACTTTTTGGAAATGGCGAGCGGACGGGTAATCTTGATATTGCTAACGTCGCCCTGAATATGAACAGCCACGGAGTAGAAACGGGGCTCGATTTTTCCGACTTACCATCACTCCGAGCCGTGTATGAACGTGTTACCCGGATGACCGTGAGTGAGCGTCACCCCTACGCTGGAGAGTTGGTGTTCACCGCCTTCTCCGGTTCCCACCAGGACGCGATTAAAAAGGGTCTCGACCGACGCAAGGAGGATCTGAAAAAGGATCCCAACGTGCCTTGGGCCGTTCCTTACCTTACCATCGACCCTCAGGATGTCGGCCGGTCGTATGAAGCGATCATCCGGATTAACTCGCAGTCAGGAAAAGGGGGAGTCGCCTACGTGCTCGACCGTGAACATGGATTTGATTTGCCTAAAACGATGCATCCGGTCGTGGGGACGCGCATCTATGCCTTGGCGGATGAGCTGGGGCGTGAACTGACGGCCGATGAAATCCGCGATACGTTTTTGGAACTGTTTGTTAATCTCACCGCGCCCGTGTCATTGTGCGACTACGAACTCGACCATCATGCAGGTGATCAGGGGGAAGTGGCATGCCACGCAACGATCTCGCTGCATGGTGAGGAGAAAAAAATCAGTGGGCTGGGCAATGGTCCGATCAATGCATTTGTGCATGCGTTGGAGCAGGATGGCTTGAAGGGGTTCACACTCACCGATTACCGGTCACACGCGGTGCGTGGGGGGTCGGATGCAGACTCTGCGGCGTATATTCAATTGCAGGATCTTGATAGTCAGAAGTTGGTTTGGGGTTGTGGTGTTGATCCCTCCATTGAGATGGCGGGCCTCAAGGCTCTGGTCTCGGCCGCTAACTTACTTGCCCGACAAGACGCCTAAATTTTCATTATTAATCCTACGATGCTTCGTTTTACTCTTTTTGGAATCCCGGTTGAAGTCGAACCATGGTTTTGGCTGGTGATGGCCTTTATTGGTGGTGGATTTGCCGCATTGCAGAGCAGCTCCCCTGATCTCTATATGGGGGTGGTTTTGTTTATGCTGGCCGGTTTTATCTCGATCCTCGTCCATGAGCTCGGGCATGCCCTGACGGGCTGGAAGCTGGGTGGTGGCACCGTCTGGATCCGGTTATGGGCATTTGGCGGGCTCGCTTATCAACAAGGAGGACGGTTTGACCGGCGTGGTCGTTGTGCCATGATCCTTGCCGGCCCTGGTGCCGGCTTGTTGCTGGCGGCCTTGAGCATCGTGGCCGTGTTTGTTATTTTCCCCATGCCGGAGGCGCTGAGTCGTCTGAGCATCTACCTGCGCTACACCAATGTGCCGCATGAGGTCATGCTGCGGTTTTTCCCTGAAAATAAACCGATTTACGGTTTCCTCAACTCGATGATCTGGGTGAATGTCTGGTGGTCAATGCTCAACCTGCTCCCTGTGTTTCCTCTCGATGGTGGGCAGTTCATGGATCAGTTTGTCAAGTCGCGCAAGGCGATGCACAAGGCCAGCATCATCACCTGCATCGTGGTCGTGCTGCTGATGTTATCGAATAACATGACCATGGGTATTTTCTTTTTTGCCTACTTTGCCTACCAGAACTACATGGGATATCAGCAGGCGAGGTCTTAGGACGGGGGAGAGGTCGCGTCGGCATTGTTGGGGCTCTGGAGGAAAAAATCTGTTGTGATATCTGGCTTGGCTGTTCTATGGTCATGACATGGACATTTTGATGCAGCTCATTTCTGAACCTTTTACATGGGGGCTTCTTGTTGGGCTTTTTTTGCTTGTGATGATGTGGAGGCTGATGCGCAAAGATATTGTGATGCTGCGCAAGGACCAGAAGCGGCTGGAGGGCGAAAACAAGGATCTTCAGGGGCATCTCAACACCCAGCTCAAGATCAATGCAACCGGGAACGAACAGCTCCAGAATCAGCTGGATGAACTGCGTGGACAGAATGAGACGTTGCGTGGGAATTTGAATGTGGCTCGGCAGAAGCCAGGGCGGGCCGAGTTGCGTCATTTGCAAGTCATGGAATCCGCTGTCAGTGCCATGCGTGAGCAGGCGCCTGGATTTGCTTCAGCTTGGGAAAAGGCGCTCCGTGAGGCCGAGGCTGGCCAGGAGGCTGCCGAGGGGGGGTTAAAAAAGCTCATGCGCAAGGTGTTGCCAGGGGGTAAAAATCCGGCAGCCATAGCCACCGATGTGGAGGCAGCTCGGGATGGTGAGGATGACGCATAGTCGGCATCCATCATCAGGTCGGGACTGCGCCTCTCCTCCAAGTGGGCGGGCTCGATACGGTCGAGTGGTTTGCTGACGCGCGTCATCTCTCTTACATCTTGCTTCTTGCTGCGTCTCATGTTTTCCTGCGCCTGTCTCGGAGGCGGGGCACTTTTTTAAAGTTTATTTTAATCCATCAATCCATTAATCCATCATCACTATGAAAATCGTTGTCGCATACTCGGGAGGTCTTGATACCTCGGTTCTTCTTCTCTGGCTCAAGGAAAAGTATAATGCTGAAATCATTGCCTATTGTGCTGACGTCGGTCAGGGCGAGGAGCTTGACGGTCTTGAGGCGAAAGCCTTGAGCACGGGTGCGAGCAAGTGTTACATCGGCGATCTCAAAGAAGAATTTGCCGCCGACTACATTTACCCGATGTTCCAAGCCAATGCACTGTATGAAGGCCGATACCTGCTGGGCACGTCCATTGCACGTCCATGTATTTCCAAGGGGATGGTCGATGTTGCCATCAAAGAAGGTGCCGATGCCATAGCGCATGGCGCGACGGGCAAAGGAAACGATCAGGTGCGTTTCGAGTTATCCGTTGCCGCGCTTGCCCCTGATATCAAGATGATTGCTCCATGGCGGGATGCGGAGTTTCGCGCTCAGTTCCCAGGGCGCTCCGAAATGATTGCCTACTGTGAAGAGCACGGGATCGACGTGACGGCCTCCAAGAAGAAGCCGTATTCGATGGACCGTAACTTACTGCATATTTCCTTTGAAGCTGGGGCGTTGGAAGACACGTGGTATGACGCCACGGGTGAAGCTGATCGTGACATGTATGTGCTTTCTGTTTCTCCTGAAGAGGCACCAGACACCCCTGAGTATGTGCAGTTCCTGTTTGAAAAAGGGGACATCGTTGGCCTCAAGTATGAGGGGCTTGACCAAGTGATCGCTGACTTGGGTGATTTTGAGGTTGGCGGAGAACAAGACGGTTACACCCTGCTCAGTCCCTACGGAGTGATGCGTGTCTTAAACTTCCTTGGCGGTAAACATGGTATTGGTCGGGTTGACATTGTGGAGAACCGCTTTGTCGGGATGAAGTCGCGCGGGATTTATGAAACGCCAGGCGGAACCATCATGCTTGCCGCGCACCGTGATTTGGAGACGTTGACGGTGGACCGGGAGGCCCAGTATGTGCGTGACGACCTCATCACTAAATACGCCCAGTTGGTCTACAACGGTTTCTGGTTTGCCCCTGAGCGTGAGGCCATTCAGGCACTCGTGACCTCGACCCAACAAACGGTGTCTGGAGAAGTCAGGCTCAAGCTGTATAAAGGAAACTGCATGCAGGCCGGTCGTCGCTCGCCGTTCTCACTCTACTGCGAGGATATTGCCACCATGGAAGGTGGTGCCGAGGAAGCCTACAATCAGGATGACGCCACGGGATTCATTTCATTGAATGCACTTCGTCTTAAGGCGAGCGCCCGCCAGCAAGACGCGTAACGTTTGACTGCCCAATCACCATGGACGAAGCTGTTATATACACCATTTTAGGCGAAGCTGGATTCACCAAGATGGTGGCGGCTTTTTATAAGAGGATCAAAACGGATGATCTGATTAAGCCGATGTATCCTGAAGAGGATATGGAGGGGTCGGAGGAACGGCTGCGTGATTTTTTGTTGTTTCGGTTTGGCAACGACCCGAGGTATCAGGCGAAGCGGGGGCATCCTCGCTTGCGTATGCGCCATGCCCCTTTTGCCATTGGTGATGCTGAAGTCACGCGCTGGCTGGAGTTGATGGATGAGGCAATGGTGGAGACCAAGGTGCCGGAGTCCATCCAGTTGGAGTTACGCACGTTTTTCACCATGGTGGCGAATAATATGAAGAACCAGTAGCGTTATTGCGCAACGCGATTATAGTATCGGCATGAACAACATCTGGTTTTTTGTCGGCATTGTTGCGGTTTACTTTGCCCTTCAGTTATGGATTCTGCCCGCCTTCGGCGTCCCCACATGAATGTCGAATAAATGTTCTCCGGGTGAGGACAAGGTTGAGGGGGAAACGAAAAAGGAGATAACGGAAAACAAGAAGGGTGCGGAGGCTGCTGCTGATCCATCAGCTGAGCCATCAGACGGGCAACCGTAGCGAGGTTATGATTTTTTCTTCAAGAAATCGACCACCTGTTTGAGGGTCGGGATCTTGAGTTTTCCCGATTTGTCTTCGACGACAAAGACGACGCGTGAGGTGGCGCCGTGGGCGACGATGTTAGCGAGATAGCGTCCTGGTTTGAGGGGTTTTTTATCCATGGTTGCATTCAGCTTGGTGGATTTTGTTTTCTGGGTGAAGATCACAGCTGGTTGTTGGCCGGGAGCCATGACCGCACCATTTTCTTTGCAGGCGAAGGCATTGATGATGAGCATGGGCGCTTCTTTTTCGATCTCCAAGAGGGCGTCCGAGCTGACGGGTTTTTCGATGGTGGCAAAAAGGATATGGCCTTTTAGCATGGTGGCTTTTTGTCCTCCGATGGTGACATCAAAGGGGTAAACAATGGGGCGTTTTTGCTCCTGGGCATGGAGGCTGCCGATGAGGATGGCGGTGAGAAAGAGAAGGGTTTTCATTTGAGGGGGGGCTTGAAGGGGGGGGCGAAAAACGGGGGGAGACAAGCCTCCCCCCGTTTCAACGATCATCAGAGGCGGGTTACGGCTCGATGATGGCGTAGTCGCCGTCGGCGCGGCGGTAGAGGACCTGAGTGACGTTTCGGCGCTCGTTGATATAGATGATGAATGGTTTATCAGAGAGCTCCAGCTGCATGATGGCGTCCTCCTTGAGAAGTGTGCGCATGTGATAGCTTTCGCGATGGACGATCATGGGTTCAGGATCGTGCTCGGCAGGAGTTTCTTTGTCTTCCAAGTTATCGAGGAAATCGGACGAGTAGACTTTTTCATCAAGGTCCCTGATGGTGTCGTTTCTCCTGTTGGGTCGGTGTTTTTTCAGGAGGCGCGTTTTGTGTTTGCGCATACGCCGGGCGATTTTTGAGATGGTGTCATCGATGGCGGCATACATATCCGGTCCTTCGGTGGAGGCATCGATCACGATGTGATTGGCGCAGAAGAGAATGATCTCTGCGATGTGGCGGTTTTTTTGGACATCGAGGATCGCCTTGGCTTCGATGATTTTTGGGTAATCGAGGTGGAGACCTTCGATTTTTTTAGTGGCGTAATCGCGTAGGGAGTCAGTGACATCCTCATGGCGGACGGTGATGGTTATTTGTTTATTAGCATTGGCTGATTGCATCGTTTTTTCCTTTCTTGTTTGGGTTAATATTTATTATCCGGGAGATTTTTGTATGGGCGGGGATTAAAGGGTGAAGTCTTCGCCGAGGTAGTGTTTGCGGGCGAGTGGGTCGGCGGCGATGTCATGGGCCTCACCCTCGAGGATGAGTTGGCCTTCATGGAGGAGGTAGGCGTGATCGACGATGTGCAGCGTTTCGCGCACGTTGTGATCGGTGATGAGAATAGAGAGACCATCGTCATCGCGCAGGCCTCTTACGATATTTTGAATGTCGCCTACGGCGATAGGATCGACGCCGCTGAACGGCTCATCGAGCATGAGCAGGGTGGGGTTGGTGCACAGCGACCGCGCGATGGTCAGTCGGCGTTTTTCTCCTCCTGAGAGTGCCAGGGCTTCGGATTTACGGAGTTTGGTGATGCCGAAGCGTTCGAGCAATTGATCGCAGCGATGGATGCGCTCTTTTCGGCTGAGGCCATGGCGAGTCTCGAGCACGGCGAGCAGGTTTTGCTCGACGCTGAGGTGGCGGAAAATGGATTCTTCTTGGGGGAGGTATCCCATGCCGAGGCGAGCACGTTTGTGCATGGGGAGGGTGGAGATGTCGTTGCCACCGAAGGAAACGACGCCGGCGTCGGCGGGGATGAGTCCGGCGATCATGTAAAAGCTGGTGGTTTTTCCTGCGCCATTGGGTCCCAGCAGTCCGACGATTTCGCCCTCGCGCACACTGAGGTGGACGTCATTGACCACGGTGCGTCCGCCGTAGGATTTCATGAGCCCGCGTGCTTCGAGGAGGGACGGAGCCACCCTGCGTGATTCCGATCCCAAGTGGACGGGGCCAGTGGACGTGGTTGTCACGGGCAGGGGGTCTGTTTCGACATGATGCATGGTAGCGGGGTGGGGAATCGGGATAGGGGGACGGGTGAGTTAGCGAGTGGGCTTTTTCGTGGTTATCTGCATGATCCATTTGCCATCGCTGGTGACGAGTTTGCCATTTTTGTAGATGCGGATGTATTGGTTGGGAGAAACGGCTTCGAGGTATTGGTTGGCGCTTTGTTGCAGGCGTGGGCGACCGCCGCGGAGGATCATTTCACCCGTTTTGGCATCGTAACTTGCTGTTTCTGCTGTGGCAATGAAGAGTTTGCCATTTTCGTCCTTCTGAGTGACCTTGACGTTGCCGGATGCGATGATGCGTTTGAGTCCACCAAACGACCCGAGGCTGGTCTCTTTTTTCGGGTTTGTTTTTTTTTCGGTTGGTTTGGGTGACTGCTGATCGGTTGCCTTGTTGGGTTTTTTGGCCGGTTCTTTGGGGGGGTGTTCAAGAAATACCTTGAGCTCATGGCTGCAGGAGAGTTTGAAGCGAGGTTCGGTGAGTCGGACATTTTTGAGGTAGGCGAGGATGCCGGTATCGCTGTCGAAATAGAGGCCGCCGTCGCATTCGACCCGCAGGGTTGTTTCGGCAGGTTTTTTGGGGTCTTGATCTTTGTTTGGAGGGGTCGGGGGCTGGTCGCTCGGGGTGGCTGGTTGGGCGGGCTTGGGTGATGTTGGGGAGGGGGCGGTTTGCACGAGCAAGGCGGCCTGACCGATGCTGGTGAGGAACGGGGTCATGGTGGTATCCGCTGTTTTTGCAAGTTGGGTATCCTGTGTCAGGGCGATGGATGTTTCTTCCTGATGGCGTTTGATTTCTTCGCGGGTGGGCGCCGTGAGCTGATCCATTTCTGCCAGTTGGTCGGGTGTGAGTCGTGGTGAGGGCTCCGCCATGATGCTGGTGGTGAGTGCGAGGATCGTGCTGGCGAGGGTGCTGGCGGTGGGTGAGGTTCGGAGCGGTGGGAGCAGTTGCATGGAAGTGGTTGGCTCAGGTTGTTGCGTTTGAAACAGAGTGGAAACGGGGCCAAACAAAAATCCGCGGTTGCTTGTCCAATCGAAGGTGAGACCGGTTCCGGATGCGGCGAAGCTTTCGCCTTTGATATAGATGGCCTCTGTGGCTTGGAGGGTTGAGTTAGTCTGGTTGTAGATAGCGCGACGCATCTTGGTGCGTGCTTGGACGGAGCCATCAGTTTGATAGATCTCGATGCTGATGCCCTCGCCTTCGATGCGTGAGTGGTCGAGCACGGTGAGTTTGTCCGCGGACAATAACGAAGTAGGGTTGAAGTCCTTATCGTAGCGGGGGAGTCTGACGCGGCGGAGAATGCTTCCTTCAGGAAGGATATCCAGAGTGGGGAAGGCGGTTTTGGTTTTTGGCGCCGGTTTATTTTTTTCTGCGGCGGAGGTCGGGTATGCAAGTAATGCCGCAGCAGAGACTCCGAGCGTGATGGCCCGAGTGCTGTATTTCAGAAGATGGATCGACTTGTTCAGCTTGCTGTGAGGTGCGGGTGTTAGCAGACTCCGTGCGCTGCGTGATGAACCGCGAGTAGTCGGGTGAGGATGGCTTCGATTTGATCGAGCGGGATTTGGTTGGGGCCGTCTGAGAATGCTTTTTCTGGGGTGAGATGGGTTTCCATAAAGAGGCCATCGACGCCGGTGGCCACCGCTGCGCGGGCGAGCACGGGGGCTAACTCACCATCGCCACCGGTGGTGCCGCCGAGTCCACCTGGGCGCTGCACGGAGTGGGTGGCGTCAAAGATGACTTTCATGCCCATGTCACGCATCCAGTGCAGTGACCGCATGTCGGTCACGAGGTTATTGTAACCAAAGGTGGTCCCCCGCTCGGTGATGTAGAAGTGTTCGCAGTTGAAGTGTTTGAGTTTGCCGGCGATGGGTTCGACGTCCCAAGGGGCGAGAAACTGTCCTTTTTTTACATTGATGGGGCGTCCTGTTTTGGCGCAGGCCTCGAGCAGGTCCGTTTGTCGGCAGAGGAAGGCGGGGACTTGGAGGAAATCGATGGTTTCTGCGGCGATGGTGGCCTCCTCTGGGGTGTGGACGTCAGTGGTGACGGGGACGCCGAGTTCTTGGCCGATTTCACCGAGGATTCGGCAGCCTTCCTTGACTCCGGGGCCGCGGAAGGAACCGATGGATGTCCGGTTTGCCTTGTCATAGGAGGCTTTGAAGATGAACTGAATACCGGTGCGGTCGGCGATTTCTTTGAGGGATCGGGCCATTTGCCATGCAAAGTCCTCGGATTCGAGGGCGCATGGGCCGAGGATGAAAAATGGTGCGGAGGGGTCGAGGTTGAGATTGCCTATAGAACTCATGATAACGTGAACTGCTATTTAGGATAAACACGGTTCGATGATATGGCACGTTAAATGTGCGCCTGATCTGCTTTTTATTCTGCTTGGTTGGCCTCTTCGAGGGCAAGCGCTCCGGCCCCGATGATACCGGCGTTGTTGGAGAAGTGCGCGGGCAGGATTTTTAGCCCATCAAGGAAGGAGGGTGCGAGCTGCTGTTGGATGCTTTCCTTCAAGGGGTTAAATAGGATTTCTCCCGCCTTGGCGACTCCGCCGCCGATGATGACGGCGGCAGGGTTGAGGATCCAGCAGGTGTTGAGGATCGTGCAGGCGAGCTTTTGGGCGATACCGGTCCAGATGGTCAGAGCGAGATCATCACCACCGGCCGCGTCCTTTGAGAGTGATGCCGGGGTGCAGTCGGCGATGCTTTTTTTTATCCCGTGGCTGGCGTAGACATCGCGGGCTTCGGCGGCGATCTCGTTGTTGCCGATGTAGTCTTCCAGTGCGCCGAGGTTGCCGTAGGCTCCTTGGCGGCCTTGGTAGTCGATGGATGTTTGTCCGAGTTCGCCGGCGATGGAGCGGGCGCCTCGGAGCATGTGGCCATGGGTGATGATGCCACCGCCGACGCCTGTGCCGAGGGTGATGCAGACGAGGTGGTCGATGCCGACACCCGCCCCTACTTTCCATTCGGCGTAGGCCATGCAGTTGGCGTCATTTTCGACAACGACGGGGAGTTGGGTGCGTTTGTGTAGGATGTCCCGGAGGGGGATGTTTTTCCATCCTTGGACATTGGTTAGGTTGTGGATGGTGCCGGTTGGGAAATCGACAAAGCCGGGGACGCCGACACCTATGGCGCTAATCTCGGGGTATTGATTACGTAGGTTTTCAATGACGTAGGCAATGGCATCAATCAGCGGTTCGGCTTCTTGGTAATCCTCGGTGGTGATGGCGGGTGCGTGACCAATGACTTCTTGGCCTCTGACGACGCCGAATTTGACGCTGGTGCCACCAAAGTCGATGCCGAGTGAAGTGGGGATGGTGTGCGTGGATTGACTCATGGGTTAAATGTTGTGTTGGGCAATGATTCTGAGGCCGTCAAGGGTCAGGTGAGTGGCGAGATGTTTGATTTCAGGGAGGCTTCGGGTGATCAGGGGGGCGTCACCTCCAGTGGCAACCACGATGGGGTCGGCGGGGAGTTCTTTACGGAGGTTACGGAGGATTTCGCGAACGAGACCACGGTAGCCGTAGACGGCTCCAGCGAGCATGGCTTCTTCGGTGGATTTGCCGATGGCATGGTGGGGTTCCTCGAGTTCGATGTGGGGGAGGAGGGCGGTGCGCCGCGCGAGGCCTTCGGTCATGGAGGCGAGGCCGGGGGCAATGACGCCGCCTTGGTAGGACGCTTGCCTCTTCTCGCATTCGCCCGCTGGATGGTTGGGGGCGATGACGTCGAAGGTGACGGCGGTGCCAAAGTCGAGCACGATGCTTGGGCTGCCATAGAGGGCGTGGGCGCCAACGGCATTGGCGAGGCGGTCGGCACCGATTTGTTGGGGTTCTGGGTAGTTGATACCGATCGGGAGTTTGCTTTGGTAGCTGAGTTGGTGGCAGGGTTTTTCACCAAGCCATGTCTCAAGGATGGCTGCTTTTTCAGGCACGACGGAGCTGATGATGGAGTGATCCCAGGTGACATCCTTGAGGGCTTGGGCTAATGACTCCGGTGAGATGTCAGGTGTCGGGATGATGGCTCGCCACGGAAGGAGTTCATCACGGCTGGCAAGCGCAAACTTGGTGCGTGTATTGGAGTTGTCGACAAGGAGGGTGTGCATGGTCGGGGGAGACCATAAGATGCTGAGGCGGCTGATGGGAAGTACCAGATGTAAAAAAGGAGACAAAAAAACCGGGTGGGTCTTGCGACCCACCCGGTGGAGTTGAGTGATGATGGGATTATCCGTTGTAGGCTGGGGCACCGTGTTCGGCGACGTCGAGTCCCTCGGCCTCTTCTGCTTCATCGACACGCACGCCCATGACGAGCTTGATGAGGGAGAAGACAGCGAAGGAGAATACGAAGGCGAAGGCGCCGATGGCGAGCGTTCCAATCAGCTGAGTGCCAAAGGAAGTTTCAGTTCCATCGAGGGTGAGGAACGGAAGGCCAATGCAGAGCGTCCCCCAGATACCACAGACACCGTGGACAGAGATGGCACCGACGGGGTCGTCGATCTTGATTTTGTCGAAGAAGAGGACGGACAAGACAACCAGAGCACCTGCGATGGCTCCTGCAATGGAGGCTCCGAGTAGCGAGAGTTGGTCGGCTCCGGCAGTGACTCCGACAAGTCCAGCGAGGATTCCGTTAAGGGACATGGAGAGGTCGGGCTTCTTGAGGATGGCCCAAGAGACGAACATGCAGGCGAGTCCTCCGCAGGCGGCACCGAGTGATGTGGTGACGATGACGTAGGAGATGGCGCCGGGGTTGGCGGAGAGTACGGAACCTCCGTTAAATCCGAACCACCCGAACCAGAGGAGGAATGCTCCGATGGTTGCTAGGGGCATATTGCTGGGAAGGATGGGCTTGATGCCCTCTTTGGTAAACTTGCCTTTGCGGGGTCCGAGTACGAGCACACAGGCGAGGGCGGCGAAGCCACCGAAGGCGTGAACGACTGAAGATCCAGCGAAGTCATAGAAGCCGCGGGCGTCGAGCCAGCCCTCGCCCCACTTCCAGCCACCTGTGATCGGGTAGGCGAAGCCAACGAGGAGAACGGCGAATACCATGAAGCTGGTGAGTTTGACACGTTCGGCGACGGCACCGGAAACGATGGTCGCGGCGGTGGCGGCAAACATGGCCTGGAAGATGAAGTCTGCCCAGCCAGTCTGGCAAAGGCCGGTGCCTCCGTAGGAAAGGTCGTTGCCTTCGTTGCCGCTCATGGAAAGTGAGCTGCCGATAGCAAAAATGTTGTCGATGGACCAGTTGCCGAGTGGATACATGGCATTGAATCCCCACGCGGCATAAAGAACGAGGCCAGCGCAGATGATAAAGACATTTTTGAACAGGATATTCACCGTGTTCTTTCTCTGGCAGAGGCCGGACTCAATGCAGGAGAATCCGAGGTGCATAATAAACACAAGGAATGCGCAGAGGAGTATCCAGAGGTTAGATAGACCGAAGAACGGAGCGTCTTCATAGCGGTCGTAGTAACCTTCAGCGGCTGTTTTTTGCTCGGCGGTCAGTGCCGAGGTGTCGCCGCCAAACTGCATATACTTGTAGATGCTTTTTCCGACGAGGTCGACGGCACCTTCGTCGTAGTCTGCGTGATCGCTATCGAGCATTTCGGTGGTGACTTGATAGTCTTCGGAGGCGGGGTCAATGATATCGGCGTGGATGGTGGATGTGCCGCCGATGAAGGCGAACAGGGTCAACAACAGGGCCAATTTAATTGTATGGATTGTGTTTTTTCTCATGGGTAGTGGTCTGATTTCACCATCCCTAAGCACTCTGCGTGCCAAGAATGGTTTTGAGGGCCTCAAAAAAAATCCTGACAATTGGCACACTTACTGCTTAATTTTTTCACGCGCGCGACACTTAACTATTTCGGGAGAGTAAATTTTCCGGAGTCATGTTCAATGGCGAGTGCTACCAACCTGATAAAACCATGAAATTGTTTAAATCCTATATATTACCGATGATCGTGCTGATGATGAGTTCAGCGTTTGCCTATGCCGGAGAGGCTGGAGAAGATGTCCTTGATACAGGGGATACAGCGTGGATGTTGACCTCCACGGTGCTTGTTTTGATGATGTGTTTACCTGGCCTTGCCTTGTTTTACGGCGGCCTTGTGAGGTCGAAAAACGTGTTAAGCATCTTTGTGCAGTGTTTTGCGATGGCGGGTGTGATGTCGATTCTCTGGGTGGTTTTTGGTTATGCGGTCGCGGCCGGTAGCGGAGGGTGTGCTTATTTCGGCTGGGACAAGACCTTGTTGTTTTTGAACCACATTCAAGAGGAAACCCTGGCGGGAACGATGCCTGAGAGTGTCTGGGTGACATTTCAGATGACGTTTATCATTATCAGCCCTGCAATCATTGTCGGCGCCTTTGCCGAGCGGATGAAGTTTTCTGCGATGCTTATCTTTACGGTGATTTGGACGGTGCTTTCTTATTTGCCGATGTGGCACATGGCATGGGGGGGAGGGTTGTTTCACCACTGGGGTGCGATTGATTTTGCCGGAGGAAACGTTGTGCATATCAATGCGGGGATCGCTGGATTGGTCGCTTGTCTCTTTGTGGGGAAAAGAAAAGGATTCCCTGGGCCAGCCTTAGTGCCTCATAACGTGCCCTACGTTCTGGTTGGTGCCGCCTTGCTCTGGGTCGGCTGGTTTGGCTTTAATGCCGGCTCTGCGGGTGGGGCGAATGGCAGCGCGGGAATGGCGATGCTGACCACCCAAGTGGCAACGGCGATGGCGGTCGTTGTGTGGATGGGGCTTGAGTGGGTGATTTCGAAGAAACCCACGGCTGTGGGTGCAGCTACGGGGGCGGTTGCTGGCTTGGTGGCTATCACGCCGGCGGCCGGATCAACCGACGTGGCGGGAGCGCTTGCCATCGGTGTCATTTCGAGTGTGGTTTGTTATTTTGCAGCCACCAAGCTGAAGCATGCGCTTGGCTACGATGATAGCTTGGATGTTTTTGGTGTCCACGGTGTCGGGGGTGTTGTGGGGGCTCTGCTCACGGGTGTCTTTATTCGTGAAGGTTATGATGTCGCTGGTGGTATGGGGCAGTTCCTTATACAGGCGAAGAGTGTGGTGGTTACTATTGTATGGAGTGGTGTTGCGGCGACGGTTGCCATGATCGTAGCGAAGCTTCTCTGCGGAGGTGTCCGTGTCAGGGAGGAAATCGAGAATGGCGGGCTTGACCGTGATGAACACGGTGAGGAAGCCTATAATTGGGAAGCTTGATGGATCAATCGACAGAAAAGCCGGAACCTGATATCAGGTTCCGGCTTTTTTTTTGTATTATATTCAATTTAGGGGTTGCTCTTGGCACGATGATTGCTAGAACACGTCTGATTATGAATAACACACTCAAATCACTAATGATAGGCGGCAGCATGCTTGCCGCAGTTCCAGCTTACGCTGAAGTCGAAGTTGAAGTTCACGCAGGATACCATTCCATCTACGAATTCCGTGGTGTGGATTTTGGTGATGACCTGATTGAAGCCGGAGTCGATTTCAGCACGGAGCTTGCCGAGGGACTTTCCCTGAGCGGAGGAGTTTGGTATGCTGACTCTGACGGTAACTCTGGAGTGTCTTCTTTTGACGAACTCGATCTTTACATTGGCCTGACCAAGACCCTTGGTCAATTCGATGTCAGCGTCGGTTACACTTACTATGCTTTCCCAGGATCTGTCAGCGGAAGTAACACGGATGAGGTTTACCTCGGTGTTTCTACTGAGTTGGCATGTGGTCTTGGTCTGTCACTGACCTACTTCGAAGACATTGACGTCATCGACGGTGGTTACCTTGAGTTTGAAGCCAGCAAGAGCTACGCGCTGAGCGAATGTGTCAGCCTTGATCTTGCTGTTGGTGCAGCTTGGAGCTTCGACTACAATGCTGACGTTGACGGTAGTGCCCTTGACGGCTTCAACCACTACTTCGTTTCCGTATCTGCTCCTTGGGCGATCCGTGACAACATCACGCTGACTCCTTACGTCAAGTTTGTGGGTGCAGGTAGCGATCTGCTCAACGACTTTGAAACGGGAACCAGCGACGACCTCTTCCTTGGTGGTGTCTCCCTTAGCTACACGTTCTAAGTAAAAATTTAACTGGATTACTTTTATTCAGTTTGTCTGGAAATGGGGATTCGCTTCGTGCGGGTCCCCATTTTTTTGTTCATCTGCAGGCGCGAGAGCGATTAAACTGGCTACAAGAGCGGGGCGATGACGAGGCTGACAATCGACATCACGTTGATGATGATATTCATGGACGGGCCGGATGTGTCCTTAAAGGGGTCGCCGACGGTATCGCCTACGACGCAGCCTTTATGAGTTTCGGAATTTTTGCCACCGAAGTGGCCTTCCTCGACGTATTTTTTGGCGTTGTCCCAAGCGCCACCTGCGTTTGACATAAACAGGGCCATGAGGATGCACCCGAGCAGAGCGCCACAGAGGGTGCCGGTGAGGGCGATGGCTCCGGTGCCTTCGCCGCCAATCCATTCGAATCCGAAGCCGACGGTGATGGGGGTTCCGACGGCGAGCAGGGCGGGAAGGATCATGCGTTTGGTGGCGGCACGCGTGGCAATGTCGATGCATTTATCGGAGTCTGGTTCTCCTGTTCCCTCGAGCAGTCCGGGGATTTCACGGAACTGGCGGCGGATTTCGTTGATCATTTCGAAGGCGGCGCTGCCGACGGCTTCCATCGTGATGGCACCATTGAGGAAGGGGACGATGCCCCCGATGAAGAGTCCGACAAAGAAGGTGCGTAGCACGGCTTCATCGGCAAAATTAAAGCCTTCGCCGACACCCGATTTTTTAATGAAGGCGGTGATGAGGGCCAGTGCGGCGAGGCCGGCGGCACCGATCGCGAAGCCTTTGCCGATGGCGGCGGTGGTGTTGCCAACGGCGTCCAACCCATCGGTGATTTTGCGGGTTTCTGGTCCCATGGCGCTCATTTCGGCGATGCCGCCTGCGTTATCGGCGACGGGGCCGTAGGCGTCGATGGCCATGGTGATGCCAACGGTGCCGAGCATGCCGACCGCGGCAAGTCCGACACCGTAGAGGCCTGCAAACTCGTAGGAGATGAAGATGGTGGCGGCGAGGGTGAGCAGTGGGATGGCAACGGATTTGAGTCCAACGGAGAGCCCGCTGATCATCACGGTGGCGACGCCTGTCTCCCCCGATTTGGCGATATCGCGGATGGGTTTGCCGCCGGTGTAGTATTCGGTGATGAGGCCGATGACGATGCCGCCGACAGCTCCGCAGAGGACGGCGAGGGCGATGTTGTGGCTGAACCCTTGAATGCGTGTGTAGACGAGGGTGGTGAGGATGAAGATGATGGCGGCACCGATCGTGCCGATGCGAAGTGCGCTGGCAGGGTTTTTTGCGGACATCATTTTGACGAGGAGGATACCGAGGACTGAGCAGAGCAGTCCGAGTGTGGTTAAGGCGAGCGGGAGTTGCATGAGTTCACCGGCTTGGTTAGCGGTGATGCCGAGTTTTTCGAGCAGTGCGGTATTTTGGGTAGCATTCGCGGCGATGGACCCGGCGATGGCGACGGTGGCAATTTGGGCGCCGCAATAGGATTCGAAGATATCAGACCCCATGCCAGCGACGTCGCCGACGTTGTCGCCGACGTTATCGGCGATGACACCAGGGTTGCGTGGGTCATCTTCGGGGATGCCGGCCTCGACCTTGCCGACGAGGTCGGCTCCGACATCGGCAGCTTTGGTAAAGATACCTCCGCCGACGCGGTAGAAGAGTGCGACGAGTGATGCGCCCATGGCAAAGCCTTCGAGGATTTCGGCCACGTGGGGATTACCATTAAAGAAGTAGTAGAGGCTGCCGAGTCCGAGTAGACCCATGGAGGCCACGGTGAGTCCCATGACGGAACCTCCGAAGAAGGCAACACCGAGGGCGTCGGCTTGGCCGTTATCGCGAGCGGCGATGGTGGTGCGGACGTTGGCGCGAGTGGCGGTGAACATGCCGATGAATCCAGCGAAGGATGATGCGATGCAGCCGAGGAAGAAGGCGAGGGCCTGAAGTTTGCCGTATTCGGGGACCTGGAAGAAAAACAGGAGCGCGCCGATAATGATGGCGAAAAATGAAATGAGGAGGCATTCGCGGCGCATGAAGACCATGGCACCCTTTTGGATTTTCTCGGCGATTTCTTTGACCTTCCCTTCGCCTCCTGAGCGCTTGAGGATGGATGCGAGGATGAGTCCTGCAATACCGAGGCCTGCGAGACCCGCGATGGGGGTGATGATGGGGTTCATGGTGTTCGTTGAGTTAGATGTCTTGCTGAGGGGTGTAATACCCACTCGTTCTCCTCTTTGGTAGAACATCAAAATCGGAGAGGCTAGAGACTTCTTGAGTATTGACGATCAGCATAAGAAGAGCGGACATGGTGGCAAGGAAAAGATAAGCGAATTTTGTGAGGTGGTATCGCCTAACGTGGGTGGGGGAGCCAAAAAATCCCCCATGTCATCGGAGTGGCATGGGGGCGGATGGAAGGAGGCAGCGGAAGCTCTAGAAAGCGTTATCGGTGGAAGCGGAAGAAGAGTCTTCGATGATGTCGTCCTCGTTAGGGAGCAGGCGCTTGATGAGTCGGTCGATCCCTTTTTGAGCGTGTTTGCTATCTGGGTAGATACTTTTTGCCTCGAGATACCATGTGAGAGAGGATCCTGTCTGGGGGTTGAGGTTGTTATCCTCAAATTCCTTGGCCTTGGTCAGGGCCACGGTAAAGTTGGCGACCTTGGAGGAGAGTTTTTCTAATTGGCGGAGGAGTTCGGGGTCTTTGGGGAACTCATCGCGCAGGGTGGCAAGCGACTCCCAAGCCGCATAGTCGTTACCAAGTTTTGAGAACTCGCTGGCTTGCATGATCGACCCGTCAATCCGGTAGATGTTTTTGATGATCTGCTCGACGGCACCCTTGCGTTGGGGATCGTCAGCGCAGACGGGGACAAATTCGTATTGGCGTTTAAAGATTTCGCGGTAATTGTTCTCACTGAGTAAGCGGTCAAAATCGTCGAGCAAGGTTTTTGCGACATCGCCTTTTTCGAGCATACTATCGAGGCGTTTATCGACCTCTTTGAGTCGGGGGTTTGTTGGCCAGACTTGGGTGGCGTTTCGGAGTTCCTGTTCGAACTTGGCTTCATCACCTTTTAAGAGTGCGATTTGGGCAGATCGGATGTGGCCGTTGGATACTCGGGTGTAGGCGGCGATGGCGCCCTCGGCTTTGGTCGAGTCAAAATCGGATGAGCGTTTTTTGAGTGCGTTGAGTAAGATTTCGGCATTGGCATAGTCGTGGACGTCCATGGCCTTGACGAGAGCATGGCCATCGCGGACATACTCGAGGATTTTGCGGCGTTCCTCACCTGGGACGGTTTGGACGGCGGGGAGGAACTCCCCGATGGCGAAGGCCTCGGTAAGACGTTTTGACGCGTTGTGCAGTTCGTTGTGACGGATGTGGTTATGGAAAGCGGCTACGAAGGTGGTTACCTTACGCATGGCCTCGTTGGCAGCGGAGTCAAGGCCGGTCACAGTGGGATCGACACCGAGTCCCTCACTAAAGAATTTAGAGACATCGGAGCCTTTTTTGAGGCGCATTTTACTATCGCCGTCACGGAAGATGAGGTTGTAGAAGCGTGTTCCGATGACGACGTGTTCGAAGCGGCGCTGGACGAAAAGCTGGGCGAGCAGTGCTTGGTATTGGATTTTGGCTTGGATGGTATTGACCTCATCCTTGGCTTGGTGGAGCTTTTTGAGGGCCTCGATTTCAAGGATGCGTTTTTGCATATCTTGAAGTTCGAATGACCCCGAGGCTTTTTCTAGGGTGGATTGTTGACGTCTGCTCCCTTGCCCGACGGACTGGGTGTTGTCGCTGCCGCTGATGATTTGTTTTTTGGATGCGGCGATGTCGGCATTACGGATGATCCTCTGTTTTTCTTTTTCGAGGTCCGTGATGTAATTCTTGGAGCTGCGGACAGCCCCTTTGGAAAGCATAGCGGCATAGATGGCATTGGAGAGGGAATCGCAAATTCTGCCGTCGCCTGGATATGATGAGGCGCGGGGCAGGAGGGCAAAGCCGTTGCGAAGTTTTTGGGAAATGGAGGCACCTTTGGTGTGTGGTGAGACGGCGGAGAGGATCGCATCAATGGTATCGCGGTATTCCTTGGCTTCTGGCGATGCGTTGGGGGTGTCGGCCAGGTAGGCATCAAACTGTCCGCCGAGCCGGTTGTCGCCGAGGCTAAAGGTATGCCCCATCAGGGAGATGGTTTCTTGGGTGGGGTCGATGAAGGGAACCTCATTTCCGTAGGGGGAGGAGGATTTTTTTTGTTGTCTGACAATGGTGGTATCGCCGTTATTGCCGGACGGGGCGGGTTTGGACGCACCGGTTTTATTAGGGTCGTAGACCTGAGCTTGAGACGGGAGAGTGAGTCCCGCGGTGGTCATCAAGAGAAGGAGCGTGTGGTATTTCATAATTCCAAGGTGTGGATGGGTGGGCGTCGATCGCGATGGAGGCGTCAGCTAAGTATTCTACTGTGCTTTGACATCGAGGGCAACAGGTAAACCCTCGCGGTTGATTTCGACTTTAAACGTGTAGCTGTGACCACGCTCGAGGTTTACGTTGTCGATACCTGCGGGAACGATGATGGGGATGGTTCCTTTTCCTTGTTCCCCTTGATCGACGGTGAGGCTGATGACTTGGCCGCGGTTTGCGGTCCATTTGAGTTTTTCCGTTATTTTTCCAGACACGCGGTATTCGTTACCACTGAGGCTGTTGGCATTGTTTTTGACGTCAGCGACGGAAAGTTCGCTGAGGCCTGAGAAGTGTTGAGCTCTTTTATCGAGGATTACTTTACCGGCCACCAGCGCTGCGATGACCGCCATGGTGATGATGATGTAGACGGCGAGGTTGTTTTTATTGTTGGACGAGGATCTGGATCGGCGAGACATGGGCTGTTATAGGGTAGGAGGAATAGAATGATGCAGAAATGGGGGAATAATTCCACAAAATCTGTGTGAGCGTTGGTGAGCAAGGGGACGGAGGAGTCTAGTCCCAATGATGACGTTTGATGCCGATGTAGGAGGCGATGAGGCCGATGGCAATGTGAATAATCAGGAGGTAATGGCATGCACTGGATGATTGGAAGGACGTTTCGGTCACGGCATCAATGGCATTGCGGTAGCTTGGGTTCATGGAGTCGATGCTTCCGGACCATGCCCAGTAGGCGGAGATGAACGGACGAGTGATCGACTCGATGCTTTCGGGGAGGGCGAGAACGGCACCTGAGAGCGGGAGCTGGAAGCCGACGAGGTAGATGGAAAGCAGCGAGGATTGTTCGGCGGTTTTCATCAAGGCTGAGATTCCGAGGCAGACGAAGGTCATCGCGGCATTGATTAATACGAGAAAGAGGGTGTGATCGAGGAATCCGGCTTCGGCTCCGTCTGGGAACTTCCAGAACTGCTGAACAAAGATGGCCATCCAGAGGGATTGAATCAGGATGAGGCTGCCGAGGAAGGCCACTTTGCTGCCGAGGTAGGCGATGGGGCGGATGCCGCCGAATTTTTCTTTTTCAAAGATGAGTCGTTCACCTGCGATCTCGCGCGCTGAGTTATTGGACCCCATGAGTGAGAGCAGGACGACCTGGAACATGACAATGCCTGAGACGGCGGAGCCTACGCTGAGGTAGCTTTTTTCGACCATGGTGTGTTCCTGTATCTGCTGCAGTGTTCCTTCGTATCGGTCTGAGAACCGCTTGATGTTTTCGTTGCCGCGGTCGCTGAAGAGGGCGACAAGGATGGGGAAACAGGCGAGGATGGCAAGCTGGAGGAATACCTGACCACGATCGCGGAAGAAGATTTTCCATCGTCGTCCCAGCAGTGTTGAAAACTGGCTGATGATGCCTGGAGTTTTGACAAGTTTTGCGGGTTCACGGACGATGGTTTGTGCCTCCGCGGGGTCCTCGAGTTGGGTGGTGTCTGTTGTTTTCTGAGACGATTTCTTAGTAGGTTCTGGCTCGTTGTCGACCTCGACAGGCACAGAGAGCTCGCCTCTTTTGATGAGTTCTTTCCGGCGTTTGTTGAGTTTTCCGTAGTAGGCCTCGCGGTGTTTGAGCCATGATTGAGCCCATTTTTCTGACCGTTGTTTAGCGAGTTGGGGGTAGACTTCCTCGGTGTCCTCGACGGAGAAGTAGTGGGTGAGTCCGGCTGGTGGTCCGTGGTAGGCGACTCGTCCTTCATGGAGGACGAGGATGGAGTCGTAGAGTTCGAGGTGGGCGAGTGAGTGGGTAACGGAGATGACGGTGCGGCCGTCGCGTCTGGAAAGCTGGTGGAGTAGGCGGACGATATCGCGCTCGGAGCGCGGATCGAGGCCAGACGTGACCTCGTCGCAGAGGAGGAGGTGGGGGCCCGTGACAAGCTCCATGGCTAGTCCGAGTCGGCGTTTTTGTCCGCCGGAGAGAACTTGGACGGGGCGATCTGCGAGGGCGGCGAGTCCGGTTTCCTCGAGGGTGCGGTCGATGCGGTTATCGAGTTCTGCGTAGTTTTTGATTTTCACCCTGAGGCGGGTGGCGGACTCGATGGATTCATCGACAGTGAGTTGGTCATAGGCGATGGAGAACTGGGGGACGTATCCGATTTCCGCAGGGTCGAAGTCCTTTTCCTCGGCGAGGTCGAGGCCATTCCATAAGAGCGAGCCAGCGGATTCCTCGTTGAGGCCTGCGATGGTTTTGAGGAGGGTGGTTTTGCCACATCCTGACGGGCCGACGATGGCCATGAAGTGCCCACGGGGGACTTGCAGGGAGACTTGATCGATGAGATTGAGGTCTTCTCCATCTTTTTGGATGGTGAAGCAAACGTCTTTAAGTTCGAGCACGATGAGAAAGGGTGTGAGGTAATAGAGGCTTTATAACTAAGGGAAATAAAGAAAGATGCAGGAGGAAGCGAGAAGAAAACTTGTGGAATGAAGAATGAGCGTTAGTTTTTTTTTATGTCGAGACGCGCACAGAGAAGAAAAAGGGGCAGGGCGAGCCAAGCGGGAGGCGCTGGAGGGCGGTGGGTTGTGCGTATTTTAGCGATGCTTGCCGTGCTTGTCATTGTTGCCGGATTTGGTCTTTATGCATGGTTGAAATCGTATTTACACAGTGATGATTTCCGGGTGTTTATGAGTGATACGGTAGCGGGGGTGATGGGAGGTGAGGCTCAGTTTGAGTTGTTTGAGTGGCAGGGGATGCGTGCGAATACCGCGGGTTTATCGGTTGAGGACGGAGGCTTTATTCAACGGATGAGGGCGGATGGGATCCAAGCGAATCTTAGTCTTGCCGGGGTGCGCCGGGGGGTGTGGGAGGTTTCGGATGTGAGGGTGAATAAGTTGGATTGGGTATTGAATACAACGGGTCATGCTACGCAGGAGAGTGATGCAGCGGGTGAGGCTGGTCGTGGTGCCGCGAATGAGGAGGAGTCGGCTAAGCCGGGGTTTTTGGAGAGTTTGCTGCCTAATCGCGCGGAGTTGGGGTCGGTGGGGGTGAATAGCATGAATTTGGACCTTAAGACATCGGGTGGAGAGTTATCGGCTAAGGATGTGGCGGTCAGGGTTGATGCTGCGAGCGCTTCAGCGGGGTATGACGTCTGGTTGTCGGGTGGTGTGGTGGATACATCGTGGTTTGGTTCTCCGCTTGAGTTGATTTCAGCGCAAGGCAAGTATAAGAGCGGGCGGGTTTTCCTGACGGAGTCTCGGTCGAAGGTTTACAAACGTGGAGAATTGACGCTGCGTGGTGAGGTTGAAGGTGGAGACTTTGGTTTTTTTGGTGTTTTAAGTGATGTCAGGTCGGAGGAGTTGGTTCCGGAGGACTGGCAGAAGCGTATTACGGGAGATCTCACGACGAAGTTTAAGGTGCAATCGGACCAAGGCGGGGCGATCACCCGTGGTGAGCTGGAGCTCCAGAAGGGCGTGTTGACGGCATTACCCGTGCTCGACCGCATTGCGGCCTATGCCAACACACGCCGATTTCGCCGGTTGAACTTGTCTGAAGCTCGGTTGAAGTTCTGGCGCAAAGGGAGTCGTTTGGAGCTCACGGAGATCGTATTTGCAAGTGAAGGATTGGTTCGTGTGGTCGGAGCTTTGAGTGTGGTGGAGGGTCGGTTGGACGGGCGATTCCGCGTTGGGGTCATGCCGGGGACCTTGGCTCACATTCCTGGGGCGGAAACCAAGGTGTTTCTCCGTGGTGAGAACGGGTTGCTGTGGAGTCCCCTGCGTATTACGGGGACGTTGGACAATCCCAAGGAGGATTTGAGCAACAGAATGATTGTAGCGGCAGGAGAGAGGATGTTTGAGTTGGTTCCTGAAACGGGAAAGATGGCGTTGAAATTTGCACATGAAACGGCCACGGATCTGCCCCAAGCGGTTTTGGATGCGGGACGCGGCGTGTTGGGTGAGGATATCAAGCCGCTCGATGGCGGCGTTGAGATTATACGCGAGGGGCTTGGGGGTGTATTAGATTTAATCCCAGGGGCTTCGGGTGCAGGCAAGTAATCAGGGAGTGGGGGCGTGATGCATCGTGACGGTGCCACCACTTACTGGGCTGCCTTGATGGTGAATTTTCGGCCGGTCCCTTTGATCCATGCATTGCTTGCGCTGTTGTATAATTGATTCAGATCGGCTTCATCGGAAATGCGGAATTCCACGGTTTTGGAGTGGGTGGTGGCTGGGTATTGTTTGACGACGGCGGAGTTGACATTGGCGCCTGTGCGTTGACCTACCTTGTCGAGTAACTCTTTTCCTCGTGTGGTCAGTCCTGATCCGATGTTTGAGTTGGAATCCTCGCTTACGGGGATGATGTAATAAAATCGAACGAGGGAGTTTCCGCTGGTATCGATGACGACCTCGGTGACGCGCAGGCCTCCATCGATGAGATAGGTGTGTTTGCTGATGGATGAGATACGGTCGATTGCCACAATGTAGTTGCCACCAGGCACATTGGCTTGCCAGAACCTGCGTGGGCCCGAGCTTTCCGAGGAGTTATTATTATCACTATTCTGTGCCAGCAGTGATGTGGGGGTCAGGATGAGACAGAAAAGGAAGGCTGCGAGGTAGGTGCTTGGATGTTTCATGGGATGTATGGTTTGCGTATGAACTATTCATCAGAAACAAAGTTGCGTCAAAACCTTGATTGAATAAAAAGCAGACGTTATGAAAAGTGCCGTCATGGCGCGTTATCGACCGAATGTTGCAGTTCTGCTCTTAAACCGGAAGGGGAAATTGCTGATTTGCGAGCGTATTAAAAGTAAGGGGGCGTGGCAGTTCCCTCAAGGTGGGGTGGACGAAGGTGAGAAACTCGTCAAAGCGTTGGCGCGGGAAGTGGAGGAAGAAATTGGCCTGCCTTGGAATAGTTACAAATTGTTGGAAAAGCAAAGTGGTTATACCTATCTCTACCCAGATCAGGTCAAGAAACAGAAAAAATACTTTGATGGTCAGGAGCAGACCTATTACCTGTGTCGACTTAAGAAGTCGGCGCCTGACATTGATCTGGATCAGCCGTCACCTGAGTTTGGTCGATACCGGTGGATTTGGCCGGAGGAATTCAAGTTAAAGTGGTTGCCTGAGTTTAAGCGTCAGGTGTATCGAGCCGTGATGTTGGATTTTTTTGATGTCAGGCTGTGATGGTGTCTTTGGCATCATTCGGTGTGGCTGTGATTTAATCTCAAGGTGTCGAGAGCGTCGAGAATTGGCTCGCTTGCGACGAGGTAGATGTCGTTGTGCCCTGCGTTGGGGATGTTGAGGAATTTTTTGGGTCCGTTATGGAGTTTGTAGAGCTTCCTGCCATTCCATGGGCCGATGACCTGGTCTTGATCGCCGTGGACGACAAGCAGGGGCGTTTTGATGTCGGGGATGCGGTGGATGTTGTTAAAGCGATCACCGGGGAAAAGGGGAATACGTGTCACGGCGCGAAAGGCCGATACGAAGGGGGAGACGAGCATCAGTCCGGCGGTATCAACGCGTGACGCCAGCCAGACGGACGGGCCGCTGCCGACCGACTGTCCGTAGATGATGATTTGATCTTGTGGGACGTTAAGTTGGGAGGTGAGGTGGTCCCATGCGGTTTGGCATGCTTCATAGCAGTTATCTTCATCGGGTTTTCCCTCGCTGATGCCGTAGCCTGGGTAATCGTAGGCAAGGATCCCGTATCCACGTGCGTGGAAGCTCTGGAATCGATCTGCCAGGTAGCCGATGTCCTCGGCATTGCCGTGGGACCACAGCAGGGTGGGCATGCCGGGCTTGGCAGGTAGGTGAAACAGCCCGATCCGTATTCCGCTGGATGATACCGCCGTGTGGATTTGTGGGTCATTTTCCGAGTAACCTGCGGTGGGTGGTTGGTAGATGATGAGGTCGGAAAATCCGAGGGCGACGATGAGCAGGGAAAGGTAGATAAAGGAAAGTGATTTAATCGGGCGTGTCCACGACCACTCGCCGATCAGATATTTTTTCCATTTTATCATCATGAGGGTAGTATCCTCATTGATGGGTGGGAATGCAAGTCATGAAAAAGACACAAATCCTTCTTGGCTTAGAGGGGATGGAGCGGTATCAAGCGTTCCAGCACCAAGTCATTATGAGTTTTTTACCCGAACCTTACAAGCATCCGTACGAGATCAACCCGAAGTATACGAAGAGCGTTGCTTATTTTAGCTCTGAATTTGCGATTGATCAGACCTTGAAAATCTATTCTGGTGGGCTTGGCTTTCTTGCGGGTTCGCACATGCGTAGTGCCTATGATCTGAAGCAGAACCTCATTGGTATTGGGATTCTGTGGTCTTATGGTTATTACAATCAGGCACGTGGAGAGGACCGGGAGATGGCGGTGCAGTCACGCCGGAAGATTTATCATTTTCTTCAGGAGACGGGGATTAAATTCACCATTAAGATTCACGATCACGACGTTTGGGTGAAGGTGATGTATTTGCCAGCGGATACCTTTGGATCGGCTCCGATGTTTTTACTGACGACGGATATTGAAGAAAATGACGTGATGTCACGGACGATTTCGCACCGCCTCTACGACTCTGATTTCCTGACTCGCACGGCTCAGTATATTTTACTGGGTGTGGGAGGAGCGACGCTGCTTGATCACCTTGGGGTTGATCCGGATGTGTGGCATATGAATGAGGCGCATGCACTTTCTGCGGCATTTCATGTGTATGCGAAGTATCAGTCTCTTGAGGAGGTGAAAAAGCGTTTTGTGTTTACGACGCACACGCCGGTTGAGGCGGGTAATGAGAAGTCGAGTTTTGACTTGCTGAGTAAGTTTACGTTTTTCAGTGGATTGTCACAGGATGAGGTTCGCCAACTCGTGGGGGTTGAGGGAGATGAATTTAACCATTCACTCGCTGCTCTGAGGATGAGTCATAAATCGAATGCGGTTTCCAAGCTTCATGGGGAAGTTTCACGTGAGATGTGGAAAGGTTACGATAGTATCTGTGAAATTGATCATGTGACCAATGCGCAGAATAAAAAATACTGGGTCGACGAGGCGTTGGAGGCGGCTCGTGTCGCCGGTGATATCAAGGCGCTAGCCAAGCGTAAGCGTGAACTTAAGAAGTTGTTGTTCAAGGAGGTGGCTGACCAGACGGGTCGGCTTCTGGATCCAGATTATCTGACAATCGTCTGGGCCCGTCGTTTTGCGGGTTACAAGCGTGCGGATTTGATCACACGTGATATCGAGCGTTTCGAGGCGATTCTTGAGAATGCGGACCGCCCGGTGCAGATTATTTGGGCGGGTAAGCCGTATCCAAAGGATTACGGTGCGATTGATACCTTTAATCATTTGGTGAATTTGACCAAAAAATATGCCAATGCCACGGTGGTGGTAGGTTATGAGTTGTCGCTGTCGAAGTTGCTCAAAGATGGCTCAGACATCTGGTTGAATAATCCCGTGGTCACTCGTGAAGCCTCTGGGACATCGGGCATGTCTGCAGCGATGAATGGCAGCGTGAATTTCTCCACGTTTGATGGTTGGGTCTGTGAGTTTGCTAAGGATGGACATAATTCCTTTATTATCCCCGAGGCTGACCGATCCCTTTCCGATGATGCACGAGACCAGCATGACATGCTCGGATTTTATCAGCTTCTCGAGACGAAAGTTCTTCCTGCTTATTATGATAACCAAGAGAGCTGGTGGAAGATCGTGCTCAACAGCATGAATGACGTTGTCCCATTCTTCGACTCCGACCGGATGGCGGACGAGTATTATACAAAGATGTATTCTTGACGTCTTTTTTGGCTCAGCAGAGGCGGATCATATCCCGGATGAACTGGCGCCAGAGGTAGAGTAGTCCGCGGGCGGTGTAACGGAAGTTACCATCATCCGTGAGCTGGATGATCCCTTTTTGAAGGTTGTGGTCGATTTGTCGGCGCAGTTCGTGTTCGATTTCTGACTCGAGGATGTCGGGGTCTGGGATGCTGAGGTCATCCGCAATAAACCCCTGCCTGCTGAGAAATTGGTGGTGGTGCTCGATGAGTTTGAGGGGGTTGTCGTGCACGCAGTTGATCTGGTTCCAGTGGACACTAGGTGTAGGTTTGAGGGTCGGGGAAAAGGGGAAGTTGGTGGTGCGCCAGATACCATCACAGATGTCTCGTGAGGTGATGGTAAGGTAGGAAAAAGTGATGTTGGATTGTTCACAGAGGCAAAGCGACACCACGCTTCTTGTCTCGGCATTCCAGTAGAGTTGATAAAGTTGTTCCATGCCGCCGAGGTTCCAACTGCAATTTCGGATATGCTCGAAGCTGGCTTGTTCGAGCAGGCGAATATGTTTTTGGGCATCAGGGAAGTCGGTGACATTGGTGGAGAACCGTTGTTCCAGTTTGTTTTCGAGGGGCATGCGCATTTTGCGGATGCGGGTGAGGAGCTCGACCCATGGGAGGAAAAACCATGTTGCGGCAGCAGCGAGCCCCCACCAGATGCTGTCGGTTAAGAGGTAGAAGCACAGGCCAGATGCAATGAGCATGACGAGCGCGCCGAGTTTGCGCAGAATCGTCGTTTTGCATGACCGGAGTGCATAGGCAAAAATGACGATGGCGAGGATGGTGTATATTTCCTTCATGAGGGCGAGGGGGTGTGGTCTTCCGGATGTGGATGAATCAAGCGGAGAGGAGGTGTGCGGAAGTATGTCATTGCAATGGGGGGAATGCAACAGGTGAAAACCCGTCTTGTGAAAACTAGCAAGACGCGATACATTGATGGCATGGCAATTGAAACATTTGAAGGGATTTCCCCGGAGATCGATCCTAGCGCCTTTGTTGCGGGGAGTGCGGACGTAATTGGTCGGGTTAGCATCGGAGAAGATGCGAGTGTCTGGTATAACACGACATTACGCGGCGACATCAACGAGATCGTGATTGGCCCTAAATCCAATATCCAAGACAATGCGGTGGTGCATCTGGCGGATGATTACGGAGTCACCATTGGTGAGTGGGTGACGGTGGGTCACGGAGCGATCGTGCACGCCTGCACGGTGAAGGATGAGGTATTGGTGGGAATGGGTGCCTGTATTCTGGATGGGGCGGTGATTGGTGAGCGATCCATCATCGGGGCCCATGCGCTGGTGACGGGTGGGATGGAAATACCGCCTGGGTCACTTGTTCTCGGAAGTCCTGCCAAAGTGGTAAAAACACTCGATAAGGAGAAGCAGAAGGGGATTAAATATTGGGCGGAAAAATACGTGAAAGTTTCCCGCAAGTTTCTGGCCAGACCGAATGGTGGGAAGGTTTAAAAGAGTAATTACCCAAGATACGATAATGAAAGATCATGTGAGAGTAGAGCCCGTGGCCTTGATGCCGACCTCCGCTGGGTGTGCTGTGTTTTTAGGGGATGGGGAGAAGGTGATCGT
This sequence comes from Akkermansiaceae bacterium, assembly GCA_013041925.1. GTDB lineage: Bacteria > Verrucomicrobiota > Verrucomicrobiia > Verrucomicrobiales > Akkermansiaceae > Oceaniferula. The sequence continues at coordinate 393,820 of JABDRB010000003.1, read as the reverse complement.
ATTTTATATTGAGCCGGCGATTGGGGCGTCGATTAATGCGGTGATGTCTGGGGTGAAGCCACCGCGGCCACTGACACATGATTTATTTTCCCAGATGTTGGACGCCTTTGGTGCTGAGATTGAGCGAGCGGTCATTGTGAAGACGGAGGGGGAAGTTTTTTATGCGCGGTTATTGTTGGTGGCTGAAAATGAAGTGATGGAGCGCAAGGTGGTCGAGATGGATGCTCGGCCGAGTGATTGTTTGGCACTTTGTGTGAGGCAGGATGCACCTATTTTTGTGCTGCGGCACGTGTGGGATGAGTTGAAGGACATGTCCGATGTCTTGGCCGACCTGAAAAATAAAGCCGAGGGCGAAGCGGGCGAGGAGCTGTGAGAGGGAGGGCTCGATACGCCCAATTTTACAAACCCAGCGTTTTACGTGTGAACGTCAGTGCGCTTTCACGATCATCCAGTCGGCCTTCGAGTTGCTCGGTCTGGATTTGGCTGAGAATTTCTTTAAACTGCGGGCCGGGATCGAGTCCGAGGTCGATGAGGTCTTTGCCTGTTACCAGAGGTGGCGGGATGAGGGGGGCGGCGGCAAATTCTTCCTCGCGTGCACGCAGGAACTCGTAGTTGTCGGTGAATCCATTGCTGCTGGCGCAATCGACTCGGTGCAGCTCCATTTCCTCCTCAAAGGTCGGGCGGGCCATGAAGCGTTTCACCTTGGCGGTACGCATCTGCTGCACGTTCATGAAGTTCATGTGGTTACGCACCATGGCGCAGACGTCATCGATGGTGTGATTGGAATATTTTAATCGGCGCAAGATGGTTTCGGTCATCTCGGCGCCGACGCGGTCGTGGCCGTTGAAGCGGATCCGGTTGTCGGATTCATCGTAGGTGTAGGTGGCGGGTTTGCCGATATCGTGGAGCAGTACCGACAGGGCGAGTTCTGGCGACGGGTCATCTTCCAGCATCTCGAGCATGATGCGGGTATGGGTATAGACATCGCCCTCGGGGTGCCATTGGGGTGGTTGTTCGCAGCCGATGAGGTCGTAAACCTCCGGAACGATATGACGCATGAGTCCGCTCTCGGTGAGCAGGTCAAGACCTTTGGCTCTGTTGTTGGATATGAGGATGCGAGTAAACTCATCGCGGATGCGCTCGGCGCTTATTTTTTCCAAGGTATGTGCCTTTGCGCAGATGGCCGACCAGGTGTCGGGTTCGATGTTAAACCCGAGGGTGGTGGCAAAACGCACGGCGCGCATGAGTCGGAGTGCGTCTTCTTGAAAGCGGTCGGCGGGTGACCCGATGGCACGGAGAAGGCCAGCATGGAGGTCGGTCTGGCCGTCGATGAAGTCGATGATTTCTCCGTTTTGGGGGTCTTGAAACAGCCCGTTGACGGTGAAGTCGCGCCGACGGGCGTCCTCCTCCGGTGTTGAGAACGTCACGGATTCTGGGTGTCGGCCGTCCTTGTAGGATCCATCATGACGGAAGGTGGCGATCTCGAACGGGTGACCGCCTTGTTTGACGAGGATGACCCCGAAGTGTGCGCCGATCGCGTTGGATTGGGGGAATAAGGTTTGCACCTCATCCGGTGTGGCGGAGGTTGCGATGTCGTAGTCCTTGGGGTCGATGCCGAGCAGGGTGTCCCTGACACAGCCGCCGGCAAAATAGGCGATATGCCCGGCACCAGTAAGGCGCATGGCGGTGGCGTGGGCAGTGGCTTTGAGATCGCGCATGAGTTTTATTTAGACGGAATACCCCTTCGCGTAAAGCTTCGGAGGACTCGTTGACGGAATTTTGCTCAATGATTTTGAGCTGCATTTTGGAGTGCTGCGGCTGGACGCAGCTTTTTGGGAGGTCGGCTTGACGACAGCGGCGGGGTTTCATCGTGCTGGGAGGTGCAGCTTCGCTGGAGCAGAATCGTCAAGCCGGTTCAGGAAAAAGCGGGATCAAGCTCCCGCACTCCATATGCACCGTGATGGGTAGGTAAATGTTTTTTAACGGTATTTTGGTATTTGGTATTTGGTGTTTGGAGTCTAAAACTGAGGCATGCCGACAATTTTTGAATCCATGCAAGCCGTCAACTGGCAGCATCCTATCCTTGTTGTTTCTGCCTTTGTGCTCGGTGCCTGTGTGGGGTCGTTTCTCAACGTTGCCATTTACCGGCTGCCGCGTGGGTTGTCGGTGAACGAACCGAAGCGGTCATTTTGCCCAACCTGCAACAAGGACATTCCGTGGTATCGGAACATTCCGCTGTTTACTTGGCTCGCTCAAGGAGGGAAGTGTGCCGAGTGCAAGTGTAAGATTCCGTTTCGGTATTTTGCGGTTGAGTTGCTCACTGCGCTGTTGTTTTTGCTGATGTGGATGGCATTTCCGCAGAATCCAGGTGAGGCACTTTTTTACATGATCCTGATGGCGTTGCTGGTGGTGGTGGTTTTTGTGGATGCCGAGCTGATGGTGATCCCTCTGCAGGTGACCTGGCTGGGGATGGGGCTGGGGGTGGTTGCCGCCGTGTTGGTGCAACATCATCTCTACCTCGAAGGGCAGAGGCACGGGTGGCAGGATGGGCTATGGATGTCGGTGAAAGGGTTTCTCGCAGGCTTTGGTGGCCTGTGGGCGGTGGTTTTATTGGGTAAACTCGCGTTTGGCAAAAAGAACATGGAGTTTGAGAAGTCGGTCGATTGGATGTTACGCGAACCCGAGGACGAAAATGACCCCGATCAAGAACTGTGTTTTGTCATCGACGGTGAAGCTCACGGGTGGTCCGATCTTTTCTACCGCGATAGCGACCAGTTGATTATCGAAGGCAGCAGCTTTCGTGTGGATGGTAAAAAGATCAAAGCTAAGACGCTGACCATCAAAGGTGACCATGTCGTGCTGAATGGGAAGACGTTGATGATTGAGGAGATGAAATCGCTCGATGGAAAAGCGCGCAAGGTGACCATCCCGCGTGAGGCGATGGGGATGGGGGACGTTTACTTGATGGGAATGCTCGGGGCATGCCTCGGTTGGCAGTCGGTGCTGTTTACGATCTTTGTCGCCTGCCTGTTTAGTATTGTCCTAGCGGTCCTCGGGCGGATGGGATTCGGGCAACGTCTACCCTTCGGGCCCAGCCTCGCCTTTGGTGGTGTCTGCTGGATCTTCTGGGGGTGGCAGGTGTGGGGGTGGTATTTCTCGCTGATGACTCCGCCAGGGCTCTAGTCATTTCAGACACCGAGGCAGAAAAAACGGACGGCACCGAGGTGACGTCCGTTTGGATATTTTAATGGTGGGGGCCGGCTACATCCTGCGGCGGAAGAGCAGGGCGGTGGCACCGAGTCCAAGCAGGGCGAGGGATGATGGTTCGGGGACGAGAACAGCTGTTTGTATCTTTGAATTTCCGAAAACCAATGTGCCTGCCTCGTCCAAATAGTTAATAGACACCGGAGTAGGACCAGTTTCGTAAAGAGCGGTAAATTCAAATACCACGGCTTCTGTAGCTGTGGATATGTCACTACCGCCTTTCCAGAAGGCTACGGCAATGTTTTCACCTGTAACTCCTGAAGTAGAGGATTTTAAAAATGGACCAGTATCGAAACCAACCGCTTTAGTGCCAAAATCATCGAATTCCTTAATGTCAGTCGTTGTGAGGCCTAGGCCAGAACCATTGTCAAAATTACCAATGGTGAATTGAGAGACTAAGCTAGCAAGATCCGTGATGGCTCCACCACCGTAGACTCCGAATGCTGCAAAACCTGCGCCATCTAGCGAAGTAGATGTGCTGTCGATTAAGTCGTCAAGCGCAAAACCACCACCAGTATCTATTTGTATAGTTGTTCCAAATGCAGTTGAGGCGCTAAACGCCATTGCAATGAATGTTAATTTAAATTTCATGTTGTATTTAATTTGACGCGAAGCTCTAATACTAGAGATTGTTATATGAGGTGGGCGGAGTGATAACACCACCACCAGATGCATCAGCATCTTGGAGATAGACGCCTGATGGAAGCACCGTGTCACCTTTTAGCCCTTCGCTCGTGGCGCCTACCTTATACCAACCCTCGGAACCAGAAAGGGTAACGTAATAATATTTATCAAATAATACGCCGTTAGGAGCCCAGAGAATGTCAGCACCTGCCGGGTTACCATCTGCAGAGCCGGCAATATTAGCAGAAAGACCAGAGTTGCCTAAAGTTTGACCCGCAGGATACTCACCGCTAAGTAGGTTCCACTCTTGGCTAATTGTATATGCGGTTGGAACGGTCTTTACTGTCCCTGAAATCATGATGTCAGTAGTGCCGGTCGTCGAACCGAGCGTCTCAACATAGATGGCGGCTCCTGGATTGATCACAACTGAATCCCCTTTTAGGCCTTCACTCGTGGCTCCAACCTTATACCAACCTTCTGAACCAGAAAGGGTAACGTAATAATATTGATCAAATAATGTACCATTAGGAATCCAAACTCTATCAGTCCCTGCCGGATTGCCAGTTGCGGAGCTAGCGAGATTTGTTGGGTTTCCGAGAACGCTGTTGAGGGTGTTTGCTATACGTATTTTATAGGCCTGCTCATCGGCAGGATCAACAGTGGGAAGAGTAATGGTATCGCCTGAAGCATCAGAGCCAACAATATTAAAATTGGAACCATCGGCAAGTTCGACAATGTATTCTGTGGTTGCTACGAGACCGGAGAAACTTGCTCCCGTGTCAGTCAGTGAACTGCCAGTAGATGCGTCAAAGGTGCCGGTGAGGACAACTTCACCATGGAGGCGAACACCTAACAGGTTGAATTGATTGGGCTGCAGTGTGACTTTCTCAACGCCCACGGGGTTGGTTGTCGTGGCTGCATTCAGCGAGGCGCTGATGAGCATGGGGAGTGCGAGGAGACCGAGGCGGTGGAGTGTGGTTTTTGTCATGCTGTTCGGTGGGTTGGTTGCTTAGGGGGCGGTTTAAAATCGAGAATTTCTTAGACTGACGCTGGAGACTAGGCCTTGTATGGCGGGGTTGCAACCTTAAATTTCAAGAGTTAGGAGACGATCTCGGTGCCGATTCCGGAGCGGGTGAAGATTTCCAAGAGCATGGAATGGGGGGTGCGGCCGTCGATGAAGTGGACCTTGCCGACGCCTTGGCTGAGGGCGTCGAGGGCGGAGTTGATTTTGGGCAGCATGCCTCCGGAGATGGTGCCATCGGTGATGAGTTCGGCGGCTTCGGAGCGGTTGATTGAGGGGATGAGGGTGCTGTCGTCCTCGGGGTTGGAGAGGATGCCTGGGACATCGGAGAGGTAGACGAGTTTGGTGGGTTTGATGGCGCAGGCGAGTGCGGCGGCGGCGAGGTCGGCGTTGATATTGAGCAGGTTGCCTGTTGAGACGTCTTGTCCGAGAGGTGAAACGATGGGGACGACGTTGGTGCTGAGGGCGTAGAGGATATCCTCGGGGTGGCAGGTGGTGACTTGTCCGACCTGTCCGATATCGATGGGGTTTCCCTGTTCGTCTTTTGCGGGGAGTTTTTCGGCCTCGAAGATGGAGGATCCGTGGACGGGGGTAGCTTTTCCTCCGAAATCGTTGATGGTATCGACGAGCCCGGCGTTGATGGTTCCGTGGAGTGTTTGTTCGACAATATCGATGGCTTCAGGGGTGGTGACGCGGAAGCCGCCGATGAACTGAGCTTTGAGTCCGGCTTCCTGCATGGCGGCGGAGATGGCTTTGCCTCCGCCGTGGACAACCACGGGGTTGATGCCGGCGACCTCGAGGAAGACGATGTCGCGCATCACCTTGCGCACGAGGTTCGGGTCCTCCATGGCGGCACCTCCCATTTTGATGAGGAAGGTGTGGCCGCGGAACGACTGGAGGTAAGGGAGAGCTTCGATGAGCACCGAAGCTTTGTTGATGGTGGCGTCCAGTGACATGGTGGTTTATTAAGCGTTAAACATGATAAACGAAACACCAAAAATCGAGTTTATGGCCGGATGACAGGTTTTGGCTTGGAGGTGCGGTATTTCTGGATGGGGGTGGTTCGTTTGCGGTGTCGGATCGGGATGAGGTAGGCGGAGATCAAGCTTGCGAGAGGGGCAGAAAGTCCGAACCAGTGGTGGGTAAGATGCATGAACGCGAGGAGAAGCGGGAATAATAGGATGGCAAGGGTGGTGACTGTGAGGAGGCTGTTGATGGGGTGGAACGTTAAACCCCAGCAGGCAGCGAGGGTGATCGTGAGTAAAAGCGTCATATTTGCCCAGAGCGGGAGTTTGCGGTAGTGGGTGGTTTTTTCCGGTATCAGGAAGGTTTTTGACAAGGTGAGAATCTGGGTCAAGCGGGTAGGGTGGAGGGTGTTGGTGGGGGATGTATTTTTTCCTGTGGCATGAATCAGGCCGATAGGTGTGATGGACGCCTCAGGGGAGGTGGGTTTTAGGCTGATCAATTGTGCGGCGGTAAGGGGGGCGAGTTCGTTGGTGGCTGGTGCGGGTGACTTGGGGACGGGGGTTTGTCCGTAAATATCGAGGGGGATTACGGGGCCTTTTTGTCCGAGGCGGATGTGTTGGCCGCAGTCGATGAGGAGGTCGGCGATGTCGATGTCGTGGTTGATCATGATGGCCAGCAGTTCGATGGATGGAATCAACCCCTGCCCCGGCCAGTGGGCAAGCATGGGGATGTGGTCGGGCGATGAGGGGGTGCTCTCGATTCGATGGAACCCAGCGAAAGTCTGCTCGCCTCCGTCTACGTGGGTAGGGAGCGTGACCTGATTGACCGTTGGGATGAGCTGGTGGTCGCCTTTGATTTGGTCAAACGGGATGAGGGCGCGCACGAGGGGGGCGGGAAGTGGGTGGGCGGTTGCCCCACGGGTGACAGGCAGCGCGATGACGGATTTTTTGAACAGGGCGAGCCGGTCACTGAGGGCACGGGCTTCGATTCCCGGTTCGTCATCCCAAGTCATGCGGGTGGTGAGCAAGACATGGTTATATCCGCGGTTGCGCAGGGATTGGAGAAGCACTGCGTAGTCGAGAGGCGAGGGGGGCGAGGTTTCAAAAGTGCGGTCTGGGTCATCGGTGACGGAGATTCTCTGAAACCCTCGGCTTTTTTGGGGTTGCTGGGCCAGTGTGTGACTGCTGATGGTGCCCGAGCTTGGGTCAAAATCCTGGACCTCCTTGTTGGATGCTGCAGCCTGCACGCAGGCGTAATCAAGGGCAGGGATCCACGAGGTGAATTGGCCGCAGAGCAATACGGCGATGCCTACATCCATGGAGAGGATGGCGACAAGGAGACGGGAGTTGAGGTGAGCGGATTTCAAAGTGAATCGATCTCATCTAGCACAGGAATGAGGGGTTCTTCAAGATCGGATCCTGTGATGACCTCGCGGAGAATGGCAGAGGCCGTGGGAATGTGCTGAAGATACCACTCGTGGTGAGGCTGGCGACCGAGTTTGGCGAATGCGCCCATTGCCTGCATCAGTCGTTGGGTGGCACACTTTTGAAGAATGGGGGCGATGGGCTCTTCTTCGGCGACATCCTCCCAGAGGTCGAGAAGTTTTTGCCGATCCTCGGCCGAGTGGTTCATGTAGGGGTCGTAGATGAGTGATGCGAGGTCGTATTCTTGTCGGCCTCTTCGCATGCCTTGGAAATCGATCAGCCATGCCTTGCCGTCATTGGCGATGATGTTTTGGCTTTGGAAGTCGCGGTGGACGAGATTGCGTGATGAGGCGCCGAGGTCTTTGGCCATCTGGGCGAGTGCTGGGTGCTCGGAGAGTTCATCGACTGCGGCGAGGTTCATGTTGAGGTATTCGTCGGCCACCTGATCGTAGAAGTAGTCCTGTTCCCAGCGGTACATGGCCTCGTCAAAGGAGGGTTGGAACTCGAGGTCCTTGGGGGCGCGTGTGTAGAAGAGTTTATCGAGTTGCTCAAAGGCGGACCGGTAGATGGGTTCGCGTTTTTCCCACGGTTCGTCCTTCATGCTGAGGAGGTCGACGTCACCGAGGTCCTCGACGAGTGCGACGCGTCGGCCTGGATTATCGTAGATGACCTCGGGCACGTTGAACCCAGCGCCGCTGAGAAACTGAGAAACGGGCAGGTAGTTCGCGTTATCCTTGCGATCCATGGTGTAATGGATTCCGATGTAGGTGGGGAACCCTTCAGGTTTTAGTCGGATGATAGTGCGTCCGGAAGCCCCCTTGGTGATGGGTTCCATGATGCAGCTGTGCGTGGGGCCGAGTTGGAGGTGATTGCGAACGGCGGTGAGAAGGGTGTCGGCGGGCATGAGGGGGGTTTAGGATGTGGAAATGAAGAATCAAGAATAAGAATCAAGAATTATCATCTGGTGATGATGGCGTGATCGAGGGTGCTCTTGGCCTCCACGGTCGCCTTTGGCCAGACGATGGTATTTTGGAGTTGAGCCCCTGCACCAATTGTCGCCTGGGGGCCGATGATGCAGGAATCCGACTCCACCCTAGCATCGGGGTGAATCTGGGCATCGGGGTGGATGGCGTCATCGCGGCCTGTGCGCAGGTGTTGGTGGATGGCATGGTAGGCTGGGATGTTGCCGATATCGAACCAGTCACCGTGGTCGAGCACTGCGGCACCCAGCTTCCCTTGTTGGATGAGATGGATGAAGGCGGGCACGATGGAAACGACCTCCCCGTCAGGTATCAGGTTGAGGATTTCAGGTTCGATACAATAAATACCTGTAAACTGATGGGTGCCGGGAGTATTGCCTAGGATATTGCGCATGTCAGAGATCTTGTCGCCGGATAGATTGACATTGCAGATCGTGCCGCTGGATCGCAGTGCTAGCGTGGCGATGTTTCCCGATGCCTGGTGTCTGGTGATGAGTTCACTGATGTCGATGTTGGTCAGGATGTCGCCATTATAGACAAGTAGAGGGTCCTCGCCGATAAAGGATGCGATGTTACGGATGCCACCACCTGTTTCCAGAAGCACTTCCTCATGGAAAAAACTGAGGGGTGAGCCGTTGAACTCGCCGTTCGGGTAGGTTTGTTGCCAGGCTTCGGGGATGTGATGGGTATTGATGGCAAAGTTGGTGATGCCTACCGACTGACAATGCCTCAGAGCGTAGTTCGCCATCGGTTCGTGGAAAATGGGAACCAGCGGTTTCGGTAACACCTTAGTGAGTGGCTGAAGTCGAGTGCCGAGGCCTGCGCCGAGGATGAATGCCTTGTTGATCACGGAGGAGAGAATGATGAGATAAAACACAACAATCAAGAATTGGTTGAAAGCGCTGTCAGTTTTGATCGGTATTAGAGGCGATGAAACTCAACTGGATGATTCAATGTGTCGCTGCACTCGCTCTGCTCACAGGGGCTTCGCAGGCCGAAGGGGACAATCAACAATTTTACCAAGGTAAGCCAATCAAGGCTCTTTTGATCACCGGTGGTTGCTGCCATAATTACAAATTCCAGTCGAAGGCCCTCACGATGGCGTCCGAGGCGAAAGCCCCCATTGAATGGACGGTTCATAATAAGGGAGGTAAGGGAACCCACGCTGAGATTGAACTCTACAACAATCCTAACTGGGCAAAACCCTACGATGTCGTGGTGCATAACGAGTGTTTTGCCAAAACCTCAAACCCCGATTACATCCGCAAGATTACCGAGGCCCATAAAAACGGCGTGCCCGCTGTGGTCATCCACTGCGCCATGCACACATATCGCGATGCAAAAATTGACGATTGGCGACAGTTCCTCGGCGTGACCAGTCGTCACCACGAGCACCAGAGTCGTTACCCCGTGAAGGTGGTCAAAAAAGATCACCCTACCCTCAAAGGCTTCCCTTCAGACTGGGTTACCCCGAAGGATGAACTCTATATCGTGAAACATGTCGCCAAAACCACCACACCACTGGTGACAGCGAAGAGTGAGAAAAACGGAGCCGTTCAACCTGTCATTTGGATCAATGATTTTCATGGGACACGCGTGTTTGGAACGACCTTTGGGCACAGTGACGCTACCTTTGGCGATCCTGTGTTTCTTGACCTCCTGACGCGTGGTATTCTGTGGTCGGCGGGGAAACTGGATAAGTAAAACCCCGTGGGAGTTATACTCGGTCACATGAGTCAGTCTTGGCTCAAGATTGTTTCCAACGCCCGCCGGTCTGGGCTGGGCATGGGGAGTGATTCAATGCTCTCGGCAGAATGCCACGCCTCATTGTCCTGAGGTTGGGTATGGTGGGCATGGCTGGCGTAAACCCTGAGTGTGACGTGGTAACGGGTGATGGCATAGGTTGTTTTCAGCGAAAGCGCGAGGTCGAGGGTGTGATCGTGCTCCCTGCGTGGCAGCGACCACATCCCGGCGCGGCGTTTTCCTTCTTGTTGTTTTTGGAGAAGGATCCGTCCATGGCTATCGGTGGAGAAGATGGCAAACTCATCAACGCGCGTGACCTTGGTGGCGGATTTCTTGATCGGGAGCGAGGTGGGATCGGCGCAGTGACAGAATGATTGGACCGGGCAGTGAGCGCAGTCGGGTGATTTGTTAGAGCAGTATGTCTGCCCGAGCTCCATCAGGGCGGAGTTGTAATCGCGGGGTGCTTTAGCGGGAAGTAGCCCCTCGGCCCACTGCCAGAGTTGTTTGTTGCCTGCGCTGGTGTCGATCCGATTTTGAAAATCGAACAGGCGGGAAAAAACGCGGGCAACGTTGGCGTCGACGATCGGTTGGGGGTCGTTGTAGGCAAATGATGCCACCGCTCCTGCGGTGTATGGTCCTATCCCAGGTAGGGCTCGTATTTCTTCGAACTTACGGGGAAAATGGCCGTTGTGGTTGCGCGTGATGGCGCGTGCCGCTGCGTGGAGGTTTTTGGCACGCCGGTAATAGCCGAGACCTTCCCAGGCTTTGAGGATTTCCTGCTCGGTCGCCTGCGCCATATCGCAGGGTGTCGGGTAGATCGCCATGAAGCGCACGTAATGCCCCTTACCGAGCACGGTAGCGATCTGTGTTTGTTGCAGCATGATTTCCGAGACGAGAATGGCCCAAGGGTCGGTGGTGTCGCGCCATGGGTAAGGTTTCCCCTCGTTCTTAAACCAGCGGACGAGTTTTTGTTGAAAGGCACGCTGATGTTTCAGCGGGTGTTTGCTGGCCATGGGTTTATCGGTTGGTGTGCGTGCGGGCATAGAGTGTTCCTAGGCATTAAACGTGGAGTATTAAACATCAAGTACCAAGACCGATGTGGCAGGGTGGGGGTGGTCTTCAGCTTGTGTGTGATTATCTCTTGGAATTTGTTGCCTGCGGGTGTAGGTTCTATAGTGCAGAATAAAAAAGGAGATAATGATGGAAGAAATACATTTGAGAAAAAGAGATCGCGATTTGATTGCGATGGCAATGAGTCTGCTGCCTGGTGTTGGCCACCTCTATAAACACCATTACATGGCGGGATTGGGGATCCTCATCGGAGGCAACCTTCTCTTGGTTTTTGTGACGGTATTGCTGAGTTTGGCGACCTTTGGGGTGGCTCTCATTGTGGTGCCTGTCGCTTATTTGATAGCGGTGGCTTGGTCGGCGCATGAGTTGCCCGATTGGCATGGTCGGCACGAGTATCTTCACCCATGGAGGAAGCATGGCTGAGTAACCTTAGGCGATTGATCTGGACGAACGGCTTCTGGTGATTTTTTTGACCGGAGGTCATTACACCGCCCGTTTACTGGCTTCTTTCCAGGCGTCGAAGAATGCCATGTAGTTTTCGGCGGTGGGGTCACCTGGAAGACGTTGAAATTTCCAGCCAAGTCAGTCGGCGCATTTTTGGGCGTAATCGGCCTCGGCTTCAGCGTTGTCGGTGCCGTTTTTCTGGTGGTCGGCGTAGCGTTCTTTGGAGCCGAGAAAAACGGTGATGCAGTCGTGGCCGCGTGGGATGACGATGCGGTGTTTTTTGAGTGAAGTCCGGCGGTGCCACAGCCGCAGAGGCCGTAGGCAAGAATGATGGCATCGATGTCATCGATCTGGTTGATTTCTTCCTGCAGGGTGCTGCGGAGGATATCGGGTCGATCGTGCAACCCCATTTCAAAATATTGCGCTCTAGCAATAGGGGATGAGCTGTTGGTGTGGAGCGCGATTTCTTTCTCAAAGACCGAGCAGGCGATTAAAGCAAGGCGGGGGGGCGTCGGTCTTGGTTGCCTGAGAGGTCATGATTTTGGGTTTTAGCCGATAGTCTCGGCGTGGAAATAAGGCAAGAGGGCGTCGGGGATGCGGATGGATCCGTCGGGTTGCTGGTATTGCTCAATGAGGGCGACGTAGAGGCGTGGTAGAGCGGTGCCTGAGCCGTTGAGGGTGTGGCAGATGTGGTTTTTTCCGTCGGAATCCTTAAAGCGGAGGCGCATGCGGCGTGCTTGGTAATCAGCGAAGCTTGAGCAGGAGGAAACCTCGAGGAACTTATTTTGTCCGGGCGACCAGACCTCGATGTCGTAGGTTTTGGTGGAGGAAAACCCAATATCTCCGGTGCAGAGTTCGATGACGCGGTAGTGGAGGCCAAGTTTCTGCAGGACGGCCTCGGCATGGCCGGTGAGATCTTCGAGCACGGTGGCGGATTGATCGGGGTGGACGATTTGCACGAGCTCGACTTTATCGAACTGGTGCATGCGGATGATGCCGCGGTTATCGCGTCCTGCGCTGCCGGCCTCACGGCGGAAACAGGGGGTGTAGGCGGTGAGTTTGACCGGGAGTTGGTCTTCGGTGAGTAAGGTATCGCGGTAGAGGTTGGTGACGGGGACCTCAGCGGTGGGGGCGAGGAAGAGGGCGTTGTCCTCGAGTCCATACATGTCGTCCTCAAATTTAGGGAGTTGGCCGGTTCCCTCCATGCACTCGCGTTTGATGATGTGGGGGACGTTGACCTCCTCGTAGCCGTGATCGTTGGTCTGGGTGTCGAGGAGGAACTGGATCAGGGCGCGCTCGAGGCGGGCGCCTTGGCCACGGTAAACGACGTAGCCGGAGCCGGTGATGCGGGTCCCGTCTTCGAAGCTGATCAGTCCATGTTTTTCGGCGAGGGCGACGTGGTCGAGAGGGTTGGCGATGGCAGGTTTCTCCCCCCAGACGCGCAGTTCGGGGTTGGCGTCCTCATCGGCTCCCACCGGGCAATCGGCGTGGGGGAGGTTCGGGATGCTCATGAGTAATTCGGTTTGGCGATTTCCGGCGGTTTCAGAGATTTCGTCGATGCTGCTGATTTGGTCGCCGAGGGTGCGGACCTCCTCTTTGATGGTTTCCGCTTCATCGGCCTTGCCTTGGCCCATCAAGGCGCCGATTTGTTTCGAGAGTTGTTTGCGTTGCGACTGGAGTGATTGTTTATCGGTCTCTGCTTTACGGCGTGACTCGTCGCAGGCGAGCACTTCATCGATGAGCAAGTGGGCATCGCCGCCACGGGTGGCAAGGCGGGATTTGATGGCTGCGGCGTCTTCGCGAATGGCTTTGATATCAAGCATGGCGCGGGAGTGATAGCGGATTGGTGTGATTTTTAAATCACGAATCGCATGAATTGAACAAATTTTTTTTTGATCCACAGGAGATAAAAAAATTCACAGAAAGTGTGATTTGGTATTTGGAGTTTGGCGCTTCATTCTTAAAGTCCCCTTGATGTCAGGAAAGAGAGCAAGCTGGGTGGCCGTCTGTGTGGGATTGGCGAGGATGATTTTGCATACGCGTGAGATGCGGCGTAAGCTGTTGTTTCAGTTGCTGGTGTTGTTGTTGTTGCTGGTAGGGTTTGGTGCTTGGCCGCTGGCCAACTGGCTGAGTAGCCATATTTGGCTTTTTCTCGTCTGGTGGGGTGCATCGATGGTTTACGGTCTGCTGGTGATCCTGCTAGCGGTTTACGACATGCTGGCGGTGGTGAAGGAAGAGCGGGAGAACAGGGGCAATTGAGCGCAATCACTTCCCTTGGTACACCTTCACCTTACGAAACATGAATGGGTTCTCGCTCATGCGCAGGGGCTTGCCGCTTTTTGTTTTCACTCTGCGGTAGGCGACTTGTTGAGGAAGGACTTGGGGGTAGGGGGGCTTGTAGGATGGGTTTTTCATCTGCGGATTGATATTTCCAAAGACGGTTGGTCCACGGTAACCCTTGCCTAGTTTGGAATCGTCGATATGGAGCCCATCGATCATCACTCGGTTCGGCAAGTGTGTGCTGTAACCGAAGTCATGTTGTCCATCGTTGCTGCCACTGATGATGCTGAGCGTGGATCGACTCGTTGTCGGCTCGAATCGACAATCGCGAATCAGGATTTCACCATGCCAGGTGCTGCCGTAGTCGGGTCGGAGAGAAATGAAATCTGCGGCTTTTACCGTGGTGTTCTCAACCTTGAACGTGCCAAAGCCAGTGAGCCTGATCCCCATGTAGCCGAGCGTGGAATCGCGGATGGTGGCATGGGTTACCCCCATGTGAGCGTCAAAGCGTGAGAGCTTGCAGCCATCGAGGGTCAAGTTTTTACAGAAATTCGTGCCCATGATTCCCCAAATGTTCTTGTCCATGATGTCATTGAATTGGGAGCATCGTATCAAGGATACATTTAATGAACTGTTGATGTTGAGGTCATATGACCCCATCGCGACCCGTCTGCCTGCCGATCCGATCTTGTGGTAGGTTTTGTGGCCACTGAGAATCGTGTCGCGTATCTGCACATTGGCGCATTTTGTGATGTTGATGAACCCTCTATAGGGTGGCCCATCCTTGCCCTCGCCCTTAATTCGATGTTCCAAGCCATCGATAATCACATTTGAGCGCTGAATGCGGACCCCTCGGCTGTGATAGTGGCTGCTCTTTTTTGAGTGTGCAATCGTCGTAAATTTGCCACCTTTCAGAATCAGTGGTTTTGGATCGATGGGATACGCTTCTATTTTGCTGATAGGGTCGAAATCCCAAATGATCGGCGTGTTGGGGTTTACCCGTCCTCGTTGATCCAGTAAAAAAACATCGGTCTGTGCACGACCTGCATTCTCATTGTTGCCCCGTCGGATGAAGCGCATCATCTTCGAATTGGTGGCAATCACCAAACATGGGCTAGGTATGCGTGCGCTGATGCTCTTCTGTCCTTTGCGTAGCGCGTTGACCCCCTTGAGTGGGAATGGTTTAAGTGCTGATCGAACTTCGAACACATCGGCGCGGTGGTTGTTGAGTTTGGTGTCGTCGATGATAAACGACGCCGAGCCAAAATCCGTGTTGGTCATGATGCGGATTGTTTCGGCTGCGCCACCGATGTAGTAGGTTGCGTCGTCCTCTGCCTTCACGGGCAGCCTCTTTTGATTGGCATACGTGTGCGCTTTCACCAGCGCCGCCGAATCGTCGGTTTTGCCGTCGCCCTTGGCGCCGAAGTCGCTGTAGCGAACAACGCGTGCCGCATCCAGTGGCAGGCTGGCCAGCATGATGGCGAGCACGGAGTAAACAGGGAGGAGAGTGATATGGATGATCATCATACTTTCATGGGATGAGTTAATGGATGTCGCTCTCAGCGATCTAGCCGCAATCGTCTGATGCGGGATGTCAGCTATGGAATGGGAGTAAACTGAATGGCTTTGAGGCTCGCCGCCTCCGTGTTGCCCTTCAAGCATGATACGCTGACATGATACCGACCGGGCTTGGGGAAGTTCAGCCAGCCGATGGGGAAAGTCTGGTAGTTGTGCGAGGAGTTCTGCTGGTTTTGGATATGTTCACCTCCCTTGATATCGACGCCCCAAACCAAGCGCCCTTCGCCACTATATGTCAGGCTGACGTTATAGTCGCCTGGTATGATGACATCGACTTCCCACGTTGCTTTGCTACCTGGTGTCCAATGATGGACACGGTGCACACACTTCCATTCGCCAAATTTTTCCATCCAATGTTTTTGGGCAAGTTTCGCCCCTTTGACCTGGGCGAGTTCAGCAAGGACATCCGTCTTGATGGATGGGTCAATCCCGAGAGTAGGGTCGACATTAGGATGCCCATCCAGACTTACCTCAATCACGGAGGCAAGTTTTTCTGGGGCAACTGGTGGAAGTTGGAAAATCGTCCACCCATTCGATTGTTGGTGTGTAATGGCCGTTGTTTGCTTGTCGCCTAGTAACTGAGCTGAAATAATCTTGGATCGGAGTCCTGGTAAGTAGAGCTTGCCTGAAGTGGGCCATTCAAAGACAGACAGGAACAGCTTGTTGTCTTTCACGGTGACATCGCCCCATGGTAGCGCATGCTTCCATGGCGAGGCATCCGCGGCATAGACCACCTGTGGGTAGCGGCGAATCCATTCTCCTGCATGGCGTAGTGAGCGGGTGGCTCGTTCAGGCACTGAACCATCGCCGCGTGGCCCGATGTTGAGCATGTAGGTCCCACCACGACCAACACAGGAAATTAAGCGGCGCAGTATTTCCTTCGGGGTCTTCCAGTATTCGTCGTACCAGGCGTAGGCCCAAGAATCGTTAGTGGTGTCAACGCTCTCCCACAGGCCAGCGACATTTTGGCGAGGAATCTCCATATCGCCCAGTGTTCGATAGTCCCCCAATCCATGTCCAGCGCGTCCGGAGATTAGGGCATTGGGTTGGTTTTTACGTACGACGGAGATCAGTTCTTCGACGTATTTTTTGGGCATTCTTCCTGGGGTGTCAAACCATACGAGTTCGATGGGTCCATACTGGCTGGTGATTTCCTTGATCTGAGGCAGGCATTTTTTCTCGAAGTAATCATCGAAGGTAGCGGGGTTTCCTTGCTCGTCCGTTTTGGGGCCGTTACCCCCCCCTGGGAAAGTCCAGTCTTGGTTGTGGGAATAGTAAAATCCAAATCCTAATCCCAGCTTTCGGCATGCCGTAGCTAGATCCTTCATGGGGTCGCGCTTGAAGGGAGTGGCATCCACAATGTTGAAGGCATTGGCTTTCGAGTGATACATTGCAAAACCATCGTGATGTTTGCTCGTGATGATGATGTATTTCATGCCTGCATCTTTGGCGACTTGGGCAATCTTCATCGCATCGAACTTCACTGGGTTAAATGTTTTAGCCAAGGATTTGTATTCGGCCACCGGTATGTTGGCCATGTTCTTGTTCATAATCCATTCCCCAATGCCGTAGTAGGTTTTGCCATTCACTTTGTTTGCCAATTGGGAGTAGAGCCCCCAATGGATGAACATAGCGTAATTGCCGTCGGCGAACAGTTGTCCACGCTTCGCATTTTCAGCGCGCAACTTGACCACCGATGTTCCCCACATCTTGTCCATTTCTTGGGCCGGAACTATGGCGGTTGTCGCTAGAAGTGCGATGAGGGGAATTGCTGCAAGTTTATAGGTCATGCTTATCTTTGAATTGATTTCGATCGTTGTGATTCGTTTTGTTGGAGGCAAGTCGGCACTGAATTCTGCGGCGGGTTTTTATGCCTTTTCGTTATGTTAGGTTCTCGCGGGTCGATGTGTGTGGCGATGGGGGGGCGAAATGAAGACACGTTCACTCGGGTGGTCGAGCAATTCTCCGAGGGGGATTGCAGCTGTCAGCCATGATTTCTTCTGCGCTAATCGATCACCCCAGCCCATAATCATTTACCAGCATAAAAACGATGTTGGGTCGGTGTTGTTTTCGCTGAAAGGGCGGGAATCAGAAGGGTGAACCTAAAAGCGCATGGCCGATCACTGCAAGGGCCTAAGTTGTTTACGCCTCGCGGCCGCAGCATTTTTTATATTTTTTGCCGGATCCGCACGGGCAGTTGTCATTGCGGTTGACCTTCACGGTCGGTCGGCGTTTGGGCAGGTTGATTTTAATTTGCTGGCCGTCCTCGGTGGGGGTCATGGCGAGGTTGTTGGTGTTATCTGTCTGCGCAACATTGGCTTGGGAGAGGGGGGATCCTCCGCTGGTGGCATCGCTGGAGAGTTGCTGGGGAAGGCTGCGCATGAAGTTTTCAAACTGTTCCAAGTTGGTGGTGGAGCGGAACAGGTTGTTGAGTGACTCGCTCTCGATATTTGCCATGAGGGTCTCGAAGAGTGAGTAGGCCTCGTTTTTGTATTCGACGAGTGGATCTTTTTGGCCTTGGGCGCGGAGGTGAACACCTTCGCGTAGGGCATCCATGTTATAGAGGTGTTCTTGCCAGAGTTTATCGATTCCGGTGAGGATGATGTGGCGTTCGAGCATGTCGAGCATCTCGGGTTGCTCGTGTTGCATTTTGAGTTCGTAGGCCTGTTTGACTTTGCCGATGAGGAACTCGGAGTTGCCGTTGGCATCGCGATCATGGAAACCACTGTCATCGAGGTTGAGCTGGATGGGGAAGGTGGTGTTGACCCAATTGAGGAGTTCGGCGTAGTCGGCGGCTCCTTCATCGCGACCTTCCATGAACCCGTGGACGGCGTCTGGGATGGCTTTTTCGATCACCTCGTAGACGAGTTCGCGTGGATTCTCTGAGTTAATGATTTCGTTCCGGTAGCCGTAGACAACCTCGCGTTGCTTGTTCATGACGTCATCGAAATCGAGCACGCGTTTCCGCCATGTGTAGTTCCGTTGTTCGACGCGTTTTTGGGCGGTTTCTACGGAGCGGTTGAGCCATTTGTGTTCCAGTGCCTCACCGTCTTCCATGCCGAAGCGTTCCATCATATTGGTCATGCGTTCGGCGGCGGCAAAGTTGCGCATGAGGTCGTCCTCAAACGAGATAAAGAACTGGGACATTCCGGGGTCGCCCTGACGTGAGCATCGGCCACGGAGCTGGCGGTCGACGCGGCGGGATTCGTAGCGTTCGGTGGCGATGACAAAGAGGCCGCCGGCCTCGGGGACGCCGGGGGCGAGTTTGATGTCGGTGCCTCGACCCGCCATGTTGGTGGAGACGGTGACGGCGCCTTTTTGTCCGGCGTTGGTGATGATTTCCGCTTCCTGGCGGTGGTATTTGGCGTTGAGGATGTTGCACGGGATTTTGGCTCGTTTGAGCATTTTCCCGAGGAGTTCGGAGGCGTCCACGGAGGCTGTGCCGACGAGCACGGGTTGTCCGCGATCGTGGGCTTCCTGGATTTTAGCGACGACGGCGTTGTATTTTTCCCGGCGTGTTTTGAAGACCTGATCGTTGTGGTCGATGCGGATGTTGGCGACGTTGGTGGGGATGGGGAGGACGTCGAGTTTATAGATATCGTGAAATTCTGCGGCCTCGGTCTCGGCGGTTCCGGTCATGCCGGCGAGTTTTTGGTAGAGGCGGAAGTAGTTTTGAATCGTGATGGTGGCGTAGGTCTGAGTTTCGGCTTCCACCTCAACACCTTCTTTGGCTTCCACGGCTTGGTGGAGGCCATCGGACCAACGGCGCCCTGGCATTTCACGTCCGGTGTTTTCATCGACGATGATGACCTTGTTGTCTGCGAGGACGTATTCGACGTCTTTTTCGTAGAGGCAGTAGGCTTTGAGGAGTTGGGAAATCGAGTGCATTTTCTCGCCTTGGGTATCGAGGCGTTGTTGCAGTTTTTCCTTTTTGGCGGTGCGGTCTTGATCGCTGAGTGTGAGGTCGGCATCGATCTCGCCGTATTCGGTTCCGAGGTCCGGCAGGACAAAGGCTTCCGCGTCATCGGGGGAGAGGTATTCGCGGCCCATTTCCATGAGGTCGGCATCGTGTGCTTTCTCGTCGATGGTGTAGTAGAGTTCCTCTTTGATGGTGAAGAGGTCGCGTTTCTGGGCGTCCTGATACATGGACAGCTCGGTTTTTTCGATGAGGCGGCGGGTATCCGGGTCCTCCATGAAGCGCATGAGTTGTCGGTTGCGCGGGTTGCCGAGTTTGATTTTAAACATGGCGCGGCCGGCGGCGATTTCGTCGCCAGCTTCTTGGGCTGTTTTTGCTTCCTCGGCGAGTTCGTTGCAGAGCAGGTTTTGGCGTTTGACGA
Source organism: Akkermansiaceae bacterium (assembly GCA_013041925.1). Taxonomy (GTDB): domain Bacteria; phylum Verrucomicrobiota; class Verrucomicrobiia; order Verrucomicrobiales; family Akkermansiaceae; genus Oceaniferula. Next base: position 374,088 of record JABDRB010000003.1, on the reverse strand, counting down.
GTTGTTCGATGAGTGGGCGGAAGCGTCCGTATTGTTCCGTGTTAGAGACGGTGGACGGGCCAGAGATGATGAGGGGGGTTCGGGCCTCGTCGATGAGGATGGAGTCGACCTCATCAATGATGGCGTAGTAGTGGCCGCGTTGGACTTGTTCTTCCTTGGAGGATGACATGCCGTTGTCGCGGAGGTAATCGAAGCCGAACTCGGCGTTGGTGCCGTAAGTGATGTCGCATTCGTATTGTTCGCGGCGGAGTTGAGCGGGTTGTTGGCTTTGGATACAACCGACGGTGAGGCCGAGGAATTTGAAGACGGCGCCCATCCACTCGGAGTCACGGCGGGCGAGGTAATCGTTGACGGTGACAACGTGGACGCCCATGCCGGTGAGGCCATTGAGCAGGACGGGCAGGGTGGCGACGAGGGTTTTACCTTCACCCGTTTGCATTTCTGCGATCATACCGCGGTGGAGGGCGATGCCGCCAACGAGTTGGACGTCAAAGTGGACCATTTCCCATGGGAGGGGGATGTCGCAGACGGTGATGGTTTGGCCGCAGAGGCGTCGGGCGGCACTTTTGACGGCGGCGAATGCCTCGGGCATAATTTGGTCGAGGTATTTGGCGCGTGCTGCGTCGAATTGGTTTTCCTCGATTTCGCGGAAGCTTGCTTTGGCTTGCTCGATGGACTCGACGTCAGAGGATGCCTTGGGGAGTGACGGGAATTCGTCACGGAGTATGTCGAGGCGACCGTTGAGGCCGGCGGCAGCATCGGCAAGCTGGTCGTTGTTCATTAGCTCGAGTTCCCGGACGGTGGCAGTTTTGAGCGGGAGGTAGCGGTGCAGGTATGTTTGCCATTCGGCTACTTTTTCGCGCAGTGAGTCATCGGATTCGAGCTTGTAGGCTTCTTCGATTTGATTGATTTTGGCGACGACGGGTCGGAGGCGTTTGACCTCGCGTTGGTTTTTATTGCCGACGATTTTTTGAAGAGTCCACTTAAGCATTGTAAAGAGTGCGCAGGATGGTTGTTCGCGCGGGGAGTTCCATACACCTGCATGGGGGGAATGGCAAGGGATTAGCTAACCCACATCAATCACCAGCCTCGGGACTGCGGCTCGCCTCCAAGTGGGTGATCGATACGGGCTAGAGGACTTGGATACTAATGGGCTCGGGGGTGAGCGCAGTGTCAGAGAAGGACCAGACGATTTTTTTCTTTTTATTGACCTCGATGATGGGGAGGTATTTCCCTTTGAAGTGGTGGCCAGTCCAGTTGGTCAGGATGGTGTTGCCATTGGGTAGGCGTTGAAATCCGCAGATGGTCATGAGGTGGGCGGTGGGGACATCGTTGGCGGTGAGGGACCAGATTTCTTTTCCGTGGGGGTCAAATTCGCTGAGGCGCGCGGGTTGACCGCCCGCGATGAGGACGTTTCCGTTGGCGAGTTCTTGGACGGAAGTGACGGAGCAGGGCATGTGGAGGGTGCGCAGGATTTTTCCGTGGGGGTCGTATTTCCGTGCAAATTGGTTGTCGCGGTGGGCGACCCAGCGGTTGCCGTTGGCAAGGAGTTGGAAATGGAGTGCGTGGTGGTGTTTGCTGACCTTGCTGTTTTTGATGGTGGTGGGGGTTCGCTTGACCTCTTGGCCGGTGGGGGTGAGTTCGATGAGGGAGTGGCTGGTGTTATCGTTGATCAAGAAGTTGCCGTTGGGCATGCGTTCGGTCGAAAACAGGTCGTCGCCGGTGAATTGGAAGCGGGTGTGCTTGGCTCGGTCGACCATGACAACCTGATTTTGACCTGAGATCAGGTAGGCACCATCTGGGTAGGCTTTGATTTCTGTGGCGGCATGCATCGGGTAGCTCCAGAGGATTTTGCCATTGCGGATGATGAGGGCCTCGTTGCGGCGGAGGTCGGTAACAGCGAAGGACCGCTGTGGGGATGGGGGGGTGGATGGGTCGGATGGGGGGGCGAGGTCTTTGATGGTGATGATTTCTTGGAAGTCACCGTAGTAGGGGGCGTTGCAGTCGATCCACGCGGCGAAGGCTCGCCATTCGTCTTGGGGGAGTTGGACGTTGTGGTGGCCTGTCTTGAGTGTTTTCATCAGGCTGCTGGCGTGGGAGCCGGTGGTTTTGGCCTGGGTTGGGACGAGGGTTTTGGGGTTGTGGTTACCGTATCCGCCGACTTGGGTAAAGCTGACGTAGTTGATGAGATTGAGGAATGATTGGCTGACGGCGTGTTGTGGGCCCTCATCGGCATCGTAGGGTTTGGGGGCAACGACCATGGTCGATCCGTGCAGGTTGAATGATTTTTGGGGGGCGGTCGAGCCGTCGTGGCATGAGGTGCAGTGCTTGTCGAGGATGGGCTGGATGATGTGTTTGAATGACATCCCACGGACGCCCCAGGGAGGAGGAGTGATGGGTGAGGGGGGGCGTAGGGAGGCGAGTGGTGGTTGTTTCCTATTGGGGGGTGCCATGCCGTAGGGCTCGTGGCATCCGATACAGCTGACGGATTCGCCAGGTTTGACGTTGAGGTAGTTACGCATGCGTTTGATTTCCAAGTGGTCGTTATCGAGGGCCTCAAACAGGAGGAGTTTGTGTGGGGGGAGTTGGAAGTGGGCGGAGCCGTCGTTTTCAATGGGCACCGTGCCGAGGACTTTGCGGATATCCCAGCCGGAGTTGACTCCGACGTCGCAGCGGCGTGGCTGGGTGTGTTGTTTTTTGGTTAAGACCTCGATGATGCGCAGGTGCTTGACCTCGCCACGTTTGACACCTTCACGGAGGAGTCCTTGATAGACGTCGTTGACCATGATGGTGGCAGGTGTATCGGGGTCGACATTTTTGACGAGGTTGGGGATGACGTGTGGGGTTTTACGTGGCCGCAGTGGGATCGGAGCGTAGCAGGACAGCTTGGAGTTTGTCTGGTAGATGAGCTCCTTGTTGCCGTGGACGTCCATCAGGTAGATGCCGTAGTTTGAGACCGTGTCTGGGCCGAAGCTGTAGGTGACGAGATAGTGGTGTTCGCCGAGTGGGTAGGGTGATCGGAACCATCCGGTGGTTGATTTTCTTTTATGGCCTCCAGATGACCCTGCGACCTCGGGGTAGTGTACTTCTGGGGTGATTTTTTTCATGCCCTTGGGACCACCGCGATTTTGGTCCATATCGACGATCATGATGGGGCCGGCGCAGTTGTTGTGGTGGGCGGCACCGGTGGCGATGACTTTGGCGGTGCCTGGGATTTGGCGGGCTTCGAAGAGGGCGATGGGGCCTCGGCTGAAGGTGTAATAATCACCGTAGGCGAGCTCAGCGCGGCGACCGTCGGGGTTGACGGTCCATAATTGTTGCTGTGTGTTGTAGGGTTTCATGACGTAATCCCATCGGGTGTAGAGGATGCGTCCGTCTTCGAGCAGGCTCGGGTAGAACTCGCCGTCTTGGGGTTCGGTGATTTTATAGAGGTCATTGCCGTCTGGTTGGACGGAGAAGATGCCGTTGACGAGTGCCCAGTCGCCGCATTGGACCAAGCGGTTGTTGCGTGAGCTGGTGAAGGCGATCCTGTTGCCGGGCAGGTAGCACGGTTCGGTATCCTCTGCGGTCGGGTGCTGGGTCACCTGATGGATACCGGTGCCGTCGGTCCCGATTTCATAGAGGTCGTAGGGGTCGCAGAGTCCATCGCCTCCGTAAGTTCCGGAGGTGAACGGGGTGCCGTTTTCCCGTTTGCGGGCGTAGGGGAAGACGATGCGTTTGGCGTCGAACGAGAGGTCGGGCCGGCCGATTCCGCCGTTGGCGAATGGCCCTTTGAGGAGGTCGGTTACCTTACCGTCAGGTTTGAGACCTGAGAGGATGCAGAGGTTGGAGCCTGGGAGTTGGGCTTCACCGACGCGGTGACCGCATTGGTGTTGGTAGTAGGGGGTATTGCGTTTGACGAAGAGGAGTTGGTCGAAATCGAGCAGCGGGTTGGAAAACGCGAGTTGGCGGATAGCCCAGCGGGCTTTTTTATAGAGGGGTGCGAGGTCGGGGGTGGGGTGAGCCAGTTGGGATTGGATGGCGGCTAGTGTGGTCTCCGTTTTTTGAGTGTTGACGCCGAGGTCTTTCATATCAGCGATCATGAGGTGCCCGCGTTGAAGCAGGTCCTTGAGCGCCGCCGGATCGGCGAGATTGCGCGAGAAGGTGGTTTTTTCCTGCTGCACCCAGTTGGCCTCGATGGTGGTGCGTGGGGAGGCTGCTGAAATGGTGGCGCCGCAGCAGAGGAAGAGTATGCAGGCTTTTTGAAAGAATCTCTGGGCGTGTGCTAGGGCATGGCTCATGACGTTTTTAAGATGATGATCTCATCTATAAAACGTATTCCGCTGCGGGGATGTTTCACCAAAGCGGCATGCAGGCGTTCAATAGGGAACTTGCGCTGTCATCGGGGGCTGTCGATCGCTCCCGCCGAGTTATCGGCCTACTGGGCGGCTACCGATTTAATACGCTCCAGGGTTTGGGTGTTTTCCTGCAGGTGGTTGGTAACGGCGCGGATAGCTTCGAGGGTGGCGCGTGAGACGTGGTGCTCCATGCCCTCGACGTCACGGTAGATAGTGTCTTCATCGATATCGAAGAGCTCGAGGAACCGAGTTAGTGTCTCGTGGCGGTCGATGATGGCACGGGCGATGCGCAGGCCTTCCTCGGTCAGGGTGGTGCCGCGGTATTTCTCGTGGGCGACGAGGCCTTCGGCATCGAGACGTTGCAGCATGTTGGTGACGCTGGCTTGGGAGATTTCGAGTTTTTTCGAGATGTCGATGGGGCGTGCGTATCCCTTTTCCTCGATGAGGTGGAGGATTTGTTCAAGATAATCGTCGCGGGCGGTGGAGCCGCTGGTGCGATGGGAAACGGGCATGAAGAAGCATTACGAGTTGCGAGCGAAGAATCAAGAGAATTTCAGTGGATCAGGGATTTCTCTGGATTGGGTTGATGGTGGTTTTGGGGTGATAGAGGTCGCGGTTCGAGGCTTGGAACTCGACCTTGAGGCGGACGTTGAGTGCGGAGAGATCGGCTATTTTCCCGTGGGAGAATGTCCATGCGCCGTCCTTGCCATCGTGGCTGATGCCGAGCAGGAGGTGGATGGCATGGTGATGGATTTTGAGGGTGCGGGTGCGTGGTTCGAAATAGAACGAGCGCAGCGAGGATGCTTGGGATTTTTCAGCGAAGATTTTGGGGTCGAGGTAGGCGTGGGTGGTGGCGCCGTTTGCGGTGGTGTGGGTGATGAGTAAATCGGGGTATCCGGAGCGTTGTTTATGGCCTTGGGTGTTTTGTGGGATTGAACACGTCAGGGCGGGGTGTGTGTTGAGGTTTTTGCGGAGGTGGTCCTCAAAGTAGCGGGAGGCCTCATTGATTCGGCTGAGTTTACGCACTGGGGAGTTTGAGGCGTTGAATTCGGCGATGGCCTTACGTGCGGCACGGTTGATTTCGTTGAGGATGGTTTGGTGGGCGGGTAGTTGGAGGTTGAGAGGGGTCACGGTTTTACCACTGCTGGCGAAAATGACATCGGGAAACGGGAATGTGCGTGTGCCAAGGTCCTGATGAAGCAAGTGGCGAATCAAGTCGTGGGTTGAGGATGTTTGATGGGTTTCCGTGATACGGGGCTTGGCGGTGGATGGGCTGTTGATGCAGCTGATGAAGGCGAGGGTGAGGAAGGGGGCACGGAGCGACATGGCGTTATCTTTGGTTAGTTGGAGGATTGGTCAATCCGATTGATGCTGTGTGGATTCGTGTTGATCATAGCTCAATTTGCTTGCAAGTTTGAGGGCATCGGGGTAATTGCTGTCCCGCCTGTGTGTTTTCATAGATGGGGTCGATACGGATTTTTTAAATTTTTAAGCAATCGATGAAACTAGCAAGCTTACTGACGCCAGAGCAAATCATCCTTGATTTGCAGGGAGAGGTCTGTGAGGAGGCGACCTCGGCGATTGTCGATCATTTGATTGCCAAGGGATTGCTTGATGGGGAGTTGCGTGAGGATATCCTTGAGTCGCTTAGGGAACGGGAGCAGCAGATCAGCACGGGTATTGGGTCTGGTGTGGCGATTCCGCATGCGTTTTCTGATTCGGTGGAGCAGGTGGTGGCAGCGTTTGGCCGATCTAAGGATGGTGTTGACTTTGAGGCGCTGGATAATGCTCCGGTCAATTTTGTGATTCTATTTATTGTGCCCAAGAAGGAGTATAACCTTCACTTGCAGACGCTGGCAGCGATTGCCCGGATGTTTAATAACTGCGAAGTCAGGCAGCAGTTACAGGGGGCGCAGACGATTGAGGAGGTGCTCGATATTTTTGCCTCCCGACCATCGCGCATCCACTCTGAGAAGTAAGCGTGTCTGGTAGACTGAGGGGACGTGATTTTTTTAATAAGTGATGATGATTGAAGAACTAAAAAAGGCGATGGTTTCGGCACTTGATGCTGTTGATGTTGAGATTCCCGAGGGGTTCCAGGTGCAGGTGGAAGCGTCTGCCGATTTGCGGTTTGGCGACTATCAGAGTAATGCGGCCATGGTGTTGGCCAAACGTCTCCGGATGAACCCGCGTGAGCTTGCAGCCCAAGTGATCGAGGTGCTGGATCTTGGGGGATTGGCAACGATTGATATGGCAGGTCCTGGGTTTATCAATTTCAGGATTCAAAAAGAAACGTGGAGTCGACGTGTTGGGGATTTACTGGCGGATGACCGACTGGGGGTGCCGCTGGCGTGTCCGGCGCAAACTATCGTGGTTGATTTCTCGGCACCTAATGTGGCCAAGCCGATGCATGTAGGGCATATTCGGTCGACGATTATCGGTGACAGCCTTTCAAGGATTGCACGATTTCTGGGGCATGAGGTGATTAGGGATAATCACATAGGCGATTGGGGGACGCAGTTTGGGATGATCATTCACGGGTGGAAGACGGTGCTTAACGAGTCTGATCTTGAAGCGGATCCTGTGGCGGAGTTGTTGCGGGTTTATCGCACAGTGAATGCCCTGTGTGGCGATGACGAGTCGGTGCGCGAAACCTGTAAACAAGAGTTGGTGAAGCTGCAATCGGGGGATACTGAAAATCTGTCGATTTGGGAGAAGTGTGTTGATCTCTCCAAGCAGGGATTGCAGGGGATTTATGACCGGCTTGATGTGAGTTTTGACTATTGGTATGGTGAGAGTTTTTACAATGATCGCTTGGCACCACTGGTGGACGATATGTTGGAATCCGGTGTGGCTCGCGTGAGTGAAGGGGCGGTTTGTGTCTTTTTTGAAGGAGATCAGAAACTGGAAGATAAGCCGACGATTGTGCGTAAGGCGGACGGTGGTTTTCTTTATGCGACGACGGATTTGGCAACCATCGACTTCCGTGTGGAAAAATGGGATGCGGATCAGATCTGGTATGTTGTTGGGATGCCTCAACAACTTCATTTTCAGCAAATCTTTGAAGCCACGCGGATGCGTGGGTTGAATCCGAGTATGCACCATGTTGCCTTTGGATCCATTCTTGGCGAAGACCGGAAATTAATGAAAACGCGGAGTGGTGATAACGTGCAGCTCGTCGATGTGCTTGATGAAGCGGTTGAACGCGCGGCCATGGCGATTGAGGAAAAAAACCCAGGCATGGACTCCGAGGATAAAAAGCAAGTGGCGGCCATTGTCGGGATCGGGGCGGTGAAGTTTGCGGAGCTTTCGCAGCACCGGATGACGGACTATGTGTTTAGTTGGGATAGGATGCTTTCGCTGCAAGGTGATACAGCACCCTACCTTCAATATAGCTACGTGCGCGTGCGTTCTATTTTCCGCAAATTGGAAGAGGGCGTGGTGCTTGACGGATCAAAGTTGGTGATCGAGGCTGACGCGGAGGTGCATCTTGCGCGGATGCTGGTGCGCTTTGGTGAGACAGTGCCATCGTTGCTGGACGACTTTCGTCCGAACCTATTGGCCAATTACCTGCTGGAGTTGGCCAAGGCATTTCACTCGTTTTTTGAAGCCTGCCCGGTATTGAAATCCGAGGGTGAGATTCAAAATACCCGGCTCGTGCTGTGTTCGCTAACGAGCCAGGTGCTGCAAAAAGGTCTGGGTTTGTTGGGGATTGAGGTGCCTGAGCGGATGTGATCGAGGCCCTACGTTTAGGGTCAACGGTTCCCTATGGGTTTGGAAAAGGGGTGACGCTTTTTGGCGGTTTTTTTGGCGGCGTGTTGATGGGACACGGGGCTGACCTGCGTGCGGTCCTTGGGTTTGTGTGCGTGCGAGGTTGATGCGGGAGGTTTGGGTTTGTGCGACTTTTTATAGGTGTGCGACTTGTGTCGGGTGGATCGACTGTCGGTGCTTACGTGTGATCGGCGGCTTGAGGTGCTGTGGTAGTTGCTGGATCCTGTGCGATGGTGTTTACTGTACTTGGATGAGCTGTAGGGTTTGGCGTAGTGGTTGTTGCTGTGGCGGTGGTTCCAGTCCTTGTTGTGCGAGGAATAGCGTGAGCTTCCTGTGTATGGGGACCGATAGCGATGCGGGCTGTGGGTGATGCTCCGGCTATGGTGGTATGAGTGACGGCCGATCGTGCCGTGGTATCCGTGGGGGCGGGAACAGCTTATATAGCGACCGCTGCTTCTTCGATACCAGCTGTTTCCATAATAATAATAGGGGGTGCCGCTGACACGAACCGTGCGGTAGCCGTAAGGGAGAGTGGAGTAGCTCGAGCTGCTGTAATAAGCTGAACCATAACCTGAACCACCGTAAATATTGGGATCGACGCATGAGGATAGCGTGATGAGGGCGATGGAACTAAGTGCGATCATTACAAATTTGGGCAGGGATACGGCTTTCATGATACCCCATAGACGCGTATGAGCGGGAAATATTCAATTTTTTTTATGGGTGAACTGAGGTGGGCTTGCTTTGCGGTGGAGGCTGTGGCCAGATGGGGCTGTGAACACGGAGTACTGGATTGCAGCGGACAAGAAACATTGTTGGCACCCCTTCACTCGGCAGGATGAGTGGGCCGCTGGTCAGCCTGCCGACCCGCTTGTTTTAGTATCTGGTGAGGGAGTTTGGCTGACGGATTCCGAGGGGCGGCGTTATATTGATGGCAATGCCTCGATTTGGACCAATGTGCATGGGCACAATCATCCGGTGATGAATGCTGCGATTACCGAGCAGTTGGGTAAGGTCGCGCATACCAGCTATTTGGGGTTTGCTAACCCGCGGGCGAGTGAACTTGCGCAGCGTCTCTGTGCTCTATTTCCTCCCCAGAGTCTGGAGAGGGTTTTTTTCTCAGATGACGGGTCGACTGCGGTTGAGTGCGCAGTGAAGATGGCGATTCAGTATCGTTTGCAGACGGGAGATGAAAACAGGACCGAGTTTATTGCGTTTGATCAGTCATATCATGGAGACACCATGGGGGCGGCGTCCTTGGGGGGAGTGGGTGCCTTTTTTGATCGGTTTCGGAAATTTGGGTTTCCTGTCAGTCATGTGACGGGGATGGCGGATTTGATGGCGCTTGATGAATCGGTTATAGCGCGGACGGCGGCGGTGATCATTGAACCGCTGGTGCAGGGAGTGAATCAAATTCATCCATGGCCTGAGGGGATGCTTCGGCAGTTGAGGCAGTGGTGTGATGCCCATGGTGTGCATCTGATCCTTGATGAAGTGATGACGGGTTTTGGTCGCACCGGCAGTATGTTTGCTTGTCAGCGTGAAAACGTCATCCCCGATTTTTTGTGTTTAGCCAAAGGGTTGACAGGCGGCTACCTGCCGATGGCGGCCACGATGGTAAAGGGGGAGGTTTATGATGCTTTTCTGGGGGCAGGTGAGAGGGCGTTTTATTACGGCCATAGCTACACGGCGAGCCAGCTCGGCTGTGCCGCCGCCTTGGCCAGTCTGGATGTTTTTGAGCAAGAGGAAACCCTCGCGGGGTTACCAGTGAAGGTGAAACTACTGGAAAAGGGGCTGGCGGATCTGGCGGCTAAGTATGAGGTGGTTCACGAGGTGCGCCAGTGTGGGATGGTTGCCGGTATTGAGCTGAGGCGAGAAAGTGGTGAGAAGTTCCCGCTAGAGGACCGCACGGGGGAGAGAGTTTCATTATTAGCGAGGAGACATGGCCTATTAACGAGGTCGATTCTCGATACGCTGGTCGTCCTGCCACCACTGAGTATCAGAGCGGACGAGATCGCGCATCTTTTCCAAGCTCTGGATGCGGCCATCCGTGATAATTTAAACCATGTGCGGTGATATGGCTAAGGTGAGAGAAATCAAGAGGATCGCAATCGTTGGGGCGGGTGCGGTGGGGGGGTATTATGGAGCGAGGTTAGCCCAAGCGGGGATGGACGTGCATTTTTTGCTGCGGAGTGATTATGCGCATGTGAAAGATTATGGGATGGTGGTGGAAAGTGTTGCGGGTGATTTTGAGTTGTCAGAGGTGGGTTGTGCTCAGACATCAGAAGAAATCGGACCGGTTGATTTGGTGGTGATTGCGTGGAAAACCACCTCGAATCGGCACTATGATCGGGTGATCGCTCCGCTGCTCCATGAGCACAGCCAGATTTTGACATTACAGAATGGCTTGGGGAATGTTGAGGCGTTGGCTCGCATTTTTGGGTCGGAGCGAATTTTTGGCGGACTTTGTTTTGTCTGTATTAATCGCACTGGGCCAGGGAGGATGGTGCACTCGGCCTCGGGATTAGTGCGGGTGGGTGAGTATCGGCCGGATGGTTCGGGTCGATTGGCGTATCTCGTGAGCTTGCTCAAGAGTGGGGGGATTGATTGTCAAGGAGTGGAAAATCTGGAAAAAGCGCAGTGGATGAAATTGGTCTGGAACATTCCGTTTAATGGGCTTGCGATCTCGGAGGGTGGGGTGGACACGCAGGTGTTGCTTGATACTCCGGGGGTAGAGGCGCGTATTCGTCGAATCATGAAGGAGGTTCAGGCTGTGGCATGGGCGCTGGGGCATCGTATTGCGGATGCGTTTATTGAAAAACAGATCGATGTGACGCGTCCGATGGGAGCCTATCGACCGTCGAGTATGATTGATTATGTGGAAGGACGTGAAGTGGAAGTGGATGCTATCTGGCGTGAGCCGGTCAGGCGTGCGCATCAACTGGGGGTTGAGGTGCCGGAAGTCATGGTATTGCTGACGGAAATTGAGTCGCGGCTGGATGAGAGAGGGAATTAGCATCATTTTGTGCGGGACAATTTCGTCAGAGTATGGTTTTCAAAACAGCGCACAGCCGATGGATCATTTCAGGCTGAACCATTGATTCTTAGATACCCATGGAAACGATAACAAAACGCGATCTTGTCACGAAACTTAGCAATAAAACAGGCGTTGGCCAAGCTGAGGTGCTTCATGTTCTGGAGACCCTGCTCGACACCATGACCAGCGAACTGGCCAAGGGGAACTCCGTGGTGATCCGCAACTTTGGATCGTTTCAGGTGCGTGAGATGAAGGGGAAAGTAGGCCGCAACCCGAAGAATCCGAGTCAGGATATGAAAATTCCACCACGTGCTGTGGTTAAATTTAAGCCTGGTAAGCAAATGAAAGAGAGGGTGGCGCGTATTCTCCCGCTTATCCAGCAATACGAAAAAATTTGATGGATATCGAAGAGAAAAAGCAGGAGTTGCTCGAGGAACTTGGGTTTTTCCATGATTGGACGGAGCGTTATGAGTATGTGATCGGGCTCGGGAAGAAGCTTTCCCCATTACCGCCCGAAAAGCAGACGGCTGATCGTTTGATCAAAGGTTGTCAATCTCAAGTCTGGTTAGATGCCAGTTTTGACGATGGCGTGATGCATTATCGGGCTGATTCAGATTCGCTGATTACCAAGGGGATGATTGCTCTTTTTGTGCGGGTGCTTGATGGTGAAACGCCAGAGACGGTGCTTCAGGCCGATATGAGTTTTGTGGATGAAACGGGACTCAAGGAGCATTTGGCACCGACCCGGGCCAATGCTTTGAATTTGATGGCGACTCAGATGAAGCAGCGCGCGTTGGATTACGCGGCAGGCTAGTTGTTGGCGGTCAAAAGGGAGGGTTTGCTTGTCGGAGTCCCTCCGTGCCCCATCGCGCAAGAGCAGGATCTGGCACTTGTTTGTTTACAAGTAAGCCGTGATCTATTAGCACATGCGCATGTCTGATTGTCGCCGCCCTTTTTCCTCTCAAGTATTTGATGGCCCTGATCGCGCACCGAGTCGTGCGATGATGCATGCCGTTGGTTTTAAAAACGAAGATTTTGATAAACCCCAGATTGGTGTTGCATCGACATGGAGTCAAGTGACGCCGTGTAATATGCATATTGATCGCTTGGCAATCGAATCGGCCAAGGGGGTGGATGCAGCCGGTGGTAAGGCCGTCATTTTTAACACCATCACCATTTCTGATGGAATTTCTATGGGGACGGAGGGGATGAAATACTCCCTTGTTTCCCGCGAAGTGATCGCAGATTCGATCGAGACCGTCGTTGGTTGCGAAGGTATGGATGGCGTGGTGGCCATTGGTGGTTGTGATAAAAACATGCCAGGGTGTATTATCGCGCTGGCCCGTTTGAATCGTCCTGGAATTTTTGTTTACGGAGGCACGATCCTCCCCGGTTGCACCAGTATCAAGGGGGAGGAAAAAGACCTCGATATCGTTTCGGTTTTCGAAGCGGTGGGGAAACACGCTGCGGGCGAATGCACGGATGAGGAGCTTCAGCAGATTGAATCATCGGCGATACCAGGAGAAGGATCCTGCGGCGGTATGTATACGGCCAATACTATGGCGAGTGCGATTGAGGCTCTTGGGATGTCGCTGCCGAACAGCTCCTCTCAGGATGCTGTGGGTGAGGACAAGATGCGCGATTGTTTTGATGCCGGTGCGGCGGTTCTCAACATGATGGATAAGGGGATTCGTCCCAGTGATATTCTTACCCGTAAGGCCTTTGAAAATGCGATCACCGTTGTCATTGCCCTCGGTGGCTCAACCAATGCGGTGCTTCACCTTCTTGCTATGGCGCATGCCTGCGATGTTGAGCTCAGCATCGACGACTTTACGGAAATTGGTCAACATGTGCCGATGCTGGCCAACCTGAAGCCAAGTGGCCAGTATGTGATGGCGGATTTGGTGAAAATCGGAGGCACGGTGCCACTGATGAAAATCTTACTTGATGCCGGATTGCTTCATGGTGACTGCCTGACCGTCACAGGAAAAACCCTTGCAGAAAATCTGGCCAATTCCGCGCTCGAATATCCAGTCGGTCAAGATATCATTCGCCCACTGGATAATCCAATTAAAAAGGACAGCCACTTGCGTATTCTTTATGGAAACCTCGCTCCCGGTGGCGCCGTGGCAAAAATCACCGGCAAAGAAGGGAACAGCTTTACCGGTAAGGCCCGCGTATTCGATTGTGAAGAGGATGCGATGACGGCGATTCTCGATGGAAAAATTATTGATGGAGACGTCATTGTGATCCGTCGTGAGGGGCCTAAGGGTGGTCCAGGGATGCGTGAGATGTTGGGGCCGACAAGTGCCGTGATGGGGCGTGGTCTTGGAGACTCCGTAGCGCTGATCACCGATGGTCGTTTCTCTGGTGGTAGTCATGGGTTTGTGGTGGGTCACATCACCCCAGAGGCTCATGTGGGTGGCCCGATCGGATTGCTAGAGGAGGGTGATGAGATCACCATCGATGCCGAGGGGAACACAATCAGCGTCAACCTCAGCGATGAGGAACTCGACACGCGTCGCGCCAACTGGCAACCCTACGAGCCGCGCTACAAACGCGGTGTGCTTGCCAAATACGCATCGCACGTCACCTCAGCATCGACGGGTGCGGTGACGGATAAGTTTGAGTAAACGCGCACGCATCCGGCTTGCAGATACCTCAGGCACGAAGGATGATGGGGCGTTGCTCCTTTCCTTAGTCGAGCTCGGCTTCGAGCGTTTCGATTGAGTCGCTGACTTCGCCCCAGTGCGAAAAAGTGTGTTCGAGTTTTTCGGACAGCGCTTGGTAGGCTGCTGACGCCTGCTGCATTTTGTCGGAGTCACTGGTGGTGGCGGGATCGGACATGTGGCTGGTGAGCGCGGATTGTGCGGCTTCGAGCTCGGCGATGGATTTCTCGAGTTGGGCGAGTTCGGTTTGGAGGGGTTTGAGGACGTCGTTGCGTTTTTTTCGTTTTTCAGCTTCGATTTTCCGTTGTTCCTTGCGGTTGACGCCGGTTGGGGTCGATGGTTTTTCTTGACTGATGGTGCGGCTTGCTCTGGCGGCATTTTTTTCCTCTTCACATTTTTCGAGGTAGTAAGTGATGTTTCCGGCAAACATCCTTGGTGGATGCCCTTGGCGAAATTCCAAGGTCTTGGTGACAATGGGGTCGAGAAACGACCGGTTGTGGGAAACGATGAGGTAGGAGCCAGGGTAGTTGTTGAGGGCATTCTGGAGCACCTCTTGGGATTGGATGTCGAGGTGATTGGTCGGTTCGTCGAGGATCAGGAAATTTGCAGGGCGCAGGAGCATGCAGACAAGGGCGACGCGTGACCGTTCACCTCCTGAGAGCACCCCGACGCGTTTGAAGACATCGTCACCACGGAACAAAAAGCACCCTAGCAGGTTGCGTGCGAGCGGTGCGGTTTCGCGTGACGCGGCCTTCTCTGCACACTCGAGCACGGTGATGTCGGGGTCGAGTTCATCCGCGTGGTTTTGGGAGAAGAAAGAAACGGCGGCATGATGCCCGAAGGTGTGCGTGCCGCTGTCGGGTGCTTCTTGACCGGTGATTAGTCGGCAGAACGTTGACTTTCCCGCGCCGTTCGGGCCGACGATGGCAATCCGTTCTCCCTTGGTGATTTCGAAGTCGAAATTTTGGAAGATGTTGATGTTGCCGTATGCCTTGCAGGCTTTATCGAGCAATGCGACGCTATGGCCTGAGGCGGGTGGGGCGGGGAAGTTGAAGCTCATGACGGCATCGTCCTCCTCGAGGGTGATGAGTTCGAGTTTTTCGAGTTGTTTTACCCGGCTTTGCACTTGTTTTGCCTTGGTGGCCTTGGATCGGAACCGATCGATAAAGTCCTGAGTTTGTTTGATTTCGCGTTGTTGGGCTTTGTATTGTTTGACGAGTATTTCTTTACGCAGGGCGGATTCCTTGATGTAAAACGAGTAATTACCAGCATACTCTTCGGCACGTCCATGGTGGAAGGCGATGGTGCGAGTCGTGAGCATGTTGAGCAGGGCGAGATCGTGGGAGATGATCAAGATCGCGCCAGGATAGTTGACGAGGTAACTTTCCATCCACTTTTGGGAATCGATATCGAGGTGGTTGGTCGGTTCGTCAAGCAGGAGGACGGCTGGTTTTTGAAGGAGGAGTTTGGAGAGGGCGATCCGCATTTGCCAGCCACCAGAAAACTCGCTGCAGTCGCGAGTGAAATCGCTGCGTTTAAATCCGAGGCCGGTGAGCACGGATTCGATTTGGGGTTTGATCTGTCCTGGGTTGGCATCTTCGAGGCGGAGTTCGAGGTCGCCTATTTCGTGAAGAAGATCAGAGTAGGGGGCGGAGCGGGGGTCAAGGTCGTGGAGTTTTTCTGCGAGTCGGTCGATGGTGTCTTGGAGCCCCTTGGCCTCGGCAAAGGCTGACTCAACTTCGTCCCAGAGGCTGATGCCTTGGATATGGATTCCTTCCTGAGGGAGGTATCCGACTTCGCAGTGTTTGGGTTTGGTGATTTTTCCGCCGCTGAAATGAATGATGCCGGCGATACACTTCATGAGCGTTGATTTACCCGCACCATTGTGCCCAGCAAAAGCAATCCGCTCTTTGTCCATGACGGAGAATGTCAGGTCTTTAAACAAAACCCTGGCACCATATTCTACACGTAAATTTTGAACAGCTAGCATCGCGGCAGGTTTCTGCCAGAATCTCGGCGATTGACAATGGTATTTTCATGCCACTGGAAATGCGCTTGGGGGCTTGTCAATCGTGGCATCCTAGCCAATGATGCCGCCATGGACGAGATTTGTGATGTAGTAAGCGAGCTGATTGATTTGGCGCTACGTGAGGATATTGGTTCGGGCGATGTAACATCGTTGTATTTTGTGCCGGAAGATCGGGTTTCTCATTCCTCGATTCACGCCAAGGCACCAGGGGTTATTGCGGGTATGGCGGTGGCGATGGAGGTGTTTCGCCGTGTCGATCCCGGATTGCAGATGAAGCAACTTCTGAAGGATGGAGATGAGGTGAAGCCAGGCGATCATGTGTTGGAGATCGGCGGCTCGGCTCGGTCGATTTTGACCGCAGAACGTGTTGTCTTAAATTTCTTACAGCGGCTCTCTGGGGTTGCCACACAGGCACGTCAGTTTGTTGCCCGTGTGGAAGGAACCAAGGCCAAGGTGCTCGATACGCGAAAAACAACACCGGGGTGGCGCGCATTGGAAAAGATGGCGGTGGCAGCCGGGGGGGGCACGAATCACCGCATGGGGTTATATGACCGAGCCATGGTGAAGGATAACCATCTTGTTACGCAAAACAAACTGGAGGTGTTACAGGCTGCGATCCATCGATTGAATGCTGATCAGCCAGATGTTAAGATCGAGCTGGAAGCCGACACCCTCGAGCAGGTCGAGGATTTCCTCAAACTCTCTGGGGTGGATTTTATCTTATTGGATAATATGTCGAACGAGACGATGAAACGTGCCGTTGCCATGCGTGGCGAGTCCGGTCCTCTCCTCGAGGCGAGCGGCGGGGTGAATCTGAATACGGTTGCTGGCATTGCCCAGACTGGAGTGGACTTCATCTCGGTGGGAGCTTTGACTCACTCGGTGATGGCGCTCGACCTCTCACTGGAGATTCACTGAATTTTTTGGGAATCATCTGGCTGTCGATGACTCACACAGGGTATCAGAAAGATGAAAACAGCCATGATAATATTTGTTCTTCGTATCGTTGCCTCGCTGGTTCTACTGCAGTCTTTGTTTTTTAAACTCACGGCGGCCGAGGAGTCGGTGGCTATGTTTGCGAGTTTGTCCGCTGCGGTAACGGGGGATGCATCACTCGAGCCAGCGATGCGGATGGGTGTGAGCGTTGTTGAGCTGGTGACGGTCATTTTACTGATGATGAAGAGACCGGCGGCTATCGCCACGGGGGCAATGTTGGCGGTCGGCACCATGTTTGGCGCGATTTTTGCGCACCTAGCGGTGCTCGGGATCGAGGTCGGTGGGGGTGTCACGCACTTTGTTTTGGCGGTGGTGGTTCTTTTGTTGTCACTGGTCATTTTGTTTCGTTACCGAGGATCACTGCCCATATTGGGGCGATTTACATGAGCATGCTGAATTTTTCGCCGTGTGCGGGAAGAGGGTTTGCAATTCGGTGGATTGACGTTATCGTCAGGCTTATGATTTTGATCGATTTAAGGGCGGTGACGATGTTCGTCGTTTGCGTTTTTATGACAGGTTTTTCGACGGCTGAGATCCCTGAGGGTGTTTTAGAGAAGATGGCCTCTGAGCAATATGAGATGCGTCAGGATGCCTACGCTCGGCTCAAGAAATGGTCGCAGGAAAATATCAAGACGTCGCCCGAATCGCTGCATGAGGCATGGCATACAAGTCAAGATCCTGAGGTGAAAACGCGCTGCTTCACCTTGATGAAAGAGGTGATGATTCAACGTCAATTTGGTAAGGGCAAGGGGTTTGTCGGGGTGCAGATGTCTGAGACGACTCTGCCTAGAAAAGACGGAGTCAAGACCCGGCCTGGTGTGCGGATCAGTATGGTTATACCCAATACGCCGGCTCAAGCGTCTGGGCTAGCTGTCAATGACGTGGTGGTAGCGATCGATAAGTTCGATTTTCGTGACCTGCCAAAGGGGCAAGGTATGAAATCCTCAGTGACAGCGTTCAGTGACTATGTTCAATCTAAAGAAGCTGGGGGTGTGGTTACCTTACACATCGTGCGTGGTGGTAAGCTCATCGAGAAGAAGATCACCTTGATGAAGCGTCCAGATTACGCTAGGCTCGATTCCCTTGGTCGGGATCGTGGAACCGAGGAAAAAGAGCTGGATCAAGCTTTTGGAGATTGGCTCAAGAAAATGGAGAAGCTTGAGAAATAAGATTTTTTACCGCACTGGTTTGAGTGTAGGGTCAGTGGACGTTAACTCGTTGTAAAATTTGACGACCTGTTGATGGGCGGCACGTTCGATTAGGGCGGCGTCAGCGAGCGATTTGGTAAGCTTTTTGGCGCGGGATATCTCGAAGTTGTTGATGCGGGTGCTGGCATTGTTACTCGGGTCAGTGGGTGGGCTGATGATGAGATTGGGCAGTAATTTATCGACGCCGGGTAAGACAGAGCTGGGGATGATAAACTGAATCACAGCTTGTTCACCTATCGCGGGGCCTTTGAAGATGGTGGGGAATTCCCCTTTCGACAGGGTGGCGATATTGCTGGCATCTGAAAAAAGACCAAGTTTGACGCAGTTGTCGAAATTGCTCAGCAAGGCGTCACGGATCAGAGTCTTACGGATCGGGAGCTCGGTGAGATCATCGGATGAGAAAAGCGCCTCGTCCACGCGCATGACCTTATCGAGCACCTCCTGTGGTGTTAGTCCCAGCTTCACCCCAAGGTGGATCTGGTGCATGGATTTGAAGAGGTTCTCGCGCGCATTTTCCTGATAGAACTGCTCAAATGCTGCCGACTCGCTGGCGTGTGAACTTAGCTCGATGATGACTTGGCGTTTTTGCTGGTGCTTTCGGTAGCTTTTGAAGCCAAACAAGGCAAGTCCGATGACGATGGCAACGATGATGCCTTGTTTGATATACTCGCTGAAGATGATAGGTTGGTTTGACATGGTGGTGTAATAAGAGGTTGTTATTGGGTTTTGAACCGTTTGCGGTCGCGGCAGTTGAAGACGGCTTCTTCGGTCGTGATTTGGTTGTGTTGTAGGAGCTGGTCCAGAGATTCGTCGATGGTATGCATCCCCTCGGCTTGGCCAATTTCCATCAGTCCAACGACTTGTTCGATCTTACGCTCGCGGATGCAGGTGCGGAGTCCGTGGTTCATCCGTAGGACTTCCGAGGCAAGCACACGCCCTTGTCCGTCTGCGCTCACAATGAGTCTTTGGGAAACGATCGCCTCGAGGACATTGGCGAGCTGGGCAATAATCTGTTGTTGTTGACCTGTTGGGAAGACATCGACCAATCGGTCAATACTCTGGGGAGCATCCATCGTATGAAGTGTAGCGATAACGAGGTGTCCGGTTTCTGCGGCGGTCAGAGCGATGCTGATGGTTTCCAAATCGCGCAATTCAGAAACAACGATGACATCGGGATCTTGGCGAAGCGATTGGCGCAGGGCCTTGGGGAATGACTTGGTATCGGTGCCAATCTCACGTTGTTTGACTAGGCAGGACAGGTGGGGGAAGATGAATTCAATCGGGTCCTCAATGGTGATGATCACGCCGGACCGAGTTTCCGAGATGCGCTTGACCATGGATGCCAAGGTGGTTGTTTTTCCTGATCCCGTGATGCCGGTGAGCAGGATGAGCCCACGTCGCATCTGGCAGATCTGTTCAATGACTGGGTAGTGGCCGAGCTCCGCAAGGTCTGGGATTTCTGTCGGGATGTATCGGAATGACGCCTCGATGTGGCCTCGGATATAATGGACATTACCGCGGAAACGTCCGATCTTGTCCACTTGGATTGCGTAGTCGAGTTCCCACTCCTTTTCGAGTTCCGCACGCTGGGATTCGGTCAGCGTTTCCATGATGAGCTGCTTGGTCACCTTGTCATCCAAGCAAAACTCCTCGAGTGGTTTGAGCACGCCATCGACACGGGCAGCCGGTGGCGCTCCACTGGAAAGGTGGAGGTCGGATCCTCCCAGCTCGACAGACATACGGAGGTAATCGGTGACATTTTTAAGTTCGTTCATGGACAGGTGCGCTGGAGTTTAGGTGATACCGCGAAGCAGGCGGTCGAAGTCTTGGGCGTTGGGCGCGGATCGGCGGGCGATGTTTTTGTCAAGATACCCCTGCTGGGTGGCGGCGACCAGAAAACGGACAAAGGAGCAGTTCGCGGGGTTGTCGCCTCGGTTGATGTGATCGGAGATCTCGGGTAGGTTGTTTTCTCGGATCCATGCGCGGGTGACGGCTTCGTTTTGAAGGTGTTCAACCGCGAGCAGCAGGCCGCCGTCTTTTCGGGGGATGAGTTGCTGGGACATGATGCCCACGAGGTGCTGAGCCAAGAGTTTGAGCAAGCTTTCCCGTTTGTCGTGGTCAAACAAATTGGCCAAGCGTTCCAAGCTATCGGCTACGCTGGAGCTATGCAGGGTAGCGAGTACGAGGTGTCCTGTTTCGGCTGCCTGCAGAGATATTTTTGCCGTTTCTTCGTCCCGTATTTCGCCGAGCAGGATGATGTCAGGGCTTTGCCTGAGGGAGCTTCTGAGGGCGGATGCGAACGATGCTGTATCGGCATGCAGCTCACGCTGGGAAAAGTAGCTCAGTTTGTTCCAGAAAAGGTATTCAATAGGGTCCTCGATGGTCACAATGTGGCGGGCCTGATTTTCGTTGACCCATTGCAGGGCGGAGGCGAGGGTGGTTGATTTCCCTGATCCGGTTGGGCCTGTGATGAGAATCAGCCCTGATTGGCGTGAGGCCCAGTTGGTCAGCAGTGCCTCGGGTAAGCCCAACTCGGTCATGCTGGGGATGACGTCCTTGATGGGGCGTAGAACGGCAGAGAGAAGACCGAGTGATTTGTAGAGGTTGACCCTTAATCGGCGCCCGCCAGAAATGACATGGCTGGTGTCTTTTTCCAACGTGGTTTCAGGGTCGGCATGGCAGGCACTCCAGAACGAGGCCATGCATTCACGGCTGAGCGCGGAGCCCCCGGGAACTTGGATATCATTGTGCACCCGGATGCGAGGAACCTGATCTTCACAAAGAAAAAGGTCCGTGGCGCCAGCTTGAAACGCTTCATCGGCTAGCTTGTCAATGGTCTCATGCATAAGTTCCTTAACCCAATAAAGCGAGAGTTGAGGTTCGGGGCAAGCTAGAAGGATCAGGGGAGGGTTTTTCCTTGGAGATTCATTGGATTTTGTATTTCCAATACCTTCCGTCAATGAGTATTCTTTGCAAGATTTATGGATGACACGCCGGAAAAACACATTGCCCATTGCAGCTCATGTGGCTGCAAGATGGATATCTCTCCGATGGGGCCATACACGAATGTTGTTTGTCCTGGTTGTGGTAGTCATACACGGGTGAAGTGCGAACTCGGCCAATATCTCTTGCTGGGGAGGCATGCTGCTGGGGGGATGAGTATGGTTTTTAAGGCGTCGGATGTGACGCTAGACCGTGAAGTGGCGATCAAAATTCTCAACGAGGACTACTCGCAGGATGAGAAGCGTATGCAGCAGTTTGAGCATGAAGCCAAAATTACCGCAGCCATCAGTCATCCGCATGTCGTCCGGGTGTTTACCGTGGGGAAGGCGTATGGCCATTTCTACATCGCGATGGAAATGGTGTCCGGAGAAAACCTGGAACAAAGGATCTCTCGCGAAAATGCAATCGGTGAGGATGTGATGCTTCCTTTAGCCGCGGAAATCATCGCAGGCCTGCAGGCTGCAAAGCATGCAGGCTTGATCCACCGTGATGTGAAACCAGGGAACATCCTCTTTGATGCACAGGGGCATGTCAAAATTGTTGATTTCGGCTTGGCTCTGGTTACTCAAGGGGGGAAGGCGAGGGCAACGGAAATCTGGGCTACACCCTATTATGTTCCCCCTGAGGCACTGGTAGGAGGTGAGGAGGATTTTCGGAGCGATATTTACGCTCTTGGGGCAACGCTCTACCACGCACTTTCCGGCTACCCTCCCTTTCCGGATACGATTAAATCGACCCGTGCTGTGGCTAAGGCGAAGGAGGATATTCCACCTCTCGCAGAGGTAGCCCCTTGGCTGAAGCCAGAAACGTGTTACCTCGTCGATAAGGCAATGGCGTTACGGCCAGAGGATCGTTTTTCATCCTATGCCGTGATGGGGGAGGCATTGCGCGCTGCCTTTAAGGCCACCGAGGGAGCTGGGGCATCGGAGCCGATTCGTAGCCGTGAACGTGCGCATCGACGCGCTCAATCGAAGCACGTCAGGTTGGGGTTGCTAATTATTGCCGTGCTTACTCTTGTTTTATTAGGTTCGATCATCGGCCTTTTGTTCATCAATCAACAAGGTGATGATATTGTTGCTCATGCTTATTCGGGTAAGGGGGGCGAGGGCGATCAAGCTGCGATCGTGCTGAGTGGCGGAGCTGATTATGATCCTGAGGTAGCCGTAATGATTGCCAAGCAATTCCGCAGAGCGCACGAGATGATCAAGGAAAAGCAATACAGTGAGGCGAGGGAGGTGTTGACTCGCTTGATGCATGACGATCACGTCAAAGAGCCTACGTCATCCTGGGCGGGTGTGGAGGCTGTGATTGCCGCTTGGTTAGGTGGTAACTCGGGTGATGCCAGCGAGGCGATCTCCTCGTTGCGGCAGCATATGGCATCCCACGAGGTGCCTGCCGAAGGAATACTGGGTCGACTTGGCGAGCAGCTCCAAGCACCGAAAGTCATCCGTGATGTTGGTGGCGAAAAGAACACCATGGCCGCCGTTTATCTGATGGCTGTGGCATTGAAAAACTGGGAAATGGGAGCTTGGGATGCGGCCGTTCCCTTGTTTGAAAAGATCCAAAAGAATCACCTTGCCCATAATAGTCCATGGAGGGTCTACCCTGACCTTGCTCAGCGCTACTTGTCCGATTTTAAAAAAATGGAATCCATTGCCGAGATGGCCGACCCCGTTGATCTCGTGGAGGCCAAACAACGCTTGGTCGACTATAAAAAATTGTTAAGAACCCTTGAAACGCAGGGGCGTTCGAGGTTTCGGGTGAGGGTCTGGCAGCTCCGATTGCACCGCAGAATGAAGGGCTTCCAAGTGCCTCAGGATAAGGTGGATGAAAAGGTGGATGAAGCACTGGATTATGAAGTGGCGCTGAGGAAGTTCCGAGAACTTGTGGCTGTATCGAAATATGCCGAGGCGGCCGCCGCGATGAAATCGGTTGAGGTGAGTGGCGGTCAAAAGGAGGGGAGGCATATGTGGGTTTATCTAGCTGAAACGGCGAGCGCGTTGATTGAGGGACTAGAAAAAGTGGTTATTCCCCGTGAGGGTCTGGCGATGCCAATTCGTGCGATGGATGGTCAGGTTTACCAGCGGGTTGTCCGTGCTCAAAAAGGAGGGATACACGTCAAGAACCCCAGAGAGGATCAGCGGTTTCTTCCTTGGTCGGCCATCCAGCCCGATAGCGTGTTCGTGCTTTTCCAGAAAGCCTATCAACTAAGGCTCAGTAACCAAGAGGGGCAGCGGAGGATCGAGCAGGCAGTTTGTTACCTCTGGCTTATCGGAAAAGAGGATAGGGCGGAGCGCGCTGCCAGCAAGCTTGCCGAGGTGAATCTCGATTTTCGCCTGCGTTGGCAAAACATCATGAAGGCACAACACAAGTCGCCATGATGGGGGGGCGTCTAAATCTCTTAACCTCGGCGATGAGGCGGATGCCGTATTAAAAATTTCCAGTAAGCAATTCGATAAACCGTGTGCCGGTTTGGCTCAATGTAGCGCGACCGCCTGTGCCGCTGACAAACCCCTTGGTTCGGTATTCATGTCTCGATCGGCATTTGCGAATGGAGCTGATGCACGGCGCCGTGACGGTTCGGTTGCTGGGGTTGATGGCCAGTGGAAAGCCTGAGGCACTGAATGAGATTTCCCATGAGGGGGTGCGAGATTGGTGGTCGCCACGTGCTAACCATGGGTAGCGGGTAAGGATTTCTAGTGGCCCCTGACGCGGGACCGTTACCTTGTAGTGGGCTGGAGTGGAATTGATGAAATCGGGGAGGGTGAGTGATTGCTTGCGTTGCTGCGCCATGTAGAACTCCGCGATATCGAGCCCGACCATGTTGATGCCATTGTGTTTACCGTGGTAGTTTTTACTGGTGAAATGTTTGTCGTGCCATACTGGAAAGCGCGTCGACAGCAGAAGGTTAAGTTCTAGATGAAGGTGGGCCCGTTCTCGGCTGAGCCCAACACCAGTATAACCTAGCTTGCCGATACTTTGTCCTTGGCTGATTTTCTGGCCTACGTTGACTTTTATATCCGAGAGGTGTGCGTAAAGGCTGTAAACTGGGCCGCAGTCCCAAAGGTGTTCGACCACAACATACTTCCCATAATTACTCCGTTTGGAGCTCGTATTGGCGTATGCGATGACGCCAGAAGCAATGGCGAGTACGTCATCAAGTGGTTTGCCCGAGCGGTCCCGCTTCATGGGTTTGATATCGATACCCTCGTGAAACTTGGTGCCAATCAGTCCGTCCTTGGTGCGTTTGAGATTGCGGACAAATCCATATTTTCCAGCCGTCCAAGGGCGGGACGCCTGGCCTTCAAAGTTGCGGTGGACAAACATATAAAACGGCGCACCTCCACCTCGATAAAGGTGATCGTTGTCCGTGGGCAATGAGATCGGTTCTGGGGTGGCACCCATCGCAGGGAGACCCATCAGTAGAACCACGATGGTAAGGAGGGCGATGACGGGTCGTGTGATCGATTTCATGGGCTGGAAGCTGGTGCGCACGGGCGGTTATTTTTTCTTTTTCTTCATTTCCTTGAGGCGTTTTTTCCAGACTTGGGCGTCCTCGCCAATGCGGGGGGCCAGCTTGTCGTAGAGCTTGATCTCCTCTGGTTTGATGCCGCTCCAGATAACCAAAAGCCCGTCTTTAACGGGTTTGTCTATGCGCACCACGCCTAAGGGTTGGCCATTGACAAGAGCCAAGAGCAATTTGCCTTGGTTCATGGTGGTCGCTACCATGAGCCTGCGTGTGGCTTTGGCGTTGAGTTTGAAAACGATGCCGTAGGTGAGTTTGTCGTCGGCTGGAAAGGGGCTGAAACCAACAATGTCTTTGGTTGAAACCTCGGGGACTTTTCGGAAGTGTCTTTCGTCCGCGAGCGTATTGACTTTCCGGACGAACTTGGGTCCTTCAGATATCGAGCCTTCCATATGAAAGGAAATCGATGCGGGTGGGGTTTTCTTTCCGCTCGCTATGACGGCCGCGGATGTGAGCAAGAGGGTGAGTAGGATGAGGTGTTTCATGAGCAGCAATCTGACTGCTCGAGGGGTGCTCTGGAAGTAAAAAATTGAGTCGAAACATACCCATCAGGATTGCGTAAGCGCGGTTTTTTCTGTCAGCAAGGTTTCGGGCAGGTCGCTCGACTGCCGGCATCCTACTTCTTCATCTTTTCGATAAACAGGTCGTTGAACTTGATGGCTTCGGTTCCGATAATGGCGGCGGTGCCGAGTAATGTTTCCTCGGAGACCGTGCGTGGCACCTGAGCAGCGGGCCGAGTAAGCCCCATGATGATCTGTCCGTAGTTCTGCGCCCCGCCGAGGTGTTGCAGTAATTTCAAGGCGATGTGACCGGCGTCTAGGTTCGGGTAAACGAGGACATCGGCAGCCTCACGCGCCCTGCCCTCCGCAAGCTTGGTTTCTGCGGCAGCGGCATCCAATGCGACATCTGCTTGAACTTCACCGTCAATCCTCATGTCTAAATGAGAGCTGATCACATTCTGTCTTGCAAGCTGACTGGCGGCACTGACTTTTTTTGCTGAATCCGTTGATGCGCTGCCTTTGGTCGAGTGGCTGAGCATGGCCACCCTAGGGGGGCGACCGAGAAAGTGGCGCGCAAGTTTTCCTGTTTCCACGGCGATGGATGCCAGTTGCTTGACATCAGGCTCGGGGATCACACCGCAGTCGGCCATGAAGAGAATGCCATCGCGGCCAAAATTCTTAAGATGAGGTGCCACCAAGATCATGGCACCAAAAACTTGAGGCACCTCCTTGCGTGGTTTGATCATCGTCATCACGGCTCGAAAAACACTGGCGGGCATCGAGTTGTTTCCGGCGATCATGCCATCGGCGTGACCATACTGCACCATCATCGCGGCAAAGTTGTGCGGACGGCTGATTAACTCAAGTGGGTTGGCGATGTCGCGCCCTTGGTAGCGGGCAACCTTTTCTAGGCGCGAGCAGAAAAGATCAATCTCGGATGACTGGCTTGGTTCGATGACACTCACAAACATCATCGAGATATCGTTGTCAGTAGCCAACTGGTGGATGCGTTTGCGGTTGCCCAGCAGGATAGGGACGCCGATTTTCATCGCCACCATGCGTGCGGCCACGCGAAGGACACGGAGATCCTCGCCATCGGCAAAGACGATACGCTTGGGGTGACGTTTGAGTGTTTGATAGAGCTTCGCCGTCAGGGTATTGGGCTCTGGAAAAATAGAATCAGAGGACATGTTAAGAAAAGTGTTGAAATTCGGCTTGCCCGTGACCCTTGCTGAGGACCTGGCTCGAATGAGAAGAAGTGTAAGAGCAAGTCCCCTGATGGTGCAAGGGAGAAGTAAGAATACCAAAGAATAGCTGTCGCGGCCACGCATCGTTGTTCATATGGCCGTATCGCTTAGGTGATGAGGCTTTCTTTTCACACAGCGCCAAGCTAGAATCTCGTCATGAATCACTCCGCGCCACCGCAGCCGTTACCTCCGCAGCTGCCGCAGCAACCACCGCCAGGGTTGCCGCCCTACGTGCCGACTTTAGCGGATCAGGATGCGGATCATCTGAAAACCCTGTCGATATGTTATTACGTTCAGGCGGGGTTGACCGCACTGGGTGCTAGTGTGCCCGTGATTCACCTTGTTATGGGGGTGGCCATGCTGACAGGGAGTTTTACGTCACCCGAGGTGTCGCCACATGATCAGGAAGCCATGCGCATGATGGGGGGATTCTTTGTCGCCATTGCCATGCTGGTCATTATTCTTGGATGGACATTGGCGGTGTGCAATTTGCTGGTGGCACGTAGAATCGTGAGGAGGAAGTCGCGTGTCTTGTGCCTCGTCACGGCAGGGGTGAACTGCCTGAGTATCCCCTTGGGGACGACGCTGGGCGTGTTTACTTTTATCGTGCTGAGTCGTCCGTCCGTGGCTGAGAGTTTTGCACGCAATGATGTGCAAGGGTAGCGGTCGAGCATTTCTGCGCCGAAACCTAGGATGCTTATTTTTTTTGCTTTTGATGACGGCTCTTTTTAAGTAAACTGCGAATCACCGCTGATCGTCATGGCACGTAATAAAAAAAATAAAAGCACGAGGCCATCTCGCCACGGCGGATACAATAAGGTGAGGGTGCGCACCGACCGGATCAACGCGGGGGTGCGCTTTGCGCTATGCTGTCTGGCATTTACGGCCTGCTGCGCCTTTATGACGGCGGCCTTGCAGCCCTATCGCGAACTCGATAAGATGCGCCAAGACTTCTCGGAAGTGCAGGCACAGGAACGATCTGTGATTGAGCGGAAAGATGCCAAGGAGCGCGAACTTCGCGCGATTGAGGAAGATTCAGAATACTTGGAGCTGATCGCCCGTGATCGTCTGAACTACTACAAGCCCGGCGAGCATGTGTTCCGGATCGAACGATAGGGAGTAGGCTGATCGGGGTGGATCACGCCCCCCGATGAACTGGTGCGCAGTCCCTAAGAAATCATAGCTCGGTCGCCCCAGCGGAAAGCGGGTGGACATTGGCACTTGCACTTGTCGGAAGGCTGGGTAACGTGCGGCACTCTGTCGCCGCAATGGGATTCGGTGAGGGAGAAATATCGCAACAGCCGGTCGCCCAATGCCGGTGCGGATACCGGTAACCATATCGGACAAAACAACGGATTATATTTTTCCATGACAACTGCATTTATGAGATCGATGAAAACTTTGATGAGGTCAGCGGCTGTGCTGACCGTCTTGATGGCATTTGCCCAGCTTGGGTTTGCGGCCCCTAAGACGGAGGTCACCAAGACTCCGGCTTTATTAGCCCCGTATTTCACGAAGGATCAGGCCGTGCCAGGTGAGGTGGGCGCGATTGTGCCCCCCAAGGAAATCAATAAGTATATTGCTAAGGTTCAAGCGTCGGCCAAAGCTGACCCTGAATGGCACGCAGAGTATTCCCAAAAAGCGAAACCTGGAATCCCCCTCCCATGGCATGACAAGTTAGGTCTGACCAAAGAGGAGTATGACGATTATATCAAGCTTTGGGATCAGCGTGAATTTCAAGCCGTGCAGCAGGTGGTCATCCGTCTTGAGGAACCCAAACCCGGCGAATGGATGATTCGGGTCAGTGGCGTGGGGATGCCCATATCCCTCTTGCGTTACAATCCTGAGGTCGACGGATTTAAATCGCCCAATGGGCTGCTTAAACGCATCGAGGATATCGACGCCAGTGCGCGCAGTATCCTCGGGGCTTGGGCGGGCCAAGAGTGGCGCTATGAGCAAAAAACGGAGTTTATCTCGACCAAGGAAAACTTTGCCCTCGGGAAGTTTAAAGACGCGAAGCAGTGCCTACTGATTTACCGTTTGCAAGAAAGTACCTCGGGGCACCGCCTTGCCGACAAGAGTTTGGTGATTCGATTTAGCCCGCCGAAGAAGTAAACGATGGCCAAATCATTAGGGGCTGTCGGGCGATCGGCACTACGCTCATTGCCAAGGCTGGGCGGATGGTTTGCTTTGATTGTGTTACTCGCCTATGGGGCGTCGAATATCTGGTTGTCATCACGATGGGGGAAGGGGGTAGCCGAGACCAAACTGAAGGCCCGGACTGGACTGGATTGGCAAGTCGAGTCGATGAGCTGGTCGCCCTGGAACGGAGTGACCATCAGTGGAGCCCAAATGCTCCAGCCAGAAGCATTACGTCCCTATCTCAGTGAACCTTTGATCGCAGTCGATCGTATTCGGGTCAGGCCATACTGGTCCCCATTATTGCGAGGAAGGGTGCGTATGCGTGAGTTGCAGTTGAACGCCCCTAAATTGACCGTGGCGGTTGAGATGCTCGCGGCAATGGCATCCGATGCTTCTCCGTCACAAGTGCTTCCCCCACCAGTGGTCACCGCTCAGAAACCTCATTCGGACGGGCCGAAAAAGGAGCCAGCCATGCCGTCCATCCCCGCCAAGCAACCGGCCACCCCTGCCAAGAAGTCGGCGACATCTCCCAAGCACCCTAAGCGTCCACCTGCAGGTCTTCCGCTACGATTTCGGATCGATGACGCGAGCCTGCGTCTTGTTTCCGCAAGCAAAAATATGGAGTTCATCAGGCTGGATCGAGCATCTCTTGACCTACCCGTTTTTGGCGAAGATGCCAAGGGTGTGATCAAGGTCGAGGCTCTTAAAATCCCAGGGTTTTCTGAAATGACGGGTCTCGAACAAGTCATTGATTGGAAACGACCGTATCTCGAAATGAAAGAAGAAGCGCTGGATATCGGCGGGTTGAAACTCCATTTTCACGGCAAGTTAGGTGTGGGGAAGGGGGTGCGTGGTATGTTCCCCTTTTTCTGTGCTGTCACCGCCGATCCTCAGAAAATCAATAAGGTGAAATGGTTTGAGAGACTTGCTTTGGAGGTGTCATCCAAAAAGCTTGCCGGAAGAATCCATCTCGCGGGATCTCTGCCAAACCCGATGTCATGGCGGGCCGAGATGTTAATGCATGCTGAGGATGTTGCGTTGAAAGAGGAACACGGTCGCCATGACGTGGTGTTTGAGGAGGTTGCCCTACCGGCCATTCTTCGCCAAGGACAAGTCCGCTGGAGTGGTGTCCGCTTGATCGGGGAGGATGTTTCCATCCTCGGTAATGGCCAGGTGTCAGTGCGTGACGGGATTCTCTCCGTGACCCGCTTGGTGGTTTCTCCGGAGGTGGCAGAAATGCTGAGGCGTGGTTTGAATGGGGCTGGGTTAATCAAGGCTGGGGGGGGCTGGTGGAAGGATCTCGATACCCCCGATCGGAAAATGCGCGACCTGCTGGTCAGCGGCAGTTTGGCGGACGCCGTGGTCGATGTAGGCAAAAATGATGCCGATGTGCCCGTCGCTCAAATCGTGATGACCACCTTGAATTTTATCCGTATGGAAATGAAGGAGGAGGGGAAAGTGTTGCCCCCCGTCCCGAATAAAGAATTACTTAATGGCGAGAAATATGAGAATTATTAGTGGAAAGGCAGGAAGAAGACATATCCGTGTGCCGGGATCGGTAGCACGACCTAGTACCGATCGGTTGCGCGAAGCTCTATTTTCTATTCTCAGTGAGCGCGTCAATGAAGCACAGGTGCTGGACCTCTTTGCTGGATCAGGCGCCTTGGGTCTGGAGTGCCTCAGTCGCGGCGCTACGTCGTGTGTATTTGTCGATGACAGCCGTGAGTCCCAGCAGGTGATTAAAAAAAACCTCAACGACCTCAAGCTGGACGGAGGCCGGGTCGCCGGGGGGGACGTATTTCGCATGCTCAAGAGCGATCGAGGGAAATACGATTTAATTTTTGCTGACCCCCCTTATTTTAAACAAGCTGGTGCTACCAACTTCGTTCAGCAGTTACTCGAGAGCGAAACATTGCCTGATCGGCTTGCCGACGGCGGACTTCTCATTGTCGAGGATCCGCCCAGTAACCGACGCGGAGTGCTTCATGGTTGGCAATTACTGGATCAACGCCAATACGGTGGATGTGGAATTCTGTTTTACCAACGGCCATCATCAGGATAAGGTGCGCCGCGATGCCCCGTTTCTTTGTTCTCTCATTTTACAATATCCTGCTTCCTGTGTTCTTCGTCCTCGCGTTCCCCGCGTGGTTGCTGAAGATGTGGAAACGTGGCGGATACGGGACAGGTTTGTTGGAGCGCTTCGCCAAGTTTAAGATAGCGGCTTCCGAGGAACCTAAAGACGTGGTCTACGTGCATGCCGTTTCGGTCGGCGAGGTGCTCATTGCCATAAAGCTCATTGAGGCTTGGCTGCAGCAACACCCCGAGCAGAAAATGGTGTTGGCGGCGACGACATCGACGGGGCACGCGGTGGCTCGGGAAAAAGCACCGGAGGGAGTGCGTGTCATCTACAGTCCACTTGATTTTCGATGGATTGTGCGTGCCGTTTTTCGTAGGTTTAAGCCTCAGCAGATCGTGCTCATCGAGGCCGAGGTTTGGCCCAATCTTTTGCACATTGCCTGCCAGCAGGGGCTTTCTGTATCCATGGTTAATGCGCGTCTTTCCAGTCGGTCTGAATCGAGGTTTCAGAAGTTGGGGTTTCTCGTTAGGCCGATTTTCAAGATGGTTTCACGGGTTTGTGTGCAGGATGGTGATGATGCTGGAAGGTTTAGGGGGTTGGGGATCGAGGAGGGGGCAATCCACGTCACTGGAAGTATCAAGTTTGATCCTGCAGGTGGTGCGGTTCCCCGCAAGCGTGACCGTTTTCAAGCGATGCTCGATGACTTTGACTCCGACAATCATCGGAGTCGGCCCGTTGTGCTGCTCGCCAGCACGCACGCGGGTGAGGAAAGATTTTTGGCGCACGCGCTCAGTAGGCAGAATTTTGCGTCTAAACCTCTTTTGGTGGTTGTGCCACGTCATGCCGAGAGGCGTGCTGAGGTGAAATCCGACCTCCAGTCCCTAGGGCTAGAAGTTGTGCTGCGCAGTGAGGGAAAGCAACCTAGCGATCCTGATTCAGCGTGCCTTGTAATCGATAGCACCGGTGAGCTTCGGGATTGGACCGCACATGCAGATCTGGTGGTGATCGGAAAGAGCTGGTTGGGCGATGGCGGACAAAACCCAGCTGAGGCGATCATCGCAGGTGTCCCCGTGGTCTGTGGCCCGAATATGGGGAACTTCGAGCCTCTCGTGACGATGCTTAAGAAGGTGGACGGAATTAGGGTATTAGCATCAGTAGATGAACTCGGACCCAACGTCAGCGAGTTGCTTCAAGATCCTGCAATGGGCGCTCAAATGAGCCATCGTGCCCAAGATGTCTTGGGGGATCACAAAAACGCCGTTGATAAAACCATCAAACTTCTGTATTTGAAGGCTTCCGTTAGGAGTCTGAATATGTAAAGGTAACCACGAAAATGAGTAAAAAGGAATCATCCCCCGCGCCAGGTGATCAGGCACCCGACCTGAGTGCCTTGGATTTTGGCCCGTCATGGGCAAAAAAAGATCAGAATCAGAAACCCCGCCGCGAGTCCCCAGAAAGGAAATCCAGGGACTCGAGAAACTCAGGTAAGAAGGGCCAAGGGAAACGACCGAACCAAGGTAGGTCCGATCGGCGCCACGACCAGAGGGGGGAGTCCCAGAGAGGGCAATATGCTGGAGGGAATCGACGTGATTTTAAGAAAGACAGTAGGCAACACAAAAGGCAAGCCCCCCACACTCCGCCAACCGAGGGCGTGGCTGCGCGGATCATGCCTATTGAGGAGGGGATGGATGCGATGGCAAAACAAATCTCTGCGACTGGGAGAACCCATTCCGTATTTGATCTTGCTTGGGTCGTGTTAGGCGGCTTGGAGCGCTTTCATGTGGTTTTTGAAAGTCAAGAGCAACCGCTCTATAGAAATCAAAGCGACCACTCGGTCTGGATCTGCCAAAAGGAATGTATGGCGCATTTTTGGTCAACCGGAATACTGAGTAAGTATTACGATGAGGAAATCACCGAGGTGGCTCCACCGTCAGGAAATTTTCAATCCGTTGCCCGCTGCGGTTTCACCCGAAAGCTTATCGGGCCACCCAATCATCATGCCTACCAGCAAAACTTGATGAATTTGCACCGCGACCAGTTCTCCAATATGTCGCTTGATCACTACAAGAGTAAAATCACCATGGATCATGGCGAGGAGGCGGTGCAGGAATGGCTCGAGGGGATGAAGAAACATACACGCTGGCGTCCCAAAAGCGAAATCAACGCTGGTGGTGACGCTGCCCCATCCCAACCGTTACAAGAGGCGGGTGCGCCGTCATCCGATGTGCAGAAAGAGGCAATCAGTGAGGAGCCTGCCACCGACTCTCCACCTGAAACTCAAGCCACGGAAGCGACCGAACCCATCGTGCCTGCGGCTCCTGTGGTCGAGAACCCCGTCGTGATTCTCGATAACCACCGGGAGGTGGAACAACACTTTTTAAATCACGGATTTGAGCAGGAATATGAATGCAGTAAGATCGCCTCTACCCTCGCCAACATCCCATCACGGATGATCAGCCCAGGTTTGATGGTCTTGCTGAGAAATACCGTCACGGATGAAAAACGTTATCCGGGCAAGCTCGCATCCATCCTTTGCCGCCAGATGAGTGGTCGCCACCTCGCTGTTTTTAAATGGAAAAAGCGACTCCACTGTGGCCCCGCCCGGCCCAAGCAGCTGCCCGATGATATGGTGATGGCAGATCGCCCCGCCACTCTCTTTCAGTGGGTTCTTGCCCACCCAGGGGGAAACATTGATGCGATGTGGAAAGATTGTCTTCCTGCAGAGATTGATGACGATACGCGCCATCTCTGGTACCACGATCTGCACTGGTTGATTAACGAAGGATTGGTCCTGCTTTTCTCCGACGGAACATTGCATGCCGCCAAGGAAATTCAAAAACAACCGACCCCCCAAAAAGCCAAGCCCCCTAAAAAAGCCAAGCCTCCCAAGAAACATTCAGTCGCAGAAGAACCCACCGCAGAAGAACCCACAACTGAGGGGGAATCAACAGCGGAGGATTCACCATGAAACTCATTCATCTCATCCTGACTCTCGCCTTGTCTCTGAGCTGCACCTTCGCGGGCGAAGATCAGACACGCAAGAAAGGAGTTTGCCTCGGGAAAAAATCCAACAGCTCCCAGCAACTCAAAAAGAAGATTCAGTCTATGAATCCCGGTTGGCATTACAACTGGACTGGCGCATGGAAGGAAACAAAAATCAAGGATGCATCCTTTGTTCCCATGGTCTGGGGTAAGAGCAAATGGGCTTTGGCCCCCCTCAAGAGTCATCGGGTTTCTAAGTCAAAAATGGCCACCAGTCCCTTGCTCGGATTCAATGAGCCCGATGGCAAAAAACAAGCGAACATGAGCGTGCAGGAGGCCATTGATCTCTGGCCAATGCTGGAAAAAACAAACCGTCGTCTCGGCAGTCCTGCCACTGTTCATGCCGATAATGACTGGATGCAATCATTCATGAAACAGGCGAATCACAAGAATCTCCGTGTGGATTTCGTCTGTGTGCATTGGTATGGCGGAAACAACCCAGCTGGTTTGATCAGATACCTCAAACGTATCCACACACTCTACCAAAAACCCCTTTGGATTACCGAATTTGCGATCGCAGATTGGTCGGCCAAAAGTCTCAAGGGGAACAAACATAGTCCGGAGGATGCCTTGCACTTTATGAAAGCGGTTCTCCCCAAACTCGAACAGCTAGAATTCGTAGAACGCTACGCCTGGTTCAGTGGCTCACCGGATCACGCCAAACTAGGCCCCTCCGCCTTGTTTGATCACGATGGAAGCCCAACAAAACTTGGGGAGTTCTACGCCGCGTATGGGAATTGACGCTTTTTTTTTGGTGTTCTAACATATCAAGGTATTTTAAGGAAAAAAACTTGCGCCGTTACAGGGACGGAGTATAGCGGTAGTGCATTTAACTGAAATGCGTCATCTTACATTCAACATTTATTATGAAATCACCATTACTCGGCCGTCGTTCATTTATCGGAAGCACCACGTTGGTGGGTGCAGGTCTCGCAGCCCAATCTGCATGGGGCCAAAGCTCGGGCACGGGCTCTAAAAAAGTCAAATTTGGCCTCATTGGTTGTGGTGGGCGGGGACGGGGCGCCGTGAAGGATTTCATGGGCGCCTGTAAAATTCTTGGTTTGGAACCCGAATTGGTGGCTGTGGCCGATGCGTTTGAGGATAAGGCATCGTCGCTTGGAAAGCATTACGAAGTAGCAGAGAAAAGTTGTTTCAGCGGATTTGATGCTTACAAGGAAGTCATCGCAACCGATTGTGAATATGTCCTGATGGCGACCCCTCCATCATTCCGCCCGATCCACTTTGATGCGGCGGTTGAGGCTGGCAAACACTGCTTCATTGAGAAACCCGTTGCCGTGGATCCCGTGGGTGCACGCTCGGTCATCGCGACGGGTGAAAAAGCGAAGGCGAAAGGGTTGGCCGTGGTTTGTGGCACGCAACGACGTCACACCTACAAATATTTACGAAATAAGGCCCTGATTGATGCGGGTGCCATTGGTGAGATCAGAGGAGGTGTGGTTCAGTGGAATAGTCGGGTGCCATGGGTGAAGCCTCGCCAAGCAGGTGACAGTGATGCCGATTACATGGCTCGCAACTGGTTGAACTTCTATGAGACATCGGGTGACCACATCGTCGAGCAGCATGTACACAATTTGGATGTCGCGGTTTGGTTTTTGGGTCGACTTCCCCTAACGGCTCTTGGCTTTGGTGGTCGGGCGCGCCGTGTCTCAGGTAATATGTTCGATTTCTTCAGCATTGATTTGGATTTTGGTGATGATGTGCATATTCACAGCCAATGTCGTCAGATTTCTGGCACCTATGGTCGTGTGGGTGAGTCATTTGTCGGCACCGAAGGTGCATGTTACGGTGGTGGCAAGCTCAAGGGGAAGGATGTCAAAATACCTGAAATCACCGTGGATACCGATAATGGTCAACAACAAGAGCACGTGGATCTCATCCGCAGTGTCCGTGCTGGTAAGCCTCTCAATCAAGCCAAGCGCATCGCTGAGGTGACGGCAGTCGCCATCATGTCACGCATGTCGGCTTACACGGGTGAAATGATTCGATTGAATGATCTTTTGAAAAACGAGCAATCGCCTCATTACAACTACACGTGCAAACCGACGCCGCTCGATTTCGAAAAGGGCACGGTGAAGATGCCTGCTGAGACACCACCGATCCCAGGTGAGGAAGATAAGCGCTTTGCCAACATGTGAGGCTTTGTGAAGCCGAATTAATGTGAGGCTGATCACATGATGAGCCTCCGGCAGTTGCTGATGATTTGTCGGTAGAGAGGCCCCCACACACAGGAACCTCTCTACCGAGCTTGTCAACACACAATCGACAACAGGGGGTAAATCTACTTTTCGTGTTTCTCGGTTTCCTCTTTGACGATGGATTCGAGATCTTGGCTGATGTCGCTGAGGTCTTGGGGGGATGCTATTTCCTGCAAGACCTTGCGGTGGCTGCTCACCTTACGTGAAAAGGTGCCTGATGAGGCGAGGTTGCCAGCTTTGCTCATTTGAACCTGAGACGCATTTCCGGCATCGATGCCGTAGGAGGTGGCTGTGGCAATGGCGTCTTCGTTGGCGGCGAGGAAGAGGAATTCCCAGTTGTATGTGTTGGTCTGGTGGCGGATCAGTTGACTGATTTTTTTGCTGGTGTAGTCAGTGGAGGCATTCTCATATCCATCGGTGTAGATGGCGATGATGACTTTTCCTGGGCGGTCTTTTTCCGGTGTTTTGGCGAGCTTGGCACCGATGTTCTCAATCGTGCGGCCGATGGCATCGAGTAGGGCGGTCATTCCGCGGGGGGTGTAGCGATGGGCATCAAGCGGGAGGACGTCTTCGACGGGGGAGCGGTCGGCATAGAGAAGGTATTCATCGTCGAAAAGTACCACGGTGAAGTTGGCCTCTCCAGGCGTGTTCTGCTGGTCCTTGAGAAAGGAATTGAAGCCTGAGATGGCAGATTCCTTGAGGGGTTCCATTGAGCCTGAGCGGTCGAGAATGTATGCGATTTCGGTGAGTTTTTTGTTCATGTATGAATCATGGCAGTCTGGGTGGGACATTTTGTGGGGTATGCTTGAATCGGTTGAAATTCTGTTGGCTATGATTCTTTGTTTAGGTTAGGTGTTGGTCATGAGTGGATTTAGCGGAGGTGGTAAGGTGCAGATGCGGCGTATTTATGGGATCATCGAAGCGGTGAAGGGTGGGGGGTATCCGAACTGCCGTAGTTTGGCGGATAAGATGGAGGTGACGCAAAAAACGATCCAACGGGATGTGACTTATATTCAAGACCAGTTAGGGGTTCCGCTTGCCTATAACAAATCGTTGCACGGGTATGAGCTATCAGGTGACTGTTCTGATTTTCCCGTGTTTGAAATACAGGTGGAGGATTTGGCCGCGATGTTCCTTGCTCGTCATGCGATGAAGACCGTTAAGGGGACGAAGTTGGCCGAGGCTCTGCAGCCAGCTTTCGAAAGGTTGACTCAGCAGTTGGATGGAAAGGTCAATATGAGATGGAGCGATCTCGATAAGGTGTTTCTCGTTAAGGAAATCGGAGTCGTTGACGCTGACCTGACTTTATTTGGTAAGCTGGCAGAAGCCGTGTTGAAACAACAAGAGGTGAGTTTTAGATACAGAAAGATAGGGGGGAAGACGTCATTGAGGCGTCGGCTGCAGCCCTACCATGTTGGGGAGATCGACGGAGGCTGGTATGTGATCGGTTATGATGTTTTACGTGATGGACTCAGGACCTTTGCTATTCAACGCATTAAAGGGCTGAATGTGCTCAAAACAAGCTTTGACCGACCGGATGATTTTCAGATTGGCCAGCACCTTGGTGGTAGTCTTGGCGTCTGGGATCACAACCAGGCCGATCCCGTGGAGGTGATCATCGAGGTGGTCGGCTGGATGGCCAGGATTGTGCAGGAACGGCTTTGGCATCCCACGCAAACAACAAGGGAACTCGATGCGACGGGGGAAAAAGTGGAACTTCGCATGGAGTTGGGAAACTTGGAGGAAGTGAAACATCTTGTCCTAGGCTGGGGCTCCTGCGCTAGGGTGATCGCTCCGCTGGAGCTGAAGAATGCGGTAAGGGATGAGTTGAGCGCAATGGCTCGGAGCTATCAGGGGAAATAGATGGGGGGGGCATGGTGATGGGAACCGCGAAAGAACGCCAAATTACGTGAGTTTTTAGCGTGATCGCGATCGCCACGACCACTTGTGCAGTTCCATGGCGGGGACCACGAGCACGGCCAGAGCCATGGCGACAAGCCATGTTTCTGCAGAAACCGGTGCCGTTCCTAGGATTTGCTGCATGAAGGGGAGGTGCATGACCATCACATGGATCAAAAAGGCCAATAGAGTGCCCGATAAGAGAATCGGACTGCGTAAAGGCGACAGCGTGAATGCGGATTTTGTTTCCGATCGGCAGTTGCCGATGTGAAAATTTTCGAACAAAACCATGGTGAGCAGCAACACGTTTCGGGCCGCGCTTTCCTCCCATCCGTTGGCAATCATCCAGTAAAAGGAGCCAAACCCGACGCATCCCCCTATCATGGCGGCCACTAGCGTCCGCTCGACCATCAACCGGTTGAAGATGCTTTCACGGGGTGGGCGGGGTTTGCGCTTGAGGACATCATCTTCGCCTGGCTCGAAGGCGAGCGCGACGTCTTGGATTCCGTTGGTGACGAGGTTTAACCAGAGAATTTGCACCGGTAGCAGTGGGAGTGGTGTTCCTGTGGCAACGGATAAGGCCATGAGGACTAATTCTGCGGCACCCGTCGAGATAAGTAGGAATATCACCTTTCGGATGTTGTCGAAAGCGACACGTCCCTCCTCGATGCCTGCGACAATGGTCGCAAAGTTGTCATCACTGATCACCAACTCTGCCGCCTCGCGGGCGACATCGGTGCCTTCTTTTCCCATGGCCACCCCAATATTAGCCGTGCGCAGGGCAGGCGCATCGTTGACTCCATCCCCCGTGACGGCAACAAAATGCCCCGATCTTCTGGCGGCCTCGACGATCTCTAGCTTCTGGTGGGGGGCGACCCGGGCGAACACTCGGACCTGCTTAACGGCCCTTTCCAGTTCCTCCGATGACAAGCCATTGAGTTCGGGGCCGGTCATCACCTGATCGGGTTCGTCTGCCAGATTCATTTCTCGTGCAATGGCAAGGGCTGTGACCCGATGGTCGCCAGTGATCATGGTGACCTCTACGCCTGCTCGGCGGCAGGTTTGCACCGCGTCACAAACACCCGGTCTGAGGGGATCCATCATCCCAACGAGGCCAAGAAATGCGAGGCCCTCTGGTTCAGCCGGCGCTCGGGTGTCATCGAGGTGATGCGGGCTACGACCCTCAGCCAATGCCAGCACGCGCAGCCCACGGCTCGCCATGTCGATCGCCGCCGCTTCGAGGTCGAGGGTGTCGATGTCATCACGGCACATGGCAAAAACGCGCTCGTGAGCGCCTTTGACAAAAATACGTGTCTCGCCATCCTTTTGGTGAAATGTGGCGGCATACTGGTGCTCGGATTCGAAAGGGATTTCGTTGACTTGCGGGTAGGTGTCCAAAGCTGTTTCACGATGCCTGCCGAGTTTGTGTCCGAACGTAAGTAGGGCGATATCGACCGCATCACCACGCCCTATCCAGCTGCCAGCCCGCTGATGGAGGTCGGCTTCGTTACATAGGATGCTGGCGCGAACCAGAGCGATGAGAGCTGGGTGTTCCGCTACGTTGTCAACCACCTGCCCCTTGGAAAACACCTGCCCCTCAGGGATGAATCCCTCGCCGGTTGCGGTAACGGTTTCGCCATTGGCGAGTCTCGCTTCCGTGACCGTCAGCTCATTGACGGTCAGTGTGCCCGTTTTATCGGTCGCGATCAACGTGCAGCTGCCTAATCCCTCGACCGCGGTAAGGCGGCGGACGATCACACCGCGCCGAGCCATCCGCGTCGTGGCAATGGCCAAGGTCACCGTCATCGCGACGGGGAGGCCTTCCGGAATGGCAGATACGGCAAGTGCCACAACAAAGAGTAACATCTCTTGGGCTGAGTAACCGCCGAGCGTTGCGCCAAGAATGCCAATCATGATCGCGATAGTCAACGTGGCCACCGCAATGACCTTCGTAAATCGTTCCATCCGCTGGAGTAGCGGTGGTTTGCCCCCTGCGCTGCTGGCGACGTCGAGCGCGAGTTGCCCGACGTTGGTGTTCGTTCCGGTGGCGACCACGATCCCTTTTGACCTCCCTCGGGTCACGATCGACCCCGCGTAAGCCATGTTTGCATGGTCTCCGATGGGGGCATCGGTCCTGCCTTTCCAGTTCGAGTCCTTGGCCACGGGTAAGGATTCCCCTGTGAGGAGTGACTCGTCAACCTCGAGGCCATGTTCCAAGATCAGTCGTATATCGGCAGGCACGCGATTTCCTGACTCAAGCCAGACGACATCGCCGATCACGACCTCCTCAGCGGGGATTTCCCTGACCTCCCCACCGCGCAAAACCGCTGCGCGGATTTGGAGCAGCTTCTTCAAGGCTTGACCACTTTGCTCGGCTTTTTTTTCCTGGCAGGTGCCGATCAGGGCATTGATCATGAGGACGCCGGCGATGAAGATGGCATCCTTGACGTCGCCGATGACGACGGAGAACGCTGCGGCGAGGAGCAGGATATAGATGAGTGGACTGCAAAATTGGCGTATGATGATCTTTCCAAGGGAGACCGGAGCCCGCTCAGGCAATTGATTTTTCCCATACGTATGGAATCGTATTTCAGCCTCGGACTCGGTCAGCCCGACGTCCGCGGCATCCAGCGTCTCATAGACAGATGAAAGGTCCTGCGCATGCCAGTGTGTCGGTCGATGGTTTGCCTTCATGGGTTCGATGAGGTTTGTTCGTGCATGGTTGCGGTCGCCTCGCCCAATGGGAATTCGGCTGGATGGCCTTGCTTGAACGCTCCGAAACAGCCACGACCTAAGGGGGATTCGTCGATGGGGGAGCAAAAATACCCCGCTAATGAAAACTCTGTTTCAATCGAAATCATGGCCGTTGTCGGTTAAAATGACAGGTGTACCAACCTAGGTAGTTCAGTGGAAAATGTCAAAGTTAAATGTTAGTGGTCGGCGTTGATTTTAATCAGCTATGCCGAGGATGACGTTGGGGTAATCGATGGTGGGTTGTGGTTGGTTTTTTATGTTGGGGTTTGGTGTAGTCTAACTGTATAGTGTCAATGCGACTAACAGATAAAGGTTTTAGTTTTGTTGATTTTTTTGCTGCTTTGGCTCATTCGGAGAGATGATTTTTTTTCTTGCTAAAATATTTTGATAAATATAGAAATTCGATTAGTTTAATTATTATCTTTAATGAAATTAAGTGATGAAAACTTGAGTGTCGGTATATCCGGAGGTCTCAGCATTGGCTACCAAGAGAGCTTGGCCGAAGCTGACCGGGATATTGAGCTTTGCAGTGGCACGCATTATTTGCTGGCTCGGAACGGACGTGGGAAGACGACGTTACTGAGGACCTTGGCAGGTGTGTTGAAACCGCTGGGTGGTTCATACCAATGTCGAGGAAGGTGTCAGTTACTCAGCGAAGACTTGGTGTTTGATCGTGAGCTTCCCCCTCGTGTTATTTTTAAAAGTTTACTGAAGAAGGATGATTGCAAGCAGGCGCTGGAGTTGGCTGGCCAACTTGAGCTCGATGTCGATAAGCCTTACGGAAAACTCTCCACAGGCAATAAACGTAAGGTGGCTTTGTTGATCGCAGAGTTTTCTGTGCAGGATGGCCGATCGGATATCTTGCTGCTCGACGAGCCTTTTACGGGACTTGATGCCTTTGCACGCGAACTTTTTCAAGATCTATGGGCCAAACGCCAAGACGGAGTGCTTCGCTTGGTGAGCTGTCATCCAGATTTTGATAGCATGGAGATGGAAAGCTCCGTGCTGATCAGCGATGGGAAAATTGTTCATTTGTTTGGTGAGGATGCGCCCAAGCAATGGGGGGATCTCAAAACGCAACTTAACTAATCATGCAACTTTACCGATTAACACTCGCAACCATTTTCCAACGTAAGGTTTGGATTATTGCGTTTTTGTGTGTGCTGCTGTTGCCAATCATTCTCCCTTATCTTGTGCCCTACAAGACTAACCCAGCGATGCTGGCGCCTGCTCGCGCACAGGCAGCGTGGATTTGTCTGTGGGTGCTGGCGATTGCTTGGGTGTTTTTCCAGGCGGCCCGGTTTGGTGACGATACGGCAAGGTCAGGCATGGGAGCTTATTTTCTGAGTGCTGGGGTATCCCGAGTCCATCAAAT
This sequence comes from Akkermansiaceae bacterium, assembly GCA_013041925.1. Taxonomy (GTDB): domain Bacteria; phylum Verrucomicrobiota; class Verrucomicrobiia; order Verrucomicrobiales; family Akkermansiaceae; genus Oceaniferula. The sequence goes on along the minus strand of JABDRB010000003.1, from coordinate 332,260 downwards.
GATGCAGATTTGGTTGGCGTGCCTCACTTTTTTACTGCCCTTGGTGGTTATTACTGTAGCCGTTTGCTTGATCGGTGCGATGCCAAGCGACAGTGCGCAGGCTAAGATGTGGGTGGCGACCAATCTTCAATATGCGGCATTATTTCTCCTCGTGATCATGCCTCTCGTGATGGTGGCGGCTTCGATAGGAAGTCGGTTTGGTGGCACCATCGGATATCTGATTCCATTAAGTCTCAGTGTCTACGGTATGTATGGAGTCGGTTATCTTGCCATGATGACCGAGGTGCAAAATAATGCAATTTTGGACTGGATCTATGTGGTCTCTCCGCATTATCATTTAGCTGATCTTACGCCTCGGCTCGTGTTTAAGCACGGCAGTATGCTTGGATCAGAGTTCTCTCAGTTGGTGGCTTATTTCATAGGGATTAAGCTGGTTCTCTCGATGTTGTCCACCCTGTGTTATCAAGCCAAACCCGCCGCTTAATCATCATGAACGTAACCACTTACTCAATAGCCATTGGCTGCACACTCGTTTTGGGTGCAGGGCTTTGGGGGGGGATGGCGACGCAGTTTAACGCAAGGGGTCAGCTGGATTACAAACCGAATGTCGCCTGTGTCAAGGGGAGCCCCTACGGGAAGATTCTCGCTCTCGCGATGCAAGGTCCTATCGATTTTTACTGGCATGAAGGTGCCTCTCATGAGGATACGAGTATTTTGAATCAAGACGCACATGAGCATGACGCGAGTTGTGCCGATGGTTGTGACGATCACTCGGGCCATGATCACGCCGCGGCTAAGAGTGCACACGGCGAAGACTGCCCATGTGATGCCCATGGTGGAAAACAAGAGAATTTGAAGGAAGGCGAAACGGGACCCCTGCACCTGCGTGCTAAGCGGATGATTAAGAAAATGGCGGCTTACTCGCGTAGGAAGACCGATGGTCAGCCTCTATCACCCGCGCACCAGAAGTATTTACAAGGCGTCGTCGAAGACAAGCTGAGGTTTGCTTATGAATTGGATCCGTCCAATTACATCAATTACGGGAACTACCATCTCTTTATCTCTACTACGAGCTTGGGGAAGTCTGAAGGCGATGATGACCGTGCTGTCAAACTGGCTATGCGCACGCTCGACTTCTGCCAAGAGGATGATGTCGATCCCGAATCATGGCTGACGGCTGCGAGCGCAGCGTATGATATTGTCTCCCATATTGGCCGTTACTATGAGCAATACACGATCCCCGAGGCGAAAGAGAGTCTTGCGCAGTTTGATGTTTGTTTGCAGCAGTATGTGCAGTTGCGCGATCAGGCCTTGAAAAATAATCGCATTGTCTCAGAGATACGACTGGATGACATGGAGGCACGTGCCAATTCCCTCACCAAACTCCGTGAAGGCCAAGGCATCTATATGAAACGCGTCATGACAGAAAAAATGTCGGTCAACTAACGCGAACCGCAAATACTTTACATAAACACATTACCCAAAAACTTTCACGATTATGTCAAACACTACAGAAGCAGCTCCTCAGGTGACCCCACCTGCGCTGCCGCCTGCGATCCCGCAGGCGCCACCGGTGCCGACATTCGAGTCGGGGATGGCGGGCGAGCAGTTATTGGGCGTTATTTTTCAGGTGTGCGATTCCATGGGGGTCTCCGATGTCCAGGTACGGTCAGAGCGACCCGTTTACATTGAGACGAATCACGGTATGGAGTGTCTTGAACAACTTGGCGTGCTGTCGAGTAATGATGTTTATGAGATTTACCGTGAGCTTCTCAGGAACCGCGAATCCGCAAGCCATGGATTTGGTGAGGATGAAAGTAGTGAGGACAGGAGCGAACGTAAAATCGAAGAAGCGATTGAACGTTTCCAAGAAACGCACGTCGATGACTTTTCCTGCAACGGGATCTTTGTCGCCGCCACAGGGAAAACATCAGGACGGCTCCGTATCCAGATGCACCTCAGTGCCAGTGGTCTCGGCATGACCTGCCGGATTTTGAATGATTCCATTCCCGATCTGGATGTGCTCGGTATTGACCCCGACACCTCAGAAATGCTTCGCCTTGGCGTGCAACGCCGTGCTGGACTTTGTCTGGTAACAGGCCCGACGGGTTCCGGTAAATCAACCACGCTCGCAGCGATCATTGATTGGCTTCGACGCAATCACCCTAAACACATTGTCACGGTCGAAGATCCAGTCGAATATCAATACCCATCTGATATGGATGATCCGGACGTGCCAGGTCACAAATGTACGGCACCGAGCATCGTGACCCAGCAGGAGGTCGGTCGTGACCTTGCCTCCTACAGGCAGGGGTTGAAGGATGTGCTTCGTAAAGCACCCCACGTGATTCTCTTGGGTGAGATTCGTGACCGGGAGGCGATGGAGACCTGCATGGAAGCCGCGCAGACGGGTCACCTCGTGCTCTCCACCCTGCACACCACCGGTGCGATCAAAACGATGGGACGTATCCTCGAGATGTATCCCCGTGAGAACCACCCAGCCGTATTGAGTCGCTTGAGTGAAATCCTGATTTTCATCCACTCCCAAGGTTTGCTCAGCGGCATTAAGGGGCGCGTGTTGACCTATGAGTTCCTCCAGAATAACGAGGATGCCGTTTCCAGCGCCATTGGCGGTTATGACAAAGGAGCACGTGCGCTGGAAGACGTGATCAAGCGGGCCGGCAACATCGCCTGGGATGACAAATTACAAAGCCTTTATGAGGAGGATAAAATCTCCCGAGAAACTTTTGAGAACGCGAGGATGCACAGAGAAGATACCGAGTATGTTTGATGCGCATCCAATTGTTCCCAAACCGTGGCAATCTGCCACACCCATAAACACAAAACACATAATACAATGAAACTAACAACAAAAACAACAAAGTTGAAGCCAGGTATGACACTGATCGAAATCACCGTGGTGATTCTCGTTCTCCTATCTCTGATCTCCGTGCTCTTTATCGGAGTCCAGGCATACCAAAACGGCGTCAAGCGTTCGCAATGTATCATGAATATCCGTAATATTCAGACACATACGAGGACTTCACAGAATATGGCAAATAAGAGCCCTGGCGATGCAGTTGGCTCAACACTCAGTGTTCTTTTAGTTACTGGTGGCTTCTTTCCAGCCGCACCAACATGCCCAAGGGATAACACTGCATATGACCTGACGGGAACGACTTATCCAGCTGTTAGCTCCCTTGCTGCTCCGTGCCCAGATATCTTAACTTATACTGACCATGTGCCAGACTCTATTGTAGGCTGGTAATCAACATGCAGATCATATGATCTGCATCTGAAATCATTTGCTGTTGCCGATTCCTTGTGAATCGGCAACAGTTTGTTTAATAAACATGAAATAAAGAGTTGTCGAAGTAGGACAAAATAGATATTCATTCGTTACTTGTTTGGAAGTGGTGACGAATGTGTTTTTATACGATAACCTATCCCGACAGACCCTCAGTGGTGAACTGAACAGAAACGATGAGCGAAGCGATCCATCCCTCAGAACTTAATATTTTCCAGCAGTATTCCCGCACGGTCAAGTTGGCCAAAACCACCAGTCGGATGAAGAACCCTGCTTGGTATCAGGATGCCTTGGACTTGGATGTCCAGATCCATTGCTACTTGAAGGATAGCGGTGCCGCAGAATGTTACCTTTATGTGAAGTCACAGAACGCCTGTGAAAAAATTCAAAGCCTTAGTTCGCGACAGCTTGAACAACGCGAGGAACTCGAAAAATTTATTCATCAAGCGCTTGAGTTGGATGCGGCCGCCCATGCCAAATCACTGGGTGTTATTCTTTATTTGGCCGATGAGCTCTCCCTCGCCGGTCTCGGGCCGGAACACCAGAATCCGATCGAAATGGATAACCTGCGTGCGATGATGGTGGACGACCCACGTGAAGTCCTTGACGATAAAACTGTGTCGGTTGAAACTCACTCTTGGCGGCTCTTTCCTTATTCTGGAGCCGCAGCGGGTGATGAATTTGCCACGGCCGTTGCCGTTTCGCGCAGACGGAGTGACACCCTGCGCGTCTTCAGAGAGGTCGGCAATGAGATCAATTTGCCGATTCAAACTTGTGCCATCAGCGCTCCCCTCTGCGCTCTCGCCTCTTTGCCCTTATTCGCCACAGCCAAGGAGAGTGGCACGATTGCTGTCTTCAGCTACGAACAATTTACCTTGCTCGCCTTTTTGAATAGCCACTGCAACCTGATGATGTTGCGCTTTATGCCGCACCCCAACGGCGCGAGTGCACCGTCTAATCTGGGGCCCGCCGTGATGGCGACGGCGACCGCCTTTGAATTGGAAAATCCTGAAATCCATGTCGTATCGATGGTCGGTCATGATGTGGAAGGCCTAGTCGGTAGCCTTCAGGGAGGCATGCCGGAATCCGATGTCGCGGTGGTGAATGCCGAGGAACTTCTCAAAAAAAGATCGTTGCCTCTGGATTTGCCTATCGAGATCATGGTGGCTACCGAAGATTTTGATGGGGACACCTACCCCTTGGTCGAAAATGCGACATTCACCGCCTTGAAGGAGGAGGCATGGCATTTGCAGGACTTTTTGGCACCCGATCAGGCAGAGCTCGACTTGTTTCCTGGGAAGGATGATATGAAGTTGCTGAAAATCAGCAAGCAAGCGAAACTCATTGCGGTGGCTCTGCTGGTAGTATTTGCTCTCTATTCGGGCTATAAGGTCATTTATCAAACCAGCAGTGAGGCTTGGAGTTACGTGGCGAAAAAAAATCAAACCTCAGTGATCAAGTTGAGGTCTGATTTAATGCGTTACGATAATTGGAACAATTTACTCAAGGATCGTTCTAAAGCCTGGGTAAGCATGGAACTCGTTGCCAAACTGACCCCACCCGATGGTTCCGTGATTCTTAAGGATGTCCGGCATACCGTCGAACAGAAACGTGAGATGGAGGCAAAGACCATCGGCTTCACCAAGTCATGGATTATTAACGGCTACAGCAATGAAAAAGGACTTGAACATCTGGAGAGCCTTAGCACACGCGATGGGGTCAAGACCCTTTTCCGAGATGTCGCCATCACCACAGGGAATGCCGCCTACTTGCCCGATGTCAAACAACGTGATATTACTGTCAGCCTTAGGCAACGCGCGAACCCCACCTACAATACGATTTCACCGACGCGAGAGAGTGACATGTATCGAAGGGTCTTTACGTTGACGATTTCACAAAATTTTAGCGGTCAGGACGACATGGCCATCGCCGGAGCTCAGACCTCAAGCCAAATAAAATGAACGAGTATTACAAACAATCCGTGGCGGTTTTTGGCATAGTGATTCCATTCCTTCTCATGGCTATCATTGCAGGTGTATGTTACTCAATGACATCGTCTGTTGGTCTCAAGTATAAAAAGAAACAAAAGGTCTATGATCTCGGACACCGAGAAATACGGCAGACCATGGATCTTCAACTTAAGGTGGCGCAAAATGCGGAAAAATTAAAGGAGTGGGATACCATGATGAGGACGGAAACACGCGGGACGTTTCTCGAACACTGGAAGACGGCAGAAAAAAACTTCAAGGGGAAGGAGTTGACGAAATCCTCCCATAACTGGACGAATTACAGCCAGGGCCTCGGCCTCGGCGTTCAACAGCCTGCCAGTCAGGTGAATATGAAGTTTACAGCCACCTTCCGCGCGATGCAGCTTGCCTTGATGGAAATGGAGACGATCTTGCCTAATATGCAGCTGGATTTCATCAAAATGACCCCAGATGACAGCGGCAATGCCATTCACTTCGACACGACCTTCACCGTATGGACACTCAAATAATCACCATATTGACTGTTTTTGCCATGGCCGCGCCCGTGGCTTGGGCTGTCGACAAACCTGAAGAAGGGGTATCGACCCCTAACGAATTTGCTGAGCAAAGCTCAAGGGGATTGATTGGTGAACAAAAAACGGCCTGGATTACAAAAATGCGGACTCAGCTTCCGATCGCCCAGCGAGACATTGGCCCCTTTGGTATGGCTCAGGACACGGATGCGAAGCCTATTGAACGGAAGCAAGTGAAAAAGCGCAAGCCAGGTGCCTTTTTAGAGGCGATTGCGGCCATCAAGGTGAATGCTGTGCTTCCTTCCGAAAAGAAATTTATCACAGGATCCCGGGAGTTTAAAGCGGGGGATCGTTTCCCCATTATCAGGGCTCAACGGCAGTTTAATATCGAAATTGTATCGGTGCAATCAGGCTCCATTCTCTTTAAAAATGTGGATACGAAGAAGCTCGTGAGAAGAAACCTCAATACCTTACCCCAAGGTATGACGCGCAATGCTGGTTTGCAATCTGTCCCAGGAGTCGTTCCCCTCAATCGCAAAGACACAACCCCATTGAACCTCGATCATAACGATGTTCAGCCCCTTGAATAACACTAACATATACCTACAAACCATGAAAAAATCCACCACCATCATGTGCAGCACATGGGTCATCTCCATGCTGGCCACCACACTCACGTATGCTCAGGTCAGTGAGGACGTCCCCTCGGATGCAGTCAATCCCGTGGAGGCCAGCGTCGAAGCTGTGGCTGATCCTGATCAACCAGCGGCAGCGAAAGCTGGAGCCGAAGGCTCCGATCCCGCGGTTGTGGTTGACGGTCAACCCGTCGAGGGTGATGATGGTGGCTTTATCATCAAAGACGCCAATATCAATGATATCTTCCAGCTGCTCGCCAAGCGTGCTGATAAGCAGTATTTTCACAATAACAGGTTGAATGCGGATGATTACAAGATCACCGGTCACCTCAATGGAGATACCGACCCACTGAAGCAGATGGAGGAGCTGGCTTTCCAGTATGGCCTACGCATCTATGTTAAAGGCAATACGGTATACGCCATGATGAGTGAACAGCTCGAGCAGCTTCCGAGTAAAGAGTGGACATATTCATTGAAATACCTACGTCCCACCGACATCGAACAAATTAAGGCACTGATTCAACCCTTGCTCACCCAGGGACGGGGAATCGTCAATTTTGAACCGAAGACGAATACCATCATCATTATTGACTCGATGACGCATATCGAAAGTGTTGAGAAACTTCTCAAGAAAATTGACAAACCAAAGGGGCAGATCGTGATCGAAGTGAAAATCCTACGTATTAACAGCACTGTGGGTAAATACTCAGGCGTGGATTGGGCTTCCTCACTCGGAGCGGCAGGTCTATCTATTGACACTGCGGCAAGTTTGAATGCTCTTTTTGGGTTGCCTGAACCTGTCGCGTCGACATCGGGTACGACCGGAGGGACGGCAACGGGCCCATCATTTGACAACAGCAATATTGTTTTAACCCCAGTCGAATTAAGAGGGGTATTGAGGGCCTTAAACTCAGGTAACCTAGTTACCCAAAAATCAAATCCTGTGGTGATTACTGAGGATAACGAAAGTGCAAGTATCTCACTTATCGATCGTGTTCCTATCATTACCTCGACCACCACCACCGGAACGGGCCCTACGATCCAAACGGATGAGGTGAGGTATACGATTGATAAGGGGGACTCAACCGATCCTGAAAAAACGAGGGAGATCGGCGTTACCATGACGATGCGCCCCAGTCTTTTGCCTGATGGGACGATCAGGATGGATATGCGACCCAGAAATGCCCAAATTGTCGAAAATATCATGGGTCCGTCAGGTAATGTTTATCCGCGTGTCAGTGAGGCCACGATTCAGTCGATCGCTCGCATTCCCAATGGTCATTCGCTCATGATCGGGGGGTTTTATGGTGAGATTGCGAGCAAAGGGAAAAACAAGGTTCCGCTACTTGGCGATATTCCTGTTCTCAACTTCTTTTTCAAATCAAAAGAAACCCGCAAGGAAAATTCCAGCCTTGTGTTTGTGGTGACTCCCACATCGTATGATCCAAGTTGTGTTAGGACAAATAACAACACAACGAGACGCCTTCGCAATGGGATGGCTCTACCAACCAAGTATGATTGGGTGGAAGACTCTAACCCAGGCCCTGCGCATGAACCGAATATGCGACGCACGATCCGAGGTATGAAGCCGAAGCAGGCACCCTATTACCCTGCACGTTGATTTTTCTTAGTTCTCTTCACCTACTACCTATAAGTGAACACCGAGCCCCAATACGATAATGAGGGATCGCTTATTCAAGCAGAAGATTCTCAGCCCAAAAGCAACGTGGCCCGCTCGTCAGAGAAGGTGCCCGTTGCTTTGGAGCACGCGCTGATCCGGACTCTTGCGATGCTACAGCAGCACAACCTTGCTTCTGTTGATGACTGTAATCAAGTGGCCGCGTCAGTGAGAAGCAAATGGGGGGAAGGTAAAGGCTCTGATCCGGTCAATTGTCTCGCCCGCCTACGTGCTGGAGGTGGGGATATGCTCGACGCCAGCGTAGAGATGATCTCCGCAAAGATGGGTCGCTCTCTTCCTTTTGCTCCTATTCGGATTCCTTTTGCGGGTCGGTTGATTCCACCGTCAGGGCTTTACGAGAAACATCCCGATATCGCGTTGCTGTGTAAGTTGATGTTGGTGCCCATTGCTTACGCGGAAGATCTCGACGTGATTTGTATCGCCTCCATTAATCCTTACTTCGCTGAGGCTCTTTCCTTATCCATCACCGAGATCGTCGAGCAACAAACAGGATTGAAACCCATCGTGGGCATCGTGCGTCTTGATTTTGTCAGTTGGGCGAAGATGTGCGAAAAACATTTTAGACAGGGGGTGAACGAATGATTGAATATGACGGTATACGCTTCAATGCGCTGATCAGTCGGCGCATCATGAAGACATTGGTGGAGTATGATCCTGCGTTGGAAGACATTGATCCAGGGCAGTTGGAAGCGAAGATCACCAAGTCGGTGTTTATGGCGGCGATCGCCAAGATCAATAATATGCCCTTTTTTCCTAGGGTGGCCGAGTTTTGTGAAAGTTCATTGCTTGAGAAATGTGATCCCTCTGTGTTGACCCGTGGTGGGTTTTCGCCACTTTGCACCGATGAAAATAGAATCATCGTCGCCATTTCCAACCCTTGGAACCCCGCCGCCGATGAATATATTGCGATGCGGTTCCCTGATTTTGAAATCGTCAAGATTGTCACGCTGACCTCAGAGATTAGTCGGTCGATCGAAGCCGTTTCTAGTAATGCCGGACCCAGCCGGGATGAGCTGGAGGCGATCGAAGTCGAGGACACAGGCGACAAGATCAAGGACTTTGATGTCACCAAGGATTACGAAGAGCCCATGGCGCAGCTGATCGCGACGATTATGGCGACGGCTGTCAAGCAGCGGGCCTCCGACGTGCACTTCAAGGTGGAGAAGGAAAGCTTCTATTATGCCTTCCGAGTGGATGGAGATATCGGTAAAAAAACAGAGCTCCCGATGAAGCTGAAGGACCGATTGGATGCCTATCTGTTGAACCTGATGAAGTTGCCCGCTGAGATCCGGAACACGACACCAGGAATCTCAGGCCGATTTACTATATCCTACTATCGAAGACCGATTGATATTCGTTACGAGCGCCACCGAACCTATCGAGGATATCACATCACGATGCGTTTGCTTGATAAAGGGCACCTCGATGTGACATTGGGAAAGGGGTCGTTGGCCTTTGATGACTCTACTTTGTTGGCCTTGGACAAGGTGATGAAAATTCCAGCGGGGATTATCGTGATGAGTGGACCGACGGGGTCGGGGAAATCCACCACCCTGAATGCGATTCTGCGTGAAATGAATACGCCAGATGTGAATATCCTGACCTTGGAAAACCCCGTGGAGGATGAAATCCCTGGAGTGACTCACTGTGACCTGAAGCACCCGAGCGAGTTTAAGCCCATGATTGCGAGTTTCATGCGGAGTGACCCCGATATTATCCTCATGGGTGAGGTGCGTGATATTGAGTCCGCCGAGCTTTGTATTGAGGCTGCCGTGACCGGTCATAAGGTGCTCACAACGATTCACACCCCACGGGCATCACAGATTATCGAGCGTTTTGAACAGCTTGGCATTGAACGATGGAAAATTGCCCAAACGCTCAAGGCGGCATGCGCTCAGCGTTTGATAAAGGTGCTTTGCCCTTACTGCAAGCTTGAGCAGAAAGGCATTGGGGAGAAAGAACGGATGATCTATGGGCTCGATGATTCCTGGGCGAAACGGACGGTTTACAATCATTTGCCCGACGGTTGCCAAGAGTGTCACGGGTCAGGTTATGCTGGTCGGACAGCTATCCTTGAGATTATCCCCATTACCCCGAAAGTTTCCGATATGCTCTCGAAAGGAGAAATCACCCCGTATGAGTTGGAACTTAAGATTCAGGATGAGGGGGTTCTTCCCAATCTCCGTAATAACGGCATCAAGCTGCTCATGGAGGGGAAGACCGACCTCGCCGCGATCGGGAAGATGATTGACATGAGTACCGATGAATAAGTAGAATCAATTGATCTAAAATGAGTGAAACAAAAAGCGCAGCAAGCAAGACAACTCCGAGGTCCACAAGGGTTGCCCCTAAGAAGGCAAAACCTGAATCAAGCCTGTTTGCGAGTAGGTCGAAACCCTTCAAGAAGAAGGAATTGGTGCAGATGTTTCGTTCGTTGGCATCGATGTTGCGCGCCCAAATTAGCACCGCCGACGCGCTCAAATACTATGCACATGGTCACCCTAACAAGATTCTTGTGGCGGCCTTGACTCAAATCCATGAGGATGTCAACAAGGGGGTGCCTATTCACGAGGCATTCAAGCATTCGAAAAAATTTGACGACATGACGATCGGTCTTGTCCAAGCGGGTGGCGATGCCGGTCAGCTCGACACCGCCTTTGCCGAACTCGGCAAACGCATCAAAAGTGATATGTTTTTTCGTAAGAAAGTGAGAAAGTTGATTATGATGCCCTGTATCGTGATCCCGATTCTGATCGGTGCCTTCATTGCCTCACAGGTAAATATTGTGCCTCAGGTGGAAAATATGATGGTGGGTATGGAAGCCAAAGGCTTAGTGAAGTTATCGTTTGAGATCAGTCATGTGGTGCAGAAAGTTTGGCCGATGGTGGTGCTGGGGTTGCTTGCGATTCTGATCACGGTTTGGAAGTGCAATCCAGTTCAAAACATGATTATGAATCTGGCGATGGCGAAATTCCGAGTCGTGAAGATGATGGTGATGAGTCTCAGACAGATGACGGTCCTTTCGACGATTAAGCTGCTTTATTCGAATGGTATTAACCTGGCTAAATCCTTGCGTGTATCGGCAAACAGCGTGAAAAAAACCCCGTTTTACGCGGAGATCAATAAAGCGGCCGATATGTATGAAAAGTCGGGTGTGCCCTTGTCTTCGGCATTCGCCAAATACACCTCGGTTGACCCGCAGGTGGTGCATATGTTGGCCATTGGTGAGCGATCGGCATCGTTGGGTAATCAACTAGGAATGCTTTCTGAAATGTTTGAGGAAGACGCCGAGCAGCTCATGGACGATTTTAGCCAAGTAGTTAGTTTTGTGGTGATGATCATCGCGGTCATGTTGATCGCTGCCGTGTTCCTCGGAACCTTTATGCCGATCTTTATGATGGGACCTCAGATGATGCGTGAAGCGATGTAAATGAACCCCGTCCCTCTATTTTTCCATGCAACTTACTCGATTCGATCACTGGCTCAAGGAGCGTTTCATTTATGAAACGCATATCTTTACCTTGAGGCTTCCCGAGGAGGGGTTCGGCCCTGGGGTCGAGATTCAAGAGTTTGAACAGAAGAAAGGCGGAGATTACCGACACCGGCTGATCATTAAAGACAACAAACGGGCTGAAGAGGTGATTGCCCAGTTGCGCAAGGGGCATATCATGCATGCCACCCACATCTTCGAAGGGAAAAATTGGTATAACAGACACCTCGCTCCCAAAGATGGAAAAAGCTTTACGTTTCAGTGGATTATACGATCTATTGGAGTGATGCTTACCTGTTGCGGTGCTTGGGGTGTGTATTTACTGACCCAAAACGAGAGTCTGGTCAGCACGATCAAAGCCACAATCGAGGACCTCAAGGGGGGGATGTAGTAGGCGAAGGCACCACGGGTTGTTTAGCCATAGCGTCATTGTGCGCATGAATATTCGATCGATGCCTCTGCGTGACGGATCATTCATCTATGAAGAAAAAAGGGCATGACTGGTGCGTATCAACACCTTCGTCACCCTCGTTCAAAAACAAACCCAATTATTATGAATAAAGAAAAAAACGCAGCCTTTGATCTTAGCTCACAAACTATTCTCATCACCGGCGGTGGTTCCGGCATTGGATTAGGCATGGCTGAGTGTATGGCTACCCAAGGAGCTAAGGTGATCCTGGTAGGACGTAATGAGGAAAAGCTACAGGCTGCGGTTGAAAAAATTGGCGGCAGTGCCGTCTATGTAGCCCACGATATTACAAATCTTGCCACTAATGGCGGATTGATCGAACGGATGGAATCCGACCACGGTGAAATCACAACACTCGTTAATAATGCGGGAACCCATTTAAAAAAGAATGCTGAGGAGGTGAGCGACGATGAATTTCAGCACCTGATGCAAACGCATGTCAATGCTGCGTTCTCACTTGCTCGTGAGTGTGGCAAGCGCATGATCCAACGTGGCAGCGGGCATATCCTCTTTACGGCTTCAATGGCTTCTTACATGGGCATTCCCAAGGTGATTGCTTACACGGCGGCGAAATCAGCCCACATGGGTTTGGTCCGCGGACTGGCTGCTGATTTTTCCCCCCACGGAGTGAGGGTGAATGCTATTGCTCCGGGTTGGATTCATTCCGAGATGATGCATAAGGCGGTCAACAGCGACCCCGAGCGTAAGGCGAAGATTCTTTCCCGCACGCCAATGAATGACTTTGGTGACCCTGAGGACATTGGTTGGGCCGCCGTCTACCTGTGTTCTCCTGCCGCAAAATTTGTGAATGGCGTGTGTCTGCCTGTCGACGGTGGTGCTGCGATTGGATTCTAATGCACCATGGCATCGATTGACGCGTCAGCGGAAGATTTTTCGCTGGGAATCTGTGTGTTCGCTTATCATATTCAGTGCACGAGCCATGAGTAACTACATTCACGACAACTTTCTTCTTCAGAACCCAACCGCTGTCCGGCTTTTCCATGACTACGCAGCGCCAGAACCTATTTTTGATTACCACTGTCACCTCTCGCCAAAGGATCTCGCCGAGAACAGGCAGTTTAACAACCTTTTCGAGATATGGCTAGAGGGTGACCATTACAAGTGGCGAGCCATGCGCTTGAATGGGGTTGACGAACAATACTGCACTGGCGACGCGAGTCCGGAAGAGAAGTTCAATGCCTTTGCCGCTACGGTGCCAGCAACGCTACGTAATCCGATGTATCATTGGAGTCACCTCGAGTTGGCGCGTTATTTCGGTATTCACGAGAGCATCGACGCATCCACGGCTCCCGCGATCTGGGATCGGTCTAATGAAATGTTAGCTCAGGATGATATGACGAGCTGGGGGATATTGGAAAAACAGAATGTCAAATTCATTGGCACCACCGATGACCCCATAGACAACTTGGAGCACCACATAGCGCTCAAAGATTCCGACTGCCCAGCGACCGTAGCTCCCACGTTCCGCCCCGACAAGGCATTCAGCTTAGAGGACCCGGCGGCATGGAATGCGTGGACAGAGCAACTCGCGGAAGTGGTGGACAAGGAGATTGACCGGTTCGATACGTTTAAATCTGCACTCAGCGCGCGAGTTGATTTCTTTGATAGCGTTGGCTGCCGTGCATCTGATCACGGTCCGGTCCGCTGTCCGCTCAGGATCTCAGATGATGCCGAGGCTGCAAGCACGTTCCAAAAAGCCCGAGTTGGGCAGAGCTTGAGCCGTGACGAGATCGAGGGGTTTGCAGGGAACATCCTCGCCTTCCTCGGGGAATGCTACTCCGACAAAGGCTGGGTGATGCAGCTACACCTCGGAGCAATCCGAAGTGTCAACGCAGGACTCCACCGGGAGCTAGGTGCGGATATTGGTTGCGACTCGATCCATGATGAGCAGCAGGTGCCGCCGCTTGCGCTTCTGCTCGGCGAGTTGTCGCTGCGTGGTAAGTTACCCAAAACCATTCTCTACAACCTCAATCCCTCCGATAACTACGCCTTTGCCACCATGTGTGGCAACTTTTTCGAAGCTGGGATCAAGGGGAAAATTCAGTTCGGCAGTGGCTGGTGGTTTCTTGACCAGTGGGAGGGTATGAAGTGGCAGATGAACGCGCTCTCTAGCCTCGGCCTGTTATCCAATTTCATCGGGATGCTGACCGACTCCCGAAGCATGATGAGCTACCCGCGGCACGAATACTTCCGTCGGCTCCTTTGTCAAATGCTTGGTGAGGATATGGAAAACGGGACGATGCCTAATAATCTAGAAATGGTCGGGCAGATGGTGAAGAATATTTCCTGCTCCAATGCCGTGAGATATTTTGAGTGACCTTAGGCTCTGGGTTTGATCCCAGCGGGGAGCTCAGGGAGGGTTGACTAACGGCCCATCCATCCTCCGTCGACGACCATGGTGTGGCCAGACATGTAGTCGGAGGCTGCTGAGGCGAGGAAGACAACAGGGCCGGCAAAGTCATCCGGCTTGCCCCAGCGACCTGCAGGGATGCGGCTGAGGATCGCCTGACTGCGTTCGGGATCATCTTGAAGGGCTTGGGTATTATCGGTGGCTATGTAGCCAGGGGCAATCGCATTCACCTGGACGCCCTTGCTTGACCATTCGTTAGAAAGAGCCATGGTCAGTTGACCGATGCCTCCTTTGCTAGCCGCGTAGCCTGGCACGGTGATGCCACCTTGGAAGGTGAGTAACGATGCGGTGAAAATGACTTTTCCGGAACCTCGCTGGATCATATCTTTGCCAAACTCTCGCGACAGAACAAACTGGGCATTCAGGTTGACCTCGATCACGGTGTCCCAGTAATCGTCGGGGTGTTCGGCAGCTGGAGCACGCATGATGGTGCCAGCGTTATTGACGAGGATATCGACCTTTGGAAAGTCGGATTTGACTTGCTGGATGAATGCGTAGAGTGCGTTGCGATCGCTGAAGTCACAAGCGTAGCCTTTGAAGTTTCGACCCAAAGCGATGACTTCATTTTCCACTTCACTCCCAGTGGGCTCGAGGGACGCGCTGACGCCGATAATATCTGCGCCGGCCTCGGCCAGGGCGACAGCCATGCCTTTGCCGATGCCGCGTTTACAGCCCGTGACAAGTGCTACTTTTCCGTCCAGCTTGAATTGATCTAAGATCATGATGTGGGTGGGTTATTTGATATCTTTGATGGCGATGTGATCCATGTCGTCGAAACGTTGGTTCTCGCCCCCCATTCCCCAACAAAAATTGTAGGCTTTGGTTCCGCATCCAGAATGAATCGACCACATCGGTGAGATGACGGCTTGTTCGTTGCCCACTGTGATGTGGCGTGTTTCATCGGCTGGCCCCATCATGTGGAAGACTTTCGAGGCTTCATCGAGTTCGAAATACATGTAGACCTCCGTGCGGCGCTCGTGCGTGTGGCAGGGCATCGTATTCCAGACGCTTCCGGGTTCAAGGACGGTGAAGCCCATCACGAGCTGGCAGCTCTGGATGCCATTTTCGTGGATATACTGATAGATAGTGCGCTTGTTGGCATCTTCCTCGGTTCCCATCGCAAGAGCATTGGCGTCTGCCTTTTTCGCTTGGGTTGTCGGGTAGTCCGTGTGTGCTGGATAGGAAATGAGATAAAACCTTGCTGGGGAGGTAGAGTTCTCGCTGGTAAATGATACCTGTTTAGATCCTCGGCCGATGTAGAGTCCATCAAGGTTCTCCATTGCGTAGTCGGTGCCATCGACGGTGATGGTGCCGTTGCCGCCGATGTTGAGCACGCCGACTTCACGCCGCTGGCAGAAGTAGTCCGCTGCCAGCTCTTTTCCGGCCTCCAGTGTGAGAGCGCTATCCAATGGGACGACCGCGCCGACGAGTCCACGCTCGACCTCACAGTAGAGCAAGTTTAGTTCTCCGTCTTCAAATAGATCGATCAGAAAGGCATCGCGCAATTCGTCGGTCGTCATCCGCTTGTATTCATTTTGGCCTACGGTGTATCTTACGTTCATAGTTATAATTTGTTAGTTTTTTGTATTTTTGTTTAAGTAGTCTGCCCATGCTTTACGCGTGGTGATGGCTCCAGCTTTTTTCCACCCGTATCCAGCTCGATAGTTGATAGCGCCGTGCTCGTCGGTTTTGGTGATGATGAAGATGTGGCTTTCATCCTTTTTTTCTGATTTTACCACCTTGATGTGATCGATACGTCTCGGGTCGGTTGACGCCGCAGTTCCCAGCTCAGATCCACCGATGGACTCCCATGCGGCAACCCAACCTGTTTTCTGATTTGAAAATGCTTCGGCCGCCCCGTCATGGGTGGTGATGCCGATACAAACCGGCAAGTCCACTGCAGGTTTGCCATTTTGAAAGAAGACTGAGCGCACATCAAAAAGACGTTTTCCAAGTTCGATGGTAATCGTTTTTTCCTCACCGTATGTGACCCCGTCGATAAGAGATTGATAGCTTAGCTTAAACATGGACCGCTGCGGCGTGGTTTCGATGACTTGATGCTGGGTGTATGTATTGAGTGGTTTGCGCTTGCCGTTGAGCCAAATGCCGGTGCCGCCGCAACCGGCGGATGATCCGACGTGGTAGTTGTCCAGCCCTTCACCCCAGTCTTTATGATAGCTCTTGGTTTTCATCTGGCCATACCACTTGTTGATGATTGGGTAATGGACTCGCTTCAGCCAACAGTCGATGCCGCTATTCTCTTTGCCTTGGCGTAATGCTGGTCCGTAGACACGGAATGCAATGTGATCGTTCTCCCACGCAAAATCATCATCACGTTCGGGTATGAAGCGACAAAAGGTTGCCCGTTTAACTGGCTCAGCTATCGTATCAGACGCCAGACCCATCAGGGGCATGGTGAGCAAGGGGATCAATACGTATTTTTTCATGACGGCTGTAGTCTCTCGATTGTCATAAATGATTCAATTTCTTTGTTTGAATAATTGTGTGTGATGTTCGCCTCATAATAAGACCATAGGGTATTTGCATATGCGGAATCAGCGAGAGCGATAGGAAGAATGGCGGGTAATGGTAAAGGTTGTTACCCTTTCTGGTCAGTTGCGCCTGTGCTGCCCCGATGCAGCTTTTTATTTAGGGTTGATTTCATGGCGCGTTTTTCAAATGAGGGGTCGTATTTCGGGTTGAGTTCGGTAGGAACTGGCGCATTCAACTTGGCGCGCCAGTCGTTGAGCATCTTGAGGAGCTCTCTGGATTTTTCTGGCATTTTTTTGGCTAAGTTGTTACGTTCGCCATTATCGCTTCGCAGGTCGTAGAGTTCGATCTCACCATGTTCGAAATACTCATGAAGCTTCCAATGGCTGAATTGAATTACCGATCCTGGTCGTGTGCGGAATAGGGAGTCGCGTGCATCATCATCTCCGTATTTTTGAAGATAAATGGGGAAATGCCAGTAGAGTGCCCGCTCCTTGATGCTGCCGGACTGTTGAAGGAGTGGCAGCAGACTTAAGCCGTCGATCGTCTTGCCAGATGCCGGAGTCGCGCCGATCGCGTCCAGTAGCGTCGGATATAAATCAAGTCCAGTCACAGGGACTTCGCAGCTTGATCCAGGCGCAATCTTTCCGGGCCATCTGATGGTTAAAGGTACACGGATGCCGCCCTCGTAGTAGGAGCCTTTGCCTGCACGCCAAGGATCTTGGGGGCTGATATTACGGATGCCACCATTGTCGGAGCTAAATACGACGACGGTGTTTTTTGCTAGTCCGCTGTCTTGAAGATGCTTGAGCAACCGGCCAATATTTTCGTCCAAGCCCTCGATCATGGCGGCGTAGACAGGATCAATTCCGGGTTTCCCTTGGTACTTTTTTAATAAGTCCTGACGGGCTTGGAGGGGTGTGTGCACAGCGTAATACGGAAGGTAGAGAAAGAACGGCTGATTTTTATGTTCGGTCAAAAACCGAATAGCCTCATGGGTAAGTCTATCGGTCAGGTATTCGCCCTTCGGGCCGTCGTTGAGTTGCGGGTTGCGATACGGACTGAAATAGCTTCGGGGTCCGCCTGCTTCCCATCCACCGATATTGATATCAATTCCCTGTTTGGTGGGGTCATTGCCGACGTGCCATTTTCCAATTTGGCAGGTGACATAGCCGGAGCGTTTCATTTCATCCGCCAGCGTGATGCAGTCATTCGAGAGGACTTTTTTGTTTGTGGTGGGTATGAGTTTGCGGGTTTTGGTGTGTCCACGGGTTGAATTACCGACGGTGTAGACGCCGGATCGCGGTGCCGCCTGACCGCTTAGGCAGGCGGCTCGGCTCGGGGCGCAGTTCGCGGCTGGTGCGTAAGCATTGGTGAACACCATCCCCTCCGATGCTAGCTTTTTTAGGTTGGGGGTATGGTATCTGCGGTCACCCATAAAGCTGACATCCATAACGCCAAGATCATCTGCATTGATGTAGAGTATGTTAGGTTTGGTGGGCTGTTCTGAAGCAATGGCGCTGCCGGCGATGATCAACAAGCAAAGAGGTAGTGCAGTTGGTTTGAATGATGAGGTGAAGCGTATCATGGCGTAAGTTTTCTTGGTTATAATCGTGGTTGCGCGGCAAGTCAAACCAAGTAGGCTGGGGGTAAGTTGTAATCGGTACTGTTCAATCACGGATGAATCGCCTATAGGAATTCACGTCATGAAAAATTCAGCTTGCTTATGTTTGAGTCTCATATTTTTTGGATTTTCCATGGGGGCGAATGCTCTTGACGATACTGCTAAAAATGCAGATCTGGATCCGGCGTATTATAATTCTTCACCGTTCGGTAAGCAGACTCGCTGGGCGAGGGATTCTGATAACGTCGCCATCGGCCAATGGTGGAATGCTGCACCGAGTGACAGCAAGAGGGAGAAGCCCATGCGTGAATGGTTTCGCACCATCCCGCGCAGTCAGGCGATGGCTTTTGCCCTTTACACGCATGATAACGGGGTGCTCAAGGTCACGGGGCAATGTTTTCCGCTGTTGCCCGCTGAACCAAAAGCAGTGACACTGGAATTGCAGCAGGGTGGAAAATGGGTTGAAGTGGATAAAAAGCCCGTCATTTACCCTGGCTGGTCAGTCCACTTCCGTGTGGAGAAATGGGACAATACGCGTGATGTTCCGTTTCGCCTTCGGCTCGGGGAACTTTCTCGGTTCGAAGGCCTGATCCGCAAGAACCCGAATGAAAAAGACGTGCTCGTGGTTGGTTCGTTGTCGTGTAACTCACCCAAGGACAAGGAACGATTTACACGCACGCAGTTTATTAAAAATCTCAAGAAACAGGATCCGGACCTGCTTTTCTTTGCCGGCGACCAGAACTACGTGCATGACGAGGCTACCTTTGGTTGGCTCCAGTTCGGTATGCAGTTTAAGGACTTGATGAAAGACCGCCCGACGATTTGTATTCCCGACGATCATGACGTCGGACACGGCAACCTCTGGGGTGAAGGTGGGGCTAAATCCGAGGGGGCGGGGGGGGCTGCCGACGGCGGATACATGTTTCCAGCGTCATTTGTGAAAATGGTTGAGCGCCAGCAGACATGGAACCTGCCAGACCCGTTTGACCCGACGCCAGTCAAACAAGGGATCGGTGTTTACTACACCGAACTCAACGTTGCCGGGGTCAGTTTTGCTATTTTGGAAGACAGGAAATTTAAAACGGGCCCACTGGGAAAGATCCCGAAGATGGGTCCGCGTCCAGACCATATCAACGATCCGGCATATGACCGTAATACGGTCGATTTACCAGGGCTTAAGTTACTTGGCGATAGACAGCTGAAGTTTCTCGACCACTGGGTGCGTGACTGGGAAGGTGATGTCATCAAGGTGGCGCTGTCGCAAACGGCTTTCTGTGGGGCGGTGCATATGCACGGTTCGGGGAAGAGACGATTGCTGGCAGATCTCGACTGCAACGGGTGGCCGCAGCGAGGTCGGAATCGGGCGCTTACACGCTTGCGAGCGGCTCGTGTGACACACCTCTGCGGTGATCAACACCTTGCCGTGGTGGTTAAACACGGCATCGACGGTTACCGCGATGGGCCGATGGCCTTTACCAGCCCAGCCTTGGTCAATACGATTTACGGTCGATGGTGGTGGCCGAAAAACGAAAACCCCGGTGGAGGAAAGCCCATTAAATCAGTTTTGCCATGGGTGGGGGATTACGAAGATGGCTTGGGAAATAAAATCACGATGCTGGCTTATGCCAATCCCGAGCCGCTGGATATGCAGGTGATCCGTCTGGACAGCACTCGTGAAAACCGGGGCGATGGTTACGGGTTGGTCCGGATCCATAAAAAGACCGGTAAGGTTGTGTTTGAGTGCTGGCCGCGTTTTGCCGATATCTCCCGTGGTGACGCGGCCCAGTATCCCGGTTGGCCACTCGAGTTTAATGTCAGCGAAAACGATGGTCGGCGACCGATTGGCTATCTCAAGGAGGTCGAGCTTCCCATGGAAAATGCCGTGGTTGAACTGACCGATGCAGAATCGGGTGAGCTTATTTACTGTCGGCGTGTTCATGGGAAATCGTTCAGAGCCCCCGTGTTTAAAAAAGGAACCTACACGCTCAAATCTGGCAAGGATCGGCCGGAATCTGTGTTGATCAGCCATGCCAAACCTGAATAGTGGTAATGCACCAGAGATGTGAGGCCCTCAATCTGTGGCTGAATGTTTTCGTCACGGAGGCTGTGCGTTTTTATTGAAAATGCTAGGGCGGGCTAAGTGATTTGAAAGGATCGCCGACCGCCCACGTAGTCTCTATAACCGATTAATCGATGGTTTTGCTAACATTGGACTTTCAATGTCACGTGATTGCTCCATCGTTTGAGCCACGCTGCACAGCATTTCCTGAACCCATTAATTCACCCAGCCTCGATGAATAAAAAGTCCATTCTCACGCTTGCGCTGCTTGTCAGCGCCGCCATTCCCGTATTAGCTGATGCTCCTGTCATCACCAAAGAGATCCGGCTCAATAAGAAGGGGAAAGAAGTCGAATATATGTTTATCGACGGCATTAAGGTGCATGAGACGGACCCCGCCAAACAACCACAGCCGAAAGTGGTGAATCCCAAACCTTACGATGCCAAGGCGGCAAAAGCACCCGCCAATGCCAAAATCCTTTTTGACGGCACCGAGGAATCTTTTCAAAATTGGACCGATACGGAGGGTGGCCCAACCAAGTGGAAGCTCGTTGATGGTGCCTTGGAGTCGGTCCGTAAAAGCGGCTACATCCAGAGCAAAGAACAATGGGGCTCGTGCCGATTGCATATTGAGTTTGCCACCCCAGTTACCGTTAAAGGCAACGGCCAGGGACGTGGAAATAGTGGTGTGTTTCTCATGGGTCAGTATGAACTTCAGGTGCTCGATAGCTACCAAAACCCAACCTACCCAGACGGTCAATGTGGCGCAATCTATGGTCGATCCAAGCCACTCGTCAATGCCAGCCGCAAACCCGGTGAGTGGCAAACATACGACATCACCTTTCATCGTCCGATTTTTAACGAAAAAGGGGAAGTCACCCGCCGCGCGAAATTTCATGTCGTGCACAACGGCATCGTCATCCAAGACAATGTGGAGCTCTACGGCGGCACCGGTTGGCGTGGTCCCCACTCAGTATCTGAGTATAAAAAACACGAGGATAAAGGGTATCTAAAATTTCAGGATCACGGGAATCCGGTGAGATACCGCAACATCTGGATGGTGGAAATCGACGACTAAAATCGGGCCTAAAAATCGGGCCATGTCCTAAAAGTCGAGGGCATGCCACGGGTGATTACCTGAGTAGCTGGCGTCATTCTTTTTTCTTCGACAACCACCGGAAGATTTCCTCGGCTGTTTTTTTGCCAATCCCTGGAACGGACTCGAGCTCTTTGACGCTGGCTTTGCGGGTGCGTTTGATGGAACCAAAACGACGTAGCAACGCTTCTTTACGCTTGGTCGACATGCCTGGGCAGTCGTCTAAGAGGCTCTCGGTGACGCGTCTGCGCAGAAGCAGTTCATTGTAGTTATTGGCAAACCGGTGCGCTTCGTCCCGGATGCGTTGCATGAGTTTGAGCGCACCGGTGTCGTGGGGTAGGAGAAGGGGTTCGCTGACGCCAGGGCGAAAAATTTCCTCACGTTGTTTGGCGAGGCCAACGATGGGGAGGTCATGCAGCCCGAGTCGCTGGAGTTCTTGGACCGCCATGCTGAGTTGGCCTTTGCCTCCATCGACGATCACGAGGTTGGGTAGAAGGAGCGGGGAGTTTCCCTCACGTGCGAGCCGGCGCAGGGTCTCGAGCGGTGATTCCTGAGTGTCATCGGTACCCAGCACCTTGTTTTCCAAGAGGATGCGGGAGTAGCGTCTTCGGACAACCTCCGCCATGCTGGCGAAGTCGTCTTGGCCTTCCACGGTTTTAATGCGGTAGCGGCGGTAGCCTTGGTTGTCGGGTGAGCCATCGACGAATCGGACCATGGAGGCGACGATGTGGTTGCTGGAGACGTTGGATATATCAAAGCACTCCATGATGTGGAGTGGGTCGGGGAGGCGGAGGGCGTCTTGGAGTTCGGCGAGGTCCTCGCTGGGGTTGACGGTGCTGGGGATTCCGCTGCGGCCGCGAGAGAAGCTGCGTGCTGGGCTCAGCGTTTTTTCTAAGTTTGCGATGATGTCACGGAGTCGGGCGGCTTTTTCAAACTGGAGTTTTTCGGCAGCCTGCTCCATCTCGTTGCGGATCCCTTGGAGCCGATCCCTCCGTCCTTTGCCTTCGAGTAAACGGACCGCCTCGTCGATTCGGCTGCGATAATCCTGTGCGGATATTTTCCCGATGCACGGGGCGCTGCACCGCCTGATCACATCGGCGTGGCAGTGGCGGTATTCTTTTTCGCCAGGGGATTTCGGTCGGCAGGTCCGCAGACCGAATGCACGGTTGATCCATTCGAGGGTAGCTTTAAGGGCGGTGGAATGGACAAACGGGCCAAAGTAGCGGGCGCCGTCGTCTTTTTTAAGTCGGGTCAGAACAAAGCGGGGTAGGGGGGCGTCCAGCTGCACCTTGACCATGTAAAAGCGTTTGTCATCGCGCAGGCTAACGTTGTAGCGCGGGCGATACTGCTTGATGAGTTTGCTTTCTAGGATGAGGGCCTCTTGTTCGTTGCGAACGATTTGGATGTCAAAATCGTGGATGCTATCGATCAAGGCTCGGGTTTTGAGGTCGGCTCGCATTTTCCGTGATGGCATAAAATAGCTGCCGACCCGCTTGCGGAGGTCGCGGGCCTTGCCAACGTAGATAATCCCCCCGATGCGATCCTTCATCAGGTAAACCCCGGGCTTGTGCGGGGTGTTCTGAAGCTTTTGTGTGACCTCGGGAGTGCTCATGGGACGAATTGTTTAGAAAGAGATGGGCCAAGAATCGCGTAAATCAAGTACAACAAGGGTGCGCTGCCTGTTGTGTCGGCAATTGATTCGGCAGAATGCGCACTCCCCACGCTTGCGCCCGGGAAAAATCGGGTTACAGTGACCGCGAATCCATTTATGAAATTTTTTATCCTAACGATAGGCCTGAGCATGACGATACTGCTGGGCATGGCTCATGGCGCCGCCGCTGCTGATTCACCCGGGGCTGGGGAGAGTGCCAACAAAGACATCCTTGAAATTCTCTCGATGGGTGGGTTTATGATGTATCCGCTGGCCTTGCTGTCGTTGATCGCTGTCGTGCTGATCGTGCTCTATTTTTTCACGATCCGGCGCAACAGCGTGGTGAGTGATAAGTTTATGAATGCCGCGGAGGCCTTGATCCGTAAGCGCGATTATCTGGGGTTGGTGGCGCACTGTAACCGTCAGAACCAGAGTGTGGCTCGAATCACCGAGAAAACCCTCGATTTCATGACTAAAAACACGGGAACCACCTTTAAAGAGGTTCGTGAGGTCGCTCAGGCTGAGGGGTCGCGCCAAGCGGGGATTTTGACCCACCGCATCAGTTACCTGAATGACGTTGGCACGATTGCACCCATGGCGGGTCTGCTCGGAACCGTGATCGGTATGATCCGCGCCTTTATGGAGATCGCCAGCGGAAACTACGAGGGGGTCCATGCCAATAAACTGGCTGAGGGCGTTTATCAGGCACTCGTGACCACGGCCAGTGGTTTGGTGATTGGTATCACGGCCGTTATTTTTTACTCCATTTTCCGAGGCCGTGTGCAGAAATACATCGCCGAACTCGAGGCCGCAGCGACTCATCTGATGGCGCTGCTGTCGTCCCAGTATAACCGCCGTGGCGGTGTGGCACCCCAGCCAGTGTATGCGGGGGAGATGCATCGTGACGGCTATGATCAACCCGATCAGTATGACCCGCAATACAGCCAGGGGGGTGGCCAGGGGCCGAGTCGACAGTATGATGATGCGGGCCATCGTGCTTCGCCGATGCCCGTGCCCCGCCCGTCCAATGACAGTCCGGAGATTCACGGGATGTAATTCATCTATTTTTTGTCCGTATGAAATTTCAAACAAGCGAGCCCGAATCGGCAGCCTTTCCATTGGCTCCGATGATCGACGTTGTTTTTTTGTTGTTGATCTTCTTTATTGCGACGATGCAGTTTTCGCAAAGTGAGCGAGAGCTGAATGTCTCGGTTCCTGTCGCGGAGGAAGGTGCGGATGCGAAACAGACAGTGGGTGAGATCATTGTGAATGTGCGTGAGGACGGTGGCGTGGTGGTGGATCATGCGGAGATGACTCAGGACCAGCTCTTTGCTAAATTGACTCGGATTGCGGCCGTGCATCAAAACCAAGCGATTCGCATTCGGGGCGACGGCAAGGTCGAGTATCAGAAAATTGTCGAAGTCATTGATGTTTGCCAGAAGGCAGGTATTCCGAATATTTCATTTGCAACTCAAGTCCAGCGAAAGCATAAGTAGCTGAGAATCGTATGGCTTTAATCAAGCCCAAGCACAATACAAACCCAGAAATCATTACCTGCCATGATGTCCACAAGTTTTAGTTTGTTGTTTTTTGCATTACCCGCACCATTGAAAATAGGCTTGATCCTGATAGGGGGTTTTACCTTTATGATGCCGACAAAAAAAGTTGAAGTAATGGAAGTTCAGGCTCAGGAGCACATTCAAGTGATAGAACGTGAAGCTATAGAGCTTGCCGTCGAGGTTGATCTCAAGCAACCAGCTAAAGCTGCAGGGGTGACTCCGCAGTCTAAGCGGGATTCTTCCGCTAAGCCTGATGCTCCGTGATTTTAGTCTTGTAGCTTGAGGATGGATTACCCCTGATTTCCGATGCGTATTATTGCCCTAGTTTTTGCGGTCACCATTTCCACCTGTGTGGTTTCTGCTCAGGATGCACCTCTGGTGGCTGATCCTGGCCAGGATCAATTTGAGTTCTGTAAACAGCTCTATAGACAGGCAAACGCGACAGGTGACCATGAGGGTAAAGTGATGGCCTACCAACGTGCCATTCCGCGTTTATCGACCTACATCGAGCGCTTTCCCATGCATGCCAATACGGCGGCGGCGATGTATTATCTGGGTGAATGTTATTATCATTCGGGTTCCCTTGATGATGCCAAGCGGGTGCTGCATGGTGTGATTAACCGTTATCAAAAAGGTCGCTATGTGGCGCTGGCATCGAACCGGTTGGGGTACGATGCGGTGGCGATGAAAAAGTACGACCAGGCTGCGGTGTATTTTGGTCGTGTTGCCACGATGTCGACGACCGCTCAGGAGCGCTACCGTGGACGATACCAAGAAGCTTCGTGTTTCCGGTATGCGGGAAATGCCGATAGGGCGATCCAGTCGTACCAGATCATTGAGGCGGCTAAGGATGCGCCTTCTGTTTATAGGGAAAATGCCAAGCTGAAGCTTGGGCACCTCTACTTGGCTCAAAAAGACGATGAGAAAGCGATGGCGAGGTTTGAGGCATTGATGTTGCCGGGTGTTGCAGCCAACCTGCGTATCGAAGCGACCTTGAACGTCGGATTGCTGGCATTGCGGAAAAAAGAAGTCGATAAGGCAGAACGATGTTTTAAGGCGGTGTTGTTATCCAGTGAGGAAAAGTTTAAGCCGAGTGCGCAGACTGCGTTGATGAATAGCTTGTATGCGGCCAAGGATTACCAAGGGGTGCTCGATGTGATGAAGCGCGGTGATCATCAAGGGCCGCCGCCGACCGAGGTGATTAAGTATGCCATTGCTGGGAGAAGTTGCTATCAACTCAAGCTTTACCATCAGGCGATCAAGCTCTTTGCACAAGCCGAGCGGCAGTTGCCATTATCCGCTGAGGCATTCGAGGCAAGCTACTTCCGCTTGCTTTGTTTTTATAATATCAAGGGGGCGAATATACCCATGCAAGTGGATGCTTTTCTTGAGATCTATCAAAAACAATACCCGAAGCATGAAAGGATTCACAAGGCACTGCTGATGAAGGCAGAGACATTGTTTGATAGTGAAAAACACCGAGAAGCCGCAGATGCGTATAATCAAATCCATGCCAGTGCCGTCGGTGAGGCGAATCGTGCCAATCTCCTTTTTAAACGTGGATGGTGCCTGTCGCTGTCGGGTGATCACAATGGTGCGGTGCGCAGTTTCACCGATTTTCTGAGCGGATATGCGGAGGACGAACGGTCACCCCGCGTGATCGCACGTCGAGGGAAATCTTATCTCGCGCTCGGCGATCGTGTCTCGGCGTTAAAGGATTTTGACTTGCTCATTGAGCGGTTTCCCAAGGATCAGCTTGCGGCTCTTGCCTGGCAAAATAGTGCACGCATCAAAAAAGAGGATCAAGATTACGCGGATATGATTCGGCGATATGATGCGATGCTTAATGGGTTTCCAGACCTCCGGGCGATGACCGTGGCCAATGCCAACTACTGGATCGGGTGGGGGAATTATCAGTTAAAAAAGTTTGCCGATGTGATTCCTGCGCTCGAGCAATGCATCAAGTTGGATGCGGATAAATACGGTTTTAATGCCGGCATGCTGATTGTTTACAGTGCTTACTCGATGAAAGACAAGGGGCGCCTCCAGTCGGCTGTCGATGAGATCCAGAAAATCAACAAAGAAGAAAAAGTGCCCTCCTCGATTTATCGTTGGTTAGGGCTGCAGTGTTTTAACGCTGGGGAGATGAAAGGTTGCGATCGCTACCTCACCATGGGGACAACCCCACTGGAACCACGGCAGACGCCCAAGACCATTTGGAAATTATTAGGGAGGGCTCGTGTCGAAACGGGGGACTATGAGGGGGCTCTGAGTGCGATTAAAAATTTCCTCGATGTGGTCGATCAGCCATTTTGGAAAGCGGAGAGCCTCTTGGATCAGGCGGAAGCCTATCTTGGACTTGATAAGCTAGAGGAGGCTCAGAAATCGGCGGAGGACGGGTTGAAACTCCGACCCAAGGGGCAGGTCAATGCCGGCCTGCGGATGATTCTCGGTGACATCGCCTACCATCAAAAAGACTATGCTGGAGCGGCTGGCTATTACGTCGTGGTCGTGCAAATTTTTGTGGGGGATAAGAAACTTCAGCCGGAGGCCCTGTTGAAAGCCTATAAGGCATTACTCAAAAAAGGTGATGAGAAAGAAGCCAATCACTATCTCGATACACTTAAGAAAGATTTCCCCGACTACTTGAAAGGTCGGGATGCCTTTCCTTCACCCATGAACACCCCATAGTCCCTGAATAAGCGTCCGCTTATTGGGTGGGGCGCGCGTTGGGGTTGATGGTGCGGTGATCATTCGCCCATGGGTCTGCGCCCTCGTAGCTCCCCTTGTCCTTGCCAAAAAGTTTCTCTGCCGTCTTGCCCGCAGGGGCACAAAAAACAATCGGCTTCGATGGTCGGCCCTGGGCGTCGTAGCGATGGTAGAGCCTTCTGACGGGCACCTCTTTTTCTTCCCATTTTTTCGTCTGAGGATTTTGGAATGCCTTGGTGCGTTTGACCCGTGCGTCGAACATGTCTTCGGCGGCGAGTTTGCCGTCCGACTTCCGGTATCCATAGACGACGCGATAAAGAACCTTTCCTGAGCCGTCGTGCACTCTGCCACTGCGGAGTTTTCCATAGACGTCTTTGCGGTAAATCACACTCATACGCAGGACGCGATCGCCACTGCCACCAGCACGATCGCCATAGGTGCGTCGTTCGATCACACGTTCGTCAGAACTGCGGCGGAATTCCGTGTAGGATCCGTCTTGGTTCTTCATGATGCGGACGTTCGCGTTGGCGTTGGATTTGTTGACGTCACTTGATGCCTGAGCCTGGATGGGGCTGGCGACCATGATAAACGCTGCAAGTGTGAACGCTGTAAGTGCTCCGACTCCAACGATCTGATTTTTAAGGGTTGTTTTCATGGGTGCGTTCGTGGAACCTAGCCGCGAAATCGATTATTTCAAGCCATCAGTTATGATCTGGAAAACGCGCCGCCGTTCACTTCAACTCACCCGCCGAGGTGTGGTCATGGGGATTTTGAATACGACACCGGATTCTTTTTCCGATGGAGGTAAACACGTGCGAGCAGCGTCAGCTCTGAGCTATGCCCATCAGATGGTGAAGGAGGGGGCGGAAATCATCGACATCGGAGGTGAATCCACTCGTCCTGGTGCGGCGGGTGTTGATCTTGCTGAGGAAATACAACGCACCATTCCATTGATTCATTCCCTCAGAAATGAGTCAGAGGTATTGATTTCCATCGATACATCAAAGGCATCCGTCGCTCGCGCGGCTCTCGAAGCGGGGGCTGATATTGTGAACGATGTGACAGGGCTGAGGGGGGACCCTGATATGCCGAGGGTTTGTGCCGATTATCAAGCCGGTGTCTGTGTCATGCACATGCAGGGGGCACCCCGGACCATGCAGCAAAATCCAGACTACGAGGGAGCAGGCGGTGTCGTGGCTGCCGTGCAATCATTTTTCGCTGAGCGATTTGAAATGCTTGTCGCATTGGGCGTGGATCCCGAGGCGATCTGCTTCGATCCTGGAATTGGTTTTGGCAAAACCCTCGAACACAACCTCGAGCTCCTGCGTCATTTGGAGGCACTTCAGCAAGACCGACCATTGCTGTTAGGTGTTTCTCGGAAATCGATGATCAGTGCGCTTACGGGTGAAAATGATCCCGAGCAGCGGGATGTCGCCACAGCGACGATTACGGCGTTGGCCTATCGAGATGGTATCCGCCTTCATCGTGTGCACAACGTCAGCATGAATCTGCAGGCCTTGCGGGTGGCGGAGGCGCTAGCATGATCTAAGCCCGATTCTAAAAAAATCATCATGAATAAGTCCGTCAAAGCCATGCTCGCCTTGCTTTCGATCATTTTATCCTCGGCGGTTGTTGTCGGGGGGGGTCTTGAATCTGGGTTTTCCTCCCCACCCGCCGAGTCCCAAGCGTATACTTGGTGGCATTGGATGGACGGGAATGTCACCCGCGAGGGGATTACAGCTGATCTTGAAGCCATGGCCGAGAACGGTATTGGCGGAGCTCTTATTTTTAATCTGGCGGGACCCGTGCACAGCTGTGACACTCCTCTTGGCCCCGTGAAATATTTCAGTCCCGAGTGGTTTGATCGGATGAAATTTGCGGCCAGCGAAGCCGGACGGCTCGGGCTCGAGCTCGGGATGCAAAACTGCGCTGGGTGGCAAACTTCCGGTGGCCCGTGGGTCACACCTGACATTGCGATGCAGCGACTGACGTCGGCCGAGATCGAAATCTGGGGAAGTCAATCGGTTGAAATCAAACTTCCGCATCCTGAATTCCGTGAGGGTTTCTATCGTGATATTGCCGTTTTTGCGATTCCTGTGGAGAGGGATACGGGTTTTCGCGTATTCAAGTGGCAGGCGAAGGCTGGGCAGAGGGCGACGCGTGGCGGACGACAGCCTGAGCTGAAGGTTAATGGTAAGTATCCGGCGATTCCTCTGAAATCGATTTTGAATATCAGCCACCATTTGAGTCCAGACGGATTTTTGAGTTGGAAGGTTCCCCCCGGAAAATGGAGGGTCATTCGTCTCGGGCACACCCCGACGGGAAAACGAAATAGCCCCGCACCGAAACTGGGAACTGGCCTAGAAATCGACAAGCTGAGGCGTGATAGTCTGAATGTTCATTGGGAAAAGGGGATCCAACCCGTAATCAATCATCTTGGCCCGTTGGTTGGCGCCGTCATGAAACAAATCCTAGTGGATAGCTATGAAGCCGGTCTTCACCACTGGACACCCAACATGCGTGAGGAGTTTGAAAAACGCCGTGGGTATGACCCAACCCCCTACTTGTTGGCGCTTACGGGTCGGCCGATTGAAGACGCCGCGACCACTGAACGGTTTTACTGGGATTTTAGGCGCACGATTTCTGATCTTTTTGCCGATAACTACTACGGGTATTTTGCCGACCTCTGCCATGAGCGTGGTCTGGAGTTTTTATGTGAGCCGTATACCTCATGTTTTGAAGGTTTGGCGGTTGCTGCCAAAACCGATATCCCGACAGGCGAGTTTTGGGCCAACGGCAAATATTCCTTTTCTTTGAGGACTGCGGCTTCGGTCGCCCACATTAATGGCCGGCGGATTGCCGCCGCCGAGGCATTTACCGCAGGACCGGATATCGGTAGATGGTTGAATCACCCCGGATCGTTGCGGCGTGTTGGCGACCTCGCTTGGACAAAGGGGATTAACCGCTTCGTTTTGCATAGCTATGCCCACCAGCCATGGCTCGATCAATTCCCTGGGATGACGATGGGGCAGTATGGTGCCCACTTTGGGCGGAACAACACCTGGTGGAAACCGGGCCAAGCGTGGATGCAATACATCGCCCGCTCCCAGTTTTTGCTGCAAAGTGGTGAGTTTGGTGCCGATGTCCTTTGTTTCGCTGGTAATGCCGCACCGAATGGTTCCGTCTATCGAAAAGATATCTCGGCGGCTGGTTTTGGTTACGACTCGTGCGGAACCGATGTGTTGGCTGCGCTGAAGGTCGACCATGGCGATGTCGTTCTGCCCACAGGGAAACGCTACCGGTTGCTCGTGCTTCCCAATCATACCTTCCACACACCCGCATTTGCGCGCAAGCTACGCGACCTTGTCCGCGCCGGCGCCACCATCCTTGGGCCAAAGCCGAGGCACACACCCAGCTTGCAAAATTTTCCGGCATCGGAAAATGAAGTGCGCGCGATGGGTGAACAGGTCTGGGGCAAATGCGATGGTGAGAAGGTGAAATCAAACCGCTTTGGCCATGGGCGAGTATTTCACGGAGTGTCACCTGCCGATGTCTTGGCTGAGCTTGATGTCGCGCCCGCTGTGCAGCTTCCCGAAGGTATGAGCTGGCTGCATCGGCATACCGAGGATGCGGATATCTTCTTTGTTTCCAACCAGACCGATGCTGTCATAAATACGATGGTCGGCTTCCGAGTTGTTGGAAAAGTTCCCGAGATATGGGACGCAGAAACTGGGGCCATCCGCCCAGCCGACGGTTGGAAAACTGCTGGAAAACACGTTCAGGTATCACTCAGACTCGATGCGGAAAAGTCCGTCTTTGTTGTGTTTCGTAAGTCCGGTCAGTCGGCATCCCCTCCCGTAGTTCGGGAGTGGGATAGTAACCCGCTGCGGCTTATCGGCCCGTGGAACTTGAGCTTTCAGGGGGAACGTGGCTCCCCAGCGACCGCGAAGTTCGATCAACTCGTTCCGTGGAATGAGCACCCCGACGCTGGCATTAAGTATTTTTCTGGCACGGCAACGAACTCGATTAACTTTCATCTCTCGAAGGAGTTTCTAAAAAACCATCAAGAAGTTTGGCTTGATCTCGGTCAGGTAGCGGTGATGGCAGAGGTCCGTGTCAATGGGGAAAACCTCGGTGTGCTCTGGCACAAGCCGTTCCGCGTTGATGTCAGCGAGGTGCTGAAGTCGGGAGCGAATACTCTGGAGGTCGATGTCACCAACCTCTGGGTCAATCGACTCATTGGTGACGAACAGCATCCGTCGGATGTCGAGTGGGCCGCGAACAATGCCTTGGTCCGCTGGCCAGATTGGCTTGTCCAAGGGAAACCCCGCCCATCAAAGAAACGTATCACTTTTACCACTTGGAAACACTGGAATGCCAACGATCCGCTTTTGCCTTCCGGGCTGATTGGCCCCGTCACTCTACGTGGCGCCCGACGTGTGGAAAAACCGTAAAAACGTGCGGGATGTTCTAAATTTCAATCTCCAAATACCAACGCAACAGACGGCTTCGCCCCGCTTTGTCATCGAAGTCCGGCATCCAACGCTTAACCCATCAAGTATTTCCTCGGTGTCTCCACACGGTATTTACGAATAAGGGAAAGAATGAAACGGTGAACTCGTATCACAAATACTGAGATCAACATAGAACCATGGATCATCACGGGATGAGCCAATGAAAACCAACCATTACGAAACATGAAGTATATTTTACCCGTTATCCTCACCCTGTCAGTCACCCTGAGCCTTCGGGCTGACGTCGTATTGCCTAGTATTATTTCTGATCACATGATCCTGCAGAGTGGTGCTGTAACTACTATCTGGGGGACGGCGGAGAAAGGTGAGCAGGTGACCGTCGAATTTGCTGGGCAACATGAAAAAGCCACCACGGATGCCATGGGCAATTGGAACGTCAAACTTACCCCGCTCAGGGCATCGTCCATTGCACAGAAACTTACGGTCACGGGGGAAAACAAGATCGTCGTTGATGACGTGCTTGTTGGTGAGTCTTGGTTGGCGTCTGGCCAGTCGAATATGGCGACAGGTATTAGGCAATCCCCTGGCCATGAAAAGGCAGTTTTTCGAGCGCAGAAGGATAACCCCCGAGTGCGGGCCTTTCTCAACGGTCGCTGGATACTCTGCTCCGAGCAGGTGTTGAGTTCGTCCGCGGTTGCTTTTTTCTTTGCCTTGAAGCTCGAACAAAAGCTGGACGTGCCGGTCGGCTATATCATCATTGCCCAAAACGGCTCACGCATTGAGCCATTTATCCCAGAAGCGGAACACAAGGCCGCAGGAATTATACGTAAAGGGTCGAGTATCCACAACACCCGTATCATGCCGATTGTTCCCTCCGCGATTAAGGGGGTGATCTGGTATCAAGGTGAATCAAATCATGGCTCGGACGATTATTTTGAATCGATCAAAGCGCTTAGCGCTGGATGGTCCAGGGTGTTTAGTTATCCTAATATTCCGTTGCACATGGTTCAGGTCGCTCCCTTTGATTATTCCCGTAAAGGTGTGCCGAGCTCGGTTCTTGCTGATTCCGTCTGGGCCGCACAATACCGTGCAGCCAAGGAGGTCCCCGGCGTCAGCGTGATCCCAATCCATGACACCCATATCAACGTAAAAAAAATTCACCCTCGGCACAAACAACCGGTTGGTGAGCGACTCGCCGCGATGGCACTTAAACGTCAATACGGGAAAGATGTTGTCACCTCAGGGCCGATCTTTTCCAAGGCAACCCGCAAACAGGATAAGGTATTGGTCAGTTTTTCCAATATTGATCAAGGGCTGACCACCAAGGACGGAAATGACCCAAGGTGCTTCGAACTCTCCGCAGATGGAAAGGAATTTGTCTCCGCAACCGCTACCGTTCAGGGGACACAAGTCATTGTCCACAGTGACAAAGTTCCCGCACCCCAATTTGTCCGGATGGGCTGGTTTGACACCGCAATCCCAACCTTGCGTGACAAAAATGGCTGGCCAGCCCATGTTTTTCCAGCCCAGATGGTGGAATAAGTCGAAGAAAAGAGAATCATGAAAATATCATATTGGCTTACAGTTCTTGCTGCGGTGGCTTTGGCCACGGTATCCGCCTATGCTTCTTCCTCCCTGTATCCACCAAAGGAAATGAGGAAACTCTCGCCGGGGAATACGAGTTACTTCATTGATCCGGTCAAGGGGGACGATACACAATCGGGGCTCACGAAGAACCTTGCGTGGCGTAGTTTTAGCCGGATCAACCAATGGATATTGGCTCCAGGCGATAAGGTGAAAATCACGTCACCTGGGTCGTTTGATCAGACGTTGATGATCATGGGGGGCGGGTCGGCCAGTTCGCCCGTCGAGGTCAGCTTCGCACCGGGGCGGTATGATTTTTATAACCAAAACCGATACCGTCGAAAATTCAATATCTCCAATACCAACGCCTCACCTGAAGCGGATAAGCTGATCGGAATCTACCTGAAAAATGCGCAGCACATCGATGTCTTGGGGGTAGGTGCTGAGATCGTTTGCCGTGGCAAGATGATACAGGTGTGCGTGGACGATTGTCAAAACGTGACGGTTTCTGGCATGATTTTTGATTATCAACACCCGACGGTCGTCGAATATCAAGTCATCGCTGCGGGTGATGATTATGTCGACTTACAGATCCACAAGGACTCCCGATACACGATCGATGCAGGTAAACTTACGTGGAAGGGCGAGGGGTGGAGTTTTGTCGGTGGGCTCGGTCAGGAACTCGATCTGGCAACCAACGAGGTGCGCCGCCGGCGTGACCCACTCAACGGCCTGACGATCAAGGAGCTTAAACCCTACCTGCTGCGCGCTAGCGGAAAACATAAAATGAAGCAGGGGCGTGTCTATCAGATTCGCGATCCTTTTCGGGATTACGCGGCCGTCTTCACTCGGCGCAGCAAGGATATCACCTGGAAAGACGTCCACTTCCGGTTCCTGCACGGGATGGGGCTGGTGAATCAGTTTTCTGAAAATTTGACCTTTGAGGGAGTGAAGATTGCACCAGACCCCGCGAGTGGGAGAACAACGGCAGCATGGGCCGACGGGATCCAAGTCTCCGGCTGCAAGGGGAAACTCTTTGTGAAAAATTGTATTTTTTCAGGTGCTCATGATGATGCCATCAACATCCACGGCACGCATTTGCGGGTGACCGAGAAGGTGTCGGATCGTCAGATCAAGGTGAGGTTTATGCACAAACAGACTTATGGGTTTAAGGCATTCAATGCTGGCGACGATGTGGAGTTTATCCGGTGGGACTCACTCAAACCCTACAGTAAAAACAAGGTGAAGCAGGCTGAGATGTTGAACCCGATGGAGATGCTGCTCACGCTTGAAAAAAATTTCCCCGCCGATTTCAAAGTGATGGATGTGCTGGAAAATGTCACTTGGACACCTGAGGTGGAAATCCGTGGTTGCAGCGTCTCGCGTATCCCGACACGCGGATTCCTGATCACGACACGGCGTAAAGTGCTCGTCGAGGACAACATGTTTAACGTCACCCACATGAGCGCGATCCTGCTCGAAGATGACGCAAGGGGGTGGTTCGAGTCTGGTTGTGTGCGTGATATGACGATCCGCCATAACCGCTTCATCCGCTGCGCCGAGCCCGTCATCAATATCAACCCGCAAAATAGTGCGCCGAACCATGCCGTTCATCAAAACATCCGCATCGTGGGGAACGAATTTGTGCTGCGTGACAAATGCAGCGTCAAAGGGGAAAGCACTTCAGGATTGAGTATCACTGGCAATACCATCTACTCGGATCCCATCGTTGACGACGCGTCGTCGGTTCAAATGATCGACTGCGAGGATGTGCGTATTGAAAAAAACCGATACCTGCCACTCAACCAGTGGCCTGGGGTGACGGAACAGTCCGATAAAGAGGGTAATCCATCTCGATGAACGGCGGGCACGATGGGCATAACGAGCCCCCTTTATTTTACTTGCTGAACGCGCCAAGCACATACAGGGTGAGTGGGATGAGCAATGAGAATGACCGAATGAACCGTCGCCGCCGTGGGAGTTTTACTTTCTTGGGGGCGATGACGATGATGCTGCTGTTGGCGGTGGCACACAGCGCCGACGTCGCGGCTGAAACCAAGCTTCCAGGCGCCACTTCGCCCGAGTCCGCATCAGGATTAGACGCCGCGAAACCCCAACCCGAATCTGGATTGAAGGCGGCCCTAAAAAAATTAAAGCTTCCTGGTGTGAAAATTAACCTCGAGGGACGTTGTGTCGATGTCGATGGTTCTATTTGCCTCGATCAAGGCGCACTCGAGCTGATCGCCTGCACGAAGAATACCAAGGAGCATGAGTCGATTGTCGCGCTTGATGCAAAAGCCAAACACATCCACACGGCGCTTCTCTTGATCGGAGCCAAGCCAGGAAACCCCGCCATGCAAAAGGCGGTGGATAAAGAGAAAACACGTTGGATTCACGTTCCCCCGAGGGGTGGAGAGATCGATGTCTTCATTGTGTATAAGAACATGGAGGGAAAGGTGGTCGAGCACCCTATTAGCAAATTTATCGAGGCCTACGAGGAGGAGGACTATGGCGCTGGGGAAGAAACGTCTGGTGAAGATGACTCTGGTGAGGAAAAAAATACCCAGTTTCCGACTCAGACCCTCCTCTTTGCGGGATCCTTTCTCCATGGCGAAGGGGATGGACCACGTCAATACCTCGCCGATCAAAGTGGCAATGTGATCTCGCTAGCGACCTTTGGTGATGAATTGCTTTGTTTGCCAGGGGTATACGGTCATTCGGCAGGGGATTGGGCGTGGCAGATTGACTCCACGCATCTTCCCGCCGTTGGGACAAAGGTGAAACTTCGCCTCCGTCCCAAGATTTCACCTGCACCCGATGCTGGATCGAAGCCCAGCAAGTGATGGCGTCTTATTTGCTCCGTTTCGTCGGAAACTCAGAGGCGACGCCGTAGATGCGCGCTCATGCCGCGAGTTATGCGGGCGCAGAGTCGTTACTACGATTACTCTGTGGGCAGTGAGCCTCGTCCCTCGAGCGATGATCCACGGTCTGCATGCAGCGGGGGAAGGATGCCTCCATCGGCTGGTAGGCTTCGGCTGGCGGGAAGTTTGGGGGCTTTATAATGTTTCGGGATAAAAAACACATAGCGTCTCGAGTCGAGGTGCCGATCCCATGCTAGGGCAAGGTCGGCTCCGGTAGGCATGGCATGAAGATCTTTGACTCGCACATCAGTAACGGGGATCCGGTGGGGGATTAAATTTGCCATGGAACGAGCCGATTTTTTGACAAGTTTCGCGGTAGGATGATTTCCGCAGGAAACAAGGAGTGAGCAAGTGAGAAGGGCGATGCTCACGGGGGGGATCCTTTTGCGGAAGGTACGTGTTTTAAGAGGCTTTCTCATGGTTAATACGTAGCATGTTTGATGCCCCATGGGTATCCATTATTGCGTGACAGCTTGGTGACATTGACCCTGACTACGTTTGGGGATGGTAGTTTGAATCGATTGATATCTCATCTTACCAAATAAAAAGGCTCAAATCCGACGGTGGGTAAGGGTGGTTTTTTTGGGGGGTTGGGCTTTGCCACCGTTCGTGCTGGCTACCATCCGAGGCATTGAATCGTTTGGCCGTTGTGATGCCACATGTGAGCGTCTTGGATGAGCTGTTGCACGTAGTGGATGCCCTTTTCCACGGCGGTTTCGAGTGGTTGGCGGTGAGCAAGACCTGCTGCAATCGCGGCTGAAAGTGTGCAGCCGGTGCCGTGGATTCCCTTGGGGATATCGCACATGGGGTGGCTGAAGGGGTAGGCCAAGCCGTCGTGCCATAGCATGTCGAGACGGTCGCCATTTCCTGGCAGGTGACCGCCTTTGAGTAGGCAGGACGTGTGATACGTTTCGGCAATATCCCGAGCAGCCGCTTCGAGATCCTGTCGGGTGGTCACATCACGGTTCAGTAGCGCGGATGCTTCTGACATGTTGGGTGTGACCAGCGTGGTGATAGGGAGGAGGCGGCTGGAGAGGGTGCCCGATGTATCCTCATGGATCAGGCTGGTGCCGGTTGAGGCGATCATCACGGGGTCGACAACCAACGGGATGTTCCGTTTTTCGAGGATTTCAGCCACGGCGATGATGACCATCAGAGAGGGGAGCAGCCCGGTTTTAACCACACTGACCGAATAGGTGTCTAAAACGATGTTGATTTGGTCTTGAAGGAGCGGGATGTCGACGGGTGCCCATTGTCGGACTTCGAGAGGCGTTTCTGCGACGATGCTGGTAATCGCGCTGAGACCATGGACGCCGAAGTGCTGGAAGGTTTTTAAATCGGCCTGAATACCTGCGCCACCGGAGCAGTCAGATCCCGCGATGGTCAGTGCGATGGGTGGGGTGGGGGGCATGACGGAAACTTGTGGTTGCTTCACCAACATAGTCGAATGATGCGGGGTGGCCACTTTTTTCGGGGCAGCTTCCGAGATTATTTCCCGAGACTATTTTCGGCGTTTAGCCCGATCGAACCTCGATCTGCGTG
Organism: Akkermansiaceae bacterium; assembly: GCA_013041925.1. Lineage (GTDB taxonomy): Bacteria > Verrucomicrobiota > Verrucomicrobiia > Verrucomicrobiales > Akkermansiaceae > Oceaniferula. The sequence continues at coordinate 294,020 of JABDRB010000003.1, read as the reverse complement.
AGGTTTCCTGCTGGGCTGGTTTTGTCGGGTGAGATGACGGCCTATCAGGCGGCGTTGCCGGTGAGGAAGGGGCGTGTTGTTTTTCTTGGGTGTCCTCGGTTGTTCTGGGCTTCTGCACGCGTGATTTTTTTCCTGATGCGATCGCGGGTTGGGGGAATTTCCATCCTGTGCGCGTCACCAGGGCGTCCAATAACACGAGGAGAAGCGCGCCAATCGCAAGGGGGATGCGTAGATCGGTCCGGTGGATGACCGATGGTCGAAGCCAAGCTTGGGAAAGGTCGAGTAACTCTCGGCCGCCAGTTTGTGCAGAAACAGAACGTAGCTCAGCAAGTCGGTCGGGGTCGAATGCCCACTCGGTGCTGGATCCCACGATGATCGGGCCGAACGGGATGGCATGGGCACCTGCTTGGATGGCACCTCGGATCAGGGTGCCTTCTTCGAGATCGCGGGTGAGAGAGAATTGTCCAGGTGCGATACGTTTCCAAGATGCCTCGTAGGAGGCACCAGATGATTCGCCGTCGAGGAGACGAATCCGTGGTGGGCTGAGTGCAAATTTTTGGGCCCATTCCTCGGTGTCGTAGAGGAGGTCGATGGTGAGTCGGGTGCCTTCAATCCGATGGCGCAATCCGATTCCGGGTGGCAAGGGGTCACCCATGAGCCATTGGGTCAGCGTCTGAACAAAGTCACCATAGTGTGGCCAGGCGCGGATTTTTTCGGAGTGTTTTCCGCCGAGCGGGAAGGATACGGCGGCGGTGCGGCCGATGCCACGCCGCGCATGGGCGACGAGTGGGGCGAGGTATTCATCGGTTGTTGAGAGCGAGGTCGTCGCATCGGGTCGAGCGTAGGAGAGGTTGTAGCCATCGGCATGTGCGGGCCACGCGAAGGGTTTGGCGGAAATCTCACTCCACTTGCCAGTGGGCTGAGTGCCGATGGGGTCGGTGATAAAGGCCGAGCGAGCGATGGTGACTGTTTCTTGGGCGAAGAGACGTGGGATTTCAGCAGGTCGGGTGGTGAAGAAACATCGGCCCTTGCCGCGTTTGGCGATGTCCTTGAGTAGGTCCGCATCGCTGTCCTTCGGGGTGCCCAATCCAATCACTGAGACCGTGCAGTTCTCTCGTTGCATCTCGGCGATGAGACTTTTATATTTTCCTGGCTCCTCGGAGTCGGCCGCATCCGAGAAAAGGATGATATGACGGGTGCCCGCGGTCGACTTTTTGAGCTCCTGCCATGCGGCCTTTAAGCCGTTGTAAACATAAATACCGCCACCCTGTGAGCGGATTTTTCGGATTTTGCCGATGATCACATTTTTGCGGTCTTTGATTTCGACTATCGGGACAATCTTGTGAGGCGCGCTATCGACAGCCAATACGGTGACTTGATCAAGCGCACCGAGTAATTCGACCGCACGGGCGGCTCCTGTATTCGCCAAGTCCATTTTGGTTTTCCCTCCGCCTGCCGTCATCGACATGGAGCCGGATCGGTCCATGACGATCGCCATGGCAACTGAGAGCTTCCGGTGTTCGTTTTTTAATTCCATGGAGACCGGGAGGAGGTTGTCGATGGCAGATTGAAAGTATCCCCCGGAGCCAAACGATTGTTTTCCGCCGGCCATCAGGAATCCACCACCTTGCTCGCGGACGTAGAAGTTGAGCGCGTCCTGAAATGCGGGTGGCACCTCCGCGGCGGGCACGTTGTTGAAGATGACCGAACGTGCACCGGCCAGTTGGCCGACGCGGAGGTTGCTGGGGTTCGAGATCACTTGAACATCGTAGTCTTGGTCGCGTAGTGCTGCGGCGAGCGGGTCGTTGGTGTATCCAGTGGCTAATAAGACACGGGGGCCTCCGGCAACTTCGATCCATCGTTCAAGCCTGTTGTTGCCTGGGTGGGCGTCTTTTGCGGGACGGATCTCCGCCGAGTATTCGTAGGAACCCGTGCGGGAAATTCGGTCAGTGAATTCAGCCCGACCCGTGCCGCCGACGATTTTTACCACGACCTCGGAAAGTGTCATCCCGTTGCGTTTAATCACAAGGGGGACCTCGGTATCGCTGGGGCCACGGAGGGTGACGTCGAGCGCAAAGGGTTCGCCTACTTGGGCGCGCACAGGTAGGTGTAACCTCGCGACCCGAAAGTCATCGGTGGTTTCCTCCCTGACGAGGCGAAAGTCTATCGGGATTCCTTTACGGGTGAGTTTGGCTGCAGCCTCAGCAAGGGGCTCGGTAGAGTATCCATCAGTGAAGGCAAGGATCCGCGTCGGCCGGTTTTCGGGCGCGAGCGCGAGAATGTTCTGGATCGCTAGATTGGATCGGGAGAGTTTACGGCTCCCTGTGTAAACGGCGTTTTCAGTGCCGGGTTTTTGTTCGACAACTTCAGCCGCGTAGTCGATGAAGCGTAGCCGATCGTGTCGCGTCGGTTTGGCACGCTCAAGTAGTTTTTTCCATTCAGGTAGACCCTTGTCAACGAGGTCTTCGGTCGATTCCGATCGGTCCAGCATCACCCAGAGATCGAGGGCATCCTGCTGCTTGTCGATCTGAGGGTCGGCGAGCATAAGTGTGAGAACGAGCATGAGTAATACTCGGAGAGGTTTCCAGAGTTGCAGGGACTTCCAGATCAGCCCGATCGCTAAACAGACGGGGGCCATAAAGAGCCATTCTGGGGTGGAAAAGGTCATGAAGAATACAGGTTGTATCAGGGAAACATCAAATGACCATGGCTTGTTCACGTCGAATTGCAATGGTTGCCAAAGAAAATCATCATAGAGCAAATAGATAAAACCATGGAATACTGCGTATTTGACGAGCAGCCGCATCTGTGATGGTTTGAGTAAGTGCACGGCAGAATTCCTAGTAATCGGTGTAATACTCAGTGCCGACGTGAGCACGGTCAGTTGGTCGAGTTCGCGGGGGAAATGGGCGACGGGTGAACGTTTCAGAGCTACGGTGAAATAGATTCAAGCCTGCCCGATGATCGATAATGAGTTGAATAAAATTGCCTGAGAGCACCGTAATACCATCAAGCGAAAGAATATCAAAAAGCGGCACTATGAGTTTAAAGACGATGATCAATCTGGCCTGTGTATTACTCACCTGCCTGTGCATACCCTTGAGCCTTGAAGCCAAGGAGGAAAAGTCATCTGGGGTTATTTTTGACGGCAGTTCGGTCGACCAATTAAAGCTGTATGAATGGGAATACGACGGCAGGATTCTCCGAGGAAGAGGGAAGCTCCACATTCATAATAAGAAAAAGTACGCCAATTATGAACTGCGGATACGATTGAGGTATCTTAAGGAGTTTAGTGACCTTCATCTATGTGAGGTCATCGTTCCGGAAGCCAATCCATCAAAAAATGTCCTGAACAATCTGGTGGGTCAATGGCGCGATATCAGAATTGTCGTCCGGAATATGAAGGCTGAGCAAAAACGTATTAAGAACATGACGCCCCTAGGGAACGGGGAGGCGGTTGTTTACTTGGGTAAAGACGTGCGTCTGTCATCGGACCATATTCCGCGTAATCTAAAAATGACGAAGGATGGATACGTCGAAGGAAATGCCGAACGCATTAACTTTTTCCTCAGAAATCCCACAGAAATATCAAAGATTGAGATTCTTCCGTTATCACCGGATTCGCCACGCGAGTATCTTGATTTGAGTGTGGAGGATCTCAAAAAAGCGGTAACTGCCGGGGCTGCTATCTACAAAACCAACTGCTTCAACTGCCATGGGGATGGGATCGGTAAGCCACCCAACCCGCTGGCCCGATCCTTTACCCAGGATCGGCTCCTCAACGGTGCCGACTTGTTGAGCATGTTTGAAACCTTGACCACGGGATTCCGCTACATGCCGCCGATGGCGAGCCTCAGCGTCGAACAACGCCTCCATGTGCTCCATTACGTGCGCGAGAAAATCTTCAAGCCACACAATCCTAAAAATAGGGTCGACGTTACCCCCAAGGCCATCGATGCCCTGCCCTACTCACTCTACTCGACCGAAGAAAATGCCAAACGACCCAAGGATAGTGGTGGCAGTGACCTCGCGTTCAAGGAGGGCCGCTATCGCGACCACGGTCCAGCCATGATCTGTGCCAATGGCAAGGAGCGCAACGCTATGCAGGTGAAGCTGCCCGGGAAAACAACCATCTCCTATAACCTCAATGCTATGGAATCTCTCGGCGTCTGGCACGGCGGGTTCATGGAAATGATGAAATCCCACTATTACGAGGGACATGGTAAAGTTAATCCGGTCCCTAATGGAACCATGGTGCCAGAGTTGGGCAAGTGGCGTTGGGCTCATGGTGGGAATCTCGACTACCCACGCAATGCCCCAACGGGGCCGCTCACCTTCGACGGTTTCCGCTGGAATGGACATTATTTATATGACGATCAAGCGGTGCTTTCCTACAGCATCGATGCTCGGAATATTCTGGAATCTCCCGATTGCATCCTCGACAAAAAAGGAACCCGAACTTTGGTGCAGCATCTCAAAATTCAACCCGGCAAAGAATTGCTCTTAGGTGTCGGTCATGCGGCTGACTGCCGTGCCGGTCCCATTGTTGAAGCACCCATGCAGTGCGGAAAAATGGCGATTGCTATCCACGGTGACCGCCGTGGATTAACGTGGAAAATCGACAAAGGATGGCTCGCGATCCATATCCCAGCCGGCCAGAATGCCAGATCGTTTTCCGTCATCCGCAGTGTCGGGGATGGTGCGTCAGGCAGGGTGTCTGCCGTGAATCAATCGCTGGTTCCTGCCCATTTTGAAATCCTGACTCAGGGAGGGGAACGGCGTTGGACAACAGAGTATAACGTCACGGGCCAACTCTCTGATGACAAGGATTCCAGCTACGTCTTGGACACGATTCCCGTGCCATTCGAAAATGCCTACAACAGCTGGATGCGGACCACGTCGTTGGCGTTTTTCGACGACGGTCGTGCTGTTGTCACCACCTACGACGGCGATGTTTGGATCGTCAGCGGCATCGATGATGCCCTCGGCAAGGTAACGTGGAGCCGATTCGCCGCCGGTATTCACGAAACGTTTGGTTGCCAAGTTGTCGATGGCAAAGTTCTTGTCACCACCCGCAGTGGGATCGTCCGACTCCATGATTATAACAACGACGGTGAGGCGGATTTTTATGAACAATTCTTTACCGACCCTGACTTCTCTCTGATTTATCACGGGTATAACTTTGATCTTGTCCGCGATGATGACGGCTACTTGTATTACTCAAAAAATGGTCAGTATACCGACATCACATTCTCTGGTGGTTGTTACAAAATCAGTCCAGACGGGAAAAGTTTTACCATGCACGGCACAGGATTCCGCACTCCTAATGGTATGGGGATTCTTCCCGGCGGTCGCATCCTTATGGCCGACAATCAGGGGGGCTGGGTTCCGGCAGGAAAAATCTCCATCATCGAGCCAGGAAAATGGTATGGGGGTTCCGGTAGGCAGGGCGAATTTAAAAAACGTAAAACCTTTGCTCAACCGATCCTCTGGTTGCCACAGGACGTTGACTCCTCGTGTGGTGGTCAAGTCTGGGTCGATGACAGGCGCTTCGGTCCCTACGGCAATGGTGCCCTATTTCACACAAGCTGCGGACTTGCCAAGGCGATGATGGTCTTTGTCGATGACGATGCCGAACCAACCCAAGCATCGACTCAGGTTTTCCCCTTCAACTTTGCCAGCGGGATCATGCGCCCCCGCGTAAACCCGCAAGACGGCCAAGTCTATGTCACTGGCACACGGGGTTGGGGTGTGTTTGCTCCCGATGATGGCTGCCTGCAACGCGTCCGCTACACTGGAAAACAAGAACCCATGGTCACCGATGTCAAAGCCCGCAAAGGGTATATTGAGCTGACCTTTAACCAAAAGGTTCGTATCGATGCCAAGTCATGCCAGGTCAGTATGTGGAACTATCTCTGGTCATCCCAATACGGCTCGCCCAAATTTTCAGTTAGGAAGCCAGGTGTTAAATCACCTGACAAGGTGGAGGTCACTGGGGTGCAGGTAAAAGAAAATGTCATCCGCGTCAGCGTGCCTAGCCTCCTTCCTGCCCACCAAGTCAAGCTCACTTACCGACTTCAGGGTAAAGATAATGATCAGTCTGTGCATCTCACCATTCACTCTTTATAGGTGGTAACGGAGTCATCAAAAATCAACCTATGCGAATGATAAAAGCCATCATCCCTTGGCTTGTTTGCCGATCTTGGGGAGCTGATGTCTCAGGGTATGAGTATGACCAGCACCCACTCAGGCACTTCATTATGTGCTCAATCCGCAAAGCCCTGAAATCAGAATAAATCATCTTGCATAGATCCATGGGTAACTTATTCCTTTTTCACCACGATCATGATCCGTCTTTCAATCATCCCGTCTCTGGCTGTCCTGTCATGCTTCTTGTTGGCACCGCTCAACGCGGAAAATCAAAAGCCGAACATCGTGCTCATTCTCTCTGACGATCAGGCGTGGACCGATTACAGCTTTATGGGGCACCCCGCCATCAAGACGCCACACCTCGATCAATTGTCGCAACAAAGTGTCACGTTTCGCCGTGGTTACGTGCCCACCGCTTTGTGCCGACCCGCACTTGCCAGCTTGGCGACGGGTCTTTACTCGCACCAGAATAGGATCACCGGAAACGACCCAGGAAGGACTGCGAAAAATAAACAACATGCTGAGAAAACCGGCAAACACCCGAAGGAGTTGTTGATTGCCAACATCGATCAAATTCCGACCTTACCCCGCTTGCTGGCCCCAATGGGGTATCTGAGTTTTCAATGTGGCAAATGGTGGGAGGGAAGCTACCAGCGTGGTGGATTTAGCCACGGCATGACCCGTGGCTACCCGAATTCAGGTGGTCGCCATGGCGATGATGGACTTACGATTGGTCGTGAGGGGATGAAGCCAGTCTATGATTTTATCGATACGGCTACTGCGGCTCAAAAACCTTTTTTCATCTGGTATGCTCCGTTCTTGCCCCACACCCCGCATAACCCACCCGAACGCCTGCTCAAAAAATACACCACCGCCGATCGGCCTGCCTCCATTGCCAAATACTACGCCATGTGTGAGTGGTTTGATGAAACTTGTGGTGCGCTCTTAGGCCGTCTCGATCAAAAAGGACTCTCTGAGAACACCTTGGTCATTTACGTCACCGACAATGGTTGGATTCAAGACCCACAGGGGGCAGGTTTTGCTCTGCGCTCAAAACTTACCGCCTACGAAGGAGGCACACGCACGCCCATCATGTTCCGCTGGCTTGGAAAAATCAAACCTGCGGATCGACCCGAGCTCTGTAGTAGCCTTGACATCGTGCCAACCATTCTTGCCGCTGTCGGTGCCGATATCCCTAAACGTCTACCTGGGCTTAATCTGCTTCCCAAGCTGCAAGGTGGCGACCCCATCCAGCGCAACACGCTCTTTGGTGAATCCTTTGACCACGACATCGCGGATGTCTATGATCCGGAAGCGTCCCTGCTCAACCGCTGGGTCATCCGTGGCGACTACAAGCTCTTACTCACCTATGACGGTTTTTCCGGCTCAAAATACGGTCGGCGCACACTGCCCAAGGATGCGCAGCCACAGCTCTTTAACCTGATGACGGATCCCCACGAAATTACGAACTTGGCCACCCAAAAACCGGAACTTGTCAAGGAACTCGGTGGACTGATTCACGGCTGGTATCCACTCAACAACCGCAAGGTCAACACCCTGCCGAGAAGAAAATAGACATGAGCCATCAGAGACGTTCCGGCAATGAGGAGCGCATCGACGGGCTTGAGCGGCGTGCTCCCATCGTGCTGCTATGATTATTTTCAAATAAGGGCGAATATTTGAATGATCACGGGCATCGGCTCCGTATTATCTCACGCTTGGCTTTGTGGATGACCCCTCGGTCAAGCTCGTGTCCCGCTCCCTCGAATCTGATTTTTAGGATGCGCGACCACAGAACCAACAAATAACGCTATAAATCAACGTATGAAAATGAACCAAGTAATGAAATCATCTAGCCTGTTGGCTGCGATGTGTATGGGAGTCAGTGGTGTCGCAACCGCTGAGAAACAACAACTACCGGATCCAGACGGCAAGCCTGCCGATATGTCGAAGCCCGTCAAGGTCTTCATTGTCATGGGGCAGTCCAACACCTTGGAGATGGGCAAAGTTATGGGTGCTGACAAAACGGGAAGCCTAGAGAATGCCGTTAAAACGGAAGGCCTCTACCCGTTTCTCGTCGACGACGCAGGTAGCTGGACGACCCGCAAGGATGTTCGTAACGTATCCGTCATGCAAAAACGTGGCAATATGGGTGTTTACCGCAACGACTGGCTTACCATCAGCAGTAAAAAAATCGGCATCGAAATCGGCATCGGTCATCAACTTGGCAACGCCATCGATGAGCCCGTCATGGTGCTCAAAAGCTCGATCGGTAACCGTAGCCTCGGCTGGGACCTCCTGCCTCCGGGGAGTAAGGGCTACACCTACGATGGAAAGGCTCTGCCTGGTTATAAGGAGACCTTCAAAAGTAAAAAGGACAAGACCGTTGTTCCCTACGTGAAGGGTGGAGATTGTCTGCAATGGTATGGAGGCAAGCAATACGACGACGATGTTACCAACGCCAAGAAGATTCTCGCTGACCTCGGTAAATACTACCCCGATGCCACGAGCTACGAAGTCGTTGGTTTCCTCTGGTGGCAGGGTGATAAAGACATGCGCAACGCTGCACACACCGCGATGTATGAAAAAAACCTCGTTTCCTTGGTCAAATCGCTCCGCAACGACTTCAATGCTCCCAAGGCAGCATTCGTTACCGCTTCGCTTGGTCAAACTAAAGAAGACGACACAGAGTCGGGTCATGGCAAAATTCTTCAATCCATGAAGACCTTCGCCAGCGGCAAATACAAAGACGAACTCGGTAGCAACCTCGGATTTGTCTACACCAACCCGCTGTCAAAAGGCAGCAGCTCCAGTGCTCACTACAGCGGCAATGCTCAGACTTACATGAACGTCGGTCTTGCCCTGGGTGAAAAAATGGTCGAGCTCATCAAGAAATAGCCAGCTATCTCTTAAACGGTTCGTCCACGATACGGATCAATCATGGGCTGATGCATACGTTGTATCAGCCCATGAACGTTTGAGGGGAGATCCATGATACGGCCTGATTATGGAGGCTGATTGGGGGCAAGCTTTACACTCACACATCCCGCAGTGGAAGTCCGCCTTACGTGATTCGGGGTTTTTCGGGTGTGAGGATTTTCAGGGTTTTTTATCAAGTTCGTCCATCGCCCAGAATCACTTTCCGAGCCAGGAATTTTCTGCGGCAGTAATTTTTTCCTCACTCAGGCCGAATGCTCTTAAGACACCTTTGGCCATCATGATGTTTCCTCGGGGGTTCATGTGGCAGCCGTCGGATGTCAGTTTGTTTTTGATGTTGCGCTGATACTTGGGGTCGCCAAACATCCGTGCCTTTCCCGCCTCGTCCGGTATTTCCTTGAGCGCTGCATGCATGTCCTTACTCAGGTCTGCGAGGAGAAGTCCTTTTTCCTGGGCGATTTCCCTGAGGAACGCATTATACGGGATGAGCTTTTGGTTGGTTTCCTTCTCGGGGTCCTCACCAATCATGGTGGATGTCAGGATCATGACCTTGATGTCAGCGGCTTGGGCTTGGTCGATGATTTGGCGAATGTTCTTTTGGTAATCCTCTAGCGAGACGCCTTGGAATGTACGTTTTCCTAGTCGCAGGGTATAATGCCAGACGTCGTTGACGCCGCAGCTCAAGGTCATCCAGTCTGGGTCTTTGCTAATCACGCTCTTGTCCAGGCGTGCCAGCATGTTGTTGGATTTGTTTCCTGCTTTGCCGGCCGCGACATGGCTGAGCTTGAGTCCCTCACGATTGAGTGCATCCATGACGAGGGTGATGTAGCCCTTTTTTCTTGCCCCTGACTGGGTGATTGAGTCGCCGAGGAAGGCAATTTTTTCGCCGGCTTTGACAGCCAAGCTCCGATCCTCCGCTGAGGCTGGGTTGATAAGAACAAGAGCGAGGGCGAATGTCGATAGGAGTGGGATTCTCGGTTGCATAGGTGTTTCTGGTGGAATGGGAATAACTGCATGCACCCTGCTTGAGTGTGGATGGAATGGCGATCAGGAAATGGAATGGGAGGACTTTTTTCGGGGAGGGGGGGATTTTTTCGGGGGTATCGGACCGTGAGCGCATGCCCACATCCCGCAGATTTACGGATGCTTGCTGAAATGAGAGCAAATCCTTGACTCAGACGCCTTGTCTCACTATCTCTGCCATCCGCATTGCGAGTCATTGAAGTAAATCCAACCAATCAACTATTATGTCACAACAAGTATCCTGGAAAGGCGTTTTTCCCGCCGTCCCCACTCAGTTCCACGACGACTTCTCCCTCGATCTACCATCGACCCAGAAGCACGTTGAAGCCCTTCTCGATGAAGGTGTCCACGGTATTATCATGCTGGGCACCATCGGTGAAAACTGTTCCCTCTCTCTTGACGAAAAGGTGAAGGTGATGAAAGCCACCGTCGATGTCGTTAAGGGCCGCGTGCCCGTGCTGAATGGTGTGGCTGAGTTCACGACGAAGGGAGCCTGCGAAACAGCTCAAGCCACCGCACGTGTCGGAGTTGATGGTTTTATGGTGATGCCTGGGATGGTTTACAACTCGGATCACCGCGAGACGGTGAATCATTTCCGTAAGGTGGCGGGTGCCACGGATCTTCCGATCATGTGTTACAACAACCCACCAGTTTACCGTGTGGATCTTACCCCGGAGATGTTCCAGGATCTGGCTGATGTTGAGAACATCGTCTGTATCAAAGAAGCTGCCGGTGATGTGCGCCGGATCACGGACCTCTTTAACGCACTGGGCGACCGATACCTCATTTTCTCTGGGCTCGATGACGTGGCACTGGAAAGTATCATGCTCGGCTGCACGGGATGGATCTCTGGCTTGGTGGATGCCTTCCCGCGTGAGAACCGATTGCTCTGGGATGCTGCGATGGCGGGTGATTACCAGAAGGCACTTGAGATTTACCGTTGGTATATGCCGATGTTGCACTTCGATAGTCATCCGAAGTTGGTTCAGTATATCAAGACGACCTGCGCGGAGCTCGGATACGGCACAGAAACCGTCCGTGAGCCACGCATGCCCCTCGTTGGTGAGGAACGCGAACGCATCCTCAAGACGGTGCGCGATTGTGTTGCCACCCGCCCTGAGTAATCTGGCAAATCAACATTCATAGAAAAAGGCGAAGGGGATCATCCCCTTCGCCTTTTTGAATGTGATGATGTCGTTTTTGACTATCCCTTGCTGACCTGCTCGTAGGCAAGGCCGGCTCCGACGAGGTCGCAGAGCGCCATGCCGATGGATTTGAACAAGGTGATTTCAGTGTCGCTCTCGCGCAGTGGCACGCTGCCGGCACACATTTCTGTGAGTTGCCCGACGACGTCATCCTTGGTCATGACACCCTCTGAAATCGGGACGAGCACCTCTCCGGCTTCCTTGAAGCAGTTGTCGTAGCTGTCTGCGTAGACCTTGGATTTGACAACCAATGCGGTGTCGCACTCACGTTTGGTGGCGTGGTGGTTGCCGATGAAGTCGGTGTGGGTTCCTGGTTTGACCCAGTCGCCCATGACAAGTGGCTCGTGGGAGGCGGTGGCACTGACGATGATGTCGGCCTGGCCACAGGCTGCCTCGATGTTGTCGACGACGGTGAACTCGATGTCGCCGAGCTCGGCGGACATTTGGTCGACGACTTTTTGGGCATTTGCTGGTGTCCGTCCCCAGACCATGACGCGTTTGAGTGGGCGCACGCTAGCTTGAGCGCGGATGATGAATGTGGAGAGGTTGCCGGTGCCTAAGACGAGCAGCGACTCGGAGTCTTCGCGGGAGAGCAGGCGTGATGCGAGGCCTGAGATCGCGGCGGTGCGCCAGAATGTGACACTGGTGCCATCGACCAAGGCGATCGGCTCACCGTGGGCGCGGTCGAACAAGAGGATCTTGGAGTAGAGTGATTTGTATTCGGGTCCTTGGTTATCGGGGAAATAGGTGAATGCCTTGACGCCGATGATGGAATCGTTCCATGAGGGGAGCAGGGCAAAGGCATTGGTGTTATCGTCTTTTTCGTCCAACATAAACACCTTGCGCGGGGGCATGGTGAACTCTTTGGAGAACGCATCTTGTAGGGTGTCAACAAGGGCGGGATAACTGAGGGCGGCGTGAACTTCTTCTGGGCTGATAATTTTCATAATACAATCAATCGTTGGCCGATATCGGCATGCCTATCTATGGGGCAGGAGATATTTGTGACCAGAAAAAAATGCTGGGTTGGTAAGGATCGGTTCGCACTTCGGTGGGCGACGGAAACCGGGGTTACTCCTGGTTGGGAACGATGCGCGCAACGGCTTCGCTGACGACCCAAGCACTCTCGCCGTCGGTCGTCTCAACGTGAGTCCATGGGCCACGAGTGGCGATGATGTGGACCAGAGAGGCAGGGGGGAGGCTGCGGGCTGCCATTTCTTGGCGGTGCGCCTCGGTGTAGAGCGATGTTTTTTGCAAGGTGACGGCTTGGGCGTTGAGCGGGGCGAAGCTGTGATGGTCTGGGTAGCTGTGGTAGGCGGCACCGGTGAGTGTGGCAATCACGGGGGTGATGATAAGCAGGATGATGCAGAGGGTGAGTGGGAGGGGTTTGAGTTTGAGGCAGATGAGGGTCAGGGTGAGGAGCGTGATGAGCCAGAGGGACGCGTGGTAAACGATTTGATAGGCGTGGGGTGGAACGCGGGTGAGTTGTCGTTGCCACGGCTGGTAGTTGGGGACTTGGGACCCTTGTGCGATTTCGACAAAGCGTAGGTTTTTACGGGCTTTCCAGTGGGTGGGATCGACGATCAATGCGCGTTGCCAAGCGAGTGCGGCGCGGCCAGGTTGATCGAGTCGGTGGTGGCAGTTACCGATGTTGTAGAGGATGTCGGCTGGGGTTTGGGTTGGGTCGGGGTAGGCTTGCTGGTAGAGGTTAATGGCATGTTGATACTGGCCGGCATGGGCGGCATCGATCGGGTTGGCGGTGTCCGGTGGCGCGGATGCCTCGGCGGTGCTGGAGACGGAAACGATGAGTAGCAGGCAAAGGGTGAGTCTGCTGGCTTGTTTGAGCAGCTTGATGATGGCCTTTTTGGCGTCGGGCTGGACGGGTGCTAACTCGGGGTCATGCGGTTGGTAGCAGAGGGTGTCACGTTGGGTGAGGATGTCTTGAAGATGTTGCTGGTTTGGTGGGGTGATTTTTTGGGTTTTGTTGGACGCGATGTATTGGTCGATAAACCGACCGGCACGGCGGTAGAAGGTGCGGGTGTCGGTGGTGGAGGCTAGCTTTTTGAGTGCATGGATTCGGCGTTTTGAGTCGGGCGACGGGGTGCGAGCGGATTTGATTTTTCGCAGGATGGGTATGCTGAGGAGGATCAGGCCGAGGAGGGCCGGTGCGATGTGCCATGCGCGTGATCGCGCAATCGCTGGTTTGCCGCTATCCGTGGTGATTGGGTGGGTGATTAACCCGAGGATCTGACGCATGTCTTCGGGGCGGGTGTTGATGTTTTCCGAGATGCTGGGGGCGGTTGATGCGGTGTTGTGGGTGGCGCCTGATCGGGTGATGCTGACTGGTATCTTGGGGGTGGTCAGGGTGTGGTAGCTGTGTTGTTCTGGGTTGAAGTAGCTGAACGAGTAGGCTGGAATGTTAGGTTGGATGCCGAGCGGGCGGATGATCTGGCGGAAGGTGACGGTGCCGCTGATGGATCGCCTTTCGTCACCGCGGGTAACTTTCGAGCTATCGATGATTTTCCACGTCTTCTGGCTGAGTGTGGCGGATTTCAGGTTTTCTAGGTTTCCGGTGCCGCTGATACGGAGGATGACCTCGGTCGAGTCGTTTTCATCGAGGCTGAGTTTTTCGCATTGGGCGTTGAGGGCAAATTGGCCAACCGCACCGTTGAAGTCGGCGGGTGCCCCTTGTGGGAATGGGATGATTTGAAAACTGAGTGCGGGTAGGGTGAGGGGGACGGGGGTGTCCGTGATGCGGGAGCCGAAGCGGGGGTCGATGATGCGTTGTCTTACGATGAGGCGCAGCTTGGATGGGCCGAAGGTGGCGGTGCCTGGGCTGATGCCGCTGAGGGTTGTTTGGTAGCGAGCTCCGACGTGGGCGACGCCGTTGATATGCACCTGACTCAGTTCATGGAGCGGGGGCAGTGAGAACCGCCAGGCGAGGCAGTTGTCTTTAATGGGTTCAGGCATCCCCCAGCCCGAGAGGTGCAACCTCTGAGGGGAATAGAGTTTCAGCGTTAGGGGGCATTGTTCACCTGGGTAGAGGGTGGTTTTGGCGGGGAATAATCCGGCGAGCACCTTGTGACGGCCGATACCGGTCGGGAGTGAGATCAGTTCAGAGGCGTCATGGACCTCGAAGGTTAGGGTGGGCGATTGGTGGGTTTGTCCTCCCGAACTCATGGTAACGGATGGAACGGTGAATTTCCCTGTCTTGGCAGCGGTAAGTCGGTAGAGAAAGACCTGATTGATGTTTTTCTGGAGGTCGATCTGGGTGACGGCTCGGACGAAATTGACGGCGGTTCCGGGGATGACGGGGACGGTGGGTCGGTAGTCGGGTTGCCCACCGTTCAGACGGAGGATGAGGTTGGTGGATTCGCCAGGGATAAGATGGCGGCTGGTGAGGGATGCCTCAGCGACAGGTGCTCTGTTTTCCTGTCCGTGCAGGGGGTGCAGGGAAAATAAGAGAAGGATGATGGAGAGGTAATGGTGGATGGCGAATGGGGTCGGATTACCAGTCTTTGGCGGGTCGGCGGAGGCGGATGAGTCGGCGTTTGACAGGGCGGGTTTCTGCATCGGAGTGGTCTTTGAGGATACGAGCGGCAAAGGCTTCCTCGGTTTCACCCTCGCGGCGCTCGGCAGGTTTTTCGTTTTCCTTCGGGTCAGCTTGAGGGTCCTTGTTGGGGTCGTCTTTTTGATCCGGTTGATTGTCCTTCGGTTGAGGGTCGTTTTTGGGGTTGTTTTGATCTTGGTTGTTGGGGTCGGGGTTGCCCTTGTCCCCTTGCGGGTCGTCACCCTTATCCTTGGGGTCGTCGCCTTTTTCCTTATCCTTATCCTTTGGCTGATCTTTCTTCTGTTGATCGTCTTGGGCTTTTTGTTCGGCTTTTTGTTTTTCCTCTTTGATTTGATCGAGAAGTTTTCGGGCCTCATCGAGATTGAATGCGGCGTTGCTGTGTTCGGGTTCGAGGTTCAGTGTCGCTTGGTAGTGGGTGATGGCGTCCTCGATGGTGGTGATGGCAGTGGTGAGGTTGTCCACCTTGGCGGTGGTTTTGGGATCCGTTTTTTTGTGGGATTTGTCAACGGGATTGAATTGGCTCCAGCCGAGTTGGAACAGAGCATTGCCCATGTTGTAGTGGGTTTCTTGTCGGAGTTTTTTATTTCCAGTGAGTAGGGCGCGGGAGAAATAGCGGGTGGCTTGGTCCCATTGTTGGAGTCGATACGCGGTGCTGCCTTGGGAGAACTGAATCGCTCGTCGGTCGTCGCCTTGGGTGCCGATGAGTGCTTTATGGAAAGAGTCGAGCGCCGACTTGTAGTCTTTCTGTTGGTAGGCGGCGTTCGCCTGTGCGATGTCGCTGGCGCCGTGTAGGTGGTTACCGAGACTGAACCAAATCAGTCCCACGACAACGGACGTAGTGGTCGCTGTGGTCGCTGAAAGCTTCGGTAGGAAGAGCTGGGATCTTGCTAACAATGAGAGCGCGAGCAGAACGATGGCAGGGAGTAAAAACCATTGAAATCGCTCGTTCGGGATATGGATTTTTCGGCCTTCTTGTTGGTCGCTTTTCAGGAAGGAAAGAGCAGACCGGATGGCGTGATCAGCACCTGACGATGCGGGCACGTAAGCTCCATGGCCTGCGCTGGCGAGTTGTTTGAGTGCATCTGGGATCATTCGGCTGTGCACGGTATTACCACGGATATCGCGGTATTTTCCATCGTTTCGTCGGGGATCGGGGATGATGCCGCCGGTGCTGCTGCCGACGCCGATGGCGCATGTGGCGATGCCAGCCTCAAGGATCTCTGATGCCGCGAGACGGACTTGTTGGGAGTGGTCTTCACCATCACTGATGACGATCAGAGCCCCCGATTTCTGGCCCGGTTTTTGAAAGGTTTTAATCGCAAGCTGGACGGCTGCCGCGAGGTCTGACCCACCGGAGGGAATGACCTCGGTATCGATCTGGCTGATGGTTTCATGGACGGATCCGTGGTCGATGGTGAGAGGGGCCATGAGCACGGGGGTGCCGGAGAAAACGATGATGCCGATGCGGTCGTTGGGAAAGGCTTCGACCAATTCGAGCGCCATCGCCTTGGCGGTGGTCATCCGGTCGGGTGAGCCATCGCGAACGAGCATCGAGCGTGAGGTGTCAATGGCGATGAGGAGATTGCGGGTGTGGATCTGCTCGGTGCTGGAGCTTTTTCCGAGGTGGGGTCTGGCGATGACGGTGATGAGTAAGGCGCATGCGGCGAGCCCAAGGCCCAGCGAGACCCAGCGGTGGAGGGAGGATCCTTCCTTAACGAGTTGCTTGCGCAATCGTGGTGCCACCAGGCATTTCCACGCCATGCCACGCCGGCGGTGCGCAAGGATGGCACCGAGGAGAATGACGGGGAGGATCAGCAGAAGCAGAAGCCAGCTGGGGTGTGCGAGTGACATGGTGTTTTGATTCAGTGCGATTTGTCTAAATCGCCTGCGGTGGTTATGGGGCGGGGGGGGCTTTGATTGATGGGGATGTGATGGCGGTGAGGGCAAAAATGAGGCTGGCAGCGGCAAGCCAGGGGAAAAGCTCGTCGGTGGTGACTACACGATGCTGCTTGATGTCGGTTTTTTCAAGTTGATCGATCGAGCTAAATGTGTCGCGCAGGGTGTTGGTGTTGCGGACGCGGAAGTATTCGCCGCCGGTGAGGCGGGCGATTTCCTGTAAGGTTTCGGTATCGAACTCTTGTTGCGGGTGTGTCTGGATGTTGTTGTTAAGTCGGCCTTGCTCGGTGCCGATGGCAATGGCATAGATTTTGATACCGAGCTTGGCGGCATGTTTGGCGGCTTCAAGCGGGGCGATGCGTCCCGAGTTATTGGAGCCGTCGGTGACAAGGATGACGACCTTACTTTTGGATTTGCGTTTGTGGAGTCGGGTGGCTGAGGCGGCAATGGCGGAGCCGATGGCGGTGCCTTGCTCCTTGACGAGTCCGGGGCGAAGTTCGCGTAGTTGGTCGATGAGCCAGTCGTGCTCTAAGGTGATCGGGCTGGTGACGTAGGGTCGTCCTGAGAATGCGACGATCCCGATCCGGTCGTTCGGGCGTTGTTTGATAAATGTCTCGGCGGTGGCTTTGGCGGTGGTGATGCGTTCGGCACGCCGCCCCCCCAGACGAAAATCGACAATTTGCATGGAGTAAGAGATATCCATGGCGAGGATGATATCGACGCCGCTGGCGGTGCGGTCAGCGTGTTCGTTTCGGATTTGGGGTCGGGCCATTGCGATGATCGCGCAGGCGATGGCGAGAATCATCAGGGTGAAGCTGAGGGCGCCGGGGAAACGTTTGGGTTTTTGGCCGAGACTGGCTAAGATGGCGAGCGACGAGTAAGTGATCGCCGTCGGGGTGCCTGGTTTTCCACGGAGAAAAAGGAGTGGGACGAGCAGCAGCAGGCCGAGCAACCACCACGGGTCGGCAAAGGTCAGTTGTTGGAACGCGCTGATCATGATCGGGGTGGGGGGGCATGGGCGCTGTCTGCCGGGGTGACGTTGAACTCGATATGGGCAAGGATTTCTCCCGCTTTGTCGATGAGTTCGCTGACTTTTTTATCCCCCTTGCTGGGGGCATACTTGAGGTCTGACAGCTCGGTGAGGTGATCGCACACGGGCTGGCGGGAATCGGGGTGAAGACGTGCCAATGCGTCTGGACGCAGGGTGAACTCCTCATGGGTCTCAAACAATAACGGGTCCTCGAAGGTGGCTTCGAGGTATTGACGGAGAATGAGCGAAATACGCACGGCAACCACTTGGGCCGCTTGTTTGGGGGATTCTTTTTTGAGCTCGGCCAGACGTTCCAGGCTTTGTTCGAGTCGTGATTTTTGTTTCTTGGTGTCGGGTCGTCGGCGGAGGGTCAAGTAGATCGTGGTGAGGATGATGACGCAGCCAAGGGCAACAAGGAGCCAGATCCACCACGGGGTGGATGGTTCGGGGAGAAACTCCCCGGGTTCGGTGATGTCGCGGATTGTTTTCAGCTGGCTGTCGGTGGATGTCAGTTAATGATGGCGGCGATGGGTGCGAGATTTGAAGAGGCGGTGGAGGTGCGGGAGGTAGTCGCCGTTGGTGCGGAGTTTGAGGTGGTCGATACCATGTTGATGAAACAGCTGGGTGATGCCCTCGTTGTGCCTGCGGGTGAGTTTGCGGAAGCCCATGCGCAGGTTGCTGTTGCGGGTGTTGACCGTCGTTTGCTGGCCGGTTTCGGGGTCGGTGAGTGTGACGGTGCCGACCTGGGGTAAGGTTTCCTCCATCGGGTCGACGACGCGCAGGGCGATGGTGTCGTGTTTGCTGGCGACGGAGCCGAGCGGGCGATGGAGGTCGTGGGCCAGAAAGTCTGAGATCATGAAGACGAGGGCCTTGCGTTTCACGGTGTGGAGCAGGAAGTGACAGGCGGCGGGGATGGAGGTGCGCGGGTCCTCGGGATCAGCGGCAAGGATCTCGCGGATCATGCGAAGGATGTGTTTGCTGCCTTTTGCGGGTGGGAGGTAGAGCAGTGGCTCGTTGGCAAAGAGGAGGAGACCGGTTTTGTCGCCGTTGAAGTTGGCGCTGAAGGCGATCACGGCGGCAAGCTCAGCGGCAAGCTCACGTTTGCTGAGTTGTTTGCTACCGTAACGGCTGGAGCCAGATACATCCACGGCGAGGATGACGGAGAGCTCACGCTCCTCACGGAAGGTGCGGATGTAGGGGTGGTCCTTACGCGCGGTGACGTTCCAATCGATGAAACGCGTTTCATCCCCGTGCTGGTATTCCCGGTAATCCTCGAAGTCGAGCCCGCTGCCTTTGAAAGACGACTGGTATTCGCCACCAAAGGTTTCCCGAGCCAGTCGACGGGCCTTGATCTCAAGGAGGTGCACGCGGCGCA
Source organism: Akkermansiaceae bacterium (assembly GCA_013041925.1). Lineage (GTDB taxonomy): Bacteria > Verrucomicrobiota > Verrucomicrobiia > Verrucomicrobiales > Akkermansiaceae > Oceaniferula. The sequence goes on along the minus strand of JABDRB010000003.1, from coordinate 274,833 downwards.
TGATTTCATCAATGGATTCGGGCGTCATGGTGGTTGGGTCGGGACGTTGGCAATCTGGGAGTGGGTCACCGGAAGCTCCGCAAGGATGCTGGTTACGGCCAGAGTTGTCAATAGGTGTCGTCGGCGGGTCATCTCACCGGAGTGGAGACCTTTTTGTGCTGCTTGATGGGCACGTTGGTTATGGCACTTTCCCGGCCAAAGATTAGATGAAGAACTGCGGGGTGGCTGGCTGGTGGATAGCGGGCTACGAGCTCGGTGTGTTCATGCAGGATTTCATGTATCCCATGGCGTAAGCCATACCGGCGTGCCATGGGGCGGCGCAGCTCATCTGGGGTGTATGATCTGGGATCATAACTCCCTCGAAATGGTTTTTCTTGAGGATGGCCATGATTTTAGACATATCGATGTCACCCTGATCGATGAAGGTTTCGTGATAGTGGGGGACTTTTCCTGAGACATTGCGGAAATGGATGTAAGCGACGTTGCCTTGTCGGGTGTAACGGTCGCAGGCGTCGTAGATGTCACCGTCCGTCATTTCCGCCAAGGTGCCGAGGCAGAACTCCAGGCCATTACTTGGGCTGGGTGAGATGTCGAGCAGTCGCTGGTACATATCGGGTTGATAGACGAGGCGAGGTTGTTGGCGCATGGTGGTGAGTGGCGGGTCGTCTGGATGCGCGGCGAGTCGGACGCCTGCGGCTTCAGCCACGGGAACCAGCTCGTTGAGAAAAAACTCGAGTCGCTGCCAGAGCTCATCATGGGTGATTTCAGGCAGCGCACCTGCTGGGGCATTGCGGTCATACACCATGTTCCAGACCATGCCATTATGGATCGGTGCGGTGGTTTCCTCGCAGAGGCCGTCCATGCCGACGGTTTCTGCCTCCCCGCGGGCGTCGTGGCGGACGCATCGACCGCAGACGCCAGCGATGCTGAAGTTGTATCCAAAAATCGGGATGCCGGCGGCCCCCACATTGCGGATGATTTCTTTGACGTGTGCGATTTGTTCCTCTTTTTTCGGGCCATCCAACAGGATGTCATGCCAGTGGGAAGGGTCAAAATTTTCGATGGCCTCGAGTTCGAGCCCGTGGGCATTGATCTCAGCTTTCAGGGCGAGCAAGCGATCGAGTGACCATGCCTCATCTGGGGTTGCCCCGGCATAGCCCCAGCCGTCGAGCCCGCCGATGGGTTGGCTGTTTTCACCCTGCTGGTCACCTTGGTTAAAATAATCCACCAGATGCACAACCACGTGGGTTGCGCCGCACTGACGGGCGAACCGGTAATGCTCGCTATTGAGCATGTGCCGGTAAAGTCCGAAGCCTAATTTCATATTGTGGGATAGGAGCTCTAGGTTTGCTGTGAGGTCTCGATTAACGCTGTCGCCAGATCAGCAAAGGCAGCGCTGGCCGGGTTGGTTGCCGGCTCGGTGAGGGCGACAGGTTTGCCGGCGTCACCTTGCTGGCGTGTCGGGATATTGATCGGGATCTGTCCGAGCAGCGGGATCTTAAGTTTTTCCGCTTCCTTGGCACCGCCGCCATCGCCGAAGATCGGGTAGCGGGTGCCGTGGTCACACTCGAACCACGCCATGTTTTCGACCAGTCCAAGGATGGGGACGTTGACTTTATCAAACATGGAAATCGCCTTGCGAGCATCGATCAGGGCAACCTCCTGCGGGGTGGTCACGATGATGGCACCGGTCAGGGTGATCGTCTGCACGATGGTGAGCTGGATGTCACCGGTGCCGGGCGGGAGATCGAGGATCAGGTAGTCGAGCTCACCCCATGCGACGTTTTGAAGGAATTGCTGGGTGTAGCGGGTTGCCAACGGTCCGCGGACAATGACGGGTGAAGCTTCCTCGAGTAAAAACCCCATGGACATGAGTTTGACCCCATGGGCTGGGATCGGGATGATTTCGTTGTCTTCGGTCGCCAACGGCCGCTCCTTGCTGCCAAACATGTGGGAGATCGACGGGCCATAGAGGTCGCAGTCGCACAGCCCGACCTTGTGTCCTGCGGCGGCGAGCGCCACGGCGAGGTTCGAGGATACGGTGGATTTTCCAACTCCTCCCTTACCTGAGGCGATGGCGATGACGTGTTTCACGCCGGGCAGGGTGTTTTTTTCTGCGGGGGCGCCGGATGCGCCTGCCTGGGCGGCGGGGGCTTGGACATCGAGCTCAATCTTGGCGTGCATGATCTCAGGGAGCGGGTCGAGCACAGCGTGGCAGTTGTTGAAAATCTGCTCGGGAACGCTGGGGTCGTTGGTCTGGATGCTGATGTTGACGGTTGCGATGCCATCCTGAAATTCGACATGCTTAACGAGGCCAAAGGAGACGATGTCGCGTGAAAAACCAGGGTAATGGACCTGTTTTAAAAGCTCGAGGATGCTTTCGGGTGTCATTTTATGGGAAGGGTGAAAATCTTAGTTAGTGGTGGAGGATGCGGCCGCAATTTTCACATTGGGCGACCTCCTTGTCGGCCTTGACTTTGATCATGGTGGCAGGGACCAGTTTCATGTGGCACCCGTGGCATTGGCTGTTGGCCGCTGAAACGATGGCGTCGCCTCCCTTGGAGGTCATCAATCGGTTATAAAGTGAGAGGAGCTCTTCCTCGATGCCTGATGCCAGCGAGTCGCGGTCCGCTTTTACCTCATCATATTGTTTTTGGCACTCACCAGCACGTTGATCGAGCTGGGTGATTTCCTCATCGACCATGCTCTGGGTGATGGCAAGCGCATCTTCGGCTTTTTGGTGAACCGCGCGGAGGGCATCGGCATTTTCCATGAGTTCGAGTTCGGTCGTTTCAAACGCATCCACCTCCTCGTTGTATCGGACGATCTCGTTGCCCAAGGCAGTGAACTCTTCGTTTTTCTTGGTTTCGTATTGCTGTACTTTGAGTCGGTTGAGTGTGTTTTTTCGGGTTCCGATGTCGAGTTCGACATTTTTGATGGCGACCTCGTTCTCCTGGATCGCTTTTTTGGCGTTGGCCACGGCAGCGAGGTCGTTGGCGAGGCGTTCCTTGGCGCGTTCCTTGTCTTCAGGGATACGTTTCAGGTCATCATTTAACCTGAGGACGTGTTGATCACGGTCCTGCAGGACGAGAAGGGACTCAATTTCAGCAAGCATGGGATGCTTCTACCCGACCCACGCCTTGGGGGCAAGCGCAGGTGAGGGGGATCATCGTTTTTTTTAGGGTGGGTAGGTCGGGGGAGGCGAGTTTGGGACCTTGATTGTGATCGATGGGGATATTGTTTTTTTATGGGTGGTCAAAATGAGAGAGGATGGATAGACTCCCTGCATACCCATGGATGCGAGACGATGCTCGCGATTTAACGACTATTTGATTAAAGCAATGAGGATAGAATGCCCTAAATGTAGCCAAAGATTTGATGTAACCAAAGATTTCCTAGGGAAAAAGGTAGAATGTGGTTCCTGCGACGAGAGATTCAAGGTGACGATGGATGAGGTCGTGGTTCAAAAGGAAAAGTTTTACCCTGGAGAGAAAAGTGAGGGGAATTTGGACAGGTTTGGCCGCAATTCAGTGAGTTCGGCATCCCAAGTGGCCTTTCAACAAGCGCACTACCAGACGGACGTGCATGCCGAGCGTGTTGGCCCCCAGCGACCGCGCAGGACGGTAGCGACGATGGCGGGAGTCTCTCTCATGTCGCTGGTTATTATCATTTTTTTGTTAGCAGGCGGTAAGGAGGGGGCGATGCGTGACATGGAAACCGTGAACCGCTATATCCTCGTGGGCTTTACGGCCTTGGTAGGCGGGGCTTTGGTGCTCTATGGAAAAGCGAATAATCGTTCATTGGGGGTGCTACTGGCCTTGGTGTTTGGGGCGATCTTGGTCGTCTTACCCATAATCTTTCCGGCCAACCCGATCAGTGCCTCGGTTGAGCCCATCACACCAGTGCTCTCGAGCACAGGTGATGACACCTTTTTTATCAACGAGGAGAATAAGCAGGCTCAATACCTGGTTGAAATCGGTTACGATCCAGTGAGCGATGCCTTGGGGAAATACCCAGCCAACCAAGTGGTCGCTATTTTCCTCAGAAATGCGTCCGCAACCGTCCGAGCAAAAATCGGAGCCTACCTCTATGAAGCGACGGACAAGCTCAGTCGTGAAATTATCTATGAACGTGGTGAGGATGGAAAGAATGGCCTCCTCCTGCTGGTGGATCAGAAAAAAAACATCGATGAAATAGCCGCCTTGTGCGCGAGGTTTGGTCGACTCGAAAAAGTGGATCGAAAACTGCGCGTTATCGATGTGGTGGTGGAAAGCTCGAAGATCATTAAGCTCGACCCCTACAAGACGCTCGACCGAAATAGTATCGACTACCAACTGCAGAATTTAAGAGCACTCAAGAGTATCGATCCTGTGGAGAGGATGAATGCGGTGAAGCGATTGGCCGACTCAGAGCCGAAGGCGCGACGACATGATATTGCTGAGGAACTGGTCAGTATGCTGCCTAAGAGTACAACGGACCTGCAACTGGCGATCATCAAGGCGCTTAAAACGTGGTCGAAGCCTGGTGAGGGGGCTGAGCCCGTGGTGTTTGCTGCGGTGAAAGAGATCCACAAGCAGGGGGAAGTTGATAAGACAGCGATGGAGTTTCTCGTGACCCGTGGAGTGGAAGGCTGTGAGGTGATCCTCTACGAGCTTTGGCAAAAAGATCCCGCGGTATGGTCAGATATCATGATACAGTTAGGCGAGGGCGCCCAAATGCTGCTATTACCCAAAATCAAGGAAATGGATTTACCTCTCCTCGTGGCCGCATCATCGATCATCGGAAAGGTCGGCACGGTCGACTTTATCCCCTACCTTGAAGCTGAGACGGAGTCGAAAGACGAGCAGGGGAAAAAATCCTTGCAAGCTGCCATTGACGAAATCAAAAAGCGTCAATAGGGTGCACGCCTTCCTCGACTCCTCGGAGTGATTCCATCCATGCCGCCATGGCGGAATTGGTAGACGCGACGGATTTAAAATCCGTTGAATGGTAACATTCGTGCCGGTTCGATCCCGGCTGGCGGTATCTTGGAAACAAGTAAATATAAGGGCTGTAGCGTTATTCGCTACAGCCCTTGTTGTTTTAGCATTTGGCTGTATTCGCCTGTATTGTCTCCGATTTGCATGAAAAAAGTGAGATGAAACGGAGACGGTTTTGTCACTAGCAGGTGCCTGAAGTATATGGTGGTTTTCCCAATTAAGGAAGCCTAGGATGCACTGTTCCGCTTTTTCGGCGTCCTGACCCATTTGAGAGAGGAAGTCACGATGGATGCGAACTGCTTTATCGAAAGTCATCGATGAAATCATACTTGCGTACCGGATTGCCTGAAGCTCCATGTGTCCCCCCGTATTTGTCCGCTTTAGTTCAATGACAACTAGGTTGGCATTTTGATCAATGGCTAGAAGGTCAATGCGTCTATTACTGTCTTCCCAATCACCAAATTCTTCAGAGATGACATAGAGATCTTGGCCAATCACTTCGATTTGGCTCCTGAGTAGACGCTGGAGGTCTTCACGTTCCTTCAGCTTTAGGTTAACAAACGATGATTCGCCGATGGGACGGAGGTTGTTGCTAGTGATTTCGTAGAGAGGTATGTCTTTTTTAGGGGAGGGGGTTACACTTTCCTATAATTAATCGTGGTCTCGGTGCACTGGCGGAGGTTGAGTTCGTTGGCTCCGATCTCAAGCCAGTCGTCTGGGCGTTGATAGAAGTCGAGGCCTCGGCCTAGAGTGATGGTCCAGCCGTTATCGAGTTCGATCCGGCGGTCGTGGAGGGTTTCGCTCATTGTGACGTCGAGTTTGATTCCGTGTTCGGCTAAGCTCTTCGCAATAGCTATAATCTTGACCCCGGCTTCTTTTTTCTCCTCTTCGTCCTCGTAGGATGTGGTGAGGTGGATTTCTTGCACGGTGCCGGCGTCGACACAGACTTCGCAGAAGTGCAGGAAGTTGGTGATTTGATGATGCCTGCGAATGTAGGGGTCTTCCAGTCGAACTTTCTTGGCTCCTTGAAGGTAGTCGAGGAAAAGCGATCGGTAGGAGAACCCACGATCGCCATGGAATATACGGATTTCTTTTTCCTTTAGTTCAGTGGGTTCTGGAGAAGGAATTGAAACACTGTCCTCAGGTTGATCTTCTATAGGTGCTGCTTCAGTTGTTTTAGCTTTGGGGGCTATCTTGGTCTCAGCAATTGCATCTATACTGACATCCACCCCCTCTTCTTCCTCAGGCTTTCTCCTTGGGGATTGTGTGGCGTCCACGCCTTTGGACTCCGGGCAGTGGACGATGACTTCCTGGCCCTTTGCATTGATGAATCCGAGTTTGATGTTACCGAACTCATCATCTTTTTTGCGTTTGTTGAGCTGCTCTTTGACTCGGCGTCTTCCTTCGATGGCATATTGGGTGTATTCATCCAGTTCTTCTGGCGACGGCTCACCACCTGGGTGAAGCATCTTGCAGAAGGCGGCGACAGTTTTAATGACGGCTGTTTCATCCCTACCTTCGTGCATGTTGTTGAGCTTGAGTTGGCTCTTGATGGGGGAGAAGAGATTGACCTTTGAAAACAAGTGGTGGAAAGCCTCAGCTAAGTAGTCGGTGATCAGGCCATAGTGATCTGTGAGAAGTTTGCTGCTATTTGGAGGTATTTCCCATCCGGGCATGTAAGCGTGGAATCTGTGGATGACGGCGAGGTCGAACTCCTTAGGCAGAGGTCGGCAGAGATCATGCTGCTCTGATGCTACGAGCTGCTCGATCGAGTCATCGATGTTACCAACAAATGACAAGCTGGCAGGTGCCATTACTTCAGCCCCAAGGTTGAAGTGACCGTTTGCCATATAGTCCTTAAGGATCTGTATGGTGCCGGGGTCTTTGACTTTGATTCCGGCGACTTCATCAAAGGCGATGGTGTCCCAATAGCCGATGATTCCTACCTGACGACGCTGCTTGTTGTAAAAGAGGGTAGCGGTGGTTGTTTGGCCGCCACTGATGAGTGTTGAGTAGGGGGTGAACTCACTGTAGACGTAGGACTTGCCTGTTCCTCGTGGGCCGAGTTCTAGGAAATTGTAGTTCTGCTCAATGAGGGGGAAGAGGCGAGAGAGAAAATGGAACTGCTGACGCTTAGTGAGTTCGTTTGGTTCCAGGCCGAGAGTTCTTAGCACGATGGCAAGCCACTCATCTCGGGAGAACTTAGCACAGCACTCGCAGTAATCTTCAAAGGAAAATCTTGATATTTGAATGGGGCGAAGCTCCTCGATGTAGAAGGTGTAATCGTCATCCTCCACTTCATTATAACCCACCGTCACCTCGCACCAGAGGCCGCCTTCGAGTAATCGATTATTATCCCGGTAGTGGCGTTCGTTGATGGCAATACGTTTTGAGCCGAAGTTTTGCATCTCCGCCCAGTGGCGTTTCTCTTTCTCGTTGTGATGCACGTGCACCTTATCGATGTATTTGTGTTTTCCTTTTTGTTGGACCATCGACTGCGCTTTGTTCGCCTCGTTAGGGCGCACGTAGTTCAGTTGGATAGTTTCAGTGACGGCAAGCAGGCCTTCATTGATTTCATCAGGATCATCGGATGCACAGTAACGGGCGAGCAGAAACTCGAGAACGAAGGTCGGGATGTTAGTTCCTTTTTTAATCCGTTGCACAAGGTCTTTGCGCACGCAGCGGCCTTCAAAGGCTTCGGTTAGTTTATTGTCGATGTCGTCGAGTTTCATAATGGTTAAAATACGTGGGATTTAAAGTTGAGTTCTAGAGAGTCGATGACCTTCTCGGTGGCTGGGTTGATGGCTTTGATATGCACCGGGCCTTCTTTGGCATCTTCAGTAAGTCGGAGACTCACCTTGATCGCTTCGCCCTGTTTCATTTTGATGAGGCCTGATGCGGGATCTACTTTTTCTCCTGAGGAGGGGAACCCGATTTCATGTCTGTTCTGGAACGCGACGAGTTTGAACTCAGTGCATTCAGAGAACATATCTGGGCTTCCCGGCCATGCGATGTTGACCGAGACGATCCGGCTGCTGAAGTTTTTCTTTTTACGGGAGAGTTCGACTTCTGGATTGCCTCTGGATTGCGAGGTTGCTGCTTTGGTGAAATTAATCACCACGCGGGGAACGATGCTTTCTTGCAGTGATAGCCCTTCATGGAAATACCCAACCCCCTTACTGAATGTCGCGAGCGCTTTGGGCACAACAAAGCTTGGCAGCTCAGTGGGAATACTTAGCTCCTTGGTCGTGAATTTTTGAGTTCCGGGAGTATCATCACCTTGGCCGATTAGGCAGCGACGTTTGATCAGGGGCCACTCGCCGGCGGGTTTTTCACAAACCGATCCCGCATCTGAATCCTCAACCCAGATGAATCCATGGTCTGTCGCTATGACTGCGGTATCGTATTCGAGTTCGGCGCAGCGTGAAATAGCGAGTTTTAACTTACGCATGACTGACGGGATGAGCTGTAGTTCACTGGTGGATTGACCCTCTCCGAGTGCATCTAGCTCGGTGCTGGTGAGCACCAGGAGGTCGCATTGAGCGGTCTTCTTCTGATAAGTAGTTAGGCTGCTTGGCGTTCTGGTATTACTAATAAAATCCGCCAGATTGCTGGTAGTGACCCGGTCATTGAGCATGGATTCAAATACCCCTAGGCGAGCTGTGCGGGTCTTGACATTGGTTTCTCCATGAATGGGAATGATCTCGCCTCCATTTTCGATGAATTTAAGTTTGTCCTCCGCGTCCGGTAACAGCGAAGCCATACCAAAGCGAGTCACACAAGGAAGCTGAGCACATGCTGGCACGCTACTCACCTGATGGTCGTGGATACTCCCCACTAAGTCTTGAGCCAGGTCGAGGCGTAAGGCATCGATGAGGAAATAGACAACCCGTTTATTGTTGCGAAGTGCGGTATGCACCTGATCGTTGTAGCTGCTCTGGTTAGATGGCATTCCGTTAAGAGGCCAGCCTTCACGTTGCACAACGCCTAGCAAATTAGCTTGAAGCTGGTTAAAGTGGTTACGGTATGCCTGACGGGTTGCATTGATGATGTCTTCTACCTCACCATACTCTTGGTAAATTTGGGCAGCAGCATCTTCTAGGTTACGGTAGGTGCGGTCCACCTTGATTAACTCGGTATCGAAGAGTTCACACAGTTCCTTGCCTTCGTGGCCTAGATGCTTGAGGTGAATCTCAGCTCGTTTGATCTGTTCCAGTGTGTCCAGTCCCAGCTCCAGGATATGCCACAGGAGTTTACGCTCTCCCTCCTCTGTCCACAGACTCGTTTTATGGGAATCGAGAATGGTTCGAGCTGTATCCCATTCCCGGGCTCGAATGGCTGTTGCTGCTTGTTTAAGGAAGTTCTTCTCTTCAAAGGAAAAGGTGTCTGTCATTCCCAGATCGATGATGTTGACGCATTCCTGTTCGAGATCAAGGGCCGCTTCAATCTTCAGAGCGGCATCTCGATAGGACTCTTTTTTGTTGGTGTGGAGTCGGAGGTCGGCGCAGAGACTCAGAGCAAAAGGAAGTTGGGCTCCGGTGGCTCTGGGTAGATCAGCTAAGGTCGATGGTATACCTCCTGGGAGATCATTGCAAAACTCGCTAAACAAGAGGAATTGCCAGAGTTTGTCGCGCATGGCCACAGCCTTTGTGCTCTTTGTATTGATTCCTAGCCCTAGAGTTCGTTTCAGTAATTCTCGCATTTCCTGACACCAGCCCGTGTTGCTATCAAGCAAGTCCTCGATTTCGGAGTCTTCAGGGGGCACCAAGAAATTGGGGATGATTTTGGAAGCGTCACCCGTGCCAAACAGTTCCTGAAGTTGAGGGTGTGAGTGGGAGCCTGCGGACAAGTTGTCGATCAGGGAGAATGTGGGTTCTGTATCGCCGGCGAAGAGTTGGTCGATTTCCGCAGTGCGATCCTTGAGGAAGCCATAGCAGAGTTGTTTGTATTCATCACTGGCCCGGGATGGGAAAGATGCTCCAACAGCAGCATAGGAAGCTAATGGATGTTCCTGGCGTTCATCGTCGTCCTTTGGAGCTGGATCGTTGCAATGGATTAACATTTGGCTTTGGTATGTCTGATCCATAGACATTTCCTTCCATCGTTCCATAGCTTCCTGCCGAGACGATACGGGACGTTTATCGGTGAAGATCACTTTACACTGTTCACTGTTAAGGCCGGCACAGATTTCTCTGAACCTGTCATGTTCATCATAGACGACTAGAATCCTGCGTTCGGTCAAACGGGGTAAGAAGATGTTCTGGCGGATGTGTTCGGCGAAGGTCATAAAAATTTTGAGTGTTGAGTCGTGAGTGTTGAGGGGATTTAAGCTTAAGGTGTCACGTAAACCCTTTGAAGGCCTTCATACTTTATGTGGAAGCCATCGCCTCGATACAACGGTGCTTTCCCCGTGAACCTTTCTGATAGGGGGATGTGTTCTCCATCTAGATCGTATAGAAAGGGCTCGGAAGATGCTGCTGAGACTGCGGCGAAATAGCCATCATAGGGCCGGAGCTGTGGATTAGATTTTTCCAGACCAATCCACTTCTGCATTTCATCTTCCTCGATCGTTTGTAAATGTCGAACGATTACCCAGTTTCGGTTCCCCTGATCATCCTCAAACCAAATTTGAGGATCGATTCCAAGCACATCAGAAAAGGAAAGAATAGCGCCTAATTTTTTGTCTTCTATCTGCTGTCTAACGACCTGAATGGCAAAATTATGTAATTCCCATTCAGACATAGGTATTTTTGCATCTGAGATTAATTGATCAGGGATGACGGTCTCCTCGCTTCGTAGGTCAATCAGATTCCAACCGTCGCTGATGGGGGTCATAGATGTTGCATCCACGCGGAATGCACAAGGGATCAGATTGTTTTTCTCTGATTCGTCCAGGCAGCGATCACACTCTTTTTGAGTGAGAAATGAACTCCCATCATCAACCAGCTCTACCAATACTGAAAAGACTTGGTTCCCATAGGCAAAAGTAAGATGGTCAAAGGAAGGGTAAGTAAGTTCAGCCTTGATCCATTTATAATCTATATGCTCAGGTAACGTCCCTCCGTTGGCTTGAAATTGTCCTTGTAGAACTTGCCCTGCAATATTCCGAGCTTCCAAAAATTGTTGAGAAGGCTCGGGCCTATCAATTTCAATACCGAGTTTTCGTGATATGTTCATGATGGTAAAGGGTTCGATTTTTCGTTTATCTTGATCGATTCTGCAGCTTGAAGATCGGCTACGGCTGAGGTTGGTGGTGACGAGATAAGTGCGCTTGATATGTTTTATGAAGGAGGGGTGAAAAAGGGGAAGCCGAGAGAGGCGAGCTCAGCCAACGCCTCTTCCATAGGCATATGAGGCAGGCCGTTACCAAAATTTTGAATCGAGCCATTCCAGGCGTCCACGATTCCCTGAAACTCGGCAATGGAATGATCCCGGGTAAATACAACGTCATACCAATCGGCCCAATCATCTTCGGAAGGTGGATCAACTTCAACAGGGGTCTTTTCACTGGTAGTTTCCATCATAGATTCAATGGAAGGGATGCGTGCCCACGGATCGCCGGGGTATTTTCGATAGGATGAAATGGTGTCTGAAAGTGGTTCGGTGAGTGGTATCGATTTAAGAAATTCTATGGTCGATGCCGCTAAGTAGGCACGCTCATACTCGTCTTTGGCGAGGCATGCCATGTGACTAGGTAGAGATTTTGGTAAACTTTCAGCATCTGATTCACCAAGGAGCGGAAGGTATATGGCAAGGCATTCCGTGTTGTCCTCAACTCGGGCGACGAGCTGTCTTGTTTGGTTGAATGGATTGAGTGAGGAGACAAGCAGGTAAGCAATCTCAGATTCATCATCTCGTAGAAGGGAGATAGGAATCAATGTAGGTCCCATTGGATTAAAAATACCGAGCAGGGTGATGGCAACGATCTCATGGCCAATGACATACTCTTCCAAAAGATCAATGGGGTCGATGAGGCCTAATGGTTGGGTGTCGTCGAATAGTTCAGTCATGGTGTTTCGGGGAGCTGGGATTTTATCTCACAACAAGTGCGATATAGTGAGTCATCATCGTTGGGGTAAAGTGCGGGCTTGGGTATACGGGCGAAGGTATCCTCGCTGTCCCAAAACTCACTGGGCTTGAATTTAAACTTAGCAATCAGACGTTTACCGAAGTCGGTTTCATCCAGATCCAAATTCATTTTTTGTCTAAATGTCTGTAGTTCAGGATACTCTCCAATGAGATAACCCTCTTGAAGGTGAGCACGCATGGCAGATGGAGGGCAGATGCTTGCAAGCCGTAGTGTTTGCATTTCATCATAGGCGCAGGTGCTGACGCCCCCTCCAATCTGGGGGATTGCATGAACCATTAAAAAGGCATCTTCCGCCATCGATTCATCAGCTAAATCTTCTGGGGTTTCCCCGGAGGCATTTGCTAGCGATGCAAATGAAGCGGCAATTCTCAACGAATGTGTAAGATCCAGCAAAGGCGTGCGGCATACTTCATAGTGCTGTAGGATGGCCCAGCGGATCACGGCACTCCGTTGTATCCTGAACTTACCTTTTTCTAGTTCGGGCCATTTTTGAATCAACAGATCTTCAGCCAAATGCAGAGTTTTGTAGCGATTTTCTAGCATCTTATTCCATTCGTCAACATCGAGGCCTTGATCACCCCGGAAAATGTTTGGGCGAATCGTTGTATTCCGGCTGTGATGGTGACGTCGGTCAGATGATTGTCCTCGAAATAGGAGGACAAAGTTTGGGTTGTTGAATTGTAATGCAGCGATTTTACACGCAAGGTCATGATAGCTAGTGACCACCAGCCCGTTCTCTTTTCTGAGCTGACACTCCTTCTTTTTACCTTCTGGGTGAGCATCAAAATACGACCACACTTTGTCGCTGTGTAAAGTTCTCATGACTGATTTTTCTTTACGAGTTGTTCAACGGTTTCCTTGGCGTCTTTTTTGAGACGCCATTTTTCTTTGCCTCGATCATCGGTGTAGGGTTCCCAGAGGGCGTCGTCGTGGCCGTGGGCGATGGCTAGGGAACGGTCGGTGAGGCATTTGGGGATGACTCGCTCAGGCCAGGTTGAGTGGGCTAGGTGGGCCCAGTCGTATTCGCCTTTTTCGAGCTTAGTCCAGGTGGTTTTGAGGAGTTTCTGCCAGGTCTTGAGGCGGAAGTGTTTCCAGAGTGGGGCGGCGGTGATCTGGACACCGTCGTTGAGGTTGGGTTTCCAGAATTTGGCGATGTCGAGTAGGCTTTCGCGGAAGGTGGGTAGTTCGGCGACCAGAAGTTGGGCGGCTTCGAGTTCTTTGTCTTCTTCTTTGGTTCGACTCTTTTTTGCACTGAGATCGGCAAAGGTTTTGGCGACTTCTTCTTGTTTGTCTTCGATGAAACTGACAGCGGTGTAGAGAGTGTCGGAATCGAGACGGTGGTAGTAGAACCAGAGGGTATAGGTTCCGGACTCGGTGGAGAGGGGCCAGTAAATCGGAGCCTTGCGTCGGCTCTTGCTGAAGCGGGATAGGTGTTCTTTGAAGAACTTACCACCTGCTTTTTTCTCGGCGAAATAGTCACGGAGTTTTTTTACTTTGAGCATCTCGCAGGCTTCTTGTTGGATTGCTCCTGATTGTTCGCCCCACATCACTGTCAGAGCTTCGACGGTTCGATTAAAGATGTCTTCATTGTGGGCGGCATCTTCGACGAGGATACCATTCCAGGAAATACGGATTGGATAGTTGGTATCGACTTCTTCTGGTTTCGCTGGTAGGCCTTCATCGTTTTGTAACATGCCCGGGGCGCAGAGTGGTAGGGCTTCAAAAGGATCTGGTTCAGGTGGTGCTGGTTTCTCGCCGGTTGCATAGCGGATGTCCCAACGGCCAAATACGACGCCGACACAGTAATCAAGTAACTCGGAGGTCAGTGTGGCGGGATCTGCTGTAATAAGAGTTTCGGCTTCGTCTCCTTCATCCATGTCAGATTTGGAGGTATCCATCATGGCTTCGATCGACGCGCGGTCGTCGCCTTCAATGCCATACAGCTCATAGGCGATTTCATCGATTTGCTCCTGGGTCTTTGCGAGTTCAGCTTCGCTGTGTTGTAAGAGTGCCGACCAATTGTCGACGCCTTCGTTGAGTGTCGGTGTGGATTCAGGTTTCAATGGATTGGGTGATTCTGAGTTCATCTAAATATGTTTGGATCGTGGTGTGAGGGCTGGGCAGATAAAGGCATGGCTCGTGAGATTCGCAGTGTCGGGCTTGCGCTTATTCTGCCAGGCTAATTTAGCTAGCATAGCGAAGGTCTCGATGTTGATCGGTGATAAGTCTGGAACTGGAGTCTGCTGGATTAGGCCAACTTCAAAAGATTGAGCTAGTTCAGTTCGCGCTAGCTGTACTCGAACTAAAGCACCGAAAGATTTACTGTTCACAATTGCAGCAAGTGCAAAGATCGACACTGCATTATCTTCTTTAAGAAAAACAGCAGGACCTTTATCAGCAAAAATACAATTAGAAGGCATGACTCGAAAAGAAAGTCCATTTGTTCGTCGTGGCCAGGTTAGGCCTGGACGGAAAAACATATCAACTGATTCTGGACGTGAAATCCAACGACCAGGTCTACCTAAAAAACCTAGGAATGTATTGCGACGTGGCTCCCAGTCTACCAAGAGGTGGATGTCGGCATAGTATCTCGAAAAGCTTCCTCCTTTTGCAAAGGGGACCCATTGACCATAGCCGTGTTGCCCAGATGTAAGAGCTTCCCAACTTAATCGGAGGTATCTGAAATCATCTCTAGCCCCGGAGCCTAGCCGCGCTGTCCTAGTTTTATTTTCTAAGGGGGAGGTGTTTACGAAGATTGAACGCAGCCTCTCGCTTACCCAATATGCAAATGGGGAGTTCGGAACTTTCCGAAATGACGATGGGTCGACTGTGTAAATGTTTTCGGTCGCCTCGCTTTTAGCTAGCCTATGCACCGCATTAGCCAGAGGCTGTGCAGGGTCTTTAGAATCAAGTAGTCGGAAACAGATCATTTGCTATCTGGGGTTGATCGGACTCTCGAAGGGGCTAACGCAGGTGCAACAAATGCGTGACTAGTGAGATTTGCAGTGTCTGGCTTGCGCTTATTCTGCCAGGCATGTGTTGCTAGATTCGGAAGTTTATTATCATTATTGTTGGGAATAACTGTGCGTTGAATGACACCCACTTCGTATGACCTTGCAGCTGCATCTGCTGCTGCGAGTTGTAAGCTTATTAGAGCAAGACAAGGTTGGCTTAGAATGATCGTTAGTGTTGTTAGGAAACTTGCGCTGTCAGAGCCCTCCATGAAAATTGCAGGCCCCTTGTCCCCAAATACACAATTTGCAGGCATAACTCTGAGTGACATGCCGCTTGTAGTTCTTCTTGGCCAAGTTAGCCCTGGGCGAAAGTAGTAATTAGTGTTTCTCAAGACACTGCCTGCAAAAGTATCTAGTTCTAGTCCTGAATCATGCCAATTCACTTTCAGGAATACATCCGCATAAAAGGGGGAGTAACTACCACCTTTTGCGAAGTGGAACCATGTGCGATTTGTCAGTTCGCTTTGATTGACAGGTGATTCCCATCCAATGCGGACGAATCGAAAGTCGTCACCCGTTTGCAATCCTACTGTGGCAGTTCTTTCTTCATTTTCAAACGGTGGGAGTGTGACAAATAGCTTCCTGATTTTTTCGCTGACCCAATAGGCGAAAGGAGCATTTGGAATGTGACGGAAGGAGGCTGGTTCGACTTCGTAGGTGTCTTGGCTGGCCGTCTCGCTAGCAAGTGCGCGCACCGCATCAGCCAGTGGCTGTGCGGGATCGTTAGAATCAAGTAATCGGAAACAGATCATCTTAGTTCTTCGCTGGAGTTTGTGGTTTAAGCAACACGTAAGCGGCTGCTTCGACCATGGCGGCATCCATCACACCGTGACCTAGATCAACCAAGTATTCTGGTGTCAGTAAGTCGAGGACGATTTGTTCGCGCCATTTGGTGAAGGATGAGAGGAAGAAACAGGTGCGGGAGGTGATTGAACCAACTCGGCCACCTGGGTTAAGTAGTCGACCTCCGCGTTCGACGAAGGCCCCCATAATATCGTTGTAGCTGACCGGGTAGTCTTTTCGCGATTGGGCTTTGAACTTGGTCGACCAATCTCCAAATGGTGGATTCATCACGACTGCCTCATAACGTTTCCGGCAGAGGTCGATCAAAGCGAAGCCCTGTGCAGCATCGTTGGCGAAGAGCTTGCGTTTGTAGGAACCTTGACCGGCGGATTCGGCGTAGCGGGCGAGCTCGTTATAGATCGATTGTTCGGCTTGCTCAAAGAATTCGCTGTCGGAAATGGCAGAGAGAGTTTCGAGATCCCATGACCCAATATCGAGCTGAGTTTGAGTGCCAGAGCGGTGGTCGGCATTAACCAGCTCGGCCGAGGAGAACATTTCACCTTCATGTTTGCCGATCTTCTTCCAGGCGTCTTTAGCCTCGTCTACAAGAGTGGTGATTTTCTCCTCGATTTTCAGCAGTGACCCCGCTTCGCCAGCAAGTTGCATTTCCTCAAAAATATGGGTTACCATCTGGGCGATGGCAGGGTGAAGCTGCTGGGTAAACTCTTGGAGCTGTTCCTGGTCGCCCGGCATGGGTTCGGCGCAAACGATATTGGAGCTTTTGACTTTGGGGCGATCGCTAGCTGATACCTTTTGATTTTTCCATGTGCGCTGTGCTCGTAGCCAGAGCGCAAGACCCGCAATTTGAGTAGCCCGGGGGTCGATGTCTACCCCGTGGATGTTGTTTTCTATGATGAGCCGAGGCATCTGGAGTAGAAGCGCTTCCTTGGTAGGGAATTCTTCCTGCAGTGATGCGACGTTGAGATCCCAGGCTTCACTGTAGATGGTTTCAAACAGATCGAAAGCATACAGACCAAAGTGCATCGATCCACAAGCTGGATCTAGCAAGCGAATCTCGCGAGGGTCTTTATGAGGCCGAAAGGGGATATAGACGGGCTGCTTGAGCTGTTCTGCTTGGGGAAGATCAGTGTCAGGTTTTTCTAACACAGGGGCAGGTTCGTTTTCCTCTAGAAAGACTTCGCTAGGACGGCGGACCAAGTATGTGCAATTGTCTTTGAGTGCGGTATTACCCTGAGTCATTTCATACCAAGTGCGGCCGAGGGAGTTATCGGTTAGGAACTCGACAACGTAGCGAGGCGTGAAGAACTGGTTGCGCACGGCGAGCTCACGGGAATTGCGAGGCGCGGCGGAGGCGTCGCGCATGGCTTTCCGCTCTTCCTGGGAGTTCCAGTATTGGTAGATCCAACCGATGGTTTCATCCTCGCCCCAGAGGTGGGCGAGATCAGGGTGATTGATTTCCTCGAGCAGATCTGCAAGTGCCTGAGTAGAGGGGAAGAGCAATCCCTGCGGGCTAAAGCGATCGAATAAGGAGCCAAGATCGAGCGAAAGCTCATCAAAGAGGGAAAAGAGAAAGTGTTGGTAGCGAACTTCAGGGCTGATGTCCGCATTCGCCTTGCCGGTGTGGTATTCGTAGAGCTGAAAGCCATCCGACTGGAGACCCGCAGAGATGCACGGGAACTCGAGGATTTTACGTTCCTCCGCCATGCGCAAGGCACAGAGACGATTAAGCACTGTAAATCCTTGTTCCTGGATCAGATCATAAACGGCTGGGTCAAACTTCTTCCATACCTTGGCAGCAGGCGCTGTTGCTGACTTATGGGTCAGAATGGAGCGCAGGGTGCGTGCAGTCTCTAGCCCCGGTTCATCGAGGTGGGTGAGGGTGTCGACCTCAAATGCATCGCCGGTATCTTGGATTCCGTAATTGGCGAGTTGGCGAGCCATCTCACCACCGGGAGAATTAAAGTCACCGCAGAGCAGGTCGCGGCACTTGCCAACGAAGGATGCGAGTCGGTTACGGGTATCTGTGTCGAAGGACATGAGTTGAAGTATTGGGTAGTGATCAGTGATCACTGATCAGTGTGATGGATTTGCCCTCTTCTAGTTGGTCACGCAGGGTTTGTAGTTCCGAGATCAGCTTGTCGAGGTCGTCGGTTGAATTGAGAGTTGTTGTGATCTTCTTGGACACGGTTCCTGGTTTGGGCTGTTCTGGTGGCTCAGGAGGTTTAGGTGGTTGCGCGGCAGCCTGGACTTGGGTGCGGACCTTATGCAGCTGTGCCAAGGATGAAACGATCTGATTCGGGGCAGATTGAATACCCGAGATGGTGGCGTCAAGGTAGGGAAGCACATCTTCGGCCATTACCTGGAAAGATTCCTGCTCCTGTTCATCCAGACTTCGATATTCTTGTGAACCGAGAAGGGCGTCAATTTGATCCTGAACTTGAGATTTTTTCTCGGTTGCGTAGCTGTTGCAGTGTTCATTGACCAATCCTTTCAGTTCCTCGACTTTCAGGGATAGGTCCGGGATGTCATTGACAAAAGATCCGTCTTTGACCCGCTTGAGTGGATCACTGGATTTTTGAGACCATATGTCCTGGAGTTCTGTGAGCTGACCTTGTTGGTTGAGGCCGGCAACTTGTTGGTCAAGAGCGGTAAGCTCTTTGAGTAATTCGACTGTGCCCGGATTCAGTGCTTTCTTGAGGTCACGGGCCCAGATGAGATCATCGTAGATTTCACTTTCATCTGCACCAAAAAGGAGGGTGGCTCCCGCCCCGTCGCCCATGAGAGCCTCGGTTAGACTACGTTGAAGGCGTGATAAACGATCGGTGTCGATGCCTAGAGGTTGGACTTTGATTGGCAGTCCCTGGACTTCGCTCTGGAACTTAGGTAGGTATTTAGAAGCAATTTCTGCGATTCTCTGAGGTAAAGCGATGACTTGTTCGTCTGTGAGATCACTTAATCGCTTGGCTGCGGCTTGCCTCACCCCATCTGGTTCTTCGTCGTGATTCGGATTAACGGTGACATTGTTGAAGCTGCTGTTGTTTTTAAATGCTTCAAAGGATTGACTGCCAATGACGGTGAGGTCGTTCCCGTTGACCTTGAGTTTGATTTTTTGAGCGTAGAAGAGGGCTGCGAGCAAATAGCGTGTCGTGTCCTTGGTCCAACCGTAGGGGGGATTGGAGAACTCTGTTAGGATTCTCTTTCCATCCGGGTTAGGGTGACGTTGGAAGAACTCCATGACGGCCATCAGGGCGGGGTGGTTGAGGTTAATCTCGGTATCAGAGCCTTTGATTTCGACTAACTCAAGAGGATCTCGGTCACGATTGATCTGTGTGAGGTCTCTTGTTTTGAGGAATGCTTCAGCCACTTTGCCTGGGACGTTAAAGGCTGCCTTTGAATAGTGCTCGAAGACTTCTTCAGCCACGGACGCGAGTTTTTTCTTTGTGGCGGATTCAAGGCTAGAACCTAGGTTCTCCACGGCAATGGCTTGCCCTCGGAAAATGAACCATCCTGCAGAGAGGGCCTCCTTAATGGCTTGTTTGATCTCCAAGCGTTTTTGAATCGCTAGTTGTTGTTGACCGTCCAGATAACGGATCACGTCCTGATCGGAGTGGTTCTGGTGCATCCGGCGGATTTCTTCGGCGCGATAGACTTCTTCCAAAGCTTCTCTGATGGAAGGTGGCTGAATGGCACAGAGGTAAATCTTGGCCTTGTTTTGTGATCCCAAGGACTCCTGAGTAAGGCTGTTTTTTGTTTCCGCGATGTCCGAGTCCTTACTTAACTGTAGGAGGAAGCGGATGTCTTTGTCTCCACCGATAACATCTTGCTCTCGCTTACCATCAAAGAGAGCGATGCCGGAATCGATGGTCTTGGTTTCATCAATGAGTGCCTTAGGCGGTCTGCTGAAGAGCTCTTTTAAGACATGGCTTTGAACGGCATCCCTGTGGGTGGACGTAGCCAACAGTGTGGCACGATCTTGTTCGATCTGGGAGACGACTTCGCTCAAGAAGCTGAGCATGTGGTCCGCTTCTCCGACCGGGATGAGAGGGTTGCTGATGAGGGTGTCGATCGCCTTATTGGTGGTATCCAGTAGTGGTTGGCTATCGATGTGTGGGTGGAGTAGTGCGGCCACGTTTTCACGTGAGGCTGGAAAGCCATCAATCTGCTGAAGCACGGCAATAGTCATGGCGACTTGGTGCTCCATCGAATGCTCTCCATACTTTGATGCCACAGCGTCAACATGGAGGGTGATTTCACGGGCTGCTGATACAATATCTTTGTGCAGAACGGAGTAGATGTCTCCAGCTGTAATAAGAGAGCCGAACTCATCTTCGATCAGAGCTTGTCCGCCATGGTGATTGCTAATGAGAATTTCCTCGACGCAGCGGATAGCTGAGCGAAGGCCCACGCCGCCGTGAAGTTTGGCTAAAGCGCTAATGGCCTCGATCAAGAGCTCGAACTGCTGTGGCAGTAGTGGGTAGAAATCCACAAAGGAAGCATCCGTGAGTTTGGGGTAGGTCTCGCAGCCCTTGCCGGATAGTTTGGTGGAGTGAATGAGTTTTTGCCCATGTTCACCAAATGATTTTTTGAGCTGCGATGTTCCGTTCACGCTCTTCTTGAGCAGGCGCTTGTGGGTGATTTCTCGTATGTCTGATGCTTTCAGATCGATCTTGATGGGGAAGCGGTCTTGAAGGCCGAAGAGGGGGCCTGTCTTGGGAATGGTTTGCTGTGCGGTAGCGATCATCCATGCCCGACCTTCGCCAATCTCCTTGAGGTTTCTAGCAAGGCCATCAAGATTGCTAATCAGGCTCTGGTTATTCCTGAGAAAGTGACCTACCTCATCAATGATAAAGAGCACCCTGCGGGATTCCGTTTTCTTCTGAATCAGATCGAGCATTTGTTTGACCTTCTCCTGATCGTTGGTTGTGGAGATGGATTGGGCCGCCATAAACGACTCCGGGGTCTGCCAAATCTTGGGGTAATATTCGTGAGCCAGGAGAGAGGCTGTTGGGATCAGGATCGTTGGTTGGTTGACGAGGTCCTTGTAGTCGAGGCCTGTGTTGTCTGTGCACTTCTGTTTGAAGTCGTCGAGTTGATCGTTGAGGTCTAGGAGGGCGCAGAGTTCCTGAAGCTTGGCATCGCTTGGGTAGTCGGCCCAGGCGCAGACATGATCAAAGAGAAGGGTGGATATGGGTGTGTTATTTGAGCCTGATCGTCCCTGAGCAGCTAGGTCGAGCAAGAAAACGGAGGTGTTGTATTTCTTGGTCAGGGTCTTGATGCGCTGCTGGAGAGTTTTACTCTCAAAGCGAGCGGTGAACAGCTCATGAAATGGTGTGTTTTCGACGGTGCAATGCGGATCAAAGCAGAGGCCGAAGTATTTAGCAAAAGAGGATTTACCGGAGCCATAGAACCCAGAGAGCCATGTGCAGCACTCCGGTGCTCCATCGCCGGACTGGGCATCATCAAAGAAGTTTAGCAGCTTTTCGTATTCGCTGCTAAGATTGTCGGTAAGGACGTAATCTCGAGCTTCATTGCGCAGGATGTTTTCTTCGCGGTTACTGAAGGTGATGACCTTTTCTACACGACGCTCGAAGGTGAGGTTATCGTCGAAGAGTGATTTGATAGTAGCCATGGTGAGTGGATGGATTAGTAGATGTGTTGGGAGCGGTAGTTGCCGTCTGAATTATAAAAGCCAAGGAAGCTGGGGTTGTCGCCGTGATTACCGCGTTCGCCGGGGTAGCAAATAACGGTGGGAACCAGGAATTTACCTTGGAGGATTTGTTCAAAGGCGCTGATGCGGAAGAGTGGATGAATAGTCTCTGTGTCTGTCAGCATGAGAACGCCGTTATCGAGTTTTGCAGTTTCCTGAAGCTTATCTATAAGCGCTGATACGATCGGGGCATCGGTGGTGAGGCGCTGATCTGAAGATGATCCTGAGAGGATATTATAGAGGCTGTCGTTTCTCATCTTGTGAGAGAAGCTTCCCATGCCTTCCATCTTCACCTGGGCGCTGTAGATAGGGCTCGATTGAAAGATGTTCAATGTGATGTCTGCGAAGGATGCTACATGGGGAGTGAACCCTTGCTCTTTCAGACGCTTTTGAATGACTTGGAGCTGCTGACGAAACTCGGTCCATTCATGGGGATGGTAGTGGAAGTTATAGACACGATCGCCCTGCTTGGAGTCGACCGCGGATGCGCTCGTTCCAAGCTGACGGATAAGTTCGTCGATACGTTTAGGAAAGGATGACATGGGATAGTTCTTCTCGTGATTGATATTTCCAGTCGATTCTACAGAGGTGACCGGTGTCTTGCGCGATTAGGTGGCCTTGGTTCTGCAGACGATTGAGGTAAAGGGTAACGTCCTCTCGTTGAAGTCCCAGAGTTTGCCACTCCGGGGAATCTGCGACTTCGTCATCGGATGCTCCCATAAAGTGGAGATCATACGCGAGGTAGAGGATCAGGGAGTCGTGAGGTGTCCATGGCAAGATAGGGCGGGTGCCGGATCTTGAATTACCCAGGAAGTCAAAGTCGTGGGCAATACCCAGCACGTAACTGCTGACGCGAGTTCGCATTGATTCTGACCATGGCTTGCTGAGTCTGCCTGAGACCAAGCCACGATCAATGAGGAGGATGACATCGCTTTTTCTGATGCTTTGTCGACCTGCCCGGACAGCAGGCCAGTATTCATCCACAAGGAAGTCAAAAAAGATCCCGTGCTGGCGTAGGGCGTAGAGCAGGATGATCTGGTTCAGTAAATTAAGATCCTGACTCTGGGTGAGGATCGTCTTGAGCGATGGAGCTGCTTGCATGTAGGGCTCTCTCAGGAAGCGTGAGCCGAATCCTTCTTTGACAACATGACTGAGCCGGCTTTCTGAATCGAGACCCAGAGCATTGGTAGATTGAACGACCTCAAAGAGTTGCGTGGTGTTCATTCCTTCCTGCCAAATCTCAAATAAAGACAGGCATTCGGACGTGATACCCTGAGATAGGGCAAGCGCAGTAGAGTAGTGCTCGCGGCGGCTCATTCTGAGATCGTAAAGTAGGGAATGCAGTTAAGGCCAGCATCGAAGGCTGCTTTGTATGCGTAAGCGATTTTAGCAATGTCTTTTGGCTTGGAGAGATTGAGCTCCCCAAGATGAACCGGGCCTTCCTCGGCGGAGGTATCGGCTTTCGGCAGGTCTGCTAGTTCTGACCAGAGATTCGCTTGGACATCGAGATCATTGGGAATCGAGTGTATCATTTCACGATGAATCGATGCCTCAATGTTAGTAGGTAGCCTGAACAGGTGGAAGACTCCAGATGCTCGGGTGTGTTTATCGTGATGAGTCTGCGCTAATTTTTCAGCATGGGTGGCAGCCGCAGTGATTGATGTCCTCGGGAATATCATGCGGAGATCCGTCTGGGCAGTTTGGTTAAGGCCAGAGCTATCCCAGTATTTACTAGGTAGTGACTCGCCAGACGCAAGAACAGAGAGTCGAAGCGAAGCAAGGGTAGCACTAGCTGTAGGTGTTGATTTTAAAGGCATGGGCGAGTGTTCAATAATATGTAGATGACTTTATAAGTTTTGCTAGATGGCGCAAGGTAAAGGTAGAAAAATTGTAATGTTTAGTAGAATGTGGAAGATCCTAGACGCAGTAACTAGTTCATTACAAAACACCTATATGTTTCATTAGATAAGTCACCCAGTTGTGCCAATGTAAGACGGCGGGGGGGTCACACACGCTGATGTGCCTTGCATTGGCTCCTCACATGACGATCAGGGGGGGGGTATGTGAGGTGAATCCAACCTAGGTTGATTAGTTTTGCCGGTAGCCGTGTTTTTTGGTCTCTTCTTCAACGTTGGATGAGAGATCGGCTTCAGCGTCTTGGTGCTCAGCCGAGCTTGCGCATTCTTGCATGATGTTGCGACTGCTCCTGACTTTGCGCGAGATGCTGGCTGTGGAGCCATGGAGTCCGTCTTCGCTGAGGTCAACCTGTGAGGCGTTTTTTCGGTCGATTCCATAAGCTGCAGCTGTGGCATCTTCGTTGGCGGCGATTTCCTGATGCTTGGATTGTGCGGTGTCGCTAGTCAGTTGTATGAGTGATGAGATGCTCCGGGCTCAGTGGCTTGGTGCTATTCCATCGATACGCTACGAGTGGGCCGCCATTAGCCGCTGAGAAATCAGCGCAGCAGAGGTTGGGGGACTCCATTTCCATGGGGCTGTCGGCTGGTTTGTAGTAGTGCCCGATGAACACCGGCTTTTCAGAGTGGCTGTATCCAATCAAAGCATCAACGTCTTCCTGGCACATTGGAGTATCTGGGAAGCTCTCGTCTTTAGGGAATACCATATTTCTGACGGTAGGGGAGGTCGCTTCTTTATCCCACCAACGAACACGGAACTCTGTTCGTTTGTTTCCCTGATTGTCATGGAAATAATGCCCCTGAGGCATTGGAGCCTCGACACCTTTTAATACAGTTTCGATGGCCTCGTAAGCGGGGGAGTCTTTGACCACACTTTCCCGGAGTAATGCATCGTCACCCAGAGTCTTGCCCTTAAGAATCGACACATACTCCGGATGCCAGCAGGCGTGGACAAGTCGCAGCTCTGAAAGATCTAGATAAAACGGCAGAGTCTTGAACCATGGCAGCCAGATCTCGCTAAGCTCATTGTGATGCTCCTCAAAGGCAGCATGCGTCCCGGCATGCATCCGGCCGTTTTTCTCGCTGTGAGGCCTCAGGAAGCCACCCTGTTGATCAGGGGTGTGATAGGCTACGAGGTTGTATTCATGATTACCTAGAATGCACTGCGCTTGCTCGGCATCACACATCGATTTCACAGCATGAAGAACCTCCCTGGTTCCATTGGGGGAATTTCCTTTGGGATCGATGAGATCACCCAGAAAGAGAGCGATTCTACCTTCCCGGTGGGCATGGCATTGACCGTTATGTTGATAGCCTAGCTTTGTAAGCAGTGGTTCAAGTTTGTCCCAACGCCCATGGACGTCACCGATAATGTCGTATTGATTTGTTTTTTCTCTCATGACGCCGTTAGTATCCTACATTAACATGGCGGTGTGGGCATGATACTTGGGATGGGTATTGCTGGTTAGATATAACCATTCTCATGGTTTTACCCTAAATACCTGAGGATGTTGAGTTTTGTAGTGTAGTAGTAGGGGGTATGCGAATTAGTCAATGATTGGCAGTAGTTCCCACGAGAGAGCGCCATCTTTCTTTTTTGATCGTATGGCCCAACCTTCCACGATAGTCGAGTCGAGTAGAGTGCCGGCCACATGAGGTGGAACAAAAACGCTTAGGTCACCTACGTTGATAAATCCAAATTTTTTGTCGCGTGCCCGACGGAATAGTCCCTTCACCAAGATGTTTAAGTCGGGTATAGATGTTGGAGGGGTTTTCAGAAATTTAGCCACGATTGGTTTCTGCCCTTGGTCTCCGAGGCATTGAAGTTTGACGAATGACCCAGATGTGAGCTCTCTGGCTTCAGGCCAGCGGTCGAAGTGGAGTAAGATGGTCTCATCTACTGAAGTTTTGACAGCGGTAAGCCCCTTGGCTTTGTTGACGTGTGCTACAATGCCCTCCTGCCATGTGCCTGCATCATCACTAATTTGAGTTTTCTCCCAAGTGAGAACTTTACAAATCCCCTTAGGTTGGTCTTGAAATTTGGCTTGGATAGCGGGGTTGGACGTTGGGGGGAGGTTGTTATGGGGAAATGCAAGGTTTCGGACACCTAGTCCATCAATGTAGTAAAGTTGCCGACCGGGTTTATCCGTCTCTTTAATTATTACGCCGACATGAATGGGTAGGTCTGCCGCCAAAAGTTGATCGGCGGTGTCAGCAAAAGTCTTAGCGTAATCGTGAATGTTGGGTAATGATTCTGCTTCATTAGAGGTATGCCATGCAGGGAATGGATCACGCCACTCGTTACCGGATAGATTACACAACCGAATTGCCTCATTCAGACTTGCTGTAGCTTCCGGCAGCGCTTGCTCAGCGGCCAGCAAATTGGCAAAGTCTTTATAGAGGCGGACCATGAAAGACGGATCTTCGGTTTGGCAGACAATCCCCCGGGCCATCGCTATTTTTTTCTCTTCTCCATCAAGAGCTTCAGCAAGTGCCTGCCATCTCCAGAAATCACC
This sequence comes from Akkermansiaceae bacterium, assembly GCA_013041925.1. Taxonomy (GTDB): domain Bacteria; phylum Verrucomicrobiota; class Verrucomicrobiia; order Verrucomicrobiales; family Akkermansiaceae; genus Oceaniferula. The sequence goes on along the minus strand of JABDRB010000003.1, from coordinate 248,810 downwards.
GGGGTTTCTCTGGACCGTTTTCAAGAGCAAAATCTTGGCTTTGTTTTTATCTCCATCAATCCAAAGCAGGATGTGACCAAGGTGATACTGGGGCCACTGATCATCACTGAAAGAATTAGCCCAAGCATCCAGCCATAATTGCAACTGCGGACGCTGCTGCCGCATGGCAGGGTGCTTTTTAAGGCATTTGTGCACAGCACCGAGTAATTGATCTTGGAATGGAGCGTAGTCTGTATCTGGACGATCATCGGCAAAGTCTGTGGCAGGGATCCGGTGGAGTTCAAGTTTTTCGACTAGTGGAACAAGACCGTTCCATCCCTCTGCATGGTTCTTGATGTGAAACAATATGCACTTGAAGAGAATGATATTGGGGTCCCAATCAGAGGACCAGCAGCCCAAGAATTCATTCAAACACCAGAAGGTAACTTCAGGTTGGTCCGCTCCTTCTTCTTTGAGCTTTCGGTATAGGATCCAACTGTATGCATCTCCGATCACAGAGGTGACGTTCGCTCCCTTGGCGATCGGACGCAGCAATGCAACCGCATCATGATGTTTTCCCGACTTGCTGAGTTGCGTGGCCTTTGCGATCGGATCCGTGCCTAGAATTCGCGCCGCGCAGTCATGCATCACCTGATCACTCTCCTCATTCGGGAGCTTGAGCAACCCCACTTCTTTCGTTACCGCTGCAATGGCAGCGGAATCATTAGCGGTCTGGACCCGCTTGAACTCATCATATAGGCACCAGAACAAGGTCCGGATGATCCATGGATCATTGGCGTCACTCTCAAGCAGAAGGCGGGCATGCCCCAGTGCATCTTCGAGTTTCCCTGACTTCCGCAGCGTATTGATCTCCTGCGTGGTTAGTGGTTTCTGGTCTTCAGCCATGGATCGATTGGATTCGTTTAATAATTGGACTCGGGCAATCTGGGTAAGGAGCGTAACGGGTGAAGGCTTCCTTCCCGTTGAAGTAGTAGCTAACCGATCCTTCCTCATGGCCAAGGCGGACTCGTGCCACAAGATGGAATTCCGTATTGGACGTGAGGGAAACTAGCTCCAGCTGTTCTTCTGCCAACTTTCCCTTCAGTTCATCGATGAAGGGTTGGTGAGCTTTCATAACCTCGGGGGCCTCTTGGTCAAGCACTAGGGAAAGTCCTTTCAGAGATGCCAAAAAGTCGGCGGCTTGTTGATCCACCGTCTCTTGGCCTTGAACAGGCATGATCCGGATCTTGCTGATCCGGTGATTGCCTTTGTAGGAAATCGACGCCGTTACATGGTTGGAGCCGACGCTCAATATCACCTGTTCCTGATAGGGAAGCGTGCGTGTCGAATCGATTTTCCAGCCCTCAGGCAGAAGGTGTTCAATCTGTTGTCGGATCAAAGCAGTGGGGGTGAGTTCTGAAGGTGCCGCGCCAGCAGCGACAAGATTATCGGGTTCTTTCGTCTTGAGATGTACATCCTCACGATCCGTGGGAGGGGGTGCCGGCGTAGTGACAACGGGTGTAGTCCTCTGCTTCGTTGGTTTGAGAATTTGGTGGTGGAGAGCGTTCGTGGCGACTACCGCAGTTTCTGCCCGAGTGAGCGCCGTGTAGCTCCAGCGTAAGCCATCGGCATTGAGTTTGTTTTGACCCGAGAAGTCAATGAACACTGTATGCCACTCTCCACCCTGAGCCTTGTGGCAGGTGATGGCATAACCGAACTTGAGCATCACCGCGTTGAAATAAGGGTCTGCTTTGAGAGCCTCTTTGAACTCGGGATCTTTGGATTTCAGTGAAGGGTTTCGTTGTTTGAAGTCCACATATAGCGCCTTTGAATATTCAGAGGGAATTTGAGCTTCACCGTTATTAAGGCAGGTCTCTAATATCATGCAGGTGACATCGAATGGATTTCCGTAGTCATCCATAAAGCGGAGCGTCACGTTGCGGAATTCTAGGTGGATACTTTCAATTTTCTTTTTGCCTTCGTCATCGACTCCCACGTTCAAGGGGACGTAACGTGACTCAGTTTCCTCTGCTGCAGTAACCACCGTCCCCATCTGGCCATTGAGCAAGGAACGTTCATAGTTGTAGTTGTTTTTTACGATGATGATCTGATCTCCGTCTGTGATGTCGGGGGTGTCAGGAAAAAGTTTTTTCCGAACTGCTTCGTTATATGTTTTGGTGCTACTGTTCGTGTAAGCAACAATAACGGGCTTTTGAGTGCCTCTTACCGGCCAGTCTTCAACAAAGGTTTGAATGAATTCTCCAGGTTGGCGTTCCTTGATGATTTCATCGTCAGAGCAGAAGTCGAATGCGGGGAACTTCTCTTCGCGTAGAAGTTCGCGGATCTGGGTTGCATTTTTGAGGATGGGGCTTGCCTCGTTTTGCCGCACTACATCTGTTAGTTCACATGCCGTGCTGACTATGTGGCATTTATCTTTTAAATAGTCGGGATTCAGAGCAGGGGATGAATTCATGCCCACCGGGGGAAGCTGAGCCCCATCTCCAACTAAAATCAGCTTCTTGCGATAGTCGTTGGCGTCGAAGTTGATATACTCGATGAGATCACTCAGCAGCCTGCCCGAGCCGAAGTGCATAAACTCGGACTCGGAGTGCATGTCTGAGATCATTGAGGCCTCATCAACGATGAATACCGTATCGTGTTCTGTATCGTTGTTCTTGGTTTCAAAGTAAAATTTGTAAGTAATGTCTCCATTCTCATCGATCTCTTTGTATTCCTTGAGTGACTTCATCGAGTAGATGTGGCGGTGAATGGTGGAGGCATCGATTTGATGACGTTCACGAAGCACGTGGGCCGCACGGCCTGTTGGAGCCATCATACTAGCGGTGCGGTGTTTATGATTAAGATAACGCACCAGGCCTCCAATCAGGAAGGTCTTACCAGTTCCCGCATAGCCGTTGAGAATGAAACAACGGTCGTCTGGTGAGTCTAGAAAGGTCTGTAGGGATTGGACTGCGGCCTCTTGAGATGGGGTGAGTCCGTCGTCCCCATAAAAGTCAGCCAACTTGGTTCCATCCTCGTCAGGCAGAGGTGGCGCTTGTTTAGGTATTACTGTAATGGGTGCCAACTTAGATATGACAGTAGGGGGATTTTTGATTTTATCTGAGAGGGCGGTAATGCTCCCTGTGAGGATCTTACTGCATCCTATGAGGCGGCAAAACTTCTGCATCGATATGATGTGCTGCTCTATTTCCTCGAGAGGAACTCCACTGACAGGTCGATGCCCCATGCATCGGTTTCTCGCATGTCTCATTCCGCGAATGATTTCCCTAGAGTCGTTATCTAGTGCTCTACGTGCTTTAAGAAATCGAAAGTTCCCCATAAGGACTTTAAGGAGTCCGTATAAATCGAGGTCTTCGATTTCAACCCATTGTTCTTCCTCAATGCGTTGAAGCTGATCCCCCTGTAAAATCGAACAGACGTTGTTCTCCCACCAATTTTTCCCAGCATGCCTAAACAGCTGGCTATGCAGCCAAGTAGCCAGTTCCTTGGCTAGTTGATCAAGTGTTTCTGTAAGGTTCCCTCGGAGGAACCCGTCTTCTGGTGGTTGAGGGCTCATGGTGGTTTATTTTCTGTTTAGCACAATGGAGATACGAGGCAATTTCAACCAATTCTCTCATAACTATTGGTTCAAAGAACGGAGGAACGCTACTACCATAGTGAAATTGCTGATTTATATCTGGTTCTCCGCTTGCATGGGTGTATTTAACATTTCTATGATGGGTTTTAAAAACCTTGATTGTTTTTGGGGGAATCTCCGTTCTCCAACTACCTTAACGGTGTGGTGCGTAATCAGCAGTCTCTTTTTAGCTCTAGTCATACCCACATAGAGTAGCCTTGCATCCTCACGCATGCTTTCCGCCCCATCCAATTTGCTGAAATAACTGGGATAGGTGTCATCTGTACAGGCAGGAATTATTACGTTGTCAAATTCTAGGCCTTTTGCTTTGTGAATGGTTGCAATGACGATTTTCTCATCACCAATGACTAGGTCAGATTCTTTATATTTGGTATATTCAGGAATATGGCGATTGATACTAAGCATAACATCCTCAAGCTGACATTTGGCTTTCATATGTTTTGTTAGCTTTGCTATTTCGTTGTGCTCTTCTTCCTCAATAACACAGTTTAGATGATCCCCCATATATGAAACTACCATGTCGATGATACTCGATATGGGCATCATTTCACCAAATTTTCCAGTAATTGCTGTATAGAGTGGAGTGAACCTGTCATTCAGATTCTTAATCACAGTAATGTGATTACTATGGAAACTTAGACGTTGTTGCCTAGTGTCCTCAATGCTCTTTTCTAACGCGAGGACTAAGTTGGCTGTTGCTCTTACATCATCCAGTGCATTATGAGAATTCTGCCCATCCACCCCCAATTCAAGGAGTAAATAATCCAGTTTGTAGGAAGGTAATTTGGGGTGTAGCCTTCGTGTTATTTCTATCGAGTCGTATAATTTTATGTCTACGGATAAGCCAGATAAACCCGATCGACTAAGGTTGGAGTTTAATATGCTAATATCAAAATTTAGATTGTGGGCGACGAGTAGATCAACGCCTACGAAATCAAGGAAGCTTTGCAGGGCCAGAGTTCTAGGTCTTGATTGCTCGGTAAGAAGTTGTTTGGATATTTTATGAATTTTTTCGGATTCTGCGAGGTCTTTTTCTGTGTCTATATATACTTCAAATTCACTGCCGATTGTGCCGTTGATTATTTCTACAGCGGCAATTTGGATGACGTCGTCGTCTCTGGTATTCAGGCCAGTTGTTTCTGTATCAAAAACCACGATTCTTTTATTCTGCAAAACATGTAAAAAGTCATCAAGGTAGTTTTTGTTAGAGTGTGGGTGTGAGATGAGATCTATTGGCTTTATGCCAGTTTCAAACATCGAATTGACAAAACCTCTAGATGATTTTAATGATTTCATTTTTCCGAATAACACACATATTCTAGACCAAGAATTTTTGTCGTTGTCATTAACAATAACATTAAGAAAAGCCATTAAATCTTTGACCACCTTCCTGTGAAACAGGTCAACGCCAGATATTTTGAAAAATTTTGTCCCGTTACTAGTTAGTTCACTGGCGAAGTAGTCTGCGGTAGTGTTGGCTCTAACAAGTATTGCCGTGTTATCTTTCGGCTCTCTTGGTAGTTTATTTGAGACAATCCACTCTGCTTCCTCATATTGGGTGCCCATTATCTGTTTAAAGACTAGTGAGTGAGATTCTTGTTTGGTTTTGTTCAATGATTTTGGTTCATGTTGCCATTGGGGTTCCAAGTTAGCTTGTGCGTAGGTGTTATACAATTTCAGCAGGTAGCTAGGTGATCGAAAATTATTCTGAAGCTCGTGGACGCTAGATGATTTTCTCAATGCATCCAAGATCGACAATTTGGCCCCCATAAAAGAAAATATGGCTTGTTCGTAATCTCCAAAGAACACTTGGTGAGATGTTTCTCTGTTGGATACCTTATTTATAATAGCCCATTGCAACGGGTTTAAATCTTGGGCCTCATCAATTTGGACCCAGTCATATAATGGTTGAGTGTTTTCGATTTGTTGAGATAAATGATGATAGGTCAGTGTTAATAAATCATCAAAATCAATATAGCCGCAAACTTTCTTAATCTCTTCATATCGTTTGCATGTTTCATATGCATATGATTGATCGTTGACACTCCAATGTAGGATATTAGGGCTTCTAACTATATCAGAAGGAAAAGAAAAACCTACCCGTTTCAGATATGCATTTAGGCTTAATAGCTCCTTTACCTTTATAGGAACTTCTCCTTTATCGCTATCAACATACGAGCGCAATCCTTCTTGAGCTTCAGACATTAATAACTCAACATCAACCTCATCCAGCATCGATGAGCTTTGGGGGATGATGTTGTTTTCTCTCAGATATGTGTTACAAAACCTGTGAATATTCCCGATAAATATATCATGTTCCCCTAGGGAGGTTTCTACACGTTCGGCCATGTTTTGTGCTGCCCGATTAGTAAAAGTAAGGCATATCATTTTTCTGGGATCGCCCCCATTTGCGATCGCTCTAGATAACCGACGTGAAAGAAGTTCTGTTTTCCCCGTGCCCGGAGGGGCTAAAACCAAGTGCTGTCCAGTGTCTAGGTTTATAATTTTACACTGTTCTTCGGTTAATTTCATGGCTTCAATATTTATAGGCTTGGCTCCACCAGTTCTTGATAATATTTGAGATAATCAATTTACCGTATCCCCTCAAAGTTTGGAGACTCCGTTGCTAATGTAAAAACCTCTTGAGTAGGTGAGAAATCATCCCAGCGCTGCGATCTGATTTTTTCGGGCAACAAATATAAATCTGTGTAATCATCCTTGTTTCGACGACCTTGATCGATGCCATATTCACTACCAATCCCTCCGACATCAGTTAATATATAACGAGAATGAAATCTCTTTCCTGCTCTCTTCTCTTCCCATAGGTATGCCTTAGCATGCCAACTTTTGGGAAGGTGGGCCTTCATCTCTTGAACGAACTTTTGGATTTCATCCTCGAATCCAAAGCCTTGGGTAAGCATATGAAATTCTACTGATCGAGGAACCCTATTAATATTTTGCATGCGTTTTGCTATTTCTTGCACCACTTTAGCATGCCCTATTGAAAACTCTAATGTGCCCATCCTTGAGTTGTGCTTTAAGTAATACGGATCAATAAATTTAACGGCACTGGAACATCTCAACATTGGAAAAACGGCATCTGCGAAGGCTTCTTTGTTTTTAGGCAATTCAATTACGTGCTGATCGTCATTTAGGCATTCGGGACAATTGTTAGTACCCAAATCATCTAAAGAGCATACATGATTTTCAGCGTTATTTTCTTCTGATATGACTGCAGAAAACGGATTTTCATGCTGTTGAATCATAGCATTCACCATCCACGAATCTTGGTGATCATACTGCCTATTAGCAGAGAGTATTTTCAACTTCTTCTCTTGAATCATGAGTTCTTGAGCTCTTTTTAAGCCCTTTTTGTCATGTGCCCGAATTGACTCAAGAACCCTCCAGACCCATGCGTGATCTTTGGTTTCTTTGTCAGGGCCTTTAGATGGGTAATTGGGAATCAAGCGACCAGACCCGAATCCAACTTTGCTCCACACGAGTTGAAAATCGCGCCATGACTTTATTGCAGAAGGATCAACCGCTATTTCGTGAAAGCCCCTCATTAGAATATTTCTTTTAGTCTTTCTTCAAAGAAGCCCCCCGGCCAGTCGCCAACAAATTCACCATATATATCAATGGGAAGGTTCGTGAGTTGAGCGCCATTCTCACCCGATTGCACATACAATACAGCCACATCGTCAGGGCTAATGCCATTTGGGCAAGCAGTCCGTAACGATTCTGGCCAATCCGACATGTCATTTTCTCCCGTTTCTCTGATACGTCTCAAAATCCTCAAAATCAAATGCTCACTGTGAGTCTCCAAAAAGAAGGTGTTTTTATTTTCACCAAGAGCCGACTCAATAAAGACATCGCCCATTTCTGCTTGGAGAGCTGGGTGGAGATGAATCTCAGGTTGCTCGATACAAACCGTTGTATCCTTGTTCGCCATTGCTTCGATTAGAACGGGAACTACCTGGCTAATTCCGACCCCTACGTCTTGGAGAGTAAGTTTTGTATTAGATTTTATGTCATGAATAAATAATTCATGTTTCATATCTGAAGCTTTCAATGAACTGCTGCAGTCACTTTCAAAATCTTCGGCAATAAAGCGCTTAACACCTAGTTGGTAAGGAGTATTCATGAAATCACTACCTATCCATTTGTTTACACGGTTGCGTATTTTTTCGTCTGTCGCAAATGTTTTCCATCTAGCATCACCAGAATTCAAAGGGTCAAAATTTCGGCTAGGTAATTTACGCAAACCCGAAACGTGACTCATATTTACAAGCTTTTTTTGTATAGCGTGCTCGGTAAATTCGAGAAGGGAATTAATGATTTTTGCCAATTCTTCATTGATTGACTCAGGGTTTTCTAGCAGCTTAAATTTTAGTTTTTTGTCAAAATAACTACAGAGATCATCCTCTCGCTTGTAAGCATCGGTTCCCTCAGTATACAACGTGAGCAATGTTTGATCGCTATATAAAGTTACACCATTGTAGAATATAGCTGGATTCCTGATCCACGGTTCGATGTCCTTATCTATTAGATGGTAGATGTTATGAATTGCATAAGACTTGATGATTTTCTTGTATTCTTCTTGTGAATGCTTGGTGATTTTTGAAGAACTCCACATCGCCACCAAATCCCTAACAATAACATGATCGACATTGATGTCATTTATTGCCATGCCGATTCCGTCCACACTCACTGCTGTGAATAGTAAGTCCTCATCTGCCATAAATGAGATCGAACAAATACCCCGTGAATATTCGCCCGCCCCGTTTGTAAAAATCTCTATCCTTAAACATAAATCATAATCATATGATCCGCGTATTTTTGGTATGTAAGGCTCGTTATCCACATCAGGGATGTTTGAAGCTTCACAGCTCCAGCCTACAGTAATTGCTTTTTCTGAGTTAGACTGGTGAACAAATTGATCAAAACCTCCTAAATCGATTTCTGGTGTTCCGGCAGGTATCCGAACATTAAAGTCGCTTCCTAGCCCTCTTAGGCTATGGCTCAACCAAAGCATGCTGTGTATCAATGATGATTTCCCTGAGCTATTGGGTCCAAAGATTAGAGTGATGGGCTTGATGCTGGCCTCTTGTATTTCTGGGCCAAACGCCTTGAAGTTAGCCAATGATAAACTGTTCATTTTGATAGGTGATTTATAATGCTGGCGTAAATCTTGTGCAGTAGATGCTTTTTCGTAAGAAGCCATGCCCATGACCCATCTTTGGGCACATGAAGTGACTATAGTATATTAGTTTTCCATTGCAACGCTTGTCTTAATATGCGACATGATTCTTCAGTCATGTCAGATTGGTTTCGTCAAAAAAAAGGATTTTCCATTGAGCGCTTAGCTGCCTTAATAGCCGTGGCGGAGCACGGGGGGATTATGAGTGCGGCGGGTGGAGACCCTAACCGTCAGAGTTTGTTAAGCCGGCAAATCAAGGAGCTGGAAGGCTATTTTGATTTTGCCCTGCTCAATAGAACCTCGACGCCACACCAACTCACTGATGCAGGGCGTCAAATAGCACAGCAAACCTCAGAATTTCTTAATGCCTTGGATCGAAGTGCTGATCAGTTTTCTAATGATCGACCGCGAGTGAGGATCGCGGCGGGAGAGAGTATTATCCAGTGGCTGTTAATCCCTGTCTTTTCCAAGAAACTCAAGCTCGCTAATTGCCCGCGGATTCAATTCTTGAACCGCCCATCCCGTAAAACGATTGATCAACTGACTAGCGGCATGGTCGATATTGGTATCATCAAGGCAAGTGATGCGCGAAGCCACTTGGCATTTAAAAAAATCGCAGCCTATCACTATGGAATTATCGTGAACGCTAAATTGGTGAAGTTAGCTAAATCTCCTAATTGGGCATCACTTTCAGATATACCTCTTGTCATTCAAGAAAACCGTGGGGCGCTCCGGGCTCAGATCGAACAGCTCAACACGAAAACCGGCTCTGGCCCCCAGGTGGCAGCGGAATGCACCTCCTTTCCCCAGGTGCTGGACATGGTCATCAATAGCCCTTGTATAGGTATTCTCCCCAAGCTAGCGAAAAGCCAGGCCGAAAAGAAAGGCTGTCGATGGATTGATCTGAAAGAGCTTCAAAGCGAAGAACTTAGCATAGGTGTCGCATGGGATAAAAGCCGCGCAAAAGCGAATCAAGCGGTAGGTATGGTGTTGAAGTGGCTACTGGAGTGATGAAGGCCGTATACTGAGTGGAAAATTGGTGTGGCGGGTGAAGATCTTTTGTCGCTTATAGATGGTGAAAACAGGGGTCTATTTTTTTCGACAAGGTAGTGGCAAGGATGAGAATGGCTGTTTGGTAGCGCGTTGCTAGTTCGTAGATTTTTTGAGGTAATTCGTCAGGGAATTGACTTCCATCTTCCTCACTCGATGGAACTAAACTTTCTATAAGGATTAACCCTGGAGGTGCGGTCCTTAGCTGTAGAACCTTTTCAAGGTAGATGATGGATTGATCATTAAACCCATCAAAATGATAGAATGTTAGAGGGAGTCGACTCAACATCTTCATTTTGTATTTCAGATGAATTTCATCCTGTTTGCTAGGAAGGCTGAGCGTATCTTCTTTCAACAGGGGGCCGTAACAGCTAGATTGTTTCAGTGGGGTAAGTAGGAATGTTTCCGGACTTCGATACGAGGAGCAAAGATAGACTGTTTTACGGTTGTTGCCGCTGAACTTTTCGGTGAGAAAATAATTCCATGCGCGGTAAACTAGCTTATCATGTTTTTCTCGTTGTGAATAGATGATGGACACACGCCCCGGGCTGTAGGCTTGTTTCCAAACCTTGTTTTTTTGGGGTTTTATGAATATTGGCTTATCGCGGGCTGCTTCAAGAAACTTTTTGTGGAGACTTGCCAATAGTTTGCGGCTTGTAGTTTGATGGTTCCTCTTTGCGTGATCTTCTATGGACGCAGGCTTCCAAGAAAGAACGAGATCCGTGACATCGACACCTAGAATAGGCAACTCATCGATATTGGTAGCACAGTGGTGAAAGCGATCATCGATATAGAAACCGGCCCAGCCGAAACCTCCAGCCTCTTCAAAATACATTAAGATGTGGGAGTTGTTTTTAGGCAACTGGCAGCTAGGGGCAATTTTGTGTTTTCGACGGTCATGCATGAGAATCAGATATGAAGATGTCTTAAAGTCAGGCTCAATCCTCTGTTGAGCCTTCGTAGGTATCGCTATCGCTCTCAGGGTAAAACCAGCCAGCCTCATTACTTCTGGCTGAATCATCGTTGTAGTCAGCCAGTTCTTCGTTTTGAAGCCTTTGCTCATCAAGAGCGTCGTATGAATAGTCGTTGGGATAGGGGGTATGGTGCATTGGTTTGGTTGTTTGGGATGAATGAAGCGTGGAAAAAGTCTGAGGTTCTCTGACTGTCTTGTGTAAGTATGGTTGCCCACATCTTGGATAATGGCAATCGCCTCCGCCACACTTGGCATGACTGAATAGTCATGTGGTGAAAAGCTAGCTGCTCCACTCAAATAACGCCCCACTTAGCGGAGGTTGCCTTAATACCAAGCTGACAATCAAAGATTTTTAAGGACTCCTAATTTTTTTAATACCTCAAAATAAAGGAAAAGATGCGGTCAAATTGAGACGTCAATAGTCACTTCACTATCTTTCTCGATGGCCAGCCAGTGGCCAGCCGCGTATATCTATCAAAAAACAAAGGCTTACAGATTTCTCTGTAAGCCTTATGTAATATGGTGCTCGAGGGGGGAATCGAACCCCCACGGCCTTAACGGCCACTAGATCCTTAGTCTAGCGCGTCTACCAATTCCGCCACCCGAGCAAGGTGCCAAACGTAGATACGTGGTGCGGGGAGGAAGTAGTGCCTAGCGCGATAAAAGGCAAGCGAAGTTTTCATAAAAACGCAGAAAAATAGACCAGTCCGTCTAGCGGCGGTTGTTTTTTTGGCGGTAGGCTTCATCGCGACGTCTCCGCAGGTAGTCCATATAGGCTTGGCGGGCTTGGACGTTGGGGTCGAGTTGGGGGTCGATAAACGGGTTATTTTTTCCGTAATACGACCACGGGCCGCGGGGGATGTGGGCAAAATCGATAAACCGCCAATGGACTTTGGCGCCTGATTTCATGCCGAGGTAATCGCGGACGGCGGGTGAGACATCGAGGCCGGCGCCGTTGTTTTGGGTGTTTTTCGGGCGTTTGTTTCCGAAGACGTATTCCCAGTCGTTGGTGGTGAATGGTCCACAATCTTCCCATTGGGCGTAACAGACTTTTTTTCCGTAGACGATCTGGAGCCACCGGCCTTTGCAGGCGGATTTACCGGGACGTTTATCGGGGCGTTGATCCCACCAGGGGATCACGCGCTGGGCCTCGTGGCGGTGGCTGCGGTGATCGATACAATCGTTGTAGGGGAGCGCGATGTAGAAGGGGTTGAGCTGTGGGGTGAATGCTTTGGGGCGATACTGCAAACGGGCGGCTGTGTCTGGGTTGTCATAGCCTCCATAATTGTTTTGCCATTGGGTGTCCCACGAGCTGGCGTGGTTGGGGGTCGGGTTGTTCGCTGTAGGCTTCTCTCCGATCCAGAAAATCGTGGTGGTGATGTTCTGTTTCCACGGGTAGCGGATGGCTTTAAATGGGTTCGCTGGTGCCTGAGGGGTGGTTACGCGGGGCGTGCTGGCCCCAGCTGTGGTGATGGGGAAATGTTCCTGTCCCGTGGCAGGGAGCCATAAGCCAGCATGGGCAGTCAACAAAAGGATGGCTGGAAGAAAACGGGTCATACGGGGGGTGGTTAGAATCTCCGCAGGATGGTGGGGACTCTTTGCCTTTCGTCTCTTTCTGGGTAGTCGAGTGTGTAGTGGATGCCGCGCGATTCTTTGCGGCGCAGGGCGCAATCGACAATGACGGAGGCTGTGGCGACGAGGTTTCTGAGTTCTAAAATGTCCGAGGTGACCCGGTGGCCCCAGTAAAAACTGCGGACTTCGCGGCGCAGGTTGCTGAGCCGGTTGGCGGCGCGGTCGAGGCGGTTCGTGGTGCGGACGATGGAGACGTAGTCCCACATGAGGCGGCGTATTTCATCCCAATTGTGGTAAATGACGACCTGTTCATCGGGGGGTGCGGTGTCTCCGTGTTCCCATGCGGGGATCTCTGGGGCTTCGGGGGCAGATTTGGAGAGTGGGTAGAGGTTCAGGATTTTCTCCAGTGCTCTGCGTGCGAGCACGTGGCCTTCGAGTAGGGAGTTGGAGGCGAGTCGATTGGCGCCGTGTAATCCGGTGCAGGCGACCTCGCCGATGGCAAAGAGACCTGGGATGTCGGTTCTGCCGTGGGTGTCGGTGACGACGCCACCGCATTGGTAGTGGGCGGCGGGCACAACGGGGATGGGGTCCTTTTCGCAGTCGTGGCCGAAGCCTAAGAGAGTTTGATAGATGTGGGGGAAGCGCTCCTGCATAAACCCTTTGGGTTTATGGGTGACGTCGAGGTAGATGCAGTCGGCACCCGTTTTTTTGAGTTCGTGGTCGATGGCACGGGCGACGATGTCGCGAGGTGCCAGTGACTTACGTTTGTCATACTTCTCCATGAAATCATGGCCATTTGCATCGAGAAGGGTGCCGCCCTCGCCGCGCACGGCCTCGGAGACGAGGAAGGATCGGGCTTCGGGGCCGGTGGCAGACGGGTTGTAAAAGCAAGTCGGGTGGAACTGGACAAACTCCATGTTGGAGATGGTGGCGCCTGCCCGCCACGCCATGGCGACACCATCGCCCGTCGAGCTGTCTGGGTTGGTGGTGTAGAGGTAAACCTTACCACATCCGCCGGTGGCGAGGATGACGCGGTCTGAGCGGAAAATTTCGACTTTGCCGGACGTCTCGTTGAGTACATAGGCACCTAGGACGCGATCCTCGGAGACCATGCCGAGTTTACCGCTGGTGATGAGGTCGATGGCGAAGTGTTCCTCGAGAATAGTGATGTTCGAGTGCTGTAGAGCGGTCTCCAACAGAGACTCGGCAATTTCTTTCCCCGTGGTGTCCTTGGCGTGGAGGATCCGGCGGTGGGTATGGCCGCCTTCTTTTCCCAGTGAGTAGACGGAGGTGTTTTTTTTGTCTTTATCGAAGCCGACGCCGCAGTCGACCAGTTCTTCGATGGTTTGGGCGGCTCCCGACAAGATGGACTGAACGGCTTTTTCATCACAAAGCCCTGCGCCGGCGTCGAGTGTATCTTCGACGTGGCTCTGCACGTTATCGCCTTCCTCGCGGAGTCCCTCGGGGAGCACGCTGGCGATACCGCCTTGCGCCCAAGCCGTATTGGACTGGAGGGGTTTTCCCTTGGTTAGCACGGTTACGGATCCGTGTTGGGCTGCGCGGATGGCGAATGAGAGGCCGGCAATGCCGCTGCCGATCACGAGAAAATCACTATTCATGGGCGGTGATACTAGGTGGGTAATGGGCTATGTCGAGCTTCGGCTTTGTCGCGAGCGTCGACAGATCGACGTCTGGAGGCGGGTGGGATGACCGCTTGCGACCCGTGGCGTGAATGTTTGCGGGCACACTACGCGGCAATGAGATCGCCTAAAACGGGATATCATCATTAATCAGGTCATCCGGAGATGGCTCGACTTCTGAGCTGGTGTGGCTTGCTGATGGGGGTGGCGTTTGGCCACCTGCCGATGGGCTTGAATCATTGGCGAGGATTTTCCAGCAGTTGAGGTTGACGTAATACTTCCCCTTGAACTCGTTGCCACGGATATCAAAGCTGACGGTGACGGACTGGTCAGTTTGAAATTTATCGAGCCATGTGCACTTGTCCTTGATCATCTCAAATTTGAGATCCTGTGGGTAGTTGTCATCACCGACGGTGATAACAAATTCACGTTTGGTAAACCCGCTGGGGAAGGTTTGGGTATCGAAAATGACTTTGATTTTTCCGGTTGCTTCGTACATGGCGAAATACAATCAGGGATAATGCTTGATAGCGAATGAAAAGATTAAACTATTCATTTGAAATATCGGGTAGCGGCATAAAAAAAACTCCACGCCCCGTCAGGGAGAGCGTGGAGCTGAAAGAGGCTGGGGGGACGCTTAGCTCTGAACCAGATCTTTGGCCAGTTGCTCGGTGCCGATCTCCTTGGCGGCTTCCTCGGTGAAACCATTTTCCTCGGCATACTTACGGACGTCTTGGGTGATTTTCATCGAGCAGAAGGTGGGTCCACACATGGAGCAGAAGTGGGCGGTTTTGGCCCCTTCAGCGGGCAATGTTTCATCATGGAAATCGATTGCGCGAGCGGGGTCGAGGCCGAGCGCAAATTGATCGCGCCAGCGGAACTCGAAGCGGGCTTTGGAGATGGCGTTATCGCGCTCCTGGGCGGCCGGGTGGCCTTTAGCGAGGTCGGCGGCGTGGGCGGCGATCTTGTAAGTGATGACGCCCTCGCGGACGTCGTCTTTGTTGGGCAGTCCGAGGTGTTCCTTAGGGGTGACATAGCAGAGCATGGCGCAGCCGTACCAGCCGATATTGGCGGCCCCGATGGCGGAGGTGATGTGGTCGTAGCCAGGGGCGATGTCGGTGGTGAGTGGTCCGAGCGTGTAGAAGGGGGCCTCGTGACACCACTCGATTTGTTTTTGCATGTTTTCCTGGATAAGGTGCAGCGGGACGTGGCCGGGCCCCTCATTCATCACTTGGCAACCTTTCGCCCATGCGCGGGTGGTGAGTTCGCCTTGGACTTCGAGTTCGGCGAGTTGGGCGTAGTCGTTGGCATCCGCGATCGATCCGGGGCGGAGACCGTCGCCGATGCTGAAGCTGACGTCGTAGCTGGCGCAGATGTCACAAATTTCATCCCAGTGGGTGTAGAGGAAACTTTCTTTTTGGTGGGCGAGACACCACTTGGCCATGATCGAGCCACCGCGGGAAACGATGCCGGTCATGCGGCGGGCGGTGTGGGGGACAAAGCGCAGGAGGACGCCGGCATGGATGGTGAAATAATCGACCCCTTGTTCGGCCTGTTCGATGAGGGTGTCGCGGTAAAGTTCCCAGGTGAGGTCCTCGATGCGGCCGTTGACTTTTTCCAGTGCTTGATAGATGGGCACGGTGCCGATTGGGACGGGGGAGTTACGCAGGATCCACTCGCGGGTGGCGTGGATGTTTTTCCCGGTGCTGAGGTCCATGACGTTATCGGCGCCCCATTTAGTCGCCCACTGCATTTTTTCCACCTCCTCATCGATGGTGGAAGCAACGGCGGAGTTACCGATATTGGCGTTGATTTTCACGAGGAAATTACGGCCAATGATCATCGGTTCATTTTCGGGATGGTTGATGTTGGCGGGGATGATGGCGCGGCCGCGGGCGACTTCTGAGCGAACGTATTCTGGGGTGATGTGGGCAGGGATTTCGGTGCCAAAAGCTTGTCCGGGGTGCTGGTGGTGCATGACATTACGTGAGACCTGCTTAAATGGGTCAATCTCAGACGGGCGTGGCATCTCGTAGCCGTCGGGGGTGGTGCAGAGCTGTTTGATGCGATCTGATGCATCATCGGGAAGGTCTTTGAGATTTGGGTATTGATCACAGATGGTTTGGAACTCCTCTTGGCGTCCCATGTTTTCACGGATCGCGATGTATTCCATCTCCGGGGTGATGATTCCTTGGTCGGCATACCATTTCTGGGTGACCGGGTGGCCTGTGGCTCTGAGGGGTTTACGTTTCAGGCCTGGGTATTCCTTGAGCTTGTTTTTGGCCTCTTTATTTTCGTTGTATTTCTCGGCATGGGCGTCGGATAGGTAGCCGTTATCGATGGCGTTGGCTTCGCGGCCGTCGTATTCCTCGACATCTCCCCGATCGAGAATCCACTGGCGGCGCATGGCGGGTAGTCCTTGGGTTACATCACCTTGGAAATCAGGGTCACCCCAAGGGCCTGAGCAATCGTAGACACGGATGGCGGGGTTTTTTTCGATGTTACCATTTGGGTGTTCGGTGTCGGAAAGACGGATTTCACGCATGGGGACCTTGACGCTGGGGTGGATCGTTCCTTGGGTGTAGACGCGTTTTGAATTTGGAAAAGTGGTGGGGTCCTGTGCGAGGGCTGCGAGTTCTTCAGAGTTATCGATATCCTCGATGAAGTTGCCGGTGTAGTCGCTTCGTTGCTTCGCATTTTCAGGAGGGACGTCGTTGGTCGTGTCGTTGTCGTTGGATGAAATCATGGTTTGGGTGGTTGGGGCGTCGTGATGTTGAGGCGGTGAAATAAAAAATCTGTCGGCGGGAGAGCGCGGACAGGTGAACAAAAAACGGGTGATGATGTTTTTCGAGCTCCCTGCGGCGGCATGACCCGTTATCAGGTTCGGAGGGTTTGCTCTGCGCGGTTGAGCCTCTCAGTCCCTCGGTCGTGGGACTCCCCTGTCGTTCAGGTAACTTGGGGTGAATTGGCTAATGTTCAAGGACGAATTGCGTAATGGCTGCAATGTGCATGATCATTCCGGTGTAAATTCTTGGTAGCCTATCCCAGATATCTGTGTAAAAGTCCCCGCGTACTGATGGTGACTCGACAGCAAAAATGTGTTTTCCCCATGGCCATGAGACGTTTGGCCCTGCCGGCGGTGGCCTCCTTGGGGCTTGCCATGGGGGGGGGAGGGGCGCTTGCCCAGACAGATGCGGGAAATCGGGTTGAAAATGGGGTTAAGGAACAAGCTGCAGCAAGCCCAGAGGTTCGTGTGGTCGTTGCCGTGCCTGAGGATCAAGGAGTGGTTCCTCCACCTCAAAATGGTGAAGGGCTGGGTGGCTCTCTGACGGTGCGCCCGGATGCCCGGACGATGACCCTCTCGGTGCCCGCACCACGTGGACAGATCACCGATCGTCATGGTGAGCCATTTGCCCAAAGTAAGGTGGTTTGGTATCCTGCGCTGCAGTACGTGCAATTTGAAAAGGCCGATCGTGCGTATGTCATTGCGTGGGCGAGGAAGCGGATTGCGCTGGCGAATGAGGTTTTTGGAATCCATTGGCGGGTGACGGACGAGGCGCTGTGGCAACATTACCGTCACCGGCGGTGGCTTGCGATGCCGACGACCCATGTCGTGGACGCCACGCGTAAGGCAGAGTTGGAGGGGAAGTTAATGGACGGCTTGATTCTTCATCCTGTGTATTTACGGCATTATCCGCAGGGAGAATGTGCGGCGCATATCATTGGCTACGTCGGGAGTGCTGGAAAACTGGAAAAGGGTCCCATTAATTACGGTGACCCCCTTTTTGAACGGTCTGAAGGGAGATCGGGGCTGGAGAAAATTTTCGAGAAGTCGTTAACGGGGAAAGAGGGCATCTTGCGTCAAGATTTTGAAGCCGATGGGAGCATGGTGTTGAAAAAACACGAAAAGCGATCGCGTCCAGGGGGGACGATTGTGACCACGCTGGACTTGGAGTGGCAGAAATACGCCGAAAAGGTATTAAAGCGATACAGCGAACGCGGTGCCTTTGTGGTGATTGATATTCATACTGGTGAAGTCTTGGCGATGGCATCGAGGCCAGGTTTCGATCTCAATGATTTCATCCCCTTTATTTCGACGGAGAGCTACGCGGCGCTTCGTGATGACCCGAGCACGCCGCTTTTTGCGCGTGCGTTTCAAGGTGGCTATCCTCCGGCCTCCACATTTAAACCCGTGGTCGCCGTGACCGCCCTCAGTAACCGTGATGTTTACGAACACACGTTGATTGATTGCCCCGCCAAGATTAAAATAGGCAACCATTGGTTTCATAACTGGTCAAAAAATCCTGAGGGGTATATTGATGTGAAGCGGGCGATCGCGCGATCCTGTAACCCATGGTTTTATCAGGTTGGGATCAAAACGGGGCCGTCCGCTTTTTTATCCGTCGCGAGGCGACTCGGGTTCGGCTCGAAGACGGGTTTGCCCCTGATCGGTGAAACCGAAGGGCTGATCCCGAATAATACGTGGATGAAAAAACATCACGGGAGGAAGTTGCTGGATGGTGACACGGCGAACCTCTCGATCGGCCAAGGTGTCATGTTGGCATCCCCACTGCAGGTGGCGCAAGGTATGGCGGGCATCGCCAACGGTGGCGCACTGCCGAAGCTTCGGCTCGTTAAGCAGGTCCAGGATGTAGCTGGCAGGGTGTTGGTCTCCAACGAGCCCGAACGGCGGAACTTTCTCAACATCGATCCGATGGCTGTTAATGTTGTGCATGAAGGAATGATGCAGGTGGTGCATGCGGGGTATGGCACCGGTAAGCGAGGGAAGCTGAGCTACACCGTCCTATGTGGGAAAACGGGGACCGCCCAATGGGGGCCGGAGAGTAAGGAACAACGGCTCGCATGGTTTGCGGGGTTCTTCCCCTTAGAAAACCCACGTTACGCATTCGCGGCTCTTTATGAGGGGAAGCCCCATGAGAAGTTGAGTGGTGGTCGCAAGGCGGCCCCTATTGTGAGTTCCTTTTTTGGGCATTTTGAAAAGGAAATCACCCAAGCGATCGCGCCTCCACCCAAGGCGATGGTGATTGAAGAGGAGGACGATGAGGGGGGCGGCTATGTTTTGGATGAGGGGAGTGTGCCCAGGGCTATTCCCGTCGAAGAAGACGATGACGATGGTTTTTTCTCGAGTGGTGATGATGCGCAACCTCTCCGTGCTGTGCCCGTGGAGGAGGATGATGATGGATTACTCCGTGCGCGGAAAAGACCCGTCAAAGCTATTCCTGTGGAGGAGTAGTTGATGTTAGGGTTTGAGGTCGAACTCCATACGGAAAAATCCAAGACCAGCACTTGCAGGCATACGCGCCTGATAGTTTCCGCCGCCAAGGTCGATGATGTTTCCCGCGGGGACGGCAGCCCAGGATTGTAAATTGCTCGATTGCTTGATGCTGATATCGGCCAGCCTACTGGCAGTGCCATCTGGCGTGTAGTTCAGGGTCATGGTGGGCACTCCAGCTATATCTTGGACTGACGCGATATGCATCGTGTTGGCAAGCAGTGGGTTGAGATTAAGAAGATACTCACCGAGGCTCGGGATACCATCACCGTCGATGTCGGCAGCCATACTCGAGTCGGTGAGTCCAGCAGCCGTTGCCCAGTCGAGATAGGGTTGATCTGGGTTGAGGCCGAGAAGGTCAGAGATGACTTCGCGGTCGGTCAACAGCGGGATGTTCGCTCCTGTGGCGGTGTTGATCGCGGCGAGTAGGGTGTTGGCAATGACCGACTGACCGTTGGTCGAGGGGTGAAGTCCTTCTTTGCAAAAAAGGTATTTCGGTGGGTTTTCAGGGTCCTTGTCCTTGATCATCTCGATCGCTCCGATGTAGAGAGGATCGGTTGATAGAATGCGATCGGTTAATTGGGAAAGCGGTGCGAGAGTGACAGATCGGGTGGTGGCGAGAGCGGCTACAGCGACATTCAGATCGTTGATGATGGCGGTAGCATTGGCCCTTTTTGTGGGGTCTGGGTGTGCGGCAATTTTGTCAGGGGTAGCGCCCAAGTCCGGGACATTGGCCAATACGATGGGAAGGGCGTTCTCGACGGACCGTATTTCGGTGATGATGTCATCGAGGTTTCCGATTACGTTGCTGATGAATTGCACCGCCGTGGCGTCACTCGGTTGGGCATTATAGAGGTCTCCGTAGCGGCTGCGGACGTCGTTTCCTCCGAGCATGATAACAACGACATCAACATTATCGTATTGGCTGCGCATTTTGTCTCGGCTTCTTGAGTCGGGAAGAAGTTCAACAGCTGGCCAGCTGAGTGATGCATGGATGATATCCATCCACATATCGGTATCGTATCCAGGGATGCCCCAGTTGTATTCGTAGCCGGAATTTCGCCAGTCTCGGTAGCTGAGTAATGTGGCTTCATAGTCGCCCAAACTGATATCGGATCCGCGCTGTTGGGCAAGGATTTCCACCCAATTCATGGTGTTGGCATGTGTCGGGTCTGAGTCGGGTGCACTGAAGAAGAGGGCTTCAAACTGGTATTCCTCGGTCATGCTATCCCCGATGGACATGACTTTGATCGCGGCGTGGGTGGGTAGAATGAGCGCAAGAATAACGCCTATGACCCAAGGTTTCATACTGCCATTGTAAGGCATGGGAAATAAAGAATCAAGTGATCGCGTTGTTGCAGGAACGATATTATTGTTTCATAGTTGCCTTGGTAGAAGATTGAACCCAAAATGACTAAAGAAAAATCTATTGATATGCCTGTTGAGGAACCTCCTATTGGTGAGCCTGTGCCCAGCAAGCACCCGCGCATTCGCAGGGTGATGCGTTTGTTGTTGACTGGCTTTGCAGCGGTTATTCCGATTGTGGGAACGATCTGGTTGATGGTGGTGATCTACAAGGTGCTGATGCGGGTGGGTGATGCATTGATCACGTTTTTGTTAAGGGCGTTGAACCTCATGCAGTCGGGCACGGATCTTGTGACGGAGGATTTTGCCTTTTATGGTTCGAACTTTGTGCGTTTTCTTATCCCGGTGATGTTGCTGTTGCTGATTGGGTTCGGAGTGGCTAACCGACCGGGCCGGCAATTTTTGCATTGGCTTAATCATGCGATGCAGCACGTGCCGTATCTTGGTTTTATTTATTCGGCGTTGAAGCAGTTTGTGGATGCGGTGAAGAATCTCGGTGGGGAGAGCAAGTTCAAGAGTGTGGCCTATGTTGAGTATCCCAGTCCAGGGTGTCGGTTGTTGGGGTTTGTGACGGGTAACTATCACGATTCCCAGATTGGCAGGGATGTGACCACGGTGTTTATCCCCACCAGTCCGAACCCGATGACGGGATTTACCATCATCATTGATGATGAAAAGGTCGAGGGGAGCAGTATGTCGCTTGAAGAGGCGAGTAAGATGATTCTCTCAGCGGGGCTGGTGGCGCCTCCGTCTTTTCAGTCCGATATCGCGCGTAAGTAGTCGGCGGCGATGTCCTCGACCTCCGCTAGGGATGAGACGGTGCAGAGTTTTTGACGGAGTGGTTTAGCACCGGGGAAGCCTTTGCAATAGGTCATGAGGCGTGAGCGCATGGCCATGATGGTTTGGCGTTCGCTGCCGTATCGGTCTGATTGCATGGCCATTTGGCAGTGGCGGACGATCATTTCCCATCGTTCGGGCAGGGATACGGGTTCGGGTTGTTTACCAGTGGCGAGGTATTGCTTGGCTTCGCGGAAAATCCATGGGTTTTGCATGGCGGCGCGACCGATCATGATGCCGGAGACGGCGGTGGTTTCACGGCGGTGTTGGACATCCTCACCGCTGTGGATGTCTCCATTTCCGACCACGGGGACGGCGACGGCACGTGCGCAGGCATCGATGATATCCCAATTGGCCTCGCCACGGTAGCTTTGGGCGCGGGTGCGGCCGTGCACGGAGATGGCCTGCATGCCTTCCTCCTCGAGGATGTGGCAAACATCTGGGGCGTTGATGGATTTTTCATCCCAGCCGATACGGATTTTGGCGGTGACGGGAACGAGGTTACCGACGGCTTTCGCGACACCTGAGGCAACGCTGGCAACCAAGGCGCAGTTCTTGAGCAGTGATGAGCCACCATTTTTGGCCACGACTTTATTGACTGGGCAGCCGAAGTTGATGTCGATGAAGTCAGGGCGTTTCCAATCGATGATTTTTTTAGCGGCTTCGCCCATTCTTTCGCCATCGCCTCCAAAAAGCTGGACGCCGCACGGGCGTTGCTCGTCGGTGAACTCGGTGTATTTGCGGGTGCGATCGTCCTGCCGGATAATACCCTCGGCGGAAACAAATTCTGTGACCATGACGTCAGCACCTAGCTCTTTACAGATGGAGCGAAAAACGACATCGGTGACACCCGCCATGGGGGCGAGGTAGAGGGGGAACGCGTTGTTGGCGAACCAAGGGAGGGGAGAAGACATGGGGGTGGGGTGATTGAGTGGTTACGACTGGGGCGGTTCTTCCGGTCGATGCTCATCCGACTGATCTGTCTCGGTGATTTCTTCAGTGGTTTTTTCCGTGATCGGGGTCTGGTCCTCTTCTGACGCCTGATCTTCTGATTCCTGATCTTCTGACGTCTCATCTTCTGGTTCCGTATCTTCTGGATCGGGCTGGCGGCCTCCGTTTTCGAGCAGGACGGTTACCTCGTCTTGGACTTTTTGGACGTCGGAGAGGGGGATGTTTGGGTCTTTGACGATGAAGACGTCACCAGATTTGCGGTGTTCGTAAATGCGGATGATACCGGTTGCGACGGGTTGGGAATCGGCCTCAACGAGGAGTTTTTTACGTTCCAGCATGATGGCGAGGATGTAGCGGGCATTTTCGGTATTTTCCTGATCCTCCTCAATGAGTCGGCGCAGGAGTTCCTCGGGGCTTTCCTCGGTGATTTCGACTTCCTCCTCTTTGACGGGAGCGCGGTAAATGCTTTGCCAGTGGGAAAATGGTGGGGTGTCCTGCTCGCTGCGGTTTTCCCATGCCTCGATGCTAAAATCCTTGCGGAGGTAGCCGCTGGATTCGGGGTCGGGGAAGAGGGCGGTGTAAAACGATTCGCCATCGGTGAAATGCGTTTCAGTCACCGCGCATACGTGAGCGCGTGATTTAATGGACCAGGGTTCGTGGAGAGCCATGGCGGGACTTTACGGGGCGGATGACATTTGCCAAACGTGAAATTGGCAAAAATCGCGGTAATCAGCGATTATTAGTGCTGCATCGGGCTTTCCCCTGAGGCGTCACCGAGGTGGCTGAGCTCTGAGGGGAGGAATTTTTTGAAACGTGTTTTATCAATGGCTTTCATGTAGGCCTCTTGAGGGGTAACGATCCCAGCTTGCAGCTTCTCCCAGATCGCTTCGTCCATAAACTGCATGCCTTCAGCTTTACCACCGATGATCACGTCGTAGAGTTTCTGAGTAGCGCCTTCACGAATAATAGCGGAGACGGCGGTGTTGGCGAACATGATTTCGTTGACGGCCGCCCGTCCCGGTTTGTCACAACGTTTCATCAGCAACTGGGCAACCACACCACGGAGCGAGGCCGCGAGCATGGTGCGCACTTGGCTTTGTTGGTCGGCGGGGAAAACGTCCACAATCCGGTCGACGGTTTTCCGTGCGTTGTTTGTGTGGAGTGTTCCAAACACGAGCAGGCCCGTTTCGGCGGCGGTGAGGGCGAGCGAGATGGTTTCCAAATCTCGCATTTCACCGACGAGGACGATGTCGGCGTCCTCACGCAAGGTGGCGCGGAGACCATCGGCAAATGAGGGTGTCTGAATCGGCACCTCACGCTGAGTGATGATGGATTTTTTGCTGTTATGAACGAATTCGATGGGCTCCTCAATGGTGATGACGTGCCGGTTGAAATTGGCATTGATGTAGTCGATGAGCGCAGCGAGCGTGGTTGATTTTCCTGATCCGGTGGGGCCTGTGACGAGGACGAGTCCTGAGCGCATATGCCCGAATTGTTTAATCACGGCGGGGATGTTGAGGTCCTCGAGGGAGGCAATCTCAGTGGGGATCAGTCGGAAGACGGCGGCAAGGCCATTTTTCTGTTTGAGGTAGTTGCAGCGAAACCGTGACTGCTCGTCCATTCCGTATGCAAAGTCGAGGTCGCCGGTTTTGAGATAAAGTTCGAATGCTTTGGGGTCGCATATTTCGCTGAGGAGGGTGTGAATACGCTCGTGGGTGAGAAGTTCCTCATTAGGGATCAAGGTGATGGCACCGTGGACCCGAGTTTTGGGGTATTCACCTTCGCTGAGGTGAAGGTCGGACCCTCCGGATTCTACGAGGTTTTGGAGTAGGCGATCAATGGTAGCCATGGGAATAAATGTGGAATGATGTGGTTGAAAGAATAACGGATTACATGGCAAAGAAGTCGCGCATCAGGGCCTTGTCCTCACAGCGGAAGAGGGCTTCTTCTTGGGAGATTTTTCCCTGCGCGTAGAGTGTTTGCAGTGAGTCGTCCATGGTGATCATGCCGACATTTTTACCGGTTTGCATCACGCCTGGCAGCATGTAGGTTTTGCCTTCACGGATACAGTTGGACACGGCGGCCGTGTTGACGAGCAGTTCCAGAGCGAGTTCGCGGCCGCTTCCATCGATGCGTGGAACGAGTTGCTGGGAAATGATGCCACGCAAGGACTCGGATACCATGATCCGGATTTGGGCGCGTTGATCGACGGGGAATACGTCCAGAATACGGTCGAGTGTGCGGGGGGCATTTCCCGTGTGAAGGGTTGCTAAAACAAGGTGGCCAGTTTCGGCGGCCGTTAAGGCAAGCTGGATGGTTTCCAAATCACGCATTTCACCGACCACAATGACGTCGGGGTCCTCC
Source organism: Akkermansiaceae bacterium (assembly GCA_013041925.1). Classification (GTDB taxonomy): domain Bacteria; phylum Verrucomicrobiota; class Verrucomicrobiia; order Verrucomicrobiales; family Akkermansiaceae; genus Oceaniferula. The sequence continues at coordinate 223,928 of JABDRB010000003.1, read as the reverse complement.
CGGAGGGCACCACGCAGGGCTTTGGGGAAGGATTCTGTATGGGCGTGAATTTCACGTTGGTTGACGTGGCAACCTTTGGACCCGAGGATGTATTCGATGGGGTCCTCGAGGGTGAGGATGTGGTCTTCTCGGTCGGAGTTAATGAAGTCGGTGATGGATGCGAGCGTGGTGGATTTCCCTGACCCGACGGAACCTGTGACCAGTAAGAGGCCATTTTGATAGCGTGTCAGTGGCAGAAGGGAATCGATGGGGAGGCCGAGTTCCTCCATGGTTTTGACACGGGTATTGATGATACGAAAGCAGATGTCATATCCGAGGCGTTGCCTGACCACCGAGGCACGGAATCGGCCATTTTCATTTTGGTAAGCAAAGTCGACATCACCCTTTTCCTGAAGCCTGTGCCAATCCTTTTCTCCGAGGAATGAGCGTGTGAGTTTCTCTGTGGCTTCCTCATCGAGTGGTGGAGCCTCAGCCCAAATAGGTTGGAGCTGGCCGAATCGGCGCCAAGCGGGTGGGAATGCGGTCGCAAGATGAATATCCGAGCAGTCATACTCGATTCCAAATTGCAGGTATTGATCAACATGGTCGTAGACCGGGATATCAGACATAATGGTAAAGAAAGCTAAGTTCCTTTCAGTCTGACAGCTTCAGGGGGGTTGAAAAGGGAGAAGTTCAAAAAGGGGATATTTTGCTCCTTATCAGAGGCTAACACCTCCTTGATCGATACGGGTTAGCGAGACCCGTGTATGGCGATGAGTGAGGTTAAAAGCCGATCATGGCCACCACTTCATCGTGCGTGAAGAGGGTGGGGTCCTCTGCGGCGAGATCCAAGGTTTCCTCGATGACGAGTTCAGAGAGTGCCGATGATGGGGGGGTGATGATGCTTGGCGTTTCCGCCATGTTTGGGTTCTGCGTTTCGCTTGTTGGCCACATCGGGTAGGCGATTATGGCGCAGGCGCAGGCTGCGGCACCGAGAGCGAGTCTGCGGGGAGTGAAAAAGGATACGATGTGTGTCCTCCAGGTGGTTGGTTTGCGATCGAGGAGACGCACTGAGCGGACTACGTTACGGGCAAAAAAGGCATTGGGTTCGCGGGTGGATGCCTGACTGAGGATCTGCCAAGTGGGGTCGTCATCGTCCCATTCAGGCTCCGGTGGATGAGGTTCCTGATTTGCCGATGCGTTGGACGAATGACGTTTCATGGTGACTATTGAACCGTGTCTACGGGTAGAAGTTGCGCAAAGGTTGCAAAAAAAGACGAAAAAATCAAACCCCACGTTGGCTTCCCCAGAGCTGGATGTGGAGTCGGTCGCTGTAGCGGAAATTGCGGTCTCGGCAAACATCGGCAAGCCAGAGTCTGCGTTGTTGCAGTGTTGGTTCATCGCGGCCCTCGGGCATGAGGAGGACGCGGCTCTGGGGGATGGCGTGGGTGGAGATGATGGTATCGACTTCGGCAAGGTCCTCTGAGCTGGAAATGACAAATTTAAACCATGCCTTGGGGGATTGGGCAAAAAATGCGAGTGTCTCGGCATGGCATCGGATGCTGGCGCTGTTTCCTGAATTTTCTAATTTGGGGGAGACGTTGTATTGGTGGATCTGGGCATCGAGGTCAGCGCTGGGGGTGATGGTGCCGTTGGTTTCCACTTCGAAGCGGTAGGCGGGATTTTTTTCCTGTAAATGCTGAATCATTGTCTGCCATGCCTTGTCTTGGAGTAGGGGTTCGCCGCCGGTCAGGATGACACGGAGGCAGGAGAAGCTAGCGACTTTTTCGGCGACTTGGCGGGCGGGGATTTCAATGAGGGTGTCGTCGCGCCTGAATTTTTGGTAGCCGGGCTCTTGATCCCTTTCGTGTTCCCACGGAGTGCCTTCCCAGTTCCACGTGTAGTCGGTATCACACCAGCGGCAGTGCAGGTTACAGAGGGAGGCACGAACAAAGACAGAGGGCACGCCAGAACTGATGCCTTCCCCCTGCAGGCTGTGGAAGATTTCCGGTCCGTCGTGAAGTCGGGCGAGTTTTAATAGGGTGTCTGCCATGAGGGGAGGTGGTGGGTGGGGGGGGATGCGGGATAAGTTACGGATCAGCCTATTTCGTGCAAGTCATTTGCGGGTGATTGTGCTAGTCCATAGCCATGAGCATTATTACGCGACGAGGTGATGACGGGCAAACCGATGTGATGTATGGTGGGCGTATGCCTAAAAATGCCCCTGAGGTGGTGGCGTGTGGTGCGGTTGACGAGCTGACGTCGGCGCTGGGCATGGTGCGCGTGTCTGGCGTTTCTGAGGAGATCGAAGGGCAGATTGATGGTATTCAAGGGCACTTGGTGGCCTTGATGGGACTGCTCTCGGTGCCTGCCGCTAAACGCGACAAGTATCTTTCCGACGGTTTTCCATCGGTTGGGCAGGAAGAGATTGATTGGTTGGAAACCGTTGCGGTTGAGATGCCCACGAAGTTTGACGGATGGGCGAGACCTGGGGCAGCGGGACATCAGGGGGCCGCATGGATGGATATGGCTCGAACGATTTGTCGGCGTGCCGAGTTGGCGGCATGGGGCTTGGGTGACGGGGTGTCTTTAGATGCTTGCCGTTTTTTAAACCGTCTGTCTGACATCCTTTGGCTCTGGGCGAGGAAATTGGAAAATGAGGCAGCGGGATAGTCGGGTGGCGGGTTAGATGATGATCAAGCCCGTTGCGATGAGGATCATGGCGAGGCATGCCGCGAGCCAATACCAGCCGCCTTTGATGCCCTTGCACGCCCATTGGCCGATGAGGTAACCGAAAATCATCCCTGAGATGTGAGCGGTATGGGCGATGGCAAGAATCCCTCCCCAGCTGAGCAAAAAACAGAGCCCCTGCCAGATGAGGAAAAAGCGCACGGTCTGCCCGTTGACGCGTTCCAGAAAACCGGTGTAGCGCGGCCAGGCACCCCAGACGAAACCGATCATCGCATACACCACGCCAGAGAACCCAATCCCAGGCCCCCCTCCGATCGTCAGCTGTAGCGCAGAGCTGACATAGGCAGCGACGACGATGAAAGCGAAGGTTTTGAGGCTACCCAAGCCGCGTTCCATGAGTGATCCGAGACGGACCAGCCAATACATGTTGAATGCCAGGTGAAAGAACTCCTTGTGGATGAAGGCTGAGCCCACGAGCCCCCACCATCGGCCATTAGCTAGATCTTGATGGCTTGTCGCGCCGAGGAAATGCATGAGTTTTTTCACATTAACATGCGTTGAAGATTCTTGATTAAGAAGGAAGTAAACGGAAACACACCACAGCACGCAGGCGTAGGTGCAGACGGGTAAGATCTCGACAAACCGCTCGTAGAGGCGGGAGCGATAGAGGGGTCCCGCATCGGTCGGGTTATCGGGTGGAAGCTGAAAACGCATGGGCGGGCGCATACTGGTTCTCCATGGATGGGAGGACAAGTCACAAGTTGGTGATTGATACGGGTTAGCTGATTTCCTGCGCTGGAAAAATAGCACTTGATCCGTTGATTGGAGTGGTTAACGTTGATTTCATGAGCAAGATCATCTTCGTTTTTCTATCGATCGCATTCCTTCCCTTGGTTTCCTGTAATCCAAATTCGGAGACGGTGCGCAAGCCGATCGGTCCGACATCGGACAAAAGTGATATGCCATGGAATCGTCCGACTGGGCCTGAGGGTGCAGGGGCACTGGGTATCCTGGATCGTCGATAGACAGAGGGGTGTCTAGCGGTGATAGGGTTCGCCGCGCTGAATCGTGGCGATGCGGTAGATCTGCTCTAAGAGAACGACAAGGGCAAGTTCGTGTTGCAGCGTAAGCGGGGATAGGGCCCAGACCATATCGGCTTCGCTGCGTAGACTTTGGGTGTGCCCGTCTGATGCTCCGATGAGGTAGCTGGCACGTTTGATGCCACGCATTTCCCAGCCTTTGATGCGTTGGGTAAGCTTGTCTGTCGTTAGGCTTTCCCCGCGTTCGTCCATAACGATGCGGAGTGTGCCGGCGCTGGCCTCGTGAAGCCGTTGGGAGACGTCCTTGCTGTTGCCGTCTTTGATGTGTTTGAGCTCGTAGGTCCCGTAGCGCTTGAGGCGTTTGAGGTATTCCTCGACACCGGATTTAGCATACCCTAGGGCGGGTTTTCCTGCGGCGAGGATGAGGTGTTTCATGGGATCGACGCGTCCTCTGATTAGACGATTCTTGAGAGCAGCCATGGGAGGAGCTCACTGATGGCAACGCGTTCTTGCTCCATGCTGTCGCGGTGACGCACGGTGACGGTATCGGTGAGGTCTTGACCGTCGTCGGTTTCCTCTCCGAGGGTTTCGAAGTCGATGGCGATGCAGAAGGGCGTGCCGACTTCGTCTTGGCGACGGTAGCGGCGGCCGATGGCAGCGGCTTCATCGTAGAACACGTTCATGTGTGGCTGAAGGAGCATTTGCACCTCCTTTGCCTTGGCGACGAGGTCGGGTTTATTTTTTAACAGTGGGAAAATGGCGGCCTTGATCGGAGCGATGCAGGGTTTGAGTCGCATGATTTTGCGGATATCAGGTTTGGCCCCTTCTTCGGCGAGGTTTTCCTCATCGTAGGCTTCACAGAGAACGGCGAGGCAAGTGCGGTCGCAACCCGCGGAGGGCTCAACGACGTGGGGGATGAACTTCTCCTTGGTCTCAGGGTTGAAGTATTCGAGCGTTTTCCCCGAACACTCCTGATGCTTGCCGAGGTCGTAGTCGGTGCGGTAGGCAACGCCTTCGAGCTCTTGAATACCGAAGGGGAACTCGTATTCAATATCGTAGGTCTTTTTCGAGTAATGGGCACGTTCGCCATCTGGCACGTCTAGAATGTGGAGTTTCTCGCGTGGCACTCCAATTTCTTCATAGAAATTGAGCCGTTTTTCAAGCCACTCGTCGGTGAGTTTCATGCCGTCGTCTGGATGGCAGAAGTATTCAATTTCCATCTGCTCAAATTCACGTGATCGGAAGGTGAAGTTACGTGGGTTGATTTCGTTCCGAAAGGCCTTGCCGATCTGAGCGATGCCGAAGGGGATTTTCTGTCGGGTAGAATCGAGCACGTTTTTGTACTGCACGAAGATGGTTTGCGCGGTCTCAGGTCGGAGGTAGGCGACGGCATTCGGGTCGTTGTCGTCGGAGGATGCGCCCATCTTGGTTTGGAACATGAGATTGAACTCACGAGGCTCAGTGAGCAGAGAACCATTTTCGGGGTTGTAGGAAATGGTATCGGTTTCCTCGGTGGTCGACTCACCTTGGAGTTTTAATTTCTTAGGCGAAATTTGCTGGTTGGTGAGGAATTGGGCGTAGTAGAGGCGTGCGGTTTTTCGTGCTTTATTCTCATCGGAATTCGGGTCGGTGAGGAGGACGGAGAACGATTTTTCAACGGACCACTCTGATTCGTCATGGCTTGCCCCTGTGTAGTGGTAGGCGGTTCCCGATTGTGGGTCAATTTGGTCGGCGCGGAGGCGGGCTTTGCTCAGTAAGCAATCGCACATTGGGTCTGAGAATCCGCCGACGTGGCCGGAGGCGGTGAGCACGGCTTGGTGGGTGAGGATGGATCCGTCCATGCCGACGATGTCGTCACGTTCCTGGACGTTTTTGCGCCACCAGTAGTCTTTGATATTACGTTTGAGATCTGCGCCAAGCGGGCCGTAGTCCCAGCAGCCGTTGAGGCCGCCATAGAGCTCTCCTGATTGGAAGATGAACCCCTTGCTTTTGCAAAGGGAGACGATTTTTTCCATTCTTTCGGGGTCGGTGTTTTCGCGTTCGGCCATGGCGGAGGGAGATATAAGAAGTAAGAAGTAAGAGTCAAGACTTTCAGGTTGTCAGATCAAAGGAAGGAGGAGATGCTTTGGTCGTGCCAGATGCTCTTACCGTAACCCGCTTAGTCAGGCGGATGAAAAATTTGCTCGAAATCGAGATTGGTGAAATCTGGGTGGAGGGCGAAATCAGTAACCTGCGTAGGCAGGCAAGTGGGCATTGTTATTTTACCTTGAAGGATGATCGGGCTCAGATTTCCTGTGTGCTTTTTCGAGGGTCCGCCGCCCGAGCGAAGGCCCAGCCGGAAGATGGGATGCTGGCTCGCCTCTTTGGTGAGGTTTCCGTCTACGAGGCACGCGGGCAGGTGCAACTTATTGTCAAGCAGGTTGAAGATGCTGGGTTGGGTGATTTGCAGGCAAAGTTTGAAGCCCTTAAACGTAAACTGGATCAAGAAGGGATGTTTGATCCGGTTTTAAAAAAGCCACTTCCCAAGTTTCCCATGACCATTGGTCTGGTGACCTCCCCCACTGGAGCCGCCCTGCAGGATATGCTGAATATCCTGACTCGTCGTGCCCCATGGGTGCAGCCGATCCTTTATCCCGTGACCGTGCAGGGAAGGGGTGCCGAGATCGGTATTGCCCGTGCCATTGAGCAACTGAGCGAACCCGAAAAATATGACCTGCCACGCGTTGATGTGATGATTATCGGCCGGGGTGGTGGCTCGCTGGAAGATCTTTGGAACTTTAACGAGGAGGTGGTGGCGCGTGCCATTCATGCCTGCCCGGTCCCCGTGGTCTCAGCGGTGGGGCATGAAATTGACTTTACCATTGCGGATTTCGCAGCCGATATGCGGGCCCCGACGCCGAGCGCAGCAGCCGAGCTGGTGGTGCCGGATTCTGGAGAGTTGAAGAAGCGTGTTTCCCAATCCTCTGGTGCGCTCCAGCGTGCGCTGGAAAACCGACTGAAGCATGATGCCGCGATTTTGACTTCGGCTCGCCGTGCGCTGATGCCAAGTGGTGTTGATGGCACCGAGCGGGCGTTGCGTGAGCCGATGCAGAATTTAGACCGACTCAGGCAGGATCTTAAAATCGCCTGTGAAGGTCAGCTTGATGACTTGCGTAGTAAACTCAAAGAGTTGGCCATTTTACAAGCCGCTCATCACCCTGAGCGTGTGATGCAGCGCCGAGAAGAACGGCTTGATCACGTCCGCGCGCTGCTCGAGCGTGCCGGTGAGAACGCGCTGCATCAGGCGGAAGATCGACTGAAGGGCATGGCGTCTCTGGTGCGGACATTGGGGCCAGAATCGACCTTTGCCCGTGGTTTTTCCATCACGATGGACCAAGCGGGCAATATTATTACGGATGCCACAGAGGTCAATGAAGGAGACGTGCTGACCAGTAGGGTTGCCCACGGAGAGCTTAAAAGTCGTGTGGAAAAATAAGCCTTGCTTGATATTTTGCGAAGCTTTATGTATCTCATGACGTCGGTCACGCGGGTAAACCGATTGTTCTATGGCCGTGATTCCTCTTTCTGAATAAGAGGTGGGAATCTGCAAGTGAAGGCCCGATACAACGCGTTTAAAAGGAAAGATTATGCACCATCAGCGATCTAAATATGCATTACGTCAATTGCAAATAGGCGCTTGTCATGTAATGTTGCATATTTTGCTGGGAGCGGTGGCATTTGGTTCACTTGCATACACGGCGTTCCGTCACGATGAGAGGGGGGTGTATATCAGCCTAGGGCTTGTGGCGCTGTGGGTGGTTTCATGCCTTGTATTTTTTTTCAAGGCATCGGGCACGCGTTGTTCTTTGTGCATGACGCCCCTTTGGGTGGGGCGAAAATGTCAGAAGCATAGGAATGCGAAGCCCGCCTTTGGAGTTAGTTATCGTTTGGAGCTTGCGATCTCGTTGTTGTTTAAGGATCGATATCGATGCCCCTACTGTGGGGAGTCATTTAGCACACAAAAAGTCAGAGGGGGTGTGCGTCGTCGGAAGTGATCTGCGCTTGCTGTTTTGCTTGGTTGATGTTGTATCGTATGCGTGTCTGAAATTGTTATTGATATAGCGGAAACTCGGAAACGATATCGTGGCGGCGTGGAGGCCCTGCGTAGTGTGTCGTTGCAGGTCCCCCGTGGCGTGATTTTCGGGTTGCTGGGGCCGAATGGGGCAGGGAAAAGCACGCTGGTCAAAATTTTGATGAGCATTGTCCGGCCTACACGCTGTGTGGGGACGATGTTAGGCGAACCCGTGGGCCATCAGCCAACGTTGGCGAAGGTTGGGTATCTGCCGGAGCACGCGCGTTTTCCTGAATACTTGAAAGGGGGCGAGGTGATCCGTTATGTGGCGGGGCTTGCTGGGGTTCCTCGGGCGAAGGCGCGGGTGCGTTCGGTTGAGTTGCTGGAGATGGTCGGGATGCAGGACTGGGGGGGGCGTAAAATGGGGAGCTACTCCAAAGGGATGAAGCAGCGTATAGGCATCGCCCAAGCACTGGTGAATGACCCTGAAATCGTATTCCTTGATGAACCGACTGACGGGGTGGATCCGAAGGGTCGACTCGAGATGCGGCGTGTTCTTCAGACGATGCGTGATGATGGCAAGACGGTATTTATCAACAGTCACCTATTAGGGGAACTGGAAATGATTTGCGACAGTGTGGCCATTATGGATAAGGGGGAAATTGTCAGGCAGGGGAGCATCAGTGAGCTGACAGAGAAAAGCCAGCGGTATGAGATTCGAACTCAGGGTGGTATACCCGTTGATCTGCAACAGAGGTTGATCGATGACGGCGTAGAAATAGCGGGGGATGTCTTAAGTGTTTACCAGCGGGATCCGGTGTTGATGCAGCCTATCTTAGATGCCTTGCGTGCGGATGGGGTGATCATGGTGGAAATGCGTGAGGTGAGGCAATCGTTAGAAGGTTTATTTATGGAAGCGACAGCGGGCGGCGAACCTAGCGAGTCAGGAGGGGAGGAGGAGAAACGATGAGACAGATCATCACCATAATTTGGGATTCTTACCGATTATTGGCGGCTAAGAAGTTGTTTTGGGTTTCGCTGGCGTTATCGACGCTGGTGGCATTGATCTATGCTTCGATCGGTTTTGGTCCGGATGGGGTCTCGGTGTTGTTTGGCGCCTATGAGTGGGAGAACGAGACGTTTAACAGCCAAAACCCGTTGATGGAGTATCTCTATTTGCTGTTGTTCACCAATGTGGTGGTTCCTTTTTGGTTAGGTTGGTTTGCCTTGCTCTTGGCTTTGATCTCAGTTTGCTCGGTGTTTCCCCATTTTCTCCAAAATGGATCCATTGACGTAGCGATCTCCAAGCCCATCAGTAGGGTCACCTTGTTTGTGACTAAATACCTCAGCAGTCTGCTCGTTGTTGTGATTCAGGTGTTGGTTTTTTGTTTGATCGTATTTTTAGCGATTGGATTGAGGTTGGACTCGTGGAATGTGACGATTTTTTGGGCGGTCCCCTTGATTGTTTTTGTCTTTAGTTTAATTTTTTCGGTGTCGGTGCTGATGGCGGTATGGACGAGGTCGACCATGCTCTCCTTGCTGGTGGCTCTTTTGGTGTGGGGGATAAGCTGGGGGAGTCAGGTCTCGGAAAGCTTGATCTATAAAGCGGCGTATGTCGTGCCCGCCCAAGGGATAGAAATGGATTTGGGCACAGGGGAGGCCAAGCAGACGCGAGAACCTAAGGAGGTAAATGCTGATCTGGCCCGCCTTCATCGAGTGATTAAGTGGGTGGAAGCTCCGTTACCTAAAACGCGAGATGCTATTTATTTATTGAAGAAAAAAATAACGATCAACGGGCGCAACCTGACTCAGACAACTGGATTTATGGATTCAGGGGCGGACGATTTTGATCAATCGGTATCGGCCGCTGATGAAGACTACCAGAATAGGCACTCGGAGGCCTATATTATCGGCACATCACTTGCTTTTGAGCTGGTTGTAATCTCGCTGGCTTGTTTCTCGTTTGTCCGGAAAGACTACTGATGATGACTTCAATGCTTGGATGGATAGCTGAGTGGATGGTTTTTGTCGGGGTGATGGCACTTGGGCAGTTCAGCCCTGGGCCGGATATGTTGCTCATTACACGCACGGCACTTGCAGCGGGGTGGAAGTCAGGATGTTGGACAGCGATTGGAATTGTCTGTGGGCTAGCCTTTCATGCTGCTGTTGCCGTGACTGGAGTTGCCTCGGTGTTATCCAAAGGGGGGCGGTTTGTCATCGCCGTCAAATGGGTTGCGGCGATCTATCTCATCTGGTTGGCTTTTCAATTAATACAGAGTGGCCTGAAATCTGAGAGGCTTAACGTGGGTGCCCCAGTAAAGCCTGTGGAGGTCGGGTGGGGCGTTCACTGGAGGCGTGGTTTGTTATGCAATCTCCTTAATCTGAAAGTGGCTGTTTTTTTAGCGGGGGTGACGGCGCCCTTCCTCTCCCTTCAGTCGTCGCCAGGTGGATGGCCAGGGTTGCTCTGGGCTACGATTGTGCTTGAGGGGTTGATGCTTTGGTGCCTGTGGGTTTTTCTTTTGCAGGCACCTGCTATCAGGGGGCTGTATGTGAAGATGGCGCACTGGATTGACCTCGCCTTTGGTTTTGTTTTATTGGGGGTGGCGATCGCGCTGGTTGTTCTCGACTAGCCCGTGGTCTGAGGCGACGCGATCGAGATCGATGCGTGTCATGCACTTTGAGGGATGCATTTTTCATCAAGTTTGAAGTTTGATTCGTCGTCTAGCGTGTGCATGTTCCTGCCTGTGGATCTGACAATACATTTTTTATGGCTTACTGGTGGCCTTGTGCTGCTTTACTTTGGTGCGGAATGGCTGGTTAAGGGCGCGTCTGAAATCGCGCTGAGGCTGGGTATTTCCCCCTTGGTTGTAGGGCTTACTGTGGTGGCCTTTGGAACCAGCATGCCAGAGTTGCTAGTTTGTCTGAAGGCGAACTCACCTGAGGTGATCGCAGCCCCCGCGGAGTGGTTCGGGTTTTCAATCGATCCAGGTGAGACCAGTCCCGACATGGCATTTGGGAACATCGTGGGGTCGAATATCTTCAACCTCGCGCTTATCCTCGGTACGGCGGCCCTGATTCGACCGGTGGTGATCCACTCCCAGTTGATACGTCGTGAGTTGCCGATTTTGTTGATCAGTTCATTGGTCTTTGTCTGGATGATGAGGGATATGTCCCTGTCGCGCTGGGAAGGAGCTGTGCTGGCAACGGGGATTGTGGCCTATATCATCGCGAATGTCAGGTTGTCTAAGCGAGTTGGAAGAAGCAAGGAGTTTGAGGAATTTGCGGAGGAGGAAATTGAGCAGGCTAAAAAAGGTGGGGCAAGGGTGCTGGTCGATCTGGGACTGATTCTCATCGGGATGGCGGCACTCGTGACTGGCGCTGACTGGTTGGTGAATCACGGTGAGCAGGTCGCACAATGGTTTGGTGTACCTGATGTTATTATCTCACTGACACTTTTTGCCTTGGGGACCTCGTTGCCTGAGTTGGCAACATCGATCGTGGCCTCGCTCAAGCGGCAGGGCGATATCATCACAGGCAACGCAATAGGCTCGTGTATTTTTAACTTGCTCGCCGTGATGGGAGTGACCGCGGGCGTTCAACCTCTCAATGCGGGTAAGGTCTCGTGGCTTGATCTCGGGGTGATGCTCGGACTGACGATCCTGATTATCCCCTTCATGTGGTCACGGATGCGCTTGTGCCGAAAAGAAGGCGCCGTCCTTGTGATGGTGGCCTTGAGCTACGCGACGTTGGTGGTCGTGCTCCAACGTTGATCGTGGGTGGGGGACTATGGCTGCAGCTTTTTCTCCAACTGCTTGGGCGAGATACCGTAAAACTTTTTGATATCGGTGCAGAAGTGGCTGTAGTAGAGGTAGCCGAGTTTGGCACTGATGTCGTGCAGATTGACGCCCTCGGTGATCATACGTTTGGCTAAAAGCGCACGGTGGTTGCAGAAGAGATCCTTCGGTTTGAGTCCAATCGCGGCCTCAACGTGCCGCTGGAGTTGGATCACGGTAAATCCGAGGATGCTAGCGACTTTCTTGACGTTGAAGTTATTCTGCTCAGCAAGCTGCAGCAAATCGACCCCGGACTTGTCATAGACGCGGTCTCCTTTGCGGAAAAAGGGCGTGGGGGTGGGTGGTCTGCTCATAGGGAGTGCGCTGGTAAGGTTTTGCAGCAGCATATGACAAGAATCATGGGTTGGCACGATGTTTTTTAATGTTAGTTTGATTTACAGATAAATATTTACACCGATTCGTTTTATGTGCTAATTGAGGTTTGATGATATGGGAGATTCAATGCAAGGCGGTTGCTTTTTTTGGGGCTGTTGCGTCACTGCGGAAAAACAGAATGGCGACGGCGGGGCGACTGAACCGCAGTTGAACCGATTGGTGTGCAAGCCAGATCATTCAATCTACGCAACTTGAACAATGAGAAGCAAGGAAGATAAAGAATTTCATGAGCTGTTTGAGCGATCCGAGTCAAAGATCCGGAGAGAGAAGAGTACCAAGGTGGCCATGTTTGCGGCGATCTTCATGGTGGTTGGGAGTTTGTTGGATACCGTGGTCTATCCTGACTTGATGTCGAAGTTCTTGAGTGTCCGTGGCATGGCCGCTGCATTGTTGTTAGTGGGAGGGTGGGCGATGTATTACGTGAAAACCGCTGTGCTGGCTCGCATATTGACTCACGTATTGGTGCTTATTCCAGTGGTTGCCATTGAGGTGATGATCATTGAGGCAGAGGATAGGAGTAGCTCCTATTACGGTGGGATCAATCTCGTATTGGTCGGGGTTGCCTTGTTGCTCAATTGGAGGGTGAGGGATTGTGTCCTTAGTGTGGCGATTTGTTTTGTAAGTTTTATTATCGTTATGGATCAATCTGGGGTCACCTATCAGGAGGGGTTTATCCCCTCGTGCTTTGTCTTTGTCACAGGCGCAATCGCCATTTTGGCAACCTATTTTAATTCGACGAGTCGTTTTCGAGAGTTTGAGCTCAAGACAAGGCTCGAGGATACGAATCAAAAGTTAAAAGCCATTGATGAAACAAAATCACGATTTTTTGCGAATTTAAGTCACGAGTTAAGAACGCCGCTCACACTTATTTTAGGTCCTGCTGAGAACTTACGTGCCAGCAAGAAGATTCACGAGGACCCAGTTTTAGAAGGACACTTGGATACCATTGAAGAGAATGGTTACCGGCTGTTGAGATTGATTAACGACATCCTGGATTTGGTTAAACTGGATAGTGGGGAATCTCATCCCCATCCTGAAACGGTCAATGTGCCTGATTTCATCAATGGAATAACGGCCAATCTAAGGCCCGTGGCGACGCTCAAGGGGCTCGACATTTCCTGCCGCTGTGAAGACGTTGAACGGAAAGTCGTCTGGGTCGACCGTGACCGCCTTGATAAAATCATGCTGAATCTCGCGGTCAATGCCATCAAGTTTACCCCATCGGGAGGCTCGATTGTGTTGTCGGCGGATACGGAAGGTGAAGATTTGATGCTTGCTGTGTCAGATACAGGTGAGGGGATGAGCAAGGAGGATATGGGCAACGTTTTTGTTCGATTCTGGCAGGCTGGTATGTCGGCGAGGAGAAAACACCGAGGTGCCGGCATTGGCTTGTCGTTGGTCAAAAGCTTGTCGGAGAGCATGGAGGGCGAGGTCAGTGTGGAGTCAGAGATTGGAAAAGGAACGACCTTCCATGTGCGAATCCCGGCCCCCAAGCCGCCGGAGGGGGCTGAGAGTCAAGATGCCAACCGTTCCAGCTTGGATGTATTGGAGCGTTTCAACGAGAAGGCGAGATTGGCGTTGAGTGACAAGGGGGTGCGCCTTGTAGCCAATGGGCATGGCGAGGACCTAAATCTCGTTGAGGGGGTCAGCCATGTCAGGCTTGAAGGTGATAAAAAACGTGTTTTGGTTGCGGATGATGAAGAGGCGATTAGGGCGTTTATTGCGCGTCAGTTGTCGGACTATGAATTGATCCAAGCGCCCGATGGTAAAGATGCTTGGGCGTTGGCGCAGGCCTGCAAACCGGATTTGATTATTCTCGACCTTATGATGCCTGGCTTGGATGGTATTCAAGTGACTCGTAAAATACGGCAGAGTGAGAGTCTGTCCCGTGTTCCCATCATTTTGATCACGGCACAAGCGAGTGAGGCCCCACGATTAGAGGCTCTGGATGCAGGGGTGAATGATTTTATTTCCAAGCCATTTTCTGGTGTGGAACTTGGTGCGAGAGCTAAAAATCTTTTGGAGAGCAGTGAGTTTGAAGTGCAGCTATCCGAGAATCATGAGCGATTAGAATCTGCTTATGATCAACTCAAGGAGCAAGGGAGTATGTTGGTTCAGGTGGAAAAGCTATCGTCGCTTGGCCGTATGAGTGCGGGGATCGTTCACGAGGTGAACAATCCCCTGAACTATACAAAGGCAGCACTGCATGCCTTGAAAACCTTCCAAGCCAGTATCAGTGAGGATGAACGTGAAGACTTCATCGATGTATTGAACGACGCCCAAGAGGGGGTGCAGCGCGTGATTGGGATTGTGACGGATTTGAGGTCCTTCACGCGTGGCGATACCACCATGATGACGGACCTTGTTTTGGAAGAGGTAATCGAAAGCTCACGCAGGTTGTGTAGCGCTGAACTCTCTGACATTGATTTCGAGCTGGATGTGAGCCCCCAATTGACGATCCGCGGCAACGAACGGCAGTTGTGTCAGCTGTTTGTTAATTTTTTGAGCAATGCATCACGGGCAATCCAAGTCAAAGCGGACAATCTAATGCGTGGCGAGATCAGGATCCGAGCAAAAAAACGTTCCGCTGGCGGGGTGGATGTTTCTATCAGGGATAATGGATGCGGAATTGACCCGGCTGATGTAAACCATATTTTCGAACCGTTTTTTACGAAAAATGATGTAGGAGAAGGGATGGGTCTCGGCTTGAGTATTTGCCACAGCATCCTCAAACAACACAATGCCGAGGCCAGTGTGGCGTCAGAACTCGGTAAATATACGGAATTAAAGATCAGCTTCCCCGCTAATGAGCAGCAATTGCAGACGTCCAGCGAGAATTATGAAAAATAGATTTTTGTTAGGATTGATTTGTAACGAAGATTTAGACATATTTTAACCTTGAACAAGATGAGTGATACCAACCATAACGAACATCTCGTGCTTTTCGTCGATGACGAGGAGAAAACTCGGAAGTATTTTGCCCGCTTGTTCGGGGGGAAATTTAAGATTTTACTCGCCAAGGACGGGGTTGAGGCCTTGGAGGTTTTTCGCGAGCACATCGATGATATCGCGCTTGTCGTAACGGATCAGAGGATGCCTAACATGACGGGATCCCAGTTGCTGGAGAAAGTGGCGGAGCTAAAACCCTCCTGTATCCGGATTCTATCGACAGCTTACTCGGATATCGATGCTGCCATTGATGTTGTTAACAAGGGGGGGATGTATCAGTATATCACCAAGCCATGGGAGGTCAATGATCTGGAGACTGCTTTGATGCGAGCTATCGATCTGTATCGCGTCCAGAAAGAGCGGGATGCGCTACTCCGCCAGAAGCTTTCAAGCGTCGAGATGCTCGCCTCCTCTGACCGTATTCTGTCTATTGCCACCCTCGCTATTTTTCGAGATGACGGGCTTCGACATGTCGGCGAGGCCTTGAAAATACTGGTTGAACTGGCTGAGACGGGAGTGGCGGGTGAGGATGACGTGAGTGGGATTGACCCTGCGCTGAACTGGCGTGAGCTTTACCGGAGACATCTTGTGTTTATCCGTTCGATTCGAGAGGGAATGACCGATGATCGTCTGAGTGGTCAGGCGTTGGACTATAGCCAGAGTGTTCCTGTCATGAGTGCCTTAGGGAATTTGACGGAGAAATTGGAGTGTTACCAGTGGATAGGTAATGAGGAGTCAAGCACTGGATGGCCAGGTGCGCTTGAGACGATACAGGGGGAGGTGGAGCCGCTGTTAACGGCATTGGCCGCCGTCATGCGTGATGCTGGTGTTGTGCTTATTTCTGAAGTTCAGGGTGGGGTGGAGTTTAAGTTATCTTCTCGATTGCTGGCAAAGAACTTGGAACCTTTCCGTTCAGCCACGGCCCATGCTCCATCGGATGATTGTATTGCTCTGGCGGCAGCCTTTTTCAGACTTGCACACGCTGGGGCAGTTTTCAAGATTTCACCTGAAACCCGCGGGGACATGATCAGGCTTAAAGTTCTTTTTGACTTAAAAAAACGCGTGGATGTCGGGGTGCGAGGTTGGGACTCCTTGATCGGATCCTTAGCTGACAACGATGTATTCTGGACGCGCTTTGGCGCCTAAAATAAAGAAGATCACCCATCCGTGATGCTGGGTTGAGCCACTTGGAGTGTGCAGGTGGAGCCATCTGGCTAAAACCCGCCGTATCCATAGTTTTTGCTTCCTTGCCCTTGCATCGGGCCCGTTGTGCATTCGGGTATTCTATTTTTCGACGCGGTGAGGATATCTTGATCGACTTGTTGTTGCATCACTGGGTGGGGTGTTCCGCACGAGAGCAGGAGGATGGGGGCCGTGAGGCCAAGGCATATTGCAGCCAATAATAGGGGGTATTGGGTTTTCATAGCACTTTGATCATGCCCTCGTTGTTGGGGTTTTGGCAAGCAGGAAAGGCGAGGTAAAAGTGACCTATTTGCGTGTTTTCTATTGCTAAGCAGGGCACATCCATCTGTCATCCCCGCATGACCAACGCTGCCATGGATCGCCTGAGACGTTTAGGGATACTCATCCCTGTTTTTTCGCTTCGGCGTGAGGATGATCTGGGGATCGGAGATACACGGGCCCTGAAGGCCGCGATCGACTGGGCGGCCGAGCACCGCATGGGCTTTTTGCAATTACTGCCGATTAATGAAACGGGTTCTGACAACAGCCCATACAATGCGATTAGTTCGATTGCGCTTGATCCTGTGCTGCTTGAGATGGAGGCGATACCGGAAATAGGGATCAAGGAAATCCGTGACGTGGGCAGCGAGTTGGGCGTTTATGTGACGTCGGATGACCTCGTGGATTATGGCGCGAGCCATGAGGCAAAATGGAAGTTGCTCAATGACGGCTTTGACAAGTTTTGGCAATCGGATGTAAAAGACGCACGCTTTGAGGCATTTCGTTCAGCTGAAAGCGAGTGGCTTGTTCCCTATTGCAAATACCGGTGGATGATGGAGATGGCGGGCACGGAGGAATGGGAAACTTGGCCGGACGCCTACAATACCCCAGAAAATGCCGAAATTTATCTAGCGGGACTCGCGGCAGATGAAGTCGACAGGAATTTAGCCTTTTACGCATGGGTCCAGTGGCATGCCTTTACTCAGTGGCGGCAGCTTCACGAGTATGCAGAGGGGAAGGATGTCAAGCTGATGGGGGATATACCCATTGGGGTTTCCTATAACAGCGCGGATGTGTTTTTTGAACCGCAGTGGTTTGATCTGACGATCTCGGGGGGCTCTCCGCCGGAAACGGTGTTTAAGGACGACGCCTTTGCTTGTCAGTGGGGGCAGAATTGGGGCGTTCCCCTGTACCGGTGGGATGTTTTGGAACAGCATGATTTTTCATGGTGGCGCCGTCGTATTGAAAAACTGACGGATGTGTTTCACATCTTCCGTATTGATCACATTTTGGGGTTTTATCGGATCTACAGCTTTCCGTGGAGGCCGAAGCGCAATGGCGAATTTCTCGGATTGACCGAGAAGCAGGCGATGGAGTTGACGGGCGGAGCGCTTCCTGGTTTCTCTCCTCGGCCTGATGATACGGCGGAAAACAGGTCGGCCAACTTGGCTGATGGCGATCGGTACCTCCGCATCGTGCAGGAAGCGGCTGGTGATGGAGAGGTGGTAGGTGAAGACCTTGGTTGTGTTCCTGATTACGTCCGTCCGCATTTGGAAAAGCTAGGGATTGCAGGATTCAAGGTTTGCCATTGGGAAGCCCGTGGTGATGGTGAGGCGGTTCCTGGGTCGGTGTATCCCGAGTGCTCTTTTGCGACCTATGCCACACATGACCATGATTCGATCCCCGCGATGTGGAATGTTCTCAAGGGTATGTTAGGTGGTCTCGAGCATGAGGGGGCGATGCGTGGGCTTGCTTTGCTCAGCGACTTTGCGGGTCTTCCGAAAGGTGACACGGCGGCGGCTTATTCTGAATACGGGCCCGTGGTGAAATGGGCCTTGTTTGAGAAACTTTTAAAGTCCAACGCCAATTATGCCGCATTGATGATCACGGATTTAATCGATAGCACCCAGCGCATTAACACGCCGGGGACTGTGGGCGGAGCGAACTGGCGTTACCGTTTACCATGGTCGCTGGAGGAGATGCCTGAGCGATTCAAAGACGACATTGATCGGCTCAAAGAGTTAGTTCGGATTACTCACCGAGGTTAACGTGATCGCCTCTTCAAGAATGAGGTGAGCGAGGTGTTGTTTGCTGTCCTTGTGCGGGTGATCGGTGTGATCAGGGAAGACGAGCAGGACTTCATTGTCGTTGGCGTCGAAGCCGATGTCTTTTCTTGATACATCATTGGCGACAATGAGATCGCAACCTTTGCGTTCAAGTTTCTCGCGGGCATTTTTTTCGAGATTTTCAGTTTCTGCGGCAAAGCCGACCAGCACGCCTTGGTAGGAAAACTGATTGCGTGCCGACCCCAGAATGTCTGGGTTGCGAACGAGCTCGAGCGTCATGGTTTCGCCCGACTTCTTAATTTTTTGATCGGGCACCGACGCCGGGCGGTAGTCGGCGACCGCGGCGGTAAAAATGGCAATATCCACCTTGGCGATCTGGTGTTCGACGGCGGCGAACATTTCAACCGAGCTTTCCACGGGGATGAAATCGACCCGGTCTGGGACGTCGAGGTCGGTTGGGCCGGAGACTAAGATCACTCGGTGTCCCTGCTCGGCTGCCGACTGGGCAATGGCGTATCCCATTTTACCGGAGGATTTGTTGCTGATAAACCGGACGGGGTCAATGGCCTCACGGGTTGGGCCAGCAGTGATAAGAATGGTCATAGGGGAGGGGGGGCGGGGTGGAGTGGCTACGCATCACTTGCTGACTGAGAGAGTATTTCCTCTGCCGCTGCGATGATTTGCTCCTCCTCGATTAATCTTCCTGGGCCGGAGTATCCGCAGGCGAGCATGCCATCTTCCTCGGGGCCGATGAATTGGCAGTGGTCTTGGCTGAGGCGCTCGACATTGCGCTGGGTGGCAGGGTGGAGCCACATTTTGCCATTCATCGCGGGGGCAATGAGAACGGGTGCGCGTGTGGCGAGGTAGATGCTTGAAAGCGAGTCAGGCGCGAGGCCATGGGCAAAATTGCCGAGCGTGTTTGCGGTAGCTGGGGCGACGAGAAAGAGGTCAGCGCGGTCGGCAAGGTCGATGTGTCCTGGTTTCCACGATTGTTTTTCGTCCTCGAGGGAAACCAGCACGGGATTGCGGGAGATGACCTGTAGCGTGAGTGGGGTGATGAACTCCGTGGCGGATGAAGTCATCACGCAGTGGATGTCATGGCCCAATTTAACGAGTTGCGAGGCAATGCTTGCCGCCTTGTAGGCGGCGATTGATCCAGTGATACCGAGGATGATGGTAGACATGTTGGGTGCTGGCTAGGTGGTGATGATTCGGGTGACTTTGAGTCGTTCGGCGACGAGCAGGGATTTGAACTGAGTGTAATCTTCCTGATGCGTTCCAGAGAGTAATCGGGAGGTGTATTTCGGCCAGTAGTCGATTTCACCCAGGGCATTTTTCATGCGCAGGGCGATGACCTCTTCCGTGTCGGTGCCGCGGCCTGTGAGACGACTACGCAGTTCTTCCTCGGTGGGTGGCATGACAAAGAGATCGACCAATGCGGTCTGAATGGCGTCGTCGGTGCAGGCGCGCACTTGGTCGGCCCCCTGCACATCGATATCCATAACGACGTCGGTGCCGGATGAAATGTGGGTGAGCACTTCGGACTTGAGGGTGCCGTAGCTATTGCCGTGCACCTCGGCGTGTTCGAGAAGCTCACCTGTGTCGATTTTTTCCTGAAATTGGGCACGGGTGAGGAAGTGGTAATCGTGTCCATCCTGTTCCCCATTGCGAGCTGGGCGGGTGGTGCATGAGGTTGAGTAAACGGCCTCATGTTCATCGGCGAGCCGACGGCAGAGGGTGGTTTTTCCTGATCCCGATGGGCCAGAGACCAATAAAAGGATGCCAGTGCGTGTGTTCATGTTTGTTGAAGGTAACAGCTTAAGATTTCCGGGTTTTCCCTTTGAGTTTGGCCTCGATGAATGCGTCGATGTTTCCGTCCATCACGGTGGAGATGTTACCGGTTTCCTCGCCGGTGCGTAAGTCCTTGACCATTTGGTAGGGTTGGAAAACGTAGGATCGAATTTGGCTTCCCCAGCCGATTTCGCCTTTGGCGGAGTATTCGCGATCAGCCTCGGCTTTTTGTTTGTCCTCCTCGATTTGGTAGAGTTTAGCTCTGAGGAGTGACCATGCGTTTTCTCGGTTTCGGAGTTGGGATCGTTCTTGGGTGGAGCGGATGACGATGCCGGTGGGTTTGTGTTTGAGGATCACGGCAGTTTCCACCTTATTGACATTTTGACCACCTGCGCCGCCGGAGCGTGCGGTGTTGATTTCCACGTCAGCGTCTGGGATTTCGATCACGATGTCGTTGGGTATTTCAGGTGAAACATCAATAGCGGAGAAGGAGGTGTGGCGTTTGCCTGCGGCATCAAAGGGGGAAATACGAACGAGTCGGTGGACGCCGCGTTCGTTTTTTAAATACCCGTAGGCATAGGGGCCGTCAATCTTGAGGGAGGCCGTGCGACAGCCAGCGCCGTCGCCATCTTGATAGTCAAGGCTGGTGACGGTAAAGCCCTTGTCCTCGGCCCAGCGAGAATACATACGCAGGAGCATGTCCGCCCAGTCGCAGGCTTCGGTGCCACCTGCTCCAGCTTGGATGTTGAGGTAGGCATTGGCGGCGTCGGTGGGTTTGTCGAGCAGGGTGATGAGCTCGAAGCTATCGAGTTCTTGGATGATCGATTGGTAATCATGATTCGCCTCACGCGCGAAGTCGATGTCGTCTGTCTCCTTTGCCAGTTCGATGACTTCATCCAGATTGCCCGCCCGTTTTTCGATAGCGAGGAATGGGTTGAGTCGACCTTTCAACAGATTGGCTTCAGCAACGACCCCTTGTGCTTTATCGGGATCGTTCCAGAAATCAGGATCGGTCATGGTTTGATCATAACCTGCGAGTTTTTCCTCGATGGTTGGGACGTCAAAGATACCTCCTGAGTTCAGACAGACGGCTCTTTAAGGTGCCGGTGTCCAACGCCAGGAGGTCAGCGATATTGTGGTCACTCATACGTGCGCGAGTGATAGCGAGTTCGCTTGAAGTTTCAAACCTCAAATACAAAAATCAAAGGTGACCAAGAAAGTGAGTCTCTGGGATTATGGGGTGGAGGGATCTCAGGATTGGGTGTAACGTCGGCGGCGATGGAGAAAGCACGGGGTATGATCATCCGACTCACGAAGTTGACCGAAACTAGCTTGATCGTTCACTGGTGTACGCAGGATCATGGATTGGTCAAAACCGTGGCGAAGGGCGCCCGTAAGGCAAAGAGCCCATTTTATGGAAAACTGGATCTCTTTTTTGAGGCGGAGCTCGTCTGGGTGCGGAGTCGGAAAAGTGAACTTCACACGCTGCGCGAGGTGGCCGTGATCAACTACCGTGAGCCATTGCGGAAAAAATATGTCGATACCGTGGTGGCGGCCTACTTTGGTGAGCTTTTGGCCGACTTGGTGGAACTCGAGCACCCAGTGCCTGAGCTTTATGACCTATTGCAGCGCGGGTTGACCTATGTGGCTGAGGAGGGGGCGGATATGCGGGCTGTGCTTCACTACGAGCACGAGATGGCGAGGTTGCTGGGTGTGGCACATCAGAGGACCAGTGCAGCATCGGCTATCGAGCAGGCTTTTGGGCGTTTGCCGCGTGGTCGATCGGCATGCCTAGTTGCTCTAGGAGCGTGATAGATACATGGGTTTTCTCTGGTCATGTGCGAGAGAGTGGTGTTAATTAATTGGGAAGATGGCACATTGACCGTGCTGATCAGTTTTTAATTATAACCTTATGTGCACCGATGGAATCAGGAACCGCTAATTTATTGAACATGCTCCAGGCGAGGGTTAAGCAACTTTGCGAAGATGGTAAATGGGATGAGGCCATGCATGCGGCAAGTGCAGCGGTGGATAAGGCTCGCGCAACCTTGGATAGTGATGCTGCAAGTGTGGAGGCCCTTTCGGTTTCCTTGGAAGTTAAAGGTGATTTTCTCCGTCAATATGGATATCTTGAAGACTCGCGGGTGTCTTATCTAGAGGCGTTGGAGTTGCTCGACGGGAAGGATGAATGTATTGAGCAGCTCGCGCGCATCAGTGCCAGCATCGCGGTGATTTATGATTCTGATGGCAACGAGCATGAAGCGATCACGTTCTACCAACGAAGTATCGATCTTTTTGAACGGATGGACCCGCCAGCGATGCTCGATGTGGCTGATTTGTGTAATAATCTTGCCTACATTCATAAAACCCATGGCGATTTTGATGCCGCGGAAACCCTCTACCTGAAAGCACTCCAGATTTGCCATGAAAAACTGGGTGAAGACGACGAGGAGACCGCCGCGATTTGTAACAACGTCGGGGCTCTCTACCTAGCGGCCGGTTATTATGAGCAGGCACGTGAGATGCACATGATGGCATTGGAGATACGCCAGAAGAACTTTGGTGCGCATCACCTCGAGACCGCTCAGTCTCACGCCAACCTCGCACTGGCAATGAGTGAAACCGGTGATAAGGACAGGGCGAAAACGCATTTTACCGACGCTTTAAAAATTTACGAAAACAAGGTGCGTGAGGCTCCGATGGATTACGCCACGGTATCGACGAACTATGCCGAGTTTTTGCGTGGTTCGGGGGATGAAAAGGCAGCCATGGCGATCGATAAACGCGCCGGAAAGAAACTCAAAAAGATTTCGTAACGTCCGACCTACCCCCAGCCGAGTTTTTGGCGCAGGGTGGCATAAAATGTCCGGCCTTCGAGGCGAAGCAAGGGCAGTGCGTGCCCCGCTTGTTCGACCTTAACTCGGTCGCCATGCTGGATCTCCAGCGTTTCTCGGCCATCGACGGTAAACAGCATCGGGCACTCAGCATCTTTTGCTGGAGCCAGTTCCACGGTGGAGCTGTCTGAGACCACGAGGGAGCGGTTACTCAGGCTGTGCGGGCAAATGGGGGTGATCACAAAGACATCGGCTTTGGGGGCGATCAATGGTCCACCTGCGGAGAGCGAGTAAGCGGTCGACCCCGTTGTGGTCGCAACAATCAAGCCATCCGCGCGGTAGTGGTTCAGCAATTCGCCGTCGACCCAGGCATCGAGAGAGACCAGTCGGCCCGTTTGACCACGGGCGAGCGTGATCTCATTCAGTGCGCGGAAACTTTGTTCCGTTCCGTCGGCTGAAATGACGAAGGCGCGCAGCTGCATGCGCTTGATGAGGGTGTAGTTTTTGTTGGCGAGGGCTTTGGCGAAGATCT
Source organism: Akkermansiaceae bacterium (assembly GCA_013041925.1). Classification (GTDB taxonomy): domain Bacteria; phylum Verrucomicrobiota; class Verrucomicrobiia; order Verrucomicrobiales; family Akkermansiaceae; genus Oceaniferula. The sequence continues at coordinate 200,584 of JABDRB010000003.1, read as the reverse complement.
CAAGCTCATCGTTGGTGCATGTGGTGAGGAAACCGAGATTACCCGTGTTGATCCCCGCGACGGGGATGTCTGCGGGCCCAATTTTATTGGAGGCATCGAGCATGGTTCCATCGCCTCCGAGGACGGCGACAGCGTCGCAGCGATCGGCAAAGGTTGCGGGGTCCTCGCCCTTATCGGCGCCGATAAGGGCTGCGGTGTGGGTTTCCAAGACAGGAGCGATGCTCTGTTTTTCGAGGGCTTGGCAGAGCTTGCGAATGGTTTCTGCTGCTCCTTTTTTGTTGGGGTTTGCGATGATTCCGACGTTCACGACGAAATGATAGGGAGTTTTTTCAGAAAAGACAGAGTAAATCCTGACAGGGTAGAATGCGAAGCAACGTGCAAAGGGATACCTAAGTCTTGATTTTTCACGGAGAGGTGATAAATGGAATAGATGAAATGGATTCAGTATTTATCAGCCGCGTTGAGTTTGGCGATGTTGGGGTCATTGGTATCCTGTGACAAGGTGGCCCATTTGACGGACAAGGCCAAGGGGTTGCTGGGTGATGGGGAATCATCTGGATCCCAGGAGGTTGATGTGGTGAAGGTGGATGAGGAGGAGGGAAAAGAGATCATTTCGACGGAGAAACGCATGGTGGTGGTGGAATTTTATACCGATACGTGACCCCCCTGTAAAACGCTCGTTCCCGTGCTGGAGCGACTTGCAAGTGCCAATGGTGAAAAGGTGCGCATTGTGAAGGTGGATGCCAATGCCAACCGAGCATGGGCGGCGAACCACCAGATCCGGGGTGTGCCGGCATTTTTATTTTATCGAGGTGGGTCATTGGTGCACCAATTTACGGGTGCCTACCCAGAGGAGGAGATCCAGCGGAGGATTGACCAGTATGCCGTGGTTGTCGATGGCGACCAGCCTGCAGGTGCTGAGCCAGCGATCAAGCCGATGCCCAACGAGTGGCTGCCACCTGGAGTGACACGGGAGTAAAAATCGGCCTGCGCTCGGCCATTCTGGCGATGGGTCGACATGGAAAGTGAGGCGGGTGGGTTCACGCATGGAAACTACGCGGTTGACCCCATGGGTTTGAGTGTTTAGCGTCCGCGCCCTCAACCAAGAGAGACTTTAGATAGCCATGAGTGCAGACGAATCAAACAAGCCGACTAATTACAAAGACACCCTGAGCCTGCCGGATACGAGTTTTCCGATGCGTGGCGACTTGGTGAAAAATGAACCCCTCCGTTTGCAGCGTTGGGACGATCAGGATCTGTATCAGCGCATTCAGCAACGCCGTAAAAAAGAAGGAGCCCCACGATTTATTCTGCATGACGGGCCACCCTTTGCCAATGGCGACGTGCATATGGGGACCGCTCTGAACAAGGTGCTTAAGGATCTCGTGTTGAAATCTAAGACGATGGCTGGCTTCGAGACGCCGTATATCCCAGGTTGGGACTGCCACGGTCTGCCGATTGAGTTTAAGGTGATGCAGGACGCGCGTGATGAAGAGCCCGCCGAGGTGCGCCGACGTTGCCAAGACTTTGCCATGGGCTTTGTCGATATCCAGCGCGAGAGTTTTCGGCGTCTGGGTGTGTTTGGGGATTGGAAAAACCCATACCTGACTCTTGATCCGAGTTATGAGGCGGACATTATCCGCACCTTTGGCAAGCTGGCGGAAATGGATGCCGTTTATCAGAGCCGCAAGCCTGTGCTTTGGAGTTACGGTGCTGGCACGGCACTCGCCGAAGCCGAGGTCGAGTATCTCGATAAAAAGAGCATGGCCGCTTACGTAAGTTTCCCTTTGGCCGATGCCGACGGCGATTTGGCAGATGCCTCCATGGTGATCTGGACGACCACTCCATGGACGTTGCCTGCCAACCTCGGTATCGCCGTGCATGAGCAGTTCGACTATGTCTGTGGGGAATTTACACACGAAGATGGACGCCGAGTCAAACTTGTCATCGCGCTTGATTTGCTGGAAGATTTTGCCGCTAAAACAGGTTTTTCCCTCGTCGAGCAGGAGAGTCGTTTCCGAGGTAAAGAATTGGAGGGGAAACACGCCAGTCATCCATTTTTACCACGCACGTCCAAGATCATTCTCGCCAACTTCGTGACCGCGGAAACGGGAACCGGAGCGGTGCACATCGCACCTGGTCACGGTGCTGATGACTATGTCGCGGGCATGCAAAACGACCTCGGATTACTTTCTCCGGTAGACGCCGATGGGAAGTTCACCGATGAGTGTGGGATGGACGAATTGGTGGGGCAGCACGTTTTCAAAACAAATAAACGGATCACCGAGATCCTTGATGAGAGCGGAAATCTTCTTGGGCAAGAGCTCTACTCACACCAGTATCCTCACTGTTGGCGCTCGAAGACCCCCATTATTTTCCGCGCCGTGGAGCAATTTTTCATCTCACTGAAAGACATCCGCGGGAAAGCCATGGAGGAAATCGACAAGGTGGAATGGTTGCCGAAGTGGGGGCGCAATCGGATCTACGGCACCGTGGAAACACGCCCTGACTGGTGTATCTCACGGCAGCGGACGTGGGGGGTTCCTCTTCCTGTGTTTTTCTCCCCCGAGGGAGAAGCGATTATCTGCACCGAGCTGATTGGTAAGATTGCTGACCTGGTTGAAAAAGAAGGCACCAATATCTGGTTTGAGCTCGACGACGCGGAGCTGGCAGCGCGCCTTGGTCTTCCTGAGGGGAGTAAGAAATGCCGGGACACCTTGGATGTCTGGATCGATTCTGGGTCGAGTCATGTCGCCGTGATGGATCGTCACCCCGAGCTTTCTGCGCCAGCTGATCTTTATTTGGAAGCCACCGACCAGCATCGTGGTTGGTTCCAGAGTTCGCTGATGCTTAGTATTGCAGCCCGTGGCACCGCGCCCTACAAGGCAGTGATGACCCACGGGTTTGTGGTCGATACCTCGGGTAAAAAAATCTCGAAATCGGGTAAGAAGCCGATTAATGCCAAGCATTACTACGACCAGTTTGGCTCGGATATTGTGCGCCTATGGGCGGCGTCGGTGGACTGGCAGACCGAGGTTCCTTTTTCTGATAAACTCTTTAAGCAGGTCACGGATCCATATCGTCGACTTCGCAACACACTGCGTATTTTATTAGGAAACGTCAGTGGGTTTGATGTCGCTACCCAATCGGTTGCCAAGGCGGAGATGACGCTGCTCGACCGCTGGGTGCTTGAGCGGCTTAATGAAGTGATCACGGAATGTCGCAGTGCGTATGAGGCCTACCAGTTCCGCAAGGTATTTAACCAGATCAACCAGTTCTGTGCGCATGAGCTGAGTGCGCTTTATGTGGATATCACCAAGGATCGCATGTATTGCGATGCGAAGGATTCGACGCGCCGTCTCGCTGCTCAGACGGTGATGCACAGGGTTTTTGATGCCTTTTGCCGCCTGATTGCCCCCATCCTTGTGTTCACCGCCGATGAGGCGTGGGAGCACGCAGGTAACTCGGGGAGTGTGCACGAGCAGGACTTCCCCGATGTGGATCCTGAGTTTGCATCTGGCGAAGCGATCGGTCAGGTGAATAGCTTGCTTGAGCTTCGTGCGATCATCCAGACGGCGATTGAAAAAGAGGTGCAGGCGAAGGCGTTCAATAAAAACAACGAGGCTGACGTTACGGTGACCTTACCGGCGGATCATCCTTGCCTAGCACTGCTCGACGATCGTGAATTTGTGACCGAGTTCTTTATTCTATCTGAGCTGCGTGTGGTGGTGGGTGATGACGTGAGCGCTTCAGCCAAAGCCTCTGATTACGGCATGTGTCCGCGATGTCGCCGATACGAGCCGCTCGTGACGGATCTTTGTCAGCGCTGCAGTGAAGTGATCTAACCCTCCGATCTATGTCAGAAACGTTATCCTCCGCGAAGATTATCCGACTGTTGTTGGTGGTGAGTTTGCCCCTATTGATCCTCGATCAGATATCGAAGTGGTGGGTGGTTTTTAATTTCAAACTACCCTTTGTGCTGGTTGAGGGAGAGAAGTTTTTTGTTCCAGAAGATACCCGTCCTATCATCGAGGGGTTTTTTAATCTGGTTCGCAGGCATAACCAAGGGGTGGCTTTTGGGATTGGGAATGGCACAACGTGGGCACCCGTTGTGTTTCTCATCGTGTTGGTCGTCGCGCTCGGGTTGATTTTATTTTTCTGGAAACGTGGATCCTTTACGGGCCCGGCACGATGGTCAGCTCCCTTGTTGATCGCGGGGGTCTTGGGGAATCTGACGGATCGTTTGTTTCAGGGGTTTTGGTTGGAACCCTATCAGGACGCCGGCTTCTGGGGTCGAATCAGCCAAGGGTATGTCGTTGACTTTCTGGATTTCAAACTTCCGCTCTACGAGAAGATCATGCCATCGAGTGGCGGCCATTGGCCGGCGTTTAACGTGGCAGACAGCTGTATTACGAGCGCGGCCGTCTTGCTTTTTCTCACAGCTATGCTTGAGGGGAAAAAGGAGATGATGGCAAAGAAAAAGCAGGGTTAAATATCGTCAGCGGCTTTTTGTTCCCGTCTCATCGCGGCCGTCATACGACGTCCACGGTTGGGGAGGAAAGAGGCAAGCCCATAGACGACGGGGTAGGCAAGAATGCTGAGGAGCACTCCCATCACGAGGAAGCCGACCACGAAATCAGCAGGGCTCCCCGTGATGTCAACTCCAGGGAACGGGATGTGCGCTTCCTTATCAAAGGGGAGTGGGATATCAACGACGGTGCCAATCCAGTGTCCAAATTTGATTTGAAGAGGAACGATGATGGGTAGGTGGGTAAATGGATTGGTAACCCAGCATGTCGCCATGGAAATCGGGATATTTGCCTTGGCCCTTACACTGGCGAGGGCGGCGATCAGCATCTGAAACGGAATGGGAAGCATGGCGCAAAAAAGCCCAATGGAGACAGCGCCGGCCACCGAATTACGGCACGGGTGCCAGAGGTCACGATCAAACAAGGGCTTGGTCAGAGTCACCAGCCATGGGCGTTTGCGGATATGCGGGTGGCGAAGGTAGCGATACGCCCTTCGGACCATTTTAAGATATCGACGTTTCATCGTGGTTTGACTCAGGTATGCAAGCACCCCAGTGATAGGAAGGTGCTTACGGGGATGGGGTTATGGAAACAAAGCGTTGAGCTTACCTTTGGAGTCGGATACTCAGTGTTTCAACACAAAAAAATCCCGCCCTGAATTTCAGCGGCGGGATGATTGAATAATCGATGAGAGAGGCTTAGCTATGGGTGGTTTGTTTTACGACCGTTTACCATTGTTGGCTGCGGGTATGGTAGTAGCTTTCAGCCCCCAAGGTGGGTGGAAACTCAGAGAGTCCGTCGTGCGGATTCATCTCGATGCGGGCGTCTTCACCACACTTTTGATAAGGAGGTTTGAAGGTGCCGTGATATGTGGGGCAGTGGAAGGTAACGAGCTCGTAGAAACCGTAACCCAGACGCTTGAATGCACGGCGGCCGCCATCAAGAGCGCCGTAACTCCAGCCCGCCTTACGGCCATATTGGTCGCTCTTGCGGAAAATTTGCTCAGGCACTTCGACGATACCATAAAGAATGTTGCTGATGGCTCGGCCAAGCTTACGGGTGGACGTAAATGTGGAGCCAGGAGGCGCCTGAATATCGGCCATGACACCGGAAGTGGTGCATAGGATGGCGGCTGCGATCGTAAGTGCTTTTTTCATCGTGTATTGATCATGAATGCCAAGATGCGGGGAGGCAATGGAAAAATGGATTTTTTCAGGGGGACGGATTTACAGATGGGGGACGAGTTTGATCCGGTTTATTCCGTAGGTTTTTTGTCAGGGCTATTGCTTTTTTGCTCACTGATACGGCGTTCAAGGTAGCCTTTGGCTTTTTCGGCTTTGTAGTTGACGTTGTCATCTTCGTCTTTGATGAAGTCATCGAGGACGGAGAGGGCCCATGGGTGTTCTTGCTGGGCCATTCCATTGATGATTTTAAGTTTTTCTGCTTGGTTGCTGGCGATTGCGGCAAAGGTTGTCCAATATTTCTGATGGTCATCTTGCTTGCGTTTGCGGTCAAGTCGGAGAAAGGAATAAGCTGCGGTGAAACCTTTTTGACGGATCTGTAGGTTGTCACACTGGTCGATAAATTGGATCAATGTCTCAATTTGTGAGTCGTCGACCCATTGCCCCAGTGCGACGATGGCAGCACTCTGAAGTGCTATGTCATCCGAATTCAGAGCTGAGGTAACGGCCTCGATGGCTTTTTTGCCCCCCGTGACTCCTAGTAAGCGAAGCATGATGAACTTCGGGGCGTTGTCGATGGCGGATTGGTAGGAACCATAGATCGCATCGGTGAAACGGGTTTTGTTTTTGGACTCATTAATGATGCTCGCGGCCGCTTGTTCAGCGGCAATACGGAGAGTATCCGTTGGGGTGTCATTGATCAGGGAGAGAAAATCGCTGATGAATTCATCAGCAGGTTGTCCTTTGGCTACATGGCGGGCCGCATGGATGGCCTCAGTGGCGGCTTTGTTCTCCGTGGTGTTTTTGGCAAACGCCAGTAATACGGGGATATTGGCGACGTTTTTTCTCCGACTCATGACCATTTTGAAAATGTCGGAGCGAATGCTTTCGGGGCATCGTGCCGTGGTGACATGTTCGAGGATAACTTGATCGGCATCGTAGTCGCCCTTCGCTTTAGCATAGGCGAGTGTTTTTAAAATGATAGGGCGTTGCTTGGATTCAGCCATGCTGGTAGCACGTTTGAGTGTGCCTTGGAGTTCCTCCTCGGTGAGTTCGATGCCGTCCTGGAGTGTTCCTTCGTCGTTGAGCGCTTTCGCTTTTGTCATGACGCCATTGACCAGTTCCGTCTGTTTGCGTTCGCCACCGAGGTGGACCATGACGAAGCTGGTAACGATGATGACGAGGCCAAGTATCCCGATGATGGTCCACTTGACAGCGGGTGGCATGGTTTTTTTCTCAATCTGAGGTGTGGCATCGGCTTCAGCGGTCGGTTGGGCTGATGTTGCCGAGTTAATGGCTTGTGCTGCTGTCGACTGAGGAGGGGTGGCTACGGGAGCGTTGGCAGGTTGGTTGGGGGCTGTTGCAGTGGCGGTTAGTAGGGTTGGTTGCGCCGTTTGTAATTTGATTGGTTGTGCAGGTGTAGCCGGCTGAGGGGCGGGAGCAGGTTGAGTGGGAGCAGGTTGAGTGGGAGCAGCGGGTTGGGAGGCGGTTTCAGGTGTTGGTTGAGCGTCAACGGGTGGTGTGAGTAACGGGTTGGCAGGCGTCAGCAGCTGAGGGGTTGTGTTTGGCGCTGCGGCGGCTTGCAATTGCATGGGTTGCGCGGATGTTTCTGGCTGAGGGGTTGGGTCTGCTTGAACGGGAGCGACGGGCTGAGAAGCGGTTTCAGGTGTCGGTTGAGCGTTAACGGGTGGTGTAAGTAACGGGTTGGCAGACGTCAGCAGCTGAGGGGTTGTGTTTGGCGCTGCGGCGGCTTGCACTTGGATGGGCTGCGCGGATGTCTCTGGCTGGGCTGGTTGGGCTGGTTGGGCTGGTTGGGCTGGTTGGGCTGGCTCGGTCTGGCCGGCAACAGGGAACAAAAATTTGGGTGCTGCTGCCGCGGCCTCAACACTTGGAGCTGCGGTGGCGACGGGTTGGGTCGAATGTTTGTCGAGCAGGACGAATCGTTCGAGAGCCTCGCGGGCAGAGTTTGGGCGATTGTCCATTTCGCGTTCGATTTGCCACATGATCCATTCGGCCCCCCACTGTGGGATATCTGGGCGGGCTTCGCTGAGGTGATTAACATGGTGTTGGAGATGGCTAGCCATGACCTGAGCGGCGGTGTCCCCGTCGAATGGGTATTCGCCGGTGAGTGCGTAATAGTAGAGGCAGCCCATGGCATACATGTCTGTGCGCTGATCCAGCGGTGTCCGTTCAAACTGCTCGGGCGCCATAAAAAAGATGGAACCGAACACCGCATCGCCGTGGTCGATGGTTTGCAGCGATGGGGCGGCTGAAAATTTGGCGAGTCCGAAGTCGACGATCTTGACTTGGAATTTTCCGGAAGGCAACCAGCAGACCATGACGTTGCTGGGTTTGAGGTCGCGGTGGACGAGGTTGAGGTCTTGGGCGGCGATGAGAGCTTCTTGGGTTTGTAGGACGACTTCGCGCAGATCGTCCCACGTAAGGGTGCCACGTTCCACCATTTCATCGAGGGTTCTGCCATCGATGAGCTCCATGACGACGTATGGGCCATCGGAGTCCATACCGGCATCATAAACGGTGACGATGTGAGGGTGCTGAACGGCGGAGAGAGCGGTAGCTTCTTTGAGTAGCTGTTTGGTGGCTCCGTCCTGATTTTCGAACCCGCCCTCGGCAAGCACGCGTTTGACGGCAACATCACGGTTTAGCTGATTATCGTATGCTTGATAAACAGCTCCAACCCCCCCTTGTCCGATTTTGCCTTTGATTACGTAGCGATCCTTGCTCATGTGATGAAAATGCTGATGCATCAGTTTCGGTAAAATTGCGATCGGTGCAATGATGAATTTCAGCAATCGCTATGGATGGGTGGGTTTTTCTGTCATTGGGTGGGTGGGTGGGTGATATTGATCAAGGTTTACTGGTCATTTTTCGGTGTGGGTGAAGGCTTGAGGGTAAGTTTCAGTTGCGTGGCGGTGGAGGCTGGGGGATAGTCCGCGCGATGAGCGATAAAAAAGACAAGGATTTACCCGATGCCGATGAATTGCAGAAAATGCTCAAAGATATGTTTGGGAAGATGGGTGTGGACGCATCCATGTCATTTCCTGGCTTTGATTCCTTGCATCAGGGGGGGGATGCGGAAGAAACGATGGAGGAACCACTGGAAATCAACCAAGCGGATGCGATTTTTGATTTTAATTATAAGCCGCGCGATATCAAAGCGCATCTGGATCGTTTTGTGATCCGTCAGGACGAGGCTAAAAAAGCCCTCTCCATCGCGGTGTGTGATCATTACAACCATGCTAAATACATGCGTGGACTCGAGCAGGAACATGGGAAAATCCCAGAGGGAATCGAGTATCAAAAACAAAATGTCATTGTGGTTGGTCCGACGGGAGTGGGGAAAACATATTTGGTAAAACACATTGCCGAGATGATTGGTGTACCCTTTGTCAAGGCGGACGCTACCAAGTTTTCCGAAACTGGGTATGTTGGTGGTGATGTGGACGACCTCGTGCGTGAGTTGGTGCAGAAAGCCGATGGGGATATGGATCTTGCCGAGTATGGCATTATTTATATCGATGAAGTGGATAAACTCGCCAGCGGTGGGGGACAGAGTATGGGGCGTGATGTGAGTGGTCGTGGTGTGCAGACGACATTGCTGAAGCTGATGGAGGAGACGGAGGTATCGGCGCGCAACCCGAATGATATGAAAAGCCAGATGATGGCGATGATGGATTTCCAGAGTGGCAAGGGTGCGGGGAAGGACGCGATTAATACACGCCATATCCTCTTTATTGTCAGTGGTGCATTCTCCGGACTGGAAAAAATGGTGAAAAAGCGGTTGAGCTCCGGCCAGATTGGTTTTGGTGCGGATGTCGCCGAGCACCCGATCGATGCGGAATTGTTTGGCCAGGTCAATACGCAGGATTTTATTGATTTTGGATTTGAAGCTGAATTTATTGGTCGGCTTCCCGTGCGTGTGGTTTGTGAGAAGTTGGAGGCGAAGGATTTTGTAAACATCATGCAGAACTCGGAGGGCAGCCTGCTACGGCAGTATGAGCGTGAGTTCGCCGCTTACGGCATTCAAGCGAAGTTTGAGTTATCGGCTATCGAGAGGATTGCGGAAAAGGCAGAGAGGGAAAATACGGGTGCCCGTGCCCTGATGACGGTGTGTGAGAGTTTACTGCGCGATTTTAAATTTGAACTTCCCGGCACCGCGGTCAGTGAACTGAGCATCGATGCCGACCTGATCGATCAACACGACAAGGTGCTTGATAAATATCGCGAACTGGGTCGGCGTGTGGATGTTGCCAAAGCACGCGAGGAGGCGGACCTTTACTGTCGTGATTTTTATGAGAAACACGCCATCCGAGTGAAGATCTCGGACGATGGGGTGAGTCGATTAGGCACTGAGGCGGCAGAGGGTGGGCGGAGTGTCTTGCAGATTTGCCAGCAGCGATTCAAAGACTACCAATTTGGATTGAAGCTGATTCAGAAAAATACCGGTCAAGGCGAATTCGAGCTGGGGGACGATGCGGTGGAAGATGCGGACAAGTTCTTGAGTGAATCCGTGGTTCAGTCTTATACTGATGCGGCAGCCACCCGGAAGGGTGATGTCGAAGCCGTGGAGCAAACAAAGGGCGATGGTGCCTGAGATGTTGTTTCTGACGAGCTATCTGAATTGACCCATTCATGAGTTTCCATCATCCAAATCACATGGTGCCGGTAGGTAGGGTGGGCGGCCCTGGCTTGTTATTCGGCGGCGTTGGCCTGGCCTTGGCTGTGGCGATGCAGATGCTGGGCTGGCTGGCACGGGGGGATGAGCAATTGAAGCAGGTGCTGTTGGATCCTCTTTTTCACGGGTCGATTTCGGCGGTGCTGGCGGCGCCGGTGTTGGTGGTTATGGCGGCGATTTTTTGCTGGGGTTTGGCCTTTGCTGTATTGGATTCTGCGTGCACCTGGCGGAGGATGGTGGTGGGGGTGACGATGGTGGTGATTGTGTTGGCGATGGTTCCGACCTTTGCCGTATGGGATGTTTATTTTTCGCCGATCATCCCGCTGATTGCTGTTTTCTGGACATGGTTTTGTACCATGATGTATGTAAATCATCACGTGATGCCGTGTGATGGTTTAGGTTTTCAACATGACGTTTCTTCGCCGAGGAGACATGCCCTGACACGACCTGAGGTGGCGGATGTTGCTGAGATCGCCATGGATGTTCCAGACCCGAATGCCAAGTATCAACCCAAAAAGAGAGAAAGAAACCAAGGAGATGGCTAGAGCTGATTACCCCCAACCTGTTGTTGAACTTATTGCCGAGTTGAAGCGGCTTCCTGGTATCGGCCCCCGGAGCGCCGAGCGCGTGGCGGTCTGGTTGCTACAGCATAAACAGTCGAACCCACTTGAACTCTCCGAGTCGCTCTGCCGTGCCAAGGAGCAAGTGACGTCCTGTTCCGTATGTGGTTTTTTTGCGACCGCCGACGGGTGTCCGGTATGCAGTGACGACAGTCGTGATGCCCAAGAAATCTGTGTGGTCGAACAAGCGACCGATGTGTTGCCGCTGGAAAGGTCCGGTGCCTTCAAGGGGTTTTACCATTGTCTTGGCGGAAAACTTTCACCACTCGACCATGTCACACCTGATGATCTCCGCATTGCGCCGCTGCTGCGTCGACTGGAGAAGACGCCTAAGGTCGAAGTGATTCTTGCGTTAGGTGCCGATGTGGAAGGTGAGGCGACATCAAATTATCTGGCGGAATTGCTCGCGTCACGCGATTGCTCCGTCACCCGTATCGCACAGGGTATCTCGGCAGGCGGTGGGATCGACCACGCTGATGAACTCACTCTGATGCGTGCCATGCAGGGGCGGAGGAGGGTTGAATAGAGGCCGCTGGATCCGTCTCTATGATCGACTAACGAACGTGGATGTTGTCGCTCTTGCGGAGAGGTTGGGTGCTGTATTGATCCAGCAGACTTTTTAATGCTTGCGTGATTTCAGGAAATTGATCGATGTGGTTTTCTGTCTCGCCGGGATCTTTGGACAGGTTGTAGAGCTGAGGTTTGTTACCGATATACTTCCAGTGATTGCGCCGGATTGCCGCATCGCGAAAGGAGCTTTCGAGAATGATTTCGGCCCCTCATTCGTCTGTCTGGACATAGAAGGAAACCTTTTATAGGAAACACATAGATGCACTGCACCGAGATCGTGTTCGCGATCATGGATGCATCGCAGCCGTTGTAGTCGATGGGTTGTCTGGCTGTCACCTGAGTCAGGTAAAAGGCTCTAATAAATTTGCCTCGAACCGTATCTGACACTAAACCCCGTTCTAGCGAAGTGTTTTTGATGGTTTATTTGCTAAGATCGTCTCATGATTTCCTGCTTTTATTAAACGATCATGGAATCTCTCGCCACGATATCCACCCTATCAAATCTCATGACTCAACCAGATCCCATTCATCCTGACAAAAACAAACGAAGCGCCGCCAAGGCGCAGGTGGGAAGCATCCGGCTCATGGCGCCGACGAAAGCCGAAACCAACCTACTACCTCCCTTCCAAGGGGTGTCCTCCGAACAAATCTACGTGCCTTTCACTCGTGCCGAGTGCCAAAGCGCGGCTGACGAAATCGTCGCTGCAGGGGTCGGCGGGTTTGATACCGAAGCCAAGCCAACCTTCAGAAAAGGACAGAGGAGCACTGGCCCTCATGTCGTGCAATTTGCCCTCACTGACAAAGCCTTTATATTTCAACTGCATCACAACGAGTGCGAGAAAGCCGCTGCCGAGGTCATCGCCTCCAACCGTGTTCTCAAGGTCGGTTTTGGCTTGAAGAATGATCACGGACAAATCAGGCATCGGCTGGGGATCTCGCTCAACCACGTTCTCGATCTCGATCATGTCTTTCGCAAGCTGGGTTATCGAGGCCAGATTGGCGTGCGAGGAGCGATGGGAGTGCTGCTCAAGCAGTGTTTCAAGAAATCAAAATCAACGACTACAAGCAACTGGGCGCTGCCTAGGCTGTCTGCACGGCAATTGCATTACGCGGCCAACGATGCCTACGCCGCAATAAAAATCATGGAAGCACTGCAAACAGAGGGTCACCTCGAGTAGACAGCCTACTTTTCCGATCTATCATTAAGAATCTCCTTGGCACGGTGGGCCATCGTGGAAAGATGTCGTCATCGTTGAAGCCGTTCGGGTTTATTGTTCGGGTTTATTGAAACCTGGAAGCAAGGGCCTCACGGTCACTGTTCTATCGTCATGAAACAAAATCGTAGAAATTTTCTCAAATATTCAGCCGTTGGTCTGACCGCTGCCGCGACCTCCCATGTTGCCGTTTCCGCAGATAGCGAGAGCGCGCAACCAGTAAAACCAGTGGATGTGACATCCGAGGTGGATGTGCTGGTGGTAGGCGGCGGCACGGCAGGCGCGGTCGCGGCGATTCAGTCGGGCCGATTAGGCACGGAGACGCTGTTGGTTGAGCGATTCAGTCAGTTGGGTGGGGCGATGACATCTGGTGGCGTGGCCTTTCCGGGGTTATTTGATGCTTGGGGGAAACAAATCATCGATGGAGTCGGGTGGGAGTTGGTGAAAGAGTGTGTCGAACTTGATGGCGGCGAATTTCCTGATTTTAGTAAAGTGCCTCGTGGGCATTGGATGAACCAAGTGCATATCAATCAATTCCTCTACTCGATCCTTGCGGAGGAAAAATGTGAACAAGCGGGCGTGAAAATTGCCTATCATGAATTCCCTGAAGCGGTCAGAGAGACTGAAAATGGTTGGGAAGTCGACTGCGTGGGTTTTGGGACTCGCCGGAAAGTAGTTTGCAAACAAATCATCGACTGCACCGGTGGAGCCGAGGTCGTGGGCATGATGGGATACAAACGCCTGCGGGAAGAAGAGCGTCAGCCGGGATCCTACCTCTTCCAATTGGGGGAGGAGCATATACCGGCATCGGATCAGCTGCACCGGCTTTATGTGCACGGTGCGGACTCGACGAATTCTCGCACGGTGACCGAGGCCAATTTAACAGGAAGAAAATCAATTCTCAAAAAAGTCAGAAAGAGAGGCAAGCGCCTGATGCATCTACAACCGGAAACGGGCTTTCGCGAGAGCTACCGCATTGTGGGTGAAACCTTCATTACGGTCAACGACTACACCTCCGGCAAGGTATTTGATGATGCTGTTGCCTATGCCTTTTACCCCGTTGATTTGCATAGCAAGACTGGGGTGAAGCCCAAGCCGTTGAAGCCGGGGGTCGTGCCGACCATTCCCTTGGGCGCACTGATCCCCAAAGGCAGTCGCAATGTCATGGTGGCCGGACGATCGATCAGCAGTGACCGACTGGCTAATTCGGGACTGCGCGTGCAGGCCCCCTGCATGGCGATGGCTCAAGCGGCGGCGGTTACGGCGACCTTAGCGATTGCTGGTGGCACCACACCCTCGAACGTGCCGATAGCGGCAGTGCGCGGTGAACTCAAAAACCAAAGGGCCATTGTGCCTGAAGTTTGAAGGATAAATGACCTCTCAGATATGGACCGCAAGACCGTGAATCTCATGATGCTGTTGGCCTTTGGGGTTATGGTGGTTTCTGGGGTTATGGCATTTTTCCTGCCATTCTCGATCAAGACAACGGGTTTGCATGCGCTGATGGGCTTTGTGTTTCTTGGACTCATTGTCCTGCACCTTGGTCACAATTCCCAAAGGCTTCGTCAAAGCGCGGCATGGAAGCGGGTGCTGGGGTCGGTCTCATTGATCGCCTTGCTCAGTGCCTTATTTATTTGGCAGCCAGCACCCATCCGCGCGGTGTTATCGACCAGCGAAAACATGGGTGCCGCATTAGAGATGTTTGAAATGGATGAGGAGGGGGCGGTTTATCGCTACGCCCCCGCAGAGAACTACAAATTGAAACTGCAGGTTGAGTTTGGCGTGGGATACCATGAAGCATCTCCACCTGAAATGGCGATCTGGCTTGAAAATAAGTCGTCTTATCACATTAAAACGCTGCATCGCACGGCGTCATCAAAGCTATTGCCCTATTGGGATTGGAAGGTCAGGGAATACGAGGCGGCTAAAGAAGAAGCGGAACAAAAGGAGCCAGAAAATGTGGATGTCATCAGCTCGGCAACGCCAAATGCCTCCTTTGACCCGCGAGATTACATCCTTCCTGAACGAAATACCGAGCCGTTTTATTTGTTGATTGAGATCAATCAGGTGGGGGATTTCAATCAGCACTATGCCGATCAACCATCAATTATTTATCGGGTGGAAATCGATAACGCTTACCCAAACTACTATCAAGTGTTGGATGTTGTCGGGTATTCAAAATTCAACCCGGAAGAGGATGCTTGGGACGCGTATTACCCAGATGGCACATTGACCACGTGTCTGAAATTGATAGATAGCGCTTTGTTAGTGATTAGCCGTTCGAACCTGTGATGATCGCCCCGCATTTGAAAGTTCTTTTTGTTGTTGTGCTGCCGCTGGCTCTCTTCGCTTGTAGCTCACGTGAGAAGCCACTGCAGGAGATGCGTGGGGAAACGATGGGGACGAGGTTTCAGTTGAAGTGGTCGGGGGGAGAAATCGATGAGGATACAATCCGAAAAGGGCTGCAGGACATCTTGGCTCGCTATGAAGCGGAACTTAGCAACTGGAATCATTTCAGCTGGGTCACACAGTTCAATCGGCAACAGGATACGGATTGGCGTGATGCCCCCCCCACGGTGATTCATGTTTTAGAAAAATCGCAGAGGGTTTATCGTCAGACGCAGGGTGCCTTCGATGTCACGGTTTCACCCTTGGTTGAGCTATGGGGGTTCGGGAGTAGCAAGGTGTCGGGTATTCCATCTGACGTTCAGATTGCAGAGGTGATGACTCACGTGGGGATGGATCAATTGGAGATCGACTCCGCGTCGGGCCACGTGAGGAAGTTGAATCCGATGCTGACGATCAACTGCAGTGCGATAGCCAAGGGACATGCCGTGGACGACGTTGCAGACTGGTTGCAGGCGCAGGGGGTGAAACACTACATGATCGAGATCGGGGGAGAGTTGCGAGTCATGGGTCATCCACCAGGCAAAGAAGCGTGGACCATTGGTATCCTGAAACCCGGCAATGATCTCAGCGTGATTCAAGAGAAAGTCGTTCTCCAATCTGGGGCGATGGCGACCAGTGGAGACTATCTGAATTTCACCCAAATTGGGGGTGAATTCTATCCTCACATCATTAATCCAAGCACGGGCCGCCCTGTGAAGCACAGACTACGCAGCGTGACCATCGTGGGTAAGCGTTGTGCTACATCGGATGCCTTGGCGACGGCTTGCTTGGTGATGGGAACTTCGCGAGCACTCGATTTAATCGAATCCCTACAAGGCTACGAAGCTTACTTGATTGAGCAACATGAGGATGGATCATTGCGGGTGATCCAGAGTTCGCATTTTTGATGGGACGCGCAATTGATTTTACGCGTGTCACACGTGACGTTTGTGAGGTGGCGCCTAATCCTTGGCTGCTTTGGGGTCGAGGGCGTCGCGGAGGCCGTCGCCAAGGAAATTGAGGGCAAAGAGGGTGAGGGAGAAGGTGATCGAGGGGATGATCAGGAGGCGCGGGTAGGTTTCCATGTAGTTGGCTCCTTCACTGAGTAGGATGCCCCATGAGCTATTGGGTGATTCGACACCGAGACCGAGGAATGAGAGGGTGGCCTCGGTGAGCACGAAGCCGGGCACGGTGAGGGTGGCGTAAACGATGATGGGGCCGAGCATGTTGGGGATGATGTGGCGCAGCAGGATCTTGGGGTGGCTGAGGCCGAGCGAGACGGCGGCCTCGACAAATTCTTGTTTTTTAAGCGAGATGACTTGGGCGCGTGCGACCCGTGCCATGGTGAGCCAGCCGAGCGCACCGATGGCGACAAAGAGGGGGACGAGGTTGATGAGTTTTTTGATAACGACCTCGTGGTCGGGCCAGCGGTTGATCAGGCTCTCGGTGAGGTCTTTAGCGTGTTCTGAGATGAGGAGCGAAAAGAGGATGACGAGCACAAGAAAGGGGAGCCCGTAGAGGATATCAACGATGCGCATCATGATGCTGTCGGTTTTCCCCCCTGCGTAGCCGGCAATGGCGCCGTAGCTGAGGCCGATGATGACGGAGACGGTGGTAGCCACAAGGCCGACGAGCAGTGAGATTTGGCCGCCGTAGAGGAGGCGAGCGAGCAGGTCGCGGCCCGATTGATCGGTGCCGAGGAGGTGGTTTCCGCTGGGATCCTGAAAGGTGTTGTTGAGGTTTTGGGTATTCGGGTCAGGGATGAAAGAGAAGGCGGGGATGATAAAACAGAGGGTGCCAATGATCAAGAGGACAACGAGGCTGATCATGGCCATGTGATTTTTTTTCAATCGTATCCACGCATCTGACCAGAGTGAATGGCCTTTGAGGGCGGCGTTGTTTTGAGCGTTTTTACTCATGGTGAATTTTTAGTTGCGGAGGCGTGGGTTAAGCATGACGAGGGCGATATCGGCAGCGAGGTTGGCAAAGACGATCAGGGTGCCAAAGAGGATGACGACGCCTTGAAGGAGGAAGTAATCTCGGTCCTTGGTGGCGTTGACAAAGTGTTGTCCCATGCCGGGGATTTGGAAAATGGTTTCGATGATGAACGAGCCCGTGATGAGTGCGGCGAATGCGGGTCCGACGTAGGCGATGGCGGGTATGATGCCGCCGCGGATGGCGTGTTTGGTGACGACGATGAGGGGACGGACCCCTTTGGCATGGGCGGTGCGGATGTAGTCTTGATTGAGCACCTCGAGCATGCCGCCTCGGGTGATGCGTGCCAGGTAGGCAGCGGTGCCTAGCCCGAGGGTGATGGCGGGGAGGATCCAATCGAAGGGGTCGCCCCAGCCGGCGATTTTTAAGAAGGGTATACGGGTGGCGACTTGCCCGGCGAGGAGTGGGGCGATGACAAATGAGGGGATGCTGATGCCCGCCATGGCGACGACCATGGTGCCGTAGTCGATGTAGGAGTTTTTCTTGAGAGCGGAGAGGATGCCGGCGGGGATGCCGATGAGGATGGCGATGGAGATACCGGCGATGCCGAGGATGAGGGAGGCAGGGAATGAGTGTTTGATGATTTTGGTGACCGGTTGTTCTTTGACGGGGGAGTCACCCATTTCGCCCCGTGCGAGGAAGCCGAGGTAAACCGAGAACTGCCTGACGTAGGATTGGTCGAGGTGGAAGCGCTCCTTGTTTTTTTGGATGATATGCGCGGAGTGGGCTTTTTCTCCTGAGAACGGGTCGCCTGGCATGAGCCTGACAAGGACAAAGGTGATAAGCAGGAGGCAGAAAACGACGGCGATGCCCTGAAGTAAACGGCTGATGATGGTGTGGAGCATACGACGAAAGGTTTAGGGTTGGGTGGGCTGGACAAGGTCTACAAATTTGTAGGGGTGGTTGTTGAGAAGCAGCGGGTGCCAACCTTTGACGGAGGTGTGGAGGAGGTAGTTGCTGGTATACCAGTAGATCGGGATAATCGGCATTTCTGAGAGAAAGAGGGCCTCGGCCTTTTCCAGAGTGCGGAGGCGTTGAGCGGGGTCTTTGATTTGCTCGGCTTGTGCCAATAAGGCTTCGTATGCCTCGTTGGACCACCCGGTCCGGTTATTGCCATCGCCTTTTTTCCACATTTCGAGAAAGGTGGTCGGGTCGGGGTAGTCGCCGATCCAACCGCTGATGACGAGTTGGTAGTCCAGCTCGGCCATCCGAGCGAGGTAGGTTTTCCATTCGCGTTGTTCGATGGAGACCTCCGCGCCGAGATGTTTTTTCCACATGTCTTGGTAAGCTTCGCTGATGCGCTTGGAGACCTCCTTATCCGTTGAGAGCAGGGTGAGGCGGAGTTTTTTGCTGTTTCCGTATCCGGCTTCTGCGAGGAGTTTGCGGGCGCGCTCGGGGTCGAAGGTAACGACTTTGGGTGTGTGGTAGTCAGCGGTTGGGGGGACGATTCCGTATGCGGGGGTTTGCCCTCCTTTAAGAACGTGATCGATGATGGCCTGAGAGTCGATGGAGAGCGCGAGCGCTTGGCGGACCTTCAGATCCATGAGTTTGGGGTCGGTGACGTTGAATCGGATAAAGCTGGTGCCGAGGTAAGTTTCTTGGCGGAGGTAGGGTTGGTATTGATTGGATGCGTATTCAATCATTTCCGGGGCCAGTGAGTAGGTCGTATGGAGTTGCTGGTTAAAAAACATACGGGCCTCGGTGTATTGGTTGGAGATGGGGAGGAAGCGGATGCCGTTGAGTTTGACGGTGGCGTGATCCCAGTAGCGGGGGTTTTTTTCGACAGCGATGTAGTCGTTGAACCTCCAAGTTTTCAGGGTGAAAGCACCATTGGATGCGATGTGTTCGGGTTCGGTCCAGGGGGTGTTTCTCTGGTCGATAGTGCCGTGTTTGAGGATGATGTGTTTGGGGACGGGGAACCAGCTGTAGTGCTTGGTGAGTTCCGGAAGAAAGGGGGTGGGTGCCTTGAGCCGGATGTTGAGAGTATAGGGGTCGGGGGCCGATACGCCGACATGGGAGAAGTCTTCCGCTTGACCCTTGTTGTAGGCTTCGGCTCCTTCGATATAGTAGAGCATGCTGGCATACTCGGCACCAAAGTTCGGGTGGAGCATACGCTGGAAGGAGAACAGGAAGTCGTCGGCGGTGAGCGGGGTGCCGTCTGACCATTGGCCGTTGGGCTGGAGGTGGAATGTCCATTCGGTAAAGTCGTCACTGGAGTCCCAGCTTGCGGCTGCTCCCGGCATATGGACGCCCTCTTTGGATGGATGTTCGACACAGAGGCCTTCGAAGATTGAGCGGATGATGTTGTTTTCAGGCACGCCGGTGACGATCTGTGGGTCGAGTCCCTGAGGCTCTGCGCTGTTGCCGAGGACGAGGATTTTTTTTTGGGTATAGCGATCAATGGGTGAGTCACCTTTACACGCAGACAAGACGATGGCGAAGGTGGGGATGACGATCGAGATAAGAAGTGCCTTGCACATGCAGGGAAAGTTGGCTGTTTTATGGAGAATGTGGAGCTTTTTTTTGCGTGGAAATTGATCTGTCATCAATTTGTAAACGGGAGACTTGCGTCGTTGGTTTCTGTATCATAAAACACCCCTGCGCTCTCTAGAATGCTGGAGAGTTCGTTGTTTCCTTATGAAGGCTTATTTCATCAGAAGGTTTATGCTTGTCCCGGTCACCTTGCTAGGGGTGACCATGATCGTGTTTGCCCTGACAAGATTTATGCCTGGGAGTCCGATGGAGCGAGCCATGCAGCGTGCGTCTCAGAGTGATGAGAACTCGAGGGCGTCAGGTGATGAAAGCCAGGGTGGTCTCAGTGATGAGCAACTGGAGGAGTTGGAGGAGGAATATGGATACGATAAGCCGATTTTGATGGCTTATATTCAGTGGTTGGGCATGCTCCCTCGGGAACGTTTGATCAGTAAGGCTGATATCGAGAAAGGTGGTGAGGATGTCATTGGCGCCGAGGTGATCCAAGATGCGGAAAATGAAACTTTGGTGGTGCTCAAGGGGTCTGGCCGTCAGGTCAAGGTCAACAAGAACGACCTCGATGCCGCTGTTTTCTTAGATACGGGGGAGAGGGTTTCATCGGAGGGTTGGAGTGTCAGGGTTGATTCACCGCAGGATCGGGCGGATCGGTGGGCACGGAGGAATCAACGCGATGTGAGTAAAGCTCCGTCTAATCCCTATCGCGCGGTGGTTTATAAAACAAAATTTTCAGGGATGCTGCAGGGGGATATGGGGAGGTCATCGACGTTTCAGGATAAGGTGTCGGACATGATTCTCCAGCGTGTTCCTATTGCGGTTTATTTTGGTCTACTCTCGACCATCATTATTTACACGGTATGTATTCCGTTGGGGATTGTGAAGGCGATCAAGCACCGGACATTTTTGGATAATGCCAGCTCGGTGATGGTCTTTGTCGGGTATTCGATTCCGGGTTTTGCTCTGGGTGCGATTCTGTTGGTCTATCTGGGTGCCCGAGTGGGATGGTTTCCGTTGTTTGGTTTGATGAGTCCAGATATTGAAGGGATGACGATTTGGCAGAAGATGCTTGATTTGGCACACCACACGGTGCTGCCGCTGAGTTGTTATATCGTGGGAGGATTTGCCTACACGACGATGATGATGAAAAACAACCTGATGGACAATCTGGCGGCCGATTATGTGAGGACGGCAGTTTCCAAGGGGGTGAGTTTTCGAAGTGCTGTGTTTAAACACGCCTTTAGAAATTCGTTTATCCCGATTGCCACGAGCTTGGGTGGATTGATTACTATGTTTGTAGGTGGAAGTATGTTGGTGGAAACGGTTTTTGATATTCAAGGATTCGGTTTGCTTCAATTCCAAGCGATTCAGAACAGAGACCAGTCGGTGATCATGGGAACCCTCACGATCGCAGCCTTTCTCATGATCGTGGGCAATATTCTCTCAGATATCATCGTAGCCATGATCGACCCCCGTATTAAATTCCACTAGACATGATATTTCGCAAAATTGGCTGGTTAATGGTGGCAGGTGCGGTGATATCATCGTTGGGGGAATGGTTTTCTCTCAAGTTGCCGACGCTGCGTTGGGCGTTTGATGTCAGCCGGGAATTGCAATGGTTGAACTGGGGGGCGGGAGATCATCCGTTTTTGTGGTTCGGTTGGCTGGCGGTGATGTTTTCATTGGTGTGTGGTGTGATGTTGCTGATGAAATTCCCCCAAGGATTTCAATTCACACCGATTACTCAACGGCGGATCGATCGGTTTTGCTCGATCAAACGTGGGCACCGCGCGTTTGTCATGATTGGTTTTCTCGCGTTGATCGCGTCGCTGGATCATTTGCTGGTCGGAAATGAAGCTGTTCTCGTGAAGTATGACGGGAAAATATATTCACCGGCATTGCAGCGGTTTTACGAGCCTAGTGAGGCTGGTGGGGTGATATTCAAGGGGAAGCATTTCGGTTTATCGGGCGATGCCGCCGAAGCGGCGCCTAACTACCGGCGATTGAAACAGAAGTTTCAGAATGAGAACCCGAGCAACTGGGTGTTGATGCCAGTTGTGCCTTATGCGCCGACGCAGGATACGGTGACCGTTCCTACTCAGGAACTAGACAAGAGGGACGATGGGTTGTTATGTTTCCCTGGTTCAGATCGGCCTTACTCGGGATTGGCGGCGAAGATTTATGACCTCGACGACCCCGGTAGAATGCACCTGCGTTACCGTTACCGTGAAGGGCTTAAGGACGGCGCCGCGGACGGATGGGATCGTGAGAATAACCGCGTTTACGGGGCGCAGTTCAGTCAGGGGTCGCTGGTTTCAGAGAGTTGGAATGGTGAGGGTGAGATGGAGGCCTTCTTAAGTCAGGGCAGCACTGAGTTGAGCGTTGTCTATTATGCTCCAGCACCCCCGAGTTTTAAGATGGGGCACCTACTGGGGACGACGCCGCAGGGATATGATGTGCTGGCATATCTTTACGGTGGCTTGCAGGTGAACTTTAAGGCGGCGTTGTTTTATATACCGTCGATCTATCTGATCGGGATCACGATCGGTTTGTTAATGGGTTTCTTTGGGGGGGTGTTTGATCTGTTTGTCCAGAGGATGATCGAGGTGTTTTCCAATATCCCTTTCCTGTTTGTTATTATCATTGTCAGCGCTTCCGTGCCTGTGCCGATCAAGGAAAAGTCGGGTTTGGGGGTGATTTTGTTGATTTTAATTCTGTTTAGCTGGATGGGGATGACCTACTTGATGCGCACGGCGGCGCTGAAGGAAAAGGCGAGGGATTACGTGGCGGCAAGCCGTATCATCGGTTGCTCGACGCCTCGTATTATCTTTAAACATATCTTGCCCAATGCGGTGGCCATCCTTGTGACCTTGGTGCCCTTTTCGGTCTCTGGTTTGGTGATGGGTTTGACCTCGCTCGACTATCTCGGATTTGGTTTGCCGCCCAAATATGCAACCTGGGGGACCCTGCTGAAGGACGGTCTGGGGAATTTGTCCGCCCCTTGGTTGGTCAGTTCTTCGTTCCTTTGCCTCGTCTCCCTGCTTATCCTTGTCACCTTCATCGGAGAGGCTGTGCGTGAGGCATTTGACCCGAAAAAATTTACCTATTACAAATAATGTTCGCTCGAGTTTACCACCTTCTGCGCCTGCTGGCTTTACCTGTGATGCTTCTCGGTCTGCACTCGTGTGGTGACGAGTCGGAGGTGGTTGAGCGCCGTTTAGGGTTCAAGGCGTTTGTGCCCAAGTATAACGCATATATCAAAAGTTGGCTGGCGGGTGAACATGCACGGGTGCATAAGCAGGTGGTTGGTCTCCAAGAGGAGATGGCAACGGCGGATGATGAGTCACGGCATCATCTGGTAAGCACGCTGGAAGAGACAAAACGTGAGCTGGCGCGGATTGAATACCGCCAGTCGCTGGGTGATTATTTTGCGTTTAAAAAACCAGAGGAGATGCCGGACGGTTTGCGTTGGGAAGATGGTATGGACCAACCCGAGATCGGTGACCCTAGGGCAATAAAAGGTGGGGTGTTTCGTTATTTTATTTCCCAGTTTCCTGCGACGGTCAGGCCATTTGGCAAGGAGTCCAATAATAGTTTTCGGAGCCGGATTTATGACGAGTTGGAGCTTGGGCTTGTGGGGCTTCACCCAACAACCTCGCAGGTGATTCCCGCGGTAGCTCGGCGCTGGGCGGTGAGTGCTGACGGTCGCAGCGTTTATTTTGAAATCGACCCGGATGCCCGATATAACGATGGGTATGCTATTTCGGCAGAGGATTTTATGATCGCGGTCTATGTGCGTGTCTCTGACCATGTGTCTGCCCCGTATCAAAAGCAGTATTTCAGAGAGCAATTTGCGCAGATGGTCAGCTATGGCGACAGGTATCTCTCGATTAGCTTACCGGAGTCGAAACCGTTGATGCCGATACACGCGAGTATCTCGCCAGCGGCGCCGCATTTTTACGTCGATTATGGGGCGGACTATGTGGACCGTTACCAATGGAAGGTGGCACCGCATACCGGTGCGTATTACGTGAACGACAAAGATATTGTGAAAGGTGTATCAGTCACGCTGACCCGTGCCAAAGACTGGTGGGCTAAGGATAAGAAGTATTACCGGCACCGCTTTAATCCAGATAAGCTGGTTTATACCACGATCCGAGATGAATCCAAAGCCTTCGAGTTGTTCCGTGCTGGTCAGTTGGATGTATTTGGTTTGACGCGCCCGAATTACTGGTATGAGAAGTCCGAGATCAAGCCCGTGTTCGACGGATACATTGAACGTTATAAATTTTACACCCAGTATCCGCGTGTGCCGAGGGGGGCGTATTTAAATACACACCGCCCGATTCTTAAGGACCTTAAGGCTAGGCAAGGCATCGCGCATGCGCTCCACTGGCAGAAGGTGATCGACGTGGTTTTCCGAGGCGACTATTCAAGGTTGCAGCAGTTTAGTGAAGGCTATGGAGAGTTTACCAACCCAGATATCAAGGCGAGGGAGTTTTCGGTCAGTAAGGCGCGTGCGTTGTTTGCGGAGGCGGGATATACGGAAGAGGGACCGGATGGGGTGTTACGGAAACCGACGGGTGAGCGTCTAGCCGTGAATATGAGTTACGCCAATGTCGCCTACTACCCCAAGGTAGTTGCGATTCTCAAGGAGGAGGCAAAAAAAGTGGGTATGGAGCTGCGTGCTGATGGTCGGGAACCGACGGTTTTTTATAAAACGGTGATGAACAAGGAGCACGACATGGTGATATGGGGGTGGGGTGCAACGCCTCCCTTTCCACGGTATTACCAATTCTTTTTCTCGAAAACGGCCTATAACGCGCAGGGTGAACCGCGACCTCAGACGAATAACATCAACAGCTATGCTGACGACGCAATGGACCGGTATTGTAAAGGCGTGCGTTACGCCCGCACGGTGGCTGAAGTTAGAAAAAACGCATGGGCGGTGCAGCAGAAAATCCGCGACGAGGCATTGTTTTCGCCAGGGTGGGTGAGTGACTTTGTAAGGATCGGAGCATGGCGCTGGGTGCGATGGCCCGATACGAAACAGACCCCATTCAACGTGCCTATTATTTACGAACCCCTTGAGAGTTACGTCCTCTGGATTGATGAAGATATGAAAAAACAAACGGAGTCGGCCATGCGCTCGGGCGAGAAATTTCCTGAGGTTCAGAAGGTGATTGATATTTATAAAGATGGGATTCCGAGCTCCGAGGGCGAATCCGAAAGGGGGCATCCTTTAAACACTGATGGGGAGGGGGTGAGCGATGAGTGAAAATGTATTGGAGGTCAAGGAGTTGATCACCGCGTTCCGCATGGATGATGGTGAGTGGTTGCGTGCTGTCGATGGTGTTTCTTTTCGTGTTCCCAAAGGGAAGACCGTCGGTATCGTGGGTGAGTCAGGTTGTGGCAAGAGCGTGACCGCGATGTCGATCGTGAGGCTGCTTCCCAAGCCCATGGGACACATCCTCGGAGGAGAAGTTATTTTTAAAGGGCAGGATCTTCGTGCTGCAAGTCTCGAACGGATGCATGAGGTGCGCGGTGGTGAGATCGGCGTGATTTTTCAGGAGCCGATGACGGCGCTCAATCCCGTGCATCGTATTGGTAAACAGATTAGTGAGCCCCTGATTCTTCACCGTGGCTTGAGTAAAGGTGATGCGTTGAAGGAGTCAATCGACCTGCTCGATAAGGTAGGTATCCCATCTCCTGAACGTCGTATCATGGATTATCCCCACCAGCTGTCAGGTGGTATGAGGCAGCGCGTCGTCATTGCTATTGCCCTCGCCTGCAAACCGGATCTTCTGATCGCGGATGAGCCGACAACGGCGCTCGACGTCACCGTGCAGTCACAGATTCTTGAACTTATGGAGGATCTCCAAAATGAAATGGGGATGTCGACGATTCTGATCACCCATGACCTGGGTGTGATTGCGGGTCACTGTGATGAGGTGGTGGTGATGTATGCTGGGAGGGTCGTCGAACGAGCGCCGGTGAAGGAGTTGTATGCATCACCCCAGCACGCCTATACCAAGGGGCTGCTCAATGCCATCCCAACACTCTCCACGCCACGTAAGTCAAAGCTCAACACCATCGAGGGGCAGGTGGCCGCCATCAAGGACTTTGTGCCTGGCTGCCGATTCTGCCAGCGCATGGAACGAACAGGGGAGACATTGGAAAAACGAGCACCATGGATAGAAATCTCTAAGGACCACTGGGTAGAGGCCTGCCCGGTGTGTGTTGAACTCAAATCTGAATCCACTGATTAGCCGATGAACGATCCTATTCTAGATATCCGCGATCTTAAAATGCACTTCCCCGTGAAAGGCGGTGTGTTCTCGCGTCAGGTGGCTGCGGTGAAAGCCGTCGATGGGGTGTCGCTCACGATTGGCCGCGGGGAAACCCTCGGTCTGGTCGGTGAGTCTGGATGTGGAAAATCCACGCTGGGTAAGAGTATTGTCCGTCTCCTCAACCCTACGGCGGGGTCGGTGGTATTTGAAGGTCAGCCGATCACCCACCTGTCTCAGTCGCAGTTGCGTCCCATCCGCCGGAATATGCAGATGGTTTTTCAAGATCCTGCGGAGTCGCTCAACTCACGGTTATCCGTGGGGCAGATTATTTCAGAGCCATTAGAGGTGCAGGGCGTGGGAACCAAGGCGACTCGGCGTGAGATGGTGGAGGAGCTTCTTGATCGAGTGGGGATGCCTAAGTCGGCCGCCCAGAGGTTTTCGTTTGAGTTTTCCGGTGGCCAGCGCCAGCGCATCGGGATTGCCCGCGCGTTGGCATTAAACCCTGATTTGATTGTGCTCGATGAACCCGTCTCAGCACTGGATGTATCGGTGCAAAGCCAGGTGCTCAACCTGCTGCTTGATCTTCAAGAGGAGTTAAACCTCGCCTATCTCTTTATCGCCCATGATTTGGCGGTGGTGAAACATATCTCGGATCGTGTCGCGGTGATGTATCTGGGGAAAATTGTTGAACTCGCCGATGCCGATACGATTTATCAAAACCCGAAACATGCCTACACCAAGGCATTGATCTCAGCGATACCTGAACCTGATCCCACGGCACCGAAACATCGTGCCCACCTCGAAGGGGAAATTCCATCACCAATCCATCCTCCGGCGGGTAGTGCCTTTGGGCACCGCATCAACCATCCGCTCTACGAGTCAACCATCGGCATGGATCTGTCACTGGTTGAAATCGAAAAAGACCACTGGGTGGCGGCAGACCCTTGTTGCCTGAGTGAAGCCGACTACGCGCAGGCGATGAGCCTGCAGGAGTGTGAGCTTAGAAGCTGACTTGGATTATAAAATCTCTTCGATCGGGATTTTGCCATTGGAGGCGACAATCGACCATGCGTCGGCCTGGCCGGGGATCTCGACGAGGTCGGTCTTGCCGCCGGCGGCCTCGATGAGGAGTTGACCGGCGGCGATGTCCCAGAGCGAAATACGGGCTTCGACGTAGGCATCGAGTCGGCCTGTGGCAATGTAGGCCATCGCCAGTGCGGCGCTCCCCATCATGCGCATTTTGCGTGCGCGCAGTGACGCTCTACCAAAGCGTTCTAGTCCGGTTGCCAATGTCGCCTCGTCCTTGCCACATCCGACAAAGAGCACGGACTCCTCGAGCTGAGTGCGGGAGCTGGCTTGGATCGGCTTACCATTGAGTAACGCGGGACCACCTTTTTCCACCTCCCAGAGGTCCTCCATGCTCGGGTCATAAATGACACCAACGATAAGCTCCTCCTTGTGGCGAAGTGCGATGGAGACACAGTAGTGTGGGATTCCGTAGAAAAAATTTACGGTTCCATCGATGGGGTCGACAATCCACTGGTAGTCGCTTTCTTGATTTCCGGCCACGCCTTCCTCGCCGTAGAGAGCATGATCGGGGAATTCGGCTAAGAGGACGCGGGTGATGAGGTCCTGGCTTTCGCGGTCGAGCGCGAGTTTGATATCGTGGTGCTTCGCCTCGTCGACATCGAGTGGTTGTCCGAAGTGTTCTTTTAAGAATGCCCCGGCTTGACATGCCGCCTGCTTTGCTACTTCCAGATGAGTCATGCCCTTTTTTTACAAGGGTTTTTAATAATTACCATCATGAAAAATGAATTCCATGAGGTGTGGAGATTGACGGGCACCAAGGCGGTTTGGATGAGGGGTGGATGACCGGAGTGTAATTGGTTCTTGATAAATTGTATTTTGTTCTGATAGTTCTATCAGTAATATGTTTGTTGGGTTGTTGGTTGTTGATAGAATGCGTTCTGGTTTTGCTTTGGTGGCGACGGTATCGGTGATGGCGTTACTTGTGATGACGGCCTTGGCGATGCTCACGTTGAGTGCTGTTGAGCTGAAGGCCTTGTCCCGTGAACGTCATCAGTCCACAGCCAGAGCCAACGCACGGATCGCACTCATGTTGGCGATCAATCAACTTCAAAAACATGCAGGGCCTGACCGATGTGTTACGGCTCGGGCGTCGATTCTTGAAGATGCGACATCTTCTCGCTGCCTGCAAAACAGAAACTGGCTCGGTGTGTGGTCGACAACGTATCAATCGGGCGATGTCGATTGGCCTGTGATAGGTAAGGCTCCGACGTCTGATGCTGGAAACTCACCCTACTCAAGGTCAGGTGCGTATGAAGACCTTAGACACACATTGGCTGGGCTTCATCATGGAGCTTGGAGGAAGGAGCTTCACCGTGCATGGCTTGTGAGTCAAAGGTCGACGGAGCTTGATGTATGCGCCACGCTGGACCCCAAGCGCGATCATGTGGTCGAGATCGTAGGCAGGGGAGCACTTGGCGATGCCATGCCCTTGGAGGATTATCATAAAAACCGCGTGTTGGTCGAAAAAGTCGATCTACAAGGAATGGGGGCCTGTGCTTGGTATGTCTCCGATAATAACCAAAAAGCATCTGTCGATCCCTTGTTTGACGTCCGTCATGTCGGCGCCTCATTTGAGGCATCTCCACGTGAAAACCCAGCGCTAGTTTTACAGTCGAATGGTGACGCTCCTTACGCTAGCTTGACTCAGGATGCATTAAATCACCGTGGGAAAATGCTCAGTATCGCTACGGCGTCACTGGTGCAGGAGCATCCTGAACCCCTACGTGCTGCCTTTCGCGAGCATTATCATCACTTCACGACCTATTCGCCCGGGTTGTTTGTGAATACACTGATAGGCGGATTGCGCACAGATCTTACGCCGCTTCTGCTGTCGCACAAGCGCCAAGCGTCTGTTGATTTTGCCATGATCGAGGGTGTATCGAGCCATAGTTTTTCATCGACTTTTCCTATCATTCCCGGGCCGGAGCATGGGGTTTTGGGGCCATCATTGGGCGCATTGAGGGATTGGGCACAACATATGCATACTCAGTTGGCTGAGGCGGAGGTTTGTTTTGCATCGCAGTCTGGGATGCGGATGCGGCCGGCGAGCCATTGGCCGCACGGGATATCAGATGGTGTGTGTTTTAATGCCGGCGAATGGGCTGAGTCGGCCCCCAAAATTCATCCGGTTATGACCGATTGCCGCTGGCATTATTATTTTTCACATCACGAGCAAAGAATCAGGACACATATCATCCCGCGTGTTTGCCTGTGGAACCCATATAATAGGACGCTGAAAACCTCGGGATTGACAGTGCTGATGCCTAATCCGTTTTATGGTTTAGATCATGGAATCCACTTTTTTGTCGAGGAGGATCATGTGAATGATCTGAAATCGAACCACGCAAACGACCCCAGCCACCTTTTTTCCCGATGGATTAAAAAAGGGGGATATGTGGGAGGTGATGTCTATAAGATGCGGGTCAATCCATTTCCACCATGCCGCTATCTGGCTTTTACCTTAGAACCCACATCGCTCGCTGCGGGTGAATGCCATGTGTTCTCGCCCAAGGGTCAGCTAGCAGACATCGAATCAGGAGGTGTGAGGTTACAATCCTATCAGCCGATTGCCGTTTCAGCGAACATTCTGAGTTCATCGTCTCCTCAAGGCATAGATCATTTTTATTTTGACCACGACAGGTCGCAAACCTACGAAATTCAGAATTACACGAGTCTTGACGACCAAGGTGTGCCGCGAGGTGACAGGTGGAGTGAGCTCAGTGATGCACTTGTTGATGAAATTGATCTAGCTCGTGTGTTTGATTATCAGCCTGAGGTGGTCATGCGGACGGCGGGGAAGGTAGAGAGTTTTCCCTTTGTCCTTAAAGCGGGCGTCGCTCATTCGCTTGCCAGTCTGACGGAGAGCTTTGATCATCCCACCCTGCAACTGATCAATAATGGTGCCGGAGGAGCTAGCCCCACTTCTTACTTCGCCTACCCAGGGAGTCAGTGGGGGTCAGCCAATCAGCGATCTCCAGGGTTTCAAAGCTTACAAACCTTTCAAGAGGCCCCCCTCAAAGATGCTCCCGACGCCCATCAGGTGGGCGCCAAAATGCTCTGGTTGGACGAGTCGACCAAAGAATCACTCGACTCGCCACTGCGAAAGTTTAAATGGGGGGCGGACCATATGGTCTATAATGTTTGCCCGATCGCCAACTGGAATGTGCGAGCCCAACTCACAACGAGGTCGCCCGCAAGTCAGTGTGCCGAGCGCTGGTTTATGCACAGTATGGGGTCGTGGCTGCTTCAGTTTTCCCCATATTCTCCTCAGGATATCAATGACGCACCAGGGCTTAATGCCTCAGGTCATGCGTTTGTTAAAAACCCCTTTGGCGCAGCGGTCTCCTTTCCCTTCAGCCCGCAGGTGGTTTTGTTTGATCTACCTTCAGAAGAATACGGTCTGCTGTCATTAGCTACCTTGCGCCATGCGATGTTAAGCCCCTATTCATGGAGCCCAAGTTATGTGGTGGGCCATTCCTTGAGGGATATGCATGCGCCGTCCGTGAGCACCGCGCATGATGTTTCTCTTGGTCACTCATTTGGCGCTGCTGTGGACACGCGGTGGGATTATTTGATCGGCGGATCAAAAGCGGGTTTTCATCACGGCGCCTACGCCAAACAAACGGATTCACAAGGGTTGCTACAGCTGGGGAGCCACGCAGCAACACGTATGGTGAATGGCGTGACAATGACATCCCAAGACGATGTGCTTGCCTACGATATCGCCTATGAGGTGAACCATAACTTGTGGGACCATCACTTTATTTCAGGTATGCCGCTGAGTGCTGATACCCGCACATTTGACTGGGACCCCCGCAATGACAAGCCACTGTGGAACCGTCGTTATCAGTTCAATTATGAAGCTGGTAAAAATCTGGAGGACGTTGTCGAGATGCTGTCGGCATGTGACGGCGTCAATATTGCGTTTTGGAAAAATGCTGAGTTTCTAAAAAACAGGGCGGCATTCAATGTTAATTCCACCTCTGTGGAGGCGTGGACGGCATTTCTATCGGGGGGCTTGGGGGAGAATCGACCCCTGGCAAGGGGTGAACTCGGTGATGATGTGGTTTCCTTCGCCCGTTACCGCAGACCCCGCAGAGCTGGTAGCACAGGTAACGCCGAGCCCGACCATCCTGATGCGTGGATCGGATCGCGCCAACTTAGCAACGATGAAGTAAGGAGCTTGGCTAAGAATATTGTCAAGGAGGTGAAGAAAAGAGGACCCTTTGTCTCCATCGCAGATTTTGTCAACAGACGCCTCAGCGATACACAGAATGCAAGCTCTCACATGGGAGCCATCGACGCCGCGATTGAGGCTTCGGGGTTGAATGAACGGTTTGGCATGCTCTCACAATACCTCTCTACGGCAGTGGTCGATGGTGGTGGTGAATCTGATCATAACCTCGGTGACTTCAAAGAGAGTTATCGCTATGAATCAGGGGGCGGTTATACGACATCTCAGCCGCTCAGTAAGGCGTGGGGGTTGCCTGGGTTTTTGACCCAAGGCGACATCCTTGAACCACTTGCGCCCTCATTGGCCGTGCGGGGCGATACCTTTACCATCCGGACGTATGGGGAGTCGAAGGATGGTGATGCCGTGATGGCCCGCGCGTGGATGGAGGTGGTTGTCGAACGTATTCCGAAGTATGTGAATGCGGGAGTCCGAAGCCGATCAAATAGGGATGCCAATGCCGCCACGGATGTTCCGCTCAGCATCGATCATGCGACGGGGGAGTATACGGTGGGTCAGCTCAGTGAGGTGAATCGAAGATTTGGAAGGAAATTCAACATTAAAGCCCAGCGCTGGCTCAGTCCCGATGAAATATAAGCAAAACATCACCCGATCTCGCCCATGGTTGGTTATGATGCTGTCCGTGATCATCGCTGTGAGGGGCGATGCGGTAACCAAGACTGAAATTAAAAATAGTGATGCGAATGAGGGAATGAAGCCGCGCACAGAAATGACGATCATTGCGCTCGGAGCTCAACCCCCAAGACGATATATGGATCAGCCCTCGGGTGATGGCCCAGTCATGATGTTAGCTCAGCCCGGTAAAATACCTCCAGCCACACTCTATTATCAAGAGAAGTCGGCCAGTGATGAGGTGGCGGAGTGGCAATCATGGAGCGTTGCCTTGAACAGCGTGAGTGCGTTGAAGCGGATCTCTGCGGGAAAAGTGCTTACGCTTTACCAAAAATTACCAGATTTCGGGGGGTATCAAAAATATGTCAGTCTACCCGCTGCTGACGAGGGTAGCCGGAGGGTGGTTTTCCTGACAGCGTCATCAAGTGGACCACGCCCTTGGATGCAGCCGCCGTGGGTGAACATCATTTCCCTGACATCAAAAAACCTGCTTGGAAAACAACTTATCTTAAAAAACCTGTCTCGATTCACGGTGTTGCATGCCTTTGGGGGGGAGGTTGCTTCTGTTGCGCCCATGAAAACCATTTCCTACAAACGAGCCCATGCGGGGGAGCTATATCGGATCGCCGCCCAGTATGGGAGGCGTCAAAAAATCATCTATAACACCGCAGTCAGGCTCGATGGACGCGGTCATACCCATATTTTTGCGCTCTATAATGCTAATCCTGGGACTAATTCAGGGCGTTCGGTAGGCGTTTTTAGGGCCATTATCCCAGCGGCTCCTATTACGGGCGAAATTTATAGGTAGGGGTGGGTTTGATTGGCTAACATTTATATTGGTTTTGTTGTTGTTTTGTTATCTGTTATTGTGTTCAGTTAGTTATCGGTAGGGTTTGGTTTATGTAAGGTTGATCAGAGGACCCATGTCGAAGATTTTAAATAGAACGATTAAAATGATGAAAAAAACAATAGGGTTATCGATGGTGTTGATTTTATCCACCGCCGTCAGCGTCAATGCGGCAGTGGTGTTTAGTTGTTTAGGGAATGGGAGTGCGCTTGATTTTGAAGCTTCGAGTGGCAGTCACACCCTAGGCGGGGTTCAGGTTACGTTGGAGGCAAATGAGGGTGATGTTAATGCGTCGCTTGAAGGCTTGGGGATCAATCGCGTTGGAGGGGGGGACGAATCAGCAGCTATTGATACGAAACTTGGTGTCGAAATACTAACGGTTTCTTTTGATGTCGATGTGGTCTTTGACTCCCTGACAATTAGTGATTTAGGGGTTGATGATGCGCTGGACGCCTCGTTTAACGGGGGTGCTGCGATCCAGCTTACCTCCAGTGGTCTGCATCATTTAGGGGTGACCTTGCTGGCAGGGGAGGTTCTGACACTCACTGCAACGGAACCACATGCGCCCAATCCAAACAATGGTGTCAGGATTAAGGAGTTTGTTGTCACCGCAGTCCCCGAGCCGTCCTCTCTCGCTTTGCTCAGCATTGCCTGCATCGCGGCGCTACTCCGCCGCAGACCATAGCCCGATAAGTCGGGGTTGCTTGAAAGAAAAAAGGAACGACCTGCGGTGAGGTCGTCCCTTGATGAAGGCTGGATCAGTCGAGATTACTTGCGCTTTTTGGCGGTTTTCTTCTTAGCCACCTTCTTGGCCTTTTTAGCGACCTTTTTCTTGGCTACCTTCTTGGCTTTTTTAGCGACCTTCTTCTTGGCGACCTTCTTGGCTTTTTTAGCGACCTTTTTCTTGGCGACCTTCTTGGCCTTTTTAGCGACCTTCTTCTTGGCGACCTTCTTGGCCTTTTTAGCGACCTTCTTCTTGGCTACCTTCTTGGCCTTTTTAGCGACCTTTTTCTTGGCTACCTTCTTAGCTTTTTTAGCGACCTTTTTCTTGGCGACCTTCTTGGCTTTTTTAGCGACCTTTTTCTTGGCTACCTTCTTGGCCTTTTTGGCGACCTTTTTCTTAGCTACCTTCTTGGCCTTTTTGGTTACCTTTTTCTTGGTTACCTTCTTCGCCGATTTTTTAGGCGCAGGCTTTTTTGGGGCTTTTTTCTTGGCGACCTTTTTGGTCACTTTTTTGACGGTCTTTTTAGGAGCGCGCTTAGCTGCGGCTTTTTTTGCCTTGCGTGGAGCGGCTTTCTTTTTTGCGGTCTTTTTTTTGGTGGCCATAATGTGTATTAGTTAGGTTCTTGTGTTTTAGGTGCTTGGATGGGTTTGTCTTTAGCTTGTGGATTTTTTGTAATTAGAGTTGTTTGTTTCAATTCGATTAACAGATGTCAGGCGATATATCATACAAACTATTTCTAGTTAAATGACAGAATGCACTAACAGGTATAGTTGGTCAAGGAATGAATTTAACTTTTCAAAACTATTTGTTGATCGTTGGTTTGTTTGGGGTGGTTGTTTTCCGATTTTTGTTAGGTTGTTTAAAGTTGGGTGCGATTTTTTGAATGGTTTTCCAAAAGGTTTCATCTGCGGGGTGACCATTATAAAGTATGTTGCCTGCGGGTGAGACAATGACCATGGTGGGGATGTCTGTAATCCGGAGTAAATTGGCTAAGGACTTGGTGTTGGTATCGGTGATCCATGTGCATCGTGCTTGGCGGGCGTCATCTTTGCGTAGGGCTTCAGCGTCATCGAGGATGCCTGGGTATTGGCCAACGAGGACGGAAATGAAGCCGATGTTTTGATCTTTGCATGATTGGGTTGTTAGGGTGAAGTCGGCAAGATTGAGTTGAAATTCCTGACTCATGGGTGACCAGAAGTGGATGACGGTCGCTTTTTTCCCCTTCATGAGTTGGCCAAGTGTGGTGGGTTTTGATCCATCCTGTGCATGCAGAGTGCGTTCTGGGTTTAGAGTGATGAATGCCATGGCTTCGTTCTGGCGCAGTCGGTCGATGTGTGGGGCGAATGCCTGAGCTTGACGTGGGCTCAGCCAAAAAGCTTCGGTGATGTGCATCTTGAAGGCGGCTTTATCACCTTTTTGAAGTGCGGCGAGTGCCTGAGTGTAATGGATGATGGCGAGCCAGTCTTCTTTGACGGAGAAGACTTCGGATATGTCGGGGTCGAACTTGTCCGATTGATTGAGGAGTTTGGGGGCGAGAGCTGCGAGGGCGGCTTCGTTTCGGTGGTCGACAAGGTGCAGGAATTGAGCTTCGAGTAGGACTTGTTGGTGAATCCCGGCTGCTTGTGCATCTTTGAGTGCTGCTGGGAATTCTTTCTCATTCATACTAGAGAATATTTTCTCCATGGCGGCTTCTTTGAGAGGTGATGATTGTATTTCATCGGCCGAGAGTGGGGTGCTTATGAGAGCGGTGAGAAGGAGTGAGAGGAGGATGTGTTTCATGGAAACAGATTCGGGTGGTAAGCATCAAAGACCAAGGCAAAAAATCGGGCGGGCTCTGGAGCCCGCCCGCTAGGGTTCGTTTGTCTAAGTAATTTGGGGTTTAGCGGCCCGGGATAGCCAGTGACTGTCCAGTGCGGATGTTCGTGTTTGTTAGTCCGTTTGCCGCTTGGATGGCTTCGATGGTGGTGTTGTATTTACGGGCGAGTCCCCACAGGCTGTCACCTGATACCACGGTGTGGCTGGTGCCGCCTAATGCGGGAGTGCTTGGAGTTGCGTTGATTTCAGGAGAAGCTGGCGCGTTTGGCTGGATTACGCCAGGAAGCGGTTGGTAAGGGGCGGCACCGGAGGAAGGGGTGTAGGATCCTGTTTCGCCACCCGCTTGAGGGACGCCGTAGGGGTTGCTTGTTCCTGCGGCAGGAACGCCATAGGGGTTGTTGGCTGCTTCGGCGGCTTTCTGTTTTTTGTATGCTTTATACTCGGGGTCCAGTGCGCATGAACTGAAGATGAGCGATGCGAGGCAGGCGGAGGCAAGTGTGATGGTTGTGGTTGTTTTCATAGTGGGTCGTTGATTGAGGGAAGGCTGAATATTTAGCCGTGAATGGCTTATTGTAAAACGGAGGTTTTTAATAATGCTTTCAATCTTTTCTGAAAAGATGGTTCTGCGTGCTGGTTTTTTGATGTTGCTCGTTCACGCATCATGGGGTTAGCCCCATCGATGGACGGGGGGGCGCTGCTTAACTGGCTGTCGGGAATTGGTAAAACGTTTCTGCGGTCATCTCGGTGTGTTGGGCAAGGTCATCGAGGCTTTCACCCCGAGCATGGGCGATGCTTTTAGCTGTATAGTGAGTGAAGGCAGGTTCGTTGCGTTGGCCTCGGTGGGGGACGGGCGCGAGATAGGGGGCATCGGTTTCGACCATAAAAGAACCCGCTGGGCAGCGGCTGGCGGTATCGATGACGACAGGAGCGTTTTTAAACGTGGCGATCCCTGTAAATGAAACTAGGCCGCCGAGGTCGAGGATCGGCTGAGCGGCTTCCATGTCGAAAGGGAAACAGTGAAAGACGGCACGGACTTGATGGGCGTGTTTGCGATAAAGAGTGAGAGCGTCTTGCAGGGAGGCATCACCGGATTGGTCTCGAGTATGGATCACGATATTTTTCCCCAGCGAGGCGGCTAGGTTGAAGTGTTGATCGAGGAAATCACGCTGTCGGCTGCGGTAGGCGTCATCAGTCCAGCCGTCGGGTGCTGGGTGGTAGTAATCGAGTCCAGTTTCACCGATGGCGACGCAGCGTGGGTGGAGGGCAAACGCTTCGAGTGAGTTCAGGTAGTCATCGGGAGTTTCGTGAACATCACACGGGTGGATCCCTACGCAGGCAAAAACTTCTGGGTGGCTATCGGCGATTTTGAGGTTGGTAGGGCAGTCATCCAAACATGTGGCGAGGGTGACCATACGTGTGACGCCATGTTCATGAGCGCGAGTAATGACGGCATCAAGTTCTTCGGTTGAGAACTTATGTGAGGCAAGGTGGCAGTGTGAATCGGTTAACGTGGCGGGCATGATGGAATACGCGTGATGGTGTCAAAATCGGGTTGTTATGCGACTGGGTTTCACTTCGTATCATCCTGCGGTTTGTCTTTTTTGTAATAGATGGCGTAGGGGATGAAAATGATGGCCGTGGCGAGCATCAGTTTCGTGAAAAACCAGAAGTAGCTGGCTCCCTCCATCTGACTCCCTCCTCCGGCATAGTAGTTGGTTTGGATGCGGGGTTGGTCATCGTCACCTGATACGTTTTTGCTGGTTTCTAGTCCGAGTGTTTGTTTGCGGCGTTCTAGCCATGTCGAATCTGGGCGGAAGGTGTCGGCCCATGAGTCTGTTTTTTCTTTGGGTGGTTCGGGCAGGGTGAGGGTCACGCCGAGATCCCATTGGGTTTTGTATTGTTGATCAGGGCCATCTGAGGATATTCGGGCTGTTCGTGAGTTGAGGCGTGTGTATCGAAGCTGATTGCCCCATGGGTCAGTGACGGCAGCCATAGCGGGTGATCCGTTTTGGTTCGATGGTAGTTCTCCCTTGATGTGGTAAATGTGTTTGATGGCATCCGCGCTTTCTTTGAGTTGTTGATAGCAGGGTGAGTGGATTTCACCCTCTTTGAGGGTGATGTCATCGGAGGTGCCGGCAAGTTGATCGAATCCTGCGTGAGATTGGCGGTCTTCGAGTGTGATGGCGGGCACTTGGATATGGTTGTTAATACCGGCGGTGAAGAAATTACCGACGGCTACGGAGCCGAGATAAAAGCACATCACCAATGATTTCATGTTGCGAGGTGCTTGGGTGTAGGCAAATTCAAGGGCAACGATCGAGACCATGACCTCTGATGAGGTGAGTAGGGCGTAGGCGACCACTTGCCAGATGATGTTTGGTGTTTGTCCTGAGTCGATGAGTGTTTGGGTAACAGCAACTACGGAGAAGCCGATGACCATGACAAAAAGTCCGATGCCAATTTTGCGCAGCGGGGTAAGTTTCCATATCTTCGAAATGGCGGGATAGATGAGGTAGGTGAAGATGGGGATGAACGCGAGGACGAAGAGGGAATTCAATGATTGGAGTTGGGACGGAAGCCAATGAGTTCCTAGTAAGTTGCGGTCCATGTCCTGAGCCTGGAAAATAAGTGTGGTTCCGGTTTGATCAAACAAGGACCAGAAGATGGCGAGGAACAAGTAAAGGGGAGCGAGGAACAGCAACGTTTTCCAAGTTTCTTTTTTCCCCAAGTCTTTAAGGAACCTCATGCCGCCAGCGGGCACGTGGATAAATCGATTTCGACCCATCCAAAATACAAGTGTGGCAAGAGCCATTAGGACTCCTGGGACGCCAAAAGCTAGGTGCGGCCCGTACCACTCCATGAGCCATGGGGTGAGTAAGGCCGAGAGCATGGCACCTAGGTTGATCGAGAAGTAAAACCAGTTGAAAATCTTGGCGAGGAGGTGGGAGTTCCCTGGACCAAATTGATCTCCGACGTGCGCGGAAACACAGGGTTTGATGCCTCCTGATCCTAATGCGATGAGCATCAGCCCAGCCGTCATCCACCAGCGGGCATCTCCTTGTGTTCCCATGAAGGCCAGCGCTGCGTGTCCCACGCAGTAAACCAACGAAAGTATAATGATGGTGCGGTATTTCCCCAAGAAAATATCGGCCAAGAGAGCACCAAAAAATGGGGTGAGGTAGACCCAGCCCACCCAGGTGTGAATTTTTTCTGTGGCTTCAGCCGTGGTCATGGCCGTGCCAGGGGTATCGTTCATCAGGTGAAGATACTTGATCATAAAGACCGCGAGGACGGCTTTCATTCCATAGAAAGAAAACCGCTCCGCTGTTTCGTTGCCTACAATGTGTGGGATGCCTGATGGCATGCCCGTGGTGCTTGAGGGAGAAGTACGATAGTGCATGGTGTAGATTGTCTTAGAGTGAAGTATTGATGATCGGGATGAGATCCTCGATGCGGTGGATGATGTGCCTAGGGTTTTCCGATTCCAATGCTGCTAGATCGTGGTATCCCCAAGTGGCGGCAACGGGGATCATTGCGGCGTTGCGGGCAGTCGAGAGATCGATGGTGGAGTCGCCAACAAAGGCGATTTCCTGTGGCTTGTCGCCAAGGGCTCTGGCGGTAACGTGTGCACCCTCTGGATCAGGTTTTGTAGGGGTCCCTTGGCGTTGTCCGAGAACAATGGAAAACGAAGTGTCGGGGAAGAGGTGGTCGGTGATTTGTCGGCAAAAAACGTCGGGTTTATTGGAAAATACGGCGGTGCGGATCTGTTGATCGGCAAGGATACTGAGCGTTTCGGCGGTGCCTGGGTAGCGGGTTGTGCCCTCTTTCCAAGTTGCGGCGTAGTCGGCACTCATCGCGGAGACGAGCTCTGGAATGTCCTCGGTTGCGTAGCCAGCGGGCACGGCGCGCTCGACGAGTTTGTGGATACCGTTACCGATGAAGGTGCGGACTACTTGCTCGGGGTGGGTTGGGAGCTGGGTCATTTTGAGAACGCGGTTCAGCGAGGCGGCGAGTCCAGGGAGTGAGTGGATCAGGGTGCCATCGAGGTCAAAAATAACGGAGCGAATCACGCGCGCGATCGTCGGGGTGATTTGTAGCGAGATCAAGACATACTCTTTAAAAGATTGAGTTTTTCCCACGGCAGCATCACAAAGCCTGTGATCATTCTAGAAAAAACGCCACGCGGCGCGACAGCTGGTGGCGTTTTGAAAAAGAGAGACCAGAGGGTCGCAGGTGTGTTGGGGGGGGATGATTACTCTCCAGCCTTGTGCAGATGGACGTCTGTTTGTGGGTAGGGGAACGAGATGCCTTCTTGGTCGAATGTTTTTTTCACGTTTTCAGTCATGTCAAAATAGATGCCCCAATAGTCGGCGGAGTTGGCCCAGACGCGGACGACGAGGTTGACGGAGTTATCGGCGAGTTCTTTGACGGCGATGAAGGGGGCGGGGTCGTTGTGGATGCGGCGATCGGCTTCAATAAGCTTAAGGAGGACGGATTTGGCATGATCGATGTCATCGTCATAGCCGATACCGAAGAGGAAATCGACGCGGCGCTCGGACTCGGCCGAGTAGTTGATGAGTGAGTCGGTGGCGACGGGTCCATTCGGTAGGATGATGCGTTTATTATCGCCGGTATGAATAACGGTATTGAAGATTTGAATGCTTTTGACCTTTCCGCTGTGACCTTGGCTTTCGATGAAATCTCCCACTTTAAAAGGTTTGAGCATGAGGATAAGCACACCGCCCGCAAAATTCTGGAGGGTTCCTGAGAGGGCAAGTCCGACGGCGAGGCCGGCAGCACCGAGCACGGCAACCAAGGACGTGGTGGGGAACCCAGCGATGCCCGCGCAGGTAATAATCAGGACCACCTTCAGTCCGGTCGAGGCTAGGCTGTAAATGAAGGTTTCGAGGGCTTCATCGTAATCGGCTTTGTGAAACCAGTGTTGCAGGCCTTTGCAGACGAAGTTGACTATTTTCCAGCCGATCCACAGTGTGGCGATTGCGGATATGAGTTTTAGTCCGTGGGTTGTGACGAGTGTGGTGATTTGTGGAATGATTTCAGAGAGGTTGATGTTCATGGCGGCAGTGGGATAGGCGTTGCGGGTCGGGGTGGCAATCTCAAAAGGAATATGACCTGCGACTCGACAGGACGTGCTGTGAGGGTAGGATCGGCGTATGCTTCCTCAGTTGATCACTGCGATACCCGGTCCGAAGTCACGCGCCCTTTCTGCCGAACTGAAGCGGTATGAGTGCCGCAATGTGACCTATGTGGCGGACGACTGGCCGGTATTTTGGCAGCGTGCGGACGGGGTGAATGTTTGGGATGCCGATGGGAATCGTTTCCTTGACCTTACCGCCGCTTTTGGGGTCGCGGGTTTGGGACATGGTTGGCCTGCGGGTGTGATGCGTGAACAATCGATGGACCTGATCCATGGCATGGGGGATGTCCATCCGACGGCGTTGAAGGTGGAACTCTGTCGGATGCTCTCGGAGATGACCTTTGAACGCTGGGGGCAGGGGGTGGGGAAGACGATCTTAAGCAACTCGGGTTTTGAAGCGGTCGAGGCGGCCTTGAAGACGGCGTCCATGGCGACAGGGAAAGTGGGTATTGCCAGTTTTAAAAATGGTTATCACGGTCTGGGCTATGGTGCCTTGCTCGGTGGTGGTTTT
Source organism: Akkermansiaceae bacterium (assembly GCA_013041925.1). GTDB lineage: Bacteria > Verrucomicrobiota > Verrucomicrobiia > Verrucomicrobiales > Akkermansiaceae > Oceaniferula. Next base: position 159,606 of record JABDRB010000003.1, on the reverse strand, counting down.
GAGAAATTTCGTCAACCTTTTGAGGGGCAGTTGGCACCCTTGCGTGTCCTGCTTGATTTTCCTGACGACGATGAGGGATTGGGTGTATTGGAAGGTCAGTTGGCAGATATCGAGGGTGGGGAAATCGGAGTTCTTCTGGTTGAGCCGATCCAAGGGCGCGGCGGCAAGGTGGTGCCGCCGAACGGATTTCTTGCTTTGTTAAGATCTTGGTGTGACCAGCACGGGGTGCTCCTTGTGTTTGATGAAATTTTCACGGGTTTGAATCGGACGGGAAAGATGTTTGCGTGTGACTGGGAGGGTATTGTTCCCGATCTCATCTGCGTGGGCAAATCGATGAGTGGCGGCTACCCTATCTCCGCCTGTGTTGGAAAGGCGGAGGTGATGGATGCGTGGCCTGAGTCAGAGGGCGAAGCACTGCATACCAGCACTTTCCTTGGTAATCCGGTAGGGTGTGCCATGGCCGTCGCCTCCTTGAAAAAGCATGCGGAGCAAGAAATTCAGGAATCCGTTTTAATGAAGGGAGCATCTCTCAGAGCTTTGCTCCAAGGCATGCTTCAGGATTTGAGTGGCTCATTGACGGGGCAGGTGCGTGGTCGAGGTCTTATGGTCGGTCTGGAACTTCGTCATCCTGATGGCACCGCGGCGGGAGATGTGGCGGGTAAGGTTCTAGGTGAAATGATGCGGAGAGGTATTTTTATGTTGGCTGACGGGCCTGAAGGTAACGTGCTGGCCTTTACGCCTCCGTTTGTTTTGACCGATGAGGAGATCTCCTATGGAGTGATGCAACTTCGGAGCGTTCTTGACTGTTAGTTTTTCGTTGTGCTAGTAACCTATCATGAGTGATGCACCCATAGTTTGGATGAACGGCGAGCTAGTCGCTGCGGATGAGGTGCGCGTGTCACCATTCGACCTTGGTTTAGCCGTGGGGTGGGGGGTCTTTGAAACGATGCCTAGTTATGAGGGTGAGGTGTTTGGGTTTTTGCGGCATTATGGAAGATTAAAGTATTCATCATCCGTGTTAGGGATTGCAGTGCCTTCGGCGGAGGGTTTGAAAAAGGCGGTGGATGAAGTGATCCGAGCCAATGGTTTTGGTTCGGGGCGGGCACGGGTGCGGTTATCTTTGAGTGGTGGTGAAAATCCTTTGGTGGGAACGGGGGCTGGAACATGCGCTCGGGGTTATGTGATGGTCACTGCTGTGGAAATACCTGCGTGTCCTACCACTCCCGTGGCCAAGCTTGTGGCGGTGCCATTTTCTCATAATGAGGAGTCGGGTTTGTCGGGATGTAAAACCTCATCGTATGGCAATCATTTACGGGCCTTGCGGGCTGCTGTTGCGGCTGGTGCTGATGAGGCGGTGATGACCAATACCACGGGGGCGGTCTGTGAAGGGGCGATGTCGAATCTTTTTATTGTCAAGGAGGGGGGCGTGAAAACGCCATCGCTCGAGAGCGGTTGTTTACCCGGTGTGACCCGGGCGGTTGTTCTTGAGTTGTGCCGCGAGCACGGTATCGCAGCGGAAGAGGGCCACATGACGATGGCGGAGGTGGAGGCGGCCGATGAGGTTTTTCTGACGAGTTCGATACGCGAAGTGCAAGCGGCTTGCTTCCATGGAGCGGATTGCGATGCGGGTGGTGAGGTGACGCGGCTTCTCGCGGGTTGGTATCAGGAGCGGATAAGGGAGGAGCTTGGGCGATGAGTCTGGCGAGTTACACGATGCCGATCAAGGAGGTGGATGTGGAGACGATTCGCATGCTGCTGGAAGAGGGGGGATTTGATTTTAAAGAAAAACCCTACGCCCATTTTTCGGCCAAGAAGGGAAAGCTCAACGTCACGGTCTATGAAAAAGGGCCGAAGGTGCTGGTGCAGGGGAAGGAAACCGAAGACTTTGTTCGTTTTACACTGGAACCACTCGTGTTGGGTGAAGCGAGGTTGGGTTATGAAGAGCTCAACGAGCCGGAGATGTTTGAGCCACATTTTGGTGTCGATGAAAGTGGCAAGGGGGACTTTTTTGGTCCTCTGGTGATTGCGGGTGTTTATACGGATGCTTCCTCGACCCGCTCGCTAATGGATGCCGGTGTGATGGATAGCAAACGGATTAAGAGCTGCGCTAAGATCGCCAAGTTGGCAAAAATAATCCGCGAGACAAGAGGCGTATCCTATGAGGTGGTGAGTATCGGACCAGAGCGCTACAACGAGATGTATGCATCGTTTAAGAATTTAAATCGGCTATTGGCATGGGGGCACGCCCGTGTGATCAGGAGTTTGGCGGAAAAAGTTCCTAGCTGTCAGCGCGCGCTGAGTGATCAATTTGCCCGCAAAGAAGTGCTTGAAAATGAACTCGCGCGTCACGGGGTGAAAATTGATCTTGAGCAGCGGACCAAAGGTGAAAGTGATGTGGCGGTGGCGGCAGCATCGATTCTCGCCCGCGAGCGATTTGTGCAGTGGGTGGCTGCATCGAGTGAGAAGTCAGGTATTGAGATTCCGCTGGGTGCTGGCCCCCATGTGATTGAAGCGGCGCGTGAACTGATCGCCGCGCACGGGGAGTTGATTTTGCCTCAAGTGGCCAAAATACACTTTAAGACGGCTGGGGACGTTTAGTGGTTGATGGTGACATCGGCATCGAGTTTGAGCCAATCGATACATTCATTGAGTAAGTGAGTATCCATCGAGTGGACGTCTTCTCCCTTTCCTATATCCTTTAAGAGCAGCACGGTGAGTTCGCCTCCGAGGTGTTCGCGGAATTCCTCAAGGCCGACAAACACAGCGCGTGTGCCATCGGGCGTGCGCATATCGAACGATGTATGCCAAGTCGCAAGCTGGAGCTTTTTTAAGACGGAGAGGATCCGCATCGCGGAGGATTCGTCGAGTCGGCCTGTTTTCCATGAGTAAACGGTATCGAGGGCCACACCAATACCGACGGCATCCGCGTGGCTGAGGGCGAAGTCGGTGAGTTGCTCCATTTTATGAGCCGACCAGTGGCCGAAGTCGAGTGGTCGGCTATTTCCTGTTTCGAAGGGGTCACCGCCATAGGCAATGTGTGAGGCGTGCAGGAGGGCAGAGCGCTCCACGGTTTCCTCAAGCGTGTGGGGGTGGAGTGCGGTAAGTTGATCACAGTTATCCTCGATCCAGTGGAAAAAAGCGGCATCTTTGACCAGAGCGACCTTGACGGCTTCAACGATGCCAGCTCGGCGTTCGGTTTCGGGTTGGCCGCGCAGGAAGGTGAAATCATTGACCACGGCATAGGGCACGGCAAAGGTGCCGAGGAAGTTTTTTTTGCCGTAGGCATTGATACCATTTTTAACGCCTACGCCGCTGTCGTCTTGGGCGAGGGTCGTCGTGGGGAAGCGGACAAAGCGAATGCCGCGGTGGGCGGTGGCTGCGGCCAAACCGATTACATCTAGGTAGGCGCCGCCGCCGATACAGACGATGTAGGAGTGGCGGTCGATCCCTGCTTGTTCGATGATGTCCCATGCTGCCTGCAGGGTGTTGGCGTCCTGTTTGCAAAATTCACCACCGGTTTGAATGATGGTGCCACGGGAGTCGAACCCAGGCATGCGTTCGAGGTAGTTGTTGATCTGGAAATCAAGATCGGGGAATGCCTTGGCGACCCCAGCGTCGATGAAGACGAGAATTTTGGCGTGGCCATTGGTGGCCAGTAGATTGATGAGCATGCGGTTGTCCACCGAGAATGCATCACGCGTGAAGCGGATACGGTGGGCTGTGCTGGTTCTGATATCGAAATCCTTGCCGTGCATAGTGGTAATACGTGGGTACTTGCCAAATATTAGTGCAAAAGCGCGATCATTGCGAGTATTTGCTGTCGCATAAATATTTGTCCCTTGGTTTGGGGCCTGATTGCGAGGAGGGGGAGGCGGTGCCGGGCCATCTAGAGGTGGCATGCAGGATAGATTATCGTCACTCTGAGGTTGTTTGGGTGAAGTATTCGGCGTGGATTGAAAAAAAATCCGTGCAGATTGGTGGGATTCGTGGTTTTTTGTCGTCCGACATGAGTGATATCCAAGACATTAACATTACAATGAATACGAGCAAGGGAGCCATCAAAATCCGCATGTTTGCGGCGGATGCCCAAGTAACCTGCGCTAGTTACCTTAGCCTAGCAAGCCGTGGATTTTATAACGACCTCGTATTCCACCGCGTGATTCCCAATTTTATGATCCAAGGTGGCGACCCAACCGGCACAGGCATGGGTGGCCCTGGCTACAAATTTGAGTGTGAGTGTAAACCGCAGCTGAAACACGACAAAGCCGGTATCTTATCGATGGCGAATGCGGGGCCAAACACAAACGGTTCTCAGTTTTTCATCACCCACGGTCCAACGCCGCATCTTGATGGGAAACACACCGTATTTGGTGAGGTGACCGATGGGCAAGACGTGGTTGATTCCATTGTTCAGGGTGACAAAATTGAGTCGATTGAGATTCACGACAGCACGGATGCGTTGTTTGCAGCGCACGCTGATCGGATTGCCGAGTGGAAGGCGGGCTAAGCCCGACACCTGTAATTTAAAGAAATGATCTACCTGCTCTCTCCGGCGAAGACGCTTGATTACGACTCCGTGATGCCATCGGCCCGCGTGACGATGCCACGGTTTCTCGAGCACTCGTCTGAGCTTGCGGGGATCATGAAAAAGATGACGCCGGCCGAGCTGGAAGAGCTCATGGGCATTTCCAGTAAGCTGGCGGATTTGAATGCAGAACGATTTCGCACCTGGAAACCGGACTACACCAAAGATGATGCCCGGTCGGCCATTTTTGCTTTTAAAGGTGGAGTCTACCAAGGGCTTGCCGTGGATGAGTGGGGGAAGGAAGATTTTGCCGAGGCTCAGAAAAGCATCCGTATCCTTTCGGGTCTTTACGGGGTGCTACGTCCGCTCGATTTGATGCTTCCGTATCGTCTTGAGATGGGGAAAAAGGTGGCCAATCAACGTGGCCCGAACCTCTATCATTTTTGGGGCAGTCTTTTAACTGAAAGTTTGAATAAGGAGCTTCGCGGTGCAAATGATGCGGTGATCAACTTGGCCTCGAACGAATACTTTGCTGCGATCAAGCCGAGGGACCTCACCGTGCCGGTCATCACGCCTGTTTTTAAGGACTGGAAAAACGGGAAGTATAAGGTGATCTCATTTTACGCCAAAAAAGCACGGGGGATGATGGCGGCGTGGGCCGTCAAGAACAAGGTGACGACACCGGCCGGCTTGAAGCAATTCAAGGGGGGTGGGTATCAGATTGATCCAGATACCAGCGATGCCAACACCTTGGTGTTTACGCGCAACGAGGCGTGAGGAAAAAGAACCAAGCGCATTGTAAGCTATGCGAGCTCTTGAAGTAGGGCGCGGTTGAGTTGGATTCCGGCCTCAAAGTTTTCCACGTAGAAGTTTTCGTTGGGTGCGTGGATTTGACAATCGGGCAGAGCGAGGCCGAGCATGAGTGGCTCGACGCCAAGGATTTCCTTCATGTCTTGAATGACAGGGATCGACCCCCCTTCGCGGATCAGCACGGGGGCTTTACCAAAGGCTTTTTCAAGTGCGATCTGACCGGCTTTGCCATTTTCTGAGTGGGGGTCACAGATGTAGGGTTTGCCGTGGTGGCCGACCTCAACGTCAAGCGTGACGCCTTCTGGGCAGTGTTTTTCAAGATGGGCTTGCACCTTGGAGGAGATGTCCTCGGGGTCTTGATCGGGGACGAGACGGAAGGAAAACTTGGCCATCGCCTCGGCAGGGATGACGGTCTTGGACCCTTCACCCTGATAACCTCCACCGATGCCATTGACTTCTGCCGTGGGGCGTGCCCAGAGGCGTTCCGCAGAGCTGAAGCCAGGCTCGCCGAAGGCTGCGTGCGAGCCCGTGATGGCCAAAGTGTCATCGTCGCTGACCCCAGGGACCTTTGCCCACATCTTACGTTCCCAGTCTTCGAGGGGGCGAACGTCATCATAAAAACCATCGATGGCAATATGGCCATTGGCATCGTGGAGCGAGGCGACAAGTCGGGCGACCGCTGTAGCGGGGTTGGCTACGGCGCCGCCATAGAGTCCCGAGTGGAGGTCGCCTGATGGGCCTTTGACCGTGACCTCACAGCAGGTGATGCCACGTAGCCCGTAACCCATGGTCGGAACGCCCTTGGCCACCATGCCGGTATCGGAAACGGCAATGACATCACAGGCGAGATCGGCTTTGTGTTTTTCCAAGAACGGAACGAGGTTCGGGCTGCCGATTTCCTCTTCACCTTCAAAAAGGAAGATGAGGTTGACGGGGAGTTCTCCCTTTTCTTTGAGTGTTTCCTCAACGCCTAGAATATGTGCGAGCATCTGGCCTTTATTATCGGTGGCGCCACGTCCCCAAATTTTTCCGTCACGGATCTCAGGCTCAAAGGGGGGCGAGTCCCAGAGCTCGACAGGATCGACCGGTTGCACATCGTAGTGGCCGTAGATCAGGCATGTTTTTTTATCGGCTTGGTGGGTATTACGCGCGATAACAATCGGGTGGCGTGCTGTTTCATGCAGCTCGGTGTCCAAGCCCATGCCACTCAGTTTTTGGATCAACCAATCGGCGCAATGCCGCACATCGCTGACATGATTTGAGTCGGTGGATATACTGGGGAAACGCAGGAAATCAAAGAGGTCGTTGAGTTGCTTGGTCATGCATGATGTTGTGCCGAAGTGACTGCGGAGGCGCAAGCTTCAAATGGCGTCCCTGCAGTGGCGCAGAAGAAATCTGCAAATTGATGAGATTCGTGGTTTTAAAAATCGGCTAACGGGTGCAGGATACCTGTGATGGCTAAGCGATATCCATTGATTTTCAACCCGAGAGCTCGGAGCCAGCGTGCTCAGAAGACGCTGCGTTTCCTGATGTCGCATGCGCAGTGGTTTGCGCTGTATGCGAGTCGGAGTGCTGAGGATGCCACGGAGTTGGCTGCGAAACTTGCTGCGGATGGCGAGCCGGTGGTGATTGCCGCTGGTGGGGATGGCACGATCAATGCGGTGGTGCAGGGTTTGGCGGGGACCACGACAGCGCTCGGGGTGTTGCCGGCTGGCACGATGAATGTGTTTGCTCGCGAGCTTGGGTTGCCCTTTAACAGCCTGAAAAAATCCTTTGGTATTCTGGAGAAGGAATACATCAAAGAGGTGGATCTTTTTGAGACGAATGGTCATGCCTTTGTGCAAATGGCGGGAATTGGCTTTGATGCCCAGGTGATTGAAGAAACGACATGGGAGACTAAAAAGCTGTTTGGGCCGATGGCTTATCTGATGTCGGCCATGAAGGTGCTTGGTGAAAAGCCACCGAAGATGCGTATTACCTGTGAGGATGGTCGGGTCGAGGAGGGCGTCTGTGCCTTGGCGGGAAACGGGTCACTTTATGGTGGCCAGGTGAAGCTTTTTCGCAAGGCGGACAACAGCGACGATATGCTCGATATGCTGGTTTTTACGGAAGCGGGATTTAAGCTTGTGCGCGACTCCGTTAAGGGGATCGCGACGGGGGCTATTGATGCGGGGAACTCGTCGGTGAAATACCTTCAGGCGCGTAGTTTTCAAATTGAGTGTGATCGTGAGGTTCCGATGGAAGCGGATGGAGAATACATTGGCCGAGTTAGTCATGTGAGTCTTTTGCCGGCCAAACGGAAACTCCGGGTCGTGGCACCCCAGAACCCGAAAGACGGCATCTTTGCTTCGATGGTGAAAACCTTGGTGAAGATACCTCGAAGAAATGTGGACGCCTGATCGAAGGTTGCACGGTGATGAGTGAATCAAATCGTAAGGGGAAGAAGCCGTCCAGAAACAGGGAGGTATCAGAAAACCATCAAGAACATGGAAGAGTGAAGCGAATGGTCATGCAATGGTTGAGGAGGATTATCATAGGCGGAGTTCTTCTCCTGGTTGGTTTTTTTGCCTTCGTCTGGTATGCTAACTTCTCTGCGACTCGTGCAGGTAAAGGGGTGCTTTTTGATGACGTCAACGATGTGCCCAAGCAGCGTGCAGGCCTTGTTTTTGGTTGTTCTGAGAAGCTGGGCACCCGTGATAATCTCTACTTTAAATACCGGATTCAGGCGGCATCAGAGCTTTGGCATGCGGGTAAGGTTGATTTCCTCATCGTCTCCGGCGATAACCGGGAGAGATACTACAACGAACCCGTTGCCATGAGAAGGGCACTGGTCAAAGCCGGCGTGCCGTTTGATCAAATTGTGTGTGATTACGCGGGCCTTCGCACGCTCGATTCCGTGGTCCGAGCCAAAAAAATATTTGGTTTAAATGAGGTGACCTTTGTCAGTCAGAAATTTCAAAATGAACGAGCTGCCTACATTGCCAAGGCGAATGGGATGAAGGTGCTTGGATACAATGCCCGTGACGTCGAAGGTTATGCTGCGCGAAGAACCGAAGACCGCGAAGTGCTGGCACGCGTGAAGATGTGGATTGATGTTAACATCACCAACAAGCAGCCGAGGCACCTTGGAGATAAGGAAGAGGTGCCGGAGTGATAGGCACTGAGTTATAGCTATCCGCCTGCCGCGATGGTGATGATTTCCACCTTGTCGCCATCTTCTAATGTGGTCACGGCATACTCGCGGGGAAAGAGGGCCGTTTGATTGAGCTCCACGACCACGGGTTTATCACCCAAGCCGATGGCAGCAAGTAGGGTGTCGACACGGGCAGGTGCCGCGATTTCGTGGTTTTTCCCATTAAGATGGATCGTCATGTTGAGAGTTTGCGGTTTAAGATTTCATGATCCCAATCTTTCCAGACGGATTCGTAACCCTTAGATTTGAGCATAGTGGCAATTTGTTGGACGGCCCGTTTGTCGTCGATGGTGAACTGCTCGGTGGCACGGTTGCCGTTACGGCACGTCGGTGGCTCGTCGAGTTCGACCCGCTTTCCTTTGACTGTGAGGTGGAGGTCGTCTGTGCCTGCGCCCGTGTATCCGCCGGGATCGGTTTGTGATTCGGCGGACATGTGAGTCACCCCGAGAGGGACCAGCGCGTCACGCAGTGCAGCGGGTTCTCGCGTGCTGACCACGATCCCTACGTGAGGGAAACAGATGCGAAATGCCGCGGCGAGCTGGACGAACTGGCGGTCGTTGAGAAAAAAATCGGGGTTCGGCTGATACTGGTAGTTTCCCGCATACGGTCGCATACGCGGGAAGGAGACGGTAAACGACGCCTTCCAGCAGTGCTTGTAGAGGTATTCGAGGTGTGACGCGAGCGCGAGAGCCTCGGATTTCCAATCGGCCAGCCCAAACAAGGCACCGATGCCAATCCTGCGGAAGCCGCCAGCATAGGCACGTTCCGGGCACTTCAGTCGCCAGTCGAAGTTTTTCTTAGGTCCCGCTGTGTGGAGTGTGCTGTAGGTTTCCCGATGGTAGGTTTCTTGGTAGACGACAAGCCCCTCGGCCCCGTGTTGCACGAGTTCCCGGTATTGATCATCCTCCATCGGGCCAACCTCGATACCAATAGTCGGGATGAACCCCTTAATCGCATCAATGCACGCCTGAAGGTAGCCATCGGAGACAAACTTCGGGTGTTCACCGGCGACGAGCAAGATATTCCGAAATCCCAAACTGTGCAGATACTTGGCCTCGGTGACCACCTGGTCGATGGTCAAGGTGGTGCGCAGGATCGGGTTGTCGCGGGAGAATCCGCAGTAGGTGCAGTTGTTGATACACTCATTAGAAACATAGAGTGGCGCAAACAGTCGCATGGTCTTGCCAAAGTGACGCCGGGTGGTATTCCGGCTCTGCACGGCCATCGACTCCAACTCCGCGCGCGACTTGGGGGCGATGAGTTGCTCGAATTTTCCGAGCAGGGGCGATTTCTCCCCTTGATTAAATGTATCCACGAAGCTCACGCGGCGCAATGTAGGGGCGGAATTTCAAGAATTAAACTCAAATATTCCAAATACCGAAAACTAAAACGTTTAAAAGGTGTCGTCGGATCGATTTAAAACCCATTTTCGGGCATTAGCGACGAGTGGTGCTCGACGAACATCCAGCGGTTGTCGATATTATCGTGACGGATCGTAAAGGTGAAGCGGGCGAGTGTGGTTGTCATCGGGTCGCCTTTTTCCTTGATGATGTCGAATTCATAGATGCCGGTGAAGCTGACGATGTCGTTGGTGATTTCCCTCGCTGAGTAATCGGAGATCCGACACGTGATTTCCTCAACATCAAGAAACTGGTCATAGTAAGTGCGAAGTTCCGCACGGGTGTGCCTCATGTGAGTGGCAAAGGTCCCCCAGAAGGCATTGTCATTTTCACAAAAGAGAAGCAGGATAGAGTCGATATCTCCTTGGTGAAGATATTGAGTCCATTTCTCGACGGTTCGCCAAGCTGCCTGGGTGCGGGGAGTCGGAAGGTTATTCATGCGCGGCAGGAAATTATCATGAAGTTGTTTACATGCAAACCATTTCATGTATTATTTTACACCGATTGACGCCCCCCTGCCTGCACTATGAAAAAGACAAACTGGACATTTCTGACCAATCACTCACACGTGATCATCTGTCTGGTTCGTGATCCCGAGATGCGGGTGCGTGATTTAGCGGCGGAAATTGGGATCACCGAGCGCGCGGTGCTGCGTATTCTCGCCGAGCTTGAGGCGGAGGGGGTTTTGGATAAGTCAAGAAAAGGGCGGCGCAATCATTATACCATCGATCTGGATTTTCCCTTGCGCCATCGACTCGAGTCCCAGTATACCCTGAGCAAGCTTACGAAGTCCTTGCGATGAACCTAACCATTTTGAATACAGATTTGCTCACATGGCTAGGTATCATTGCCTGTCTTTCTCAGTCGGCGATGTTTTCGGGGTCAAATTTGGCCTTTTTCTCATTGGGTCGGATGCGGCTTGAGGCGGAGGTTGAAAAAGGGTGCCGTTCGGCGCTGAAAGTTTTGAACCTTCGTAAGGACTCAAACCTGCTGCTCTGCACGATCTTGTGGGGGAATGTCAGTGTGAATGTATTGCTTGCGCTATTGAGTGAATCGGTATTTGCGGGGATTGGCGGTTTTGTTTTCTCGACGGTGGGGATTACATTTTTTGGTGAGATTATGCCACAAGCGTATTTTTCACGTCACGCGCTTCGTGTCGGGGCAAAGCTCTCACCCTTGATTCGATTTTACCAAATTCTACTTTTTCCTGTGTCTAAGCCGTGTGCCTTGATCCTCGATGGATGGATTGGGCCAGAGGGTCCGACGTTCTACCGCGAGCGCGATATCGAAATCATTCTGGAAAAACACATCCATGAAACGAATTCAGAAATCAGTGCCAATGAAGGGCAGGGGGCACTGAACTTTTTGGCTCTGGATGACCGGTTTATCTCGGTGGAGGGTAGCGTGATCGAGCCCGAGACGATTTACACGTTTCCCGTTAATCTGGATCTTCCTGTGTTGCCTCAGCCCGGAACCGAGGAGGGTCGGGCACTGGTGGATTCGCTGAAGAAACATGCCAGCCTGTGGGCGGTGATTGTGGGTGAACGTGGCATGCCCCAGCTGGTGATCGATACCACGGAATACTTGAGTCGGGTGTATGCGGATGGTGACGGGGTGGATATCTATGACTGCTGTCACAGACCTGTGGTGGTTGAGGATGATCAGACCACGCTGGATGCTGTGCTGGGTGAGTTTGTGGTGGAAGCCACGGATATGGATGATCATTTGGTGGACCGCGATGTGGTTCTCTACTGGGCTGGCGGGGAAAAGCGAATCGTTACAGGGGCTGATATTTTTGGCCGACTTCTTAAAGGGATCGCGAGGCGTGAGGATACCAGAGTTTAGCGGGGGCATTTTTTGATCATTTGGAAATTGGAATTCGCGGGCGATCGGTGTATTGTCCGGCGCGATGTTACAGTTGGTAGAACAAGGAGGGCCGTTTGTATGGGTGCTGGGCTTATTGGCCTTTGTCAGTATGCTTATTGTTTTGGAGAGGGTTTTCTTTTTCCAGAAGATTAGAATCAATGTCGGAGACCTCCTGTTGGGGCTTGCGAATCACGTTCGTAAAGGTGCCTTTGCCGAGGCTCTGCACGAGGCTGCGCGTGCCCCGGGTCCGACGGCCCGTGTGGCTCATGCCATCTTAATGCGTAAAAACCTACCACGCCGTGATTTGCGTGATGTTGCCCAAGAGGCGGGCCAGTTGGAGGTGCCGCGCATGGAGCGCAATCTACGAGCTCTCTATGGGATTGCATTGATCGCCCCACTGGTGGGGATGTTGGGCACGGTGAGCGGGTTGGTGAAAACTTTCATGGCTGTGAGTGAGGATAAGGGATTTGCCTCGCCGGCCGAGATGTCGGGGGGCGTGTATGAGAGTCTTGTAACCACTGGGCTAGGGCTTGCCATTGCTGTGCCGGTCTATCTTTTTTATCTATTTTTCTATGGAAGGGTCAAAAGGATGGTCCACCGGATCGAGCGCACGGGCATTGAGATGGTCAATATCATTGGTGATGCGCGTGATCAGGGCGAGATCGTATCTTTTCGTGAGGAAGCCGAAGGGATTTCCAAGGGGAAAAAGAAGAAAGGTAAAAAATGAAGCTAGAGCTGACATTGCCGTCGAGGCCTGGTTTTTTACACACGCTTCCAGGGCTTGATCTGATCGCACTCATTTTGGTCTTTCCCTTGTTGGGGCCATCGTTTGTGCGGCAAACGGGGATTGATGTGCAGGTGCACAAGTCTCCATGGCGTTATGAACAGATGGAAAACCCAGTTGTGATCACCTTGGCCGCGGGGGACGGCACACCGATGTGGGTGAATAAAAAGTTGGTGCCGATGGATCAGCTGGAGGAAGAAATTCTCAGAATACGTGCCGAGGATGGTGGTGATTTAATCACGACGGCGATATTGCGTTCTGATGTGGCGGTGCCAAGTGGTGTGGAAAAGGAGGTGATGAATCGGATCCTGAAGCTGAATCTGAACTGTGGACTGTTGGGAAGGCCAGTGGGGAAGCCGTAAGGCGATCGGGTTGTCCAATCAGGAGCGATGTTTTTTTTACGCAAAAAGAGGCAACAAAGAGATCAAGGTGCAGGCCTTGTTTTTCGATGGCGCGGTGCGAGGAAACACCACACCGGAAAAATAATCGCACTGATGCTGGCTGTTGGGATCTTTGCCTTTTCCGTTTACGGCCTAAAAATCGAATCCATCACCCCGCCATTGCTGTCCAAACGGGAAGGCGTGGTGATCATGCTGAATGAAGACAACCCACACTGCCAAAAATTGATGATGCAGATTGAAGACCGCTCCCCGTTTCCCGTCCGGTGGGATCCGGCATTTGATCGGGGTGTCTTGACGAGGGTCGAAGGAAGTGTGGAGCGATTGATCGGGGAACAATGGCAATACGAAGCCGAGCTGATACCCATGCCAGAGGAGAAACCGCCGAGCGCACTGGCGTCGATTGTTGAACCTCACAAAGGTTTGTTGGGTTATGTGATGAGCGATTGGAGTGCGGGTGGCCCTGCTGGGGTGGACGCCGCGCAAGGTGGCTTATTTATCCAGGCCAGAGTGCTTGCCGGAGGCGCTATTAAGGGACGACTCCTCGGTGATGAACTGCCCATTCCTAGTGATTTGGTGGCTGATGATTCTTTTGGTCAGTCGTTTCGGTTTTTGTTGGAGCTCGATGCTGCCGGGATCGTGCAAGGTTGTCTGCCTCTTCTGGGGGGGACGATGGACGCAGTGAAAACGACGGGCAGGCAGAAGAAACTGGCGGCTTGGTTGCGCACTCAGAGGTTTAAGCCTGCTGATCATGCAGGGGGGGTGACGGGACAATTGGAACTACAAATCGACGCAAGCAGGGAATGATAGAGTTAACGATGGAAGAGTTTATGCTCTGGGTGATTGGCGTCCCCATATTGGTCATTGGCTTTTACGGCATCATCGCAGGGCTGAAACGGAGAGCTGCGATTCGCACCGCCCAATCGCAAATCGTGTGTTGCCGAGTCTGCGGTCACCTTTACCGTGACCGCAGCAGGGAGCGATCCCCTCAGTGCCCAGGCTGTGGCCGAGCCAACCATCGCGGGGAATCGCGCCGACTCGGATAAGTGTTCATGCTCTCGAGGTTCCTTGCGTCGGGTTTGCAGATAATCGCCTAAGCACCTTATCGAGGCTTGCACTCGGGGGGATCTATAGGATAATGCGCGCGCATCTCAGCCATATGAGACGCTAAATCCAAATCTATATTTATGAATGATCGTAGAGTTGTTATTACTGGTATCGGGGCACTGAGCCCCCTTGGGAATGATTTGCAGAGCACCTGGGAGGGGCTCAAGGCAGGAAAAAGCGGCATTGGGCCGATCACATTGGTTGATTCCGACCCTTACCCCTGTAAAATCGCGGGTGAGGTGAAGGGGTTTGATGCCGCACCTTGGTTTAAAAACCCGAAGGATGCGCGCCGCTGTGATCGTTATGCGCAGTTTGCCGTCGCGGCTTCCAAGATGGCCATCGACGATGCTAACCTCGATGCCGACGGCATTGATCGTGATCGAGTGGGTGTCATGGTCGGTAGTGGTATCGGCGGCTTGGGGACGCTGGAAAGAGAGCATGAAAAATTTATCAAGCGTGGTGCTTCTCGGGTTTCTCCGTTTGTGATTCCTATGATGATTTCTAATATCGGCAGTGGAATTATTTCCATGGAGTATGGTTTTGGTGGTCCTAACATGGCGATCGTTACGGCCTGCGCTACATCCAACCATAATATTGGTGAGGCATGGAGGATTATCAAATTTGGGGATGCGGATGCGATTGTTTGCGGCGGAGCGGAAGCCTCGATCTTGCCTATGGGGCTATCAGGCTTTAGTAACATGAAGGCGCTGAGCACACGGAATGATGAGCCTGAGCGAGCATCTCGCCCATTTGATACGGGTCGTGATGGTTTTGTGATGGGTGAAGGTGCAGGTGTCGTGGTGATCGAAGAATACGAACACGCTAAGAAACGTGGAGCAACCATCTATGCGGAGCTTGCCGGTTATGGCACCAGTGGTGACGCCTACCACATGACATCGCCTCATCCCGAAGGACATGGAGCATCACGCTGTATGGATATCGCACTTAAAAATGCGAAGATGAACCCAGAGGAGGTGACCTATGTGAATGCGCACGGAACATCGACCCCGCTGGGCGATATTTGTGAGTCGAAGGCGATTAAGAAGAGTTTCGGAAATCATGCTAAGGATGGACTCATTGTCAGTTCCACCAAGTCGATGACCGGTCACCTTCTCGGTGCTGCAGGTGGCATCGAACTTGCCGCCTGCCTGATGGCGATCCAAGATAATGTGATTGCCCCAACCATCAACCTTGAGAATCAAGATCCTGAATGTGATCTGGATTACGCACCCAATGTCGCCCGTGAAGTTGAGGTGAAAAGTGCGCTGAGTAATTCGTTTGGCTTCGGCGGTCATAATGCCTCCCTGTTGGTGCGCGAAATAGATTAATGGAACACAGCTACAAGCGCCAAGTTAGCTTCGCCGATACGGATGCAGCAGGTGTGGTGCATTTTTCTCGCCTTCTTTGCTATGCGGAGGAGGCCGAGCATGACCTGCTTGAAAAACTCGGGATCCCACTGCTGGACGGTGGTGGTTGGCCGCGTGTCCACGTCGACTGTGATTACCTGAACCCGTTGGGGGTCGGTGACACGGTTGTGGTGACCATTGCTCCTGAGTCATTAGGTCGGAGCTCCGTGCTGTGGAGTTTTTCGATGAAAAATAACGAGAAGGTGGTGGCGCGTGGGAGTGTGAAATCCGTCAGGGTGGATGCTTCCGGTGTGGCTGTGGAGCTTGATGCCAGTTGGCGTGATGCTCTCGCCCGCTGATCGTAGTCGGCTTAATCCTTGGTCAATAATTCCTCGAGCATCGTCATGGTGACGTGGTAGGAGATATCCAGACTTTGAGCTGAAATAAGATCCATGTCATCACCTTGTTGGTGCCACCAGTGGGAGTCGCTGAAGCCTGCGCCGATGATATCGATGGTGGGGACACCCGCTTTGTTGAGGTAGTAGTGGTCGTCAATGATGCCAGTCGATGCCTTGCCAAATCGTTGATCCTCTCCGTGGAGCTTGGCGGATCGCATCATCGATGCATAAAGTTCTGGCGGGCTATCTGCGGGGACGGCGATTTGAAGGTTTTTGTGGCCCACCATATCGAGCACTATGCCGAAGCTGGGTTTGGGGTTTCGATCATAGAGGGTGATGGCGTAGGCACGGCTGCCATAAAGTCCATCTCCGATTGAGAGGTCGATGTTTTCATTAAAGGCTTCTTCACCATCAAAAAAAACAAGTTCGAGTTGTTTCGCGAGCTTGGGGTGATTCCGAGCTAGGTTGGCGGCGAGTTCGATGATTAAAGCGCATGCGGATGCGGCGTCATCGGCTCCGAGGAAGTCGGGGATTCCGGGGATGAGTTTGGAGTCGAGATGCGCACTCAGGATTCCTCGAGTAGGCAGTTGCTTGAGCTCGTCCAAACTTGATAAATCACTAGGTTGGTAGCGGGCGATGAGGTTGATGAAGGTACGTTTTCCTATGGGCGTATCTCGTTCAAACGTCTGGGACATGGTGCTCCAACCGTGCTGCGCGAGCTCTTTCGAGATGTAGGAATGGGCACATTGGAGGCCGTCAGATCCCGCTGGGCGTGGGCCGCAGGCGAGGATAGCTTCAGTATGTGCATAGGCAGCGTGGCCGTGTGTCTGGGTGTCATCTTGTTGCCAATACCAGATCCCAGCTACCACAGCAGCAAGGAGAATGAGGGCGACCGAAATCTTCGTTTTCACGGTTAAAGTTGAATGCCCAATAAGTCGAGGACGCGCTGGAGGTCGTCGTTGCCGTAGTAAGTGAGTTCAATTTTACCTTTTTTGGGTGAGTGGTTGATTTTGACCTCGGTGGCAAAGCGCTCGCGCAGGGAGCTTTGAATTTGCTTAATGACCGCCTCAGCTTCCTGGCTAGTGGCTTTGCTGGGGGACGGTTTGTTTGGATTGGATAAGTCTTTGACGAGTTTCTCTGCTGCGCGGACGGTGAGTGATTTTTTGAGGACCTGATCGGCAATGAGGCGTTGGCTCTCGTGGTCTTTCACTCCAAGGATCGCCTTGGCATGACCTACGCTGAGGCGGCCGTGAGCGACGTGATCTTGAACACTGGGGTCGAGTTCGGTCAGGCGCATGGCATTGGCGACGGCGGCGCGAGATTTGCCAACGCGTTTGGCGATGGTTTCCTGCTTCAGGTCAAACTCCTTGGCGAGTCGTACGTAGCCCTTGGCTTCTTCAATGGGGTCGAGATCCTTACGCTGGATATTCTCGATCAGGGCCATTTCAAGCACTTCGTGGTCCGTGGCTTCGCGGATTCGGATGGGCACCTCGGTGAGACCCAGTTCTTTGGACGCCCTCCAACGACGTTCACCGGCAATGAGTTCGAGCATGCCGTCTACTTTACGGACGATCAGCGGCTGGATGATCCCATGCTGACGGATGGATTCCATCAATTCATCAAGCTGGCCTTGGGCAAAGTGGGTGCGCGGTTGGAGTGGGCTAGGGACAATTTTCTCGATGGCGACTTGTGCGTTCGGCGAGTCCGCACCGCTCTCGGGATAACTCTCCGGGGTGCTGGGCTGTTTTTTGATGAGTGCGCCAAGTCCTTTTCCCAATGCCTTTTTTGCCATAGGGGGGGAAGATACGCGTATTCTGACCCGTTTGGCAAAGCCGATTTTACAAGATGTCCAAAAAACGCTGTTTATCTTCCCACCCTGCGGATGTGATAGCACGGCTTGACTTTTCGGTCGGCCAAGGGGATGAATAAGGGCACAGGATGAAAATCAAGGCACTTACATACCTATTTTGCACGCTGCTGGGGCCATTCTTGGTCAGTGTCCATGCTCAAGTGGCTGTCGAGTATGCCGTGGAAAACTCGGCTCAGGCCGCCGTCCAGAAGCTCGGGATCGAGATGATGAAGGGGAATTTTAAATACGGCCACGAGCGTATGTATCCACGGTGGAAGCGCCGGTTGGCAACGCGCTGCGGCGGCATCGAGAAGCTGGATGCCGAGCTTGCTGCGGCGGCACAGCAGAAAATCAATATGAGGCTTGCGGTGACGGCCTATCGCGCCGATCGGCCGACCTCCTTTTTTTCAGTCTGGAAGGCGAAAAAAATCGACCCGCGCACGGGCAAGCCGATGGTGGATGCCACGGGGCGCGAGATGGTGGTTGAGCACTGGTTGGCCATTGTGCCAACGGTGACACGTGTCAAAATCCCTGACATGCAGCGTGGTGGGAAGATGCGTGTTTTGGAAGAGGATAGCTATGCGGTGGCTATCGCTGAAAAAGGCAGTCGCGACTGGTATTTTATGACGGGGATGAAACCCACCATCAATGATTTACGCAGTCTTTTTCCCTCGCTGCCACCGACAGCGAGGGAGCTCAGGCTTCCCGCATCCAAGGTGCGTGAAATTAAATGAAATGCAGGCGTCTTACCTGATAACCGAGAGAATATATGGCAAAAAATAAAAAACTTGAGCGTGAAGCCAAGCTGGTGCGCAAGATGAAAAAACTCTATGAGCGAGCTCAGAGTGACTGTTGTGAGGTCCGAGGCTCCATCATTCACGGGCGAGGCGTTTATGCGACGCAGGATATCCCGAAGGAGTCGGAAGTGATTGAATACGTCGGGGAGCCGGTGAGCAAGAACGTCAGCGAGGATCGTGCTTGGGACCAGTATTCGCGCCACGAGGAGTATGGTGACGCGGCTGTTTATATTTTCACCTTGGATGAGCAGTGGGATATCGACGGAAATGTCCCGTGGAACACGGCACGGCTCATTAACCATTCATGCCAACCCAACTGCGAAGCTTGGATCATTGGCCGTAGAATTTATATTTACTCTCTGCGCGATATTGAAGAAGGTGAGGAACTGACCTTCGATTATGGCTTTGACATCGAGAGCTATGAAGATCACCCGTGCCGCTGTGGCAGCGAAAACTGTGTGGGCTACATCGTGAGTCAGGAACAGTGGCCAGAACTACACAGGAGGTTGGCTGATAAAAAAGAGGACAGCAAGGCCTTCGCATAATCAACGATTCATACCATCATGAGATACTCAGAAAAATTAGCCAAACGCATTCAGACCGTGGGATCGCGACTCTGTGTCGGCATCGACCCACGACCCGAGCTATCAGGGGGTGTCAATGCCGTGCCTGAATTCCTTCGCCGCGTTGTTGGTGAGACTGCGCCATTCGCCGCCGCTTTTAAACCCAATATGGCCTACTTCGAAGCGATGGGCCTGCAGGGGATCGAGATGCTTCAGGAGATGCTTGAGGAGATGCCGAATGAGGTGCCCGTGATCCTTGATGCCAAACGATCTGATATCGGGGAAACGCAGAGGTATTACGCGAAGTCGTATTTTGAAAATTGGGATGTTGATGCCGTGACGCTCAACCCTTTTCTCGGTTACGACTCCATCGAACCTTTTCTCGATTGGGCCGGCAAGGGGGTCTACCTGCTCGCCGTGACGTCTAATGCTGGTAGCGCGGATTTTCAACGCCAGAAGCTTGCCGATGGTCGCTATGTGTTCGAACTCGTGCAAGAGTTGGGTAAACGTGCTGCCGACGAGGGACGTGCAACCGATGTCGGCTACGTCGTAGGCTTGACCAATGCCAGTGAGGAGGTGCTGGATCGTATCGCCGACAGCCCGTTGCTTATCCCCGGACTCGGTGCTCAGGGCGGCGATCTCGCGAGTTTGGAGGGTCGCAATCGCACCGCTCCCGATGTCGTTAATGTCTCCCGCGGGATCACCTACAAGGACATGGATAAATCCTTTGCTGAAAAAGCGAAGGAATGGAGTGATCAGTTGGCGATCTAATAATGGTGGCTGAACCTATTTTCTCAGTTGAGATGACAATGAGGAAAGGTTGCCCGCTCAGTTGCGATTGTTTACCTGACGATACCCATGCTCCACGGACGGCAAGAACCTCGACTGGATACCCTGCAGAGCATTGAGCTTGCTGAGGGGGTGGAGATTCATTTGCGTATGGCGGGGCCGTATGTGCGGGTGTTGGCGTATTTGTTGGATTTGCTCATCCGAGGTGGGGTTAGCGTGGGGGTTGGGTTGTTGTTGATGTTGGCGGGGGCTGTTTTGGGTTTTAATGTCGCGACGGGGCTGAACATGCTGCTGACGTTTTTTCTGATGTTTTTCTACTACATTCTCTTTGAAGCAGGGAAGCACGGCGCGTCTCCTGGTAAGCGGGTGATGGGGTTACGTGTGGTGGATACCTCGGGGGCACCGATATCATTTGGGCAATCGTTTATCCGGAACATGCTGCGGTTTGCGGATGGGATGCCGATTCCTTTCTACGGGTTCGGGTTGTTGAGCATGCTGGCGACTCAGAGGTTTCAGAGGTTGGGTGACTTGTTAGCCAACACGGTGGTTGTTTATGATCGATTGCCCCATCTGCAGATGGCGGCCTTGCCTCCCGTCTTGGAAAGTAGGGCGCCGGGAGTCCCGCTGACGCGCGAGGAGCAAGCTGCGCTGGCTGGGTTTCGTGAACGTGGGGGGATGTGGTCGGAGGCACGGCGTATTGAGTTGGCAGATCATGCCAGTGAGTTATCCGGTGCCACGGGTGTGACGGGGATGAGTCGTTTATTGGGCATGGCTCATTGGTTGGGCGAAAAACATTAAGGGGGGGAGACGATGCAGGGTAAAGAATTTCAAGAAAAGAACGAGCAGCGCTGGGCGGAATACGAGCAGGCACTGAATGCTCTGGAGAAAAAGGGGGAGGGGCGGCTCGATGTTGCGCGGTTGCCCGCGATGTTCAAAGAGATTTGCACGGACCTCGCGCTGTCGAGGCACCGGATGTATGGCGTTGCTATGAATGAGCGACTGAATGGTCTGGTGATCAGAGGGCACAAGCTGATTCACCGCAGGGCCGGCGGAACTTGGGAGCAGTTGCTACGATTTGTCACGGTCGATTTTCCTGTGGCGGTAAGGGCGGAGTGGCGTCTTTTTTGGGTGGCGACCCTGACCTTTATTTTGCCGATGCTGGGTGTAGCGCTGGCAGGTTTTTACTGGCCTGATTTCTCTTGGGTTGAGGTTGTGTTGGGGTCTGAGATGATGAGCTCACTTGATTCGATGTATGGGGAAAGTGATGGTCAAATTGCTCATTTGCGTTCGGAGTATGGATCGAACTTCATGATGTTTTGTCACTACATCATGAACAATATCGGGATTGATTTTCGTATTTATGCGGGTGGTATTCTCGCTTGTTTAGGGAGTTTGTTTTTTCTGTTTTACAATGGTGTCTACTTTGGTGCGGTGATTGCGTATATTCATGTCGCGTGCAGTAAGGAGTCCTTTTACACCTTTGTGGCTGGGCACTCGTCGTTTGAGTTGATCGCGATGGTGATTGCCGGCATGGCGGGCCTGCGGGTCGGTTTAGGTTTGTTGCACCCAGGTCGTAAGACGATGCGTAGATCATTGATGGATGCGGGAAAGAGATCATTGCCGCTGATTTTTGGAGCCGCATTAATGACATTTGTTGCAGCGGGGATCGAGGGATTTTGGTCGGCGAGGGACTTACCACCGATGGTGAAATACACGACGGGGGTCATCATGTGGGTATTGGTCGTCGCTTACCTGATTTTTGCGGGAAGATCAGTAGGTGTCGGCGCAGGTAGAAGGGGGAACCAACGTGAAGCTTGAAGATGTGACGGCAGAAGTTCGCCCGCGTGTGCCATGGGAGTCGATCGACCTCGGGTGCGCTCTCGCTCGCAGGCATATGGGGTCGATCATGAAAGCTTGGGCGCTGACGATTTTTCCTTTATGGGTCTTGCTAGCCGTTGTGTTACGCAATCATCCGGTTTGGTTTATCGTTTGCACGTGGTGGTTGAAGCCTGTTTACGATCGAGTGCCGATGCTGATTGTGAGTCGGGCTCTTTTTGGTGAGGTGCCTAGTATGAAAGATGTCGTGCACGCGTTGCCGAAGTTGTTGTCGAAACGTTTGTGGTTTGCTTTGGTGGTTGGTCGGTTTTCGCCTGCGCGTAGTTTGAGTTTGCCCGTATCTGAGCTGGAAGGATTGAGGGGAGTGGCGTACCGGCAGCGAGTCAACCTCTTGGAAAGAAATGGTGGTGAGGGTGCCACGATGGCAACCTTGGTGGGATTGTTGTTGGAGGTGGCGGTTGGGTTTAGCATGGTCTTGCTCGTTTTTATGATGGTGCCGTCGGACATCAGTGGCAGGTGGTGGCAGGGGGTTACGGAGTTTTTCCAATACAGTGATGTGGGAGAGCTTGATGCGGGGTTTTATTGGGCGGTGGCGGTGGTCCGATTGTTGTCGATCACCTTGATGGAGCCGTTTTATGTGAGTGCGGGGTTTGCGTTGTATATCAATAGTCGGACCCTGACAGAAGGTTGGGATATTGAGTTGGCGTTTAAGAGGTTGGGCGCACGTTTGGAAGGTTTGCGTAATAGTAAAGGGCTGATGTTGATGGCCATGATAACGATGAGCCTAGGAGTGATGATGACGGCACCGGTTTCCTATGCTGCAGGGGGCGAGACTGATGCGAGGGATCTCCGTCAAACACAGATTCAGGAAGTCTTGGCGGATGAGGATTTTAAGGTGCATCACCGTCTTGTGGATGTGCCGGTGGAGTCATCAAACCGATGGCTCGAGGACTTGTTTTCTAGGTCAGACGTATCGGGATTCATGGGGGTGATCGGCTCCCTGATCTTCTATGTGGTTCTCGCGGCAGGGATTGTCGGCCTGGTGTATCTTGTTTATCGAAATAGACATGTTTTCACCTCGGGTGGTCGTGTGCTCTCGTTACCGAATCAACCCAAAACCCGCGAGGTTATGGGGCTTAATGTGAGTCCAGAATCGCTGCCGGACGATGTCGTTTCTGCCGCGCGTGAGGCGTGGCGTGCGGGGGACTCTCAGCTTTGCCTGAGTTTGCTTTACCGTGGAGCGATTGCCTCGCTCATCCATCGCAGGCATTTGCCGATCGAGAAGGGGGATACGGAGGGCGATTGTCTACGCCGTGTTGAACTCATGAGTGACACGCCATTTGAAGCTTATTTCTCAGAGCTCACGAGGGTGTGGGTGATGGTGGCCTACGGAAAGCGTCAGCCCGATGACGGCACGATACAGCAATTATGTGAGAACTGGCCATTTGATCAGCTCTCCATAGAAAGGAGTGCAGGGTGAAGCACGGTGACGTATTCCGCAGGATCTTGAGCGCCGTCATCGTTTGTTGCCTCTTGGTGTCGTGTGGTGAGACCGAGAAGAAAAAGCGGACCGTCGGGTATAAGGGCGAGGCTCGCTCCAATCCCTTTCTTGCGGCCCAGCGGATGCTGCAAAAACAGGGCAAGGATGTTGTGGTGAAAGATGGAGTCGGGGGATTTGAGACTGAGACGTCGACCCTACTGATGCCGCGGTCGTCGATCAATAGTGTTGGGCGCGCCAAGCGTTTGATGGAGTGGGTCGATCAGGGTGGACACCTTGTGATGATGCTCGAGGGGGGAGTTGGGCGCGGGAATGATTTCCGGAAGGATGTGGTGACAGGGGAAGCATCCCAGGTTGAGTCATCGGGTTTGTTATATTGTTTAGAGACGATGGGAGTGGATTGGGTGGAGTGGTCGATCCCGCGGGACAAGTCGGCAGCTTCGCCCATGAGTGACGATGATTGGGAGGCGATGGACGAGAGTGATCGTGTGTTGTTGGGGTCCGAGGAAACGGAGTTTTCGATGGGAGGAAGAGGGATGGAAATCCACCATTGGGCAGCAAGAGGTCTCACCTTTGATGTCACGTATGAGGGGGATTATGGAAGCGGGGAAAAAGGTGACAATCAACACCGATACCTCAGCCTGCTCTACGGGGGGGGGCGGGTGACGATCCTAAGCGATGCGAGGCCGCTTCGGAATCGATATATTGGTTATGCGGATCACGCGCGATTGCTTACAACGCTGGTCGACCATTCGCGGCCAGGAACGATTATTTTTTCGCGTGGTCAGGGTGATGGATTTTTCAGTTTGGTGTGGAGGTATTTTTGGATGGCGGTCTTGGGGCTGCTCGCCATGGTTGTTTTCTGGCTTTGGAAAAACCTGCCACGCTTTGGGCCTGCTCAAGATTTACCCGACGGTGGGTCGCGTGAGTTTTCAGATCAGGTGCGTGGGGTGGGTCGATTTCTCTGGCGCCATCAACGTGATGATTCCATGTTGGCGGCGATGCGAGGGGCGATCAGTCGCAGACTCTCACTCAGCGCAGAGGGCGGGAATGAAGGGGTATTTGATCAACTTTCTGAGCGCACTGGATTACCGGTGGACACCATCATTGAAGCCATGACCCGAGAGCAGATCAGGGAACCAGGCGTGATGGTTAAGGTGGTTAAGAATCTTCAAATCATCCTCAAACATATCAACGAACCATTAAAACAATGAACGAATATCAAAAACCGATGGAACAGGCCGACGAGGTGTGTAGCGCTCCGACCCATGAGTTATCAAGTGGCCGTGCCGGATCGCTTTGTCAGCAAATCTGTGGTGAACTAGGCAAGGTGTTTTTTGGGCAAGATCACGTTGTCAGTCAGGTGCTTGCGGCCTTGCTTTCGGGTGGTCATGTGCTTCTTGAGGGGAAGCCTGGACTCGGGAAAACCCATCTGGTGCTCGCGCTGGCCAACACCTTTGGTGGTCAGTTCGGTCGGATTCAGTTTACGCCCGATTTGATGCCGTCGGACGTGACGGGGTTTACACTGTTTGACATGAAAAGTCAGACGTTCCAGATGCGTCGGGGGCCAGTTTTTACGAATCTCTTGCTAGCTGATGAAATTAACCGTGCGCCAGCAAAGACCCAAGCGGCACTGTTGGAGGTGATGCAGGAACAGCAGGTGACGATCGATGGCGAAAGTATCAAGCTGGAGCTGCCATTTATGACGCTTGCCACTCAAAACCCGATTGAACAGGAGGGCACCTATCCACTCCCCGAGGCGCAGCTGGATCGGTTTCTCATGAAGGTGGTCATCGATTACCCCAATCAGGAGAGTGAGGAACAAGTGGTTGAGCAGGTGACCTCCGTGGCTGCAGCCAAAGGTCTCGATGCCCGTGCGGTTTCACAAGTATGTGCGCAGCAGGACATTATCATTGCTCAACAGGAGTGCGCGCAGATCCGCGCCGTGCCTGAGGTGGTGCGTTATGCGGTGAACATTTGCCGAGCAACCCGCGAGGCTCAGGGGATCAGCCTCGGTGCCGGCACGCGAGGTGCCATCAGTTTGATTCAGGTGGGCAAGGCATACGCGCTGATGAATGGGCGAGATTTTGTCACCCCGGACGATCTGAAGTCTGCGGCCGTTCCCGTGTTGCGTCACCGCGTGCAACTCGCACCGGAACTGGCGATCAGTGGTCAGAGGGTGGACGAGACGATCGCGAGTATCGTCAATGCCGTAGAGGCTCCGCGCATGTGATGATCGCAATGGATCACCGCCCATGAATTTAACCCTTTTTTAAGTCAACTTGCAACCAACAGGCAGAGTTATCTATGTGACAGCAAGCTGGGCTGTGCTCGGTTTCGGTGCAGGTTTAGTTCCATCGATGGAGCTGTACTGGCTGTTGGGCGGATGCGTGTTGGCGTTGTTTTTGTTGGTGGATTTTATGGTCACCCTGTTTCTGGAAATACCTGAAATCGAGCGAGTCTTGCCTGGGAGGTTTGCGATGGGAATCGAACAAATGGTTTCGATCACATTACGCAATAGGGCGCCCATGAAGTTGAAAGTCGTTTGTTATGACGGGATTCCAGGTGATGCCGAGAGTCAGGAAATGCCATGGCAGGGAAGCATCCCCGTTAAGGGTTACGCTAACGTGAATTACCCCGTTACCCTTTCTGAACGCGGCATGAAGGAGTTCGCTCCAGCCCATCTGCGTGTCTATTCGCCCATGGGCCTGTGGTCGAGAAAATGCCGTGCTGGCCAGACTCAGACCACGCGGGTTTACCCGAACTATGAACCGGTGCTGCGCTATGCCCTCTTAGCGATGGATAATAGGGCTGATCAGATGGGGATCGTGAAAAAAAACCGCAAGGGGATAAGCCGCGAGTTTCATCAATTGCGCGACTATCAACTGGGTGACATGCTTTCCCAGGTCGATTGGAAGGCAACGTCAAAACGGCTCTCTCTGGTGAGTCGGGAATACCAAGAACAGCGCGACCAGACGGTGATTTTGGCCGTCGACTGTGGACGCCGAATGCGTGCGCTCGACGGCGGAGTACCCCAGTTTGATCATAGTCTTAATGCCGTCCTTTTGCTCGCCTATACCGCACTCAGGCAGGGTGATCATGTTGGGGTTTTGGGCGTCGGAGGATCGGATCGATGGCTTGCGCCTGTTAAAGGTGTGCAGTCGATGACCACGATCCTCAATCACCTTTACGATTACCAGACAACGTCATCGCCGAGTGATTTTACCGAGGCTGCGGAACGCTTGATGACGCGCCAGCGGCGCCGTGCCTTGGTAGTAATGCTGAGTAATGTGCGTGGAGAGGATGGGCATCAACTGGTGGACCCCTTACGGATGATCCGCCGCCGTCATGTGACCATTCTCGCGAGCCTTCGTGAGGAATTCGTGGTGGAGCGGATGGAGAAACCATCGGCCACGCTCGATGATGCTCTTGAGGTTGGGGCTACGGCGATTTATCTTGAAGAACGGGCGCGGATGCTGGGCGAGTTGAGGGCTCATGGTGTGTTTACCGTCGACGCCATGGCAAAAGAATTGCCGGTGGCTCTGGCCAACGCCTACTTGGGTGCCCGGGAGATGGTGTAGAAGAATGGAGATACTGAGTTGATGTTTCAGTGAACTCAGCCAGAATAGCTGGGCTGATGAATACTTTTTACAATGCATTTGATACCGAGCGGCTTTCTGGCTGGGAAGCGGGGGATGATTTTCGCACACCGTTTCAGGTTGATCGGGATCGAGTATTACACACGCCGGCGTTTCGTCGATTGCAGAGTAAGACGCAGGTTTTTTGGAGTGGTGAGTATGATTTTTATCGGACACGCCTGACGCACTCATTAGAAGTCGCTCAGATAGGGAGGTCGATTTGCCACTACCTGAAACAGAACTCGCAGCTACTCCACGATGATTTTTTTATTGATCCAGAGTTGGTGGAGGTCGTTTGTTTGTCTCATGACCTTGGGCATCCGCCCTTTGGTCATGCCGGTGAACGTAGTCTGAATTTTTTGATGAGAGACCATGGTGGCTTCGAGGGCAATGCCCAGACACTGCGGCTGCTCACAGAGCGTATTTTTTCCGTCAAACGCACAGGGATGGATCCGACACGCGCCTTTCTCGATGGGATCTTGAAATATAAAACACTCTGGAGCGAACTTCGTAATCAGGGGGAGGCGCCGAAGAACCATTTTATCTATGACCAGCAGGCGCACTTGCTCGACTGGGCGATGGGCGGGGTGGATTTTCCGATCGAAATGACACCTGGGAAATCGAGAGACCAATTTAAATCGGTCGAATGCCAGGTGATGGACTGGGCCGATGACACGGCCTACTCGCTCAACGATCTTGCCGATAGCGTGAGGGCGGGATTTCTTTCTATTGCCAGCATCGAGCGCTGGGCTGAAAAGTCGGGTGAACCATTGGGTGAGGGAACGCCACTGGGCGATTTGATTAAAGCGATCCGAGGAAACCGAGTGGAGCCATTCGCAGGGAAACGCATCGGGAAGTATATTCAAGCGGCGAGCTTGCGTGAAGATGTTAACTCGATGAGTGGCCTGAGCCAGCGTTATCGATACGTGGTTGATGTCGATGAGGACACCCGTCTTGAATCCGAGGTGTTTAAGCGTCTCGCCTTCGAGGTTGTGTTTTTATCACCCGAGCTTAAGCAGCTTGAGTATAAGGGGAATTATATGTTGGAACGGCTATGGGGAGTGTTGAAAACACGCTATATTGATGGGGAAACGATTGCGGGTCAGGATTTTCAGCTATTACCCGAGGACGATGCCAAGGAGATTGAGGAGGCGACGGATGTGGATCAACGCGCTCGACTCGTCTGCGACTTTCTAGCTGGAATGACGGACGGTTCGGCGGCCCGATTTTATAAACGCCTGTTTCTTCCCGATTTTGGATCGATTGGTGATTTGGTTGGGTGAAGTTCCGTTCGTTATCCATCCGATCGGTTCCTCAGTAGGCGGGGATGCTGTATTGGGTGTTAGGTTGTAGGCTGTCTCGAACCTCGAGGAACGGGAACTTCTTGCGTAGAAGGCGTGAATGGGTTATTTTTCATATGATTAAATGAATAAAACACGCTTATAGAAAGTCTCACAGTAAAGGATACAACCATGATGGATTGATGAAAACGACGCAAAAAGCTGGCAGCCTTCCCGATGCACAAGAAATGGTGCAGGTAGGTGATGTTAGTCTCTTGCGCCGTGCTTGGGTGAAATTATTCCCCCGCCGTATGGATCATCCTCGGATCGGCCTAGTTCTATCGTCTGGAGGGGCAAAAAGTTTAGCCCACGTCGGGGTGATTCAAGTTCTCGAGGAG
The DNA here is from genome assembly GCA_013041925.1 of Akkermansiaceae bacterium. Classification (GTDB taxonomy): domain Bacteria; phylum Verrucomicrobiota; class Verrucomicrobiia; order Verrucomicrobiales; family Akkermansiaceae; genus Oceaniferula. The sequence goes on along the minus strand of JABDRB010000003.1, from coordinate 131,131 downwards.
AACAAGATTCCGATTCATGCGATTGCAGGGTCGAGCATGGGTGCCTACGTAGGGTCACTCTGGGCGGCGGGATGTCATGGTGGTGAGTTAGAGTCATTGGCTGCAGAAATGCATGATAAAAAAGTTTTGCGTAAACTTGCCGACCCCGCATTCCCTTTTCTTAAGGGGTTGATGAAAGGGGAGAAGGCCAAGGAGCATTTGAGACAGACGATTGGTGATGTGACGTTTGATGAGCTCGATCGAGAACTTATTGTTGTTGCGGCTGATCTGGACAGTAACGAGCGTGTGGTTTTTCAACAGGGGTCGGTGGTGGATGCCGTCCACGCCAGCTGTGCGATGCCTGGTATCGTGGTGCCTGTCATGATTGACGGTCGTCGTTGCGTTGATGGAGGGGTTGTTGAACCCGTTCCGGTAGGTGCTCTCGAGAAATATTGTGATGTAGATATGGTGATAGCCGTCAGCACACTGCCCAGTTTTGAGGAGCTTGACCGAGGAGATTCAGAGGGTGACCCGATGTTCGATGCCAGTCCGCAACATGGTATGTGGGGTCACCTTAAGAAGGGGATAAACAGCAAGGTGAACCTAGCTGCACAAGGGAACACGATCGATACCTTGAGACGCAGTATCCGAATCGCCCAGATTCGGATGGCCCAGCATTCGTGCAAAGGTGCGGACATCGTCCTGCACGCACACTCAAGTCATCAAAGTCAGTGGCATGATTATCAAAACTATAGGCAATTTGTCGATTTAGGCCGTGAGGTGGCAGAACAAAGTCTCCCTAGAATTCACGAAATCATCGGCAGCATCCAACTGCCCGCATGCAAAGATGAAATACAAACGGAACAAATGGTGGGATAATGCATCCCAAGATGAAATCAACCATCGGCAATCGAGGTTGCTCCGGCAGTTTATCGCCACGCGTCTGGTTCCATTTTCCAAGTATTACCGTGGACTGTTTCAAAAAGAGGGTATCGACGCTAATTCCATCCGCAGCACGGATGATTTAGTCAAACTGCCTTTCACCTCGAAGAGTGACCTTGGGGAAACGCGTGACTTTGTCATCATCCCGAATGAAGCCGATCTTAAAAAGCAACCCTCCACGCTTCTCAAGGTGTTACGTCACGGACCGGCTGGAGCGAAAAGGCTACTCGAGGAGGAGTTGCGGCCTATATTTATGACCAGTACCACCGGCCGATCAGCCGCTCCCGTTCCTTTTTTCTACACTCTACAAGACCTTGCCAATCTCGAGGAAGGAGGGCGAAGGTTGATGGAAATCAGTAAAGCGGCACCCGATTTTAAGGTGGTCAATGCCTTTCCTTTCGCTCCGCATCTGGCTTTTTGGCAAGCCCACTACGCTAGTACCGGTGCTGATATCTTCACCCTTTCCACAGGTGGAGGCAAGGTGATGGGAACTGACGGCAATGTCCGGGTCATTACAAAAATCAACCCCGATGCCATCATTGCCATGCCGACATTCCTCTACCACCTGCTGCAACAGGCGATAGAAAAGGGGCAACAATGGTCGAATATCAAACGGCTTGTCTTAGGGGGTGAAAAGGTCCCTCAAGGAATGCGTCGTAAACTCCGCGACTTCTGTGGCGAGCTCGGTGCCAGCCAGGTCGATATCATCTCCACTTACGGATTTACCGAGGGAAAGATGGCTTGGGCAGAATGCCCCGCACCTGTGGATATCGGCCCGAGCGGATTCCATATCTACCCAGATCTTGCCTATATCGAAATCATCGATTCCGAAACCGGCGAGCGTGTCCCTGACGGCCACCCGGGAGAGGTCGTGTTCACACCACTACAAAGCCGCGGCTCGGTCGTGCTGCGTTACCGGACCGGCGATCTTGTTGACGGTGGTCTTGTCAGAGAGCCATGCCCTGTCTGCGGTCGTACCTGCCCGCGTCTTATCGGAAAAATATCACGCGTCACGGATATTCGCCGTCTCAATATCGACAAGCTCAAGGGGACACTTGTGGATTTTAATGCCCTGGAAAACATCCTCGATGATACCGAGGGGCTTGGTGCGTGGCAGCTAGAGTTGAGGAAAGTCAACGATGATCCACTCGATCTCGATGAAATGATCATTCACGTCGTGCCGATCAATGGCGACCAATCCGCGCTTAAAAAAAACATTATCCAGAAGCTCAAAGCCTCTACGGATCTCAGCCCCAATGCGGTGAAGTTTACCGATTGGGACAGTATGCGCCGCATGCATGGTGTTGGCGTTGAACTCAAGGAACAGAAAATTATCGACAACCGCCCCCCCTAAACAATGCAAATCCTCGCCGCTATCCGCACTCCGTTCACATCAATGGGGGCCAGCCTCGCCTCACAGGCTGCGGCGGATCTCGGGCGTGATGCCGCCACGGTTTTGTTGGCTCAGACGGGTATCGATCCGGAGGAGTTATCGGAAGTGATCATCGGCTGTGTCTGTCAGCCAGTTGATTCCGCCAACATCGCCCGCGTCATTGCCTTGCGCTCGGGGGTTCCCAAAAACGTTCCTGCTGTGACTGTAAACCGGAACTGCGCGTCTGGGATGGAGGCCATCACGACGGCGGCGGAGCGTATCGCTGCGGGTAGGGGGGACCTTTATCTTGTGGGTGGTGTGGATAGCATGTCAAACGTGCCGCTTCTTTATCGACCCACGGCGGTTCAAAAATTCGTCCATCTAGCGAAGGCGCGCCGTGTCGGTCAGAAGCTTCGTGCTCTGCTTGGGTTTCGTCCCGCTGATTTCTCTCCTCTCATTGGTCTTCAACTCGGGCTCACCGACCCCTATTCCGGCCTGAACATGGGTGAGACGGCTGAGGTGCTGGCCCGTGATTACCGGATCACCCGCGAGCAGCAGGACGCCTATGCCGTGAAATCGCAGAAAAAAGCTGCTGCGTCCCGCGATTTTTTCGACGAGGAAATCGCCACTGTCTACTTGGGTGGGAAGTCAATCAGCGCCGACGACGGGATCCGTGAGGGGTCATCGATCGAGAAACTCGCCAAGCTTCGTCCCGTATTCAATCGGAAAACAGGCAGTGTCACGGCCGGAAATGCCTCTCAGATTACTGATGGCGCGGTGATGTTGTTGGTTGCCACGGAACAAAAAGCCGATGATCTGGCCACGCGTTACGGGCTGGAACCGCTTGGTCGGCTTACAGGCTACGCCTACACGGGTTGCGACCCTCGCAGCATGGGGATTGGCCCAGTTCAAGCCATTGCACGTGCCAATCAGCTTACTGGGCTCAGCCTAGATGACGCCGATACCATTGAAATCAATGAAGCCTTTGCCGCCCAGGTGCTTGCTTGTTGTAAGGCCCTGAGCGATCCGTCCTACTGCCAACTAGCCGGACTCGACACACCTCTCGGAGAGATCCCGATGGGGAAACTCAACCCTCACGGCGGAGCTATCGCGCTCGGTCATCCCGTCGGTGCCACTGGTGCGCGTCTGGTTCTTACGGCCCTCCACGAACTCGCTAACACGGGCAAAAAACGCGCTCTCACATCCCTCTGTATTGGTGGGGGGCAGGGTGCCGCCCTCTGGTTGGAAACATCATGAAAAATCTAGAAAAATGAACCACATTACCCTCAGTATCGAAGCCTCGGTCGCGACCCTCACCTTTGACCGTGTTGGGTCGGGTGCCAATGTTTTTGACAAGCAGGTGCTTACTGAACTCGAAAGCCATGTCACGGCGATCGAGCATGACGACAGCTTGACGGGACTGCTGGTCAGATCGGCGAAACCCTCGATTTTTATTGCCGGGGCTGATATCAAAACTTTGGCCAGCGCGTCGTCCCATGAACTTGCCGAGTTGCTCGAACTCGGGCAAGGAGTGTTTGATCGTATTGCGGGGTTAAAAATCCCCAGTGTTGCTGCCATTCACGGTGCCTGTGCAGGTGGCGGTTGTGAGCTAGCCCTAGCATGCGACTGGCGTATCGTGTCCGATGCCCGTGTCACCCGCATCGGTCTCCCTGAGACCTTGTTGGGGATTTTGCCCGCTTGGGGTGGTTGCACCCGGTTGCCTCGGCTTATCGGCTTGGCCCATGCCCTTGGCCTGATCCTTACGGGCAAATTACTCCAGGGGAGCGCGGCGAAATACAAAGGTCTCGCCGACGCCATCTGCCCAGAAGAAGACTTGCCTACACTCGCATACCGTTTTCTTAAACGTGGTAAACGTCACATGAAAGGCCGATTCTTGGAGCACAATCCTCTGAGTGTTGCCGTCATCAAGAGGAAAGCCCGCGTTAACATCATGACAAAAACGCGTGGTCTTTATCCAGCGACTTTAGAAGCTCTCGATGTTGTTTGTCGCGGAGTGAGCGGTAGTCACGAGGATAGTCTTCAACGCGAGCGTAATGCCTTTCTTTACCTCGCCGAACTGCCGCAGACGGAGCGTATGATCGAGCTCTTTTTTCTGAATGAGCGCGCGAAAAAACTGAAGCCTGACGTTGCACCTGCGACAGCACCAAAACGTTTGAACAAGGTCGCAACCATCGGTGCCGGGGTGATGGGGGCGGGTATTGCTTACTGGCTGAGTACCCGCCAGAAAAAGGTCATTCTTCAGGATGTGAGCGATGACGCCTTAGCTCGTGGGATGATGCGGGTTTACAAACTCTATCAAGGATCGGTCAAGTATCGGGTGATGTCCCAGACGGAGGCCGCGCGCGGCTTCGACCGAATTACGCCCATTGGAGGACCTATTCCTTTGGGGGATTGTGACTTGATCATTGAGGCGGCCACTGAAAATTTGGCGATTAAAAAGAAAATCTTTGCCGATCTCAGCTCCCGATGTGGACCTGACACCATTCTCGCCACCAATACCTCCGCACTCCCCATCCGGGAGCTAGCAGAATCCATCCTCCATCCGGAGCGTCTCGTCGGCTTGCATTTTTTTAATCCGGTAAATCGGATGAAGCTTGTTGAGGTTGTCCGGACGGAAACCACCTCACCGGAAACCCTCGCAGCCGCCGTTGCCTTTGTCCAAGAAATCGGCAAACTGCCTGTGGTCGTCAAGGATGCGCCCGGCTTTCTCGTCAACCGGATCCTGCTTCCCTACTTGCTTGAAGCCGGGAATCTGTTTTCCCAAGGGGTTGATGCTCAGGCGATCGATGATGCCATGCTCGATTTTGGCATGCCCTTGGGGCCTATTCGGCTAATGGATGAAGTGGGGCTTGATGTGGCTCTTCATGTCGCCCAAACGCTGGCAGGGGCATTTCCTGATAGGATGTCTGTGCCTGATATTCTCACCCGGATGATTGACGCCAACCTATTGGGCAAAAAATCCGGTAAGGGGTTTTACTTATACGGAAAAAATAAAAACAAGTCACCCGTTCCCAACCCAGCCGCGCTGGCCCTGAGGGATGAGGCTCGGGACGATACCCGTGGTGTGGATATGGCTGGTCGACTCGCTCAATGCATGACCGACGAAGCCGCGCTTTGCCTCGAGGATGGTATCGTGGCGACGGCCAGCGACATTGATTTTGCCATGGTGATGGGCACGGGATATGCGCCATTCCGTGGTGGCCCGCTGCGCTACAGTGACGATCATGATATCTGTCTTGGAAAATTTTACACCTAACCCATTGAACATATGAAACCCACAGAAAAACCTACCTCAACCATCGATACCTCGGCGATGTCGGCCGGCCAGCGCGCTGCCCTTGAGATGGCAGAGGAATCGCGCGATACACGTGCCGTTTCCGGCTTTGCCTCCTCTCTCTTTATGGGGGCGCCTGATTTTGGGAAAGTCACTCCGTTTACGCGCCAGAGCCGAGAGGACGCTCAGGCGGGAGATGCCTTTGTGGATCAACTTGGTGAGTATCTAAAAAATCATACCGACCCCGATGCCATTGACCGCGACGGGGAGATCCCCGATGCCGTCATCGATGGTCTGGCCGACCTCGGAGCCTTTGGGATTAAGATTCCCAAGGAATATGGGGGGCTCGGGCTTTCTCAGACCAATTATTGTCGCGCGGCCATGGTGTTGGGAAGTCATTGCGGGAACCTCACGGCATTGATCTCTGCGCACCAATCCATCGGAGTTCCTCAGCCGTTGTTAGTTTTTGGTACGGATGCGCAGAAAAAGAAGTATTTACCTCCCTGCGCCGCTGGTGGCATTTCAGCCTTTGCTCTTACCGAGGTAGGCGTGGGCTCGGACCCCGCTCGGATGCAAACGACAGCATCCCGCAGTGACGACGGAAGCCATTTTCTACTCAATGGGGAAAAACTCTGGTGTACCAACTTACTGAAATCCCAGTATATCATTGTCATGGCTAAGACCCCGACGGAGGAAAAACCCCACGCAACCACCGCCTTTCTTGTTGATACTCAGGCTGAAGGGGTGGAGATCGTGCGTCGCTGCCACTTCATGGGCCTTAAGGCTCTTTATAATGGAGTTGTTAGATTTGAGGGTGTCAGGATTCCGGTTGAGGACATTGTGCATGCCGAAGGTAAGGGGCTCAAAGTTGCACTGACAACACTGAACACAGGTCGGCTCACACTTCCGGCCGCTTGTATCGGTTTGATGCGCGAGTGCCTAGACATCTCGCTGCGCTGGTGCCGTGAACGTGAACAATGGGGGGCTCCGATTGGGAATCACGCAGCGGTTGCCGCAAAGCTTGCCGACATGGCAGCAGACACCTTTGCCACCGAGGCGATGGTTTATTATGTCTCGGCACTGGTTGATGCTGATAAAAAGGCCGACATCCGGATTGAGGCGGCAATGGCGAAGTTATGGGGCACCGAAGCGGGTTGGCATAGTGTGGATGAGACCATGCAAATCCGCAGTGGCAGGGGATATGAAACGGCCGATTCACTGCGCGCGCGTGGCGAGTCGCCCGATCCGGTCGAGCGAATGTTCCGTGACAGCCGGATTAATACTGTTTTCGAGGGGTCGAGCGAAATCATGCGACTATTTATTGCCCGCGAAGCTCTTGACCCCCACCTCCGCCGTGGTGCCGTCGTGATTGATTCGCGGGTGCCGATTAGCGGCCGCGTGACCGCACTGATCAAGGCTGGCCTGCATTACAGCTTGTGGTTCCCTTCTCGTTTTTTGCCACGGGACGCTGGTATTCCATCAGGAATGCACCCCATTCTCAAAAAGCACATGCGCGCCATCCATCGTGCGAGTCGGAAGCTTTCGCGGAGGCTTTTTCTATCGATGCTGACCAACGGTCCGAAACTTGAGCGTCGCCAGTTGCTGCTCGGACGTTATGTAAACATTGCCAGCGAGCTCTTTGCGATGTCGACCGCTTGTGCGCGTGCTGAGTCGATCTCACATGATGATGCGTCAGATGCCATAGGAGCTCATGCCTTGCAAACCACGGACTACCTTTGTCACCGTGGGCTGCGTCGCATTTCTGGCTGGTTGAAGGAGTCCCGCAAGGCGCCCGATAGCAAGGGATACAAGCTGGCTCAGGAATTGATGCAATACGGCGGCTGATAACGCAGGCAGCTCGATGAGGGGAAACTGCACGATCTGGCGGGGGGAGGCGGAGTTTCCTCTGGATGGATCAGTCTCCATGAGTGTGAGTAAGCGTTTTTAACTGGATGGACACGAGCGCATGGTCGCCTTCAAAATTTCATGGATCAATGGCGGTCCATGGTAGATAAAACCCGTGTAGAGTTGAACGAGCTTGGCTCCGGCCTTGAGCTTCTCTTGGGCGTCCTCCGCGGTCATGATTCCTCCTACTCCGATAATGGGAACTTGGTTGCCAAGGTGACTGTGGAAGTCAGCAATGACTTCGGTAGAACGTGATGTGAGCGGGGAACCTGAGAGTCCACCGTCTTGGGTGGCATAGTCGCAGCCCTTGACGGCAGCGCGACTGATGGTGGTGTTGGTCGCGATGAGCCCATCGAGCCCACCATCGACAAAGACTTTGGAGAGGTCGGCAATATGCTGGGGTTCGAGGTCGGGGGCAACTTTGAGTGCAATCGGGACTCGGCGGCCACTGGCGGTGGTCAGTTTTTCCTGTTCCTCCTTCAGCGTTTCGAGAAGCCGGGCGGTCTCGTCAGCCGCTTGGAGGTCGCGCAGTCCAGGGGTGTTAGGAGAGGAGAGGTTCACTGTAATGTAGTCGGCGACACCCCATGCGCCACGGAGGCAGGCGAGATAGTCATCGACGGCATTTTCATTTGGGGTCACCTTATTTTTTCCGATATTAAACCCGATGACGCCTCCTTTTTTACGAAATCGGTGTGATGATGCGACATGGGCGGCTCCGGTTTCGATGCCCGAGTTGTTGAACCCCATGCGGTTGATGATGGCTTCACGATCGATGATCCGGAATAGGCGTGGTTGTGGGTTGCCTGGTTGTGGACGTGGGGTGATGGTGCCAATTTCGACATGACCAAATCCGAGCTGGCCGAGTGCGTCGATGCAGTTGCCCTCCTTATCAAGACCGGCTGCGAGCCCAACGCAATTCGGAAAGGTCAGGCCCATGCATTCGACCGGTTGACCCGCTGGCGTCTTGCCGGTGAGTGCGGTGAGCGGGCCGAGGAGGCGTAATTTTTCCAACCACTGAAGGTTTCGCATGGAAACGTGGTGCGCGGTCTCGGCATCAAGGCGGAAGAGGAGGTTGCGGGCGAAGCGGTATTGTTTACGGTTCATGGGCTAAGTGAGGTCTAGGTCGGTGGCGGATATGAGTAAAGCATTGCTAGTAAAGAGTCGTGCGAGGTTTGGGTTCTTGCTCATCATCTTCCTGCATGAGTTCAAAGTTTCCCTTCTCGCAGCAGCGGACAAATCCCTCGGTAAAGCTCTTGAGCTTGTCCCACGATTTGCGGATGTTCTCAGCCTCGTCTGGGGTGATCGAGTTATCAAGCGCGGCTTGTGAAATCTGAGCAAGCAGGGTGGAGAACTGGCCGACGATCTCATTGGTTGCCGGTAGGACCTCGCAATCTTGTGGGTAATCGCTCTCTGGGTTGCGGACATAGTAGCCGCTGCATTGTTCACAGAGCCATTCGATAATAGGGAGGTGCTGGGTGTGGTCGTGGATTTCCACGATGCGATCGAGCGGGTTCCGGCTTCCTGATCCACTCCCGGATTGATCCTGTGCCCACTTGTAGACGAGGGAAAGTGAGACGCCGAGTTCTGAGGCAATCGACTTCGGGCTGCTTTTGTCAAAAGCTTGTTTGAGAACCTCATGGGATTTCATGGTGTGATGATTAGTTGGGTTTGGGCAGGTTGGCAAGCTTGACGAAGCATCGATGAGCCGATTCCTTCGTGTCGATCATGCGTGATATTGCTCATGCGAGTGGGCACGCTCGCATGTTTTGAATAATAATCGAATGATTCCATTGCCTGAACGACCGAACAAGCGTATGCTGGCTTTGCCCAGTAGGGCGGAGTAAACAATACTAACAAAGGATTTTGTTGTTTGCCAGATCAACTCTTATTAAGATCTCACCCGTGTCAACGAAGCCCGCAGAAGCCCATAAAGTCATGCTATTACTCGCCTCGGCGATGTTGGTGTTGTCTGGGATGTATTTTGCACGTGATTTTTTTATTCCGGTATCGCTGGCGTTTTTTATTGCGGCGGTGAGTTTTCCGATCACGAACTGGCTTCGTGAGCACGGAGTGCCGAGGTTTTTTGCGGTATTGATTACCGTCATGGTCGTGTTTGCCTTTCTGTCTGGGATTATGGTGGTAGGCTTTCTGCTGATTAATGATCTGGTTGAGGGGGGGCGCATTGAAAGTTATGGTAGCAAGATGTATGAAGTCGCATTGAATAGTGGTGCACAGCTTGAGGTATGGGGCGTCGAATCTGCTCAGGAAGACGTGAAGAAGCTTCTGACCGAAGAGGAAATCGCGAACTTCTTTAAAAACAACATTACCTCATTACTAGCTGGGGTTTTGGATACGTTGAAGAGTTCGTTCATCGTCCTGATCCTGCTTGTTTTCATGCTCAGTGAGGCGCGGATGTTTGCCCGCAGGTTTGAATCGATTGTTGAAGCCCAAGGGCCCAACCTTCAACGGATGCTCAGTGCCACCCGAGACATCCAGAAGTATCTCGGAATCAAGACGATGGTGAGCATCGCGACCGGTGTCTTAGCGGGCTTATTATGCTGGGCTGCCGAAGTCGATTTCCCCTTGCTCTGGGGCATCCTTGCTTTTGCTTTTAATTATATCCCCGCTATCGGCTCGATTATTGCGGGCATTCCTCCTGTGATTCTCGCCCTCTTAATCCACGATGTAAAACACGCGATCGCCGTCGGTTGTGGCTATCTTCTGATCAATGGATTTCTTGGTAATTTCCTAGAACCCGCATTGTTGGGGCGCCGATTTGGTCTTTCCACCGTTGTGGTGGTCATTTCTGTTCTTTTCTGGGGATTTATCTGGGGTCCTGTGGGGATGTTGCTCGCTGTGCCTCTGACGATGCTCGTTAAAGTAGGGCTCGATAACAGCTACGAACTTCGCTGGCTCGGCGTGGCCATTGGTCAGGGGAAAAACCAGAACGCCGAGCAGGAACGGCTGATCATTAAGGAGTCATCGAAGGCTCAGAAAAAGAAAGAACAAGAAGCTGAGGCTGCCGAAACTGGGCGCATGGACATGGTCGATATGAAGGAAGCCGTGTCGGCAGAAAATCAAGGCTCGTAGCGAGGGGGCAAGAAATGGGGGCAGGCCAAGGGGAGTTTACCCTTCGGCTTTTTGCATGCCACTCAATACGGTGCCAAGATGCACGGAGGATCGTTTGGCGAACTCCTTGACGTCTACGTCACTTCCACACTCGCTTTCCAAACTCGTCATGGTCACTCCATCGATGCCACATGGCGTGATGGATAAAAATCCGTTCAGGCTCTCCTTGGTGAGGTTGATCGCAAATCCGTGCATCGCAACCCATTTCCTCACACCCACGCCGATGGATGCCAGCTTCCGGTTTTCGACCCAGACGCCCGTGAGTCCGTCTTGCCGGCCCGCAGTCACACCATATTCGGCACAGGTAAGGATGAGTGCTTCTTCGAGTGCTCGGATGTAGGCATGAAGATCTTTGCCCAATGGGTGCAAATCAACAATGGGGTATCCCGTCAGTTGGCCCGGACCATGATAAGTCCCTTGCCCACCTCGGTTGATTTCGACCAGGGGGTGGGGCAGTAGCGCGGTGTTATTCCCAAGCGATGTTTGGTCTCGGGTTCGGCCGATCGTATACACGGGTTGGTGCTCCAGGGCGAGCATCTGATTCCCCCTGCTGCCATCGAGAATTTTCTGCACACGCTGCTGCTGAATTTCCAGTCCGTGCTGGTAATCCACATCTTGGCCGAGCCATTCGAATTGCAAGTGCATACGCCATTGCTACGGGCTGCGGGCCAGAGAAACAAGCTCCGAATCATTGACCCATCCATCAGGGGGGAGAGTCCCCAAAGCGCTTTTTATTTCACATTGCTTAAATGCTCAACAGCACAACATGTGGTATCAACTGATCTAAAAACCACCATATAGAGGATTTTCCATCTAATTGGCTTGGTGGTTACCGAATCAGTATTATGGTATTTGGAAACGGCACATGGACTCTGAATGTTTCACAAGCATCCTGAATTCACCGTTGTCTCCGATGCCCACTATTTCGGAAATCCACTATCCCGCTCATCATTATGTATCTTAAGTCGCTCGATCTCCACGGTTTTAAATCCTTTGCCGATAAAACAAAATTTGAATTTCACCCGAATGGAGTGACTGGCATTGTCGGTCCTAATGGCTGCGGTAAATCCAATGTGGTGGACGCAATCCGCTGGGTGCTTGGGGAAACATCCGCCAAGGCGCTGCGTGGCGGTGAAATGGCTGACGTTATTTTTAATGGCACCGATAAGAGTGGCACGAGTAGAGCCCGTGCAGCGTTGGGGATGGCGGAAGTCACCATGACGCTTGCCGACTGTGAGGAGATACTCAAGGTGGATTACAATGAAGTGGCGATCACGCGCCGTGTATTCCGTGATGGCAAGTCGGAGTATCGGATCAATGGCAGCCTTTGCCGACTTCGTGATATTCACGAGTTGTTCATGGATACGGGGATCGGCCGGACATCCTACTCCATCATGGAGCAGGGAAAAATCGATATGCTTCTGAGCTCCAAGCCGGAGGATCGACGCACTGTTTTTGAGGAGGCTGCGGGCATTACCAAATTTAAAAAGGAAAAGCGGGAAGCCTTGCGGAAACTGGAATACACTGAGGCGAATTTGCTTCGTGTTTCCGATGTGCTTGCCGAGCAGGAGCGCCGCATGAACTCACTCAAACGACAGGTTGCCAAGGCTCGCCGGTATCAGGAGTTGGCTAAGGATGTGCGCGTGCTGGACACCCACCTCGGATATCGTAAGTTTACTGAATACACCGCCGAGTTGGGTGAGCTCGAAAATTCGATCCACTCGCTTGAAGTGCGCGAGCACGAGTTAGAAGTGGGTCTTCCAGAAAAAGAGCAAGCCGTGGTGAAGGCGCGCGATGCCGCCCAGAGCTTGGAAGCGGAGCTCTCCGAGATCCGCCAGCAGCTCAACCATCACACCAATGCTGCCAGCGCTGCCGAGAGCCGTATCGCATTTAACAAAGAACGCCAATCCGAGCTGGAAGCACGGGTGACACAAAACCAGAGCGATATTCTCGAAGCTCAGAAAAAACTCGATCAGCAGCTGCTTGATTTCGAAGAGGCTGAGCAAACACGGGTGGAACTCACCAGCCGGATCGAATCCCAACAGGCTCAACTCTCCGAGCATGAGTCCCGCGCCGCAAGCCAACGCAGTGAACGCGAGCATAAGGAGGGGGTTGTGCGTAGCCTTCGCAGCGAGGCGAATACCACCCAGTCGATCATCGCTGCCAGTCAGGCAAAAATTGAGAGTGCGTTATCCGTGATGGAAAACAGCCGCGAGCGTGCCAGCAAGCTCGCCGAGGAAGAGGAACGGCTTCAATACGAGCACGAGCAGGCCGTGATGGAGCAAGAAGGGATTGCCTCTGAACTGGAAACTCGTCGGACTAAACTCAACGGACTCGAAGAGCAAAAAGACGTCGCTGAGCGCACATTCCAGCACACACGTGGTGACTTGGATGCCGCTCGTGATCACGCCTCATCCACCCACAAAGAGCTTGCCCGCACATCGTCACGTCTCGACGTCCTGCGGCAGCTTGTCAATAGCGGTGAGGGGTTTGAAAAAGGCACCCAGTCGGTTCTTAAGGGACTCGACGAACCTGAGTTTTTCAAAAATGGTGTGCGTGGCGTCCTTGCCGGGCTCATTGAGGTGGAGCCGGAATACACAGTCGCTGTGGAGGCCGCGCTCGGCTCCCACTTGCAGGCGGTGTTGGTGACAGATTCGAACTACGCCCAAGCCATCATCGATCGACTTACCGATAAAAAACTCGGTGAAGCCGCCATCATCCCTGAAGACTTTGTCTCAAGCTCCGCCACAGGACAAATGATGACCGTGCCTGATGGGGCAGAAACCTGGGCCATGGATCGTGTTAAATCTGATCCTAAAGTAGCCGCCGTGGTGGAAAACCTCTTATCCAAGGTGCTGATCGTCAGCGATCTCACCACCGCCATGCATATGCGCAAGGAGCTGCCCGATGTGATCCTCGTGACGATGCGCGGCGATGTCTATCGCCCAGAAGGCATGATGACCGGCGGTGTCAGCAATGGCGACCAAAGCTCCGTGCTTGAAAGGCAAAACGAAGTCCGAGCATTGGAAATCGAAGTCGCCGAGCTGGATTCCACGGACGAGGAGGCACGCACGCAGTTGTCCCGACTGGAAAGTGAAGTCAGAGAGCAGCGCGAAGCCGCCGAACTCGCACGTGAACGACTGCAGAAAGCTCGCGTCGAGGAATCTACCCTGCAAGGGCAACTCACCCTCGCCAGTCGCGAGGTGGAATCACTCGAAAGTAAAATCTCCAGCGTCGAGTGGGAACAAAATGATATCAAAGAGCGGGAGGAAAGCGCTCTCGGTGGTCGTGAGGAGCTGGAAACAGATCTTGGCTCGGCACGTGCCCGTTTAGAGCAGTTAGAAGCCGACCAGATTAAACTCGCCGGTGAACTTGAGGAAGCCAGTCGCCGTGAAAATGAGGCCGTCGCGACTCTCCAAGAATACCGCACCAGCCTTGCTGTCGAACGTCAGGCACTCGATGCTGCCGAACGCCAACGCTCTCCTATGGCAGCACGCCTCGAAGAGCTAAGGCAGGTGAGTAGTCGACGCGACGAGGAGATCGCCAGCTTCAACGAGCGGATGCAAGCGGCCGTTACCGAAAATACGGAGCTTGTGGAAACCATCGAGATGAATGCGGCTGAGGCACGTGACCTCGAGGAGCTTCTCGAGACCACCTCAGCCAGTCGAGGTGCGCTTCATCATGCCATTGAGGTAACCGAGAAGGATCTCTCGGCACTGCGTCATGAATGTTCTAAATTGACTGAGCAAAAAGGCCGCGAGGAAATCTCGGCCACCAAGATTGGTCTCCGATTGGAAAACCTCAACGAGAGTGTGATGGAACGTCATCAGATCGAGTTACAGCACTTCCGGCCAGATTCTCATGCCTTGCTTACCTGCTTGAACGAGCGTGCCCAAGCATACGACCGACAAGAAAAACGCCGCGCCGCCAATGAGCGGGGTGATGATGGTGAAGATATCACTGCATCCGCGACGGAGGATCAATCTGTCAAATCTGAAGCTGAACCGCAGGAGACATTGCCTGGGGACACTGGGCCGGATTGGGATCTGGTCGAGAATATCGTCGCAGACCTCAAGCGGAAGGTCGATTCCATGGGGCCAGTCAACGTCGATGCGATCGAGGAGTTTGACGAGCTCGAAGACTTACACAATAACCTCCGCAACCAGCATGATGACTTGGTTAGCTCTAAAACCGAGCTGATCACCGTGATTGAACGTATCAATGTGGAGACGAAAAAACGTTTCACTGAAACCTTTACCCAGGTGTCTAAGAACTTCAAGGGGATGTTCAAGGTGCTCTTTGGTGAGAAAGCTCAGGCCAACCTTGTGCTGATCAATGAGGATGATCCACTGGAAAGCGGCATCGATATCATTGCCAAGCCTCCAGGGAAAAAACTCCAGTCCATCAGCCTGCTTTCAGGGGGCGAACGCTCGATGACCGCGGTCGCCTTGCTGTTCTCTATTTTCCAAATCAAGCCTAGCCCGTTCTGTGTCTTGGATGAGTTGGATGCACCGCTGGATGAGGCCAACATCAACCGCTTCCTCAAGGTGCTCGACAAGTTTATCGATAACAGCCAGTTCATCATCGTGACCCACAGTAAACGCACCATGAACCGCGCCGATATGATATACGGTGTGACCATGGAGGACTTTGGTGTTTCCAAGCCCGTTGGTATGCGTCTCACCACCGAGGAGGAGGCCGATAAAGCTCATAAAGGGGAGGCGAAGACCGCAGCCCAAAAAGCGGCCCTCGAGCTGGACTCGTAAGCCGAGGGTCCGTTCTTTCGTCTGCCGAAAAATCACGGAGTGATGGTATCCATCACTGTGGCACCCAGGCGGGGGCGGTTTTTTTTAAACCGTCCAGCCGTGAGGGCGTTGCTCGTCCGTGGATGGTTCTCGCTTATGACATGTTCGCCACTTCCTCATGAATCATTATTTCGTAACCTAGGCATCTCAGCGAAGGATAAATTATGATGCACCGTCTTTTTAAATTACTAACGACTTCACTTCTCATCGGTCAAGCAATGGCCGATACCACTCTCACTGCTGATTCTCAACTTTGGTATAATCGGCCTGCTGAAAAATGGACTGAAGCACTCCCCGTAGGGAATGGTCGGCTCGGAGCGATGGTTTTTGGAGGAACCAAGACCGAGCGCATCCAACTCAACGAGGAAAGCCTCTGGGCAGGAACGCAAGCTGAAGCGTTTGCTCCGGACTATGCGAAACACCTCGCCGAGGTGCAGCGCCTTATTCTCGCGGGAAAACGTCAGGAAGCACGTGACTACGGGCAGAAGCACTTGGTGAAATCGCCAAGTTCTTTCCGGTCTTACGAGCCGCTTGGCGATTTGATGCTCGAATTCAAAAATGTTTCGGACACCTCTGGTTATCGCCGTGAGCTTTCACTCCGCGATGCGATTGCGCGCACGACCTATCAGTCTGGCAAGACAAACATCACACGTGAAGTGCTGGCATCCGCGCCCGACGATGTGATTGCGGTTCAAGTCGATAGCGATCAAGCAGGCGCGTTGAACTTTACCATCCGCCTTACTCGCGAGAAGGACGCCCGCGTCACCCACCATCAGCACAACGAACTGCACATGAACGGGCAGATTATCGACCTAAGCAAAGAGCAAGGCGGCAAGGAACCCAATGCTGGCGGGTCCGGAGTAGCAGGGGATCACATGCGCTTTGCGGCGCGATTGTTCGTGAAAACGGATGGCGGCTCAGTCAAGCCAGGCGCCCGTGGTGAACTTGAGGTGACCGGCGCCACAAGTGCTCTCATCTTGCTGACTGCTGCCACCGACTACGATGTCACAACACTGAATTTCAACCGCACGATCGATCCAGCAACGAAAGCCGAATCCATCCTGAGCAAGGTGGTCAAGACATCATGGTCAGAGTTACGTAAAACCCACATCGCGGATCATCGGGGATTCTATGACCGCTTCGCCCTTGAAGTCGGATCTGCGGACGCTGCACTTATCCAGCAACCCACTGACGTGCGCCTGCAGGCCGTTAAAGAGGGGGGCGATGACCCAGGCTTAGCAGTCATCATGGCCGACTACGGGCGCTATCTTCTGCTCGGTAGTTCTCGCAAACCGGGTCGCTTGCCTGCCAACCTACAAGGGATCTGGAATGACAGAATGTGGGCGCCATGGGAGGCCGATTTCCACCTCAATATCAACCTTCAGATGAATTACTGGCCAGCACCCTTGGTTGGCTTGCCTGAAACATTTGAACCTCTGATGGATTGGTTTATCCCCCTTACCGAACGTGGAAAAATGGCCGCCAAGATCGTCTGCGGGTCGGACGGTTGGACTTGTTTCCACGCGACCAACCCATTCGGCCGCGTCAGCCCCAGCGGGTCATCATTTCGCTCTCAATTTATGAATGGTAGCCTCGATCCGCTCTGCGGCGCATGGCTCGCCGCCCAGTTGTTTGACGCATGGCGCTTCAACCCCGACATCAAGAAGCTAGAAACACTCTACCCGATCCTCGCCGGCGCCAGTGAGTTCGCTCTCGATGCCTTAGTTGAATGCTCAGATGGGAAACTGCGCATCGTGCCATCCACCTCGCCAGAGAACGAATTCATCGACCCTAAATCGGGAGGCCAATTCCGCATCACGGCCGGATCGACTTACCACATGACGATGGTCCGTGCGATTTTTGATGCCACCACACGCGCCGCTACGGTTTTGAATATGGGTGAGTCCATGCGCCAACGCATCGCGGTTGCAAGTGCCAAACTTCCAGCCATCCAGATTGGTGAAGACGGTCGCATCTTGGAGTGGGCTGAACCTTTGCGTGAAGCCAATCAGGGTCACCGGCACGTATCCCATCTGATCGGCCTGCACCCATTTGACCAAATCACGCGTGATACCCCCAAGTTGTTCACAGCGGCACGCAAGACCATCGATACGCGCCTCGCCAATGGCGGTGCCCGCACGGGTTGGAGTCGCGCATGGACGATCAGCTTCATGGCTCGGCTTGGAGATGGTGACCAAGCCTACCATCATGGCACGGAATTACTTCGCCGCAGCACACACCTCAATCTATTTGACAGCCATCCGCCCTTTCAAATCGACGGCAATTTTGGTTTCACCGCTGGTGTCTGTGAAATGCTCTTGCAAAGTCACTGCCGCGATCAAGAGGGTCATGTGATTCTGGACGTGCTGCCTGCCCTGCCCACAAGCTGGAAAGATGGTGCGGTTCGCGGCCTGCATGGCCGCGGCGGTTGCCGCGTCGACATGATCTGGAAGGACGGAGAACTTGCCTCAACTCTGATCAAAAGCAAGGAACCCATGACCGTGGTCGTCCGCCACCAAGGGATGACCCGGACGGTGAAACTGCAAGCCGGAATATGCCTGCGATTGGATGGATCCAAGTTGAAATGAATCAATCTCAACCACCCAACGGCCAAGGTGTTGGTGAGCTTAATGGTTCACCAAGGGACGAGCATGCGTCAGTTTTTCGACCCGACGATCATTCACAATGGCATGAAGGTGGCACTCAATGCTGGATAGCATGCTGAGCTAGCCAAGAGCCCTGCGGGAAACTCTGGGAGTGAAGCTTCCGCCGCAAGCGCTTGAAACTTCAAGCGTAGAACCTTGGGTATCTATTTGCTGTCTTTTACGGGACGTGGCTCCTTGGATTTCTTGATCCAATAGGCCGACTTTTTAAAATCGACCTCCACGCCCGAGCCACTTTCATAACAAATTCCCAAATTATACTGGGCGACTGCATATCCTTGTTCTGCAGCTTTCCTGTATAAAGAAACGGCTTTCTTCAGGTCTTTGGCAACGCCTTGTCCTCTTTGATAGCAATAGCCCAAATTGCTCTGGGCTCCAGCATCTCCCTGCTCTGCGGCCTTCGTATACCAATAAACCCCTTTCTTGGGGTCTTTGGGGACGCCTTGGCCCTTGATATAACAAAACCCCATACTGATCTGGGCTTTAACATGCCCCTGCTCTGCGGCCTTCGCATACCAAGAAACCGCTATCTTGAAATCCTGGGGGACCCCATCTCCTTTGTAATAACAAAATCCCAAATTGCACTGCGCCTCAGCATCCCCTTGGTTCGCAGAATCTTCTAACTTTTTAAGTTCATCCGTAGTGATGCAAAAAGCACTGGCTGAGGTAAGTAAGAAAAATACAAGCAGGTTTAGATATTTTATCGCGGTCATGACGTCGATATTGTCCTTTTATTGCTTCAAGTAGGCAAGCCTTTTCAAGACTGTTGTAGTAGCTGCGTGTTCTTTACTTCGTCAGCGTAGCATGACTTGTAAGGCTCACGGCGGGTCAGGGGGCAGGCTAGAGTTCGTTCGCTAATACCATTTCGATCGTATTAATGAGTCTGGCGAGCCGCACGGGTTTCGGTAGCATCACACAGTCTCCCGTGGTGACGACCCCGTCATGGCTGATTTCTTTGTTTGATACCAGTGCTGTGACCATCACCGCGGGCACTTGTGATAGCTCGGGGATAGAACGAATTTCTCTAAGCACATCGCCACCATCAAGGCCAGGCATGACTACATCAAGAAGGAGGATGTCCGGTAAAAATTCTGCCGCAAGAGCTTTCGCCTTCAGCGATTCGTTGGTGGTGAGCACTTCGTAGTTTCCCGTGGCACTGAGGTTGAGATCCAGCATTTGGGTGATGGCGGTTTCATCGTCAA
Organism: Akkermansiaceae bacterium; assembly: GCA_013041925.1. Taxonomy (GTDB): domain Bacteria; phylum Verrucomicrobiota; class Verrucomicrobiia; order Verrucomicrobiales; family Akkermansiaceae; genus Oceaniferula. The sequence continues at coordinate 111,839 of JABDRB010000003.1, read as the reverse complement.
CGACGAGAATTTTGGTTTTTTTGGGGCTGTCGGGTGATTCCTGATTCATTTGAGATGGGATGGTGTGTTGATTGTTGTTAGTTTTGTTGGGTGGTGATTTTTAGGGTTACGGAAACGCGGACGCCCTCGGGGATTTCTACGTTCTCCACATGGATGTTCCCACTGTGCAGATCGATGATCGTTTTGCAAACGGCAAGTCCGAGGCCTGTGCCTTCATTGGAAGTTTTGGTGGTGAAAAAAGGATCGAAGAGTTTGCGCATGTTCTCGTCTTCAATCGGTGATCCGGTATTGGTGATCTCGATCACCGCTACATCGTCATCCTCGCGTAAGCGATCGAAATGGCGCAGCCCCTCGTCACGTTCAACGGGGGCGAGCTGCTTGGTGAATGTTTTGATGGTAATACTGCCTCCCTTGGGGGCGGCTTGGATGGCATTGACCAGAAGGTTGATGAGCACCTGTTCCATTTTGTGGAAATCCATCAGTAATTCTGGTATGTCAGGCTTGAGGTCACGGCTCATATAGATGGATTTATCCGTCAGTGCATGATCGATGAGGACCAGCGATTTATCCACCAGCTCGTTGACATCTCTTGGCTTGAGTTCAAAATCTTCAGATCGAGATAGTTCAAGAAGACCAAGGACAATGCTGTTGGCGCGCTGCACGGCCTCGTCCATGAGTCTGAGAGTTTTTTGGGTCGGTTCGTCCGCGTTTTTGAGAGTTAGTTCAAAGAAATCGAGTCCGCTCTGAATCACGAAGAGTGGGTTCTTCACCTCGTGAGCGACGCCTGCGGCCATGCGTCCGAGGGATTCGAGTTTGTCCGATTGGATGAGGAGGTGCTGGGTCGTTTCAAGCTGAGCTGTGCGCTGCTCGACCTTTTTTTCCAGTGTCCTATTGGAATGGATGAGATTTTCAGCCATCCGGTTAAAGCTTTTCCCTAGCTGGCCCACTTCGTCGTGAGTCGTGATGGGGACTCGCGCATCGAGGTCACCCATAGCGACACGTTTTGCGGTCTGCGCGACTTTGCGTAGTGGTCTGCTCAAGCTTCGGGCGACAAATACAGATATCAGCAGGACGCTGAGAATGCTCATGATCCCGATAGTGCGTGCGAAGGTGATCAGCTGCTTGGTGTTATTGAGTGCGGTGTTGCTATCGATGTCTGTAATCACCGCGATGTTGGTATGGTAAACAGGGGATAATGCGATCAGGTATTGTTCTTGGCCCAGCGTATTTCGGAAAACTGGGGTGTCATGGAGATCGGTCACATCAATAAGTGGGTCTCCATTTTTTAAAATCAGACCAATGCCATCGCGCTCAGGAGTTAGCGGGACAATGCAGCGTTCGATCATGTTTTTGTTGAGTCGAACCAAGCGTGTGCGTCCCTCACCACCAAATCCGACCGTGTTATCAATCAGGTTATTCGGTTTCAGAATATGAGCACGCACGACGATGACCGCGATCTGCTTTTTTTCATGGAAAATAGGTCCGCATAAGAGTCGGTGGATTTTCTCGCCCTTGGGCGATGTTGAATCTGGGGTGATGATGTAGGTGAACCCGTAGCTTCCCGCCATGGCCTTGCTGAATGCGGCATTGGGCAAAATAGTTTTTCCTCGCTCCGATATGTCGGTGCTGGCGATGATTTTTCGGTCGGGTGTGACAATGGAGATTTGTTCGAACGTTGGCACCGAGTCATTTGCATCGGTGAGCATTTTCTCGATGCGGCTGAGGTGATTGGGGGCAGGAGATACCAGATGATTTGCGAGCGAGACCCGCATCTGTTTGCGTTTGCTGATGAGCGTTACCAGGTCGGAATTGTTTTGGAAGGTTTGCGAGATGCGCTCTGCTTTCAAATCAGCAAAAACCTGCAGCTTGTCCTGTATGTCGTCCAAGTTCCCTTTGTAGAGAATGGTCTCCGTGAACCACCAGAAACAGAGCGCAGGAATCACCCCCGTGAAGAGAAGGGCAATGAGAATTTTTAGTCGGATCGACATGAGATGTCACGCTAGCCGACCCGCTGAGGCGTGGCGATACGAAAATTGAGGGGTGGAGGAATCAGAGGGGGCGACGTTTGAGCACGAGTCCATGAAGCCACCCGTTTTTCAGGTCATGGTTCCCACGTTGATCTAGCTTACTCAGCTTGCCCTCCAACTCTTTTTAAATTTTCCAACCATCGCGATAGTCGATATGCAAGAGTTCGTTGGCCTTGTCGTTATTGGTGAATTTGAGGGCTTTGGTATCCCAATGAAGGCGTTGGTTTGGCTGTTTGATGGCGACCATGCCTAAAAGAGCCATCTCGGTCAGTGCTGCCCCATATGAAAAAGGTGAGCAGCAGGGTCTGCCGCCTTTGCATGCGATGATCCAGTCATGTTCATGTCGAACGCCTTTGCCGACACGGGGGTATTTCTCTTTGGGGCGCTTGTAGGCTTTCATTTGCACGTCTGGGACGATGCGTAGTGCGCTTGCTCCATGAGATCCGTGCATGATACATCCCTCATCGCCGACAAGAATGGCTCCGCTTGGCGGAAGTTTTTTGCCAGGCTCAAAGGCATCTGGGATGGGGGGGAGTAACCTCCCATCTGACCAGGTCAGTTTGACGGGAGGGCGGTTTCCGCGTGCGGGGAATTGAAATCTTACGATGGATGCTCGTGGGTAGGTCTCAGCGCTTATTTCGGGCTCCCAGTGTGTGGTTGTTGCCTGAATGCTTTCGGGGGCACCGAGATCCAGTGCCCAGAACGATGGGTCGAGGATGTGGCAACCCATGTCACCGAGGGCGCCAGTGCCGAAGTCCTGCCATGCACGCCATTTAGAGGGGACGTAGTCGGGGTGGTAGGGTCTGTGAGCGACCGGTCCGAGCCAGAGATCCCAGTTGAGGGTGCTTGGGATAGGAGGGGTGTCCTTGGGTCTCGCTTTAACCGCAAAATCTGACCATGGATTTCCGCCTACGGGTCTGTCTGTCCAGCCGAAGATTTCTTTGACATCACCGATGGCGCCGTCTTCTAGCCACTCCTTGAGCATGCGTGTTTGGATGGATGAGCGCCCTTGGTTACCCATCTGGGTGACGATACCGTATTTTTTTGCAGCTTCTGCAATCTTTCTGGCTTCATAAATTGTGTGAGTCAGAGGTTTTTGGCAGTAAACATGTTTGCCGCGCTGCATGGCTTCCATGGTGATGACCGCGTGTGTGTGGTCAGGAGTGGCAACGATGACGGCATCGATATCCTTATCCATTTTATCGAACATCACACGGTAATCTTCAAATTGCTTGGCATTTGGGAATTTTTTCCGAGCTGCGGCGGTGTGTGCTCCGGTGTCGACATCGCACAGGGCTACGATGTTTTCATTCATGCACCCCCTGAGGTTACCCATTCCCATGCCGCCAATACCGATGCCCGCTATGTTGAGTTTATTGCTCGGTGCGTTTGCTCCAAAAAGGCTGGTGGAGGCAATGTTAAAAGCGAAAGCTGAAGTGGTGGCTGCGCCAGATGTCTTGAGAAAACTTCTTCGGGAAAATCTAGATTTCATAGGTGTATTTCAATATTTAAAATGAGGAGGATCTAACCCCAATTTGGGGAACTTCATGGCGGATGACAATCATTAAATTATCCTGCGTGTTGCAGCACGGCCATCGGGAAAGAACTTAATGAGGGCTTGTGATGGTGTATTTACTTGTCGATGACAGGGGGCACGTTGGTGAGATCTGGTATCGACTTAGAGGTCATCAATGACATCGACACAGCAGCGGGTCCAGGTTTCAAGTCGGTCGTAGAGGTCGCCACGGAGTTCTTCGAGGCTGGTGAGCGCGAGATTGGCGATGGCGTCTTCGTTGGCGGCGACATCATCGTTTTCCAAGTCGATCATGTGGACGACGCCGAGGTGGACCTGGCCGACGTCGTTGGAGTCGTCATTGAGTAAGGCGACGATTTGGTTGGTGTGGTCGCCGCCGATGTTGAGTTCTTCATCGATCTCGCGTTCGACGCCAGCCATGTAGGTTTGCATACCCAGATGGTCCTCGCGCTGGTCTACGGGGTTGATGTGGCCACCGATGCCGATGGAGACGGCAGCGTGGAGGCGGGATTCTCCGCCGGACTTACCCCGTGTGTAATGGAGGTAGCGGGTGCCTGTGGCACTTTTTACGCGGAAAATACAGTAGGGGATGAGTTGTTTGTGAGACGGGTCGTCCTCGGCGGCAGCTCGATCCATAAAGAAGTTGTTCTCAGGGTTGAGGAGTGCTGGGAGGTATTGGTCGACGTCGGTGTTGATGCCTTGGAAGGCGCCGAGGCGATCGAAGAGATCACGGGTGACGACGAGAATTTGTTCGCCATGGTAGTCTTTGGGCATGATGAGATGGGGTGGTAGGTTGGGTAGGGTTGGGCGAGTTGTCAGGAACCGTTAGGAGGCCGAGCTTTGAGCTCGGACGTAATCGATGATGGAGCTCTCATCATCGACGCTGGCCCAGACGTGACGGAGGAAGTCGGCGGGGTGGATATCACCATGGTCACGCAGGAACTTGCGGTCGCCGCCGCAGCCGAACATGATGTTGGGGTCGAGCTCGCCACGGAGTTTGGCTTGTGCTTTACGTAGGATGCGGGGGAAGTAGGCGATGCCGTCCAGGGTGTCTCCAAAGGTTGGCAGATCGTCTGTGGTGATCTCGTGGGTGCTGAGTTCTCCGTTTTGGACGCAGAGGAAATAATCACGGCGCACCGCGGCGACGAGCAGGGCGGTGGATTCACTGGGCACTTGTTCATCCACAAGGTCCTCGACAAAGTCAAAAAGTTCACGGGGTTTATAACCGATCGACTGCAGGAATGCGAGGTCGTCGGGTTGGTAGTAGGAGTTAAAATCTAGGTTGCCGCTGCGGTATTGTTCCACGCAGCTGCGGAAGAGTTGAAGAAAGGAGTCGTTCCAAGTCATGGTGAGTAGGGGAGGATGTGATGAGGAGATGGTGTGGTCGAGAAATGAAAACAGCGGGCCACTCAGAGAAGCGACCCGCTGTTGAGAATGGTGTCGTGTGATTAGTTGGCGCGACCGGAGTAGCTGCCGTCGGTGGTGTTGATCTTGAGCTTGTCGCCGGTTTTGACGAAGAGCGGGACCTGCACGATCTTGCCCGTTTCTAAGGTCGCAGGCTTGGTTGGGTTGTTGGCGGTATCGCCTTTGATGCTTTCGGATGATTCGGTGACCGTGAGTTCGACGACAGCTGGGACGTCGACGGTAACCGCATTGCCTTCGATAAAGAGCACTTCGGCATTCATTCCCTCGGCGAGGTAGTCCTTGTTGGAGCCGATTAATTCTGCGTCCAGGGTGATGGTTTCATAGGTGTTCATGTCCATGAAGTGGAAGCCTGTGGGATCGGAGTAAGAAAACTCGAGCTTTTGGCGATCCGTTTCCACGATCTCAACCTTATCGCTGGATGCGAAGCGGATGGTTTTTGTTTTCCCTGATTGGAAAGAACGAATGGTGGCGGCGATGAGAGCGTTGCCCTTGCCGGGGGTGCGGTGGTCAAGGTTGAGAACGATGCCGGTCTCGCCTTCGTATTTGATACACTGACCGCGTTTGACGTTGGTTGCGACGATGGATGCCATTGGAATTTAGATTGTTAAGTTGTGAGTGATGATGGGGTCGGGGGCGCCGCAGTGTGGTTGGGGTAAGCGAAGTTGCAAGGTCGAAGTTTGATTAATCTATGGCCACAAGATGACGGATCGGGGAGCTTCTAGAGAGCTTCGGAGTTCGTCATAACGCGATGGTGCGTGGAGCCTGACGCGGAGATTGATCGGGTCTCCTTTTTTGCGGAGTTCGGGCATCAGAGGGACCTTGTAGCTGCGGGTTGTTTTTCCTATGAGGATACGCAGGGGTCTAGGTTCTGTTAGTGTTAAGTCCTCCATGGGTCGCCTGCCAGTCTGGACGGGATTGCCTTCCTTGTCGGATAAGTTCACCTCGATCAATTTATCGGTCTCATTGTAGAGGCATGGAAAGGCGATGTTTGCGCCCGCTTGATTGTGGATAGTGTAGTCGAACTCTAGAGCGGATGTGTGATCCGCTCCCAGCGTGATCCGTGGGTTGCTGACCACCAAGCTGATCATGCTGAGGTCGACTTTGGCTCCGGTCGGCGTATTGATCACGGGGGCCTTGCTGGGATCCTGTTTTCCACAGGAAGAAAAACAGCAGGGGAAAAGGGCGAGGAGTATGATGTGTCGGCGAGGGGGCATGTCATCAGATGAGTTTTAATCGGGCAAAATCTTGGGTGTCGATGAGCCCGACGGGTTGATGGTTATGGTCCAAGACAACAATATCATCGATCCGGTGGGTTCCAATGGTGGTGATGGCCTCGGCCGCTAGGGAATCAGATCGTAGCGTAATCGGGTTTTTGGTCATAAACTCGCTGACTGGGCGGTTGCCAATCGCTTGGTTTTCTTGGAATGAGCGGGCGAAGTCGCCGTGGGTGAAGATGCCCGCCATGCTGCCGTCGTCGTCGACAACGATGCAGGCACCGCTTCGGGCTTGGCTCATCGTGGAGAGGGCCGCTTGCACGGTGTGGCTAGGGTGGATCATGGCAATGGCATCGCCTTGGCGCATGATGTCTTCCACTGTGGTGAGGAGGGCACGGCCTAAGGCTCCGCCGGGGTGGAACTTGGAAAAGTCATCTTCGGTAAACCCCCTGGATTCGAGGAGCACCATGGCCAGCGCGTCACCCATCACCAGCATCGCGGTGGAGGATGAGGTGGGGGCTAAGTTCAGAGGGCAGGCTTCGCGGCTGATTTCTGTCAGCAAGGTGGCATCACTGTGCTGCTCCAGCGATGAATCTGCTTTACCGGTGATGCCGATGATTTTGACATCGAATCGTTTGATGAACGGGAGGAGATCGAGGAGTTCCGAGGTTTCTCCCGAGTAGGAAAGCGCGATGACGGCATCGCCATCCGAAAGAATGCCGAGGTCACCATGCAGGGCGTTCTGGGAGTTGAGCACGACGGCGGTGGAGCCTGTGGAATTCAGGGTGGCGGCGATCTTGTGACCAATGTTGCCGGATTTCCCGATGCCCACGACGACGATTTTGCCTTTGTTTTCGAGGCATTCCTTGAGTAATTCAATGGATTGAGCGAAAGAAGGGCTGAGTGATGACGAGACTTTTTGGAGTTCCTCTATTTCCAGATTGAAAATCCGGCGGCCTCGCTCGACGTGGTTGATTTGCTTCACGCAGCAAGCTTTAACCAATGCGAGGCGATGCTGAAAGAGCAAAAATCTGAAAGGTTTTTGTGGTTGAATGATTTTTTATGTCGTTTTTTCTTGTCAAATTGGAAACTTCTGGCAATTTCCGCCCGCGCCCAGCGCACCACGAGAAAGCGACCTGTTCGTCTAGTGGTTAGGACTCCGCCCTTTCACGGCGGCAACACGGGTTCGAGTCCCGTACAGGTTGCCATTTCACCCCAGCTCTCCGATTTGAGAGTTGGGGTGAATTGTTTTATAGGATAGCCAAAACTAGGGACGAGAACCCATAGGGGGCGAACGCAAGCCGCATTAGCCTGCCGCAATGCGGTGAGGCGTGTGCGGCGGATCTATACTTCCCAATGGCGGAGGAGCCAATGGTAGACCGGATGGACGCGGAGCTAAGCGTAATCCATCGGCTCGAGGCAATCGAGGCGGGTGAGGAAGGCGTCCATCGAGTTGAGTGTGAGCTCGAAGTGCTTGGCGCTGACGTTGAAGTTAAAGAAGCTGTGGTTGACGGCTTCGAAGTCGATGAATTCGCACGGGTTTTTTTTACGTTTCATCGACTTAGCAAATTTTTCCACCTGATCGTGGGGGACGATGGTATCGAGTTTCCCGTGGATGAGGAGGGTGGATGGTAGGCCTCTGCGGATGTTGTTGCTCGGGCTGTTTTTGGTGGCTTTTTTAGGGTCGGAGAAACGATCGAATTCCATGCCTTTTTTGGTGGTGTTGACGATGGCGCTGAGCCCGATGACCGCCAGCGGTCGGGGCGAGTAACCTTCCATTTCGATAACCTCGGGAAGCATGGCGAGTGAGAGGGCCATGTGGGCACCTGAGGCTGCACCTGCTGCAATGATGCGGTTGGGGTCGACGCCGAGGATGGCGTGGTTGTGTTTGAGCCAGAGCATGGCCATCTGAGCGTCCTCGAAGGAGTCTTCGGGAGTGGAGTCGTGTTTGGCGGTGACGCGGTATTCTACGGTGACGGCCACGATACCCCGGCTGGCGAAGTGCATGCAGTGCGGAGCGAATTGGGTAATCATACTGACGTCCCAGAGGCCGCCGTGAAAGAAGAGGATGGCAGGGGACGGGTCAGCTGGATCGTGGTTGTCAGGGAAAAAACAATGGGCGACGAGTTCGAATCCGTCTTCGGATTGATAGAGGTAAGACTGCGCATCCTTGAGAAGCTCGCGCTCGCGTTCTTCGCTCAGTGGGTCGGTGGCCTTGATCAGTGCATTCATAGGTGTCGCATTAGCAGCTTTGGGGGGCGGGCGCTGAGAAAAGATTTGCCCTCTGCAGGATTTATTGTCCAATGGAAAGCGTGAAACGCATGCAATTAATTCTCTTGACGGCGATGGCGCTGCTGACGCTCGGTGGCTCCAATCAACTCTGCGCGCAGGCGGTGAGTCGTGATGCCGCACTGTCTCAATCGCTTCAGGACGTTTATCTTTATTGGCGCAAGGCGATGGCGGCGAAAAGTTACAATGCGTGGAAGCAGGTTACGGCATCCCACCGGAGGGTATCCATTCAGAACCGCATTTTTTCCGAAAAGGGGGTGTTTCCCACTGACATTTTTAAATTGCCGACAGCTCCCCCAGCGCTCACTGGGTTGAAGTTGCTGCGGGTTCGTAGTAAGGGGGCGACGGCGAAACTGGTTTATTTTGGAAAGGTGGATTTTGGGGTGGGTGGAAAGCCTACAGATAACTTGTTGGTGTTGAGTTTTATTTATGAAGGGCGAGGGTGGAAATACGATACCGCCGAGTTTGTTAATTTGGAGAACCTCAAGGACGTCAGAGCTCAGCTTCAAGCCGAGAATCTGGCCTATGTCGATGGGGTGGCATTTCTGCCCACTGGCGTGAAGCCACCGCAGCCGATTTTGGTGCAACGCGCCAAGTATATTACCAAGGTGTATAGCTATTGCCCAGGTCGAGAGGTCAGAGTTGCGGTAAATAGTATCAGCAAACACAGATTTCAGGATACCCAGCAAGCGGAGGTGGTGATGGGAGGCGCGCGCGACGGAAGGAACGAGATCTGGTATGCCATTAAAGATTTACCTGGCTATCAGGGGGACGATCCGATCACGATCCGCGTTTATCTTTTTTCTCAAATTCCGGGGGTGCAGCCGATCAAGGTGTATCAATATCAGACGAAAAAAGGGGAGGAACCCAAAGCCGAGGGGTCCGATGAATTTCAGGTTGATGTCGCGACTGGGGCAAAAATCCTCGGGCGCTGAACACAGAGGCTGAGCGCTGAGGGGAGGTCCTTTGGTCTTCAGAGTCCGCTTACCACGTCATCGATACTGGCTTTGGCATCGCCGAAGAGCATGCGGGTGTTGTCCTTAAAAAAGAGGGGGTTTTCCACGCCAGCGTAGCCGGTGGCCATGCTGCGCTTAAGCACGATGACGTGTTGCGCATTCCAGACCTGGAGCACGGGCATGCCGGCGATCGGGCTGTCGGGTTCGTCTTCGGCGGAGGGGTTCACGATGTCGTTGGCGCCGATGACCATGACCACGTCCGTTTCAGGGAAATCGTCGTTGATCTCGTCCATTTCTAAAACGATATCGTAGGGGAGTTTGGCCTCGGCTAGGAGCACATTCATGTGGCCTGGCATACGTCCTGCGACGGGGTGGATGGCAAATCGGACATCGATGCCTTGGTCGCGGAGTTTCTGGCTCATGCCGGCGACCGACTGTTGGGCTTGGGCGACGGCCATGCCGTATCCGGGGACAATGACGAGTGATGTTGAGTTCTTGAGGAGGTCGGCGGTTTCGCTGCTGGTGATGGCGACGGCTTCCCCTTGATCTTCAGAGTTTCCGGCTGAGGAGGTGGATTTTTTGGTGCCAAATCCGCCGAGGATCACGCTGACGAATTTCCGATTCATGGCGCGGCACATGATGATGGAGAGGATGGCACCACTGGATCCGACGAGCGCACCGGTGACGATGAGGAGGTCGTTGGAAAGCATAAACCCGGTCGCGGCGGCGGCCCAACCTGAGTAGCTGTTGAGCATGGAAATGACTACGGGCATATCGGCGCCTCCGATGGCGGCCACCATGTGGATGCCAAAGACGAGGGCCAGCACGGTCATGATGGCGAGAGCTGTGAGCGATCCTGTTTGGACAAAATTGTATCCGAGGTAGATGCAGGCAAAGAGGATGAGTAGATTGAGGATGTGACGACCGGGTAGGGTGAGGGGACGTCCTCCGATTTTCCCGCTGAGTTTACCGAAGGCAACGACGGAGCCGGTGAATGTGACGGCACCGATCAGGATGCCGAGGAAGATTTCGACATCGTGGATGGTTTGGTCGGCACCTGTCAGGGGGTGGCTGGTATCGAGGAAGGTGGCGAAACCGACGAGCACGGCGGCGAGGCCGACAAAACTGTGCAGCATGGCGACGAGTTCTGGCATGGCGGTCATTTTGACTCGGGCGGCGAGCAGGGCGCCGATGATGGAGCCGATGATCATCATGACGATGATCAGGGAGTAGTTCCCGACGGAGGCGGCAAAGAGGGTGGCGCCGACGGCGAGGATCATGCCAATGACCCCATATAAATTTCCGCGTCGGGCTTTTTCTTGGTCGCTCAGACCGCCAAGGCTGAGGATGAAAAGGATGCTGGCGAGGATGTAACAGGCGGTGATGATTCCTTCGTTCATGACGATGATGATTTAATGAAAATGGATATTGGAGGGTGGAAAGCGAGAGTCGGTCGGGAGTCAGTCTTTGCGGAACATGTCGAGCATGCGGTGGGTGACGAGAAATCCTCCAACGATATTGATGGTGGTGATAAGAATAGCGATCGCTGCGAGCACGGTGATGATGTGTGAGCTGTTGCCGACTTGAAGCACGGCACCTAAGATGATGATGCTGCTAATGGCATTGGTGACACTCATGAGCGGTGTGTGCAGGGCGGCGGAGACATTCCAGATTACCTGCCAGCCTACGAAGCAAGCGAGGACAAAGACGGTGAAGTGTCCCATGAAATCCTTGGGGGCGACTGAGCCGACACCCACAATAAGGGCAGCGACGATGGCGAGACCGATCAGAGAGTCCCATCCTTTTTTGGGCTGGGTCGGTTCTGCAACGGCGGGGGCAGGTTCTTCTTTTTTCTGGGCAGGTGGAGCTGCGCTGAGCTTCGGAGGCGGCGCTGGCCAGGTGATCTCACCCTCCTTGATGACGGTCGTTCCTCGGATCACCTCATCGTCAAAATTCAGGTCGATGGTGCCCGTTTTGTCAGGGCAAAGTTCATCGAAGAGGTGGCCGATGTTATTGGCGTAGAGTTCACTTGATTGACCTGACATGCGGCTGGGGAGGTCGGTGTAGCCGATCAGGGTGACGCCGTGTTTTTTAATGAGTTGCCCTGGTTCGGTGAGTTCACAGTTTCCTCCTTGCTCGGAGGCGAGATCGACAACGACGCTGCCGGCTTTCATGGACTGAACCATCTCCGCGGTAATGAGCTTGGGGGCAGGTTTTCCTGGGATGAGGGCGGTGGTGATGATGATGTCGATCTCCTTCGCCTGCTCGGCAAAGAGTGCCATCTCAGCCTCGATAAATGCCTTACTCATGACCTTGGCGTAGCCTCCTTCGCCGCTGCCGTCCTCTTCAATGTCTGGGTAGATAAACTCACCTCCCATGCTTTTGACCTGATCGGCGACCTCGGGTCGGGTGTCGAAGGCACGGACGATAGCGCCGAGGCTGGAGGCGGTGCCGATGGCCGAAAGGCCGGCAACGCCAGCGCCGATGACGAGCACTTTGGCGGGCGGGACTTTTCCGGCTGCTGTGATTTGGCCGGTAAAGAAGTGGCCGAAGTTATTGCCGGCTTCGATGACCGCCCGGTAGCCTGCGATATTAGCCATTGACGAGAGGGCGTCGAGTTTTTGTGCGCGGGAGATTCTCGGCACGCAATTCATAGAGAGCACGTTAGCGCCTTGACCGGCGATGGATTGCAAGAGTGCCTCGTCTTGGGCGGGCCAGAAAAAGCTGACGAGGGTTTTCCCCTGCGTGAGTTGACTGGCCTCGTTGGCATCGGGTGGGTTGACCTTGATGATGATGTCGGACTGTTGCCAGAGGGTTGCTGCGTCGTTGGCTATTTGGGCGCCGGCATCGATCCAGTCCTGATCGGAGACGTTGGCGTGATCGCCCGCGAGGGTTTCAACATCGACGTCGAACCCGAGATCAATGAGTTTGGTTACGAGCTTCGGGGAGCCGGCTACGCGTTTTTCTCCGGGGCGAATTTCCTTCGGGATACCAATTTTCATAAATGAGGAGGGTGGGTGAGGGGCTGTGTGAAGACCTGAGATGTCTCAGGTGCGTGATGGCGTCAACTATCATTAAATCGTGACGATGGGAAGCCTTTGGATGCAATGGGGGCGAATGAGAGAGGGAAATGAACGCATTTGTGTGGTTTTTTCCCGTGTCTGGCAGTCATCTGTCACATATCGGCTTGAATTTCTGCGGATGCGTGTGCATGAGACGGGCCGCCATGGACAGGTGGATTCTTATTTTAGCCTTAGTTTTGGCAGCCATTGCGGCTGTGCAAGGAGCTGGGTATGTGTATCGCGGTCATCGATCGCGCTGGACGGTTCTTTGGATGTTATGTTCATTTTTGACCCAATTGGTGGTGTTGGGGATGCGCAGTGAGCTTCGTGGTAGTTGTCCGCTGGGGGATACGGGGGAAATTCTACTTTTCTCTGCGTGGTCGTTGACGATGTTTTATATGGTGGTGGGGTCGGTTTACCGATTGTCGTTGCTGGGTGTTTTTACGGCGCCCTTGGTTTGTTTTTTGCTCACGATGGCGCTGGTGCCTGGGATGTTGGAGGTTTCTCCTCATCATGCGGATACGATGGATGCTTGGCGTGAAGGGCATGCGGCATTCTCGGTCTTGGCTTACGGATCCTTGGGATTGGCTGCGGTGGCTGGTGTGATGTTCTTGGTGTTGAATCGACAGCTGAAAGAAGCCCAGATGGGGGCGGGGTTATTTCGTAATTTGCCGCCGGCGCGAGAGCTGAGTGATGTGGTAAGGCGCTTGTTGATTCTCGGCTTCGGGCTGCTGACTATCGGGTTGGTTTGTGGGTTGGTGATGGAGAAGGCGGATGGTTTGGGTAGGCACCTGATCGTGGCACTTGGACAATGGTTCGCCTACGGGATCCTGATTGGAGTCGAGTGGCGGCGAGGGATGCCCGCTCGGAAGTTGGCTATCTTGACGGTGGCTTTATTCGTTCTTTCGCTGATGATTTTTCCACTGTTAAAATAGATGGAGTTGATATGTATAGGGCTGAATCATGAAACCGCACCCGTCGAGGTGAGGGAGCATTTTGCGGTGCCTGCCGAGCAGTTGGGATCCCGAGCGAAAGAGATCACCGCATTGAGCACCATCGCTGAGAGCGTTGTGCTATCGACTTGCAACCGCATGGAGATCTACATCGCGGCGGAGGACCGACAGATGGGATTGGAGATCCTGCAGTCGCACCTTGCCGAGGGGCGTGATGATCAAGAAATGCAGTATCTCTACCAGAAGACGGGTGATGAGGCCAAACGGCATTTGTTTCGACTCGTCTGTGGTCTTGACTCGATGGTGCTGGGTGAGACTGAGATTTTTGGGCAAGTGAAGCAGGCGTATCAACAAGCCTTGGGGGCAGGTGCCACCAAGGGCAAGCTCAACAAGCTGTTTCAAAAATCCTTTACCGTAGGGAAACGGATCCGGACGAATACCCGTATCCAAGTCGGGCCGACCTCCGTTGGAAGTGTGGCAGTGGATCTGGCCGAAAAGATTTTTGGTCGACTCAAAGGGAGTCATGTCATGGTCATCGGTGCCGGAGAAATGAGCCGCCAGGTCGCGCAAAGTATGATGTCACGCGGTGCGAGTGAACTGACCGTTACCAATCGATCGCTCGAACGTGCGCAGGCGCTCGCTGGTGAACTTGGTGGTCAGGCGGTGCCGTTTAACGCGTGGGAGGAAACCTTGGAAAAGGTAGATGTGGTGGTGTCATCGACGGGAGCGTCCGAGCCTGTTCTGCACGCAGCACAGATTGAGTCGGTCCGCCGGATGCGCAAATATAAACCCTTATTTTTGATCGATATTGCCGTGCCGCGTGACATTGAATCTGCCGCGGGTGAAATCGAGGAAGTCTATCTTTACGATATGGATAAATTGCAACATCTTGCTAGTCAGGCGAGGGAGTCGCGCGCCCAACAGGTCGCGATTTGTGAGGCAATGATTGCCGAAGAATTATAACGAGCAGCTATGAAACCACTGATTGTAGGAACACGCGGAAGCGCCTTGGCATTGGCCCAAGCGGAAATGACGGAGGCCGCACTGCGTCGCGCATTTCCAGATCGTGAAATAATCCGTAAGGTGATCACGACGACAGGCGATCGCCGCACCGATGTGCCCCTCTCCCAGGTGGCTAAAGTGGAAGGCGTATTGGATAAAGGTGTTTTCACCAAGGAGCTTGAAGTGGCGCTGGAACAAGGTGAGATCGATCTGGCGGTGCATAGCATGAAGGATGTGCCAACCGTGTTGGCTGAGCCATTTGAGATCGTGGGAGCGCTCGAGCGTGCGCCGGTGGCCGATGTGCTCGTTTGCTCAAAGGCGGGTGGTCTCGATGAGCTTCCTGAGGGGGCGACGGTGGCCACGGGAAGCGTGCGCCGTCAGCGGCAGTTGTTGTGGCTTCGTCCTGACCTGCATCTGGTTGATATCCGAGGCAATGTGCCGACTCGATTGCAGAAGCTCAGAGACCAGGACGAACTCGATGCCATCATGTTGGCTGAGGCGGGTCTTGTGAGGCTGGGTTATGATCTTACCCGCGAATGGGATGGTGGGCTCCGTGCTGGAGTCTTAGACGCCGATACCTTTCTTCCCGCCGCAGGGCAGGGGATTGTAGGCTTTGAGATACGGAGTGATCATGACGATGCCCGTGCTTGTATTGAGGCGATCACCCACGGGGAATCGATGTTGCTGCTGCGTGCCGAACGTGAATTTCTGAGGTTGCTTGATGCCGGTTGTCACACCCCAGTCGGCGTGCGTTCATGGATTAAGGATGATCAGCTTCACATGGCCGGCAGGGTCTTTGATGAGACGGATGAGTCTGGCCCTATGGAGTCGACTTCAACCGGTCTGGCGGCTGAACCTGAACAGGTAGCGGGTGAATTATTTACAAACTTGTCATGAGTGGGATCTGTTATTTGGCAGGGGCTGGGCCGGGTGACCCTGGACTGGTGACCCTGAAGGCACGTCAATGTATCGAGCACGCCGATGTGCTGGTTTACGATGCCTTGAGTAGCGCCGAGCTGCTTACCTGGGCAAAAACGGGGTGCGAAAAAATTGACGTGGGTAAACGCGCGGCTAATCACAAGATGCCGCAAGATCAAATCAACGCGCTGCTGGTGGAAAAAGTCAGTGAGGGAAAGGTGGTTGTCCGGCTGAAGGGCGGTGACCCGATGATTTTTGGTCGCGGCGGTGAAGAAGCCGCCGTGCTCGCAGCCGCTGGGCTCAAATTTGAAATTGTCCCCGGGATCTCGTCGGCATTTGCAGGCCCTGCGTATGCAGGCATCCCATTGACACACCGCGACTACGGCTCACAGCTCACCTTGTTTTCCGGTCATGAGGCGGATGACAAGACCGAGGGCGTGGTCGATTACGCTCTGCTCGCCCAAACTCCTGGAACCAAGGTTTTTCTGATGGGCGTGGCGAGACTCCGTGATATTACAGGTCAGCTGATCGAGCACGGTGCAGATGCAACAACCCCGATTGCGTTGACACGCTGGGCAACGACCGGTCGACAAAAAACCATCACAGGCACCTTGGCGGACATCGCCGATATCGCCGAAGAACAACAATTTAAGGCGCCCGCCGTGGGTGTCATCGGAAACATCATCAACGAAATGAAAAATATAGAATGGTATGAAAATCGCCCGCTTCAGGGGAAACGTATTGTGGTCACGCGTAGCCAAGAACAGGCGAGTGGGTTGGTTAACGGACTCACCGCACTCGGCGCGGATGTGCTGGAGCTTCCCGTTCTCCGGATCGAGGACCCTGTGAATAAACGTGAGTTCGCCGAGGGCGTTACAGCTGTGCATAGCTACGATTGGCTCGTTTTTAGCAGCACGAATGGCGTGCGTCGCTTCTTCGATGCCTTTTTTGCCACCTACGCTGATGCCCGCAGCATCGGTGGGGTGAAAATTGCCGCTGTCGGACCCGGCACCGCGGCCGCCATTAAGGGCTACCGGTTTGCGGCCGACCTCATCCCAGAGCGCCATATCGCGGAGGGTTTACTGGAGGCATTCCAAGAGCATGAGGACATCGAGAACCAAACCATCCTCTGGGTGCGACCCGAAAATGCCCGCGACATCCTCAGGAAAGGCTTGGAAGAACAGCACGCGATTGTTGACGAATGCATCGCTTACCGGATCGAGGCCGAAACCGATGATCCCACGGGGGCCGCCGAACGCTTCGCCGAGGAGGGCGCTGACCTCGTTACTTTTACTAGCTCATCAACCGCAAAGTATTTTCACGATTTGAGCCTTGATTGGCCCAACGGCTGCCAAGCCGCGAGTATCGGACCCATCACCACCGCCAAGCTTAAAGAACTCGGCCAGAAAGATGTCATCGAAGCCAATGACCACAGTATCGAGGGGCTTGTCAAAGCCATCGTCGAGCAATTCAGCTAATCCATGACGTCAACAATCAACATTTGAGGTGTTTTCGCTTGCAACCGCAGAAAATGAAGACATCTTGCCCGTGAACAGGAGTAAGTTTATAAATTAACTAATGATTAAGTTTCCAGATTACGCGCCGCTCGATGATGCGCAGAAAAGCCAACTCGCAGCGCTTGTCGGCGCTATGGACGACCGCCAGATCACTTGGGTCAGCGGTTTCCTTGCCGGATGCCAAGGCGGCGCGTCTGCAGCCCCAGCGGCTGCCACCGACCGCAAACTCACCGTCCTCTACGGCACGGAGTCCGGTAATTCAGAGCAGCTTGCCGATCAGTTATTTAAGTCGGCGAAACAAAAAGGTTTCAAGTCGAGTCTGATCAACATGTCTGAGTCGACGCCAGCTGACCTGAAGGACGTGGGCACCTTACTTGTGGTGGTGAGTACCTGGGGCGAGGGTGACCCACCTGAAGCGGCCGAAGATTTTTACCAGCAACTGATGGCGGGAGGTGTTTCACTGGAAGGTGTGGAGTTTTCCGTGTGCGCCCTCGGTGATACCAGCTACGATCAATTTTGTCAGACGGGTAAGGAGGTGGACGCGCAGCTGGAAAAACTAGGTGCTGTCCGTGTTGCCGATCGGGTCGATTGTGATGTTGATTTTGACGATAGCTTCGCAGCGTGGAAGCAAGACGTCTGGAGTAAGCTGGGTGGTGCTGCCTCTGCGCAGGATGAATCATCGGCCTATTCCGCAGCGGCCAACGAACTTCCGGTCTACGACAAGAAAAACCCGTTCCCATCGGAAATCCTCGAGAACCAACTTCTCAGTGGTGCGTTATCAGGGAAAGAAACTCACCACGTTGAAATCTCGCTTGAGGGGTCGGGTTTAACCTATGAACCAGGTGATGTGCTGGCGGTGCTTCCGCGCAACGCGGAGGATGTGGTCGATTCCATCTTAAACGCGACAGGTCTCGCGGCGGACACCGAGGTTGAAGTCAAAGGTGTGGGGAGGCATGCACTTTCCACCGCTCTGACTGTTGATCTGGATATTACCGGACTCTCCCGAAAAGTCGCCAATGCGTGGCAGGAGGTATCCGGTTCGGATGCCTTGGCCAAGTTACTCGATGACTCATCGAAAGAGGCGTATAAAACATGGTCGGACGGACGTCAGATTGTTGATTTATTAGAAGCGTATCCAGCAAAGGAAGTAACCGCTCAGCAGTTGGTGGATGTGCTCCGTAAGTTGCCATTACGCCTTTACTCGATTGCCTCCAGCCCGAAAGCTCATCCAGGTGAAGTTCATCTAACTGTTTCTGTGGTGCGCTACGACACGCATGACAAATCGCGCAAGGGGGTGGCCTCCACCTTCCTAGCCGATGATGCGCCGAAGGGAGCCAAGGTGTCTGTGTATATTCATCACAACAAAAACTTCCGTCTTCCAGAAAATGCGGACACTCCGATTATAATGGTTGGTCCTGGGACGGGGATTGCTCCGTTCCGCGCGTTCATTGAAGACCGCGATGCGGCGGGAGTTACGGGTGATAGCTGGCTCTTTTTTGGCGACCAACGCTACAACGAAGATTTCCTCTATCAGCTTGAGTGGCAGGACTACTTGAAAAAAGGGAGCCTGAGCCGGATCGACGTCGCATTCTCCCGCGATCAACCCGAAAAAGTTTACGTTCAAGATAAGATGGAGGAACATGCCGCCGAGTTGTGGCAGTGGCTTGAAAAGGGTGGGCACATCTACGTTTGTGGCGACGCCTCGCGCATGGCCAAGTGTGTGCATGAAACCCTGCGTGATGTCATCATCAGCCAAGGTGGACAATCAACCGAAGAAGCTGAAGCCTATCTCAGCAACATGAAAAAAGAGAAACGCTACCAGCGTGATGTGTATTGAATGGGTAGTAGGAAGTAGAAGCGGCTCTGGCGAGTCGGTGAAAATTTAGAAATAAGAATATGAGCGAAGAAAAAAAACTTTCGGCCAATGAGCCGTTGAAGATAAACAGCAACTACCTTCGAGGTAACCTCGCTGAGGAATTTGCCGACGTCAGCACGGGTGCGATTTCGGCCGATAGTCAGCAGTTGAGTAAATTCCACGGGATGTATCTTCAGGACGATCGCGATGTCAGAGCGGGTCGACGCAAAAAGAAGTTAGAAAAGGCTTACTCCTTTTTGATTCGTGTGCGTATGCCCGGTGGTGTGGTGACTCCGACTCAGTGGTTGGAGATGGATCGCCTCTCGGATGAGTTTGCCAATGGCACACTGAAACTGACCACACGTCAGGCGTTTCAGCTTCATGGCGTGATCAAACGTAACCTCGTGCGAACGATCAAAGAGATCAACGATGCCGCGCTCGACACCATCGCAGCCTGCGGCGATGTCAACCGCAACGTCATGTGTAACCCGAACCCACACCTGAGCTCGGCGCATGCCGAGGCGCTTAAGTTGTCGCATGATATCAGCACACACCTGCTTCCTCAGACCGGAGCCTACCACGAGATTTTTCTCGATGGGGAGAAAGTCATCTCCAGCGAAGAAGAGGAAGAGCCGATCTACGGAAAGACGTATCTCCCGCGTAAGTTTAAAATCACGGTGGCGGTGCCACCATCGAATGATGTCGATATCTATGCGCATTGCCTATCGTTTATTGCCATCATCGAAGACGAAAAAATCCTCGGGTATAACGTATCCGTCGGGGGAGGTATGGGGATGAGCCACGGCCAGAAAGATACCTTCCCTAGGCTCGCCGACGTGATTGGATTTATCACACCCGAGAAAGCCGTGGATGTTGCTGAAAAGGTTGTGCTGGTGCAGCGCGACTTTGGTGATCGGACTAACCGTAAACATGCTCGATTGAAATACACGGTCGAACGCATGGGGCCTGATGGTTTCCGTGATAAGCTCGAAGAATACCTCGGGTATCAACTGGAACCAGCACGCGAATTTGCATTTGATACCAATGGCGACCGCTTTGGCTGGACGGAAGATGCCAATGGGAATAGCCACTTGAACCTGTTTATTGCGGGTGGACGTGTGATCGATTCCCCAGCCTACCCGATGAAGACAGGACTTCGGAAAATTGCTGAAATTCTCGACAAGGGTGACTTCCGACTGACGGCGAACCAGAACCTGATGATCGCGAACGTGACGCCTAAAAAGAGGGCTGAGGTGGATGCCTTGCTCACGGAATACAAGCTGATGGATTCGCATCAACGCAGTGCTCTCCGGTTGAATTCCATCGCCTGTGTAGCCCTGCCCACCTGTGGTCTGGCGCTTGCCGAAAGCGAACGCTACCTGCCTGATCTGATTACCGAACTCGAGGAAAGTATCGAGGCGTCTGGACTGCGGCACGACGCGATCACCATCCGGATGACCGGTTGCCCCAACGGGTGCGGTCGACCCTTCATCGCCGAGATCGGCTTTGTCGGTAAGGCACCTGGCAAATACAACGTTTACCTCGGTGGTGGGTTTTACG
This sequence comes from Akkermansiaceae bacterium, assembly GCA_013041925.1. GTDB lineage: Bacteria > Verrucomicrobiota > Verrucomicrobiia > Verrucomicrobiales > Akkermansiaceae > Oceaniferula. The sequence continues at coordinate 91,527 of JABDRB010000003.1, read as the reverse complement.
GACAGCGGCTCAATAAGCTTTATCGCGAGTCAGTTCCCGGTGGCGAGATCAAGGCATTGCTCGCACCGATCATCGAGGATTACGCCAAGCAACGCCATGACGGCGAGCGCTTTGGCGACTTTGTTATCCGCGCTGGGTATATCAAAGCCACGACAGCGGGTAATAATTTCCACAAAAACATCAGCTAGTATCATCGTGATGACAGGAGAGATTCACACCGAAGCGGACGTCGAGAAGGTCAATGCCGCCTTTGAGTCAATGACGGCGCCTGAGCGTATCAGCTGGATGCACAAGCAGTTTGGCTCCCGCCTGATGCTGAGTAGTAGCTTTGGTCTTCAGGCCGCGGTGATGCTTCACCTCGTGAGTGAAAATGCTCCTGAGATGCCGGTGGTTTGGCTGGATACTGGATACTTGTTTCCTGAAACATACCAGTATGCTGAGCAATTGATCGAACGATTGAGTCTGGATGTCAAAGTCTATCAACCGAAGCTCTCGGCGGCGCGCCAAGAGGCCATCTATGGTAGGTTGTGGGAGCAGGGAGAAAAGGGCAACGCCCGTTATGGGCTGATCAATAAAATTGAGCCAATGAACCGTGCGTTGCAGGATCTAGGTGCCGATATTTGGGTGAGCGGCTTGCGCCGATCTCACTCGAGCACCCGCGCTGGAAGGCAGTTTATCGAGCAGCAAAAGCGCACCCTTAAAGTTTACCCGATCCTCGATTGGGCAGATGCGCAGGTATCCGCGTATTTTTACGACAACAACCTACCGAAGCACCCGCTCGAGGCTGAGGGGTATCAAACCATGGGTGACTGGCATTCCACCTCACCGGTGGTTGAGGGAGAATCGGCCGAGTCATCCCGTTTTGGTGGTGAAAAATACGAGTGTGGTCTGCACCTGAGCTCAGACGCAAACGATTATCAAATTTAGTCGTGGCCATGGAAAATGCGACCTTACTTTTGCTCGGTCACGGGTCATCAAAGCACCCAGAATCGTCAAGCTCGTGCCGGATGCATGCGGAGGTGATGCGGGCGGGAGGATTATTTGCTGATGTTCATTGTGCGTTTCTGAAGGAGGAGCCTTTTGTGGCGGATGCTCTCGATCAAATAATTTCCGAGCACATTGTGATTGTCCCCGATTTTCTGGCGGAAGGGTACTTTACCCGTCAAGTCATCCCGCAGCTCCTCGATCTGGATTCCTTACCTGATACCGTGCGTTACTGTGCACCCGTGGGCACGCACCCGATGATGCAGGAGTTGATTGCCCAAGCGGTGGAGAAGGTCGCGGGAGATTGGAGGCCGGAGGAAACCAGCTTGTTACTCGTCGGTCACGGATCGACAAAGAATAGTCGATCGAAACAAACGCTACTCGATCACGCTCAAGGGCTACGGGAAAAAGGGCATTTTGCGGATATCGCCGATGTATGGCTCGAGGAAGAGCCTTTTGTCACGCAATGGCAGGAGATCGTTACTCGGGACCAGGTTATCGTAGTGCCCTATCTGTTATCGGATGGTCAACACGGGGGATGGGATATTCCTGAGATGCTCGGGATTGAAAAAACAAACGCGGTTCATGGCGTGACCCATCATCTAGGAGGAAAGGATCTTCGTGTCGCACCCGCGCTTGGGAGCTCGGCCCATTTTGTGAAGGCGATCGAATGCATCGCGACCCAAGATCCATTGAACCGCCCCTGAGCGGGTGCAAAAAAAACGCGCCGGATAGCCGACGCGTTTGATGTTGATGGGATGATGAGTGGCTGTTTACCCGCCGTGACCATGCACGTGGCCAGGTTGACCATGGGGTGGGTTTGGTTTTTTAGGTTGGCTTGCGGCCTCCTTCATTTTTTGGAGGCGAGGTTTAAAGCTCTTAGCAAACTGGGCGCCTTTGCTGTTGGGGTCGATGGCAATCAGCTCATCGATCACTTGCGCGGCGGCATCAAACTTTTTGGCGCTGAGAAGTGGGTTCATTTTCATGCCGAGAATTCCCTGTTTTTCCTCACCCTCAAGCTTGTTGTCGGTGATGAACTTGTCAATTTGGGTGATCGCATCATCGGTTTTACCTGCGCGCATAGCGGACATGACATCTTTTGCTAGTGTCTCCATCGCCGTTTTACGCATTTGTTTGGCGACGAATCCGGTTTCGTCCTTCGGGTCGAGCTTTGCGATTTGTTCGACGACCTCGCTATAGTGTTCGAGGTATTCATCAGGGAGGCTTTTAATTACCCCGACCAATGCCTTGGCTTTTTCGACTCCGGTCAGCTTCGCCGCCGCTGCGAACCCCTGATCACGAGCCACACGCTTGGCGCGTAGCGTATCAAGGTGGGCGACATACTTCTCAGGCCCGCCGGCTTGGTAACCCGTCCGTGCGAAGGGGAGGCCCTTGGCATCGAGGAGGAGAATGGTGGGGAATCCCCTGATCTTGAATTTTTTCTTAAGCGCGGCATTTTGCTTTTGAGTGGCTTCGCTGATACCCGATGTATCTTTTGGGAAATCAAGTTCAACGAGCACAAACGTATCGGCAACACCCTTTTTGAACGGGTCGTGTGAAAAGACTTCCTTGTTGAGTTTGATACACCAGCCACACCAATCTGAGCCGGTGAAGTCGACGAGTAGATCCTTGTTTTCTGAGGCGGCCTTTTTCTTGGCTGCTTCAAAGTCGGTCATCCATCCGTCACCGCCAGCGGTGGCAATGGATGCGGTCATGGCCAGCGCAAGACTGGCGAGTTGTATGGTTTTCATGGTAAGTGGTCAATGTGTTGGCAAGGGAGATTTTAGCGCATCGGAGCCCATGCTCACTCGCATTCGCGTGTGTGAAATTGGCGTTTTTTGCCCCCTTTGTCCAATGATACCGTCCCTAAGTGGGTAAACTGTCTGATTTTATCACTTGTTGACACACTTTTCAGATTGCCCAAGGCAGAATGATGGGCAGGATGGGCGCACGATGGCATTCACCGCAGATAAAGCTTATGACTTGATGCAGTCGGCTCACGAGAGAGGGAGGCTTGCGCATGCCTTTTTGATCACAGGCGAGGCGGGGAGCGGTAAAGCCGATTTGGCAGCTCGGGTGATTTCTCTAATCAACCCAGCACCCGACACTGGTGGCGCGAATCTTTTTGGTGAAGTGGTAGAGCCCGTGCAAAAATCCCTTGATGAACTCGAAGGAGATTTGGTGCGTCTTGTTCGTCCGCAGTCTAAATCACGCCGGATTGTCGTCGATGACATCCGTGAATTGGAAAAATCTTTCTACGTGGCGTCCGCTCCGGGGAAGTGGAAGGTGGGAGTGATTCTAGGTGCCGATCGCATGGGCGTGGGGGCCGAAAATGCCTTTTTGAAGACGTTGGAAGAGCCGCCTGCTGATTGTTTGCTGCTGCTGATCAGTGATGCTCCGGAACTCCTCCTGCCGACGATTCTATCGCGTTGCGTCCGCCTGCCGTTGATGGCGACGGATGATGGCCGGGCGACAACAGCCTCACAGGACGAACTTCTTTCCGCTTTGTCATCCATGGCACGGCAGGGGATGGGGAGTGTCGGATCGGCCTTGTCCTTGCGGGCATCGTTTAGCTCGATCCTCACCAAGCGGCGCGCAGAAATCAGCAAGAGGAACGATCTGGCACTGAAAGAGGAAACCAAAAAATATAAAAACACGACCGAGGGAGATTGGCTGAGTAAACGTGAAAAATTCTACCTCGCGCAGACGGAATCTGAATACATCAGGGAGCGGGAAAAGCTTCTCGAGGTCTTGGTTTCGTGGATGGGAGATGTCGTTCGCCAAAAGTGCTCGGTTGAGCGTCTCGACTTTCCCGACGAAAAACAAATCACCGCGCAGGTGGCTCATCGGCATGATCTGACTGATCTTCTTGAACGCATGGATGCCATGGATCAACTCCGCGCGCATATGGAAACAAATGTTCAGGAGCAGCTTGCACTCGAGGTGGCATTCCTGACTGCTTTTGGGTAGTCGTCATCGTGAGTGGTGATCGTTCGTGGTAGCGTGATCATGCTGTGGACGTGTCTCCTGCGTAGGCATAGCGCGTGTTTTTTGACTTCCCTCATCAAAGGACTCGACAACACAATGCCGCCCGTGTTCGATTTCGGCTATGGACAATGATCGAGTTTCGCAAGGTGAGCGTATCAACATCCCGCAATATGCGATGGCGCTGGCACATGTGGCGAGCTTGCGATCCGAGGATCCATTTCGCAAGGTCGGGGCTGCGGCACTCGACTTTGATAACCGAGTCGTCGGGACCGCCTACAATGGGCTGGCTCCCGGCTTCGATGCCCCAGCTGGATTTTGGGACGATCGGGACGCACGGCAGAAATTTATGCTGCATGCCGAGATCAATCTCTGCAGCTTATTTAAACGCGGCGAGGTGAAGATCATTGCATCCACAACGATGCCATGCACCGCCTGTATGCAAACGCTCTGCGCTTATGGAGTGAAGGAGATCTATTTTCGTGATGTTTACCAAGATTCGGCGGCTCCTGAGATTGCGGAAACTTACGGAATCAAATTCGAACAAGTCACCGAATACCCGCTGAGATAATACCAACGCGTTCTCCTTTTTGTATAAAGGAGGCGTGTTGTTTCGAGTGGGAAGTTTGAACACGTGACTACTTCGCATTTTCGGCATTTTCGCCGTAGAAGCTGCGGATGTAGCCGAACTCGATGAGTGTGTCTTGCCACGCTGAAAGAGCGGCGTCATTACGCCAGACGAATCGGGCGTTGTTGAGCATTTTTTCAGCCTCCTTTTTGTTGTCCTCATGGTAGAAGATGGCAGCACGGGAGTAGTAATAATACGGGGAGTCGTCCCAAGCATCATATTGATCTCTAAGGGCAATCGCCTCCTTGACGCGGCCCGTCTTGAGTTGGCACAGGAGGAGTTTGAATTCGCACAGGCGGATCAATCCCTTGTTACGGCTAGGCAGACGCGGGATGAGTTGGGTGAATCTGTCATAGGCTGAGGTCCAGTTTTTGGTGACGAAGTCAACCTCGGCGAGGTTAAATTGGACGTTGGTGTTATCGGGCGAGATGGTGAGGATTTTTTCAAAGATCTTATTGGCTTTTTTAAATGAGCGGATTTCAACGTAACAGGCGCCTCTGAGGTTTAATGCACTTGGGTGATCAGGGAAGATTTTGTCCAGTTCATCGATTTTTTCGAGGGTATCAAAGAGGCGTTTCTGGCTAAATAGGTTCTGGGCCTTAACGAGTTTTTGGGAATACTCCTGACGCTGCGCTTTCGGCAGATTCATGAACTGTTGCCAAGTTTCCACAATCGGTTGGGGCGTTTCTTCTTCGGCTTTTTTCTGGGCAATCGCGGGTGATAAAATGACGAGGGCGATAGCGAGGGCAGGAAGAAGTCGGGTGATGGAATGTTTCATATCTGGGGCGAGTTAATGTGAGTGGAGAAGATGGATGGTAAGAGAAATTTTTTTGATCGGAGGTGGTGAAGCAATGTAAGCGTGATTTTTCGAAAACGTCAATCATTCAGCCGTAAAGAGCCTGATCCGTGATGTAATCGGCCACCGCAGGATGAAGCCAGTGGGTCATTAATCCAGTGGTCGCACGATCGCGCATGGTTCTTCGGATCTCGGTGGCGGATGCTGGATGGTCACCCACGATGGGATGCAATCGATATCCTGATCGGGGGGATGGCGCATCGCCACGGGTGAAAACAATAAATTCAACAAGATCCGACAGGTGATCTGGGCGACTCCAACGCGGCAGCGCCTGCCATTGATCGGTGCCCATTAGCCAGTATAACCGCGCGTCTGGGAAACGTCGATGCATCGCCTCGGCCGTCAGCCAAGAATACCACGGCCCAGCCCCCCGCAGGTCGTGATCGTCCACCTGAGCCCAATCGAATGCATCCGTGGCCAGTTGGCACATGGCCAGTCGTTGGCTAGCGCTGGCATGGGATGCTCCCAGTTTGTGAGGCGATTGGTGGCAGGGCAGGAAAATCACACGGTCGAGGTTGAGCTGATCAACTGCTGCCGCGGCCAGATGTGTATGGCCGAGGTGAATCGGATCAAAGGTTCCGCCAAACAGGGCGATACGCTTTTTCCCACTGTTGTCCCGCTTCTGGCTCATGGCTCAAGCGTCTCAGCTTCTGGACCTTTGCTGAACTCGGTGGATGAGCTCGTATACCAGATAAGCCCAGCCGTGCCGGCGAAAAGCAGAAAGATAAACAGGGTAATGAGGAGGCTGAGGCAGGATTTCATCTTGTTTCGGAAAATAGCTCGATATCGCTTGCTCGTCCAGATTATCCTTTATGGCCAAGAGGGGAGCTACATCTTGAACCGAAACGGAACGGCATGTGGGAGGTGTCGCTACGGGGAATGATCGTCTTAGAGTGAGAGAATGGTCCTAGCGGCGGTGAAATAGATGACCATGCCAGAGATGTCAACTAAGGTGGTGATGGCGGGTGCCGCGACAACGGCAGGATCGAGTTTGATGGCACGGGCGCCAATGGGCAGTAGCGCGCCCGATAGGGTGGATGTGGTGATTTGCGCGGCTAAGGCGACGGCGACAGCAAGGGCGAAGTTGGCTAGGCTGATGTTGGAGGGGATCTTAGGGGCAAATGCGGGCAGGATAAACGTGGTGATTAATGCGATACAAATGCCGAGGACGATGCCTAAGAGGGCACCTAGGGCTAATTCCTTGAGGAAGACTTTCCATGTTGAACCTGACTCAAGTTCCCCCAAGGACATGGCCCGGATGACCATGGCAGCCGCTTGACCACCAGTATTTCCTCCTGCGGCGACGACCATCGGCAGGTAGAGCGCGAGGAGGAAAATGCTGCTCAGAACGTGTTCGAAGCGAAGCATGACGTAGCCAGATGAGATTGCAAGCAGGGCGAGGACGAGCAACCAAGGGAACCGGCGCTTGAAGTGGGTGTAGATCGAGGTGTTGAGGTAGGTTTCCTCGGATTGTTCACCTGCGATACCCGACATTTTCTCGATGTCCTCGGTGGATTCTTCCTCGAGGATTTCAAGGACATCATCGTGGGTGATGATACCGAGTAGTCGATCGTATTCATCGACGACAGGGAGCAGGGTCATGTCGTATTTGGCAAAAATCTGTGCAGCATCTTCCTGATCGGCAGTCGCTAGAATCGAGATATCGATCTCCTGCATGATCTGTTCCACGGGGGTTTCTCTGTCGCTGAATGCGAGCTCACGCAGGCGAATTTTTCCTTTCAGGCGCCCTTCTTCATCGACGACATAGATGCGGGCGAGGGATTCGGCTGAGTCTATGTATTCGCGTAGAATATCGAGTGCCCCCTTGACGCTTGTTCCGATTTTGATTTTTGCAGCGTTGGTGGTCATCCGTCCACCGGCGGTGTCCTCATCGTAGCGCATCAGGCTGCGTGTGGTTTCCTGCTCATCGGGTTTGAGCATGGCGAGGTAGCGTTGCCGTGCTTGGGACCCAACGTCTTGGAGGATATCGGCTCGATCGTCATCGAGCAATTGGCTGAGGATATTCTGCTGGGCCTCGGTGTCGAATCGCTCGAGTGTCTCCTCGATTAAGGTGTCTGGCAGCTCGGCCAGAATTTTGGGAAACAGGTCTAAGCTGATGTTTGAGGTGAAGAATGCACGCTCATCATCGTCAAGGTTTTCAAACACGGAGGCTAAGTCCGCGTAGTGCAACTCCTCGCTGGCGGATAGGAATGCCTTGGCGTCTTGCTTGGCGATGGCCAGTTCAAGCCCCTCAATATCCAGTGTTCTACTCTCCTCAGGCATGACTGTTTCTAGACGGGAAATTGGAAAAGCCAAATAGCAAAATGACTAAATGAGCTTAGAGGAGGGGTTCCACCCAGTCGAGGAAGTCGCGATGGCGGTCGGTGCGGTATTCATGACAGATGAAACCGGCCTCTTTGCCCGCGTTGATATTTGCGGGGAGATCATCGATGTATGCGGTCGTCTCGGGGGTGAGATGGTATTGTTGGGTGGCCAGTTGATAGATGGCCGGCTCTGGCTTGATATGGCCCGTTTGATAAGAAAAGATGCCGCCGGTGAAGTATTGGAAGACAGGGTATTTTTTGATCAGGTAATCCTTGTGAGGATTGTTGATGTTGGAGAAAAGAATGAGCCGGTGGCCTGCGGCATGAAGTTTTTCGATACTCTTCCACATCGGAGTATTGGGCGTGAAGATATCGACCCATGTCGTCAGGAACTCCTCATGGCTGCCGGCGAAGTTGAGTAAGTTGGCCGCCCAAGGGAAGTAAACATCGGGGGCAATGAGGCCCGCCTCAAACTCGTCTTTGCGATCGATAATCTGATCAAGACGAGAATCGATGTCCTGTGTGCCAGATGGGGCGAGCCGACTCAGTGCCGGGATGAAATCGACGCCAACGATGACGTTGCCAATATCAAAAAGAAAATCCATGTGATGAGGTGGGTGAGTGCAGTGCGGGATGCCTTAATGAGGGAGTGGGAGTCAAGCCGTAACTAATGCTTGTCCTCTTGGTTTTCCTCGTGCTTTCGTAATTGACTGAGGATAAAGTTTGCGGCGGTGTGCGCAGCGGATGGGCGGGCATTTCGTGCAAGGTTGCGTTTCATGGACCTCCATGCGGATGCGTTATCGGCGAGCATTTCACGGAGATGGGAGGAAAGTGCGCCGGGGGTATCGGCGAGGTGGCCACCATGAAGATGGCGCAGAAGTTCCAGATTTCCTTCTTCCTGACCAGGCACAAGATGATGGATGAGCATTGGGCAGGCTGCGGCGAGGGATTCGTGCACAGTGGCGCCGCCGGCTTTTCCGACAACGAGGTGGTGTTGATTGAGGAGCTCTGGAACTTTTTTTGACCAGCCTTTGATGGTGACGCGGCCTGGGTAGGCCACTTTGATTTCGCGTGCGCGGCTGTAGAGTTTTTTCATATTTCGTCCTAGGACAATCGTGAGAGTGGTGTGATGATCGGTGGCTTCGAGAAGCTCACGTGAGACACGGCGGACGTGGGGTTTTTTGGGTGTCGGGAAGTAGAGGATGCGGAAGGGGTTGAGGTCGTCATCCGCAGTGACGGGAGTGAGTTCAGCAAAATGGGGGTGAACGGGAAAGCCTGTTTCGATGATTTGAGTTTCAGGGAGACCTTGGCGTGTAAGAGCCTCACGGGTGCGCTGGTCAGTGACGAGCCAATAGTCGGTGGGGGCTTTTCTCCATGCGGCGTTGATTTCGATGGAATCTGTCACAACGGTGATCACGGGGATCCTGTGTGAGTCGCTGGCTTCTCCGTGTTGGAGGATTCGTTTAAGAAAATAGGGATAGAGCGGGTAGGTGCTGACAATCACCTTGGGTCGGTGATGGTTGATGAGCTCGCGCAGTTTGTTTTCTGGTTGACGCATCATCGGGAGCCGATCCTTGGAGAAATCCTGTTTTTCGGTGGAGAGGTAAATTTTTCTCCAGAGCCAGGGGGCATGGGTGGTGATGCCTCGGTAGAAGCTGCGAATGCGGTTATTGAGGAATGGGGCACCTAGTGCGCAGGGGTCTACGCAGAGTGTCGTGGCATGTGGTTCAAGGGCACGGTGCAGGTTGGATGCGGCACTGTTGTGTCCCTCACCAAAACCTGCGGTGAGTATAAGGATGTCCGCATTGTTGCTCACGGGTGAGGACAATAAACGTGCTCGGTGGTTGCGTCGATACAGCAATTGGTATAAATCACAATAAAGCGTATGAAAGAGCAGGAACCAAATGAGCAAGAATTGCGGGAGCTTTTTGAAGAGCTGGAGCCTGCACGGTTGGAGGTCTTGGATGAGGTTCCTGGAAATATGGCCGAAGATGTGGAAATACTGAAGCCCGTTGCGAGTGAGCAGACGAAGGCGAGATCATTCGAGCCTGATGTGACCGGCATTCTCGATCAGGACGAGGGAAATATTGATTCGGAAGCCCTGTGGGGTGGACATGAAAAAAAATCCCTCCCGATGGGATGGTTTGTTTTAGGCGGGGTGGCCGTGCTCGGGCTCGCTGGATGGGCGGTAATGAATGTGTTTGAGGCCCAGCCTAGTCTGAAGGGGGCTGTGGATGAAATGAGGGAGATGGAGGTTGATTCCATCAAGGAAATGAAGGAGGTTCGCCAGACCTTGGATTTGATGCAGGACTGCGTGCTCGGGTATTTGATGGCGACAAGCGTCGAAGAAAAATTACCTTATGTTCGGCATCCTGATCGGGTTAAACCGATGATGCAGGCCTTTTATAAGGGTAAAGAGATGACGCCAAAAAGTTTTCGGGGTTTTGAGCGAATACGATCGATTGGGCTGGAAAATCAGTCTTTTGTTTACGGTCAGGTTGATTTGTTGGATGGTGGCAAGTACAGGATTTTGTTAGAGCAGCTGGATGATGGCACCTTTAGGGTGGATTGGGAAAGCGATGTTTGTTATCTGCCTGTGGCGTGGAATGAATACTTGGAAAAAAGTCCACCTGCGCCTGTGGTGATGCGGGTGTTTATCAAGCGTGACAACTTTTACGCCTACGAGTTCAGGGATGAGGATCGGTTTGATTGTTACCAGTTGACGACGCGTGATTCCGATGATCACCTTTTTGGTTTTGTCGAAAAAGACAGCAGAGTGGCCATGGATATCAGCCATTTTTTGAAGAGGATTGAGGATTATGCGGAGGATACGCCCGATCCTGATCCCGAGCCATTGATGTTACGCCTGCGCTTCCCTGAGAATAGTCACTCTAAGAAGTGCGTGTGGATCGATACCATGGTGGCGCCGCGTTGGACGTATGTGAAATCGCCCGAGCTGGCAAAGCCGGGTGATGAATAGCACCGTTTGATCATTTCTCTGGGTGGTCTTCCAGGAAGCAACATGATCTAAAAAACTGTAAAACAAAAATCGGCAGGACTTAGTCGACCTGCCGATTGATTGTTTTTGAGGTCCTTCGCTCAATTGAGCGAGGCTTGCTTACTCAGCAGGTTTTCTGCCTGGTTTTCTTCCGCCGTTTCTGTCGCCCTTGTTGCCTCCTTTGTGGCGATGCTTGCGCATGTGTGCCGCATTCGGGTAGTTTTCCTTGACCCACTCTCGGACGCCTGTTCTTTCATTTTCGCTGAGTTTGCCGTCTCCATCTTGATCGAAGTTGGCGAGCACGGAGGTATGGATTTCCTTGCGTTCTTTTGACATGGTTTCACGTGCGGCCTTTTTCTCTTCATCGCTGAGTGTGCCGTCTTGGTCGGTGTCGAAACGCTCGAGCATTTTCGCCTTTGCCGCCTCACGTCGTTTTTTCATGGTGGCTTTGAGTTCACTGCGTTCATCTTGGTTGAGTTTCCCGTCGCCATCCTTATCGAACTTCTCCAGAAGTTCCTTGGGGAGGCCGCCGGGGCGTTTGCCTTTGCCCCGTTTGCCATCGCCTTCGGCATAAGCTGTGAGGGAAAGAGCGAGGGCTGCGGTGATGCCTGTCAGTAGTGTTTGGGTCGTGTTCATGATGTTGTTTGTTGGTTGAGTTGTTTTTCTGTTGTCCCTGAAGGATTTGGGCAGTGCTTCTTGGGCTGTGAAGTGTAAAACCCATGTCGATTCGAATAGTTGCGAAAAATTTTTGCAGCGATAAGCAGCAAATCTCATTGCCAGTCACTGCGCAAGACGCTTGGATGTCCTTGCCTATGAGTGAAGCTGATCCCGTAAAGAAATCCAAGGCCCAGGTATTTGGGGCAAGATTATTGAGCACTTTAATCCTGTGGGCGATGGTTACAGGGGTGTTTATCAGTGGGAATGTTTGGGCATTCATTGGGCTCATGACGTTAATCGGGCTCTTTGGGGTGTGGGAATATTTCCAGATGACTCAGAAAGGGGGGGTGCCTTCCCAACCGAAGTGGGGGATGTTGGTGTGCATGCTTTATCTGGTGACTCTGGCCGCCCGACTCGGAAACTCAGAAACGGGTGGACACGCGGCTCTCGATTCTCTCTTCGGGCTTGATGTGGCATTTTTCATCTTGATCGTTATGGGCGGCTTCACATGTCAGCTCAGACGTCCGGTGGATGGAAAAAAGACGGTCACTGAGGTTGCCATGACTACGCTGGGTTTTGTCTATGTGGCGGTGCTGTTTAGTTTTCTCCTGCGCCTTTTATTTTTACCTGATGGTGATGATCCCGTTCCTGGGGCTTGGTTGGTGATTTGGCTCGTAGCCGTAACCAAATTTGCCGATATGGGAGCTTACATCACTGGGTCACTGATCGGAAAACACAAGATGATCCCTCACATCAGCCCAGGGAAAACGTGGCAGGGGTTTGGTGGTGGTCTGGCTTTTTCTCAGCTTGCTGGGTGTGGTATTTTTGCGATGCTTCCGGAGCAGCTTGCCGTGTTGGGTGGCTGGGCGTGGGTGATTGCTCTGAGCCTTGTGTTGTCACTTTTGGCAATCATTGGTGACCTTGCCGAATCTGTGCTTAAACGCAGTGTGGGTGTCAAGGATTCTGGAAACACACTACCGGGGATTGGTGGGGCCTTGGATCTCATCGATAGCCTATGCTTCACGGCGCCTGTGCTTTATTTGATCTTAAGATGGATGCCAGAATGCTGTTAATGATTTGACTGATGAAGAAACGAAAAATAGTCTTGTTAGGTTCGACTGGTTCGATAGGGACGAGCACCTTGAAGGTGGCAGCTGATATCCCCGATTGTCTTGAAATTGTGGCGATCGCTGCGAATTCAAGTGTCGAGGTTCTGGCGGCGCAAGCCCAAGAGACGGGAGCGAAACACGTTGCTCTTTATGATGTTTCGAAGGAATCTGAACTGCGTGAACTGCTTCCTGATGATGTGGTGATTCACTTGGGCCCTGAGGGGTTATTGGAGGTGTCTCGATTGGACGAAGCCGATATGGTGCTGGTTGCCATTGTTGGCACCGCAGGGCTTCACCCTGCCTTGGCGGCGATTGAGGCGGGGAAGGATTTAGCGGTCGCCAGTAAGGAAATTCTCGTGATGGCGGGTGAGTTGGTGATGGCGGCGGCTGCCCAAAAAGGCGTCAGTGTGCTGCCAGTTGATAGCGAGCATAACGCGATTTTTCAATGCCTCAATGGTCATCAAGGGGGTGAGCGTGAGGTGTCCCGACTTATTTTGACCGCATCCGGAGGACCTTTTAGAAAAACGCCAGCGGAGGAGCTGGAGCATGTCACTGTGGAGCAGGCGTTAAAGCATCCCACTTGGGAGATGGGCCGCAAGATCACCATTGATTCCTCGACACTTTTTAACAAAGGCTTGGAGATGATAGAGGCGCGTTGGCTGTTTGGGATCGAGATGGGGCGCATCGATGTCATTGTGCACCCACAGAGTATTGTGCACTCGATGGTGGAGTATGTTGACGGCAGTGTGCTCGCACAGATGAGTCATACGGACATGTGTTTCCCGATCCAGTATGCGGTGACATGGCCAGACCGGGTGCCGGGTGGATTAAAACCGCTCGATTTTGCGGACTTGGCGAAGCTCGAGTTTGAAGCACCTCGTTATGATGTATTTCCAGCTTTAAATCTGGCTCGCAGGGCGGGAGAGACAGGAGGCACACTTCCCGCTGTCTACAATGCGGCCAATGAGGTGGCGGTGGACGCTTTCTGTGATCGGAAAATCGGCTACACGGATATTTGGTCTGTGGTGGAGCAGGTGATGGATGGGCACCGCGTGCAAGACGCGGGAGACCTGCAAACACTGATGGATGCCGATGCTGAGGCGCGCGTGGCGGCAGTGGCTATCTGCGACGATAAAGTAGGCTGATGATACTGCTGAGGCCGAGTAAGATCAAGCCAGAGGGCTCTGGCACGCTGACAAGCGTCAATGATTCACCTCCAGCGCTGACAATGCTCTCGATTTCAGAGATGTAGTTGGGGGTAAAGGTCGTTCCGGAAAAATTAGGGTTTTCTCCGCTGGTGATAAACCAGTTGATGCCAGTAAGGATGAGGTCGTCATCGGAAGTTACAAAGAGCGGGGCACCTGAGTCACCGCTTTGAAGAAAGGCTTCATCATCTCCAAGGCTTTCCGCCGTATTGCGGTCATCATCGAATGTGAGGGCATCGCCGATTCCCGTAAGTGACCCGCTCACTGTTTGGGTGCCAGGCACTTCGGCGTCATTGTAAAACCCATCCAAGACGTTGCGGCCGACGCGGAATTCTGTCGTCAGGCTGCCTGAGCTCGCTTTTCCCACGATGAATGCCGTGCGATCTGAGTATGCTGAGCTGGCGAAATTCGCTTGATTGGTGGTGTTGGATGCGAGTCCATAAATAGCGATCGTTGCACCTGGGGCGGAATTGAGTCTGCCGATGACGAGGTCGGTGCCCCCGACCCGAGTCCGTTCGCTCACTGTGCGGGTGACCGTGGTTCCAGCGGCGTTGTTGTCTTCATGGAAGATGACCGAGTTACCGACTGCTGGCGCGGCATGGTTTGCGGTGATGAAGTAGGTGGATGAAATCATCGTCACCCATCGACCATTGCTTGAGCGAGCCACCCCAGACCAATCATGTGCAGCGCCGATGAATGCAGGGTTGTTGTTAAAGCGGTCGTGTTGATTGGCTTGGTGGTTTTCAAGCGATAAAGCCCCAAAGCTTGCCTGAGAGAAGAGCAAAGAGAGGAAGATAATAGTCGGATGGAGAGTCATTATATTGGGTTGAGGCTCGTGATGGCGGGATTCATCGCATCGTGGGGTGAGGATGTAAAGTCTGCGGACCGGTGCGGATGGATGAAGAAAAAGGGAGGAGGATCATTGTGGCCTCGCCACGAGGATGCCCGCGTGTTTTTTGAATTTGTTGAGATAGTCGGAGATTGTGCTGTCGATGACAACTTTTTTGTAGGTGGTCGAAGCGTGCATAAAACGTGAGCGGCCCTCAGCATCCTTGATGATCATGCCGACGTGTGAACAATAGCTGCCGTCATTGACTCTGGCGATGCCGATGATGTCCCCATTGCGCAGATGCTTCTCAATACCCGCCACCTTGTGTTTCGGGATCATATAAACGGGCGTGCGTGTGAGCCTTGCTTCCTGTTTCGCCATCAGTGGACGAAGTTGTGGGTTGTGTTTTAAATATCGATAGCTTTGCCAGAGTTGACTCATTTCTCGGCATTGGTTGTCCATACGTGTGTTTGGAAAGGATCGTGTGAGATCATGGACGTTGCCGCGTTTGTGATTATCGGAATACCACTCGGCAAGGTAATGGATGCGATCGAGGTAATGGCCGTTGCATCGGCCGTTCCGATAGCGTGTCCACTCGATCTGGCGCAGGAGGTCACGTGGGTGGTAGTGTGATTTTGGATTTTCCAGCATCCGACTGAAGCCAAGGCATGTCTCGAAAAATGTCCAGCAGTCCATGCCTTGAAAATTGACCGAGGGGCTTTCGATATGGTTGTCGATTTCCAGAGTGTAGGACTGATATGGCACCCCCTCAAGTTCTTTGGCGACTTTGACCATGCGTGAGCTCATGGGGAGTTGGCCCCATTGTTCCTTGATGGCTTTGCTGGCTATGCGTTGGAATTTTTTCTGACCTTTGAAGGTGGTGGCAAGCGGTAGATGCTCGCCTGCTGACAGAGTGAGTGGCAGTAAAAGGATGAAATACAGGAGGGTAGGCACAACTCGTATTCATTGCCTGGATCGTAGAATGATGCAAATAGAAAAACGATTCAGCACGGCGACGCGCCGGAATTGGGCGGGTTGTTTTTGTTCGTCGCGAATGCGCTTGCTCGTGGCGGGTCGTGTCCTTAGCGTGCACGCAGCCCAGGACGGGACTCTTAAATATCATGGAAATTTGGAAAGCGATCATCGTAGGCATTGTGCAGGGGCTTGCCGAGTTTTTGCCGATCTCGTCATCAGGTCACATTGTGCTCGCTCAGTTTTTATTGGGGATCAGGGAAGTGGGGGTGGCGGCCAACGAGGACATTGCCTTTGAGGTGGTTCTTCATATGGGGACGCTTGTCTCCGTGCTGGTTTACTTTCATAAACGTCTTTTGGGGCTGACATGTTCGCTGTTTAAAAAAGAGATGGTGGATGATCGTAAGATGATTCTCTGGCTGGCTGTGGCCACCGTGCCTGCCATTATCGCCTACAAGGGAGCGGGGGATTGGTTTAAGGCGGCTTACCATTACCCTGTGCTGGTATCGGCGCTGTTAATTGTCACTGGCTTGGTTCTCTATATCCCGCGGATGGTGAAAAGCCAAGGTGTGGGTAAGCCTGTGGGGTTTAAGGCTGCCATCATCATGGGAATTGGGCAGGCCTGTGCGATCCTTCCTGGGATATCTCGCTCGGGCTCCACGATTGTCTCGGGGATGCTTTCTGGGGTGAATCCAGCACGGGCTGCTGAGTTTTCTTTTCTTATGTCGATACCTGCCATTGCGGGTGGCATGGTTGTGGCGGTGAAGGACCGGACGGAAGAGTTTCAAGAAAAGGGGTTTGAAGGGGTGAGTGCGGTGACTGAGGCTACGCTGTCGTGTTTCAGCCCTGCCTATCTAGCGGGAGCCACCGCGGCGGCTGTCGTCGGTTTGCTGGCTATTTATCTGGTGCTTGCCGCTGTGCGTCGGGGGAGGCTGGAGGTTTTCTCATGGTATTGTTTTGTTGCGGGTATATCAGGGATTTTGTATTTTTCGTTCACCACCTAATCCGTAGCTGTGACAGAGTTTTGAGGATATGCGCTGTTTGTTTTACCTGATGCTATGGATTTTCCTTATCAACGTAGGGGGGGCGACTGTGCGTATGCCGTTGGCCGATGGCTTTGATTTTCCTGTCGGAGCTCCGGATGGCAAAGGGTATTACAAAGCACGGGGAATGCGACTGCGCTCACCGATTCATTTTGGGGAGGACTGGAATGGTGTGGGTGGCGGAGATAGTGACTTGGGCGATGCGATTTTAACTTGTGCGGATGGGGTGGTGATGTTTGCCTACGACGTTCGCGGTGGTTGGGGGCGTTGCGTTCTGATCCGTCACGCCTATCGTGATCCCAAGTCGGGAAAGGTGAAGTTCATCGATTCCCAATACGGGCACCTGCGTAGCATCCTTGTAAAAAATGGCGAATTCGTAAAACGTGGGCAAAAAATCGGCACGATGGGAAGTAACCGTGGCATGTATCCAGCTCACCTCCATTTTGAAATGCGCCATAATTTGAAGACGGGAATGCAGCGAGAAAGCGTGTCGAGGACCTTGCAGAACTGGGCCGATCCGACTCAGTTTATTCGCGCCCACCGCAGGCTCAAAAAAGACTGGCGTAAGCATCCGGTGCCCACGGGTACCTATGCTCCCTACAAAGGGTTTAAAGGAATCTGAAAAAAGAGGACAACGTAAAGATGACAACAAAGAAAAAAAAGATATTAAGTAAGGTAGTGACGGTTGTGATTATCCTAGCGGTGATCTGGATGCAATACGATGAATCGCGTGATGATGAGAATGGCGCGGGGAATCGTGAGGAAAACGTCAAAGGTGAAGCGGGAAAAAAAGTGGGGCGGGGAGCCGAGGGAATGCTGTTTCCTGACAGTGCATCGGAATTGCGTGAGGTGACCCGTCGACTCGTCCCCGTGAACCTCAGTTCAAGCAAACTGGAGGTTCTTCATGGTTGCCGCTTGATGGATCACCGGGGCAACGATGGTGATAGTTTCCATGTTATCACCAAGAAGGGGCACAAGGAGTTTAGACTCTATTATGTGGATACCCCAGAAAGTGCTGCAAAAACTTACCGGTCGGGTGAGAACAATTTTAAGAGGATTGCGCAGCAAGGCGTGGCTCTGGGTGGACTGACCCGAGAGGAGACGACACAGGTGGGCGTAGAAGCGAAAAGATTTGTTAAAAAGTTACTCAAGGCAGGAGGTTTTCGGGTGGTGACAAGGTGGGAAAATGTCTACGATGCGCGCCGCCAATATGCCTTTATTATTGTGCCTTGGCAGGGTGAGTCACGGTATCTTCATGAGTTGCTGGTTGCCCATGGGCTTGCCCGCATCTATACCAAGCCCGCGACGCTCCCGGATAACACCTCGGCGACGCGACACAAAAAACGACTACGCGCGCTTGAACAGCACGCACAAAAAAGCCATTACGGCGCCTGGGGGATGAAATAACGCCCCGATACACCGATTTATATCTATCATGTTAGCTAAAAGAATTATTCCCTGTCTCGACGTTACCGACGGTCGTGTGGTCAAGGGAACCAACTTTGTTGACCTCCGCGATGCGGGGGACCCTGTCGAGTGTGCCGTCGCCTATAACGCGCAGGAAGCGGATGAGATTGTCTTTCTCGATATCACCGCATCGTCGGACGGGCGCAATACCATGGTCGATGTCGTGCGCCGCACGGCCGAAAAATGTTTTATTCCGCTCACGGTGGGCGGGGGGATCCGCACGGTGGAAGACATGCGTGAGATGTTATTGGCAGGTGCCGATAAAGTGGGGATCAACACGGCAGCGGTGAATCGGCCTGAGCTGATCAATGAGGGTGCCACGGCATTTGGAAACCAATGTATTGTGGTGGCCATTGACGCTAAGCGTGAGGCCCCAGGGAAGTGGGGCGTTTACACCCATGGCGGGCGCACGCCTGTCGGGCTTGATGCCGTAGAGTGGGCTAAGGAAGTTGACCGGCGTGGAGCTGGGGAGATTTTGCTCACCAGCATGGATGCCGATGGCACCAAAGCGGGATATGATATTGAACTGACCCGCGCCATCAGCGAGGCGGTGGGGATTCCCGTCATTGCCTCGGGTGGTGCTGGTAACCTTCAACACATGGTGGATGTGCTCAAGGATGGAAAAGCCGATGCCGTGCTGGCGGCTAGTATTTTTCACTTTGGTGAGCACACGGTGCATGAAGCGAAGGAACTTTTTGCCCAGCAGGGGATCCCGGTGAGGAAGTAGGGAATCGAAAGCGCAAGAAGTGGTTGCGCCGCCAGAGTGCGATTATCACGAAATCGGGTAAAAAAAACCTTGCGTCAATCGGTCCGCCTGATTAGTTTTCGCCCGTCTCAGGGGGCACCCTAGACACAATATGCGCGATTAGCTCAGTGGTAGAGCAATGCCTTGACATGGCAGAGGTCACAAGTTCAAATCTTGTATTGCGCACCATCCTTTTTAGTCCTCAATCAACAAAACGCTGCAACCATTAATGGTTGCAGCGTTTTGCTTGGGTTGGGTGGACTTTGTCAGGATGGGCTTTCACTCATACTGGATGATGGCATTCACTGGCGTGCTGCCAAGCAGGTCACGACCGTTGAGGCCGGTCAGTTCGATGAGGAATGAGGCCGCGACGAGCTGGGCGTCGAGTTGGTTGATGAGCTTGATGGCTGCCGCTGCGGTGCCGCCGGTGGCAAGCAAGTCATCGACGAGTAAGACGCGTTCGCCAGGGAGGATGGCGTCCTTGTGGATCTCGACGACATTTTCGCCATATTCGAGTGAGTAGGCCATGCTGTGGGTTTGCCATGGAAGTTTCCCCTGTTTGCGGACGGGGACGAAGCCGGCGTCGAGATTGAGAGCCACGGGGGCGGCGAAAATGAACCCGCGGGCATCGATACCGACGACTTTGTCAATTTTTTCCCCGCCAGAGGTAGCGGTGAGTTCGTTGATGGAGTGACGCAGCAGGGCGGGGTCGGAAAGGATATGCGAGATGTCCTTGAACAGAATGCCGGGTTGGGGGAAATCGGGCACGTCGCGGATGTTGTCGCTGAGAAGCTGGGAAATCGGGGACATGACTGGTTATGAAACATCCAGACGCCAACGCCAACCACCAAAATGGAGAAATCGGGAAGTTTACACAATGTTTACAGACAAGGTGGGAGGGGAGTGGTAATTTGGTTGCGAATTGATGATGAAAGAAAAACCCGTTATTTTGGTTGTTGAGGATGATGCCGCGGTGCGTCAGGGAGTTGTGGATGCCTTGAGCTTTTCAGGGTATGAGGTGATCTCCGCTGCGGATGGTCGGCAGGGGATGGAGTATGCGCTGAAAGCTTCTTACCAGCTATTGTTGCTTGATTTGGTGTTGCCGCATTTCAGTGGATTTGAAGTGCTGGAAGCACTGCGGAAAGAACGACCTGGGCAGCCGGTGATTATTTTATCGGCGCGGGGTGAAGAGGCAGATCGGGTCAAGGGGTTGACCATGGGAGCGGATGACTATGTGGTGAAACCCTTCAGTGTGCGTGAAATGTTGGCGCGGGTGGATGCGGTGCTGCGCAGGAGCAGCGAGCGGGAGGTCGGGCAGAACGCTTTTGATTACAACGGAGGGCGGGTGGATTTTTCACGGCGGGAAGTCTGTTGCGATGACGGTGATCGCAAGGAGCTCTCTGAGAGGGAATCGGATTTACTGAGGTATTTGATCTCCAACAAAGGACGGGCGGTGGCTCGTGAGGAGCTCTTGCAGCAGGTGTGGAGAATTGACCCGAAAAATATTGAGACACGAACGATCGATATGCACGTGGCACATTTGCGGGAAAAACTGGGTGACCACGGACAGGAGGTGGTGGTCACTGTCAGGGGGAAGGGGTATATGGTGGGATAGCTTTTTTATGCCCCACTTTTTATTTTACCATCATCGGACCAACCATTTAAAAGAATGAACAGACCATGGATCATATGGAGTTTTTCGTTACTAATCGCCCTACTGGTGTTTGGCGCGATGGCGATGATTACGCAGCACACACTGGGTTTGGAAAAAGATCGAGCGCGTGCGGAGGCTAAGGCGGAGTTGCAGGAGCGGATTCGGTTAGCATTGTGGCGTATGGATACGGCGGCATCTGGGATTTTGGCAGAAGAAAATAACCGCCCGGCGTGGCATTTTCGGGGTGTCGATTTGCGTAGGGCGATGCAGCCGACACCTCTGAATCTGGATGTGCCCGAGAATGTGAAGCTTCACTTTGAGGTGAATCATGGTGTGCTGAGCACTCCGCAGGTCAATGCCTGGGGGGAAGTCGCACCTGGAAGAGTCTGGGGGAGTCGCACCGATCAGGTGCGTCAGGGAGCGCAGTTATCCAAGAAAAAAGGGGGGGATTGGCAGGATCTGCAAAGTTTATTAGACAGCGAGGAGTTATCTCAATCATTCACAGCCAATGAAAAGCCTTCCTCCCCGCTGGCCGATAATAATATGAGTGTGATCTCTGCGGTGGCCTCTCAGGCGGGGGGAGATCCGAAACTTGAAAAAACAGATGACGTTCAGAAATGGGAAAACAAGGTGGCTGAGGCGAAGCTACAGCGACAGACCACTAAAAATAAGGATGTTCGTAACACTCTAGGATATCAGGCTAATTACAATGCAGCCGAAAAACTCAAGAGGAAGGAAATTGTCAGCAAATCATCGGGTAAAAAACGGCAGAGCTCATATCGTCAATTAGAGCGCAATCTGAACCCGCCGAAGTCGCCGAGTGTTCATCATCCTCAAAGCAAAAGGGATGCTGATCAGGGGTGGGACGCCCAAGGTCTGAAAAAGGGGGATGAGATTCAAGCTGATGCAGAGTCGCTCGATAGTGCCAAGTCGCTATCGTCTCAGGTGGGCGGCGCAGCCCCCAAGGTTGGGCTTTCACAGTTGGATGAGGTGCAGGGAGTGACCCAGCGTGACGATATGCTGGAGGGGCTTCATTTATCATCGTTGACCCCTGTTTGGCTGGGAGATGATTTAATATTAGTTCGCGAGGTCAGTGATGGTGTGAACCGCCGTGTTCAGGGGGTTTGGCTGGATGCTGCCGCAATCAGCGTATCGTTGATCGAGGATATCGCAGATCTTTTGCCGGAGGCTCAGCTGGAGCCCGTTCGTTACGGGTTGGATGTTTTGTTGGGAAATATGCCTGAGCCTGACGCAGGTGACCCGATGGTGATGGCGGCGCTGCCTTGGCGATTACTTCCTGGTGAGGTTGCGGGGGTTGAATCTGTCGGATGGACACCGATGCGGAAGACATTGGCTGTGGCGTGGATCAGTGCGCTGCTGGCAGCCCTAGCCGCTGTGGTTTTAATGCGAGGTGTGGTGAAGTTGAGTGAAAGAAGAGCCTCGTTTGTTTCCTCGGTCACCCACGAGCTGAGGACGCCCCTCACCACATTCAGTCTTTACTCAGATATGTTGGCCGAGGGGATGGTGCAGGACGAAGCGAAACAGAAAGTCTACCTGCGCACGCTGCGTAAGGAGTCGGCTCGGCTGACTCATCTGGTCGAAAACGTGCTCGCCTACTCGAGGATCGAGCGAGGGAGTGCGCGGGCACGGGTGGAGACGGTGACAGTAGGGGCATTGGTCGACCGCATGTGTGAGCGACTTCGGGCTCGTGCGGAGGAAGCAGGGATGGAGCTCCACTGCGATGTGACGCCCGACGTGGCTGAACTTGAGATCAGGGTGGATACGACGGCGGTCGAGCAGATTATTTTTAACCTCGTGGATAATGCCAGCAAGTATGCGAGTGGGGAGGGGAATGGAAAAGTCATTGAGCTTCGAGCTCTGGCGCATCCCAAATCGGTTCATCGGGTTGTGTTTCAAGTCTGTGATGACGGGCCGGGGATTGCACGGTCTGAACAAAGGAAGCTATTCCGTGCGTTTCATAAATCCGCCCAAGAGGCCGCGCACAGCAAGCCGGGTGTCGGTCTCGGCTTAGCCTTATGCCGCAGGCTTGCGCGTGCGCTCGGCGGGGATCTTCAAATAGTTGCCCGCAAGAAAGGGGCGTGTTTTGAGCTGACGATTGGGAAGTGAGGGTGTCACTTGCTCCTTGCCACCCGCAGCTTGCCTCTGTAACCCTTGCGCGTGTCAAGTAAAGGATGGGTAAGCGATCTGGTGGGTGCCTGCATAGCTGCAGGAATCCAGGAGTATGTGGTGTGTGCCGGTGCGAGAAATCTCGGCTTGGTCGTGGCATTGGCCGATTACGCAGAAAATGAAGAGGCGGGCGAAATCCGTGTGTTTTCGCATTTTGAAGAACGGGCCGCCGGTTTTTTTGCACTCGGGAGAACGATGCAAAGTGGTGTCCCCTGTGCCGTGATTACGACCTCGGGAACGGCCGTGGCCGAGCTTCTCCCCGCCGTGATTGAGGCGCATTACCAGAATCGGCCTTTGCTTGTGATCTCGGCGGATCGACCGAAAAGGTTTCGTGGCACGGGCTCTCCTCAAGCGATTGACCAAGTGGGTCTGTTTGGCACATACGTCGAAGGTGTTGAGGATATTGAATGGCAGGATGACCTCACCTTGTTTGATGGTTGGAGTGGTTTGACACCCTGGCAGATGAATATTTGCCTTGAGGAGGACGAGTGCGGCTCAGGCGCAAACCTGAGAATGGCTAAAATGAGATTAGGTGAACTCAGCGACACGCGCACCAACATTGATATGCTTCCCGCATTGAGTTTGATCAAGGAGGCATGGCGTGGGTTGGTGGTGATGCTCGGTGGTCTTGAACCCGATGACAGGGAGGAGGTTTTGCATTTCCTCCGTGATCTTGGCGCGCCTGTTCTCGCTGATAGCACCAGTGGCCTGCGTGAGTCGCTGGGACATCTTGCGCTTGTCGATGGTGACCGGATTCTTAAAGGAAATCCGCCCGCCAACATCCTCCGGATCGGAGAGGTTCCTGTGGGACGATTTTGGCGGGACTTGGAGGCATTGCCTGCGGTGAAGGTGGTATCGATCAGTCGGACGGGGTATGCGGGGCTGGCGCGTGAAAATACGGTGGTTTTTGGTGATGTTTCCCGCTGTATCCGAGCCATGGGTGAGGTTGAAAAGGTCGGTGACACGATGGATTATCTTCAAGTCTCAAAACGCAAAAGGGGGCGATTCAACGAGCTGCTAGAATCCTTTCCTGAAAGTGAGCCGGGTATGATGCGGATGCTCTCGGTGATGGCGACCATGGGTCAGAGTCTTTATCTTGGAAACAGTCTGCCGATTCGTGAATGGAACGATTTTGCACAGAGGGACGCGCCATATGAGCGGGTCAGGGCGAACCGTGGAGCGAATGGGATCGATGGTCAGATTTCATCTTGGCTCGGAGCCACGGCTGATGAGGAAGACGCATGGGGCGTCTTTGGCGACCTCACAACGATGTATGATTTGTCGGCGCCCGCATTACTTGATCAGGTACAATGCCGAGGCCGGATGCTGGTGGTTATTAATAATGGGGGAGGGCAGATCTTTGGTCGATTGCCCCAGGTTCAGGAGCTCGATGATGAGGCTGTTGATTTAATCACGCATCCACACGGGCACCGGTTTTCAGACTGGGCGGCGATGTGGGGGATGGACTATTTTCGTGTCGATGGGATTGAGGCGTTCGATTTTGAACCTGGAGAGAAAACTACCGTTGTCGAAATACGACCTGACTCACGACAAACCGCAATGTTTTGGGAAAAGTTGGCGTCGTTGTAGCTGATGAGGTGGGCCAGAAACGAGGCCATCCACCGACAAGGAATTAGAGAATGTCTCGAAAATCGCGGTTGCAATCGCTGGGCAATTAAGACATCTTAACTAAGTGATCGGATGTTTTTGACCCACTGGGTGGCTGATCGTGCCCCCAGAAAACCTCGGCAAATCGAGGCAAAACGCGATGACTTCATCACCCCCACCCATCCCCCTCATTACCCCATTTTCCTATGGCAGCAGAATACACCGAAGCAGATATTAAGAGTCTTGATTGGAAAGAACACATCCGCATGCGTCCAGGCATGTATATTGGCAAGCTCGGCGACGGTGGGAGCTCGGATGATGGGATCTACATCCTGCTTAAAGAGGCGATGGACAACTCGATTGACGAGTATGTGATGGGATACGGCAACGAGGTGACGGTTGATATCGATGACGAGAGTCGGGTGGAAGTGCGCGATTACGGGCGTGGTATCCCGCTTGGAAAGTTGATGGACTGCGCCGCTAAGATCAATACTGGAGCTAAATACGACAGCGAGGCATTTAAAAAGTCCGTCGGTCTGAATGGTGTTGGAATCAAAGCCGTCAATGCCCTCTCAGGTTTTTTCGAAATTCAGGCATGGCGTGAAGGCCAGACCAAGGCGATTGAGTTTAGCAAGGGTGAGGTGGTCGAGGAAATGAAGAAAACGCGTAAGGCCTCCGAGGCGAACGGGACACGCCTCGCCTACGATGTTGATCGCACGATCTTCCCGCCGAAGACGCGTTATCGTGCGGGGTACGTCGAAAAGATGTGCCGTTATTACTCCTATCTGAATCCGGGGTTGGCGATTGTTTTTAATGGGAAGAAATTCAAGTCGAAGGATGGATTGCTTGATCTGTTGAAGGAGGAGATGGAAGGTGAGGCGATCTATGGTCCGATTCATCTGCGCGGTAAGGATATTGAGATTGCCTTTACCCACACTCCGGATGGGAGCGAAGAGTATTACTCCTTTGTGAATGGTCAGCATACCACCCAAGGCGGCACCCATCTGGCGGCATTTCGCGGTGCGATCGTGCAAGTGATCCGAAGCTTTTACAAAAAACAATACAACCCAGCGGACATCCGGAATGGACTTGAGGCTGCGGTTTTGGTGAGGATCGAAGAGCCTGTCTTTGAGAGTCAGACGAAAACCAAGCTGGGGAGTATGACGGTGTCACCCGAGGGCGAGACGATTCAGACGTTTATTTCTAATTTCCTCAAAGAGCACCTCGATAACTACCTGCATAAAAACCCGCAGGCGGCCGAGGCATTGCAGAAGCGTATTTTATCCGCCGAGCGCGAGCGTAAGGAGCTTTCCGGTGTCAAAAAGATCGCCCGTGAGCGCGCCCGCAAGGCGAAGGTGCATAACAAAAAACTGCGTGATTGCCGTGCGCACTTCTCCAGCAAACACAAACGGGCTAAGGAATCCACCGTGTTTATTACTGAGGGCGATAGCGCCAGTGGCTCGATAACCAAGAGCCGCGATGTCGAAACTCAGGCCGTGTTTTCACTCAGGGGGAAACCTTTGAACTCATTTGGGATGAAACGTAATGTCGTTTATGAAAACGAGGAGTTTAACCTGCTCCAGCACGCGCTTGATATTGAGGAAAGCTTGGAAACGCTCCGATACAACAAAGTGGTTATCGCCACCGATGCCGATGTCGATGGCATGCACATCCGCCTTCTCCTGTTGACCTTTTTTTTACAGTTCTTTCCTGAGCTGGTCAGGGACGGGCATCTCTACATCCTGCAGACACCTTTATACCGCGTGCGTAACAAGAAGGTTACCCGTTATTGTTATGACGAAGATGAACGCGTGGCCGCCCTGAGTGAGCTGGGGAAAGCGGCCGAGATCACTCGCTTTAAGGGTTTGGGGGAAATTTCGCCCGACGAGTTTAAATTCATGATTGGTCCCGATATGCGCCTCGATCCGGTGCGGATGGAGGAGGGTAAGGGGATCAAGGAGATGCTCGCCTTTTACATGGGTAAAAACACGCCGAAGCGCCAGCAGTTTATCATCAAGAACCTACGCGATGATGTTGATGCCGCGTAGGAACTGAATGATCGGGGCTCTCAGTCCCTTTCATTGAAATGCCTTTTGATACTACGTGGCCTTCTCGCCACGGGCCATGACGACCTTACCTGTGCGGACGGTCTCGATGATTTCAAATTGTGAGAACATGGTGAGTGCGGCATCGATCTTGGAGCTGGCACCATGGATCATGGCGATCATGGATTCCGGCGTGAGGTCGACGGTCTTGCCACCGTAGTGGTCGATGATCTGCAGCGCCTCGGTGCGTTCCGCTTTGGAGGCGAGGAATTTAACCAGAAGGAGTTCCTTGACCACGGAGTCCGACTTGGTGTGTTCGAGGCAGTGAATGACATCAACGAGTTTGGTGACTTGGAGGATGATTTGCTCCAGCCCTTCAGGATCGCCACTGATCCCGATGGTCATGCGTGAGAAAAACTTATCACGGCCTTGTGAGACAACGAGGGAGTCGATGTTATACCCGCGACGTGCGAAGATCTGGCAGATACGCATGAGGACGCCGGCCTTGTTATTGACAAAAACAGAGAGTGTATGCACGGGGCTTGTTTGAGCCGGAGTTTCTGGTGGTGTGTCTGTAGTTACGATGGTCATGGGAAAACGAGGATTGGGAATGAGGAAGGGAAAAATAAAGAATGAGTGAGTCAGTCGGCTAGGTTGAGCCGGTGGGTTTCTCCATCTTGTGTTTCGGGGGTTCGGTGAGCATCCCTTCGAGGGCGGCACCTGCGGGAATCATGGGGAAGACGTTATCGGTTTTAACACACTCAGCGTGGATCAATACGGGTCCGTCTTTGATTTCGAAGGCTTTTTCTAGGGTGCGGCGGACATCAACGGGGCGTTTGATGTTGAAGGATGGGATGCCGTAGGCTGCTGCGAGTTTGCAGAAGTCAGGGTTGCCTTCAAGATCGACACCGGACTTTCTGTCTTCGTAGAAGAGTTCCTGCCATTGGCGAACCATGCCAAGGTAGTGGTTGTTGAGGACCACAATTTTAACTGGAAGCTTGTGCAACGCAGCTGTGGCGAGCTCGAACAGGGTCATTTGGAAGCCGCCGTCACCACTGATCGAGATGACGGTTTCCTCTGGGTGGGCAAAGGCAGCACCGATGGCGGCTGGGAAGCCAAAGCCCATGGTGCCAGCTCCTCCTGACGAGAGCCATTTCCATGAGGCATTGGTTTTGTAAAACTGAGCAGCCCACATTTGGTGCTGGCCGACATCGGTCGCGACGATTGCATCCCCCCCAGCGATTTGATAGAGTTCGTCGATGACTTGCTGCATACGGAGGCCGCCTTGTTTGCGGTAGGCGAGTGGGTATTTCTTTTTCCATGCATCGATTTCTGCGAGCCAAGGATCGGTATCAAGACCGGAAATACGTTTGTTAATCTCAAGGAGGATCACCTTGGCATCACCGACGATTTCAATGTCCGGACGGATCATCTTGCTCATCTCAGAGGGGTCAATGTCGATGTGAATAATCTGGGCATCCTTACAGAAATTTTCGGCCTGTCCGATGATGCGGTCGTCAAAGCGCGAGCCGATGTTAATGAGGAGGTCACAGCCGCAGACGGCTTTATTGGCGTAGGCGGTTCCGTGCATTCCGAGCATCCCCAGTGAGAGGTCGTGTTCTTCGGGGAAGACACCTTTGCCGAGGAGGGTGGATGTGACCGGGCAGCGCAGGGTTTCCGCAAGCTCTTTGAGCTCGGCGTCGGCACCGGAAATCATCGCTCCATGCCCAGCGAGGATCAGTGGGCGCTGGGCCTTGTGGATGAGTTGCAGTGCTTCATCGATGGTGGTGGAGTCGACCGTATAAGCCGTTTGAGGTTGGTAGCCTGGCAAGTCAAACTCGGGGTCCATGTCGCCACTGAAATCTCCCTGAGTGATATTTTTAGGTAGGTCGATGAGCACGGGGCCAGGTCGGCCGGTGGTTGCAATATGGTAGGCTTCGCGCGCAATGCGCGGAATGTCATTGATTTCCTTGACGAGGTAGTTGTGTTTCACCACGGGCATGGTGATGCCGAATGTGTCGGCTTCTTGGAAGGCATCCTTGCCGAGCATCCAGGTGACCTGCTGGCCGCAAAGAATAATCATCGGGACCGAGTCCATCTGTGCGGTCATGATACCGGTGATCGTGTTTCCTGCACCGGGCCCCGAGGTGACAAGGACAACAGCAGGTTTACCCGTGGCGCGGGCATATCCGTCGGCCATATGGCAGCAGCCTTGTTCGTGACGGGCGAGAACGAACTTCATGTTGGTTTTGACCGTAACGAGGGCGTCAAAAATGGGGATGGCGGCACCTCCGGAGTAGCCGAAAATGTATTCGACCCCGAGGTCGCCGAGAGTTTTTATCAGAGCCTGCGCTCCATCGAATTTCTGTGTGCTCATGTGAAAATTGCTGTTTCGACTGCTTAATAGGCTGAAATGGGGGTTTTGTAAAACTAAAAACGGCCTGTTTGTGGTAAAACAGGCCGTTTTTGTGTGGTTTTTTTTCTGTAAATCGATGTTAGCCGATTTTATTGGTGATTTTCAAATCATCTCGGCAATGAGTTTCTCAAGTTTGTCGATGTCGGCCGAGAAGTTGCGGATGCCTTCTGCGGTTTTTTCCGTGGCCATGGCATCCTCGTTAAAGAGGAAGCGGAAGGACTTTTCATCGAGGGAGATTTTTTCGAGATCGGATGCATTGGCAGCTTCTGGGGTGAGCTTGCAGTCGAGTTCTCCCTCGGTGTTCTGGAGTTCTTCCAGCAGACCGGGGCTGATAGTAAGCAGGTCACAGCCGGTCAGGTGGGTGATCTGGCCGGTGTTGCGGAAGGATGCGCCCATGACCTCCGTGTTGTATCCAAATTTTTTGTAGTAGTTGTAGATTTTTTGGACCGACAGCACGCCGGGGTCTTCGGCACCTTGGTAGTCGATGCCGCTATCTTTTTTAAACCAGTCGTAGATGCGTCCGACAAAGGGCGAGATCAGTTGCACGCCAGCCTCAGCGCATGCCACGGCTTGGGCGAATGAGAAGAGCAGGGTGAGGTTGCAGTGGATTCCTTCTTTTTCGAGTTGCTCGGCAGCACGGATACCTTCCCATGTGGATGCAATCTTGATCAGGATGCGGTCGCGGCTGATACCTTCTTTTTCGTAGAGATTGATCAGGTGAAGGGCTTTGCTGACGGTGGCCTCGGTATCAAAGGAGAGACGGGCATCCACCTCGGTGGAAACGCGGCCGGGCACGATTTTGAGGATCTCGACGCCAAAGAGGATAAGGATTCGATCGATGATGCTGTCGATCAGGGCGTCGCCTGAGAGCTTAGATTCTGCGTGCTCACGGATTGCTTGTTCGACAAGCGGTTTATATTCCGGCTTGGCGGCGGCTTGGAGAATGAGGGATGGATTGGTGGTTGCGTCTTGGGGTTTGTATTCCTCCATGGAGGCGAAATCGCCGGTGTCGGCGACGACGGTGGTGAACTGCTTGAGTTGGTCGAGGTGGTTGTTTGCGCTCATGTTGGATGGATTCATAAACGCTCTCGTTGCGCTTGCAAGGAGGATATTTGGCATCATTGCGTATTCTGTGAATAAGCTGTGGCAGGGAGGTCGCTCTGGCTGCGCTGATTTGACCGCAAGAGTCCTTAGAGGGTGTGTCCCATACGATCCTTTTTTGTTTGCAGATACTTTTTGTTGTGCGGGTTCGCAGGTAGGCTGAGCGGGATTTGTTCGGTGATTTCGAGTTTATAGCCTTCTAAGCCGATGACTTTTTTCGGGTTATTGGTCAGTAGGCGGATTTTACGCACTCCGAGGTCATAAAGGATCTGGGCACCCACGCCGTAGTCGCGCAGGTCTGACCCGTATCCAAGTTTTTCGTTAGCTTCGATGGTATCGAAGCCTTCTTCTTGAAGTTTGTAGGCGTGGATTTTTGCGGGCAGTCCAATACCTCGTCCTTCTTGGCGCAGGTAGAGTAAGACCCCATCTTCCTCGGCGATCTGTTTCATGGCGGCATCGAGCTGACCACCACAGTCACAGCGCTGCGAGTGAAAAACGTCGCCTGTCAGGCATTCCGAGTGGACACGCACGAGGGTTGGTATGTCGGCATCGATCTTGCCGTGAGTGAAGGCGAGGTGGTGGGCGTCGCTGTCAGCGGCAGCGTTCTCGACATAATAAAGATGGCAGTCGAATGCGCCATAGTCGGTGGGCATGTCGATGGTTTCACCCCGTCGGACGAGTTTTTCAGACTTGCGTCGAAACTCGATGAGTTGGGCGATGCTGCAGGCTTTGAGTTGGTGCTGTTGTTGGAACTCACCGAGTTCACCGGCTCGGGCCATGGTGCCGTCATCGTTCATGATTTCGCAAATCACGCCAGCCTCGGGAAGCCCCGAGAGACGGGCGAGGTCGATGGCGGCTTCGGTGTGGCCGGAGCGGCGGAGGACACCTCCGGGGACGGCTTGGAGTGGGAAGATATGACCGGGTTGCACAAAGTCGGCCGAACCGGTCTCGGCGTTGGCGAGCAGGTGGATGGTGCGGGCTCGGTCTGCCGCGGAGATCCCTGTGGTGATCTCCTCGGCGGCATCAACGGAAACTGTGAAGGCCGTGTGGTGTGACTCGGTATTGCGGCGAGTCATCGGCGAGAGGCTGAGCTCATCGGCACGTTGTGCGCTGATGGGGGCACAGATAAGGCCCCGGCCATAGTTGGCCATGAAGGCAATCATCTCTGGGGTGACCATGGAGGCCGCAGCAATGAGGTCAGCCTCATTTTCGCGTCCTGGGTCGTCGACGACGATGACCATTTTGCCAGCGGCGATATCGACGAGGATTTCGTCGATGGGGTGAAGGGTAAGTGCGGACATGAGTATTGGAGTCGGTATGCCGTAAGGTGAGGGGCTTGGTTGGGTCTTAAGCGGATGGGGGATTTGTCGGGGTCGTCTGGTATTTTTAGCACTCAACGACGTTGACGGCAAGTCCTCCGCGAGACGTTTCTTTGTATTTTTCCTGCATATCTTTGCCAGTTTCCCGCATGGTTTGGATGACTTTATCGAGTGAGACGAAGTGAGTGCCATCTCCTGACATGGTGATGCGGGCGGCGTTGATGGCTTTGACCGCGGCCATCGCATTGCGTTCGATGCATGGGATCTGGACGAGGCCGCCGATCGGGTCACAGGTCAGACCGAGGTTGTGTTCCATCCCGATTTCGGCCGCATTTTCAACCTGATGGTGGTCGCCCCCGAGGTAGTCAACCAGGGCTCCAGCGGCCATGGAACAGGCGACACCGACCTCGCCTTGGCAGCCGACGTCAGCACCCGAGATGGAAGCATTTTTTTTATAGAGTGTAGCAATGGCACCGGCGGTGAGCAGGAAGCGGTGCACGGCATTGTTTGGGTTGTGTGGGGTGGAATGTGGGCTGTGTCTAAACCGGGTGGCGTAGTGGAGGACGGCGGGGATGATGCCGGCGGCGCCATTGGTAGGAGCTGTGACGATCCGGCCACCGGCGGCATTTTCTTCATTCACGGCGAGGGCGTAGAGGTTGACCCAGTCAAGGATGGTGAGCGGGTCAGCTAGGGATGCTTCGGGGTGGGTTGATAGGTTTTGGAAGATCGTGGAGGCTCGGCGTTTGACTTGAAGTCTGCCAGGGAGAGCCCCTTGTTGGTGGCAGCCATTGTGGACACACTGCTGCATCGTTTCCCAAATGGAGTCGAGAGCGGCGCGAGTTTCTTTTTCGGGGCGGAGGGTGTTTTCGTTGGCGATGATGATGTCCGGGATGGAAAGTCCGTGTTGATCACAAAGATGGGTGAGATCATCCGCAGATTCAAATGGATAGACTGGGGGTGTTTGTGTTCCGAAATGAGGGTTTTTCATTTCCGCTTCGGTAGCGATGAATCCACCACCGAGTGAGTAGTAGATATCCTCTGAGATGACCTTTCCTTCGGCGTTCGTGGCCGTGAAATGCATGCCGTTGGGGTGATGTGGGAGCGGGGTGAGTCGGTTGAATGTGAGGTGTTTGTGTTCGTCGAAATCGACGCATTTGGTGGCGCTCCAGGGGAGGGAGTTTTCTGTGCGGACAGTGGCTAACAAATTCTCGATGTCGTCGGTGTTGATGGTTTCGGGTTGGTTCCCCATCAGACCAAGAATGATAGCGGTGTCGGTATTGTGTCCCTTGCCCGTGGCGGCGAGCGATCCGTAGAGGTCGCATTGGAGGGACTTGACCTGTTGGGCGTTGTCGTCTGCCGCCAGTTGTCGGGTGAACGCGTAAGCAGCGCGCATCGGGCCAACGGTATGTGAGCTGGACGGACCAATGCCTATGGTAAAGAGGTCGAGGACGGAAATCATAGGAGCGCAGGATGATGGGGGGCTGTGCCTATTCGTGGTCCATCTCTTGGAGTGCGGTGAACACAGCGGGCGGGACATAGCGTTGGACGGAATCTTCCCATCCTTCTGGGCCGATGAGGCTTTTGACCATGCTGGAGGATAGCTCAGCGATGTCACGCGGGGGCATCAGAAACGTGGTGGTGATGGCTGGGGACATGTCGCCATTGATGTGGCGCATGACGCGTTCGTATTCATAGTCGTTGCTGGAGCGGATGCCGCGTAGGATGTATTGGGCATCGACACTGCGGGCGTAATTGACGAGGTAGCGGTTTTTAAACTCGGCGATGGTGAGGCGTTCACAGGACGGGATGGAGTCGTGAAGTTGGCTGAGTCGGTCCTTCACGTTGAAGGTGTAGGATTTTGATGGGTTACTGCCGATCGCTACGTAGAGACGGTCAAAGAGCTCAAGTCCTTTTTCGATCATCCAGAGGTGGCCATTGGTTAGGGGGTCGAAGGATCCTGCATAGACGGCGGTGTGCATAGTGGTGTCGGTTTTTCGGTGAGTTGAATGTTTCTGGTCGTGCAGATCCGAGTCTTAGATTGCCCGACGGGTGGGGGTGATTGTTGCTGGGTTTTAGTTTTCCCAGATCATGTGTTTTTTGGCGAGGCTTTTGGCACGGTCACCGGCTTCTTCTGCGCGAGGCCCTTTGAATGAGGCAATGCGGCGAGCGAGATGGACGGCGGCTTCCCAGTGTTTGTCGTTTTCCAGCATGGAGAGGGCCTTGAATCCGCAGCGGTAGAACCAGAGCCATTCTTCCTTGTGCGGTTTGCCTTCGGCGGGGACGTTACCCCGTATGACGACATCGTAGTAGGAGTCAAACGCATGGCTGCGAATTTGCATGCTTTCATAGGTTTGGCCACGGAGGAAGTGGAGACGGTTTTGCCATGCGAGGGGCAGGTTTTTTTCTTTCAGCAGATCGTCATAGATGCCGATGGCTTGTTTGTATTTTTGAGGTTCTGCTGCTCCCTGACGGTGGAGGCAGTCGGCCATGAGGACGCCGGCACCGCGATACATGAAGGCGGGCGTTTTTTTTGATTCGAGCAGCGGCTTGAGGCAGGCTTCGGCTTCGGCGTATTGACGAAGGTCAATGAGGACTCGGCTTTGTTGGATACGAGCTTCTGATGACAGCGCGTGTTGGCTGTCAATGATCGTTTGAAAAAGCCCGATGCATTCCTCGCGCGCCTGAATCGTTCCACCTAGTCGGGCTGACATGGCGGCATAGAAGCTGGCGTAGGGTGATGATGGGCTCTTTGGGTATTTGGCCGTGATGTCCTGAAAGATGCGCCGCGCCTTGTTGTAGTCTTCATTGTGATAGTATGCCTGCCCTTGTTTGAGCATGATGGGGGGAATGCTGGGATGTTCATTAAAGGTGAGGATAAATTTTTCAGCGGCCATGGCGGCAGCCGCCCAATTTTGACTAAGTTCTTCGGCGCGGATGAGGATTCGTGTGATGGCGAGTTGGTTGACGGGGTCGGGGAGTTGGGGGGAGGTGATTTCGAGTTGGGCTTTGGCGAGGGTGATATCAGCGGGTGAGATATGGACACATGCCGATGCGAGAGCCATCCGGGCCTCATTTTTTCGTGGGTGCGTTGGGTGATTGATGATAAATGATTCGAGATCGGACCTGCCGTCGGGGTTGAGTTGGCTGCATTTCCAGAGAGCGCGCTCTAAAAGAAGGGATGTTCGGATTTTGTTGTCTTGCGTGGATTGGATGACCTGATCGAAGGCAGTCATGTTGGTGGCCTTGAGGGCCATGATGCCGGTGTTGATACTGGCGGCGGTGGCGACGTCTTCGGAAGTTGATGCTCGGGCGTTGTTAAAGGCGGCCAGAGAGGCTTCGCGTTTTGATTCTTTGGCGAGGAGGATGCCCCGTAAAAAGTTGGCATGATTTTTTAAACGGGGGGAAAAAGCCACTTTTTCCATAACGGAAAGAGTGAAGGTGGCTTGATCGGGCTGATTTTGCTTGAGGTGGAGGTAGGCGGTTTCAAGAAGAGATGCGGATGAGAGCTCGAGGTAGAGTTCGGTGGGGGGGAGGGAATGAGCTGGGTGCAGGGAGCGGAGACGGGTCAGTAATGCCATGGCGAGGCGGTCGTTTTTTTCATTCTCCGAGCGAGTGAGCAGCAGGGCGCGGTGGTAGAGTGCGAGGGTGACCAGATCGTCATTTTCACTTGTGGTGGAATGGTAAGGAAGAATGGCATCTGCGGTGTCACCGGAGATGTAGAGTATGTTAGGTGGGAGGGTGGCTTCGGCGCTCCATGTGCGGAGTTTGATCATGGACGGGTGGTTGTCGGCTAGATTGTCGGGGAGCAGTTGGGTGAGGCGAATAAAGGCGAACCGAAGTGTGGGGGCATCTGGGTGATCGGTGATGAATTTCTCGAGTGTGGCGATGGCGTTATCGTTTTGTTGGTTATCGGCTTGGGCATCGGAGAGCCCGAGAATACAGGCGTGAAAAATGCGTTTACTGAGTCGGTCTGGTGCGGTGATAAGGGACTGAAATCGGTTGATGGCTTCGATGCTTTTGCCTTCGGCGAGGGCGAGGCGAGCGGTGAGGTATTCCTTGAGTTTGGCATCGGTGGGGTTTTGATCATCGATAGGTTCGAGTGTTTTGAGTGCGAGATCGTAGTGGGTTTGATTGATGTAAATTTCAGTGGTTAGCAAATTGGCCGCGTTGCGGATTTTGGATATCTTTGATTTGGCGGCTTCCGCGAGGATGTTGAGTGCGTCAGGTGTGCGGGTCAGGGCGATGAGGATACGTGCCCGAGCAAGTTGAATTTCACTGTAGTGGGCGTGATCGGTGAGGACGGTTGAGAGTTCGGTTTCAGCTTCTTGATATCTTCCAAGTGCCGCCATAGCCTCAGCTCTCCAGATCGGTGCGGATGCGAGTTTCGCAAGTTCTTTATCCTTGAGGAGCGCGAGCGCCTCAGTGGCGTGCTTGTTTTTTCCTTGTGCTGAGCTGCTGGAGCGGACCAGGGCTTCGGCAAGAGCTAAGGCAACATAGGGGCGTGCCTGTGAACTGAGTGTTGTGTCTGTGAGAGCACGGCGGAATTTATGGATGGCAACGACGGGTAAGTGGTCTGCCATGGCCATGGCCCCTTCTTGGTAGGGCGGGAGTTTTTGCAGTTCCTGTGCCACTCCAGATGGTAGCGCCAGAGAGCTGGGCTCAGCCCCTAGTGGGAGTGTTAATAAGAGGATGAGAATAGTCAGTCGGGCGAGCACGCAACGAGTATGATGCATAATTGGCAAAATCACAGAAATTGTTCGTATAAATTTGGTCAGAATTGTTTTGGGTTTCTGCGTGATCTGGCATGGAATGGGGCGGACATGAAGCGTTTGAGTGATATAGGTGAAGACTCTTTGATTGAGCGGCTCGTTCATCGGCTTGATCGAGGTGGCGAAAGTGGCGACAGAGTGGTGGTTGGGCCGGGGGATGATTGTGCTGTGGTCGATGTGGGGAGACCTGGGTTATATCAGTTGTTGAAAACTGATTCGTTGGTAGAGGGAGTGCACTATTTGGCAGAAACC
Source organism: Akkermansiaceae bacterium (assembly GCA_013041925.1). Classification (GTDB taxonomy): domain Bacteria; phylum Verrucomicrobiota; class Verrucomicrobiia; order Verrucomicrobiales; family Akkermansiaceae; genus Oceaniferula. The sequence continues at coordinate 55,374 of JABDRB010000003.1, read as the reverse complement.
CCAGCCGCTAAGGTCGGGTGGAAGGCGGTGGCGCGGGTGATCAGCGATTTTGCTGCGATGGGGGGGTGGCCAGGGCAGCTATTGGTGACCATTGCGATGCCTGCGGATAAGGAGGTGCGATATGTTGACGGTCTATACCGCGGGATGAACAAGTGCGCGGCAGCATATGGTGCTGAAATTTGTGGTGGTGAAACCAGTTCTGTTCCCGATGGATCTGCGGCGGTGATTTCTGTGGCAGGAACAGGATGGGTAAAAAAGAGTCGATATGTAACACGGAGCGGTGGCCAGGTGGGCGATCTTGTTTTGGTAACGGGGAAACTTGGGGGATCGATCAAGGGGAAACATCTGAATTTTTTGCCGCGGCTGGAAGCCTCAAGATGGCTGGTGGATCAGTTCCGCATTCGGTCGATGATGGATTTGTCCGATGGCTTGGCGCGCGATTTGCCGAGGTTGGCTATGGCGAGCGATTGTGGTTTTTTGATCGATAAAAAAATGATTCCACGCAATCGGGGTTGTGATCTTTCTCAGGCCTTAGGGGATGGAGAAGATTATGAACTTCTACTGACCGTGTCGCGTCGGACCGCGGCGAAGCTTTGTCGTGATTGGAGCCATGCCTTTCCGGCGCTGCCATTGACCGTGATTGGTGAGTTGACGGATAAGGCAAGTGGGGAAGCCCTTCCCGGTCAACTGGGAGGGTGGTCACATTTTAGCGCGTCAAATGGATGATGCGCGCTGATCCTGTGGAGGTGTTCATGCCGCTTCAGCTGGCATGGCCCATGCTATCACCCATGCGTGCGTAAGTTTCGATCTGTCGCGAAGATTGATCGAGTAAGTCGTCAGCGAGTTTTACTTTGCCGGGCTCGAAGACGGTGATGGTTGATGAACCTCCGAAGGCAAAATAGCCTTTTTCGGCGCCTTGATGGATGGGGGTATGGGCTGAGTAGGTCTGTTCGATCGAGCCGACACAGGTGGCGCCGATTTCCATCATGAGCACGGTCCCCATGGTCTCGGTGGAAATGGAGGTGAGGGTGCGTTTGTTTTGCCAGAGGTAGGCGAGATTACGAGCTAAGGCGATGGGGGAGACAGAGAAAAGTGGGCCGTTGATGAGGCGGGTTTGATCTGGGGTTCCAGCGACAGGAAAATGGAAGCGATGGTAGTCGACTGGGCAGAGGCGGGAGAGAACGAGGCTTCCGCCTTGGTAACGTGATGATAGATCCGAGTTGGCGAGGAGTTGGTGGATATTGAAGGTCTGGCCTTTGATAAAAAAGCCGGGGATGTTGTCGATGTTGCTGAACCCGAGGTGGCGCCCATCAGCTGGGAAGACGATATCGCTGGATGCTATCGGCCTCGCGCTGGCCTTGAGTTTGCGGTAGAAAAACTCGTTGAACGTGGCAAAATTTTCGGGTGGTGTAGCGAATTCTGAGGTGTCGAGCTCGTAGTCATTGATAAAAGGGTCGATTTTGCGGCGGGTGCTGGGTTGGTTCATGCGTTTACCATACCAACGTGAGAAGCCAGGCCGTTTGACAAAGGTGTGGAGTGCTAATTTGCCAAGTGGATTGCCGTAGGCCCATTTGAGGAATGCCTCACCATAGACCTGCTCGGTTTCCATCTCTCCTGAATAGCGGTTGTAAAACTGGATATCTTTCACGGGGACGCACGCTAGCACACTGTGGCGATCAGGGGATAAAAAAAGCAGACGGGAAGAATTTTCCCGTCTGCTGGATGATGATTGAAAAAGGTTACTTCAATGTGTGTTTAGGCAGCCTTTAGCAGTTTCTGGGCTTTGTTGATCGTTGTCTTGCTGAGCTTGCCATTCACTTTGCGTGATTTTTCAAGCAGTTCTTTAAGTTCCGTTAGGGCGCCGTCTGCAGCCTTGAGAGCTTTACGCTCGCCACCGTATTTCTTGTCAGAGAAATACTTGGTGAAGGTTGTACCTGTACGGCTGAGGCATAAACGCCAGCCCTGAAATGCTGTAGTTTCGTAGGTGAAACGGGTTAGGTTTTTTCTAGATTTCATGTTGTGTGTGTGTGTGTGTTGTGTCGGTTGGGCGGTTCTACAATTTAACAATAGATGATAGATTGTGTTTTGTCCAATGACGCAATCGAAAAATAGTTATTTTACGGTTCGGGTCAACGAAAAAAGCACATGCTTCCTGTAAGAAACATGTGCTTTTTATGGAGTTAGTATGGGTTAGCCGCAGCTAACCTGTAATGACTTAACCAATGGGGCCTATTCGTCCTCATTGGTGCTGGCGAGAGCCATGTCCTCGATGTCCGTCCACTCGATATAAGCCATTGGTGCGGAGTCGCTCATGCGGGCACCGAGTTTGGTAATACGGCAGTATCCACCTTTGCGGTCTTCACATGCGCTTCCGACCTCGTCAAAGAGCTTTTTCACGGTATCTTTTTGGCGGAGGAACGCAAGTGCCTGGCGGCGTGCGTGAAGGTCACCGCGTTTAGCAAGTGTGACCATTTTCTCTGCCACGGGGCGCAGGGCTTTAGCCTTGGCGAGTGTGGTGCGGATGCGTCCGTGTTCGATCAGGCTGCAGGCAAGGTTAGCGAGCAGCGAGCGGCGGTGTGCGGTGTCGCGTTGAAGTTTGACAGTTTTTCTTCTGTGTCTCATGGGAATAGTGGTTGAGTCCTTACGGACGATTAGTCGTTTAAGTTTTGTGCAATGAGGTCGGCAAGTCCGACGGGTGCTTCTTCTTCGGCTCCGAGTTGAGGCACTGCGACGGATGGCAGCGCACCGGTGAGGAGTTTGGGATCGATGTTCATACCGAGGCCAAGTCCGAGCTCGACGAGCTTTTCCTTGATCTCATTGAGCGATTTCTTACCGAAGTTACGGTATTTGAGCATTTCTGCTTCTGTCTTGGTTGCCAGTTGGCCGACGGTGGTGATGTTGGCGTTGTTCAGGCAGTTGGCGGCACGGACAGAAAGCTCGATCTCGTTGACGCTCATATTAAGGAGCTTCTTGAGTGCGGCGTTCTCTTCGCTTTGCTCGGCGGGTGCTTCTTCGAAGTCGACGGCGTTTTCATCGTAATTGACGAAGACGTCGAGGTGGTGACGGAGAATGGCGGAAGCTTGGAGGAGGGCATCGGATGGCTCGACACGGCCGTCGGTCCAGATGTCGCAGACGAGTTTATCGTAATCGGTCATTTGACCCACACGAGTGGCTTCGACAGCATATTTGACGCGGACGACAGGTGAGAAAATGGAGTCGATTGCGATGACGCCGATGGGCATGTCAGGGCGTTTGTTTTCGTCACCTGTATTAAATCCACGGCCGACTTTGACTTCGAATTCGCAGTCGAACTTCACCTTGCGGTCGAGTGTGCAGATGACTTGCTTTTTATTGACGACTTCATACATGTTGTCGTCGTCGATGTCAGCGGCGGTGATGACGCCTTCCTTTTCCGCTTTGATGGTCAATACACGAGGTTCTTTCCCGTGGTGTTTGAATTTGACCTTTTTGAGGTTGAGGATGATGTCGGTGACGTCCTCAACGCAGCCGGGAAGGCTGGAAAATTCGTGTTGGACACCGGCGATGCGCACGGAGGTGATTGCGGCGCCTTCCAGTGAGGAGAGCAGCACGCGGCGTAGGGAGTTACCGATGGTGTGGCCGTATCCGCTTTCGAAAGGCTCAGCGGTGAACTGGGCGTAGGTGTCGGACTCAGTGTCCTCGTTCTTCGTCAGGCGGTTTGGGAGTTCAAAGCGATCCAGTTTAAAGGCCGTATCGACTTCTTCTTCTTCGGTGGTTTCTGTAGTTTCAGTAGTTTGGGATGTATCTTCGGACATGGTATTGTCTGGGTGACCGGGTTACCCTCCGGCGAGCGTGGATCAGCGGGTCGTCAAGAGTTGACAGTTGGCAGATTTGCGGAGGACCTACGGCAAGTTAGCTAGCTCGCGGGGCGGGAATTAAGGGTATGTGGAACCGGAATGCAATCGTTTTTTTCTGATTTGATCGCGATTTATGCAAATTCTGCATTGCGGGGCACAAACAGGAATTTGCGGTGTCGTTTTAGCGGCTTTGTGTTAAGAGTTGAGACATGAAGCCGATATTTACCCTGACGATCTGTTTATTGTCGTATTTGAGTCTGTCTTTGTCTGTGGTTGCTGCGGGTGATCCGGCTCAAGTTGAGTCTCCCGCAGCGGAGGGAAAAGAGAAGGTGGAAAAGCGGGTTTTTGGGAAGTCTGACGAGGAGAAGTTTACGGGGAAAGTGGTGGTCATCAAGGTGGGTGAGAAAGATTTGATGAATGGGCATGCTTTTAAGTTCTGGCGTCGTGTGCTGAAACGGGTGAATGACGAGCAGGCGAGGGCGGTTGTGTTTGATTTGGATACGCCTGGTGGTTTGGCATTTGATACGGCGGAACTGATCATGGTGGATATGCAGAAAATCAAGGTGCCGTCGTATGCCTTTGTGAATCAAAAGGCACTCAGTGCGGGGGCACTAGTGGCCTCGGGGACAGATGCGATTTATATGCATCCGGTGTCAGCGATTGGTGCGGCTGCGATCGTGAGTGGCGGCGGGGAGAAGATTGAAGAGACGATGCGGGCGAAAATAGAATCGGCATTCAATGCCTTTGTCCGTGCGGTGGCAAAGAGTAAAGGGCGTAATCCCGATGTGATCCGAGCGATGATGATTACCAATGAGTATTATAGCTTTGGTGACATTCATGTTGAAGAAGGGGAGCTTCTTACGCTCACGGCGGATGAGGCGGTGATGGAGTTTGAAGGGAAACCTTTATTGGCGAAAGGGATTGTCAGCAGCATTGAAGAATTGCTGGAAAGAGAGGGTTTGGCTGACGCGGAGGTCATGGTGGCGGAGTTAAGTGGGATGGAGCAGTTTGCCTATTGGGTGGCTGCGTTTTCGGGGATCTTGATCCTTATTGGTATGGGTGGCGCGTATCTGGAGATGAAGACGCCAGGGTTTGGGCTCGGTGGCGGAATATCACTGCTGGCGTTTGGCCTCTTTTTCTTTGGGAACTACGCAGCGGGGAATATGGCTGGTTATGGCTTGATGCTGCTGTTTGTCATCGGGGTGATCCTCGTGATTGTCGAGTTGGTGGTTTTGCCAGGCGCGGTTGTTCCCGGCGTGATCGGTGGCGTTTTAATTCTTGGCTCGTTGTTTATGGCGATGGTGGATGATTTTGCGTTTTCCGATAACGATATACGCGGGTGGGATTCTGATCAGGCATGGGATTTTGTGAATGGGCCATCTTTGAATATGGCAATCGGTTTAATTGGGTCCTCTTTGCTGATGATTTTAATGATGCGGTTTCTTCCGAATATCCCACTTTTCAGCACGTTGGTGATGAGCAAAGAGTTGGCCAGTGGTAATGCGACTGAACAAGGCACCTCATCGGGTGGGTCTGGAGAACACGTCGGTTTGCGTGGTGTAACGACCACGGACTTGCGCCCTGCAGGCAAGGGTGAGTTTGGTGATCAAACGCTCGATATTACAGCCGCTAATGGATTTATCGCATCGGATAAAGCGGTCGTGATTACCTCAGAGGACGGACTGAGAATCCTTGTGGAAGAGGAGTCCTGAAGCCGGGCTTCCTGAGCTTGTGCCAGGTTTTTGAGGGACGCGTTGTGGGCACGTTGGGGTGACCGCACAGTCACGAGGAGATCTTTATGAGCCCGCATTGCCGAGCATCATTGTGATGGAAGAAGACGAGTCCTGTCTTCTCTACCCCATTCTATGAAGAGCGCTTAATTAAGGCTAATCCTCGTGCATGGTTTGGCTGGTCTGAACGATGTTCAGGGCGTGGTTGGCGATGGCCTCAAAGTGATTGTTGATATCGATGTAGATCATCTCCAGCTTGACGTTACCATCGGCCATACGCTTCATTGAACTCTTATTAAACTTTTTACGCATGGTGTCGGAGGTATCTTCCATCGCCTTGGCTTTTTTGAGGTTTTCGGGTGAGATCCGAGCCAGCAGGTTGGCGTCAGTGAACTTGATGAATTGGGAGATGCTACCAGCGTATTCACGCAGGGTGTCGAGTTGGTCAGCTGAGAATTGGCGGTCTTTTTTGTAGCGGCGTTCGTTGAGTTTGACGAGGCGGTAGATGCAGTCGACACATTCCTCGATTTCTTGGGTCACTCTAAGCATGGCGGCGATGCGGGTGGCATTGTGGTCACCAATGTCCTTGGACGAGCAGCGGACGAGATAGAGGGTGATCTCTTGCATCATTAGGTCAGATTCATCCTCGATATTCTTGAGGGCGGTTACCTGAGCGGACATGTCGTCTTTGGGGTGTTCAAAGACATCGATAAATCCGTTAAACATATCCACACAGAGTTGGGACATTTTACGGACGGCATTTTCGGCCTCAGCAATGTTGAGTTCTCCGAGGTCGACGAGGTTTTGTGAAATGTATCGAAGGTGGGTTTCTTGTTCGTCGGAGTCGGGGTCTTTGACCCACTTTTTGACAGCACTGGCAATGTGGGGAACGAACCAGACGAGGAGGAAGATATTGATCAGGTTGAATGTGGTGTGGAATAGGGCGACAGCGAACGCGACGATGGTGAGTTGGCTGGCGGCGTCGCCCTTGGCTGTTTTGATTTCGACGATGCTATCTGGGAAGATGCCCGTCATACTCCAAATGAATTTTGAGAGAGGATAGAACAGGGCCAGTGCCCATATCGTACCGATAACGTTAAACAAGAAGTGAGCGCGGGCAGCGCGTTTGGCGCTGACGTTGGTTCCGATGGATGCCAGCCATGCGGTCACCGTGGTTCCAATATTTTCACCGAGGACAACGGCGGCTGAGATTTTAAATGCCTCGTAGGGGTCGGCTCCGAACCATCCATTCCATGCGCAGGTGATCGTGATGGCCATGGCGGCCGATGACGACTGGACAATCAGAGTCAGCAGGATGCCTGCAATCAGGAAAAGGACCACCGAGCCATAGCCGAAGCCGTTGAGTGTATCGATGACGCCTTGGACAGTTTCCTGCAGTTCGGCATTGGCTTTGACTCCGCTTTTGAGGTCGGGCACGGATTTTTTGAGGTAAGAAAGTCCGGTAAACAGGAGGCCGAAGCCGATCAGTGTTTCACCAGAGGCTTTGGCTTTAGCTTTGCCGATAAAGAACAGGGGCAGGCCCACGCCAATGATCGGCAGGGTGATGGCCGAGATGCTAAATTTTCCAATCCACGCGACCAGCCATGCCGTGATGGTGGTGCCGAGGTTGGCTCCCATGATCACGCCGATGGATTCAGTGAGTGTGAGCAGGCCGGCATTGACAAAACTGACAACAAGCACGGTGGTTGCTGACGACGACTGGACCATTGAGGTGGTAAAGAATCCGGTGAACACGGAGCTGGCTCGGTTGTGCGTCATGGTGGCGAGCGCATGCCGCATGCCGCTACCGGCTGCCTTTTGGATGCCCTCAGACATGACCTTCATTCCATAGAGGAAGATTCCGAGAGAACCGAGGATTTTAAGAATAGCGATGAGTGTGGTCCAAATGATCATATCGAGTGGCTGGGGGGGATTGAGGTGAGGGTGGGGAATATGGGTTGTGCGACGAATTCATCACATAAGCTTTACCACAGGTGGTATGCCTTGAAGAGACGAGGAAAGTCAAGCTGGGCGTCAGCTTTTTTGAGGGGGGATTTCAACGATCAAGGAGAGGGTGAAGTTTTGCCCTCTTTAAGGGGCTGGTGATGAGCGAGTTGGGTGTAAGGTCAATGGATTTAGATTGGGCGATCGGGTGAGTGCCCTTCCTCTTAAATTCGTGTCGCCGAGCGTGCGGTATTAGGTCGGGAGGGGCGGGGTCATTTTTTTCTGTTGAGCGCGAGAGTGGCGAGTTTGCGTGAGGCGGCGGCGATCTCCTTGACGGCCTGTTCGGTCGGTTCGTTCTTTTCACCAAGCACCATCATGTTACGCAACTCACCAATGATGTTACGCATGGCTTTGATGTCGGGTCGTTCGGAAACACGTGGGTCGAGCGCGCCGATCGACCCCTCATAGTAATCGGCAATGTCTTCACGGTAGAGGTGTTGCGCGCGTTCGAGGGTGTATTTTTTTTCGACAGCATGGGCGCCGACTTCAAGGGCTCGGATCCACCCTCCAAGAGAAATGAGGTGAGCGAGGTCGACGTCGCGCAAGTGAATGAGGTCGGTTTCCACATCTCGTTGGGTGGCCGTGAGCTCTTTTTTGAGTGCTTGGAGGTTATTTTTTTGGGCATTTTCCAGTAGACTGGCGGCGTGGCGGTTGACGCGTTCACCTGCTCCGAGCGCCCTGCCGTAGCGTGAGAGGTCCTTGGCTAGTTTTTCGATTTTGTTCATGTGGCCGGCTTGCACCGCCATGAATCCGTCGGCGATGAGAAATCCAATTTCAAGGGCGAGATCGGTCCGGTTGAGTGGCATACGATGGGGCATTTCATGCACGAGTTCATCGGCGGGTAGCGGGGCGAGTTTGTCGAGGTCATCGAAAATACGTTTGATTGATGGGGCGGTAAACTCATTTACACCCAGCTCCTCACGCACGTGGGGGTCATCGATCAGGTCGTCTGGGACAGCGGGTCGCATCACCGGGGGGCGATCTTCATTAGCCTGTGCGGCGGTGGTCGTGGCGAGGATGATGGAGCATGCCAGGAAACATCCCGTGAAGTGAGAAACCATTTTCATAGATCCAGATAACTCCCACAAAAGAAAAATTGCAATCGGGGAATATTAGAAGTTTGAAGTTTGAAGCGAACTTGCTTATTCCCCCTGCATGAGTCTTCTACTCGGTGTGAATATTGATCATGTGGCAACGCTGCGACAGGCCCGCTATGCGGATATGTTGGATTCTATGAATGCGGAACCTAGCCCGTTGATTGCGGCCGAGGACGCGCATGCGGGTGGGGCCGACTCGATTACCATTCACGTTCGGGGGGATCGCCGGCATATGCAGGAACGAGATGCTTTTGAAATCCGTGAGAAAATCGATCTGCCATTGAATTTTGAAATGGGAAACACGGAGGAGATGGTCGCGATGGCATTGAAGCTCCGTCCTGACTTTGTCTGCCTAGTGCCTGAGACGCGTGAGGAGGTGACTACCGAAGGTGGTTTGGACGTTAACGGTTTATACGGGTCGCTCGAGGGAACAGTTTCCCAGCTCCAGCAGGCGGGAATCAAGGTGAGTATGTTTATTGACCCTGATCCGTGCCAGGTCGAGGCTAGCCGTCGTATAGGGGCGGAGATGATCGAATTACACACAGGTTGTTTTGCCAATGCCGACCGTGAGGGCAGGTCGGGAGAGACGGATCGATTAAAATCAGCGGCCGAACTTGGTTACCAATCTGGTTTGCAAGTGAATGCGGGGCACGGTATCAATGTGCAAAACCTCGCTGAGTTACTGACGGTCCCTCATTTATCCGAACTTAATATCGGGCACACTTTGATAGCACGCTCGGTGCGGGTCGGGCTTACGGTCGCCGTTCAAGAAATGCGTTCAGCCATGAAAGGATACGCACTATGAGCATTTTCGGGATAGGGATCGATGTGGTCGAGGTCGAGCGTATTGCCTCGTCCATGTCCGAGTTTGGCGATCGTTTTGCGAGTAAGGTATTTACGGAATCTGAGCGGTCCTATTGTGAAAGTCAGAATCGGCCGGCGATTCATTACGCGGCACGTTTCGCCGCCAAGGAAGCGGTAGCCAAGGCATTGGGCACAGGAATTGGTAAGGATCTCAGTTGGCTCGATATAGAAATCCGCCGCAGAGGGAGCGGTGAGCCAGAGGTTTTTTTATCGGGCGATGGTGAGAAATTCGCCAAGGTGAATAACCTGGTGCAAATTAAAATCAGCCTGACCCATGCCCAGCATTACGCCGCCGCCAATGCGGTGGCGTTGTCTGGGGGCTAGGGTGCAGGCGATGGGGTGTAGGTCAGCTCAGATTTTTATTTTTTATCTTCGAGCTTGCGGGACACAAAGTCCTTCCCGCCGAGGCCTATGGCGATGGCTCCTCCTACACCTCCGGCAAACGCCAGTGCGTAGATCGTGGCGGTGTATGGCAGACCTGTAAGCTCGGGAGCGAGGTCAGTGCGTTGCAGGGCAATGACGCCAGTGACCACAAGGATCGCAACCTTAGCGACCTTAGCGAGGATGACATTTTTATCAGCCAGGTTGCGGTAGGCGAATTTTGAGGCCAGGATGCCTGCACCAAAGATCAGGATGGCGATGAGGATATTAAAGAATCCCTCTACGATGACTTGGGATGCGCCGGCAAGGAGTTCAATGTTCAGCTGGTCAATGGCCGCGCCAATCATGAGTATGGCTACACTGATCATGACCAGAAAACCTGTGATGTTACTGAGCGAGCGATCCCCTTCGGTGGGGATATCCAGACCGATTTTTGCTGGCCACTGGTTGGCTCCGGCTGCATCGAGCAGATTGGTCACCAAGCGGCGCGCGATCTGACCGATAAGAATACCGAGGCCGATAAGGATTGCTGCGAGGATGATGTTAGGGACGGCATCGAGGATGCGTTGGACAACGCCACCTACGGGTTTGGATACGCTGGCAAGGTTCAGCACATCGAGGACAGCTGGAATAAACAGGAGAACAATAAAGCAGTAGAGAGCCATGACGATGGCGCTAGTGATAGGTGTCTCACCCTTGGATGCTCCGAGGCGTTCATCGAGTTTGCCTGCTTGGAGAATATTGCCTGCAAGATTTTTGACTACCTTGGCCACAATGAGCACGAGATAGAGTAGGACTCCTGCTCCGACGAGGTTCGGGATGAAGCCTAAGAACTCTTCGAGCATCGCCTGAAGAGGTGTGCTGACTTTATCGAGCTTGGCGACTCCCAATGCCAGAATGGCGAGGAAGAGTAACATAAGGCCATAGATGAAGTTGGCAATGCCTTGTCCTGCACCGCTTGAGTAGCCGAGGAGTTTGCCGCATTTATCGTCGAGGCTGGTTTTATCCAGACCTTTGACAATTAGGCCTCGGATCATACGGGCAACAACTCGCCCGATGAGGAATACGACAATAGCGAGGATGAAGCCGCCGATAGGGCCAAGGGTATCTATGCCTTGCTGGACTGTGGATAAGAATTCGCTGAGCTTTTCACCTAGGGTTCCTATGGCTCCAATGGTGGTTGTTGCTGCGAGGGTTTGTATTTGTTGGGTCATTTTATTGGTTTTGTTGGTTTTTGTTTGGGGGTCGAGAATTTTTGGCCACCGTGTTTCAAGGTGATCGATGGGAGATTGCCGTTCAGGCGGAGATCGAGCCGCGATGCGTGTTAGGGTAAGGTGATCTGATTGAGGTTGACGGTGGGGGGCTGTTTGATCTCTCCAACACAATGCTCCGAGCTAGAGAGTCATTAAATTGAGGTATAACAATAAATTCATGGATGATGCAAATGCAAAGTTTGGAAAGAAATGAGGTGGATAATGTATAGCTGAAGTAGTGCCGCTGTTCACACGCGTGATGTTTTTTTTTATGTCGATGGCTCAGAATGAATCGGGCTCATCGCCTGCATGTGGCGTTTCGTTAAAAACAAGGTTTCGCAGAAACAAAAAGGCTCAGGGGTTAATCTGAGCCTAAAAAAGATGGTGCAGGAAGAGGGACTTGAACCCCCGACCGCCTCGGTGTAAACGAGATGCTCTACCAACTGAGCTATTCCTGCATAGTGTAGACGAAAATGGCTACGTGTCTTGGAAGACGCGCGTTGTTTGGCTGAAATTTGTCTGGGATGCAATCACTTTTTCAAAGAACTTTCTTAATCGGATGGAGTATGGGGTTCGAATGTGGTGCTGCGTTCGTGGGCGCGGGCGCGGGCGGTGCGTTTTGCTTGTTGCTGGAGGTGATCCTGCATGCGGAAGCGTTTTTGTCCTTTGCTGCGTTCGACCCGTTGAGATGACCCATCGGGGAGGATCTCGAAGCCGTTGCTGTTGTCTTTGAAGGCGGCATTGAGGATGTCTTGCAGACGTTTCCGGCAGGTTTTGTCTTCGATGGGGATCATCAGCTCGACCCGCTTGTCGAGGTTGCGCGTCATCCAGTCGGCTGATGCGATAAAGACCAGCGGGCTGCCGCCGTGGTGGAATGAGAAAATGCGGGCGTGTTCGAGGTAGCGGTCGATGACGGAGACGACGCGGATATTTTTGGCCTCCTTGCGTTTACCTGTTTTGAGGCAGCAAATTCCGCGGATATTGAGGTTGATTTTGACCCCTTCTTTGGATGCGAGATAGAGGGCGCGGATGATTTCCTCGTCTTGGAGTGAGTTCACCTTGGCGGTGATGGCTGCGGGTTCGCCATTTTTGGCACGTTTCGACTCGGCGGCGATGAGTTCCAGCAGCCTTGGTTTCATGTGGGTGGGTGCGGGGATCAGTTTTCGGAACCGTGTGAGCTTGGAGCGCCCAGTGATGGCATTAAAGAGGAGTGATGCATCGGCACCATAGGCTGGCCGTGAGGTGAGGTAGGAAATGTCGGTGTAGAGTCGGGCGGTGGACTCGTTGTAGTTACCGGTGCCGAGGTGGACGTAGCGTTTGAGTTGACCGTCTTCGTTGCGGATGACGAGGCAGATTTTGGCGTGGGTTTTTAGTCCTTTGACACCGTAGACGATCTGGACGCCGGCGCGTTGGAGTTCATCGGCCCGCATGAGGTTGCGGGCTTCGTCGAAGCGGGCTTTGAGCTCGATGAGGACGGTGACTTGTTTACCGTTGTTTGCGGCTTTGATCAGGGCGTCAATGATACGGGAATCGGATGCGGTGCGGTAGAGGACCTGTTTGATGGCGATGGTGGACGGGTCGCTGGCGGCTTCTTCTAAAAAGCGGAGCACAGGCTCGAAGCTTTCATAGGGGTGATTGAGCAGGATGTCGCGCTCGGCGAGGGTTTCAAAAAGGGATGTTCCGGGTTCGATGTCTGGTGACGGTTGAGGTTCCCAGACTTCATCGCGCAGGTGATTGTAGCCGGAGGTGAAGGCGAGGCTCATGAAGTCGGTGAGGGCGAGCGGGCCGGCGGTGATGGAGGTTTCACGTGGGCCAGCTGAGACGACTTCGCGGACGATGCGCTTGAGTCGGCTTGGAACTTTCGCGGCGTGTTCGAGCCGGACGGTTTGGCTATTTTTGCGTGCGGCGAGGACTTCCTCCATTTCACCTGCGAGGTCGATGGCGTCTTCTTCCTGCACGGCGATGTCTCCGTTTCGGGTGATCCGGAAGGGCATGGTCGAGAGAACTTTCTCGTCAGGAAATAGGTCGCCAGCAAAGAGGGTGATGATTTCCTCCACGGGGATGATGTGTTCTTCCTGGGTGTCAGGGGAGGTGTCGGATGATGGAATATGGGTGAAACGTGAGATGCCCTCGGGCACAGGGATGAAGACGCAGCGCGTGGTGTGGTCGTCATGGTTTTCAAGTTCGCATGCCAGAATGATCCGCATGGAGGGCAAGAGGGGAGCCTTACTCTCTGGATCGTAGGCGAGGGGGGTGAGTAAGGGGAAGATCACATCTTCAAAGCGGTTGGAGAGGGTTTGATGCTCCATGGGAGTGATCGTCTTGCCATCGGTGAGCCGTAATCCTTCGTTGGCGAGTGCGGGGAGTAGCTGACTATTGAGGAGGTGGTATTGCTCCTCAATCATGGTTTTGGCCCGGGTGCGGATTGCCACGAGCTGTTGTCCCGGGGTGAGCCCAGTGATGCCATGTTTGCGAGAACCCGATGAGCGTTGCAGGTGAAGACCACCGACACGGACTTGAAAAAACTCGTCTAAGTTGGATGCCGTGATGGCTAGAAACTTGAGTCGTTCCAGTAGTGGGAGGTCTTCACGTTGGGCTTCGTTAAGCACGCGTTGATTGAACTCAAGCCAGGATAATTCGCGATTGATAAAGGGCATGGTGGGATGGGGAAAAGGAGGATGAGGGGATGGGCGGGGGTTAGAGGCTCTCGTGCAGTGCAACTACGAGGCCGTAGATGTCTCGGAAGAGGTTTGATTTCGAGCGCATGGCCATGCGTTCTACCGAGGCGTCTGCGATGCCGTGGAGGTCAATGTTGAGTTTTTGTTTTTCTGCGCGGATGCTGATTTTTCCGATGCGTGACGAGTGACTCCGGTCGAGAGCGTCTGCAATGCGAAGGATGGCGGCGAGTTTGGAGACACGCATCCGGTCGTGTGATTTGAGCTCTCGGTAGTCCGGGTGGTTAGGTTTCGGGATGGATTTTCTGTGGTAGCGAGCAACTAGGGCAATGATTTGGATGTCTTTTTGTCCTAGTCCAAAAACCTCGCTGTTTTGGATGATGTATTGCGAGTGTTTATGGTGGGCGCGGGCGTTGATGAAATTTCCGCACTCGTGGAGAATGGCGGAGCAACGCAGCAGGAGGGCGTCATGTTCATCGAGCTGATGGAGCTCGGTGGTGGCGTCAAAAATTTGCTGACTTAACTGAGTGACTTGTGCCGCGTGGGCAAGGTGGACACGATACTTGCGGGCAAGGCTCTCGGCGGAACGAAGGACCTCTTTTTGAAACCCCTCGGTGAGTGAAAACGAGGCAGGGATATCGAGCAGTAGGCCACGTTCGTAATCACTTCCGGGAAGGCGCAGGGTTTTTACCTGGAGGGTTTCGGCGATGGCGAGGTTGATTTCCAAGGCGGGGATGACGGCTTGGGCGGTGTTGTAATCAAGCTGGTAGTTTTTTACCCGCATCTCCTCGGTCATGGAGGCGATCTGAGCGGATGTCTCGGCGAGTGCTCGGTAGGTGCTTTTCGTTTTGCCAGGTTTGGCGAGCTCGTGGGCGAGGTGTTGGATTTCGTATCCGATCACGACGAGTTCCTGCACACCCGCATCCGCGTAATCGTTCTGGATTTGACTGATTTGACTGTGGATGTGCTCACGGATCATCTTGGTGGTGCTGGCACCACTGTCTTGGCTGTTTTGGTTGTTGGTGATTGCCTCGCTGGTGCGATAAACTCCGAGGCGGTAGTTGCTGTAGTCAGAAATCTGTCCATTTTTGAAAAGCAGGGCGCGCGTGTTTCCTGGTCCGACATGCACGACGAGGGTGGTGCATTTTTTCATCGACGGGGTGTCGCGTAGCCGGCGGCGGGTTTTGAGGTAGATCAGCCGGGTCATCTCGCCCTCATCGAGGGTTTCGACGTGAAGTCCGCAGCCGATTTGGATGCGATTGATGAAAGCGTCTTGGTTAGGGGCTTCGTCGAGCACGTTGGTGGCGACGGCTCGGATCGGGGTGTCATCGCCCGCGCCGAGTTCGCGCAGGGTTTCCCGGTAGCCATTGAGGATGGAAACGCAGCGCTCGATCGTTGATCTGCGGATGCTGCCGCGTTGGAAAATATCCTGGGCTAGAGGGACTGACTGCTCAAGGAAATCGACGGGTTCGCCGACCGAGTTGGTGAGGTTTTCCACCACCAGCAGCGAGATCGAGCTGGCTCCGAGGTGGATGGATGCTTGCAGCGAGGGAGGGGAGGCTGGGGTCATGAGGCTTAGAAAATGAGGTGGGAGAACGCAGCGAAAAGAAGGCTGCCGTAGAGGATGGCGATACTTTGATTCATCGACGGACGAATGTCTTGCGAAAAATGATGTTAATCGCAGGATGCGATGCGAGTGGTTGATATCATCGGCTGAATGACAGAAAATGATCAATTAAAACATATTACGCTTGATTTTTGAGGTGGTTAATGCTTTTCAATTCGCCCGCACTACGGATGACAACGAATCGTTCGTAGGCACGTTGTCTCATTCATTTCTCTTTTTTATCTCAATCACACCTCTCGGAAACCGCCATGGATGACTCAAACATAATTCCGTTTGAGCAGCCTAAGCCTAATTCCGGCGTCCCCGCAACATCCATGAAAAGCAGCCTTGTCGTCAAAGCATCCTCGATTATCGAAGACCCTCAAATCCTTGTAAACGTTGTTTCCAAGCGAGTCGCTCAGCTTAACCAAGGGCGTGCCCCGCTGATTGATACCGTGCCTAGCATGGGGGCTGCAGATATCGCGCTGACAGAAATTATCGAGGGTAAAGTGGTGATCAGCCAACCCGAAGGGGAGTAGATTCTCTGCTGAGAACCATCGGAGAAGCGAGATCCTTCGTGGATCCATTGACGGAGTATGAGTGCGGATATTGCAAATAACCGAAAGGCGCGCCGTGACTATCATATCTCTGAAACCTATGAGTGTGGTCTTGAGTTGAAAGGCACCGAGGTGAAATCGATCCGTGAGGGTAAGGCGAATATTGCCGATGCCTACGCGCGCATTGAAAACGGGCAGGCCTTTCTTTATGGGTGCCACATTCAGCCGTGGCAGACAGCGGGTGAGTGGTTTCAGCATGGGGTGACCCGCCCCCGCCGACTCTTGCTGCATAAAAAAGAGATCCTCAATCTCTCCGAGGTGACTGCGCAGAAAGGCTGCACCTTGCCGTGCTTGAGGATGTATTGGAAGGGGGGGCGTGTTAAAATCGAGATCGGAGTGGGTAAGGGGAAGACCCATGGTGACCAACGCCATGCCTTGAAAAAGCGCACGGAGATGCGTGAGGCTCAACGTGAAATGTCACGCTTCAATCGCCGATAAATCGCATGTTCGACCTTCGTCAGTTCGCCAGCATTGCTCCTGAATGGTATCTGCGTTTACGCTACCATGAAGCGTTAGCGTCGACCAATGACGAGGCGCGCAGGCTTGCCGTTGAGGGAGCGGAGCACGGCACGGTAGTGCTTGCTGATCACCAGAGCGCTGGGCGCGGGAGGCGGGGTTCGGCCTGGGCGTCCGATCCGGGTGACGGGTTATTGTTTTCCTTGGTGTTACGCCCTAACTTTGAAAAAAAATACTGGAGTCGGATTGCGCTTGCGACAGGATGGGGGATAGCTCGGGTGTTGCGCAGCGAGTGGGGGGTGGCAGCTGAGGTGAAATGGCCTAATGATCTTTACGTGCATGGCAGGAAGTGTGCAGGTATTTTGGCAGAAGCTCGTGAGGGTTTTGTCGTTGTCGGCGTTGGCATCAATGTGATGGCCGCGCCGGATGTCGAGATGCCGGGTGTTGGGGTGCCGATTGCTGTTTGTGATGTTTTAGACTCGCCGGTGTCTCGTGAGCGAGTGCTGGCGGCGGTTCTTGAATCGGTGCTTGGAGAGGTGAGGTATTGTGCGCATGGCTTTGACTCTCAGGTGGCGCGCCTCCGAGAGGTGTGTTTTTTGACCGGGAAAATCATTAAATTCACGGCAAGTGGAGAACGTATGCTTGGGAAGGTGATAGGCTTGGCCGATGACGGTACATTGGCGGTCGAGGTCAATGGCGATGTGATTCAGTATTCACAAGCTGCAGAAATCCGCGTGATCTGAGAGGTATAAATGGTTATGTTTTTATTTCTTGGCGATTTCTCCCTTGCTTAAACGCAGTCTAATAATCAATGTCGTGCCGCCATGTGGCATCATAGTTTCTCTCCCTCTCAGTCCTTTCTGATCTCCAGAACACCACGCTACTTTAGGGGGTAACTGCAACCATCAACTTAATAAAAACTCAATCACTACCATGAACCGCTTACTTTTTCTATCACTATTGTCACTCTCGTCGATCTGTCATGCCGGTGAGTTTAAGCCGCTCTTTAACAAAGATTTGTCCAATACAACCTTCCCATCGGGTGTCTGGACACGTGATGAAAGTGGTGTCATCACAGCTTCAAAGGATCAGATCATTTGGAGTAATGACGAATATGAGAACTTCGTGCTTCGGTTGGAGTTTAAGAATGGCGAGGGCACGAACAGCGGGGTTTTTCTATACGCGAGTGACACGGAGGCATGGGTTACCGATTCGATTGAAGTTCAGATCGCAGACGATTTCGCCGAACGGTGGTTGAAAAAACCTCGCAGCTGGCAGTGTGGTGCTTTTTTTGGTCGCCAAGGTGCATACAAAAGAGCGGTTAAGCCGCCCGGTGAGTGGAACCAAATGGTCATAGCTTGTTCCGGACCTATGGTCACCGTTCACCTTAACGGGGCTCGTGTGAATACATTCGATTTGCGTGCATTCACCAGCGCGAAGGTTAATCCCGACGGCAGTAATACGCCGCGTTGGCTTAAGAAACCTCCAGCGGACTTGCCTCAGCGTGGTAAAATCGGCTTCCAAGGAAAGCATGGAGGTGCTCCGATCTATCTGCGAAACATTGAGATTTTGCAACTCTAGTCCAGATTTTGTGATCACTGATCGCTCTCATCACTCGTCGAGAATTAAAAAGTTAACAATGCCGAGCATATAGTGATCCTGACGGTGGAGCCACGGTTCTTCCGCTAAAAATTATTCTTTAGGACTTTCAATTTGCGGCTTCCAGCCAAACAACGTCATCGCGTTTTTTCGATAGATCTTCTCTTTGATCTCACCCCGCAACCCTAGTCGCTCAAATAACTCGAATTGTAGTTCGCGCTCCTTGATCGGCTTGCTAAAGGACCACCAGCCAGCATCGGTGGCGAATAGAATCCGGTCTTGGTACTGGGTCAGTAACTTGCGGCTGTAGTTGCGGTCGCGGTTGAGTACACTGACCATGCGTGTTCCTGAGACATCGGCATAGAGGTTGGGGTATTTGGAGAGCATACGCTCACAGGTGCCGTTGGGTAGGTGGAGCCACCAGTAGGCGTGGGCGATGATCTTGGTGTCGGGGCAGATTTCGAGCACCCGCTCGACTCGGCGCATGCCTTGCTTGACCATGTTCTTGCTGGCGTCGATATGGAACATCACCGGTAGACCGACCTTGCCGCAGGCTTGATAGAGCAGAACGTTCTTGGGGTCATCAAACATCAGGTCGTGGCCGTAATGCTCGCCGAAGCCGACGGCACCCTCGGTTTTCTCCTGCTTAAGGATTTTGACAGCTTCCTCGAGTGTTGCCACTTCGTCGGGTTTGATCAGGCAGAAACGATCGATTTTACCGCGATACTTGCGGTGGTTTTCGAGCATAATTTTCCGCTCTTCAAGGGTGGTGGCGCGCGATTGGCCGAGGGGGCTGGTGATGCAGCGCTCGACATCGTTGCGCTTCATCCACTCGGCCACTATGTCCAGTCCTCCGGGCTTGGCCGCCATGGCGTGGATGTGTGGGTCGATGACTGGGACAGTTGGCTTGGGAGTGGGGAGGTTGTCTGGCCATTCCTTTTCGAGTTGCAGCATGGCTTTGGCATAACCCGCGCCGCCGGATCCTGTTGGGGCCACGGCGGTGGCATGAACGTCCTGGGTTAGTGCGTGCAGCTGGGTGTTGGCGGATTTTTTGCCTAGGGTTTCACCTGCGACAAAGGGGAGTTCCAGCAGACGCAGATCGGTGCGTATGTTCGAAATTAGGTTTTCGAGGTGGTCGAGGTCGGTGAAGAGCGGGCTGATGGCGCCACTTCCTTGCCACAGCATGCCCTTGAGAGTGCCTTGCTTTATGGCGATACGGCTGTATTTGCGGCTGAAGCGGTAGGCGGGGGTTTTTATGCCACAGCAGTCTTCGATGTTGGTATCAGGCTGGGCATTGAAAATCAGGCCGATCTGAACTTTGGGTTTTTGCTTGAGCATTTCCTGGGCGAAGTCCAGTGCGGGTCCGCTCCAGGACTGGGTGTCGGTGCCGATGGTGGGTAATTCCCCAGCAGAGACCTTGGCTGACTCCCATCTCCCTTGCTTGTTGATGATCCAGCAGCGCTTGAGCAGCGTAGTTTGGTCTGCGGCAGGGACGGCTTGGGCTTGGGCGATGCCGGCGCCACCCATCAGCAGGTAGGCCTGAAGTTGCGTCGGGTTGAGCTGTTCCGGATTTGCTGCTGGGTCGGCATCGGCGAACCAGGTGGAGATGGCAGCGCATAGGGAAAAGAGGCAAAGACTGATGGTGTGCGAACCACTGCTAGAAAGTTGCTTTTTTACGGGAGGGTTCTTAGTTGAGGTCATGGTTGAATGGTGAATGGTTGTCATCTCAGATATTGGATAATTAGGCTTCGTTTGGTTTTGGACTGC
The DNA here is from genome assembly GCA_013041925.1 of Akkermansiaceae bacterium. GTDB lineage: Bacteria > Verrucomicrobiota > Verrucomicrobiia > Verrucomicrobiales > Akkermansiaceae > Oceaniferula. The sequence continues at coordinate 35,489 of JABDRB010000003.1, read as the reverse complement.
TTGTAAAACTAGCTCCCTGACGCGCTGTTTCAAGGGGGTGCTGCGTTTCTTGGTTGTGATTGGTGTATAGGTGGGATCGATTACCCGTGTGCGGTCATCGCCGAGCGGGATGGCTCGGGCCTTTAGGCTTGGCTTTAGTCGAAGCCTCTGAGTATTTGCGGGTGGCAGAGATCTACGAGATTTAAGCAGGGTGGCGGTTTTTTAGCGAGATACTAATTTTCCGAGATTTTCAGGGTTGGCAAGGGTGCTGAAACATGGGAGGAATGGGCATGGCACGTTTTACAGATAAAGTAGCAGTGGTTACCGGCGCAGGTCGCGGGATCGGATTGGAAATCGCCAAGGCAATTGCTGCCGAGGGTGGAAAAGTGGCGGTGGTGAGCCGGAGCGCAGGAAGTTGCGGTGGCGCAGCTGACGCTATCAATGCTGAGTATCCCGGTGCAGCCAAAGCCTATGCCGTGGATGTGGCTGATCATGAGGCGGTGCAGGCGATGGGGAAACAGATTGTGGCTGACTTCGGCTCGGTGAATATCCTCGTAAACAACGCGGGGGTGACCCGGGATGGTTTGTTGATGAGGATGAAGGGTGAGGATTGGGATACGGTGCTCGACACCAATCTTAAGGGGGCGTTTAACACGGTCAAAGCCTTTCAGCGCACCATGATGAAGGCTGCTGACCCACGGATTATTAACATCAGCTCGGTCATCGGCTTGATCGGAAATGCGGGCCAAGTCAACTATGCCGCCAGTAAGGCGGGTCTCATCGGTTTTACCAAATCGGTTGCCCGCGAGCTTGCGGGTCGAAAAGTCACCTGCAATGCTATTGCGCCTGGTTTTATTGCCACGGACATGACCGATGAGCTTAATGACGAGCAAAAAGAGGCGATCGTGGGGAATATCCCACTCAAGGAAATGGGGAATACGGCGGATATTGCTGCGTTGACACTTTTTCTTGCCAGTGCGGAAGCTCGTTACATCACGGGTCAGGTTGTTGCCAGTGATGGTGGCATGACGATGTAGGTGTTAAATGCCTAAGCTTGAAACGCCCAACCCCAAGGCCTGACACAGATGGAGTTGTTGATGATACGCCATGCAAAGGCTGAGGACTTTGCGATGGATGACTCCTCGCGCAGGCTCACTGAGAAGGGCCGCAATCAGGCCGAGAAGGTGGGCCATTTTCTGAAAAAGAATGATCTTGCGCCCGACTTAACACTCGCTAGTCCATACCTCCGAGCCAAAGAAACGGCGGAAGTCCTTTGTGCATCTGCAGGCATCAGCGCGCCATCATTGCAGCCGTGGTTGGCATGCGGGATGCGGCCGACAGCGGCGATCTCGGAGCTTGTCGCATACGACGCGTTTCAGCGCGTGGCCATCGTCGGTCACGAACCTGATTTTTCCTACCTGGCTGAGTGGTTGTTAGGCGGTCAAGCGGGTGGGATTCACGCGCGTAAGGCGTCGATGATTTTGTTTAGTCATGTCCGCCCACCCTCGCAGGGTGCATTTTTGGAAATGGTGGTGCCCATCAGCGTGGTATGAGGACGAGGTAGTTTCGCACCGCCTTATGAAAGAACGGTCGGTGTGTTTGGTGGCCGTTGAGGGCATCTGGTCCTACCCAGAGGTTGGCGGAGCTTCCTCCGTCTAGATTGAGGGCGGTGTTGATGTTGAATCCTGCGGGAGAGGTGCCGGCGAGCGCTTGGGATAGGGCGTCGAGCGTGCACGGCTCGGCGTATCCGATGGCCCAGTGGTTTTTACCATCCCATGCGATGAAGCTGCGTGGTCGGGGCTTTGTTTTTGAGAGTCCGTTGATGGTTTGTCCGTGTGCTGCCAGCATGGGGCCTGATTGGAGTAAATTGTAGGCGCGGGCGGCAGTGCTTGATGTCTGGTAATGCTGGCGGCGGATGATGGCGCTGTTGGTTGGTGAGGAAACAAACATCCCCGCGCCGAGTGAGGATCGGTTGATGGCACCGCGTTTGGTTCCTGTCTCGATGAGAAGCCCGAGGGGATTTCCTGTGGGGGTGAAAAACCCACCATTGATGGCGGCGAGTCCGCGGTAGGTGGCGGCGGCTGATTGCGCATTCCTCCACCTCGTTCCTATGCCATTGGGTTGATCGGCAACACGAAGCTGAAAGGTGCGGTCGTCGAAAGAAACAAGTGACATGATCACCCCGCTTCGTGATGTGTGATGGTAGGCGAGCGGGAGGTTCGGCTGCTCAGGCAGCGGGGGAGGCGACTGATAAACTAAACTTTCTGGATGGGGTTGAGTGAGCTTGATGTTGGGGACGGGTTTTTCAGTCGTGACGGAAACGGGTGTTGAGGGTGTGCACGAGGAGATGGCACAGATCATGAGGATGGCGTATCGCATCGTGAGCATGTGGATTATTTTTGTCCGATCGCAAGGAGGGTCTGGAAGTGGGGTGCTTCGGCCTCTTTATCCACGATGGTTGTCTCGATCTCTTTGAATCCCGTCTTTTTCATCATGTTAAAAAGATCAACCTCCGAAAAGCCAAGCCAGGTGTCGGCATAGAGGTCACGTGCTTGATCGAAGCTGTGCTGGAGGAGATCGAGGATGACCAGCTTCCCGCCAGGTTGAAGGATGCGATGTGCCGCCGCGATCGCACGCTCCGGCCGCTCGGCGTGATGCAGTGCTTGGGAAAAAATAGCGAGGTCCACCGCGTTGTCGTCGATGGGGGGTGACTCGATGTCACCCAGTCGGTATTCAAGGTGAGAGAGGCCGTGCTCCATCGCTAGCTTCTTGCCAAACTCGACCATGTTCGGTGCGTTATCGATGGCGATGACTTTTTTGGCTCTCGGCGCAAGCAGCTGTGCCAGTGTTCCCTCACCGGCACCAAGATCAGCGACTACGTCATAGGTCATGATCTTTAACATCGCCTCAGCCAGCGACTTCCATGACCGGCCTGGCACGTATCGCTTGCCGAATTTTCCCGCGAGTTCATCGAAGTAGGCGCGCGTTTTATCCCGTCGTTTCCGCAGGATGTGAGAGAGCGTTTGAGAATCGGCCTCGACCTCTGGGATCTCACCTGCCGCCTGCCGCGCGACTTCCATCAGCGCATCAGGTGCGGAAATCGTGTAGACGTTATTTTTTCCCGATCGGCTACTGGTGACTAGTCCCTCCTGCCGGAGTTGTGAGAGTTGGGTGGAGATGCGGCTCTGGCCCATGCCGAGGATTTCTTGGAGCTCTGCGACGTTGAGCGACTCATCGGCCAAGAGTAATAAAATACGGATGCGGGTTGGGTCCGAGAGAAGTTTTAAAGATTTCAGGATTGACGGCATGGATATTTGGGTTAAATCAACGTATCAAGATTCGTTGATGCGAATCTACTCAACAAATAATACCATGTCACGCGAATTTATATTTTCCTCCGAATCCGTCACCGAAGGTCACCCCGATAAGGTGTCTGACACTATTAGCGACTACATTTTAGATCGTTGCCTTGAAAATGACCCGCACAGCCGAGTTGCTTGTGAAACGCTGGTTAAAGATAACATGGTAGTGCTTGCGGGGGAAATCACCACAAATTCTGAGTTTAATTATCAATCGGCTGTTTATGAGGCGATTAAGGAAATCGGTTATACCTATGACGATTGTGCATTTCACGCGGAGCGTTTTGTCTTTATCAATGCACTGGGGCAGCAATCCAATGACATCGCCCAAGGGGTGGATGCGGATGACGCAGAAGGGAAAAATCATAACGAGCAAGGCGCTGGTGATCAGGGTTTGATGTTTGGTTTTGCCTGTAAGGATACTCCTCAGTTGATGCCTGCCCCTGTGATTTATTCACACCAGTTGGGTGAGGAACTGACACGTTTAAGAAAAGACGGCGAAATCAAATGGCTTCGTCCTGACTCCAAGACCCAAGTGTCCTGCCGCTACGTCGATGACCAGGTGAAAGAGATTACCGCGGTCGTTGTTTCTACCATGCACGCGGATGGTATTGAACATGAGGAGATTAAACAAACGCTGACAGAGCAGCTGATCAACAAGGTTCTTCCTGCTGAATTGATTACTGAAAACACGGAGATCCTAGTGAATCCAACCGGTAAGTTTGTGATTGGAGGACCTGTCGGTGACTGTGGCCTCACTGGCCGTAAAATTATCGTTGATACCTACGGCGGTATGGGTCGTCACGGTGGTGGTGCTTTCTCAGGGAAAGATCCATCCAAGGTGGATCGTTCAGCGGCTTACATGTGCCGTTGGGTTGCCAAAAACATCGTGGCTGCCGGACTTGCCGAAAAGGTAGAAATCCAGGTGGCATACGCGATTGGTCATCCCTTGCCGGTGAGTATCGATATCGATACCTTTGGCACCGCCAACGTGGAAGATTCCGCTATTGTTGCGGCGGTCAAAGAAGTGTTTTCCTTCAAACCCGCAGACATCATCGCTCAGCTCGACCTGCTCCGTCCGATTTACAGCAAGACCACGAATTACGGTCACTTCGGCCGTGAAAATGCAGATCTTCCGTGGGAACAAACCGATAAGGTGGAAGCTCTCTTAGCCGCCGTTTCCCAATAAACAATCCATTGACCCTAATATAGAAATGACCACTACACTAGAAAAAGCCACCGCCGACTACAAAGTTGCCGACATCTCCCTTGCTGACTTCGGTCGGAAAGAAATCGACATCGCCGAGCACGAGATGCCCGGACTGATGGCCACCCGTGCCAAGTATGGCCCTGAAAAGCCGCTGCAAGGTGTCCGCATCATGGGTTCGCTGCACATGACGATTCAGACCGCCGTCCTGATCGAAACCCTTACCGACCTCGGTGCCGACGTGCGCTGGGTGTCGTGTAATATCTTTTCGACCCAGGACCATGCGGCGGCCGCCATCGCCAAGTCCGGTGTGCCTGTGTTTGCCTGGAAGGGTGAGACACTCGAAGAATACTGGTGGTGCACATGGCAGGCGCTTCAGTTCCCCGGCGACCTTGGCCCAGAACTGATTGTTGATGACGGTGGAGACGCCACACTTCTGATCCACAAAGGTTATGAAATGGAAAACGGATCCGACTGGGTGAATGGCCCTGCCGACTCGGAAGAAGAGCAGGTGATCAAAAACCTTCTCAAGAAAATTGGTGCCGAGCAGCCCGGTGTGTTTGCGAAGATTGTTGCCGACTGGAAAGGTGTTTCGGAAGAAACCACCACTGGTGTGCATCGGCTCTATCAGATGGCAAAAGAAGGGTCACTCCTTGTTCCCGCCATCAACGTCAACGACTCGGTGACCAAGTCCAAGTTCGACAACCTCTACGGCTGCCGTGAGTCATTGGTTGATGGTATCAAACGCGCGACCGATGTGATGATTTCTGGTAAAGTTGCCGTTGTTTGCGGCTACGGTGATGTTGGAAAAGGCTGTGCCCAGGCTCTCCGCGGCCAGGGTGCACAAGTCGTCGTCACCGAAGTTGACCCGATCTGCGCGCTGCAAGCTGCAATGGAAGGCTACCGCGTGCTCACCGTGGAAGACACACTTGGTTGGGGAGATATCTACGTCACCACCACCGGTAACTACAACATCATCCGCCTCGAGCACATGGAGAAGATGAAGGATCAGGCGATCGTCTGTAACATCGGTCACTTCGATAACGAGATCCAGATCGACAACCTGAACAAGGCCGAGGGTGTCACCCGTCTTAACATCAAGCCACAGGTCGACAAGTATACATTTCCCACTGGAAATAGCCTCTACATGCTTGCTGAAGGGCGCTTGGTTAACCTCGGTTGCGCCACAGGTCACCCTAGCTTTGTGATGTCTAATAGCTTTGCAAACCAGACGCTGGCTCAGATTGACCTATGGAAAAATAAGGAAAACTACAAGCCGGGTGAAGTGAAAGTTTTACCTAAGCATCTGGATGAAGAAGTCGCCCGTCTCCACCTCGATAAGATCGGCTGTAAGCTGACCACGCTGAGCCCGGAGCAGGCCGACTACATTGGCGTGCAGGTTGACGGACCTTACAAGCCCGATCACTACCGCTACTAACGGTTGGAAGGTTTTACACGTTGCTTAGGCAACGTCAGAGGCTCTCGCTGAATCGATCAGTGGGAGCCTTTTTGTGTTCGCTCGGCAGTACTTACAGGTTGATAGTTTAGCAAAAATGGTCCCTGTTAAATGACCATGTCAGCCCTGCCTGCAGATGCGTAAAAATAGCTGGCGTTAGCGTTTTTCATAGAAATCCTTGACCACCTGCCAAGCTTTTTTTCGTTGGCCTTTGTCGGAGATGAGTCCTTTGCGGTTCCAGCCATTTTGGTAAGTCTGATGGCACCGGTAGGGTGAGCGGAAATCGAATAAAACCCAGGGACTTGTGCCTCGGAGGTTCGGTATGTTTTCGAACATCCGATAGTTCTGGCGGTAGATGGTTTCTTGATAGTCTTCGCTCCAGTGGTGGGCGACATCGGCGGGGCCGCGTTGACCATAGAGTGCCTCCCCGCCAAATTCCGACATAATTAGCGGTTTATCAGTCGCGACATCCCACTTGATGTTTTTGGGTTCATCACGGAATGGGTTATACCATCCCATGTATTTATTCATGCCAACGACATCAACGACCTCGGAGACCTTGTCCTTGATATAAAAAGTAGAAGTCTCTTTGTTGTAACGCATGTTGTCGAATGCCGCACTGACAAGGCGGGTATCATCAAGACTACGTGTCAGACTCACAAGATCGGTCAGGGTTTGATCACGGTAATCCGATGGGCTTGTTTCATTAGCGACACTCCAGATAATGACGCCCGCGCGGTTTTTATCGCGATACACCATTTCACGCAGCATGGTTTCCGCTTTTTTGAGGATCGCTGGGTTTGAGAATTCGATCCCTTGCCAGAGTGGGATTTCCTCCCAAATCATCAGCCCCGCTTTTTCTGCGACGCGAACGATGTGTTCGTTTTGCGGATAGTGCGCGGTGCGGACAAAATTGCAGCCAAGTGCTTTCACCTCGCTGATGATCATGGCTGCATCCGCCTCGGAATAGGCGCGACCTTTGCGTTGTGGGATTTCCTCGTGGAAGTTAATGCCTTTGAGGAACACTGACTTGCCATTGAGTAGGATGTCGGCTCCTTTGACTTCAATGGTTCGGAAACCAATTTCGTCGCTGACACGATCATGGCCGACGGCGATGGAAATATCGTAGATGCGTGGTGATTGGGGTGACCAGAGCTCGGGAGTAGCTGGTATTTCAAAAGCAACGTAGCCTTGGGTGTTTGTGGTGAGCACTTGCTGAATGCCTAGCTCGTTAATGGTAAGTTGCACCTTCTGAGGTGAGGTGGCACCTCGAAGCTGCACATAGCCTGCAATGATCTTGGATTCTCCCTTTTTAAGCTGCACCTTGTAGTCGTGAACATGCGTGCTCGGGCGATCGATAAAAAATACATCGCGAAGAATACCACCGTAATTCCACCAATCAAAATTCATGGCGGGGATGCCATCGACTCGTCGGTTGTTGTTCACCAGCACAATGAGATCATTTTTGCCATCGACAAGGTGCTCCGTGACGTCGAATTGAAAGGGGGTGAAACCACCTTCATGTCGGCCAATCTCTTTCCCATTAAGCCAGACGGCCGCTTCATAGCTGACACCGGCAAAATAAATAAATTGGCGGTTGCCGAGTGACTTTTTTGCTTCAAAGAACCGCTGGTACCAGACGTTACCTTCATAGTATTTTAACTCTGGGATTTGGGAGTTAAAATCCCCTGGAACATCAAGACGTAGGCCGCCATCAAAGGTGTATTCAATGAACTGACTTTTTTTCTCCGGTTTGCGATTTTGGTAAAACTTCATCGGTTCTCCACGGCTGTAGAGGTCGATGATGGCATTCCACTTACCATTTAATGAGTGGGCGTCTTTACAGCCGTATGGGTTCATCATAAAGGATTGCCCCATTAAACTGGTGGCGAATCCGAGGCAAACGATGACAAGAGAAAATATCTGTTTCACGATGGTTTGAGATGTTTGAAATGAGAGTGGGTCCGTGCAGGATGGCTCGGACTGATGGCAAATTAGTATTGGCAAGCGGGCGAAGCAAGCGTCGATCTCATCATGATGGGCGCCGCAGACGACGCGTGAGGCAGAGGGCTGGTGATCAAATGTGCCGTTTGCGTAAATGCGAAGGCAAGATGCCTAACTGGTCGCGGTATTTTGCGATTGTCCTGCGGGCGACTTTAATCCCCTTGGCCTTGAGTTGTTTTTCAATGGCTGTATCGGAAAAGGGTTTGGCGGTGTTTTCGGCGGCGACGATTTGTTGGATGGCCTCGCGCACACCAGTGTTGGATATCTCGGTGCCTTCTTGGGTGGTGTAGCCAGAGGAAAAAAAGGCACGAAACTCCATCAGGCCATGGGGGGTGAGGATGTATTTGGCTGAGACGGCACGAGAGACGGTGGCAGCGTGCACGCCAATGATTTCGGCAACATCATGCATGGTCATTGGTCGGAGCTTGGACTTTCCATGTTGTAAAAAGTCTGGCTGGCGGTTGATGATCTCGGTGCCTATTTTCAATAGAGTTTCTTGTCGCTGGCTGACCGCATTCATGATCTGGCGGCCAGTGTGGATGTTTTCTTGCAGATACTTTCGTGCCTTAGGGTCTGAGGTCAGCTTGGTGAGTAAGTCCTTGTAGTGGTTGCTGATGCGGATCTTCGGGAGATGGTCGCCTGTCAGGTGGGCGTAGTAATCACCATTGAGGTCCTTTTTGATCTCAAGATCAGCACTGACGTGCGGATTGGATGTGGCGTCAAAGGCGGCGCCTGGGTCTGGGTTGAGTTGGGCAATGCGATCGGCGGCTTCAACGACGGCTTCCATGGAGACGCCGAGGGTGCGTGTGATTTCAGCAAACCGGTGACGGGCAAGGTCGTCAAGGTGAGCATCGATGATGCGCGTTTCGAGTGAACCACCGCGCCCCTGAAGCTGCAATTGGAGCAAGAGTGATTCGGTGAGGTTCTCGACGGCAATGCCGGCAGGATCAAACCCTTGAAGCAGCGATTGGGCGGAGCGCAGATGTTTTAATGTCCATGACGACCGCTGGGCAAGGGTCTCGATGGGGTCGTCGAGAAATCCGCTGTCGTTGATGCAGCCGATGAGGTATTCGGCGGCCATGTATTTGTCATCATCCACCGCGGCATGGTTCAGCTGATCTAAGAGGTGCTGTTGGAGTGTTTGTGGCGCGACGATTGAGTTGTAGAGGAACTCCCGGCGTTCCTCGTCGTCCTTGCTGTGCTGTGGGTTGCCGTGCATGAGGATCTGATCCTCACGCCAGGTGTCATCAAATTCCGAAAGGTTTTCATAGTCGACCTCGGCGTCCTTTTCCGGGGTATCGTCGATGGGATCGACATCATCGATGATTTCCAGTGTGGGGTTCAGTTCGGTCGCTTGACGTAGGAGTTGCGTGAGCTCCATGGTGTTTGCCTGCAGGATATTCAAACTCTGTCGCATCTGAGGCGAGAGCGTTTGTTGTTGGGCGAGCCCTTGATGGAGGCCGTGTTGGATACCTGGAGGCATGGTGGGCGCGTGCTGTCTCTATGAGGCTGCGCCGGACTATACAACGAAACGAAGTGTTTTCACAGAAATATAAGCAATTTATATGCCATTATGTCATAAAAATATATTTTGAAGGAGGAGGGTTGATCTTTGGCGTCTTGGGATTACAACGTCGGCGTGTCCGGAATCAGATCGAAGTTAGGTAAAGGCGGGGTCTGGTGGATTGCTGTGGGTTTTTTTCTGCTTTCCTTGGCGCCTGGTCTGTGGATGCCATCGTTACCGAATGTGCTGCATGCGCGAGGGATCGAATGGGTGCTGCCGTATGCCTTTGCGGTGGGCCCACTGGCGGCGCTTTTTTCGCCATTGATTTTTGGGTCGATGGCGGATTATCGGTTTTCTGCTCAGAAGTTGGCGGGCACGCTCTCGCTGGTGGGGGCAGGATTTTTGGGCATGGCATTTGTTGCCCTGCAGATGAATTGGGGGCCGTGGGCCTACTTGGGGTTTCAATCGCTGAATGCCCTGATCGCCGCACCGATGTGGGCGCTGCTCTCGACGGTGACCTTGGCGAGTGTGGATGGTGCGCAGAAGAAGTTTCCGTTGTTCCGAGTTTGGGGGACGGTGGGTTGGATCATGGCGGGCTTGATGGTGAGTTTTTTAGATTGGGACAGTTCACCACGGGCGGGTATGGCGGCTGCGGGAGTCAGGGTGCTGTTTGGTCTGGTCTGTTTTATGATGCCTGAGACCAAGCCGCAGGGGAAACCTGAGCAGGGCAAGCCGGGCTGGAGGAAATATTTTGGTCTGGATGCTTTGGTTTTATTCAAGGACCCTGCGTTGCGGGTGTTTTTGCTGACCTCGGTATGTTTTGCGGTGCCGCTGGCGGCGTTTTATATGTATGCGCCGATCCAGCTCAAGGAGCTGGGTGACGGACATCCCACGGCTTCCATGGCGCTCGGGCAAGTCACTGAAATTGGAGCCATGCTGATGTTGGCGGGGCTTTTGGCAAAAGGGCGACTCCGCTGGGTCTTGATAGCTGCGTTATCACTGGGAGTTGCGCGCTATGGCTTGTTTGCCTATTCTGGATGGACGGGAAGCTTGCCTTGGCTGTGGTTGGGGATCGCCTTACACGGGCCCTGTTACACCTTCTATTTTGTGACGGGACAGATGTTGGTCGATCGACGGGTGGCCCCTGGGATGCGCAGTCAGGCGCAGGCGTTGTTGGGCACCATGGTCGGCGGCATCGGAGGCCTTTTAGGGAGCCTCCTCTGTGGTTGGTATTATGGGGTGACGATTGATCTGGTGAATGGTTGGGTCTTTTTCTGGGGGGGGCTCATGGTTGCCGTGTTCGGATGCGCCGTCTATTTTATCAACGGATACGGGCGCGCCCCCAATGGCGGGGCATGATCTCGGTGCTTGATACGCTGAGAGCGCCTCACCTATTTTTCCACCACCTGCCAGATCCGTCCACTATGGGAAATGATCAGGAGGTTGCCCTTGTTGTCTTCACCAAATGAGGCAATCGTTTTGATGGTCCCGCTGTCGGGTTTGAGTCGATCGGTCCAGTCTTCAAAATGTGTCATGGTCTCGTGGTTCACCTCAAACGACCAGATGCGTGGGTTGGCGAAATCGGCAAAGAAATACTTCCCCTGCAGGCTCTTGATCGGTCCTCGGTAGACGTAGCCGCCAGTGACCGAAACGCCTTCGCGTGGGCCACTTCCATGTTGATAAACGTAGATTGGGTCGATGGCACCGTTGGGTTTTGGGCCGCCGGCTTTTCGGGAGGGGGTGGCGACGTTGCCCTCGCGGAGTCGCCAGCCGTAGTTTGCGCCTTTCCCTTGGCCAGCGGGCATGAAATTGATTTCCTCCCAGTGGTTTTGGCCGACGTCGGCGATGTAAAGGTCACCGGTTTGCCTGTCCCAAGAACATCGCCACGGGTTACGTAATCCGTAGGCGTAGATTTCGGGTTTCGCCTTGGCGTTGTTTTTAAATGGGTTATCGCTGGGAATGCGGTAGCCTTTTTCGGGTGAGACATCGATGCGGAGAAGTTTTCCGAGGTGGGACGTGAGGTCTTGCCCGTGATTTTTTGGGTCGTTGCCGGCGCCTCCGTCACCGGTGCCGATGTAGAGGAGTTGGTCAGGGCCGAAGCCGATCCAGCCGCCGTTGTGGTTTTTGTAGTCCTGTTTGATCGTGAGCAGGAGTTCGCGTGAGGATGCGAGACAATGGCGTTTATTTTGTCCGTGTGCTGTGAATCGGCAGATCTCGGTGTCACCTTGGTGGTTGGTGTAATAAACGTAAAAACGTCCGGTGCTCAGGTAGTTTTTCTCAAAGGCCATGCCGAGGAGCCCTTGTTCATTCATCCGAATCTTGATGCGATCTGTGATATCGAGAAAGGGGTGCTTGGTGCCGAGGTTTCGGTCGAGAATACGGATCTTCCCTTCTTTTTCGACCACCCAGAGGTAGTCATGGACGCCATGCGGGGACTCGGCCCAGACGGTTTGTTTAAATCCTGATGCCAGCAAGGTAGTGCTGATTTTGGCCTCTGTCGGGAGGTGGGTTAAAACGAGTAGCGTTAATAAAACTAGGGGTGATAAACGAGCCATGCCGAGAATTTAGAGCGGTGAAGTCGGGGAGGGAAGGCGAAAATTAGGCGTCTAAGTAGTCTTGAAGGGCATCGCGTAGCGCATTGCGGGCTCGGAACAGCTGGCTTTTAACCGCTGGGATGCTCAGCTCGAGGATGTGACCAATTTCATCGTAGGGCATGCCTTCATAACGTCGGAGAATGACGGCGATACGTTGTTTTTCTGGGAGGTTGGCGATCGCTTGATCAACCGCCTGTTGAAGTTCGGTGGTGAGGATATCCTCATCGGGGGATGCCGTCTGGGTGTCTGGCGTCTGCAGGTGAAAGTCGTCTTCCCTCTCGTCGATCGAATGTTCTTTTTTTCTACTGCGCCGCCGGCTTTCATTAAAAACGAGATTGCGCGTGATCGTGTAGAGAAAGGTCGTGAATTTAGCGGTCGGCTTGTAGCGTGAGGCGCTTTTCCAGAGACGAATAAAGACCTGCTGAGCGATGTCCTCAGCATCGGAGGCATTGCCAAGCATCTTGGCTACAGTGCCGATGATGGCATGTTGGTGACGCTCGATGAGCTCTTCAAACGCGAGTTCGTCTCCCGATCGGACACGCAGCATCAGGGCGACATCAACATCGTTGGCCGATGTCTCCATGGTGTCATCTGATGGAGGGACGCGAGATTCAGGCATGGACGTTTCGGGCAGAGCTTCAGTAGGCAGGTTAAGGGAGATGGTAATTGAGTGATCCACGTGAGCTTAATGGGGAGAGCACCCGATGGAACCCGCGAGCAGGTGATGAGTTGCAATCATTTTCTCCTTCAATGGCACGGGATGCAAGTGGATTTAGTGGATGATCGATATCGCAATCGGAGCTTTCCATGCCTCGGGGGATTTGATAACTCTGCTGAGGACATGGGTAAAAGCAAAGAAGAAAAAAAACCAGAGCCCCCAAAAAAGGGTGGATGTATCAAACGGCTATTCTTTCTGCTGTTGTTCTTTTTGATGGTTCACGCCGTCATCCACATTTATTTCCTATGGCAGCCAGCCGATGAAGTAGATGAGATCAGCCAGATGGTGATCGATGCCAATGTGGCTGGGCTCAAGGTTTTTCCTGCCATCCAAGGTTATCAGCTCGATCGCATCGAGGGGAGGGAGGAACTTATCCGTGGGGAGTCGATTGCCGCACCTCTGCTCAAGGCAAGGCTTGCCACGGCGATTGAACAAAAATACCCAGTCTCCTTTAGTGAAAAGGATATCAATGCCTGGCTGCGGAAACGGCTGGAGCTCAAGCAGGGTGGACTGCTCTCCCCGTTCGTGGAATTACGTGGAATCTGGGTGGACTTTGAAGAGGACGAGGTGGAGGTCATCATTGAACGTGAACTTCCTGGCGAGCGTCTGCACGTGACATCACTCTTTGTGAAGTTTACCCGCAGCGAACGAGGGTATAGCATGCAGCCATACTCGGCACACGTCGGACAGGTGCGCGTCCCTGGTGGTTTTGCCCGACTCATTATGTCGGCATTCAGCAATCTTCTATACGAGTTGGAGGACGAGTTGCAGCCGTATTACGATAAGAAAATTCTCGATATCCACGTTGAGGAAGGGAAAGTGACGCTTGATCCGAGAAGGCCTGAAAAAAGATGATGGTTTCCCCCATGAACCATGTCCCATTTGTCGGCACGGTGATGTCCCTTTTACTGTGGACGGCCATGGTGCAGGTTGTGATCTCTCAGGAGCCTGAGCTTGCGCCCCAGCCATTACCCCGCACATTGCCCGATCCCGCCGCTAAGCCAGATTTGCCGGTGCCTCCGGACGGGTCGGCCACGCTGGGTGCCAGAGAGAAGGCGGGCGTGTCTCGGTTTGGAAAAATCTCGGTCGTGGGTAGTAATCAGAATGCTCGGGGAGGTATCTTATCCATGGCGGAAGCCATGCGGGTGCAACTCAACAAACTTTGTAACGATGCGGCAAGGAAGATAAAGCTCCCGATCATTATCCAGCTGCACGGGGAAAAAGGGGATGCCGCGCAGCCGCGCAGCGTCGTCAGCCGGATCGAGCAGCTCCATGGCCAATACCAACTCAGGCTGCACGTCCACATGGCCAAGGGGGTGGATCATCAGTTGCTGCGATATCACTTGATGGAAATGCTGCTCTACGAGCGGGGTCTGGGAGCTGGACAGGTCGTGGTCGATGATGAACGTGTATTGGTCAAACCATGGCTGATTGTTGGTATGCTCGAAGCCATCGAACTTAAAAGTGGGCAGGCAGATCAAAGGATCTACCAGACAGATATCGCTTACTTCGAGATTCTTTCGCTGCAGGAGCTGTTTGATGCGAGTGAAAAACAATGGCGGGAGATGGACGGGAGAAGGCCATTGGCATTCCGCGCAATCTCCGGTGCCATGGTGAACTCCCTGCTTCGACAACCTAAGGGGCGACCCAGCATGGCCGCCTACCTGCAGGATGTTGCGACATTTAAAGGTGAGACAGAGAACCTGATGCGGAAACATTTTCCTGGCATGAACCAATCCCGCAATAGCTTGGAAAAGTGGGTCAACCTCGCGATGCTGGAGCTGGGAACGGCACGAGTCACCCAAGTGCACTCCATTTTAGAAACAGAAAACCGGCTGGAGAGTATCCTCAAGCTGAGGTTTCGCGATGCGCAGGGGGCGGCGGTGGTTGTAGGGGTCGATCGTTACCGTGAGATCGCCCAGCTTCAACCTGCGCAGCGACACGAGGCCGTGGCAGGTGCACGGGCTGAGTTAGGGCGGCTGAGTTACCGATGTTTTCCCACCTACAGGCCACTGATTGCCGAATACGAGATGATCCTGCGCGAGGTCATCGCAGGTCAAGATCATGAGATCACATCTCGCTTAACCCAACTGATAGATGTGCGAGTGAGGATGAAGAAATCCGGTGAGCGTGCCCGGGATTATCTCGATTGGTATTACATCACAGAATCTGATGTGGTCAGTGGGGATTTTACTCAATACCGAGCGCTGATCCAGGCATTAGAAAAAGAGGGGTTACGTCCTCCTGCAGATGATTCCACGCTGAGGTATCTCGACCATATCCAGCGTGTTTTTGGCGCTGACGCATCGTCGCAGAGGACTAATCGTCTTCCGATTGATAGATGATTCGGTGGGCGAGGTAGTATTCCTTCAATGCCAAGACAACGGCATCGGCATACTCATGGTAGATGGATTTTTTTTCCGCACCATGGATGGTTTTTGTGCCCTCGTAGATGCCGAGTTGGACGCGATCGTGAACGTCTTGATTGTTCATGACGTAGGGTTCAAGAAAAATGACGGGGCACTGATAGAGTCGATTAGCGAGAAGGTTCCGTGCCCAGAGGCCGGGGACGTCGGGGATGCGGATCGCCCGGGTGCTCTCTGAGGTGTATTCGTAGGCTGGGAGACCCGTGGTCAAACCCAATGCATGGGCGACATACATACCAATGGGTTTTTCCTCATCATGTGTCTGCTGGAGGATCTTGACCAACATCTCGAAGCGCTCGTCATCGTGGGCGATCTCCTCTCGGGTTAATGCTCCGTGCAGGAGCACATGGTAGTGGTTGTTGCTGGTCAGCGTCGGGTTGGTTGGGTCATCCCAGGCTTCGGCATTGTAGTGAAGGCAGAGCACAAGATCGGGGCTGAAGGCAAGGTTGACTCGGCGTGCACGCTCGCGGATCTCACCCGTTCGATAGAAGAATTTGTTTTGAAATTGCTGGATGGTTTCCTCATCGAGCTTTCCAAGTGAGCGGGATTTGGCGACGGCGGCATCACGATAGAACGCGGGTCGGCGTGGGTTGACCGGCTTGTTCGATCCGCGGACCAAATACACCTTCGCGCCGAGGGCGATGAGCTTTTTTTTGATCAACTTTCCCGTGGCGAGCGTCATCTCACCTTCCTTAATCGGGGCGTTGTCACCGATCTGGAACCAACGCCCCTCGGTCTTAGCGAACTCACCGCCGATATGGCCGGGGTCGATGGCAATGTGGACACCTGCAAGTGGTTTTTCCTTGGTTCCTGGTGCGAGGTCTCCCGCTGCATTCCAGTTCCTGTGGGGCGATGCGTCGCTGAGGGAGTGAGCGAAATTGAGTCGGTAGCTCATGTCCTGCTTGCGGGTGTCTGTGCGGATGATTGCGTGGTCGGCATAAACCTCAATATAACGTTTCCACGTATCATCGACGGTGTAGACCTCGGTGAGTAAACGGAGGAAATCTTCGCGCGTGATCGTTTCCTGCCAGAGGTCCAAGGTGCTCCAGTCAGGCCGATTTCCTAAATCAGCGAGTGTGGTGTCGTGGCCGCTGGGCAGGGCGGGAGTCACCGTGGCATCGGTCTGTTCTGAACCCTCCCGGGAATCAGCCGAGGACCTCCGTCCCTTCTCATGCTGAATCATGATGTAGGCGCCCGCTGCGATTAAAAGGAGCAGGAGAATGATACTGACGGTGCTGGGTTTTCGGCGATGGCTGGATGTGTCGGGCATGAATCAAAAAGGTAAGAGGCTAGGGAAGGATAAGGGTTGGCTGATGTCTTGAGCTGTGATTGACTCGTCGCGTGATTCGTATTCTATTTTTAGGAGATATTGTAGGTGAGCCAGGACGCAAGGCCGTGATTGGGCGTGTGCCATCATTGAAACGTGAGAAGGACATCGATTTTATCATCGCCAACGGAGAAAACTCTGCGGCGGGTCGGGGGATTACTCCTAAAATCTCCATCAATTTGTTGCGCTGTGGCATCGCGGTGCTGACGTCAGGTGATCATATATGGGATCAGAAGGAAATAGTCGATTATCTTCCTACGGAACCTCGTCTTTTACGACCGATCAATTATCCTGAGGACACACCGGGTAACGGCAGCGTGGTCCTCGAAACCGCTAAGGGTAAAATTGCTGTCATGAACGGGCAGGGGAACACGTTTATGAATCCACCCTTGGAGAACCCCTTTACCCGGCTGGAAGACGAGGCCAAACGCTTGCGCGAGGAAGAGGGGGTCAAAGTGATCTTTGTCGATTTTCATGCCGAAACCACCAGTGAGTCCATTGCCATGGGTTGGCACCTTGATGGTAAGGTTTCTGCCGTTGTAGGCACCCATACCCATGTGCAGACGGCCGATGAAAAAATTCTTCCTAAAGGGACGGCTCATCTGACTGATGCGGGGATGTGCGGCCCAGACGTTTCGGTTTTAGGTCGTAATGTGGAATCGATTGTTTGGAGGTTTAAAACGGGGATGCCCACCCGTTTTCCTGTTGCCAAAGGGCAGGTAAGACTCTGTGGCGCGATCGTAGATATCGACGAGGAAACAGGCAAAGCCTGCGCGATCGAAAGATACAACGAGCTCATCGACCTAGGAGGCTAGAGGCAACGGGTTTCAGGAGTTAAACTCGAGGTGGGAAATAGGGACGCACCTTTTTTCTGGCTAATGTGTGGCGAGTCTTTAATTTTTTGCCATGTCTATCGATATTCCATTACTTGCTCGTATCTGTGAAGCTCCCGGTGCCCCGGGGTTTGAAAAGGAAATCCGTGAACTGGTTCTCAAGGAGTTGAAAGGGCTCGCCGATCAGGTGACCCTCGATAATATGGGCAATGTGATCGCTTTAAAAAAGGGGCGATCATCGAAGAAGAAATCCATGGCGGCAGCGCATATGGATGAGATCGGATTTATTGTTACCCATGTCGACGACAATGGCTTTGTCCGGTTTAATCCACTTGGCGGGTTTGATCCTAAGACGTTGACATCCCAGCGCGTGATCATTCATGGAAAAAAGGATGTGATCGGTGTGATGGGCTGTAAACCAGTGCATATTATGTCACCGGAAGAGCGAGGGAAAACCTTGAAACTCAGCGATTATTTTATCGACCTTGGAATGAGTAAAAAGCAGGTGGAGAAGTTGGTTGCCGTGGGGGATTCGATTACACGACGCAATGAGCTGTTGGAGTTGGGTGATTGTGTTAATGTGAAGTCACTGGACAACCGTGTGTCTGTCTTTGTTTTGCTCGAGACACTACGCTCGATTAAAAAGAGCCGTCGTAAGCCGGCTTATGATTTTTATGCGGTCTTTACGGTGCAGGAGGAAGTGGGGCTACGCGGGGCGAATGTCAGCACCTTGCAGATTCAGCCTGATTTTGGCTTTGGTCTTGATACGACGATTGCTTTTGATACGCCGGGGTCCAAGCCTGAGGAACGCTGCACAAGCCTCGGCGATGGGGCTGCGATCAAACTCATGGATAGCTCGACCATCTGTGACTACCGGATGGTGGCTTATATGAAAAAAACGGCGGAGGCCAAGAAGGTAAAGTGGCAACCAGAGATTCTTGCTGGGGGTGGCACCGATACCGCTGGCCTGCAACGCATGACACCTGGTGGCTCGATTGCTGGGGCGATCTCGATCCCGACACGCCACATCCATCAGTCGATTGAAATGTCCCATAAAAAGGACATTGAAGCCTGTATCAAACTTCTCGCCGCTTGTGTGTGTGAATTGGATCAGGGGGATTGGAAGTTCTAGAAAAGAATTATCTAGCGGGGCGTTTTAAAATGTCCCGTTGAGTTTTCTGCCTGTCCAGAAGATGGCGAGCAGTAGGATGAGTGCAGCAGCTGTGAGCCAGTGTGACCAGAGTGGGGTTCTCGTCTCCATGGGCTTGGGGTCGGGAAGGGCTTGAATTTCCTTAATCAGGCTGCTGATCTTTTCGCCGGTCATGAGTCGGCCTTTGGCGACACGGGTCATTTCCTCAAGGACATCCGCGCGGGCGGGCATCCCTGTTTTTTCAATCTCGCTTCCCTGAGCGAGCAAGGTGGTCTTGATTCCGTGGGTGGTGTCTTCGCCGACGGCGGCCGCGATTTTCCATGCGCCGGGTTGGGCAATCTTGAAGCGGCCTGAGTAACTTCCCCAGGCCCCTTCTGCTTTGTCGAGGCTGATGCGGCGGGTTTTTCCATCGGGGGAAGTGATGTCAACAAGGACGTCTCCCCCTTGAAGCGGGGCACCATATTGATCGAAGGCATTGGCGTTGAGGGTGACGGAGTCCCCAGGTTTTGGTCGGTCTGGGGTGAAGTAGAGGCGGATACGTTCACCGGCGGCCATGTTGCGTTGGTAGGACATCCAGCGGGCGACTTGGCCCCAGAAGCGGTAGTGGTAGAGGTCTTCGACGCCTCGGCGCCATCGCCAGGCGGAGTCGTGGCCGAGGTAGAGGACCTTACCATTGCCGGCGGTGCGAGTGACGAGCATGGGGATACGACCGAATTGGTTGGACCGGTTGGCGTGCACAGCGAGCACATCGGAGCCACCCTTGGCCTTAATGATGGGTGCGTGCCAGTAGAAGCCTGGCAAGCTTTTCCAGATGACGGGGTTATCCTCCTCCGTGTCGCCTAGCATGGTGAGCAGGGAGCCTTTGCCGTCGCTGGTCAGGTTGAGTTTGGATGGGGTGGCATCGCTGATACCTTCCTTTTTCTTGGTATCGAGGATGACGGGGATGAGGTCACCTAAGGGGGTATTGGCAAGTGAGAACTGATTGCCCTGTGCTCCTGGGATAAAGACGATGCCGCTGGCTTGTTTTTCGACGAGTCCTTTGAGGAGTTCGGCTTGTTCCATGCTGAGTCCACCCTCTCCGATGCCAACATCCCCCAAGAAGATGACATCGTATTTTTGGAGATCTTCGAGTTTTTCGGGGAAATTCTGGATGTATCCTGGGCCATCGCCCACACCCACGGATGGGTGAAGTAAGAGGCAATCAAGCTTGACGCCGGGGTCGCGATAGAGAGCGTTGCGGATGAAGCGGTATTCCCATCGCGGGAGGGTTTCGACGACGAGCACGTTGAGTGATTCCTTACGTCCTGCGATGGTGAATTTGCGGTTATTGTTTTTGGCGACCCTTTCGCCGTTGGCCACGGGGATAGAGATCTCGAGGGTGGATGATCCTTCGATATTGAGGCGCCAGAGGATGGAATCATGGTAATCTTCACCAGCGGGGATCGTGATGTTTTTGGTGCGTTCTTTTCCTGACTTGGTATCGCGGAGGCGGATGAGTGTGCGTATATCGCGATCGAGAGAGGAGACGATGGTAAAGGGGATCTGCACGTTTTCACCTACGATTCCGTAGGTGGGGGCGGTGACATGGGAGATATCGAGATCAGGGAGGCGGTTGTCACTTCCCGTGGGAATGGCAAACAGGGGGATATTGCGGCGGCGCATTTTCTGAGCTGCGGCAACGGGTTGCTGGCCTATATTCCAATCTCCGTCTGAGAGCATGACTACCGCGCGGAGGTTGTTGTGCTCCTCCAGAAGTTTGTCGACGGCTGTGAAGATATCAGTTCCTGCGAGTGCCAGAGTAGCGGGGTCAGCGTCTTTGGGGGGCGCTGAGAACGGTTGTTCAAAGACGCGGTTTGTCTCGTCCTTTTTTAACGGTTCAAAATAATGACTGGCGAGTATTTTTTCCATCCACTCTTGACGGGTGACCACCTCTTGGTTGGCACTCAATGAGCTGGGGAGGATGGCGTCAGCGGTGGTGGTGGAGAGTGAGGCATCGTAGAGGATTGCGATTTCTGGCTTGCTATCGGGCTCCGTGATCACCCGCCATTCTGGTTGCCACAGCATCAGCACAGCGATCAGGGCGCAGAGAAAGCGGAGCAGTTCAAGTGCTCCAGTGCGTTTGGGTCGACTGGCACGTCTGATGGCCAGCACGCAGAGGTAGCTGATGGCAAGCAAGGCAACGACCCCGATCCAGAATGTGGTTGGGGTTGGTGAGAATGTTAGGTTTAAAATGGAGAAATTCAATACCTTAGAGATTGAGATTGAGGAATCAGGATGGAGACGTTCCAGCCTTGGGGGAAAGGCAAAGGATCGCTTCGGTGATGAGGAATACGAGCATGGCGATGAGGAAGGCCCTCCATATTTCTTGTGCGAGGGGGTCGGACTGGCCTTGGTCTTCAAAGAGTTTGTAGGGCGTGCCTTCGAGCAGGGCGTTGAGTCGGGTCTTTGTGATGATTTGCCATTGGTCTTCAGATGGTGGGCGGTTGGTGGCAAGGAGTCGGTCACCCAGTTTCCAGACGCCTGCTTCGTAGGCGGCATTACTGGTGTTTGATTCTGCGTGGCTGTCGAGTCGGTTGCGGAGTTCTCCTTCCGCCGTTTGAGCTTCGGTGCTACCAGAGATGGCGGCAAAGGCGGAGCCAAACCGGGTGTCACCCACGGCAATCATTCTCTGAACCACTGGCAGCAGGACATCGGCGTCCCCAAGATTTGACCAAGTGTAGTCGGGCAGCGTGCTTGCAAAAATAACGGTGCCGTCGCCGATCACGCGGCGGACAAGGAAGGGTTGTGCGTCATCCCAAGATGCGAGTGTGGTGGCCTCACCGACGATTTGGCGGCGTTTGATCGCTTTGAGTTTAGGGACGGGTATGAGGGTTCCTTCAGCTCCATTGCGTAGCGGGCCGTCTGATTGATCCCACTCGTCGACAATAAAGTATTGGTCGCGTGGTGAAATGGTTTGTTGACCCCAGTTGAGACCGAGAAAGGTGGTTTCTGATTCGCTGCGTGGAGGGAGCATGATGGCTGCACCGCCGGCTTCGATGTAGCGTATTAATTCTTGGGCGACGGGGCCTTTGGGTAGGCTGGCTTGCCAGATAATCAGAGCGGTTTTAGACCACTCGATCTTATGGGCTGAGTTAGGTTTGATATCAACGCATCGGCTGCGTCCAAAACCAGGAGGGGCTGAGGCGAGGTTAAGCCAGTCAGCCGATTCCCCGCCCTCGCTGACGAGGTAGGTGGTGGTGGGGGAGTCCTCGCCGTAGGCAAAGAAGCAGACATTGTCGCGTGGGTTGGTATCTGAGGGAATAGAGACAAACCCGTGACCTACGCCATCACGCTTGCCGAGTGGGAGGCGCTTTTGAAACTGATAGGATTGGCCGTTGAGGGTAATTTTATTTGAACTACGGGTTCCATTGAGGCTGTAGGTAATGGGGATGGCTTCAGGGGTCTCGTCATCGGTGCGGGTGAGTTGGATGTCGAGCACGAGTTCGTCACCGCTGCGGCGTGATGAGGTGACTCGGATGGAGGTGTTGTTCTTGGCGGGGGCGGCGAGGGAGAGGACGCGCAGGGTGGTTTTTTGTGGGAGATCAATAAGTCCGGTGCGGATGGCTTCCCACCGTCCTTGATCTGGTGCCCAGTCGGACTCCTGGAGATCGGATGCAACCCAGATTTCGGTACGACCTGGGGATTTTTCTAGGACGTAATCGATGGCGTTGGAGATGAGCGTGGGGATGGATGCACGGGTATCTGTTGCGGAGGTGGCGCTGAGTTCTTCGAGGGCATCGGGTGACGGTACGTCCTGGCTGTTGCCGGTGGCGCTGTCGATGAGGACAAGTCGAGGGTTGTTGAGATTTTCGAGTGATTGGCGCACACTGGCGATAGCGCTTTGACGTTTACTCTCGCGGTTGCCTCCGCTGCCGTAGGACGCTTGTTGCTCCATGCTGGCAGAGCGGTCGAGGATAAGGATGACGGTGTCGATTTGGGTTCCTCCCCAGCCGAGGAAACCACCAACGAGTGGCCGTGCGATGGCAAAGATGAGAGCCGCAATGGCGAGGGCTCGACAGGTAAGGATAAGGAGGTATTTGAGTTTTTTCTTTCCACGTGATTCGCGGGTTGCCTTGAGCAGGAATTCCATGGCTGCCCATTTGACCGTGCGGTGTCGCCTGCGGTTTAACAGGTGGATGATGATCGGGATGCTTGCAGCAAACAGGCCCCAGAGGAGCGATTGTTGAAGGAAGGACATGGGAGGGAATGCGTTAAGTCAGGAGGGGGGATTACTTTTGGCCTTTTTTAGGGAGGCGAGTGGTGAGGAAATCGTGAATGATTTCTTCATAGTCCTGATTGGTCGTGATGAGATGGTAATCGGCATGGACGTCGTGGCATTTGGTTTGCACTGCTTGCATGAAGTCTTGCATGGCTTTGCGGTAGTCCTCTGCGATGAGTGCGGGTTCTGCGACAACGGAGGTTTTATCTTCCATGTCGACAAACCGGTGGGGGCGTTCGAAATCGAAGTCGATTTCTTGTTGATCGAGTAAGTGGAAGACCGCGATATCGTGTTTTCGGTATCGAAGGTGTTGGAGGGCATCTGCGAGGGCATTGGTATCGCAGAAGAGATCGGACATGATGATCACGAGAGCTCGCTGGCCGACTTTTTCGGCAATGGTATGGAGAGCTTCAACGAGGCCGGTTTCGCCCGTGGGTTCTGTTTGGGAAAGAACCTCGAAGATGTGGTTGAGGTGTGCGGCGCGACGGGTGGGTGGGATTTCCAGATGAATTTTTTCCTGACAAATAGAAAGCCCTGCGGCATCCCCCTGATCAACGATGAGGTAGGCGAGGGTGGCGGCGAGTTTGCGTGCGAACTGGATGCGGGCGTCGTCTTCTGCACTGAACCCCATTGAGCCACTGGCATCGAGCACGAAGTAGGCGCGGAGGTTGGTATCGGCTTCGAATTCCTTGATATAATAGCGATCTGAGCGAGCGTAGGCTTTCCAGTCGAGACGTCGGGTATCGTCACCTTGGACGTATTTTCGGTATTCGGCGAATTCGACTGATGAGCCACGATGGGGTGACCGGTGACGGCCCGTGACATTGCCAGACATCGCATGGCGTGCTTCTAAGGGGATGGCACCGAGCCGGGCGAGGGCTTGAGGATCGAGGAAATCGTATTTCATGGAAGAACCTTGGTTCTAGGATCTTAGTCTTCCCTCATTTCACTCACGAGGCGTTCGACGACCTTGGCCGCGGTCATGCCTTGGGATTCAGCCGCGAAGTTGGTGAGCACACGGTGGGTCAGAACGGGGCTGGTGACGGCTTCGATGTCTTCGAGGCGGGCCATGTAAGATCCGTGGAGTGCGGCACGGGCTTTGGCTCCAAGGATTAGGTATTGGACGGCACGTGGTCCAGCACCCCAGCCGACGTATTCGCCGATCCAATCGGGAGCCTCATCTGTGCCTGGGCGTGTTTTGCGGACGATGTCGACGGCGTATTGGTAGATGTGATCGGGCACGGGGATTCGGCGGACGAGGTCTTGGTATTGCTGGACTTGTTCGCCGTTGAGGATGTGTGAGAGTTGAGTCTTGGCGATGCCGGTGGTTTCCCGTGCGATGCGCAGTTCTTCGTCGTGGCTTGGGTAATCGACATCGATGAGGAACATAAAGCGGTCGAGCTGGGCTTCGGGGAGTGGGTAGGTGCCTTCTTGTTCGACTGGGTTTTGGGTGGCGAGCACGAAGAAGGGCTTGTCGAGCGTGTAGGTTTTGCCGAGCACGGTAACCATGTTTTCTTGCATGGCTTCGAGCATCGCTGACTGGGTTTTGGCGGGTGCACGGTTGATTTCGTCGGCGAGGACGAGGTTGGCAAAGACGGGGCCTTTGATGAACTCAAATTCACGGTGCCCGGTGTCGGTTTCCTGAATGATGTCAGTGCCAGTGATGTCGGCGGGCATGAGGTCGGGAGTGAATTGGATACGGTTGAAGCTCAGGTCCATGGTTTCAGCAACGGATGAGACGAGCAGAGTCTTGGCGAGGCCGGGGACTCCCATGAGCAGCGCGTGCCCCCTTGAGAACAGACAGATGGCAAGGCGCTCGATGACATCTTCTTGGCCGATGATGACTTTGCCAATTTCTTGTTTAAATTCTTGGTAAACCTGACCGAGTTGATCGATGGCGGCCACGTCGTCTGCGGGGAGGGTGGTTGCCGCCGCTGCGGGGTCGATAGGGGTGGCTACTGATTCGGAGGCATCGTCAATGGGAGGCGTGGTGGTTGTATCCATGGTGGCTGGTAGGTTGTCTTTTTATGAGCTTGTTGACTTCTTAGCGAAGCGAGAGGGGGGATTTATTTGATTGATATCCGAGGCACGTGTTTTTTTAGTTTTAGATATCTTTGTGTTTGACCTTGGGGGGGGGCTCGCTGGGGATGATCTGATTGGTGGTGGTTTAGCTGGCCTCGATGATGGCAGGGATTTCATCGAGGGATTGAACGAAGTGGTCGGCCTCGGCGAGCACGCGTTGGCGTTGGGCATAGCGTCCGAAGCCGATGAATGTGTCGACTTCAGATTGGGCCTCGAGGTCGGAGATGCCATCTCCGACCATCACCACTTGGCTGGGTTGAAGTTCGGATTTGAGTTGGGCAATCACTTCTGGTTTTCCTCCATTGCGGGTGGGAGGAGCTGAGGTGTCGAATCCAGCGTAGGATCCGTCTGGGTGGAATGTAAGGGAGACTGCCTCGACGCGGGTGATGCCGAGGTGGTGGGCGAGGGGGGTGATCACCTGGGTAAATCCACCTGATACGATGACAATGTGCCAGTCGGCTGTGCGAAGTTTTTTGACGGTCTCGATGGCGGTAGGCTCAATGTGCTCAATGTAGAGTTGAGCGACGTTTTTACAGGTCGATTCGTGGGGCTGGATGATGTCGAGTCGGCGCGCAAAAATTTCATCGATGGGCGACGTTCCATTCATGGCGGCCTCGGTGAGGGCCACGGATTGGGCAAATGCTTCCGGTCCGCGGGCGCGGGCCAACTCATCAACCCCTTCGATGGACGAGAGGGTGGAGTCGCAATCGAAGATGATCAGCTTCATGGTGCCTGAGTGAGGATGCGGAGTGTTTGAGGGGCGCCGGCGTTATTTGTTTCCGTAAACGGATGTCGGGTCGAAGGTGAGGTCGGTTTCGGTGAATTTGAGAGCTGCTGGGTTTTTGCCTTCTTCGAGGTCGACGGAACGATAAAAGCAGGTGCTTCTGCCTGTGTGGCAGGCTCCGGCGCCAATTTGATCCACGTAGAGGATGAGGGCGTCCTGATCGCAATCGGTGCGGATGTCGCGGATTTTTTGGACATGGCCTGATGTGGCACCTTTGTGCCAGATTTCTTGTCGGCTGCGTGAGTAGTAAACGGCTTCGCCGAGAGAGAGGGTCATTTTGAGTGACTGCTTGTTCATGTAGGCGAGCATGAGGGGTTCCTTGGTGGTGGCATCCATGGCCATGGCAGGGATGAGTCCATCGGAGTCAAATTTCGGGGCGAAGACGGGTTTTTCCTCGACGATTTTTTTATCGTTACGGGAGCCGAAGGTAATGTCAGCGTTATTCATGCGATGGGTTTAGCAGTTTTGGTGGTTCTGTCGAGTCCTTGTGTTTTGTAAAATGGACTGGATTGAGGGGGCATGGTGATGGTGGATTGATCTTGGATAGGGTGGGGCTTGGTTGATTCGGTGTTGAGCGGGGTCCTAGAGTAGGAGAGGAGAGGGGGGATATGGTAAAGAGATTGAAAAATAGGGGGAAAGGGATAGACAACGGGGCGTATTGGGGCGAGTCTGCCTAGAGCAATATGCCCTCGGCGTAACCCCGCGCATCACCCAGCCACTCTTACCTATGAAGCAACCATCCCTCCTCAAAATTTTCGCTAGCATTTTTTTCGTCGCGACCACGGCCGTTTCCTGTGTGGGGGCGAAGACGGACTACAATGAGGTAGGCAAGCAGATGGTTATCATGCTGCGCAACAGTCATTATGAGCGGTATGCCTTTAACGAAAAGCTAGGAACCAAGTTTTTTGATTCTTATATTAAGCATCTGGATGGCAATAAAAGGTATTTTCTCAGCTCGGATGTAGAGATGTTTCGTCATAAATACGGCAAGAATATGCATCAGCTGTTGCTCGATGGGGAGTCGATGGCGGCTGCGACTGAAATTTATCAAGTTTACCGTGTCCGTGCGAATGCTCACATCAAATACGCGCAGGGTTTGCTGGCACATGGGGCGGATTTTCAATTTGAGAGTGGGCGGAGTGTCATGCTTAGTCGCAAGGATGCGAACTGGCCTGTGAGTGAAGAAGCTGCGAAACAATTGTGGCGAGATCAGGTTGAGCAGGCGTTACTCAGCGAGATTCTGCGACGAGAGAGTGTTCATGATTTGGCGGTCAAGCAGGGGAAGGTGGATCCATTGGAAGATAAGAAGGCACCGGGTGAAATGATTTCGTTCAGGTTTAAGCGCATCTTGCAGGAAATTAATACGGCCACCGAGGAAGACATCGCTGATGGTTTTTTTAGTTCGATTTCCAAGAGTTACGATCCGCACACGGATTATTTCAGTATGTCGGAAATGGAGCGTTTTATGTCAGGCATGCAGAACTCGTTGGTAGGTATAGGCGCATTGCTTCAAGCTGAGGACGACGGGGCAACCAAGATCACGGGGATTGTTGTGGGTGGACCCGCTGACAAAGGGGGAGATCTGAAGCTCAATGATCGGATTGTGGGTGTGGATCATACCAATGCGGGGACGGAAGATGCGATGGTGGACATCATGTTTGAAAAGCTTGATCGTGTGGTGGACATGATCCGCGGGAAAGAGGGGGTTGAGGTTCGATTAAAAGTGGAGCCAGCTGGTGGAGCACCTGGGGAAATCAAATTGATCGTGATCAAGCGTGGCAAGGTCGAGCTTAAGGATGAGTTAGCCAAGGCAGAAGTGATCGAGATGGTTCGTCCGGACGGGGTGAAACGTCGATTAGGATTCATCACGCTGCCAGCGTTTTACGCGGACTTTAAAAGTTGGAAAACCCGCTGTTCGATTGATGTTGAGAAGTTGGTTATGCGCCTCAAGGCGGAGAAGGTGGAGGGGGTTATCATGGATCTCCGCGGCAATGGTGGAGGGTCGCTTGAGGAGGTTCGCCGCATGACGGGTTTTTTCACAGGTCGTGGCCCCGTGGTGCAGGTGAAAAATCATTTAGGTCGAGTGGAAGTGAAGGATTCGTCACACCACAACCCAATTTACAATGGGCCGATGGTGGTATTGATTGACAAGACGAGTGCGTCAGCCAGTGAGATTCTTGCGGGTGCGCTGCAGGATTATAACCGTGCCGTTGTTGTGGGGGATACATCCACTTTTGGAAAGGGCACGGTGCAGCAGCCGATGGAAATCCGCAAGATGATGCCCTTTATGACGGATGCGCGACGGGCGGGCGTGCTCAAGCCGACAATTCAAAAGTTTTATCGCGTTGCGGGAAGCACGACCCAGCTCAAGGGGGTGGAATCGGACATTGTCCTTCCCTCGTTGTTGGATGCCTTTGAAGTGGGGGAAAAATACCTGGATTATGCGTTGGCTCACGACAATATCCGCCGTGCCCCTGGTTTCCGTGAGTTGAACCGAGGTAACCTATTTCTGCCCACCCTGAAGGAGAAAAGTCTCGCACGGATTAGCCGGTCACAAGATTTTCAATATGTGACAGAGGATGCTAAACGTATGATCGAACGGCGAAAGAAAAACTCGATTTCCCTCAATAAGGAAGAGCGTAAAAAAGAAATTGCTCGGGCCGAGGAGCGGAACAATGCGCGTAATGCGGAGCGCCGTAAACGATTTGGTCAACTTGTCGATGACGACAAGAAAGTTTTCCGTTTCTTTCGCTTGAATCTGGCTGATATTAAGCTTCCTGAGTTGATTGAGATGGATCGCGATAAGGATAAGGAGAGTTATATGCGCCAAGCTAAAGATGGTATTGCTGACCTTGATGATACGCCGGACTGGCCGAGTTCGCTTGATCCTATTAAGCGAGAGGGCATCAGCATCCTTGCTGATTTGGTGGAAGCGACTGAGCGGGCCCGCATGGCGGGTGCGTTGCAGAATAATAAGGGGTAGTCATCGTTCCCACTTGTCGATTTCGTCATGTTTAATGGTGCTTCGGAAAGATTGCTGGAAGTCAGACGGCTGATGGGCCGCGCGGCTGCGAGGTCGGGACGTGCTGACGATGCCTGTGAGTTGCTTGTTGTCTCCAAGACGTGGCCAGCGGCAAAAGTTGCCGAGGTGGTTTCTGCTGGGCATCTATGCTTTGGTGAAAACAAGGTGCAGGAAGCGGCGGGGAAAATCCCTGCATTGTCATCCATGGTGACAGAGGATCTCCACTGGCATTTGATTGGGCACCTTCAGCGCAACAAGGTGCGTAAGGCACTTGGCTTGTTTGATACCTTGCACAGTATCGACTCGATCAAGCTGGCCCGTTACACCTCGAACATTGCAGGTGAGCTCGGTAAGAAACCGAACGTTTATCTTCAGGTGGATTTGGCGGGGGAGGAGCGTAAAAACGGATATGCAGCTGACGCATTACGCCGTGATCTGGATGATTTATTGTCGCTTGAGAACGTATCGATCATCGGTTTGATGTGTATTCCTCCTGCTGCGACGACGCCTGAAGATGCTCGGCCGTGGTTTGCCCAACTGCGTGAGTTACGAGATGATCTTGAAGTGCGTGCTGGGGTGTTATTTCCAGGTCTGAGCATGGGGATGAGTGGGGACTTTGAGGTGGCGATTGAAGAAGGATCGACGATCGTCCGTGTGGGCTCGGCCATTTTTGGCCAAAGAGATTACACCTGACCGGTAAAATTTGAATGATGTATTTATAATTGTATGCCAGCTATTACATTGACGCAGAGTGTTGTTATCGGGGACCAGCTTGCGCTGGCTTGGGGTGATGGGGATGAGAGCTATATCGGCCTTAAAGAGCTTAGGCAGTCATGCCCGTGTGCTGTTTGCCAGGGTGAGCCCGATGCCATGGGATTTGTTGTTAAACCGACGGTGACCTACACCGACCGAAGTTTTCAGGCGCTGCGGATGCAGCAAGTGGGGGGGTACGCGCTGCAGGTGACATGGGCGGACGGTCACAGCTCTGGGATTTACACGTTTGAATTACTTCGTGAGCTCGGACAATAACCAAGGCAAATTGATGCTAAGATACCCATTGGTAAAAACGTATAACTAGACCATGAAATCGACGATCGTTATTGCATTTACAGCCGGTTCATTTTCCTTGATGGCGGATCAGCTTCCCGAAACGGTGATTTCGGCCAACCGGACTGAAGAACTGATTAAAAACACGCCATACAGTGTGGCTGTGATCGGAGAAGATGAACTTTTAGACGGGGCGATCCGAACATTGCCAGAAGCGATAAAAAATACGCCGGGAGTGATGATTCAAAAGACGACCCATGGTCACGGCTCACCCTATATCCGTGGATTTACGGGACGGCAAAACCTTTTATTGGTCGATGGTATCCGGATTAATAATGCAACCTTCCGCAGTGGACCGGTGCAGTATTGGAATACGGTTGATAGTCAGGCCATCGAGCGCCTCGAGTTGGTCAAAGGTCAGGGGTCGGTGCTTTACGGGTCCGATGCCATTGGTGGCACACTGAATACGCTGACTCGCTCGTCCAATTTCAACGAGTATGATGTGGGATGGTTTGCTGACCATAGCTTAAGTTACCGTTTTGATACCAATAGCCGCAGCCAAGTGGGGCGTATAGAAAGTGCGTTTGGTCAAGGTGGGAAGTGGGGGATTTTACTCGGAATCACCTCCAAAGATTTTGGCGACATCAAGGACTCGGCCGTGGGACACATGAAAAACACGGGCTATGACGAGCTGGATATGGATTTCCGTTTCGACTATGCGGTTTCCTCGGACACGACTATGACGCTGGCGCACCAATCCATCGATCAGGATGGCGTCTGGCGTTGGCACTCGACGATTTTCAACCCAGGCTGGAGACATGATGGGCATGTGGCGACCCCTGGGAAATACAATGCCCGTGTCTACGATCAGGAACGATCCCTGACTTACCTAAAACTTGCGGGTGGGGAAGGTGTGGGGTGGTTGAAAAATTGGTCGGCGACCTTGTCCTACCAGAAGTCTCAAGATTCCCAGTTTCAGGATAGAAGCCTGACCGATATCCGCACGCAGAGCATCGATGTGGAGACGTGGGGACTAGGTTTGCAAATGGAGTCGGACCTCGGGGCGGGATCCCTTCTGTATGGGCTCGATTACTATCATGATGATGTCAATGCATCGGGGACACGCACTGGCAAAGATCCTCGGAGTCAGCGGCCGGTCGCAGACGATTCGGCTTACGATTTATTAGGCCTCTATGCGCAATACAAGTGGAACCCAATCGCACGTTTGCCGAAGTTGGAGACATCGTTAGGGATTCGTTATACCTATGCGGATGCGTATCTTGGCAAGAATTACGACACCACGCTGGACGCGGATTTATCTACGGATAAACAATGGAGAAACTGGGTTGTGAGTGGTCGGGCTCTCTATGACCTTAACGATTGCTGGAACATCTACGCTGGTATTTCCCAAGGGT
Source organism: Akkermansiaceae bacterium (assembly GCA_013041925.1). Lineage (GTDB taxonomy): Bacteria > Verrucomicrobiota > Verrucomicrobiia > Verrucomicrobiales > Akkermansiaceae > Oceaniferula. The sequence goes on along the minus strand of JABDRB010000003.1, from coordinate 4,324 downwards.
TTCGGGCACCCAATTTAAACGACCTCAGTGGAAATTTGACAACGCGATCTGGGCTCTCCTCGTTGGGGTCACTTGATCTGGATCCAGAGAAATTTCTGAGCTATGAAATGGGGGTGCGATACGAGGTGGATCATGTGAGCCTTGCGGTTTCGGCTTATTGGACGGATATCGAGAGTGTGATTATGGGGGTCCCTATTGCGGCGGGTAGCAAGACGCAGGTGACAACCAATGGTCAGGATGGACAAGTTTATGGTGTAGAAGCTGAGGCGATCTGGGATGTGAACGATCGCTGGCGATTACTCGGGCAGGCATCATGGCAGGAGGGGGACACCCGCTCCAGTAGCTTTATCGGAGGCCCACGCACGGAAGATTATATTTCCCGACTCGCTCCGTTGATGGGATCGATGGCTCTGCGTTGGACACACCCCGATGAGACTTTCTGGATTGAAGGGCGCGTGACTGCAGCTGCAAAAGCGGACAAGCTTTCCGCCCGTGACCAAGGAGACACGCAACGTATCCCTTCGGGTGGCACCCCTATGTATGTGATTGCCTCGCTTTATGCCGGTTGGCAGGCGACGGATGATTTATTGCTCACACTGGGTTTAGAAAACCTGACCGATGAAGATTATCGGATACATGGATCGGGACAAAATGAAGCGGGGATCAACGCGATTCTCGGAGCCAAGCTGACGTTTTAACAGTAACTCGTTCGCCTCTTTGGGGGGGAACTCTTGGGGGGGCGCACACCTCGCGCGGTGTTTTTATCGACGTCCTTTTTTTCTTTGGGACAAGTCGGGGCGTTGCATCGGCTTTTGTTGGAGGAGAGCATCCGTTGGGAGTTTGACGCGTTTGTCTTTTTTGGATCGGTCGAGATTAACGTTGAGCATGGCCTCGGTGATGGGTTTTGAGCTGACGCCGTTTTTTGGGACATCGCCGCGGGCGAGCCAGACGATGGAGTTGAGCACGAGTTTGCGGAAATCATCGATTGCCCAGTTTCGGTGATAGTGGCCGCCGACGAAGCCGATACCACGCCCTCTTGACGTTTGTTGGGGGTCGCGGCACCACATCAGAGCTTGTTCGGTGCCGAAGCAGTCGTCGCCGTGCCGATTCCAGAGGTTGATGTAGTGGACAATTTTTTCTGGTGTGGGGATGGCGGTTGCGAGTGGGTGGCAGCCGTCGCATTCGTCCTTGGTGGGGAAGCGCATGTTCCAGTAGAACTCGTCGAATGCGACGATGGGTTGATCCAGTCCATGAGCCACTGGGTGTCCTTGGCGTGCTGTCATTTCAGCGATCCAGTGGGGGTTGACGGACCATCCTGTTTCCATGTAGCCGCCGATCCAGTGTTTGAAGTATTTTTCGCCGACCTCTTTGCTTGGGTGGACGCCGTAGTGCATAAACATGATGCCCATGCCGGCTTTGACTTTTTTGTCGAGGAATTCGACCTTATTGCCGAGTTTGCCGCCGGCATCGGCGTAGATGATGCAGGCATCGACGTCATCGAAAATGGACTCATCCTTGGGCCAGCCATACCAGTGTACCTTGGCGTCGACCTCGAGTCCGCTTTCGTTGAGAGCATCAGCGAGTAACATGCATCCGGCACGGAATTCGTGTTCGCCACTGCCGTGGCTAGGTGGGCCCGCGAGGAAGAGGATCTTTTTCTTTGCGAGAACGGGTGAGATGAAGATCAGGAGCAGGGTGGTGAGTTGGATGAAAAGTCGCATGGTGACGTAAAAACAGGGTGATGGGGTGGCTTTAATTTACGAGCAGGATCGAAGATTGTTTCAAATTTTTTGATGAACGGGTGGGCTAGAGCATGGAGGCGGCTTCTTGATCGAGGTAACAGACAGCGTCCGTGTGTTCTTGAAGGAATGAGGCACTCACCTCATCGTTGAGTGGACCTTGGATGGCCTCTTTGAGGATGGGTGCCTTACCTGTGCCCCAAGCCATGAGCACGATCCTGCGAGCGGCAAGGATGGTGCCACAGCCCATGGTGATGGCGGCGGTGGGCACCTGATTGATGCCGCCGAATGCGGGAGCTGCGTCCTCGCGTGTAATACGATTGAGCTGGATGGCACGTGTGCGTGAATTTTTTTGTGATCCAGGTTCGTTGAACCCGATGTGTCCGGTGCGTCCGATGCCGAGGATTTGTTGGTCGATGCCGCCGGCGTTGAGAATAGCCTGTTCGTATTGCTTGCAGTGGGCTGGGATGTCGGCATCGGCAACGGTTCCGGACGGGAGGTGAATGTTTTCCGGTTTGATATCGATGTGATCGAAAAGGTTGTTGTGCATGAACGACCAGTAGCTTTCTGGATGTTCGGGTGGGAGGCCGGCGTATTCATCAAGGTTAAAGGTGATGACATTGGCGAAGGTGAGGCCCTGCTCGTTGTGAAGCCGGATGAGTTCTTGATAGAAAAGGATCGGGCTAGCCCCTGTGGCTAGACCGAGCACGGTGGCTTTGGCTGAACTGTCATTATGGCGGATGAGTTCGGCAGTTTCGGTGGCAAGTTGGGCTGCTGCGGCTTGGGCATCGGCAAAAATCTGGACGGGTATTTTGTTCATGGAGAGTGGTTTTTAGTGGGGATACGGGATGTGATCAATGCCGATCAAAGAAAAAAAGGCGGCAGGAAATATTCCGGCCGCCTTTTGGAGAAATGTTTTTTAAGGGAGGTTGGGGAGCTCGATAAAGCCTTCCAGTTTGCGGATACGGGTCGGGTGGCGCATTTTCCGTAGTGCCTTGGCTTCGATCTGGCGGATACGTTCACGAGTGACTTGAAATTGGCGGCCGACTTCCTCGAGGGTGCGTGAGTAGCCGTCTTTGAGGCCGAAGCGTTGTTCGAGAACTTCGCGTTCGCGTTCGGTGAGGGTGTCGAGCACATCGCCGATTTTTTCTTTGAGCATCGCGAAGCCTGCTTCCTCCATCGGGTTTTCTGCGGCTTTGTCCTCGATGAAATCACCGAATGATGTGTCATCTGAATCGCCAACGGGCGCTTGCAGGGAGATAGGCTGTTGGGCCATTTTGAGCACGGCGCGGACACGTTCAACCGGGAGGTGGATTTCCTCGGCGATTTCGTCGGGGCTGGGTTCGCGGCCGTATTCCTGCACGAGTTGTTTTTGCACACGCATCAGCTTGTTGATGGTCTCGATCATGTGGACCGGGATACGGATGGTCCGAGCTTGGTCGGCAATGGACCGAGTGATGGCTTGGCGAATCCACCAAGTGGCGTAGGTGGAGAACTTGTATCCGCGGCGGTATTCAAATTTCTCCACGGCCTTCATCAGTCCCATGTTTCCTTCTTGGATGAGGTCGAGGAATGAGAGTCCGCGGTTGGTGTATTTTTTAGCGATGGAGATGACGAGGCGTAGGTTCGCTTCGACCATTTCTGTTTTGGCTTGGTAGGCCTCGCGTGTGCGTTCGCGCAGTTTTGAGCGTGTGGTTGCAAAATCTTCGACCTTATTCCATGCGAGTTGTTGGATTTCGCGGACCTTGGTCTCGAACTCCTTATCGCTGGGGTTGGTTTTGAGTTTGCGTTGGTATTTCCAGAGTTTTTTCTGGCTATCTTCGACGCCTACGTTGAAGTCCTCAACGACTTTTTGTTTGTAATAGAAACGGTTATAGAGGCGTGCGATGGAGGTGAGGTTTTTATCGAAACTCTCGATGAGTTTCTTTTTACCCCGTGGGTTTTTTGCCTGAAGTTTGCGGAAAATATCGTCGTTGTCCTCATGGAGGTTGCGGACTTGTTCGCAAAGTTTTGGCAGGGCACGCATGTAGCGCTCGCGACTTTCGATTTTTTTGTCTTGGATGACGCGGTCGAAACGTTCCTTGCCGCGGCCGAGTCGGTCGGCGAGGTCGAGGTATGAGGTGGCGATGAAACCAAATTTGTGAAGTTCGGCATTGGCTGCGATTTCTGCGTCCTCGATCCGTTTGGAGATTTCCACCTCCTGTTCGCGGGTGAGGAGTGGGACCTGACCCATCTGCTTGAGATACATCCTAACGGGGTCGTCGAGGATGTCGAGTTTTTGGTCGGTTTTGGTCGCGTTGACATCGTCAGCATCCTTTTTGCGGTCGCGGTAGGAGTCGACTTCGGAGGCGTCGATGACATCGAACTCCATTTTGCGGAGGCGATCGAGGATAGCCTCAACGTCGGCGGGGTCGACGAGGTCGTTGGGGAGGATGTCGTTGACGTCGTCGTAGGTAAGGTATTCTTGCTCCTTGGCCAGCTTGATGAGTTCGCGGATTTTCTCCTGAATTTCAGGCGTATCGATGCGGCTTTTAGGGGCTGCTTTTTTAGCGGGGGCTTTTTTAGGGGGGGCTTTTTTTGCGGGG
>JABDRB010000001.1 GCA_013041925.1 Akkermansiaceae bacterium | reverse complement strand
CTCATCGTCGGGCCAGTCGCCAAAGGGGGGGGAGTAGGAGCCGGCGATGGTGGTTTCTGGGTAGTCGGCGGAGAAGCGGTCCTGGAGTTTATCGAGGGTGCTTTGTTGACCGCCAAATAGGAAGTGTTTGAGATCGGTCTCCCCTTGGGTGGCCTCGATGGTTTTGAGCATCAGCGTCGGGCCGTAGACGCGGTCGGTGAGCTTTTCTTTTTCCTCCAGTTGGCGGTTCACCGACCAGACGAGCGGCATGCCATCAGGTGCGATAAAATCAAATTGCGCCATCGCCGCGCCAAAGCTCGGATCGTGACGCGCCAGGGCGGCGACGTGGGTATTGGAGGCTTCGAAAGCGTAGGCGCGGTCGGCCTTCAGGGCTGCGGCCTTGATCCAGTCGATTGCGCCCGCGTAGTGGGTAGCGGCGACGGGCAAGCCGATGATGTTAACCGTCTGGATGGGCGGGAGATGGGAGAGACGGGCGGGCGCGCGATCTGCTGTGCTGGAGTCCATTTCCCTGTGGAACGTTGTGTGAGCCTCGGCTCGGTGATGGCCCTAGCGGGCGATAAATGTCCCTGTGGGACGCTGAAACGACCACGCGGTCGGTTGAAAGAATTGACAGATCAAAGGGGGTGGGGACGCTGCCGCCCTTGGTCGATTAGCCATTGATCAGGCTAAAACCAGGTGAGTTTGGCTGCGATTAGGGGGTTTGTGTGGGCGCGAGTGGAATTTCGGCAACTAGCCCGCATCCATCACCACCCTCGGGACTGCGGCTTGTTTATGTCCGCGCTGACTGCGTTGTCGTTGGATTGGATTGGGATTGGGATTGGGCAGGGTATTTCTAGGGCAATAAAGCTTAATTTATCGATTAGTTCAATTTAAAATGAACAAAGTAACGAAAAAAGGGGAAATTGGTTATGACCGACGATGTGGGCGGGGACGCCTGCGCTCTCTCAGAGGCAAAAGGGTTCGATGGGACGAAGGGTGTCGTTGGTTTGCACGGCGGCGTCCCGTTGTTCTGAAGATGCGAAGAGGTAGAGGGCGTAGCCGCCGTGGCCACCGCCGCAGTATTTTTGAGCGATGGCACCATGGAGGTCGGGTAAGCGGTCCATCCCTTCGTCGAGTTGGGCGGCGTGGTAGAGGTTGATGCCCTCGGCAAGCTGATGCAGGTCCTCGTTGAGCACCCCGTGGCGGGCGAGCTCGGCGGATTGCGCAATGTGGTCGTAATCACGTTGGTTATCGGCAAAGCCTGGGGTATCGTGTTCGGTGCCAGTCCAGAGCAGGGCCATTTTGCCATTGAGCATATCGCCATTGCGTTTGAAATCGAGCACGGGGCGGGGGCCGCTACGCCAGACGCAGAGGCCGGTTTCGCGGATGACGGCCGGGTCTTGCCAGCCGACCCCGAGGTCGAGTTCCGCATCGACGCCGTCTTCGCCATTGAGCAGTGCCCATGCACCACTGCCACCGAGGCCGGCGCGTTTTTCGTAATCCCAATCACGCAGGCTCACCACGGGGGAGATGGCACAGTTGACGATATACGCACCGTCGCGGGCGTGACGTGGCACATCGAGCCAACCGCCGGCGAAGTCGACTCGGAGCGGCGATTCGGTGGGCGCCTTAACCCATTTGACGATGCCAGATGTTGAGATGGGGTCAAATTTGGGCGGTGTTTTTGCCAGCACCTGATAGGTGGCACCAACCTGCTTACAGAGGTCACGTTTGACGTCGGCGTATTGATCGTCCTCGGTCACGACCAGCACATCCGGCTTGGCGTTGAGAAAGTAGTTTTTGAAGTCGAGGCCGAGATCGTGGTCGGTGCCGATAACAACCTCATCGATCATCCGCAATCCCTCGAGCACGGCTTTTTTGTGTTCGTCTGGGATGGACGACCTGCGTTGTTTATGATGCCAGAGGACGTCCTCGGATGCAAAGCTGACGGTGAGGTGATCGCCGAGGGCGCGGGCTTCCTCAAAAAATTGAAGGTGGCCGGCGTGGATAATATCGTAACAGCCGGAGACAAAGATGCGTTTCATGGTTTATTAAAAGTGGACGGAAGGAGGGAAGATGACAGACGGCAGACGGCAGACGGCAGACGGCAGACGGCAGACGACAGACGACAGACGACAGACGACAGACGACAGACGACGGACAACGGACAACGGACAACAAACAACAGACGGTCAGCAGAGGGCAGATTACAGAGTGGCTTTTATAGAACGGATTAAGCCTTGGATCATGGCTGAAATTTCTTTGGTTTCTGTGACGAGTTGTTGTGTTTGTTTTTTTGAAAGAATCCCAAGTTTACCTGCAATGTAGGCTTGAGTGCGGAGTTCTGCGGATGAGCCGCTCGCTATATTTAAAAAACGGATGAATTCCTTGGGTGATCCTCGGTCAGATCCCTCGGCTATATTCGATGGGATTGATAACGAGGACCGTATCATCTGATCTCGATAGGCAAAATCGCGGGACTCTTGAAAGGCTACATAGGTATCACGAGCCAACTGGCAACCCCGTTTCCAGACTTCCAGTTTCTCAAAATTATTTGTCATTATTAATTCTCTTGTCTGTCCTCTCTTGTCTGTCCTCTGTTGTCTGTCCTCTGTTGTCTGTCCTCTCAACCTCACGTTGCCCGCAAGGACCCGCTTTGCTCATCAGCGAGGAAACACTGATAGGCTAACGCTAAACCTTGCTCGAGTGATGTTTTTGGTTTCCAGTCGAGGGAACGAAGGATGGCGTTGTCCATCAGCTTGCGAGGCGTGCCGTCGGGCTTGCTGGGGTCGGTGTTGATCTCACCGTGAAACCCTACCGCGTGGGCAACGGCTTGGGCGAGCTCCATGATGGTGACGTCATCGCCAAATCCCACATTCACCCAATCGGGTGGATTTTCTAATGCCATGAGGTGGAAGCAGGCGTCGGCGAGGTCCTCGACGTAAAGGAATTCACGTTTCGGTGTGCCGGTCCCCCAGATGGTGACGGTCTCGGCCGCTGATTGCTTTGCCTCGTGGAAGCGGCGGATCATGGCGGGGATGACGTGGGAATTTTCTGGGTGATAGTTATCGCCGGGGCCGTAGAGGTTGGTGGGCATGGCGGAGTGGAACATCACACCGAACTGGGAACGATAATGCTGGCAGAGTTTGAGGCCTGCGATCTTAGCAACAGCGTAGGCTTCATTGGTGGGCTCAAGCTCCGAGGTGAGCAGGCAATCCTCTGGCATCGGCTGGGGTGCCAACTTCGGGTAGATGCAGGAACTCCCGAGGAAGAGGAGCCGTGAAACGCCGGCCTGATACGCGCCTTCGATCGCGTTGGCCGCGATCATGAGGTTTTTATAAATGAAGTCGGCGGGGTAGGTGCTATTGGCATGGATTCCACCGACCTTGGCAGCGGCAACGATCACCTCGTCCGGTTTTTTCTCCGCGAGGTAGGCGTGGGTTTCGGCTTGGTTGATGAGGTCGAGCTCCTTGCTGCCGGGTGTGAGGATATCGGAGTATCCACGTTGCTTGGCGGCACGGACGAGGGCAGAGCCGACCATGCCTCCAGATCCCAGGATCAGAAGTTTGGTGGTGCGGGAGTCTGGAATGGGGGAGGACACAGTATTTGTTAGAAAGAGGTGGGAAGGCGGTAGAAACTCCTCGGGCTCTGTTGTCTCTAATCTGTTACTCCTTAGAAACGGAGACGTCGTAGCCGTGGTCTTTGAGCAGGGCGTGTCGTTTGGCGATGTCGAGGTCGTTGGCTACCATTTCGGCACACATTTCCTCGACGGTGATTTCTGGGACCCAGCCGAGTTTTTCCTTCGCCTTGGAGGGATCACCTAACAAGGTTTCTACTTCAGCGGGGCGGAAATAGCGCGGGTCGACTTTGATGATCAGATCCCCGACGGAAACATGGGGGGCCTTGGCGGCATCGACTGCGGTGACGGTGGCAATTTCATCAACCCCCTGACCGGTGAACTCAAGCTCCATGCCGGCTTCACGGGCTGACATGCGGACAAATTCGCGGACAGAAATTTGTTTTCCGGTGGCGATGACAAAATCTTCTGGAGCCTCTTGCTGCAACATCATCCATTGCATCCGGACATAATCTTTGGCGTGCCCCCAGTCGCGTAGGGCATCCATGTTTCCGAGGTAGAGGCAGGATTCGAGCCCTTGGGCAATATTAGCCATAGCCCGAGTAATTTTGCGGGTGACAAAGGTTTCGCCACGGCGGGGTGATTCATGGTTAAAGAGGATACCATTGCAGGCGTAGATCCCGTAGGACTCGCGGTAGTTCACCGTGATCCAGTAGGCATACATCTTGGCGACGCCGTAGGGTGAGCGTGGGTAGAATGGGGTGGTTTCCTTCTGCGGGACTTCCTGCACCTCACCAAAGAGCTCAGATGTTGACGCCTGATAGAACTTGGTTTTTTTCTCAAGCCCGAGGAAGCGGATGGCTTCGAGTAGGCGGAGGGAGCCGAGGGCATCAACGTCGGCGGTGTATTCCGGGGACTCGAAGGAGACGGCGACGTGTGACTGGGCACCGAGGTTGTAGACTTCATCGGGCTGCACCTCACTGATGATTCGGGTGAGGTTGGACGAATCTGATAGGTCGCCGTAATGCAGGTGGAAGCGTGAGTTTTCCACATGAGGGTCTTGGTAAATATGGTCGAGGCGCTCGGTGTTTAACGAGGAGGCGCGGCGTTTGATGCCGTGCACCTCATAGCCTTTCTCGAGCAGGAATTCTGCGAGGTAGGATCCGTCTTGTCCGGTGACGCCGGTGATGAGTGCTTTTTTCATGGTTTAATCCGTTAGAGTTTTGCCGCCGACCGTGACGAGATGACTTCGCCTGAGTTGGGGTGTGGGGATTTAGGCGAACGATTTAATCGCGGAGATGACCGTGTCCTGCTGCTCGCGATTGAGTTCAGGGTAGACGGGGATACTGAGAACCTCGGAGGCTAATTGATCAGTAATTTTGAAGGACGTCCGGGCATCTTTTGCCTGGCTGGCGAAGCACTCTTGCTGGTGCATGGGAACTGGATAATACACATCACAGCCGATGTTTTGATCCATGAGTGCTTGTTTGAGCCCGTCACGTTTTCCATCGCTAACCCGCAAGGTGAATTGGTTCCAAATGTGTGTATTTCCATCATCTATTGTGGGTAAGGTAAGGCCATCGATTCCTGCAAGTTGCTCAAGGTAGTATGCCGCGTTTTGCTGACGTTGTGCCGTGTAGTCTGCGTAATGGGCAAATTTCACGCTAAGCAAAGCCGCCTGAAGTGCATCCAGACGGAAATTACCACCTACCATCTGATGATAATATTTAGGGTGCATCCCGTGGTTACGCATTTTCACGGCGGTATCGGCAAGTTGGTCGTCCTGGGTGACGAGCAGCCCGCCGTCGCCGAGTCCGCCGAGGTTTTTGGATGGGAAAAAGCTGTAGGTGCCGAAGTCGGCGATCGCGCCGCAGGATTTCTCTCGGTATTTGGCGCCGAGCGATTGGGCGGTGTCTTCGATGACGGCGAGGTGATGTTTGGCGGCGAAGGCGGAACAGGTATCCATATCGACCGACTGACCGAAGAGGTGCACGGGGATGATGGCTTTTGTTTTATCGCTGATGCATTGCTCAGCTGAGTCGAAGTCGATGTTAAAGTTATCTGGATGACAATCGCAGAAGACGGGGGTGGCGCCGGTGCGGGCGATACATCCTGCGGTGGCAAAAAAGGTGAAACTCGGGCAAATGACCTCATCGCCTTGGCCGATGCCGAGCGCCATCAGGGCGAGAAGGATGGCATCGGTGCCGGAGGAGACGCCAATGGCATGTTTCGCGCCGACAAAGCGGGCGATACTGGCTTCGAATTGCTCCACCTCATCGCCCATGATAAATCGGCCGGATTCGAGGACGCGGTCGAAGGCGTCTCGGAGTTCATCGGCAATGGCGTGGTTTTGAGCGTTAACGTCGAGGAGTGGAACGGGCATGGCGTTTGGGTGGGATAGGTGAGGTGTGTGGACACACATGTCCACTGCGGAATCGACTTGCGGAATCAACTTACGGAATCGACTTGGGCTGCTTGCTTGGGCTACCGAGGGAGAGCAGCGTCCCGCCAGCCTAGGCAATCATACCTGCTGCCACCGTCTCATTGGTCTGCGCATCAATCAAGACAAACGAGCCCGTGGTCCGGTTCCTTTTATAACCATCGTGGATCAAGGGTGCGGAGGTGCGCAGGCTGATGCGGCCGATGTCGTTGAGGCGGAACTCGAGGTCGTCCTCGGCGCGGTGCAGGGTGTTGATATCCACCTTGTATTTCACCTCCTTGATCAGGGCTTTCGCCTCGCGGGAGGTATGACGGATGATATACTTGCCACGTGGAATGAGCGGTTTATCAGAGAACCAACAGATCATGGCATCGATATCCTGATCGACCGATGGTGGGTTATTGGATTTTACGATCATATCGCCGCGTGAGATATCGATTTCGTTTTCCAAGGTGATGGCGACGGAGAGCGGGCTGTATGCCTCGTCGATCTCTGCGCCATCGGCGTGGATCGCTTTGATTTTGGTGGTGAATCCGGACGGTTGCACCGTGACTTCGTCACCCGGCTTAAAGACGCCACCTGCGACGCGGCCTGCGTAGCCACGGAAGTCGTGCCACTCGTCTGACTGAGGGCGGATCACCCACTGCACAGGGAAGCGGGCTTCGACGTGATTTTCCTGGTTTCCGACGTAGACGGTTTCGAGGTGATAGAGCAGAGATGAGCCTTTGTACCACGGCATGTTCTCGGAAGTATCCACGACGTTATCGCCATTGAGAGCACTGATCGGGATGAAACTGATATCGACCACATTATCGAGGCGTGACGCGAAGTCCTTGTATTGCTCGACGATGTCATCGTAGACTTTTTGATCGTAGTCGACGAGATCCATTTTATTGACGGCGACCACGATATGTTGGATACGCAGGAGGCTAGCGATAAACGAGTGACGGCAGGTTTGCTCGATCACGCCTTTGCGGGCGTCGACAAGAATAATGGCCAAGTTGGCGGTGGAGGCACCGGTCACCATGTTGCGGGTGTATTGGATATGGCCTGGGGTATCGGCGATGATAAACTTGCGTTTGGGTGTGGCGAAGTAGCGGTAGGCGACGTCGATAGTAATCCCCTGTTCGCGTTCGGCTTTCAGTCCGTCGGTGAGGAGGGCGAGGTTGACGTTTTCGTCGCCACGTTGCTGGCTGGACTGCTCGACGGCCTCCATCTGGTCTTCAAAGGTATTTTTTGAATCGTAGAGGAGTCGACCGATGAGGGTGGATTTCCCGTCGTCAACACTGCCTGCGGTGGTGAAGCGCAGCAGGTCCATATCGAGGTAACCAGATGTGTCTGTGGATGTATCGTTTGAGCTCATATTGAGTGTGATTGCGTTAAATTGATGAATGATGAATGATGAAAAGTTGGCCTAAAAGTATCCTTCTTTTTTGCGGTCCTCCATGGCGGTCTCGGAGCGTTTGTCATCGGAGCGAGTGCCACGCTCGGTCTGGCGGGCGGCGGCGACTTCTTGGATCACGGCATCGAGATCCGCGGCGGGAGACTCAACGGCACCGGTGCAGGTGGCATCTCCGATGGTGCGGAAACGGACGATTTTTTTCTCTACGACCTCGTGCTCCTGCACGGTAACAAACTCGGTAACGGCGAGCAATGAGCCGTTGCGCTCGAAGACTTCACGTTCGTGGGAGAAGTAGATATGGGGTAAGTCGATGTTTTCTTTTTTGATGTATTGCCAGACATCCATCTCGGTCCAGTTCGAGATGGGGAACACGCGGAAGTGTTCGCCGTGGTGTTTCCGGCCGTTGAGGATATTCCAGAGTTCTGGGCGTTGATTTTTTGGGTCCCAGGTGCCGAAGTCATCGCGGTGGGAGAAGAAGCGCTCTTTGGCGCGTGCTTTTTCCTCATCGCGTCGACCACCGCCGAGAGCGGCATCGAACTGATTATCCTCGATGCCATCGAGCAGGGTGACGGTTTGCAGTCCGTTACGGCTGGCGTTGACACCTTTTTCCTCGGTGACGCGGCCTTGATCGATGGAGTCCTGGACGCTGGCGACGACAAGTCGGGCGCCGATTTTTTCGACAAACTGATCGCGGAATACCATGGTCTCGGGGAAATTATGACCGGTATCGACGTGCATCAGGACAAAGGGGATTTTTGCTGGGGCAAAGGCCTTGTAGGCGAGGTGTGCCATGACGATGGAATCTTTTCCGCCGGAGAATAAGAGCACGGGGTTTTCAAACTGTGCCGCGGTTTCGCGAAGGATATAAATGGCCTCTGACTCTAGGTGGCCGAGGTGACTGAGTGTGTAGTTAGACATGGTGCGTGAGCTAGTTTTTAAAAGGGTTGATGAAATTGATTAGTCTGATGTTTTGACGCGGATTGCTTCCAGCAGGGCGCTGACGCTGTCCTCGACAGACTGGGTTTCTGTTTCGATCGTGAGATCGGGTGAGACGGGTTGTTCAAAGGCGCTGTCCTTGCCGGTGAAGTTTTTAATTTCGCCGACGGCGGCCTTGGCGTAGAGTCCCTTGACGTCACGTTGTTCGCAAGTTTGATAGCTGGCATTGACAAAGATCTCGTAGTAATCGTCCCCGATGATATCGCGGGCCATATCCCGGAGTTCATGCCGTGGGGTAATGACAGAAACAAAGGTAAGCACCCCTTGTTGGGCAAAAATGCGGGCGATGTGTGCGGTGCGGCGGATATTCTCACGCCGATCGTCGTCGGAGAACCCCAGGTTTTTATTGATCCCGGTGCGCAGGTTATCGCCGTCGAGGATGGTGGTCATCCGTCCCTGTTTATGCAGGACCTTTTCCGCGGCGTTGGCAATGGTTGATTTACCCGAGCCAGAGATGCCGTAGAGCCAGATCACGAGGCCTTTCTGTCCGAGCAATTTTTCTTTACTCTCACGTGTGATTTGCCGATCAAATTCTGGGTGAATGTTGTTTGGTGTTGAGTTCATGGTGGGATGTCAGGAGATAATCATATCAGGGAGAATGACAGGAACGCGGCTTCGCTACGTCGATGAAATTAGGCGGGGGTCGTGTCGGGGTTTGTTTTTTGGAAAGCGCCTCTTGGCACCAGCAGCCATGCGCGCTCGTGGAGGTAATAGACAGCCAGCTTGATAAAAAACTCAGCGGCGGCGATGGTGCCCGCCACGTTGAGATCCTTGGCGAGAAGCCACGCCAGCAAAAACGTGGTCGTGGTCGCGAGGACGCGCCACGTCAAGCCTTTCAGCACACTGCGGATTTTCGATTCTTTTTCAATGTTTTGACTCATGTTCGCTGGTGGGTGTCGTGTTTTTTCCACCCAATCGAGGTGGTGTGACAGCGACATGCACCAGCTTACCGGTGAATGCAAGGAATAAATGAGAGGTAAGTTTATAAGCTTACTAATGTATCGACGGTTTCCGAGGTGCTTTACCGTGGGTTTTGACGATGGATGCGGGTATCCGCATGGCTGCGTGAGCCTGGATGACTTGGGGCCATCGGTTGCCGCTGAGGACGCTGCCGCCCTTGGTCGATTGATTTTTCGAAACCAAAACCGTCATGATAGGTGGAAAAAAGGGTGCCCGGTGGGAATAAAATGAAAACGTCCCGCTGTGGCTACTCAAACAGAGTACAGAAAGAAGCGTTTGTTCAATATAAAATGAACAAATTTAACGTTGCTCGCGCCGCGGTAAGCGTGCGGGCGGATGCCTCCGCCCTAGCTGATGGTGGAAAATTTGCGGTCGATGGCGGCGAGCACAAGCTCCTCGAGTCGTTCCTGGCGGATGCGTTCGACGGCCTCGACGGAGAATCCATTGGCGATGAGTCGACGGGCCTGGCGTGGGGCGATGCCACGGGCGCGCAGGTAAAAGATTTCCTCGTCGCTGATACTGGCGGACGTGCTTCCGTGGGAACATTTCACTTGATCGGCATTGATCTCAAGGCCGGGCATGGAATTGGCTTCGGCGGTGTCTTCCATCATGAGGTTCCGGCATGTCTGGTAGGCATCGGTGTAGTGGGCGCCCTGATCGACGAGGATAAGACCCGAAAAGATCGTTTTGGAGGTGCCAAAAAGCGTATTTTTGTAAAGCAAATCGCTATTGGTGTGGGGGGCGGCGTGGTGTTGATACGTGCGCTGGTCGTATTGCTGAGTGCCGGTGGGGATGGAGCATGACAGCATATCGGAGTGGGCGCCCTCGGCATCGAGTCGGCTAATCGACTCGTTACGGGCCCACTGGCAGCCGGTGTTTAAGGTAAAGGCGACGGCGTGGGCGTCACGACCGACAGTGGTGGCATTCACCTGGATCATCCGGCTGGTGAGGTTGAGCTCCTGGACGGCGCAGTAGGTGAGCTTCGACCCGTCACCGGCGATGAGATCGTTGACGGCGACACAGAGGCCGGCGTCATCGTCGTTGGCGCTGGAAAAGTGGTCGAACACGCTGACTTCGGCATTTTTACCGGTGATGATCAGGGTGTGCGGGAAGGAGGCGGATGCATCCCCTGCGAGCACGTGGCGGACCTCGATGGGTTGTTCGACACGGACACCATCGGGGACAAACACAAACAGGCCATTTTTGACGCGGGCCTTGTGCAGGGCGGCAAATTTGGCGGAGCCGAGACGGGTTTCCCGTTTCATGAAGTGCTCCTTCACGAGCTCGCCGTGGCTTTCGAGGGCTTGGTCGAGGGGCAGGCAGATCACGCCCTCAGGCAGGTCTGGTGTGCTGATTTCTGTCTGTGTATTTTCCTCATCGAGGTAACCCTCAAAGTTAAGTTGTTTGAGGTTACCAAATCGCCAGACCTCATCCTTCCGGGTGGGCATGGGAGTGGTGAGAAATTCCTGCCACGCCTGCTGTTGTAAATCAGAGAACCATGCCGGGAATGCGGCTGGTGTTTGTGGCTGTGTTTCGAGGATATTCATTGGCGCGATCGTCGTGCTCATAAGAAAGTGGTTGTTGTGTATTAAGGTATAAAAAAGTAGGAAATGGAGGGGCCACTGCACGGGCAGCGGTGATGGGGGGGGCTAGCCGACGGAGCCCTCCATCTCGAGTTCGATCAGGCGTTTCAGCTCGACGCTGTATTCCATCGGGAACTCGCTAACGAGGTCGTTGATAAAGCCGTTGACGGCGAGGCTCATCGCAGCGGCTTCGGAGATTCCGCGCTGCTGCATGTAGAAGAGCATTTCCTCGCTGACCTGACTGACGCTGGCCTCGTGCTGGGTGACGTGCTGGTTTCCGCGCACGGTGATCGCGGGATAGGTGTCGGTTTTGCTATTGGCATTAATCATCAACGCATCGCACTCAGTGTTATTTTTACACCCTTTGAGATGTTTCGGGATGGTGACTTGGCCACGGTAGGTTGCGCGCCCCTCGCCCACGGAGATGGATTTGGAGACCACATTTGACGTGGTATGGTTCGCGGCGTGGATCATCTTGGCACCTGTATCCTGATGTTGGCCATTGTTGGCTAAGGCGATGGAGATCACCTCACCACGGGCACGTTCACCTTTCATGACCACACCGGGGTATTTCATGGTGAGTCGCGAGCCGATGTTACAATCGATCCAACGCACCTCGGCGTCCTCGTGGGCGATGCCACGTTTGGTGACGAGGTTAAAGACGTTCGAGCTCCAGTTTTGCACGGTGACATACTGGATTTTTGCGCCCTTCATGGCGACGAGTTCGACCACGGCCGAGTGCAGGGTGGTTGATTCAAATTTAGGGGCGGTGCAGCCTTCCATGTACATCACCTCGGCTCCTTCATCGGCAATGATCAGGGTGCGTTCAAACTGGCCGAAGTTTTCCGAGTTGATTCGGAAATACGCCTGCAGCGGGTGCTTTACCTTCAGTCCTTTGGGGATGTAGATGAATGAACCCCCTGAGAAAACGGCGCTGTTTAGGGCGGAAAACTTGTTATCACCCGTCGGGATCACCTTACCGAACCATGGACGGAAAATTTCCTCGTGCTCCTTGAGCCCCTCGGTCGAGTTGACAAAAATCACGCCATCTTTTTCGAGTTCCTCCTTCACATTCGAGTAGGCGGCCTCCGAGTCATACTGAGCTTCGACACCGGCGAGAAAGGCACGTTCCTGCTCGGGCACACCGAGACGTTCAAACGTCTCAAGCACCTCGGGTGGCACCTCATCCCAACTGCGCTTCGGCTTCTGTCCGTCGGCAAGGTAGTAACGGATTTCATCAAAGTGGATGTTATCCAAGTCCTTGGTCGCCCAGTTCGTTGGCATCGGTTTATTGAGAAAGGTCTCCAGTCCTTTATGACGGAAGGCACGCACCCAGTCGGGGTCGTCTTTGACGTTACTGATGTAATCGACGGTATCGGACGACAAGCCGACACCGGCGTCAAATTTATGTTTTTCAGGGAAATGGAAATCTCCTTTGGCGCGGTCGACATCGATCGCGACTTGGGTTTCCGCATCGATGGCATCGACGGGGTCGACGGTTGTTTCGTAACTCATGGCAGTTAGCTGGTTCGAGGTTCGGGGCGTGATGGGTTAGGCATTGGCCAGCTCACCTTCTTTCAGGAAATCGTATCCGCTTTCCTCAAGCTCGAGAGCGAGGTCTTTGTCACCGGACTTGACGATCTGTCCGTCGGACATCACATGCACGTGGTCGGGCTGGATGTAATCGAGCAGGCGTTGGTAGTGGGTAATGATGAGGAATCCGCGATCGGGTGAGCGCATGGCATTCACGCCCTTGGCCACAATTTTCAGGGCGTCGATGTCGAGGCCGGAGTCGGTTTCATCGAGGATACAGAACTTAGGTTCGAGCATCATCATCTGGAGGATCTCGTTGCGTTTTTTCTCACCGCCAGAGAACCCTTCGTTCACGGCGCGGGCTGTGAATTTGCGGTCCATATCAAGCACGTCCATTTTCGAATAGAGGTTTTTGTAGTAGGCGACGGCGTCGAGCTCTTCCCCTTTGGGGAGGCGGGCCTGAAGGGCAGCGCGGATGAAGTTGGCATTGGAAACACCGGGGACCTCAGCAGGATATTGAAAGGCAAGAAACACACCCTCGCGGCTGCGCTCATCGACGTCCAACTCAAGCAAGTCCTCGCCGTCCATGGTCACCGAGCCGGACTGCACGGTGTAGTCGTCGTGACCAGCGATCACTTTGGAAAGCGTTGATTTACCTGATCCGTTTGGGCCCATGATGGCATGGATCTCGCCCTTGGGGATTTCAAGATTCAGTCCCTTAAGAATAGGGGTGTCTTCTACGTTAGCGTGCAGGTCTTTGATTACTAGGCTCATATCAGTTGGTTGTTAAGGATGGGTAGTTAGTGATGGTTGATGGATGATTTTACCACGGAGTGTGATTTCGAGATTGTCAATCTGAGCCCCAGCTGGAAGCTCGAGTAGGTCCGATAGGTGGATCCCTTTTTTTAAGGGCACATCAATGATGGTGCCGGATTTTTCATCGTGAAAATGACCATGCTCGGTCAGATTCGGGCAGTACCTAGAGGATTCGCGCTCGAAGTTGACTTGGCGCACCGCACCGTGCTGGACGAGCGCCTCGAGGCAGTTGTAGACGGTCGCCAACGAGATCGTTGGCATACTGTGTTTGGCGCGATCATAAACCTCGCCGGCGGTCGGGTGATCACGGTGTGCCATGAGCACCTGATAAACGGCACAGCGCTGACGTGTCATCCGCAACCCCTTTAGCTTGGGGTTGTGGCGGTGATCGCAGTCTGTCAGCTTGTTTTCCATGGCAGGGATGGCGTAGGGACAAATCGATGAAATTCGTCGAGGCACGGGAAATTAGCTCAGATCTCTCCGCTGGCAAGTCTAAATTTGGAATGATTCTAATGTGCAATAACCCTCGCCCCCCCCGCTCGCTCCATGAAGCGGATGGGTATCGGATCGGGCTTGCTTCTTTTTCGGTCACCGATTAATGTTCGAGTGAACACATTTCTAAAATGCAACTTACCTCCCTCTTTGTCGATTTTGATGCTTACTTTGCGTCTGCTGAGCAGCACCTGCAGCCTCACCTACGTGGTCTGGCGGTGGGTGTAGCGCCTGTCCTTGCCGAAACATCCTGCTGTATTGCCGCCAGCTATGAGGCCAAGGCGCGCGGGATCAAAACTGGCACCAGCGTGCGAGACGCACGTAAACTTTGCCCAGGAATCGTGATCGTGGAAGCGCGACCAGCCGAGTATGTCGAGCTTCACCATCGACTGGTGGCGGCGGTGGAAAGCTGTATCCACGTCGAGGCGGTGCTCTCGATTGATGAAATGTGGTGTTGGCTCCCGTACAATCGACGCGATCCGGACACGGCGCAAGCTATTGCTCAACGTATCAAGCAGGCGGTGCATGATCAGGTGAGCCCGTGGATCAAGGCATCCGTTGGGGTGGCACCGAACCGATGGCTGGCCAAGATGGCATCCAAGATGCGCAAACCTGACGGGCTCCTGATTATTGAACCCCAGCACCTGCCCGACATCTTGTATGAGGTTGATCTGCGTGACATGCATGGTGTGGGTCGCGCGATGGAGCTCCGACTGCACGCCCACGGTATCCATCATAGTCGATCGCTCTGCGCGGCGACTCGGCAGCAGCTTCACCACGCATGGGGAGGTATCGCCGGCGACCAACTCTGGATGCAGCTCAGGGGGCAGGAAATCCCCGAGCCCACAACGGCAAACGCACGACGCAGCATCGGGCATAGTCACGTGTTACCGCCCGAGAAGAGGCCGCCTGAAAACGCGCTTCCCGTGCTGCATAAACTCACCCAAAAAGCGGCGCAACGACTCAGGAGCTACGGCATGCTGACACGCCGGTTTCATCTGTCGCTCCGCTACCTCCGAGGTGGACAGTGGGAGCAGGAAGTCACGATCGATGCCACCGATGATTCACTCATGCTGGCTCGGATCGCGGGCCAGCTATGGCGAGAGCGCCCGCAGCACGGGGGGCACTTACTCAAGGTCTCCATGGTGCTCGGCAAACTGACCCATGCCGGAAACTACACGCCGTCACTTTTCACCGATGACGGTGAGTCCGCGATCCATGCATCACCTCAAAACCACCAAGTGCTCAATGAATCCATGGACAAGCTGGTCCAAAAGTTTGGTCGGCAATCGATCTACCTCGGCGGGGCCCACCACGCGATGGAAGCGGCCCCGATGCGGATTTCCTTTGGTCATATCCCCGATCTGGAGATGGAGAGTGATTGAATACGGGTGAGGGTGATCTCCAACGGGTCAGTCACGCGCAAACGGGATCGCAAAGGTCAGCAGACCACCGATCAGCCACAGCCAGATCACATCCGTCACCACATAGGGGAAAAACATCAGCGCAAAGCCCAGCGCCTTGGCTTGCCAGAGGTCTTTCCATTTCCCATAAGCCACATAAATCATCCCCAGACCACCAAAGACCACCCACGCAACGATGACATTAGGATCAAACATCAGCTCGATACTGCCATGATTAACCCATCGGATAAAGCAACGACTCACTGACATCGTTGATTTTTTTCAACACCTCATCATCGAGCGTCACATCCGCCGCGGCAATGATCGGATCCAGTTGATCTGCATGGGTCGCACCCACAATGGTTGATGCCACAAAATCGTGTTGTTTACTCCACGCCGCGGCTAAGGTCACGACATCCATATCGATCTCCTTGGCAATCCCGATGAGATGTTCCGATGTCTTCAGGCTCTTCTCATTGACAAAACGCGCCGCCATTTCCTTCTGCCGCGGTGGGCCGGAGCGAAAGTATCGGCTAAACCTCGCACCCTCAGGGAGCTTACCGTCGTTGTATTTCCCCGTCAACACGCCACCCGCAAGCGGACTGTAAGGGAGCAGGCTCACCTGCTCACGCCGACACACCTCGGCAAGCTCATCTTCAAATCGACGGTTGTTGATGGAAAAATTATTTTGGATGGTATCGAAGCGAGTCATCCCGCAGCGGTCACTGGTCCAGAGTGACTTCATCAACCCGTAGCTGGTCTCGTTACTGACGCCAATCGCGCGGACTTTCCCCTCCTGCACCAGCTCATCGAGCGCACCGAGCGTGTCCTCGGCGCGCATGCCGTGATCCGTCCAGTGGATTTGATAGAGGTCGATGTAATCTGTTTTCAACCTTCTCAAGCTTCCCTCCAGCGCCTTACGGATGTGGTGACGATCCAGTGCTGCCTTGCCACCGCGCACCGGCGGATTCCACCACCCGTGTGCCGCACCGGCCACCTTGGTGGCGATGATCATACTTTCGCGGTCGCGACGCGCCATCCACTCACCCAACCACTGCTCGGTGAGCCCGGCGGTATCGGCGGACGGCGGCACTGGATACACCTCGGCGGTATCAAAAAAATCAATCCCGGCATCGGCCGCCTTATCAAGGATCCGGAAGCTCTCTTGTTGATCGCACTGGGTTCCGAAGGTCATCGTGCCCATACAGATCTCGCTGACTACGATAGCGCTGCCGCCAAGTCGGTTTTGTTGCATCTTTTGATCATGATCGTTAAGATGAACTTGGCAAGTCCAGGCGCACATGATAACGACTATGCGCATGGAAAACCTCTTTGACCTCGCCATGCTCATTATGCTCCAAGCCGTGCTTGGATTCGATAACCTCCTCTACATTTCACTGGAGTCCAAACGCGCCCCGCTGGAAAAACAAAAGGCGGTGCGCATCTGGGGGATTGCTCTCGCGGTGCTCCTGCGTATCGGGCTGCTTTTCCTGTTGTTAAGAATGATGGATTCCTTCAAGTCCTCACTGTTTCAGTGGGATAACTCCTTTGTCCACGCCGACGTCAACTTCGCATCGCTGATCACCCTGTTCGGCGGCGCATTCATTATTTACACCGCCATCAAGGAGGTGGTGCACATGCTCAGCTACGAGGAAGCCCACGCCCATGACCAAGACCGAAAAGGCGCGTCCGTGGTTAAAATCGTCGCCCTCATCGTGATGATGAACCTCGTGTTCTCCTTCGATTCCATCCTCAGCGCCATGGCCATCACGAAGGTCGCTTGGGTCATGACAACCGCCATCGTGATCAGTGGTATCCTGATGGTGCTGATGGCCGATAAAGTTTCTGTTTTTCTACAGAAAAATCGACTCTATGAGGTGCTCGGGCTGTTCATCCTGCTGATTGTGGGCATACTGTTAGTTTCCGAGGGTGGCCACCAAGCCCATCTGAGCTTCTTTGGCCATCCGGTCGAAGCGATGAGCAAAACGACCTTTTACTTCGTCATCGCGGTGCTGGTCCTCGTCGATATCATCCAGGGCCGCTATCAGAAAAAACTGATGGCCGAGAAAGAGAAACGATACAAGATGACGGCATAACACAAAAAACGAGACCACCTCATGGTGGCCTCATTTTTTAAATCCGCTAAAACGCGGAGTGTAAAGGGTTTGTTTATTGGGCGCCAAAGGATTTGCGAATAAAAGCAAGTGCGTCCTTCATTTCTTGCTCGGTGAGCACACCTTTCTGAGGTGGCATGACCTTACCGTCCTTAGTAATTCCATCGCGGATCGACTTGAGCAACTCCTCGTTGGATTTCGCCAAGCGCGTTTTATCTTTGACGAAGTTGGCGGCGAGCATGCCGTTCATTCCGGATCCATCGGCTTGGTGGCAAGCGGTGCAGATCTTCTTATACACGGCCTCACCCGCGACGGGGTCGCCAGGGAGCGGGTGCTTGACAGGGGCGGGTGCTTTTTCAGGTGCTTTTTGGGATGCGGTCTCGGTTGCATCCTTGGCTCCGGATTCCTCGGAGGTGGACTTGGAATCGTCACATGCGCTAAAGAAAAGGGCCGATGCCGCGAGGAATAAGGTTGGTTTGTATTTCATTGGTTATTTGTTTTGTGTGAGTTGTTTAAATGTTACGACCTTGCCGTTGAATTTTTCTGCGGCTTTTTGGGCCGCTTCCTTGGTTTGGTAGGTGAGGGCAGGTGCGCCCATGACGCCTCCACGCTCGATGCCGGTCACAAAAAAAACCTTGTCGGCCTCAAGCCATGGCTTCGTTGAAGCATCCATATCGGCAATATCATGCCCGTCTGCCATCACTTCGGCGAAGATTTTGACCGGCTTTCCTTTGGGTGAAGGAACTTCGAGGAAGCGAACAAGGTCATCGATGGCGCAGAGGAATTCACGTGAACCGTCACGAAAAACCACCTGCCCGCGTGGTGCTGGTTGTTCGCGGACGACCATGCCACAGGCTGAACAGGTTTCCGTTTCCACATTGTTGGCCACCACCGCTGCCTCTTGGGTGGATTCGAGTTTCTCTCGATTGCAGGCAACAAGTGCCACCATGGCGAGGAGGCTGGGTATCAGTATTTTTTTCATGATCGTTGTCGTCTAAGATAAAGGAATAATACGCTGAGTGTGAGTGGGATAAGAACCCACGCCAGCCAGATGAGTGCACTCATTCCCTCACCGGGGATGTAGGACTCCAGACCAAAGCCAGCAAGAAAATTATCACCACCAAATCGCTGCATCATCGTAATCCGGAAGAGTCCGACGGGATTGGATACCACGATAGCCGTGGTCAGGGAATTTGACATGGCACCATCCGTGACAACCAAAGCTCCTAAAACCGCAAGGTCATAAAAGAAAACCAGCAGGAACCAGACGGTGATCAATAAACTCGACGCCGTCGCCTGTCTGACCACCAAGGATGAAATCATAATCCCGACAGCGAGGAAGGTGGCGCCGAGCAGGAGCGACGGAATAATCAACTGAATCAGGGCTGCGCCAAAACTTGCCTCAATCAAAAAGACGGCGGTTAATATCCCGGCCAAAATCGCCATCGCCAGAGGAATGAACCTCCCGATAAATTTCGCCAAGATAAACTCCCAGCGGTTCATCGGCATGGATAACAGTAGGTTTAAGGTGCGACGTTCGCGTTCGCCGACCACGGCATCAAAGCCCAACAACAACCCCACCAGGGGAATGAGGAGTGATGAGAGCGTCACCAGGCTCGGGCCGACCACCTCTCCTTGGGTCAACCCGCCAGCTTTTCCATACATGGTAATTCCTCCACTGAGCAGGACAAACAACATCGTCAGCACGAGGATCCAGCGGTCTCGGCTACGTTCCAAAAATTCATGCCAAACGAGGGCTAATGCGACTCTACCCTTCATGATGACTCAAGCAAATGTTCATAAATATGTTCCAACTCGGGTTCCATGACCCGTAGCGAGTGAATGGCCGCCCGATCTGGAGAATCAGAGGCAAAGACGGTATCCATCAAGGTGACAATCTCATCGGAAGCCACGTTGATCTGGATGCTGGTGTCCTCATGCTCGTGGACGGAGAAACGCTCACGCAAACGATCAAGGAGGGGTTGATGGTCGGCGTCTTCGCCATTCAGAGAAAAGTAGACTTTAATCGGCAAGGCGGCCTTGTCACGCAGGGCCAGAGGGCCATCGCTGGCAATCAGGTGACCACTGCGGATGATACAGAATTTGTCCACCCGTTTCTCAAGAAGGCCAAGGTCATGTGACGAGATCAAAATCATGCGTTGCTTCTCTTTCCACTCCTCCATTACGGCCCAGAGCACTCCGAGCCCCTCTTGGTCAAGACCACTGGTCGGCTCGTCCAGAATCAAGATATCAGGTTCATGGAGGATGGAGATGCCGAGCGCGAGACGCTGTCGCATCCCCTTGGAGTATCCCGAGATCGAACGCTTTGCATGCGGGCTCAGGCCGATACGATCGAACACCTCCCTCATGCGCTGTTTTTTCACACCGCGTGCTCGGGCAAAAAATGCCATCATCGACCAGCCAGAGAGGTTTTCACTGAAGGCGACATTTTCGGGCAAATACCCCATGCGCGACTTAAGCGCTTTATCCACAGGCACCCGTGATCCATTGATCCTGATCTCGCCACCATCGGGTAAATACAGACCCAGCAAAATATTAATCAGGGTCGATTTTCCTGCTCCGTTAGGTCCGGCCAGAAGAACCGTCTCACCGGGAAGCACCTCGAGGCTGACACCATCCAGGGCACGCAGTTTTCCAAAGCGTTTGGTAATTTTGTGAAACTCAATGTTATTCATTTTCTTGGTAGGTGGCATTGAGCAACGGCTTGCGATCTGTAATCGTCGGAGTGCGCAGGAATGGGAGCCTGCGCTCAAGCAGTGACAAGGTTTCGAGGCTAGGGCTATTCATCAGAAGTGAGGCGGAGGGAAAACGGTGAAGCAATTGGGTATGAAAGGAGTTTACGCGGTAGGGTCTGTCGCCAATGCCATCGCCATCCTGATCCCAGCCGAGGTAGTCGCTCCAGTAGTTCCCTCGATCTTCATTCCCCCACTCAATTTCCGTGGTTCCCACATAAAACACCTGGCGGGCATTCCCGATGAAGCGGTTCCCTGATACATCGTTCCGAAGGCTCCCAGCCCAGATCTTGACTCCGGTCTGATTGCCTTGGACTAAATTTCCGGTGATCTTGTTGTTGGTGCTGGAGTAGAAAAACAACCCCTCGGTATTACCGATGAGTTGGTTATTTTTGATCTCGCAATACTGCGCATCACGAAACTGAAGCCCCTGACCGTCATTATACTCTGACCGATTATTCTCAACGAAAAGGTGTTTACTCTCCATCAATGCATAGCCGTTGTTATTTCTGCGGCAGACATTGTTCCGCACGGTATTGCTGTAGGAATACATATAGTGAATGCCGTAGCGCGCCCGTTCGATATCATTGCCGTCAATCAACGATTCCTCCGTGGCGGAAATGTAAATTCCATCCCTGCCGTCACGCACGATGTTGTTACGGCATGTCACATCGGTGCTATCGAAGAGCTGGATGCCATTGCCACGGTTCGAGGTGTGCCCCTTATCGATCCCCATGATACGGTTACCCTCGAGGGTCACCGACTTGCATTCATGCACCCAGATGCCAAAGGCACAGCTCTCGATGTGACACTTTGTGACGTGACTTCCCGATGCCTCGGGGGCCAGATAAATCCCACAGTCCGGTCCACTCAGATTCGTGCCGCTGTTTCTCACTTTGATTCCAGTCAGCACCGCTTTGGGTGCCGCGAGGGTGAGAACCGTCCCGTTGCCGGCCCCATCAAGAACCGCATCCTTACCGGTCAACCGAATGCTTTTTTGCACCTTAAAATTCCCGACATACGTCCCCTGCGCAAGCACGATCTCGTCGCCATCGACGCAGGTCGCTAAGGCTTCGGTGAGTGTCGCCGCAGAATGAGGACGGTGAATAGCCCCCGCCACGATCCCGTGGAAAAGAAGCGAAAGTGACAGCAAGCTCGCCGTGTTTGGAAAAAGCATCTTCAAGTTCTCTAAATGCGCTTCCTCTGTTCTTCAAGACGTTTCCTTCTTTTGGGATTATCTGCACCTAAATCGAGCTTTTTCAAGCCAATCAAGGGTGGACAGATTTTATCCGAAGAATAATTGGCTTCGCAGTGCATGCAGTTCATGCACTCCATCGGGTCGATTTTTCCTTTGGAATCAATTGCCTTGGGTTCGCAGATGTCACCGCAGATATTGCAGCTTGAGCAGAAACTCCTCCGCTTCGGTCCGGAAATACGGAAAAACGAGGGGAGGGCGAGAGCCGCGCCGAGCGGGCACAAGTAGCGGCAGAATGGTCGGAACCAAAACAGTGAGATCACCACCAGCACCAGCCAGTAGATGAAAAACCCCCAATGACGTTGCCACGGCACCAGAAAGAAGGTCGTTTTAAATGGCTCGATTTCCGCCAGCTTCTCGCCAAGCTCCGGTGAATAAAGAAAGGCTGGCACCAGGCCCAAAAAGATCAGATAGCGCAGGTAGCGCATCACCTTGTGCCACTTCTCCGGCAATTCAAACTGCGGGATTTTCAGCTTTTGTCCAAGGTGATTGAGCAGCTCGCTCATGCTTCCAAACGGACAAATCCATCCGCAGAATATGCCGCGACCCCAGATCAACAAAACGATGGCAATGAAGATCCAGCTCACAAAGAGCAGAGGCTGGGTGAGAAACAGATTGCCGTCCCACTCCCCGACCAGAGCACCGGATAAGGTCAGAATCTGAGTGATCGACGGTTGAGCCGACAAACATAACCCAAGCACGACAAAGGAGGTGGTCAACACCGTCAGCTGAATCCAGCCCAGTCGTTTCACCGACCCCGTCAGCCATTTACGCTGGATGAAAAGCGCCAGCACAGCCAGCCATACGACACATAGAATCACCACCTCCCACTTCTGCATCGCCCAGGCTTGTCGCCAAATCAGGGAGTCGGGGTCAATCCCCTCAATTTTGTATATCGACTTCGGTAACTTGTGTGTGCTGCTAAAACTATGAAACTCGCGAGAATACGCACTTTTTTTATCGTAAAAACTCCCTAGGAAAACGAGCTCGAAGCGCCGGCCTGGATCAATCTCCGCGCCTCGGCTGATAAACACAGCCCCTTCCTTGAACGACGGAGCATCAGCCACCGCAAATCGCGGGACATTGGTGTAGTCCAGATCCTTGAACATACACGTGTTGAGTTTCTGCTTGAGGTAAACCCGATCAAAAATCCCGCCACGGACAAATCCAGATCCTTTGAAAGAACCGGAGCCGTTCCCCATGATCACAATCAGGTGCTCGCCCTCCTTGAGTTCGCTCATCAAGTGTTTGTAGGTCCCCTTTCCTAACAAGGGACGACCAATCTGCGGGGCATCGGCTATGGTATAGATGAGGTCCACAAAAGCATCATCGCTGTTGTTCATCCCCATCTGCTTCTCCGTGACGCGAAGATGGCCAAAGACCTTCTTGCGCTTCATTTTCGCATACGACCAGTCCTCACTGGACTCAACAAAGCCGCCGGGTAACGTCTCCTGTTGCTCCAAAATCCCGACGGCAGCCCCTAGCGCGCGCGCGGTGTCGAGGATCGTCGAGTTCTCCGCGAGAATGGTAACCGTCGCGCCCGAAACTCCGTCCACAGCAATGGAATCCCCCTCACTGATACCCACCGTAATATTGGCATCCGCCTTTTTGTCGGTGTAGAAATCAACAAACTTATCAATCTCCTCCTGTGGGATCCCCAGAAGAATGATCGGCTCGCTGTGTTTGATGATCTTGGCACCACTGATGACGCCCTTGGCATCAAGACCGACCAAGGTCACGAGAGGTTTTCCCGAGTAGCCTTTGATCGAAACAACATCTGTGGAAAGCACCACCCAGCCAACGAGTTCACCCTCGGCGTTGTGACCTGACCAAAATGGCTGATTGGGAACCTGCCGGAAGGATTGAGCTTCCGGCAGGATCTCCTGCAGCTGATTCTCCGGCAGATCGGCCAGTTGAATGCTGTCTTGGGCAAGTGCCGCTGTCCCCATGACAAGGGCCAGCGCACCTGCGCAAGCGGCCATGGCCAGACTGCGCAAGCTGGATAATCGTTGAATCATTGATGTGCCGTTTTGTGGAAGCTATCGCTTAGCTCACCATCATACGTCCGCGCATCTCAAGGTGCAACGCGTGACAGAACCACGGGCAGTAATACCAGAAGAGTCCGGCTTTTTCTGCCGTAAACGTGTAGCTCTGCGTGTCGTTCGCATTGACAAGGAAGTTCACGTCGTGATTCGACATGCAGAATCCGTGGCTGAGATCTTCCACGTTGTCTTGGTTGGTGACAACCACCTGCACTTCATCACCGACTTTCACCTGGAAGTCTTCCATGCCGAACTTCGGTGCCTGTGAGGTGATGTAGACTCGGACTTTGTTTTCACCCAGTCGAACTACTTTGTTATCCTTCATCAGGTTCACTCCGTCGGCTTTCGCCCATGCCTCATACATCTTGAAACGATCGTCGGTGCGAGGCTGAATACTGGTCGTGTGGATGAGATCCTTGGTCACGATCACGGCATCGTGCGGCTCGGGTGCATTGGGTCCATCGTGAACGAGCTCCATCTTGTCACCGGAAATATCGAGCAACTGATCATTCTCAGGGTGCAAACAACCGACATTGAGGAAGCGGTCCTTGGAGAACTTACAGAGCGCGACAAGCCACTTGCCGTCGGCATCCTTGGTTTCACTCATGGAGGCATTGGTGTGACCCACCTGATAGTGGACGTCGAGCTTCTGAATGATCGGATCGACCTTCTCGCCGTTGAACTGCTTGATGGCATCCGCGATGTTCCACTTGGTCATGACAGAGTCGAGGAAGATTGAGGTGTAAGCATTACCCTTGCCGTCGAAGGCGGTGTGCAATGGCCCCAGACCTACTTCAGGCTCGGCGATCACGGCCTCACGAGGCTTGATCTTACCAGCAAAGACGTCCGCCAGTTTGTCGATCGCGACAACGGAACATGTCGGAGAAAGCTTACCTGAGCAAATGGCGTATTTGCCAGTCGGGTCGATGTTGACACCGTGTGGGCTCTTGGGAATAGGAACACGCTGGACAAACTCGCTATCGGCACCACGGGCATCCACCACAGGCACTGGGCTGTCGCCAACGCGAATCGTCTTACCCGCCTTAACCGCTTTTTCGATGTTAGGAATATTGAACACGTAGAGGTAGTCCTGGTCGGATCCCATCATGCCCTCAAGCGTGACGGCTCCCTCTGAGTTGTAGCAAGTGGCAAAGGAATACAGCCCCGTGTAGTCGGTGGCACAAAGGTCCATGTTGTTTTCCACCATGACCTGCCACTTCACCTCCATGGTTTCACCGTCGATCGCGGTGTGGAGTGCTGCGTATTTACTAGGATCATCCATGTCGCGCCCGTCGTTGGGCATCGGCAATCGGAACTCAGAGTTACAAAGAACCAGTCCGGTCTTATGGCGCTGCGGGAAGATTCCGTGTGTGCCTTGCGAATTCGGAATATCGACAATTTTGTCGGTTTCCATCGTCTTGATGTTCACCCTCGCCAAGCGAGCTTGGGCCTTATCATTTACAAAGACATAACGTCCATCATACGTTCCATCGGTATAAGAAAGGTGCACGTGGTGGGTATCACCCGACATCTTACCTCCGAGAAGCTCCTTAGAAAAATCCGTGCCGCCCCATCCGGTAGCAGAACAGCGGTTGAAAACAGGAACACGCTTTAACTCACGCATCGATGGCACACCGATGACGCGGATCTCGCCTGACTGACCACCACTCCAGAAGCCGTAGTATTCATCCAACTCACCAGGAGCAACATGGCCGACGCCTTTTGCCTCAGCAGCATGACCATTGTCTCCTCCGTTTTCCTTGCCGCCGCAGCCTACTAAACTTGCCAGTGCCGTTCCTGCACCTGCGAGTGATGCGCCAGCAAGAAACTTCCGGCGCCCTAGAGGTTGCTCCATGAGGCTTTCGTTGTCCTCGGAGACTGATTGATTGTGTGGTTGTTGATCCTTCATGATGTGTTGTTTTTTTAGTTAGGGTTTTTTATTCGGCTTGGTTAATTCGAAAAGCGATAAGCCAATCATATTGTCTCTATCTGATCTCCTGACCAGAGTCGAGCGAGAAATGCATCTTAGTCAATCCCCCCCCTCCAAACAAGGAAAAAGATTTCCTTTATTATCCCCCCTCAAATCATCACTCAACGCGCCCTCCCGCGAGCCTAGGAAATCCAGCGTGGCCGGCACATTGTGGCGCCCCCGAACGGCGTTCGAATCCTGTAGCCCGACATAAAAAAACGGAACCATCGGGTGATGATTCCGTTTTTTTAAAATTGGTCGGGACTACAGGATTCGAACCTGCGACCTCTTCACCCCCAGCGAAGCGCGCTACCAAACTGCGCCAAGTCCCGATCGTTATTTTGCCCGTGGATTTGACTCCGTCAGGCGGGGAGCGCAATTAAGCCCATCACTTAGGAGTTGGCAAGCACCGATTTTCGTGGCATTTCCATGGCCCCATGAAACGTGTGAAAATCGCTGTTATTGGAGCCAGCGGATATACCGGCCTTGAGCTCCTGCGCCTCTTGCTTACCCACCCCAATGCCGAACTTGTTTGTGTGACCTCGCGCCAGAATGCGGGTCGCACGATTGGTGAACTGTTTCCGCGATTCACTGGAGCGGATGCGGCGGGGCTTTCCTTTATCAACCCGGATGCGGATGCCGTTGCGGCCACGGGTGCCGAGGTCGCTTTTCTGGCCTTGCCCCATGGGGTCGCCGCCGGATATGCCTCTAGCTTACTGGACAAGGGACTGCGGATCATTGATCTGAGCGCAGATTTCCGACTGGACGATCCGGTGGTCTACAAGGAGTTTTATGATGGTGATCACCCAGCGCCGGAGCTGCTTAAGGAAGCCGTTTACGGGTTACCGGAAGTGCATCGCAGCGACATCGCTGGCACACGGCTTGTTGCCGCCCCTGGTTGTTATCCCACCAGCATCCTTCTGCCACTGATTCCACTGCTGCGGAACCGACTCATCGACCCCAGCAGTATTGTCACCTGTTCGATGTCGGGTGTCAGTGGCGCTGGCCGCAAGGCGGACCTCTCGCTTATTTTCTGTGAATGCAACGAAAGCGTGCGTGCCTACGGCGTGCCGAAACACCGACACCTCTCCGAGATTGAACAAGAGCTCGGCAAGGCCGCGGGGGAAAACGTTGCGATCTCGTTCACCCCACATCTCGTGCCCGTGCATAATGGTATCTGCACGACCACCAGCGCCCAACTTCTTGGCCAGCCAGATGACGTGCAGCGTGCACTTGAGGATGCCTACCGCGACGAACACTTTGTCCGCCTCCTAGGAATGGGGGGATGTGCTGACACCAAAAACGTCACGGGCACGAATTTCATCGACATCGGATGGAGCCACGACCCACGCACCGGGCGGGTGCTCCTCCTCAGTGCCGAGGACAACCTTGGCAAAGGGGCCGCCAGCCAAGCGGTGCAAAATTTCAACCTGATCTGTCAATTTCCTGAAATTGCCGGGTTGCAAAATTTTTAGGACTCCGTCATGGTTGCGACTCATTATGCCTGATCAACTGGTCATCAAGAAAATCAAGGGGGGAGTATGCGCACCGCGTGGCTTTCACGCCAATGCGGTGAGCGCTGGGATCAAGAACCCAGACGACCCACGGCTCGACCTCGCCCTGATTTATTCCCAGCACCCGTGTAATGCGGCAGGCACCTTTACCAC
This sequence comes from Akkermansiaceae bacterium, assembly GCA_013041925.1. Taxonomy (GTDB): domain Bacteria; phylum Verrucomicrobiota; class Verrucomicrobiia; order Verrucomicrobiales; family Akkermansiaceae; genus Oceaniferula. The sequence goes on along the minus strand of JABDRB010000001.1, from coordinate 135,343 downwards.
CAACCGTATCAAGGCGGCACCGGTCAAAGTTTCCCAGGCTTACCTGAAAGCGGATGCCGTCCAAGCCATCGTCGCCAACAGCGGCAACGCCAACGCCTGCACCGGCGTAAAAGGGGTTGGTGATGCACGCCAAACTGCCAAACTCGTCGCCAAAGAGCTCGGCCTACGCCAACGGCAGGTCGCCGTCTGCTCGACAGGTGTCATCGGTCTCCCGATGCCCATGGTCCGCATCGAACCCAAAATCTCAGAGCTTGTTACCGGACTCGACTCCCAAAAGGGCGACGACGTAGCACGCGCGATCATGACCAGCGACACCTGTAAAAAGGAAATCGCCATCTCTGTCAAAATCGGTGGCCACCGCGTGCGGATCGGTGCCTGCGCAAAGGGCGCCGGCATGATCTGCCCGAGTATGGCCACCATGCTTTGCTTCATCACCACCGATGCCAAAATCACTCCCGTATGCCTCCAGAAGGCCGTGCACGAAGCGGTGGATAACTCGTTTAACCGGATCACCATCGATGGCGACATGAGCACGAACGACACCGTCATTGCCCTCGCCAATGGCCAGAGCAACACGGGCTCGATCAAGCGCAACACGAGGGAGTGCCGACAGTTCCGCAAGGCCCTTCAGCACGTCATGTTAGAAATGGCCCAATCGCTCGTCCGCGACGGCGAGCGGGTCACAAAGTTTGTCACCGTCGAGGTCAAAGGGGCACGCACCTACCTCGATGCCCAAAAAGCCGCCGAAGCGGTCGCCAACTCTGCCTTGGTCAAAAGCTCGTGGAATGGCAACGACCCGAACTGGGGCCGTATCATCCATGCCATCGGTTACTCCCGCGCCATGGTCCGAGAGGAACTCGTCGATATCCATATCAATGGCAAGGCCGCCTGCCTCGGCGGACTGCAGGCAAAAACTCCGATGGATACCCTACGCAACATCGTGGCCAAAGACAGCTTTACCATCACCATCAATCTGCACCTTGGAAAGGCCGACTACGAAGTCTACACCAGTGACCTCTCGCCCGAATACATCGATTTCAACCGCTCCGAGTATGCTTACTGGAAACAAGCGCGTAAAGATGGTCTGTTATAGTGGCATGGCACGTTACTTGCGGCTTGACTCTTATGGGTTGATTCTTGATTCTCCAACGCGTCATGAGTAACACCCAAGATAGCCGTTCCTTCAAGCGTGTCATATTAAAACTCAGTGGCGAAGCGCTGAGAGAGCCAGGGAGTCACGACAACATCTCACCAGAAATCGTTGAACGTGTCGCCAAGGAGATTAAATTGGCTGCCGATACGGGGGTCGAAATTGGAGTCGTCTGTGGGGGTGGAAATTTCTGGCGTGGTGCCAGTGCGAGCGCACGGGGGATGGATCGGGCTACGGCCGACTACGTAGGCATGCTGGCCACGGTGATGAATGCACTGGCATTGCAAAGTGCGCTCGAAGCCGAGGGTGTCCAGTGTATTGTCCAATCTGCCATTGAGATGAAAAACGTTGCTGAGCCGTTCATCCGACGGAAAGCGACACGCCATCTCTCCAGTAACATGGTGGTTATTTTTGCCGCTGGCACCGGTAGCCCCTTTTTCTCAACCGACACCACCTCAGCGCTACGTGCCAGTGAGATGGGAGCGGACGCCGTGATGAAGGCGACTATGGTGGATGGCGTCTACTGCTCAGACCCCAAGAAAAACTCCGATGCCGTGCGCTATGAAACGGTGACATTCCAGGAGTGCCTCAGCCAGAATCTTCGGGTGATGGATTCCACCGCCTTTAGCCTTTGCATGGACAACAACATCCCTATTATCGTTTTTGATATTGGAGGCGAGGGCAACATCACCAAAGCCATCACCGGCGGTGACATCGGCACCATCGTTCACCGAGGATAATAACAAGGAAACAATTTAACCACCCAACCCGAATAATCATGGAACCTAGCGAAGCACTCAAAAATACAGAAGAAAGCATGTCCAAAGCCGTGGAATACGCCGTGCATGAATTTGCCGCCGTCCGCACCGGAAAAGCCAGCCCCGCACTGATTGAAAACATTGATGTGCACGTTGCCAGCTATGGCAGCTCGATGAAGGTCAAGGCCCTCGCCGTGATCACCATCCCCGAGCCACGTATGATCATGGTTCAACCCTTTGACCCATCCACCACCAAGGACATCGAAAAGGCCATCATCGAAAGCAACACAGGACTTAACCCGGCTAACGAAGGTAAACACCTTCGAGTCCCCGTGCCTGAGCTGTCAGAAGAACGCCGAAAAGATATGGTCAAGATGGTGAAAATGCAGGCCGAGGAAGCACGCGTGCGGGTCCGGTCATGTCGCAAAGACGGCATGGATGCCGCTAAAAAAATGAAGGCGGCTAACGAAATCACCGAGGACGGTCAACACGACTACGAATCCCAAATCCAAGATCTAACCAACAATTTCATCAAGGAAATCGACGACCATCTCGCCTCCAAGGAGACCGAGCTAATGACCGTTTGATGGGGCCGTTTGATGAGGCCGAAAAGCCGATTGGGTCTCGTAGCGATCGCCCACCGCTACGAGGTGCGTGCGCCGCTCCATGCGCTCGCGATGCCATGATTGGCCTCGCGAGGCGCTGGGCTTATTGATCTTTTTTCGGGCTGCCTTCCTTTTTCGGGCTACCTTTTTTCTTGATCGAGATCGCCTCCTCGAGGGAATAAATTTCTGCCACACGAAGGCTCCGGCGTGCGAGCTCGCGGGCATCCTTGTCGGCGATCAGGGCGAGACCCTCTTCGTTGACCTCACCGAGAAAGATTTTCCAAGCGCGTTTAGCGACTTTTTTGGCGTCGAGCTTCACCTTGGGTGCGTCCTGTTGCGGAGGATCTTGGCGATTGCGGTTACGGCCACGGCGGGCCTGCTTGCGTGGCGGGTTGTCCTCTCTGCCAGGTGATGTTTCACTGGTCGTATCCCCCTGACTGGCGGGTGCCGGATGGGTTGGTTTTGATTCAGCGGATGGTTCCTCCTTGTTCGCTGGAGTATTTTGACTTGGCGTCTCTTTAGCTGCCGCCTTTTTGGCGGTCCTTACGCCGCGTTTGATGGCAGGTCGATCCTCTCGGGCTTCTGATGGCGCTGGTGCATCATCGTTTGCCGGCGCGGATGCCTCCTGACTTACATCCTTGCTGGGAGATTTTCTGGCTCTTTTGGCGGCGACTTTAGCGGTCGGTTTTGTTTTACTTGATGCCTTGGCCGTTTTGGCGGCCTTTTTTTTACTTGGCGTCTCTTGATCCGCGGCTGGCTGAGGTTCTGGTAAGGGTAATTCTTCTGACATGAAATCGTTGGTTGATGCCGCAGCTTTACATCAGAACGAACGATGTAAAGGTGAATGAACTGAAATGCTGATGTGTGTATGCCACACAATCATCGATTAGATAACGCCGCCATATGCCGCGAGCCGTAACAAAGGCCGCTTCGATCTCTCCCCCTTCGAGCAACTTACTTGTAATTCGTGATATCGTCCCGTGTCTCTTTGGATTGGACGCCAGGCCCACCCTCACCATCGGGCCCGAGCGACCAGAGATCAAAATCTGAATCTGGGTTCATCATCTCTAGATCGTTTCCCTCTGGGTCATGCCGGTAAAAAATGGGGGCCTTCCAAGCGTCGATGATCCGATAACTTCCGTTATCCTCGATGGTATTCGGCTTTGCCTTGTTTGGGTCTAATTCCGGAAGGTAAACGGTGCGGCCGGAATCCGCTTGGCCATCAGGTTCAGGTGTATCATCAAACTCACCTGATGCATCATTGATCTCTCCCCCGTCAGAAAACAACGCCATATAAAGCAATTCCGAGCTATCCTCACTGCCGTCACCCTCAGGGTAAACGCCATTGTCCAAGGAGAACTCCTCAAGCCCACGCGAGAGTGATTGCACCAGCACCCTGGTGCTACTCTCAGCCACCTTACGCTTCGACCAGCCAAGCCCCCCGGCAACAATCGTCGCCAGCACGGCAATGATCGCGATAACAACCAAGACCTCGATCAACGTAAAGGCCGGGGCAAAAATTCCTTGGGAGCGATGGTCAACTTTCATAATCTGATTTGGGGGGGGCTGAGAAACGAGGTGTCCGCCGCCCTTCGGCGGCATCCAACACGCGATCAACGAAATTAGCTCGGTGTATCGACGTTCTTAATCATATTAATCAGAGGTAGGAACAATGCAAATACAATCGTGCCTACAACCAATGCCAAGAATACGATCATAATCGGCTCAAGCACGGATGTAAGGGCGGTCACGGCATTATCCACCTCATCATCATAGACGTCGGCAATTTTCAGAAGCATCTCGGGGAGCTGACCTGTTTCCTCCCCCACGTCGACCATACTGATGACCATGGCTGGGAAGATTTTACTCGCCTGAAGGGGTACGACGATGGACTCACCTTCCTTCACGGACTCGTGCACCATATCGATGGCCTTGGAGATGACGACGTTACCAGCGGTGTCGCGGGTAATGGTTAGCGCCTGCAGGATAGGCACACCGGACGTCACCAACGTTCCCAAGGTTCTTGCGAAACGTGAAATGGAACTTTTCCGGTTCAGGTCGCCAAAGATAGGGATTCTTAATTTGATGGCATCCATGAGGGCTCGGCCGCCTGCGGTGCTCCCCCAAACTTTAACGAGAACAGAGAATCCACCTATAACGAGGAAAATCCATACAATGTTAGGCAGCAGATACGGACGCGCCAGCATATTTTCAGAGGCACCAAACACGATTCGAGAAATCAGCGGAAGTTGCCCCCCTTGCTCGGCAAACATCTCCTTAAACTTAGGAACAATAAAAAGCATGAGGAAAACGAGAATCGCAACGGCAATAAAGAGCACGATAATCGGATACACCATCGCTGAAACGATCTTGTTCTTCAGCTTGTTGGCCTTCTCCATGTATTCGGCCAGACGTGTCAAAACGACTTCCAGCACACCACCCAGCTCACCCGCTTTGACCATGTTGACAAAGAGTTTATTAAAAATCCGCGGGTGTTGGGAGAGGCTCTCGGAGAAGGTGGCACCTGTCTGCACGGAGTCCGCAAGCGAGTTAACGGTGCTGCGCAACACGGGGTTCGGCTCTTGCTTTCCGAGCACGGTCAAGCCACGCAGCAGTGGCAATCCGGAGTCGATCAGTGTTGCCAGCTGACGGGTAAAGATCATCAGCACCTTGGGTTTAATTTTGCCGCCGCCCGTTACCTTTTTAACACGTTTTTTCCCGCGTTGTTTGGATTTTGTCTTTCCCTCAGTCAGAGTCCCCTTCCCCTCCTCGACCACTTGGGTCGGATAGAGTCCTTGGGCGCGAAGTTGCTGAATGGCCTCTGATTCGCTGCCAGCTTGGACAGATCCAGTCGTCTGTTCCCCTTTGGCATCGAGTGCGATATATTGGAAGTTTGCCATGATAATTGATTGAGTATTAAAATTTGAAGTGGTGAAGAGTGCGTTGGATTTCGAGCTGAGCGTTGAGGCTTCCTCAGATTACGTGTACTTGAGCACCTCCTCGATGGTCGTGTTACCATCGTAAATATTGCGTAGGCCGTCTTCACGTAGGGTTTGCATCCCGAGCTCGATCGCCTTTTGCTTGATGACGACGGTTGGTGCGCGATCGGTGATAAGATCGCGGATCGGGTCGGTGATATCGAGCAACTCAAAGAGCCCGCGGCGCCCCTTGTAGCCAGACTGATCACAGACGTCGCAGCCGCGCCCAGTATAAAATTCTTTATCGCCCAGTTCATGGGACGACACGCCGAGCTGGTTAAGCAGGACTTCGTTAGGTTCGTAGGCGGCGCGGCAATCACTACAGATCGTCCGCAGCAGACGCTGAGCGAGCACCCCCTCGAGCGAGGCGGCCACAAGAAATGGCTCAGTCCCCATATCAATGAGACGGGTAACGGCACCTGGAGCGTCATTGGTGTGTAACGTCGATAACACCAAGTGACCGGTCAGGGACGCCTGAATGGCAATCTGGGCGGTATCGATATCACGGATTTCCCCAACGAGAATGCGGTCTGGATCCTGACGTAAAAAGGCGCGCAAAATACGGGAAAAAGTAAGCCCGATAGCTTCTTGGACGGGCACCTGAATGATTCCATCAACATCATATTCCACGGGGTCCTCTGCGGTGAGGAGCTTGGAGTCGATCGTGTTGATTTCTCTTAATGCGGCGTAAAGGGTCGTCGTTTTTCCCGCACCAGTAGGGCCGGTGCAGATGAAGATGCCATTCGGCTTACGCACGGTTTCATTGATGTAATCAAAAACGGCAGGCGGCATCCCGAGAACGTCGAGACTGAGATTGATGTTACTGCGGTCGAGCACACGAAGCACGATGCTTTCGCCATGCTGGGTGGGCAGCGTGGAGACACGCATGTCGACCTGGTTTTCACCGATGTGTTTAACGATCCGACCATCCTGAGGGATGCGTTTCTCCGCAATATTCATGTTCGACATCACCTTGAGTCGAGAAAGGATCGGCAAGGCAAGATGCACCGGTGGGGGGGCCATTTCGTAGAGTGCTCCATCGACACGATAGCGGATCTTGAAGTCCGTTTCGAATGGCTCAAAGTGAATGTCGGACGCCCCCTCGTTAATGGCTTGGTAGAGCACCAGATCGACGTAGCGAATGATCGGGGCGGAATTGGCCTCCGCCTCGACGTCCTGCGCATTCGCCTGCTGGTTATTGACCAGCCCGTCCTCCAGCTGGCTCAAAAGATCATCCATCACCAGACCATCGCCACCATAGGCGTCGTTGAGTTTTTTCTCAACGAGGTGATCCGGGGCAATGGCGAGAATAATTTCTTTTCCCAGGGCAAAACGAAGATCCTCGACGACCTGAGGATTGAGAGGGTCGACCAAACAAACGGTCAGGCCTTCACTGTCCATATTCACGGGGAGGGCCCCATGCAAGCGGGCCATCCCTGAGGGGAGCATGGCCAACAACTCCGCCGGAGGATCAAATTGGGCAAGATCCACCATGACGACATCTAACTCGTTGGCAATAATCGGCCAAATATCGTCTTTTTCCTGGATTACCTCGTAGTCGGCCAGAATTTCAGAGATTTCCTTACCGCTGTTATGGACCTCTTGAACGATGTCCGCGGCGAGATACTGATCGATCAAACCGCGGTTGACAAAGATGTCGATGAGTTGTGAATTATCCATGAAAAGTGTGTAAGCCGTTATGTGAACCTATGATGAATCGTTCTGGTCGTGCATCGGGTTCACGGGTTGTGATTAGTCGCTATCGGACATGGTGACGCGCAGAACTTCCTCGGCAGAGGTGCTGCCAGCGAGCACCTTACGGATGCCGTCTTCGCGCAGTGTGCGCATCCCTAACTCCCGTGCACGCCGGCGTAACTGCGGGGAGGTCAGCTCCTCATTGATGAGGTGGCGGACTTCGTCGTCCACCTTAAATATTTCAAAGATGCCCATACGTCCCCTGTAGCCCATCTGGCGGCACATATCACAGCCAGCAGGACCCATGATGTCGCTTTCCGCAACTTGTTTGGCATCCAGATTCAATGTGCGCATCTGGCGGTCGGTGAGCATGGCAGGTGCCTTGCAATGCGGGCAAAGCATCCGGACAAGTCGCTGCGCGATGATCGCTCTGACCGATGAGGCAATGAGGAAACGCTTAACGCCGATATCGGCTAAGCGCGCAACAGCTCCCGGAGCGTCATTGGTGTGCAAGGTGGAAAAGACGAGGTGACCTGTGAGTGCCGCTTGAATCGCGATGGAGGCGGTTTCAGCGTCACGAATCTCACCGAGCATGATGATGTTTGGCGCCTGGCGCATCATGGCGCGGAGAGCCGCAGCGAAGGTCATTCCGATATCCGTTTTGACCATCACCTGGTTGATCCCAGGAAGCTCGTATTCCACTGGGTCCTCCACGGTGATGATTTTACGATCGGATGTGTTGATCGTATTGAGGCAACCGTAGAGCGTCGTCGTCTTACCGGAACCCGTGGGACCGGTGACGAGGATGATCCCATCGGGGAGACGGATCATGTTATCAACCGTCTCTTGGTCATCGGAGAGGAACCCGAGCTCAGGCAGGCCGAGCATCAATGAGGTTTTATCAAGGATACGCATGACGATGCTCTCGCCATGGTTGCTGGGCACGGATGAGACCCGGAGGTCCACCTCTTTTCCTGCCACCCTGATTTGGATGCGCCCGTCTTGGGGGAGGCGCTTCTCCGCGATGCTCATGGTGCCGCTCATCACCTTGATACGGGCAATGATGGCGGGGTGAAGTTTTTTAGGATGATTATCGACCTCAACGAGCTTACCATCCATCCGAAAACGGATACGCAAACTGGTTTCAAGTGGCTCGATGTGGATGTCACTTGCCTTTGTCTTAAAGGCATCAAGCAACATGGTGGACACCATTTTAATGATCGGCGCGTCATCTTCCGTCGCCTCTTCATTCCCCTCAGCACTCACCACGGTGAATTGCTCTGTTGCGGCATCCTCCGTAACCTCCTCGCCGTAATTCTGATGGATGACTTGGGCAATTGCCGTGGCCGTAGCACAAACAGGATTAATCTCGCGCCCCAAAATATGCGGTAGGCTGTCCAGAACCTCAAAATCCAACGGGTCGGGAATCGCCACCGTCAGGTAGGTGCCGTCATCGGCGATAGGCACCGCACGAAAGCGCTTTGCGACATCATCTGGGATTTTTGCGAACAGGTCCGGTGAAATGGCGGTGTGGGCCAGATCGATAAAGTCCATACTTGAGCTCTGAGCCGATACTTGCGCCACCTGCTCTTCGCTGATTCGGCCTCCTCCAATCAGGCGTTCAACCACCGTTTCTCTGCCTTTTAACTGGCTACGGACGGCCTCGATCTCCTCCACAGCGACGAGTCCGGCTTCTGTCAGGAGTTCAAGGAGATAATCTTCGTTAGAATACACTGTAAATTCTTCGCTAAAAGGTGATGATGATGGCAATACGTCGTGAAAAAAACAGCTTCCACCGTGATAATGCGGAAACCATCCATGACAGACTGGTCAACCTGCCATCCTCCGTCAAGCCGTCATGTGCGAATTCGACATATTAGTTTCCATGATAAAATTCAATGTAATTACAATGGTCATTGCCGATCATTCGCGATTCAATAGGCCCACGTATCCATGACACCTCTCACCTACTTCACACTCGTTCTCGCGCTTGGCATTGCAGCTCAGTGGCTGGCGTGGCGATGCAAGCTCCCGTCGATCCTGATTCTACTCGCGTTTGGCTTTGGCCTTGGCAACTTCACGGGTGCGACCATCGATCAATTCCTAGTGGCCAACGATGTCTTACTCTCCGCCGTCGGCCTGTGTGTCGCCGTGATCCTCTTTGAAGGTGGCCTCACACTGAAATTCTCTGACCTGAAGGAGAGCGGCACGCCCGTGCTCCGACTCTGCACACTGGGTGTGGTGGTGGGTTTTTTACTCACCACAGCCGCATCACACTATGTCCTTGGATTCGACTGGAGGATCGCATCGCTTCTCGGCTCCATCTTGGTTGTCACTGGCCCCACGGTCATCGCTCCCTTGCTGCGGCACATCAAACCCTCACGAAAAATCGGCAATGTGGTTAAGTGGGAGGGAATCGTCATCGACCCGATTGGTGCCATCCTCGCCGTGCTCGTTTATCAGGTTGCCATTGCTGGGAATGTGGATGCTGCGCGGGACGAAATTTTACGCGCGCTCGGGCTGACGCTGCTGGTCGGGGTGGTGCTTGCTTTCATCTTGGCAAAAATCATCGAACTCCTCCTCAAGCATCACCTCATTCCGGATTACCTTCACTCTGTGTTTTTACTGGCGGTGACCGCCACCGCATTTGCCGCCTCGAATGCGATTCAAGCTGAGGCGGGGTTGCTCACCTGCACGGTGCTCGGCATCGCGCTGGCAAACCAGAAATCCGTTTCCGTGAAACACATCCTCGAGTTTAAAGAAAACCTGCGGGTGCTGATTATCTCTGTCCTGTTTATCGTCCTTTCTGGCCGAGTCAAACTCGACGCATTGCGCGATGCCCTCCCTCATGGTTTGGCACTGCTTGCCCTGCTCGTCATCGTGATCCGCCCACTCTCGGTTTTTATAGCCAATGCTTTTTCCAAACAGGTCACCATCAAAGAGCAAATCTTCCTCTCAGCCATGGCACCGCGCGGAATCGTCGCCGCAGCCGTCACCGCCATCTTCGCACTCGAATTTGAGCACGCCGCCGCCGCGGGCCGGTTAAGCCAAGCCGTGGGTGATGTCACCCACGAGATGGTGCCTATTGTTTTTATTGTCATCGTTGGCACGGTAGCCATCTATGGACTGCTCTCTGCGCCACTCGCGCGTCGTCTTGGTCTTGCCTCGAAAAACCCACGTGGCATCCTGTTTGCTGGAGCCGGCAAGTGGGTGCGCCTTGCTGCCAAGGCACTCAAAGAGGACGGCCATGACGTCCTCTTGCTCGACACCAACTATGACAACGTCGCCCGGGCCAAACTCCATGGATTGCCCGCCCACCGAGCCAATATCCTCTCCGAATACGTCGAGGATGAGCTTGAGCTCACCGGGCTCGGTCAACTGGTTTCCACCACCCCGAACGATGAGGTAAACTCACTCGCTTCCCACCATTTCGTGCACGTCTTTGGCCGGGAAAACGTCTGGCAGGTGGCACCCATCGACGATAATGCTCACCACCAGACGGCGGTGGCAACGCACATGCGCGGGCGGATATCTTTCCCGACTCGACCTCAATTTAAGAGATTGGAAAGTTTTGCCGCCAGCGGTGCGGTGATCAAAAAAACCACCCTCACGGATCAATTTACGCTGGAGGATTTCCAGGAGATGTATGGGGAGGATCACATCCTTCTTTTCCGTGTCACCGAGGATAAAGGCCTCCAGGTTGCCTATGACGAAATGCGGAACCCCACACCTGGCACCACCCTTTATGCGATGATCCGTGCTCAGGATGCCTAATTTCAAATCACTCCCCCCATCACGCTATGTATGACCAACTTGAGGCCGATCTCCACGACACCTTCTGGGCGGCCGAAGGTGCCAGCGCCGAACTCCCACTGATCGAAAAATTCCTCGGTCAATACCCAGGCACATCCCTCGAGCTCGGCTGCGGGTCGGGCCGCTTACTTCTCCCGCTCCTTGGCGAGGGGTTCTTCATGGAGGGGCTGGATAACTCCGCCGATATGCTCAGGCTCTGCCGTGCCCAGCTTGGCGACATGGACCCCGTGCTCCATCACGCAAGCATGGTCGATTTCCAAACAGGAACAACCTACGGAGCGATCACCATCCCCGCATTTACTCTCCAGTTTCTCCCACCTCAAACGATCCCTGACTTACTCACCAACATCCAACATCACCTCCACCCCGGAGGCGGGCTCTATATCACCACATTCATCCCGTGGGCAGAGATCACCGGCGAGCTCAATGAAGGGGAATGGTTTCTTGATCAGGAAACCCGATTGCCCAACGGCCATGCTGCCCGATGTCACACACGCTTTCAGATCAAACGCCTATCCCAAGAGCTCATCCGCGAACATCGATACGAGATACGAACCGACGACGGTAAGCTCATTCAATCCAGCACAAGCAGCCATCATCTGCACTGGTATTGGCCACGAGAAATGGACAAGCTCCTCGGTGAGGCGGGCTTTACCATTGAACAGACGCTCGGCGACTTCGATCCCGATTCGGCCTGTGACGAAAACAGCCAAATCATCACGCTGATGGCCCGTGCTAACGACGAGGAATCTGTCGACTATTGAGATAGAGTCTCATGGTTTTTTCGGTTCCTATTTGTGATCTCCGCGCTAGATTATGAGTCATTCTAATGACTCCAGATAACGACGAAGGCTCATGGCCACTTCTCCTTGGCAGTGCCATCCTCTGTGGGATTGCTACCCTTGCTGGGATCATCACCCAACGCTTCCCCGACACCGAAGACCTTGCGCTCGGCATCTACCTCATCGCCTACATGACCGGTGGCTGGGATGCCGCGCTCGATACCTTGGAAAAATTACGTAAACTCCGTCTCGACATCCATTTTCTAATGATCGCCGTGGCCGTGGGAGCCGCCTTTATCGGCGCGTGGTGGGAAGGTGCCGCCTTGCTGTTTTTATTTTCGCTCAGCGGCGCGCTCGAAGCCATGGCCATGGCTCGCACCGAACGAGAAATCCGCTCCCTGTTTCATGATGCCCCCAAAAAAGCCCTCACGATTTTCAATGACGGCAGCACCAAGGAGGTCCCCGTTTCCTCACTCCGTATCGGGGAAAAAATACGTATCCTCCCAGGTGATCAGTTCCCAACCGATAGCCGCGTCATCACGGGCGAAAGCTCAGCCGACGAATCATCCCTAACAGGAGAATCCCTGCCTGTCGAAAAACGCCCCGGCGACCCAGTCTTCAGCGGCACCCTCAATACCTGGGGTCGACTCGATGCCGAGGTCGAGAAAGTAGCCGGCGACAGTGCACACGCGCGGATCATCCGGCTCATCACCGATGCGCAACAATCCAAGGCCCCGTCGCAGCGTTTCACGGATCGATTTGGCACCGCCTACACGATCGGCATCCTACTGCTCTCACTCGGTATGTTCCTCATCTGGCACTTCGGCATGCACCTGCCCGCCTTCATCTCAGCTGATGGTGAAAAATCTGCCTTCTATCGCGCCATGACCCTGCTGGTCGTCTGCTCCCCGTGCGCCCTCGTGATTTCCATCCCAAGCGCCATCCTCGCCGGCATCGCCAGCGGTGCCCGCCGTGGCATCCTCTTTCGCGGCGGTATCGCCGTCGAGAACCTCGCGCAAATCAACCGCATGGCCATGGATAAAACTGGCACCCTGACCCGAGGTGAACTCGAGCTCATCACCATAGAAACCAATTTACCCGATACCGATCTGCATCTACTCGATCTCGCCGCATCACTCTCACTCAACTCGACCCATCCGCTGTCGAGAGCCATCTCCATCGAACACAGCAGACGCTCCGGCACACGCCTTGAGGTAACAGGTTTTCAATCGCTCTCAGGCAAGGGACTACACGGCACCATCAAAGGTCAAAAAGTCACCTTAGGACGTCGATCCCTGATTTTTGAAACAAACACGAACAACGCGTGGCTCGAGGTGCTGGCGCAACCTGAGGCAGGATTATCCGAGGTGATCATCCACTGCGGCGACCTAACGGGCCGACTCCTCCTGCGTGACACGCCACGCTCCGAAGCCGCCCAACTCATCCGCCAACTCAATCAACAAGCTGTCACCACCACCATGCTCACAGGTGACCGTGCAGAGTCGGCCCAACGCATTGCCGATGAAGTAGGACTCACCGACTTCCAACACGGCCTCCACCCCGAGGATAAAGTCGCCGCCATCCAATCATGGCAAAATCATGGCGAGAAGGTCGCGATGGCAGGCGACGGCATCAATGATGCCCCCAGCCTCGCCGCCGCAGATGTCTCCATCGGGATGGGTCTGCGCGGCAGTGACGCCGTGTTAGAACAAGCCGACATCGTGCTCACCCACGATAACCTCGGCAGCCTCCTCGAGGCGTTCACGTTGAGCCGACGATGCCGGCGCGTCATCAAACAAAATCTGACGATCTCGCTCGGCGTCCTGGTCCTTCTCGGCATTGCCGCCATGGGAAGCTGGATCCCGCTCACGCTCGGCGTGCTCGGTCACGAAGGCTCGACCATCATCGTCGTGCTCAATAGCATGAGAATCCTTTTTGCCTCAAACGCGGTAGTAAATTAACCCTCCTGCTGCTGGATCTCCGTCATCTGACCAATACCGTTGACCCGTAAGCCGAGGTCCTTGAGTTGGCCATTCGCCATCTCGTAAATCAGGCCGTAAACCGTGACCTCTTGCCCTGATTCCCAGGCACGCCGAATCACCGAGGTGCGGCAAACATTCGCCACCTGCTCCTGCACATTTAGCTCTGCGAGGAGGTTGAGCCGCTGCTCCTCTGTCTCGAGCGCGTCAAGTTTCGCTCGATGAATGCGCTCGATGTCTGCGATGTGCCGCAGCCAGTTGTCGATCATCCGATTTTCTTTGTTTTCGACCGCCGCCCTGATGCCGCCGCAGCCATAGTGGCCTGCCACGATGATGTGTTTCACCTTCAGGGTTTCGATCGCGTATTGAATCACCGACAGGCAATTGAGATCGGAGTGGACCACCACATTGGCAATATTGTAATGCACAAAGATTTTCCCTGGTGGCAGGTCCACAATCTGAGTGGCAGGCACCCGACTATCCGAGCATCCAATCCAGAGATACTCTGGGCGTTGGTCCTTGCTCATGCGGGAGAAATACTCCGGATCCTCACGTGTCAACGCTGCCGCCCAGTCCTTGTTTCTCTGAAAAAGCTCATCAATCGGCATGGTTCAGATTCTCTCCAACCCCAGATATCACAAGAAAAATTTCACGGGATCAGGGTTGCTATTGTCCACACATAGCTCTAGTGCGTGGCGCTCACACTCACCTATCTGCTTATGTTTCATCTCTTTACCAAAAAAAATGGCAACCTCAAGGACGATTCCCTCTCCGGTCTGACCGTTGCCCTTGCCCTCGTTCCTGAAGCCATCGCCTTCTCGTTCATCGCGGGGGTCGATCCTCTTGTTGGCCTCTGGGCCGCCGTCTTTATGGGCTTCATCACCTCCACCCTCGGGGGGCGTCCAGGGATGATCTCAGGCGCCACCGGTGCCATCGCCGTGGTCGCCGGCTCAGCCGTAAAATACGGAAACGAGCTCGGAGATGGACTCGGACTCCAATTCCTCTTTGCCGTCATCATCGTTGCCGGCGTCATCCAAATCCTCTTTGGCCTCTTGAAACTCGCCCGTTTCATCCGGCTTGTCCCTCATCCGGTCATGATCGGTTTTGTCAACGGACTTGCGATCGTTATCTGCATGGGCCAGTTCGGCTTTTTCAAGGCCGGTGGCGAGTGGATGCAGGGCGGCGCACTCTGGCTTATGATTGGCCTCGTGGTTCTGACCATGGCGATCATTCAGTTTTTCCCAAAAATCACCAAAGCGGTGCCATCAACGTTGGTTGCGATCATTATCGTTGGTGTTATTGCCTATTTCTTACCAGATGCCAGAACGATTGAAAACGTGCTGAAAGACGGCGGTGGTAGCGGCACGCTAAGCCCTGATTTCCCCCCGTTCGCATGGCCATCAGGATTTAACTGGTTGGAACACTGGCAATTCATTTTGAAAACCGCCTTTGTGGTGGCCATGGTCGGCATCATTGAGTCTCTAATGACCCTTCAGCTGATCGATGAAATCACCGAAACACGTGGTCAGGGTAACCGCGAGAGCCTTGCTCAGGGAGCCGCTAACATCCTTTCTGGACTGTTCCATGGTATGGGTGGTTGCGCGATGATTGGACAGTCACTGATCAACATCAAGTCAGGTGGTCGTGGCCGTACATCAGGCGTTGTCGCTGCTCTAGCTTTAGCCCTCTTCATCATGCTAGGTGGCCCAGTCATCATTCAGATCCCTATCGCCGCCCTCGTCGGTGTGATGTTTATGGTCGTGATCGGCACCTTCGAGTGGTCGACCTTTAAGAGCTTCGGCAAAATTGCCAAGTCCGAGATGTTGATCATCATCACTGTAACAATGGTGACAGCCATCATGCACGACCTTGCGCTGGCGGTGTTTGTAGGTGTCATTCTCTCCGCTCTGGTCTTCGCCTGGGAAAGCTCAAGGCACATCACCGTGACCATGCACAAAGACACACCAGAAGAGCGCATCTACGGCGTCGAGGGAATGCTTTACTTCGGCTCCGTACGTGAGTTCTCCGATAAGTTTCAAGCCAAGTCCGACGTTCCCAACATCGTCATCGACTTCGAGGAAGCCCGCGTCTGCGACCTCTCCGGACTCGAAGCCATCAACGCACTCGGCGAGCGTTATCGCAATGCCGGTAAAACACTCCACATTCGTCACCTGTCAGCCGACTGCCGCCAGATGCTCGAAAGGGCTGGGAGGCTCGTCAACATCGAGGTCCTTCCTGACGACCCCCACTACTCGGTCGCCCGCCTCCGAAGCGAGGACAGCAAGATCATCAAATCCTAGCCAGTCATCCCACATCGATAGCGTGGGCAACCCTGCATGACCATTGCCGTTAGGTTTTAATCGCTGCTCACCTCGACACGAAAGAACAAAGGCGCCCGGTCATCACCACCACCCGAAACTGGGACGCTAGCAGGGCATGGCACACTAACGGCATCAATATCACCAGAACTTCCACTTGAAGTCTCAAGCGTTGCTGGTAATGGACGGATCCACCTTATGGGGAGCGCATGAAAGCACTCGGGTGGAGCCTTTAGTTCATTGACATTACCAATCTTACTACTTAGCGACGAATCGCTTACCCCAAGCAACAGCAATCGTTTCGGGGTTTCCAGTGAGGATCTCTTTAGGGATAACTAGCTTTAGATTATTCTTATCGGATGTGAACGGCACCGTAATGGGCTTTGTTTCAGAGTCACCACCTCCAACCTTAAAGCTCCTTGCCCAATTCACATTAATCGTGAATTTTTTTGGAGCTCCAAAGCGAGTCTTTCCTTTTTCATCAATAGCCACTTCACAGCCCAGCTTACCATTAAAAAAGGTCACTGTTTGAACCGCTGACATATCCTTTTCATTTTTTTCACGTTTGATCGTCCAATAATGAAGGTTCACTGTTTCTGGCCATGTGTCTCCGAGTCGAGTCAACAGGAGTGCGCCTCTACGGTGAGGCGTATTCACCTTCACCTCACCTGAGCCATTAGAAAATCTATTAGTGCCTCTATTCGCAGAACCTCGTCCGCCGGCAAGTATTTGCAACCTATATGCGGGTGCCACTTTGGGTTCAACAAACTTGCCATCAACTAGTTCAGACTCAAGTGATAACCCCTGATAAGCACGAGCCAACGCGGCGATATTACGATCGTCACCGACTAATTCTGTAAGCTGTTTAGAAAGAAATTTATCCATAGGGATGCGTCCATCTTTTGTACGTGGCTTGCAAAATCCGTATAACCCTAACTTATTTTCTTTGGCACTCGGGATAACAAATGCTGGGTCTTTGTTGTTCCAAGCAGCCAAACAAACAATCAGCTTAGTATGCTTTCCAACAAACGATTTGATTTTCTCAAGATTTTTTACATTCCCCGATTCTGCGAGCAACCAATCAATCTCCTTAAGCATATCTGAATCATCAATATGTGGATGCTGGAGTTTGTTACACGTTAGCCAAATAGCACAATCTGGGTTCACTTGCTTAGCCGCCTTACGGATCGTTTTCCAACAACGGTCGATCGCTTTTCGGCTGTATTCCGTGTCTTTTTTCTCACTCAGTTTATCCTCACCTGGAAATTTTTCACCCATGAGTTGTTCGTATAGTTTCTTTTCTGAATCTATCCATTTTCCATTTGTTGATGATCGTTTCGGTTGCCAAATCCAATCCAGCATAAACCCGTCAATCCCAGTTGTAACCGCATCGCGGATCGCTTTATCTAAATAAGCAAGATACTCATCAGTGTATGGCAAATGATAGGTAGATGGTGAACCATAGCTCAAACTAGGGTTCTCATCACCCCAACGCGTGTTAGCCGCTATGCTTAAATACCCCATTACCAGCATATCCTCGGCGTGCCCTAGCTTCACGACTTCACGCAAGAAGTCGTGCTTTAAGCCCGGCTGAGGTGGAGTGACATCACTCTTATACCAAGCATAGCCGTTGTGTGAAACGCAGAAGGTTTGAATCACATTGGACCCTATCGCCTTGTGCCACTCAACAAGCCCTTTAGGATCAGCCGCCGCATATTCTCCGGGTTTCGCAAAATTGTTCTGACCTTTTCTGCCACCAGCCGTCCAGTTAAAATCAACACAGTAGGACTTGATCTCATAATCTGGGATGCTCATCGCAGTGACACCAGATTTTTCAGCAGCCTGTAGATTGCCACATTGAATGACCGACCCTACAAGGGCTAGTGTCAGCAGCCCTCTTTGCGTGTTATACATCCATCGGTTGAAATACCCTTGCTTATCGGGTTTGCAGGATGAAGCTTGGCTAGAGCCAGAACTTTGGGAAAAGGTCGTTATTGATCCGTCGTTTGTCATCATATTTTTATTACTTTATGTTTTCTCAGCAAATCGTTTCAGCCGCATTTCAAAACCGCTAAGACGGTTACCTGATCGCACTCCGATTAAATCCTTAGATCTCTGCTTATCAAGGGTAATTTGGGTTTCATTCATGCCTGCGCTTCCCCAAATCAAGGCCACAAACAAAAATAAAAGAATGCCCGGCGCACTGGGAGGGGCGGTGAAAGATCACGTGATGCGGGGCCGTATTCCCATCCACATGAAAACTCTTTTCACCCTGCTCAGTGCTGCCCTGCTCACATCGGCTGTTCAAGCTGGCCACCATAACGATCAAGCGACGGAGTGGACCAGCCTCTTTGATGGCAAGACACTTCATGGCTGGACTCAGAAAAACGGCAGGGCGAGCTATGTGGTCAAAGACGGCACCATTGTCGGCACCACCGCCAAGGTCAGCCCGAACTCCTTTCTCTGCTCCGATCAAATTTATGGTGACTTTGAACTCGAGTTCGATGTCAAGGTCGACAACGCACTCAACTCTGGCGTTCAAATCCGGTCGCGCACCCATGGCGACAAACCCAATGGTCGTGTCAACGGCCCGCAGGTCGAGATCGAAGCCACTGAGATCAAAGGCGGCGGCGAAGCCGGTTACATCTATGGCGAGGCGACAAGTCGCGATTGGCTCGTCCCCAACGCTCAGCGCAAGCCACACAAGCACTTCAAAGACGGCGCTTGGAACCACTACCGCGTGGTTGCCCAAGGCCCTCGCATCCAAGTATGGATCAACGGCAACGCGATCATCGACCTCAACGACCCTGTCGGCTTCAAATCCCACCCGAAAGGATTTTTTGGCCTCCAAGTCCACAGCGTCGGGCTCCGCGGGCCATTTTCAGTGGCTTGGAAAAACATCAAAATCAAGGAGCTTAAGTAACTCACCTCCGTGGCACAACCGATGCCTCTAGGTCCTGAAAACCTGACAGCTTTTCACCTGATACCTAGAGACTTATGTCTCAAATCTTCCTGCTTTAGGGGTGACAAATACCTATTTTAAGGTAATCACCCCGCGTGCTCATCATTCGAAAACTCACCAAAACCATCGGCGGCCGCACTCTCTTTGAGAACGCGGATATGACCATCAACTGGGGCGAACGTGTCGCACTCGTCGGCCCTAATGGCGCTGGCAAGTCCACCCTGTTTAAAATGATCCTCAAGGAAGTGGATGCAGATACAGGCAGCGTCGAAGTCGACGATTACGCCATCACCGGATACCTCGCCCAAGAAGCTGGCGACCCTGGTGACGAGACAATTCTCGAAATCGCCATCAGTATCACGCCCGAGCTTACCCAGGCCATCCGAACCATGCGCGAACATGAAGCCGCTGGCACCACCGACAGCGGTGACTACCACAAGGCGCAAGACGTTTTTGATGCCGCCAACGGCTACCAACTCGAACCCAAGGCCAAAAAAATCCTCGCCGGTCTCGGCTTCGCGTCGGATGCCTTTGACTCGCCTGCCCCCGAATTTTCAGGCGGCTGGATCATGCGCGCCCACCTTGCGCAACTCCTTGTCATGGAGCCTGATCTCCTGATGCTGGATGAGCCCACGAACCACCTTGACCTCACCGCCCTTGTCTGGCTTCAACGTTACCTGCTGAACTACCCAGGCGCGATGCTGATGATCTCGCACGATCGCGATTTCATGGATGCCTTGATCGAAACCGTTTACGAAATCGATGAGGAGCAGCTGATTTCCTACACCGGCAACTACACCTCCTACCTTGAGCAGCGCAATAAACGCTACACCCAGAAGGTGCAGGCTTACCGGAACCAAAACAAAGAAATCGAACGCGTCCAGGAGTTTATCGACCGATTCCGTTCGGTCACCTCGAAAGCCGCGCAGGTGCAGAGCCGGGTCAAGCAACTCGAGAAAATGAATCGGCTGCCGAAGCCGATTGCTCCGCGCAAGGTGTTCAAATTCAATTTCCCCCAGCCTAAACGGTCGAATCAAAAAGTCATCGAACTGGAAAAAGTCCACATGGCCTATGGTGAAAAGGTGATCTACGAAAGCCTTGATCTCACCATCGAGCGTGGCGACCGCATGGTGCTCGTCGGCCCGAATGGTGCCGGTAAATCAACCCTGCTCAAAATTCTCGCCGGTCAGCTCGAATTTCAGAGTGGCACGCGCAAGGCTGGGTTCAATACGCAGCTCGGTTACTACTCGCAGCACCGGACAGAGTCGATGAACGAAGCCAACACCGTGCTTGAGGAGGTCATGGCCAGCGGCGGTGATATGCGCGAAGATGAAGCCCGCTCCATCCTCGGCTCGTTCCTTTTCCGCCGCGCGGACGTGCATAAAAAAATCCGTGTCCTCTCCGGAGGTGAAAAATCCCGACTCAATCTGGTTAAGTTCTTGGTTAACCCACCCAACCTCCTGCTCATGGACGAGCCGACAACCCACCTCGATATCATTTCCATCGAGGCCCTGCTGCAGGCACTGAAACACTACGAGGGGACGCTCGTCTTCATCTCCCACGACGTTCACTTCATCAAGAACCTCGCAGAGACAACGCTCCACGTCGATAACGGCAAACTCACCCGCTACGCCGGCGGTTACGATTACTACCTGGAAAAATCCGGCCTCGACGACAGCCGCGGGTCGGTCACGGCGTAGAGCTGCAGCGGAAATCACGCCAGCGCATTCCGCGACTACTGGCCAGCCAGCCCAGTGATCGCTTGGCCCATATGTTTGCCGATGAGGTAGTAGGTCTCCCAGTTGCGTGACCAGTGGAAGCCTTGCTTTGAGGGTGACTTCGAGCTCGGGCGCCAGAAGTCGCGGGTTTCGACCGCCGCCACATTGCCATTGAAGCTGGGATATTTTTTCACATTGGCCACAGCAAGCTGGGCATTGAGGTGTTTTTCAACTTTAGCGCGATAGCGCTTGTTGATGTCCCAGCCGTCGAAACCCGAGTTGGCAATCACGAATGGCAGGTCCTTGACGCCGATATCTTTGCGGAGGTCTTTGATGAGGTGCACGAGATTTTCTTCGTAGGCATCGACGGCCTTTTGATCGATCCGGTCATTCCATCCCTGATGCCAACCGAAACCGACAACCTCATAACCCTTGCCCTTGTATTTCGGAAAGTAGGTCTTGATGTTGTTGATGATCTCTTGGGTGATCCGGATGGTCTCAGCGTATTGATACCCTTTGTCTCCATCCTTTTGCGGTTTCGGGTAATCCGCCGCACTGGGAGGTAGAAAATTGTGATTGAGCGAGCGGCCACCCCAGGCGCATTTGATCAGTAAAACCGGATCCTCATAGTAATCACCAACGGCAAATCCAAATGCGTATTCGGGTCCGATGTGTCCATCCGTGGCACCGAAGCCCGTCGTCAACCAACCTTGCTTGGCTTTGTCCGCGTAGGAGAGATTAACCAACCATACGTCGTCGCGCGTCACGGGAGCGCCTTTTTTGTCGACGAGTTTTCCGTAAGCATCTGGGTTTTCCTTCAGGCAAGTTTCCATCGTGCCGGGCTTATCGCCTTCGACTTGGCCGAAACCTACCATATTCGACTGACCGGCAAGAATGAAGACTTTGAGTTTGCCGTTCGCCTTCTGCGTGGCGGGTGCCGCAGACAGCACGGAGGTAAACATCAAGGCGAAGGTGAGCAGAAGTGTTGTGGTTTTCATAGGTTTCGATGGTAATGGTTAGGGTGTGTTTGAGGATAAAAAAGGTCAGGCGACCGAGTCGGGAGCCGATCAATTTTTAAACGATTGATGCATGTGGTATGACTGGCTGACGGAAGTTTGCCAAGCAGCAATCAACTCATTGAGCCGCGCGACCTTCTCAGGGTGCTTTACGGCAAGATTGTGTTTTTCAGAAATGTCGTTGGCCAGATTGTAGAGTTCCCATTTTTCACCTACATGGACGAGTTTCCATTGACCGTCACGAACGGCGGTCCCTTTGCCGTGCTGCCAAAAGAGTGGCTTACGTTTGATGGCTTTTCCTTTAAGTGCGTCGATGATGTTGATCCCGTCGAGTTTTCGTTTCGGGTCGAGCATTCCTCCCGCGATAGTCACGAAGGTAGGGAGCATATCCATGCAAAGGATGGGGGCGTGGCATTCCGTGCCCGAAGGAAGCTGAGCGGGCCAGTTGAAGACACCAGCCACGCGGTGGCCGCCTTCATAAACTTGGCCTTTTTTGCCACGGAAAACACCAGCGGATCCCATACTGGCGGGGCCGTTATCAGAGGTGAATATGATCAGGGTGTTTTCGCGTATGCCCAGTTGATCCAATTCTCTGACAATTTCCCCAACTCCCTCGTCCATCACCTCGATCATTTCCTTGTAGATCGCTTTGGGGGCGTCCAATTTGAGTCTGGATTGTTGTTTTTTGGATTTGCCTGTCACGCGAAAGCCGGGAGTTTTTCTGCCCTGAATCGGGTAATGAGGTGCACCGTGATTGATGATCAGGCAGAACGGCTTGTCTTTTTTTCGACGAATAAAATCGACCGCATAGTCGGTGATAAGATCAGTGATATAGCCGGGGTCATCCTTGAGCTTATCCTGCTGCCACCAATCGAAGTATCCTTCCTGATCAATATGCCGATGGTAATCGACGTTGCCCGAAACAAAACCCTTAAACTCATCAAAACCTTGTTTGACGGGGTTGAACTTGGGGTCATATCCGAGGTGCCATTTACCAAACATGGCGGTCTGGTAGCCGCGTTCTTTCATGGCTTCACCCATGGTCCACTCCTTGAGTGGTAGGCCTGTGTGGCGGTGGCTTTTGGCAGTGATCACACCGGGGACGCCAGCGCGCTGCTGATAGCGACCCGTCATCAGAGCGGCTCGGGTGGGGGAGCAAACCGCACCGTTGGAATGATAGTCGGTGCATTTCACTCCTGTGCTAGCAAGCGCGTCAATATGCGGGGTGTTGATGGCTTTGCTGCCGTAGCAAGAGATATCACCATAGCCGAGGTCATCGGCCATGATGAAGATAACGTTGGGCTTTTTAGATGCTTCTGCTTGTCCCCCCTGCCGCTTTACTGGGGCATCGCCGTCCGCCGTGGCGGCTACAAAACACCAGATAAGAATGGCGAGGAAGGATGATGGCATGAATTTGTTTTAGGGTGTGGTGAAGCAGCTGGTTGGAAGGCCTTCGCCGTTGACCAGGTTGGCGGCCGTTGGGTTGATTTTCCAAGCGTAGCGAGCTTGGGTAGGCTTGCTGATGTCCTTGTTCCTCACGACCACAGTGTTCCCGGCGATCATTGCTTGAGCTGGCTTCCACTGGTTATCCGCGCCGGCGATTTCAAATGAGCCAAGCGCTTTGCCGTCACGAGACTTGAGTCCATTGGCGTGGTCGAACTCGACAATGACCGCATTGCCTTTAGTTCCATGTGACTTGTAAAGTGGGCCGGAAACAACAACGTCTTTCATGCCGTAATCTTGGTTCAGCGCCCATCGGGCGAGCCGCTGACCGACGTCTTTTTTATTCTTTGGGTGAATGTTCATCGGTGCGCCGATGTCGTTGATGGTCGCCATGCCAATGTGTCCCGTTTTTGAGTTACTGTCGTCGAGCAAGCGGCGCATTTCATCCTGCACGTTCACCCATGCCTGCTTGTCACCCCATTTCTCGAAGTTGGCAAGCTGCACGTAGTAGAAGGAGAGATTGGTGCCCCAGCGCTTGCGCCAATCTTGGATTAGGCATTCGAGGAGTTCACCGTATGCCATGGCTTGTGACCCTCTGGCATTGGATTCTCCCTGGTACCAGATGGCACCCCGTGACCCGTAACCGACGAGGGGTGCAATCATGCCATTGTAGATGGCAGAGGGCATGTTAGCGGCTAAGGCTGGATGCCGTGGCTTTCTTGGCTCCCTCGGACGTTTTCCTTTTTTCTCCGTCTTCCATTGGGCATCGGCCACCTTCCATTTTTTCATTCGCGCCTCATAATTTTCTTTGGCTTTTGCGGGGTCGTAGTTGCTGACTGCGGCTGACTTATGGTCGAGCATTGGTTTGGCTTCAGGGCAGGCCTTCAGCGCTTCATCGCTGATAAATGATTGCACGGGCTTTCCTCCCCATGAGCACTCGATCACACCGACGGGGACATCGAGTTTTTCACGAAGTGACTTGGCGAACTCATAACCGACTGCAGTGAAACTGCCCGTATTTTCCGGTTTGGTTGCTTTCCATGTGCCGGGAAAGTCTGTGGATGGCTTGGCGGATGTGGTGTTACCTGAAACGTAGACACGGAGTAGGTCGTCGTTGTCTGTGGCGATTGATGGCTTGCTGGCTGTGCCTGACACCTTCCATTCCATGTTCGACTGTCCACTTGCGAGCCAGACTTCTCCGACGAGCACATCATGGATGGCGTGGGTATCTTTTCCGGCTTCGATCGTAAGCGAGCTTCCATTTTTAGAAGCTTTCAGTCCTGTGAACTCAATCCTCCATTTTCCCTCCGCGTTGCTTGAGGTGGTGAGGGACTGACCGGCGAAGCTGACTTTTACTTTTTGATTCGCGTCGGCGCTGCCCCAGACTTTGGCCGCAGTTTCTTGTTGCAGGACCATTTTGTCTGAAAAGAATGCGGGCATCTGAATTTCTGCTGTGGCGACGGATGTCAGAGCGATGAGAAAACTTGTTCCGATGAGTGATGAATTGATGTGGTTCATAGATTATCTGGTGTTATGTATAAGGCGCGATAGGTGCGAATCTTTCACGAAAAATCCTACTCAGCATCTGATACGATGAAACTGGGGACGTCGCTCAACGGTAGAGCAGTTGGGTGCTGACCCGGGCATCCGTATCGGAAACAAAACGGATCCAGTAGGCTTGGAATGCTGCGGGGAACTCGTGCACGATGGTCTGGTTTTTTTCTAACTCGAAAGATGGGTAGTCGACCCAGTTGCCCGATCCTGTGAGGTCCACCTGGGCGGTGATCTTCGAGTTTTCGCTGGAGCGGAGTTGGATGACTTTCTGATCGTAGCCGGTCATGAGATACGGGTCGGATGGTTCTCCGGCCTTGACGGGTGTATCGAGCCATGGCCCCCCTTTTCCGCGGGGTTTGCCCATTTTCCAGATGTCATCGATGGTGCCAGCCCAGAGAGCTGTTTTGCCATCGTCTGACCTAATGATGTGTTCACCGTTTGTATCCGTCGCGATGCCGGACATGATGAACAGGCCACGGTAGGAACAGAAGTCGTGGATGTAGCGGTTATGGGTGGCGATCGCGCGGAGCTTGCCAATGCCACCGGCGTTGCGTGCGGGCAGCTCGTAGAACGTTCCGTGGGCATTGAGGAGATCACGCTCGGTGGCGACTTCCCGAGCAATACGTGAGGCCCCGAGAGGATGCTTGGCGGGTAGTTCGCCCTTGGGGAGTCGCCAGCGCTTGCCTTGTTCATCGGTGTAGATGACGGAAGCGTTGTCGACGGTCAGTGCGGCTGTGGGAATGGCGGTTTTTTCCTTGGTGAACTCGTGGGCGTCGGGGTCGGTGGTGCGTTTGAGGGTGAGGTCGGCTCCCATCTCGTAGTAGCCAATGTCGTTACCCGCAGCATCGACGGCAGCGAAGGCGAGTGTGCGTTTGTTGTTATCACGTGCACGGACGAGGCCGCCAGTGAGCCGGTTGGTGGTGGCGAGCCCACTGAAAAGTGAGTCGGCCATTTCGCTGCGGCCATCGTTGTTCCGGTAGGTGAAGGCGGCAGTGACTTGGGGAAGATCATGACCGCTGGAAATGCGGATCCATGTGCCGGTTTCCTCTGCGCTGAATGCGGTGAACGTGTACCCCTTAGCGGGCACTTTGATTTTTTTAAGCGGAGTCCAGTTGCCATCGCCCAATTGGTCCACTTCGAGGGTGAAGGTGATGCCTATCTGCGCTTGGTGACTGAGGTGCAAAGCACGTAAATCGTAGCCAGAAAAGAGATACGGGTCGGACGGCTGGTTGGCTTGGACCGTTTCATTTTCCCAGACGGCACCACGCCCAACAAGAGGCCCAAAGTTATCAAGCTGCTCGGGTTTGACAAACCAGAGGTTGGACTGCGACTGGGGGGCAGCAATATGCCCCTTGGCTTTGCGTTTGTTGAGAAATTCGTTTTTGGCGGTGTCATCGCAGCCCATAACGATGTGGTCGTTCCAACGACAGAAGTCTCCGATGACTTTGAGGTAGTTGCTACGCGGGGTAATGCCTGCGGAGTTCTGCGGGGTGAATGTTTGGGGGAATTTCCAGAACGTGCCGTGCATGGTCATGAGGTAGCCATCCTCGCCGATCTCGCGGATGCGCGGCCACTCGGTGTTCCAGCCATGAGCGCCATCGTAGGAGTGTGAGCCTTTCGGGAGGCGGTAAAACGTCCAGCCGTCTTTCGGCATTCTTACGCCGAGGATCAGGGATTTATAGTCCCAACCGACCGCCCAGATGGGGTCGGTGGCGGGGTGAGAACCTCCATTGATTCCACCCGGCCCTGTGACCTCGGTAAACTGGTTGCGGCGAACGACAGTCCACTTATCTGCCTTGCCATTCCACTCGGCGAGCACGCCGGACGGGGTCTCAGGTCGGGTCCTTGCCAGCTCACCATGTTCGCCATTGTTCGAGTATACATAAACCCCCTGTCCGGAGTAAAAACCTTTGCCGTGATAGCCGGGGAGATCCGCCTTACGTGGTGATTTTTTTACCTGTTCGTCACCCCACAGTTCAGTGGGTGTCAGGGTTTCCACATCCACTTCGTAAATGCCCTCCTCCATGGTAGCGAAGACTACTTTTCCTGTTGGGTTGGTGAGGTGACGCGCCAGTCCAGTGTGGCGGCCAAACATTTGATCGTAGGGGATTGCTTGCACCTTGCGCTGGGCATCAATGGCGTAGGGCCCGATGAATAGCTGACCTGACTCCTTGTGAATCATACGGTTGGCAGGAGTGCCGCCGATCGACTCGGGCCTGACGATTTGTTTTAAATCTGGTGTGATCTCATAGAGTTGATCGGATGACCCCTTGGGCATGTGAGGGGCATATGTGATGACCCAAAGACGATCTGCCCACGGCACCATGGCACCCGTGCCGCACTCCCCCTCATCATTAAACATGGCGAGATGTGGGTAGATGCCAGAGATGTGGCTAGGCTCAGCGACAGATTTGCCTACTATGAGTAGCGCAAGAGAAAGGGTCAGGAACTTTTTCATGAAATTCAACGTGTTGAGTGGGTGTCCATTTATAATGATCAGAGAAATTTCTGAGCGGCGGTGAAGGGTAGGTGCGGCTTGATGTGAAGCTAATCGATCATTGCTCGAGGTGAAGCCTATATTTAAAAAGTCGCTCTCATTAACGGTTTCCCCGCTAAACCGCTCTGGCGTTTCTCCTCGGATTTAAATCTCGGGGACAAGTGAGGCTCCCCGTGCTATCCTAGCATGATGAAATCATCGGTCGAAACCATGCTGCATCAGCATTTAATGGCGCGAGGTGTCTGTGACCGTCACCTACTTGATGCCATGGCTCATGTTCCGCGTGAACAATTCGTTCCGCCCGAGTTTAAGCAATATGCCTACGACGACCGGCCGCTTCCCATCGGCCGTGGGCAAACCATCTCACAGCCGTATATCGTGGCGACCATGATCGAGCTGGCCCAGATCACGCGGGAATCGATCGTGCTCGATGTGGGAACCGGCTGTGGCTATATGGCCGCAGTCATCGCCTCGATCGCTAAACAAGTCTGCACGCTGGAGTGTATCCCCGAATTGGCGGAAATGGCGGCGAGGCATTTTGAATCGCTGGGAATCGACAACATCGACGCTCGCCGTGGCGATGGCTACCTTGGCTGGCCAGACGACAAGTTATTCGACGCCATCCTCGTTTCCTGCGCCCCTCGTCATGTTCCGGAGAATCTCCTCAAACAGCTCAAACCCAACGGCCGCCTAGTCCTTCCTATCTCACACGATAGCCCACGCCAAATACTGACATGCTACCAAAAAACACCCCGCGGTGACATCGAAATAACCGAACACATGGCCGTGCAGTTTGTCCCGATGGTCTAAACATGCCGCCACCGTCAGCCCTACTCGTCACCCGCCCTCGGATGCGCGTCATCGTAGGCTTCGCGCATACGCTCCTTAGTGACGTGTGTATAGATCTGCGTGGTTGAAAGCGACGCATGACCTAACAATGTCTGCACGCTACGCAGATCGGCACCATGATCCAGCATATGCGTAGCGAAAGTATGCCGTAATTTGTGAGGTGTTACATCAAAACCGATATCCGTGGCCGCGAGGTATTTTTTGAGTAGCATCTGGACCGAGCGTGCCGACAGTCTTCTCTTTTCAGGGTTCTTATTTTTATTAATAAACAGAGGGCCATTGTGGACGCTCGCTTGTTGACGGTATTTCTGGATGGCCGCCATCGCGTAGGTTCCAATCGGAACCATCCTTTCCTTGTTCCCCTTACCCATCACACGCAACGTTTCTGAGAGAAAATCCGCATCACACACATCCAACTCAACGAGCTCGGAAACACGCAGACCGCTGGAGTAGAAAAGCTCGAGGATCGCGACGTCACGCGCCGCTTGCCACGGCTGCGCCCGGGCGTCCGGCACCATCACCATCGGCATGTTTAAGAGTTGCTCAATCTGCGCTTGCGTCAATACCACTGGCAAGTTCCGCTCCAGCTTCGGCAACTGCACATCCACCAACGGACTGGCCCCCAAGCCACGACGATGCACGAGAAATTTGTAAAATGACCTCATCGCCGCAAACCGCAAACGGATCGTCGTCCGCGCCAGCTCACGTTTCATCAGCTCAAAAAGATACGCCCGGAAATCATCCGCCGAACAATCTCTCCAAGTGGTAAACCCATCCGCTCTCCACTCCAGAAAAACATTCAAGGCATGGCTGTAATTTCTCAATGTGCGCACCGAGGCATTCCGTTCCACTCTCAGAAACTCCAAAAACGCTTCCACATCGTCACTTGCCACGCTCATTCCATCAGGTCTCCTCTGCTCATGCGCATGTTATCTCGCAGGCTCATCATTCACGGATTCAAACACCCCACCCCCTAACAAGGTGCCACCTTCGTAAAACGCGCAGATCTGACCTGGCGTGATCGCACGCTGAGGTCGGACAAATTCCAGCGCAAGTTTCCCCTCATCCAGCGGAGTCACCGTCACCGGCTCACTTTTCGATCGATATCGCGGTTGGGCTTCTACCTTACACACGGATGTGATCGCTCGATTCACCCACGATACCGATCCGACCGTGCATCTTTGAACGTAGAGACCAGGTGTATCCGATTGATCCCATCCCACGACCAAATGATTCTTTTCGGGATCTTTGCCGACAACAACGTAGGCCATGCCTTCACGTGGTGACGCCACGCCGTGGCCTTTTCTCTGCCCCAGGGTATAAAGATGCAGCCCACGGTGCCCACCTAACACATTACCATCACAATCCACAATATCACCTGGATGATCGGGGACGTAATGGCTCAAAAAATCGGCCATCTTGATATTTCCGATAAAACAAATCCCCTGACTGTCTTTTTTACCCGCCACAGGAAGATTGAATCGTTGCGCAACCTCGCGCACCTGCGGCTTTAACATCTCGCCACACGGGAAACGTGCACGCATCGCCTGCTTCTGCTCCATCAAGGCCAAAAAATAACTTTGATCCTTATTCGGGTCAGCTCCTCGTAAGATATCAGCCGTGCCATCTGACCTCTCCCGCCGGCGCGCATAATGACCGGTGCCAACCGCTTCAAACCCCTGCTGCAGCGCATAGTCCAGAAACACACCAAATTTCATCTCACGGTTGCAATACACATCGGGGTTGGGCGTAATACCATCACGGTAGCCTGCCAACAAATAATCCACGATACGATCACGGTATTGATTCATCAAATCCACCACGCGAAACTCGATACCCAGCGTCTTGGCTACCGCATGGGCGTCATCGACATCCTGCTCCCACGGACAGTCGCCAGCAATGCCGTCGTCATTGATCCAGTTTTTCATATAGCCACCCGCCACCTCATGCCCCTGCTCAAGCAAGAGAGCAGCAGCGACAGCGGAATCAACACCTCCAGAAAGGCCTACAAGAATCTTTGACACGCCCATGTTCTAAACCCTCTGCCCCAAACTCCAAACGTAAAATAACCCAGGCCCCTAAGAAATTCTGAAAAATCCTGTCAATTCTACCCAAAAACACCTACCCCCCTGCCATGGCTGACGCACATTCAGACCCCGAAAAAGGCACAGGGAAATTTTCCCCCTTTGCGGGATGCTCGATTTTTATCATCGCCGGCACCCTAGCCGCCTGCATGCTCGCATTCACCATCTGGACGTATTTCAAGGTCAAGGACACCATCGCAGCCTTTACCGAGGTGGAACCCAAGGCCATTGAGTTGGCCGACACCCAAGGCAGGGAGGCTGCCCAGTCCGCGCTGGAAGCTAAACTTGTCGGATTTAGGCAGCACATCGAAACCCATGAGGAAGCCGAGATCACGCTCAATGCCGATGAGATGAACCTCGCCATCGCCACGTTTGTGATGCTCAAACCCCACCGCCATAACCTCTCGATCTCCGCCATCAAGGACGGCCACATCGCCGCCGATATCTCCTACCCCGTGAAAGCACGGATGGGCAGCGACGAGATGCGCTACCTCAATGGCTCCATCACCGTGGTCCCCGAACTCGTCGAGGGCGCCGCATTCCCCCGCGTTACCGAAATCCGTGCGGATCAACCAGGCGACATCCCCGATGAGTTTAAAAAATTCATCTCCGAAACGCTGCTGCGCCCACTGCATGAAGACAAGGAGCTCGGGCCTATTTTCAAACGCCTCTCCGCCGTCGAAATCAAAAATAACGCCCTTGTTCTCCACACCCATCCCGACTACACCGCACCTGGAGCTCCCCCCGAGGACAAAGAGCCGATGTTCGAGCGACTCATGACCGGCTTCGCCATCATCGCCGTCATTTTCCTCTCTATCGTTACCGCCATCATCATCCTCTCCCGCCGCAAAAATCGCCAAATTCATTAACTCACCCGCTCACCCCAACGAGCCACCTCCCAACTTCTCAATCACTTCTCAAGTTCTACCACAATGCACATCAACGAAAACTTCCTCAAACTCAAAGCCGGTTACCTCTTTCCAGAAATTGGCCGCCGTGTCACCGCATGGACCGATGCCAACCCCGAGAAAACAGATCGTCTGATCCGTTGCGGTATTGGCGACGTCACGGAACCACTCCCGCAAGCCGTCCGTGATGCCATGCACGACGCCATCGATGAACAAGGCGTAGCCGAGACCTTCCACGGCTACGGCCCCGAGCAAGGATACAGCTTCCTGCGCGATGCCATCGTCGAAAACCAATTCACCGGGCTCAACATCTCCGCCGATGAGGTCTTTGTGTCAGACGGCTCGAAATGCGATACCGGCAACATCCTCGAGATCTTTGGCAAAGGGAACAAAATTGCCATCACCGACCCCGTCTACCCAGTGTATGTTGATACCAACGTCATGGCAGGCAATACTGGCGAGGCCGATGACAATGGCGCCTACGAGGGGCTCGTTTACCTTCCGTGCACCGCCGACAATGATTTCATGCCCGCCATCCCAGAGGAAAAAGTCGACCTCATCTACCTCTGCTACCCGAACAACCCGACCGGCACCACCGCCAGCCGCGCACAGCTCGAGGCATGGGTCGCTTACGCCAAGGCCAACGACGCCATCATCCTCTACGATGCCGCCTACGAGGCATTTGTTCAGGACCCGTCCGTGCCACGCTCCATCTTCGAGATCGACGGCGCTCACACCTGCGCCATCGAGTTCCGATCGTTTTCTAAAAATGGGGGATTCACCGGCGTCCGCTGCGCCTACACTGTGATACCCAAATCACTGACCGTCACCGCCACCACCGGCGAGGAAGTCGCACTGCACGCCCTCTGGAACCGTCGCCAATCCACCAAATTCAATGGTGCATCCTATCCGGTTCAGCGCGGTGCCGCCGCCATTTTCTCACCCGAGGGTAAAACCCAAGTCGCCGCCCTGATCACCCACTACATGGGCAATGCCACCCTGCTTAGAAATGCCTGCACGAGCGCCGGCCTCACCGTCTTCGGCGGTGAAAATGCGCCCTACGTCTGGGTCCAGTGCCCAGAAGGAACCGACTCCTGGGGCATGTTCGATAAAATGCTCGAGGACGCCCAAGTGGTGATCACGCCTGGCGCAGGGTTCGGTGCCGCCGGCGAAGGCTACTTCCGCATTTCCTCATTCAATACCCGCGAAAATGTTGAGGAGGTCTGCCGCCGCATCGCAGCGTTGTAATATAACCCCAACAACGCGCCATCCCATCACAAAAAAACCCCACCGATTCTGCTCGGTGGGGTTTTTATGGTTAAATTAAAGCAACGTTATCTTAAAAGCCTAGAACCAAGGTTTTTGATTGGTGACGTAAAGACGCACAAATTCCTCATCCGATTTGGTGAGATACATGATGCCTTCAATGAGGCCAATCACTCCCATCACCATTGCGCCGAATCCACAGGTCAGAACCGTCACCAAGAGCATGATCAGCCCCTCTTTCTGATATCCCAGCACAAACTTATGAATCCCTAAGGACCCAATGAGAATACCAAGGATTCCTGCCAGTAACTTCTTATCCGCTCCTCCGCTACTGGGTGCGGCTGCGGGTGGCGTTTCCTGAGCTACGGGCGGCACAGGTGTTTCGGGTTGTTGTTGATCGTCAGACATAACTCGCTTATAGCACATCATTCACACACACCACAAGCCACAATCCCAACACTTTCTTCCGGCCCATATCACCCTATGAAACCCAACCAAAAAATTGCCGAGGCGACCACCCCCGAAGGCGAATCCCTCGAGCTCATTGAACACGATGGCACCTACATGATCTGCTCCCAAGGCCAACAGCTCATGACCAGCTTCTCCCACGGGTCAGAGGAAACCCTCGCCCAGCTCGCATGCCAGCCCTTTGCCCCCGTCAACCAACCGAAAATCCTCATCGGCGGGCTCGGTATGGGATACACCCTCGCCGCTGCCGCCCAAGCCCTGCCAGGGAAACGCGTCCAGTTCACCGTGGCCGAGCTGACCTCAACGATCGTCGATTGGAACCGGACCCACCTTGCCCACCTTAACCCAGGTCTGCTCGATGACCCGCGGATCACCATCAAGATTCAACCTGTCCAAAAGCTCATCCGTCAATCCCAAGGCGATTACCATGCCATCATCCTCGATGTCGACAACGGCCCGTCTGCCTTCCACGGCAACAACAACAACAGCCTTTACACACTTAAAGGCCTGCGTGAGATTCAATCTGCCCTCAAAGGCGGCGGCCTGCTTGCGGTGTGGTCGGCCCGCTCCGACAAAACATTCACCAAAACCCTGCGTAAAGCCGGCTTCGATGTCAGCGAAAACGCCGTCGCGGCGGCCCACAAAGGCAGCAAACGCCGGACCCACACCATCTGGCTCGCCCGCAAAAAATCCTTCTAATCCACCCGCCAACTCGCACAGAGCCGCTCCACTCTCAATTTTCCCATCACCACCATGCGCCACTCCCTGATCATCTGCCTGACGCCGCTTCTCAGTCTCACGTCCCTTGCCCAAGCCGGCGAATACACCGTCGAGCCCAAACCCTTCAAGATCGTGACCACCCTCGACGCGGTGTTCCTCCCAGCACACTCACAAGCCATTGCCATCCAACCTGAAAAGTGGACGGACTTCATCGTCACCCAGCTCGTCCCCCATGGCACCCATGTCAAAAAAGGGGACCCACTCATCGGCATCGATTCCCGCCAGCTCGACCAACAGATCGCCGCAGCCGAAAAAGCCCGCAAGGCCGACGCCCTAACGCTCGACCAAGCCAAGCACGACCTAGCCCAACTCGAAATCACCACACCACGCAGCCTCGCCACATCCGCCCGCAAGGCCAGCGAAGATCAAGAATCCCTCACGTGGTACACCCAAATCGGCCACGCCATCGAAATCGAAACCAGCCAACGCTCGATCCAAAGCGCCGAGCGTCGACTCGCGTATCAAATCGAAGAACTCAAACAACTCAAGAAAATGTACGGTGAGGACAACAAAACCGAGGAAACCGAAGAGATCATCCTTACCCGCACACGCAACGCCGTCGACCATGCGCGGTTTACCCTCAAAACCACCCAAATCGAAGCCGCCCACACCCTGAAAACAACCATTCCCCGCAAACTCAAATCCCACCAACGTGCCGCTGAGGACTCACGTATCTCGCACGCCTCGGCACAAAAAACCCTCCCGCGCGAACTCGCCCAAAAACGTATCGCCGTCGCAAAAGCCATCCACGACGACAAGGAGACCGCCAAGAACCTCTTACAGATGAAAGCCGATCGCGCCATGATGCAGATCACGGCCCCCGCCGACGGCGTCATCTATTACGGCAAGATGAAGCAGGGGAAATGGACCCCAACCACCGCCGTCAAATCCCTCAAGGTCGGTGGGAAAATCCCCGCCCATACCACCCTGATGACGTTCATCCCGCATAAAACCCCTCTCGTTCTCAGCGCATTCACCGAGGCACCCAACCTCTCCGCCCTCACCCGTGGCGCTAACGGATCCGCCACCACCGAGCTCAATCGTTACCAGAGTTTCCCCGTCAGCCTCACCCACATCAACACCTACCCCGAGACAGACGGCTCATTCCGTGCCACCCTCAAACCTAACACATCCGCCTCCCTCCACGTCGTTCCTGGGATGAAAGCGACCGCCAAGATCATTTCACACGCCATCAAGGACGCTCTGAAAATCCCCACAGAATACCTCACCCACACTGACGACGGCACGTATACCGTCAACGTGAAGCTCGCCGATGGAAAAACCACCAGCCGCAAGGTGGAAATAGGACGATCCAACAACGATTGGGTGGTCATCACCCAAGGTCTCGTAAAAGATCAGGTGATTGTTGAATAAAAAATCCATCTACTTCCCCAGCAACAAACCAAGCTCAGATTCCGCCATGAAGCTCATCGTCATCCTCACGGCACTTGCCGTGGCCACCACCCCCACCTCGGGGGCGGCACCGGATATCGATGCCGCAATCACCCGCGGTGTCGATTTCCTCATCGGACACCAAAATATTAACGGCTCGTGGGGCGGCCCCACACGGACCAAAGGCCTCAATATCTACGCTCCCCTCCCAGACGCCCACCAAGGTTATCTCATCGCCAGCAGCAGCATCGCCCTGCAAGGGTTGTTAGAATGCCGAGACCAACGCCCTGCGACCCTCGACGCCATCCGCAAAGGCGAAGCCTGGCTGCTCAACATCCTACCCAAAACGCGCAATATCACCCGCCGCGCCAACTACAACATCTGGGGGCACGCCTACGGCCTACGTGCACTCGCCTCACTCTATCGTCACCACCGTGACCCGGCGCAACGCGCCGAATACAAACGTCAGGCACTCATCCAAATTCATTACCTCGAGCACGACGAAGACATCAACCGTGGCTGGGGGTATTATGATTTTGATGGCGTCACCCAGAAACCCAGCGGCACCATTACCAGCTTCACCACCGGCACCGTGATGCTCGCCATGTATGACGCTGCCCACACCATGGGCATCACCCTGCCCCAATCCCTCACCAACCGCGCCGTCCGATGCCTTCAAGAGCAGCGCACACCCGACTTCTCCTACGTCTACTCACGTGGCTTCCGCTACCGACCACGCTCCCTCATCAATCGCCCTGCCGGATCGCTCGGCCGCTCTCAAGTTTGTAATGCCGCTCTGCGCGCCTTCGGCGACGATGCCATCACAAACGACGTCCTTCGCACCTGGTTGCAGCGTCTCTTCGACCGCAACGGTTGGCTCGATCACGGCCGCAAACGACCAATCCCACACGAAGCGCCTGCCCAGGTCGCCGGCTACTTCTACTACTACGGCCACTACTACGCGAGTGAATGCATCCTCATGCTGCCGGAAAACGAACGCGGCGCATGGAAACAGAAACTTGCCACCCTGCTCATCCCCAAACAGGAGAAAAATGGCTCATGGTGGGACTTCCCGCTCTACGACTACCACTACGCCTACGGCACCGGCTACATGCTTACCATCCTTTCTCGCTGTCAATAATCGCTACCCAAACATCCTCTTCTTCCTGTTATAAGAAAAATCTGGATCGTAGAGCATGTATTCAATGTGAAGCTTGGTGAGCTCACCCACTGATTCACAGTCTTTAAAAACATCACTGCCGTGGATACGACCCAAGCCTTTTTTTAACCGATCCACATGCTCTGCCGGCGCCAGCTCTTCACGAGCCATCGATGCTAACAACGACTGGAACCTCTTTTTTTCCACGGACGCACGGCGTGACATCTGCGTGCGCTCCTCCTCAGCATACTGCGCAATCGTCTTGCGGTTCATCTGGCGAAAACTCATACGCGTCACTTGCTTGTTACTATCAAAGTGATACGCCATGTAAGTTTTCGCCCGTCCCTGATACGACTGCTGGTCAAAATCAATCGGTCGCACCCGATACTGCGTCGACTCAAAATCTGGGGTGATATCCAACACATAATTCACCGATCGCATATCACCTAACAATCGAATAAAACAACGCTCATTAAATTTAACAAATTCCTTGGCCACCCGCACGCGGTTCAAGTCGGTCCGGGATAGATATTTCTCTATAAACACATTTCCAGGAACCCCTGCGATATGTTCTTCAATCAACGTGTTTCCCCGCGCCAAATAGTTAATCCTGTTCGGCGAAAGGATATGCTCCAGCTCCAAACCATAAATCCGTGAAGCATCGGCATGTTTGACATAATAGTAATCCGAGTTGTCATTATATTGATTGGTAATGCGGATGCGAAATGGCCGTGAGTTCCCAAACTCACCAAAGTCGATACGATCAACCGTCAGATGTTCATGATGGGCGGTGTCGCCACCCACCTTAAGCTCGGTATAAATTTTGGTCAGCTGCGGCCTCAGTTCCTGCATCACCTCCTGGGGATACATCACCGTCAGCCAAAGCGTTTCCTTGCCGTGCGGGTCTTCATAGGGAACTGCTCCCGTAAATCTCAACAAGTCATCATAGACCAAAGGAATTTGGGAATACCTTTTAAAGTGATATAGATACTGGCCCAGCCACTGTGTTGCAGGATAATGAATTTTTTTGCGGGAAATCATCAGCAGCAACCTGCCAGACATCCCCCGAAACATCAAACTCGAATCTCCACCATATGACGGCGCGATACCTCCGCCAGCAGACTCCCGTATTGTGCCAATGAAGGATCACGCCCGTGAGGTGAAGCTCTGCGTCACAATTGGTGACACCCCGATGTTGCTTGTTTAACCTGATTGCTCGGACTCTCAGGGTCGAAACACAACATACCATAACGCACGATTATCACAGCACCTTTTGTATTATATATAAGCGTGGGACTTATTTTGTACCATACTGACACCTATGAATTAACTCGGAAGATAAGAAACAATTTGACTTCCCTCCGCATAAAAACACACTAACATCTATCTGGCAGTCAAATTATGACCTGTTTTCATCTAGATCAATTTTACGCTCATACAACGAAGGATAGCTCTCCTTGGGAGCCTTTGTTTACTCGTTTTTCCACTACCGACCCTGATGATCCCAAATCGGCATGCTCAGGAAATAACGGCGCACCCTGTCTCCACTGCATCAATCTGGAACCCCAACACGGCCATCTCAATAAAGTAGCCTACCTTTCAGCAAACTTCGCAGCAAATATGTTCCCAGAAGGCCCCGATCGGGAATCCGCACGACAATGGGGCTACCTCACCGGCCTCTGGCACGACCTTGGTAAATACTCACCTGAATGGCAGGAATATTTAAAATCCAAAGCCGATATCCATCAACCTGAGGCCTCTGGAGCCCCGCTGAAGAAAGAAGACCATACTACAGCTGGAGCTAAACACGCGGTCTCAATTTCAGCGCTCGGACACATGATTGCTACAGCGATAGCCGGACACCACGCAGGTCTGCTCGATGCTCGCCACGAATCCCACGCTTGTCTAGAAAAGCGTCTTCAAAAATCATTCGGAAACGAAATACCCAACATTGTAGCCCCTGACGAAATCACCAACAATTCCCTCCCTCCACTCTCATCATTTCTCACCAACCTACCCAGAGGAAAGGATTCAAATTTCGCCCTCGCCTTCTTCCAACGCATGATTTTCTCCTGCTTGGTTGATGCCGACTTCCTAGCCACCGAGTCGTTCATGAGCCCCAAGCTCTCCAGCTCACGCGCCTCGCATCAATCCGACATCTTCTCGCAAGCCCTCAAGCTCCTCCAAAATAAAATCACATCCTTTGGCTCACCTCCCCCCGATGACAAAGTCGCCAACGCCCGTGCAAATGTCGTCGCCGACTGTACCGCCGCCGCCGACTCACCTTCAGGCATTTTCACCCTCACTGTCCCAACTGGCGGAGGCAAAACTCTCTCCTCGCTGAACTTCGCCCTGCGCCACGCGATCAAACATCAAAAAAAGCGCATTATCTACGTCATTCCCTTCACCTCCATTATCGAGCAAAATGCCAGCGTCTTCCGCGACCTGCTCGCCACGCTTGGTGAGGAAGTCATCATCGAACACCACTCTAACCTCTCTCCCGATGCAGAACAAAATCAAACCATCACATCCCGCTTAGCCGCCGAGAACTGGGACGCCCCCATCATCGTCACCACCGCCGTTCAATTCTACGAATCCCTCTACGCTGCTAAAACTACCAAATCTCGCAAACTCCACAACATTGCCAACTCCGTAGTTATTCTCGACGAAGCTCAGTGCCTCCCCACCCAATACCTTGAACCCTGCCTACGCGTCCTCCGCGAACTCTCGGAAAATTACCACACCACCACAGTCCTCTGCACCGCCACTCAGCCCGCAGTTGCTAAATCCTCAGACTTCCCCATCGGATTCCCCGGCTCCAATGAAATAATCAAAGACCCACAAAAGCTCTACGCCGACCTCAACCGAGTCAACGTCACCTACCGCGGCCAGCTCTCAGATGAAACCATCTCCAGCGAAATAGCACAAGCCACTCAAGCCCTCTGCATCGTCAACACACGCAAGCACGCACACAGGCTCTTCAAGCTCTTGCCCGGAAATACCAAAGAGAACTTCCACCTCTCCACCCTCATGTGCCCGCAGCATCGTCTGCAAGTACTCGCTAATGCCCGCAAACGACTGAATGAAAAACTTCCCGTTCGCCTCATTTCCACCCAACTGATCGAGGCTGGTGTCGATGTCGATTTCCCGATCGTATATCGCTCCATGGCTGGACTTGACTCCATCGCTCAGGCCGCTGGCCGTTGCAACCGCGAAGGAAAAATTGTAATCGGTCAAGCCCACGTCTTCCACTCAGAACATATTAAATCAGAACGCTACTTCGCTGACACCGCCTGCGTTGGACACGAATTTCTAGACCTTCACACCGATGACCCACTCGGCACCGAAGCCGTCCAAGGATACTTCAACAAATACTACCACCAGAACAGAAACCACTGGGATGCCAAACACATTCTAGACGATTTTGAGTTCGGTGGTTCACCCGATCTACCCTTCATCTTCAACTACCGCACTGCTGCTGAAAAATTCAACCTCATCGAGAACAAACAAATACCCATCATTATTCCTTGGGATGACGTCTCAAAAGACCTCATTAAAAATAAATTATGCAACGAAACCATCTCACTCCACCGCGATCTTCTCCGGGGACTCCAACGCTACACCGTTCAAATCTACGATAACGACTACTACAAAAACCAACACCAATTCCAATCGGTCCGTGACGGTGAGTTTCATATTCTCATCTGTCCAGAAACCCATTACTCCGATCAATTCGGCCTCAACCTCACCGACGAAGCACCAAACTCTAACACACTAATCTGCTCATCATGAAATCACCCATCACCCTCGAAGTATCTGGCGACTACGCCCTTTTTTCCCGACCAGAAATGAAAGTCGAACGCGTCTCTTACGATGTCATCACCCCCTCTGCTGCTCGCGGCATCCTTGAAGCTATCTATTGGAAACCGCAGATTCGTTGGATCATCGACAGTATCAGCGTCATCAACCCCGTCCGTTTCACCAACATCCGCCGCAACGAAATCAGCAAAAAAGCCAGCAACCCCACCGCCGCCATGGTTGCTGAAGGTGGAAATGACACCCTCGGAATTTACGTAGATCAAGAACGCCAGCAACGCGCCGCACTCCTCCTCCGTGATGTCCGCTATCTCATCCACGCCAGCGTCCACATTCTCGACACCCGCATCGAACGCGGTGGCGAAAAAATCCCAGCCAACGAAGCCGCTGGAAAGCACCTCGAAATGTTCAAGCGTCGCGCACGCACAGGTCAAGCTTTCCACCAACCTTACTTCGGCTGCCGGGAATTCCCCGTCAACTTCAAGCTCCACGAAAACGACAGCGGACTACCCACCCCCCACGAATCCCTCCAAGGAGAAAAGGATCTCGGCTTTATGCTACACGACATCGAATTCGACCAAAACCCGAAAACCAAAGCCGTGAAATCCACAACCCCGCACTTCTTCCGCGCAGAGATGACCAACGGCAACATCACCGTTCCCTCACTCCCATTCGAAATCTAATACTCAAATCGAATCATGATTCTCAATTCACTCAACGAACTCTACACTCGCCTAGCTGACGATCCCGAATACGAGATTGCTAAGCCTGGCTACTCACCACAGAACATCTCATTCCGCGTCGTGCTAAAACCTGATGGCACACTCTTCGCTATTCAAGACGCTCGGATCAAGGACGAGAAAGGCAAACTCCGTGCCGTCAAACAACTCGTAATGGGCGAAGCGAAGCCTTCAGGTGCTGGTATCAATCCTGGCTTTCTCTGGGATAACGCCTCCTACCTTTTGGCTTACAAAACGCCTGAAAAAAACTTAGCAAAATTTCAAAAGGATTCTAAACGAGCTCTAATGTGCTTTGAAAAGCTCCGTGAAGAATACCTGTCTCTCGAAGCTCAAATTAAGCATTCTTCATTTTCTGCCATTTGCAGATTTCTAGAAAACTGGGATCTTAAAATTATAGAACAAATCAATAAGATCAACGAGACACGAATCAAATTATCCGATGCAGAAAACAAACTTAAAAAAGAACCAGACAATGAGACGTTAAAACAAGAACTCGAAGATTACCAATCATCAATGACTGAGATGAAGTTACACGTTCCAGATGAATGCATCCAGCTTTTCGATCTTCTAGAAGAAACATCAGGCGGCTTCGGTATCTTCTCGATTCAAGGAGAAGCCAAAGCCGTACATGAGCATCCTGATATTATTAGTTGGTGGGACAATCAAGAATCAGAATTAGATTCCACCTCTGGCCAGTGCCTAATTACTGGGGAAAACTTAGTTCCCATCGCCCGACTTCACCCGAAAATCAAATCCGTAGCTGGTGCTCAATCTTCTGGAGCCTCATTAGTCTCATTCAACGCACCTGCCTATGAATCCTACGGAAAGGATCAATCTTTTAACGCCCCTGTCTCAGAAAAAGCAGCCTTTCAATACGGCACAGCACTCAACTCAATTCTCAACGGCCCTAAATCCTCCAAACACCGTATCCGCATCGGCGACAGCACCTGCGTCTTCTGGACAGATAAACCCTCAATCATCGAGGAAACCTTCGGCATTTTTGCCAGTGAAGGCTCCAATGCTCTGGAAAAAACTCAGGATGAAAACTTGCGCTCCCAAATCGAAATTCTGCTCAAACAAATTCGCTTGGGAATCAACGCAGACAATAAAGACATTTCGACCGAGACCAACTTTTTTCTCCTCGGGCTCGCGCCGAATGCTGCCCGCCTCTCAGTCCGATTCTTCCACCGATCAACAATCGGGGAACTCATAGAAAACCTACACGCCCACCTTCAGGACATCTCTATTGTCCGTGAGTGGGAAACGGCAAAAGGCAAACGCCTGCCCGATCCGGAATATCCCGCCAGCTGGCAGCTCCTCCGCGAAACGGCGCGCGTTTCTGATGAAATCCCCCCGCTTCTCGGCGGAGCACTCATGCGCTCCATTTTGGAAAACACCAAATATCCCGAAGGCATCTACTCCGCCGTCATCCGCCGGATCAGAGCAGATCGCACCATCAATTACGTCCGCGCCGCCATCATCAAAGGAACACTCACAAGAAACCACAACCAAACCATACCCATCATGCTAGATACCAAAAACACCAACCCCGCCTACCTGCTCGGCAGGCTCTTCGCCACTCTTGAAAAAACACAGAAAGACGCTCTCGGCGATCTCAATTCAGGACTACGTGACAAGTTTTACAGCAGCGCGTCAGCCACTCCCGCCAGTGTCTTCCCGCGTATCCTCCGCACCTATCAACACCATCTCGCCAAGCTGGAAGGTGGTCACAAAGTTAACCGTGAACGCCTACTGCAAAATATCATGAGCGATCTCCAAGATTTTCCCACACGCCTCAATCTCAAAGCCCAAGGCCTCTTCGCCATCGGCTACTACCACCAAAACAAAGACTTCTACACTAAAAAAGAAACAACAACCGAATCCTAATCCCAAGCAAACATTAACAACTAATAAAAATAAGACCATGAATAACCGATACGATTTCCTCTATATATTCGACTGCACCAACGCCAACCCAAACGGCGACCCCGATGCAGGAAACCTACCGCGTATTGACGCAGAAACTGGCCACGGCCTCGTCACCGACGTTTGTCTGAAACGCAAAGTACGCAATTTTGTCGAAACCACTCAGCCCGAAAAGCGTATCTATTTCAAAGAATTTGCAGTGCATAACCTTCAACATGAGGAAGCCTACAAAGCCCTTGATCTCGGCGATCCCAAAAAGGCCAAACGTGCGGAAAAAGACAAAGCTCGTGAATGGATGTGTCAGAATTTCTACGAC
The DNA here is from genome assembly GCA_013041925.1 of Akkermansiaceae bacterium. Taxonomy (GTDB): domain Bacteria; phylum Verrucomicrobiota; class Verrucomicrobiia; order Verrucomicrobiales; family Akkermansiaceae; genus Oceaniferula. Next base: position 92,371 of record JABDRB010000001.1, on the reverse strand, counting down.
GTTCGCACCTTTGGAGCCGTCATGTCAACCAAGGTCAACTGCGGACAAGTTCGCGGGCCAGCACAGCTATCTTTCGCCAGTTCAATCGATCCCATCGTCGCTGCTGAACACGCGATTACACGCACTTCTGTCACCGATGAAAAAGACATTGAAAAAGAACGCACCATGGGCCGAAAATTTACCATCCCCTACGGTCTCTACAAAGCCCAAGGATTCATCAATCCATTCCTCGCAGAACAAACAGGTTTCTCCGAAGACGACCTGGCGCTTCTCTTCACAGCCCTCGAAAATGCTTTCCAGTTCGACCAGTCAGCGGCCCGCCCTGCTGGCAGCATGAACCCACGTGCCCTCATCGTTTTCAAACACAAAAACCAACTCGGTAAAGCCCCAAGTGCCAAGCTCCTCGAGGGTGTAACCATCCAAAAAAAGGAAGGCATCGAAGTCCCGCGCTCCTTCAATGATTACACCGTCAACGTCCCCGACGAGCTCAAGAAGTTCTGCGTCGACAAGGGCATCGAGATCATCGAACGGATATAACCAAGTAATGCTCAAACCTGCGTCAAACCCTCGGCAAGGCGTCTTCTCCGAAGACGCCTTGCTCCCCCTCTCCGCCCTCCAGCATTACCTCTATTGCCCGCGCCAGTGTGCCCTCATCCATCTAGAGCAAGCATGGGCGGAAAATCGATTCACCGCTGAAGGCAACCTGATGCACGCCCGTGCCCACGATGCACCTGACGAATCACGCCCTGGCATCCGCATTACCCACTCTCTGCCTGTAAGTTCACAAACCCTCGGCATCTCTGGGCAGTGTGATGTGGTCGAATTCCACCAAAACGGAACCATTATCCCAATCGAATACAAACGAGGGAAACCCAAGGCACACTCCGCAGATGAAGTCCAGCTCTGTGCTCAAGCCATCTGTCTGGAGGAAATGTCAGGTATTCCAATCCCAGAAGCCTTTCTCTTTTATGGCAAAAGAAGGCGCCGGACACCTATCGCCATCGATACCGCATTGCGCGATCTAACCATATCCACAGCCAAGCGACTCCATTCACTTATTTCTGAGGGTATCACGCCGCAGTCTACATACGCCGCCCAACAATGTGATGCCTGCTCGTTGATCGAAATATGCCAACCTAAATCACTGCGCCTAAAACGAGGCGCAGAAGCATGGTTTCAGTCACAAATCCCCAATCTCTAATCACAAATTAATGCGCCAGCATTTAAACACCCTCTTCGTAACCCTCGAAGGAGCTTACCTCAAAAAAGACGGCGCAGCCATTGCGATCCGCCACGAAAAAGAGACCAAACTGCGCGTCCCCCTGCACAACCTAGAAGGTATTGCCTGCTACGGCTGGGACATCTCTGCCTCTGCCCAACTCATGCACGCATGCGCTCAGGCTAACGTCGCACTCTCTTTTCATAATCCCTACGGTAAATTCCTCGCCAGCTCTCATGGTCCACAATCAGGTAGTATACTCCTGCGTCGTGAACAATACCACCGCGCTGATCACGAGCCCGCCGCTCTTGCCATCGCCGCTAACTGCATCACCGCTAAACTCGCGAACACCCGCACCGTGCTCCTCCGAGCCTCACGCGACCATGGTGACAAAGACCCTATACGCGCTGATAAACTTAGACAATGCTCAGACACCATTGCCCAACGTATCACCATGATTTCACGCTGCACCAGCCTCGACTCCCTACGTGGGATAGAAGGTGACTGCGCCGCTACCTACTTCGCCAATTTCAACCATCTCATCACAAAACCAGTTTTCCAATTTAACGGCCGGTCAAAACGTCCACCGCTCGATCCCGTCAACGCACTGCTCTCCTTCCTCTACGTCCTCCTCGCACACGATATCCGGTCAGCATGCGAATCCGTAGGGCTAGATCCACAATGCGGATTTCTACACCGAGTCCGACCAGGCCGTGCATCCCTAGCCCACGACCTCATGGAAGAATTCCGGCCTGTGCTTGCAGATAGACTAGCCCTCTCACTCATCAACCGCCAACAACTAGGTATCCAAGATTTTGATCAAAAAGAAAACGGTGCTACTCAACTCAAGGATGATTCCCTAAAAAAAGTCCTCACCGCCTGGCAGGAACGAAAACAAGATGAAATCGTTCACCCCTTCTTACAGGAAAAAATGACAATGGGCCTAGTCCCCCACATCCAAGCAAGGCTGCTTGCTCGGCATCTACGCGGCGATCACGATACCTATCCAGCCTTCATTTGGAAATAAACTTCATAACCAATCCCCATAATGTATCTCCTTATTGCCTACGATGTTTCCACAATCGATCAAGCAGGGCGCCGCCGACTACGACGTATCGCAAAAACCTGCCTTGACTATGGGCAACGTGTGCAAAATTCTGTTTTTGAATGCCTATGTGATCCATCTCAGTTTGTAGAATTTAAAGGGAAACTTCTTTCTATTATGGACTCTGAATACGACAGTGTCAGAATCTATCACCTCGGAAAAAATTGGGAGCGAAAGGTTGAGCACTATGGAAAAAATGATGACTACAACATCAATAAACCACTTATCCTCTAGCCCCGCGCGAACCCAAAGCGGTCGCGGTCTTTTTCAACAAGTCATCAGCTCTTTGTCACTTCTAAAAACTAGGTTCGCGGAATTACCGCTCGCAACCTTTATAAATCCTTGTATAAATCCTTGCGCCATCGCCCCCCGCACGGGGGGCGCGGATTGAAACCACCTCGCCGCCTTGTGACAGGATGTAGGCCACGATCGCCCCCCGCACGGGGGGCGCGGATTGAAACCCGTCGATGTCCTTGGTCGGGTCGCTCTCGTCCCATCGCCCCCCGCACGGGGGGCGCGGATTGAAACATAGAGCGTATGTCTGAGGGGACTCGGCACTCCAATCGCCCCCCGCACGGGGGGCGCGGATTGAAACCGACGGTTACGGCGTAGATCGCGGCGGCGGCATGATCGCCCCCCGCACGGGGGGCGCGGATTGAAACGTGTATAATCGACAAGAACAGTGATGATTTGCCCATCGCCCCCCGCACGGGGGGCGCGGATTGAAACAAATCCAACAGCGGCAGCAAGATCGAAAGCATATATCGCCCCCCGCACGGGGGGCGCGGATTGAAACTCCGTTCAGCTTCAATCATCATGAAGACATACTGGTGTCATTGTATTTGGCGCAATGCGACGAAATCCCTGTTGGAAACCAATGGCTTGACGCGTCATACCCGTGGCGCGTAGTATTCACCCCATCACAGGCGTGCGGGAAGTCACCCGGCGAGCCTGATCACAACTAACTATCAATACCGTGGATCATAAGGAAATTCGTAAAATCGTCGAACTCATGAACGAGCACGAGCTCACTTATTTTCACCTCGAAGAAGAGGGGGTGAATCTGAAGCTCAAAAAAGGAGCTGAACTCGTGCAAGTTGCCCAGCCAGCTCAGGTCGCCGCCCCTGCCGCCGCGCCAGCTGCCGGAGGTGCTGCGCCCGCCGCCGCCCCTGATGCCCCTGCAGGTGATGAGATCACCGCTCCCATGGTAGGCACCTTCTATTCCGCATCCTCCCCCGAGACTCCTGCCTTTATCTCCGTGGGTGACACCGTCAGCGAGGGCCAGACACTCTGTATCATCGAGGCCATGAAGGTCATGAACGAGATCAAGGCGGAAACCTCCGGCACTGTCAGTGCCATCGTGGCCAAAGACGGCGAGCCCGTTCAGTTTGGCGACACCCTCTTCCGCCTCCAATAGCGGCTTTTTAGGCCCGATTTCTTGTCGCTTAGCCCATTTCCCTTTGATTCATGTTTAACAAAGTTCTTGTCGCCAACCGGGGCGAAATTGCCCTCCGTATCATCCGCGCCTGCCGTGAACTCGGTGTCGAATCCGTCGCCGTCTACTCAGAGGCTGACGTCGATTCCATGCACGTCCAGCTTGCTGACGAAGCCGTCTGCATCGGCCCGGGTCCGAGTAAAGATAGCTATCTGAAGCCCGACCGCATCATAGCCGCGGCTGAAATCACAGGAGCCGACGCCATCCATCCAGGGTATGGGTTCCTTTCAGAAAATGCACGCTTCGTCGAAATCTGCGACAGCTGCAACATCAAGTTTATTGGACCGTCCGCCGACGTGATCCGTAAAATGGGTGACAAAAACACCGCCCGCGCCACCGCCGTGGCCAATGGCGTCCCCGTCACCCCAGGGTCCGATGGCATGCTCAAATCCGCCGAACACGGGCTGGAACTCGCCAAAGAAATCGGTTTCCCCGTCATGATCAAAGCCACCGCCGGTGGGGGTGGCCGCGGCATGCGCCCATGCGCTAGCGAGGACGAATTCATTGAGATGTATAACCAGGCGAGCCAAGAGGCAATCGCCTGTTTTAGCAATGGCGACTGCTATCTGGAGAAGCTCGTGCTGAAGCCGCACCACATCGAGATTCAGGTCATCGGTGATACCCACGGAAACTTCGTCCAGCTCGGTGAGCGCGACTGCTCGATGCAGCGTCGCAACCAGAAAATCATCGAGGAGTGCCCGTCTCCTCTCATTTCCGTCGACCTCCGCCAACGTATGGCCGAGGCGTCAGTCAGCCTGATCTCCTCCATCGGATACGAAAATGCAGGCACCATCGAATACCTCGTCGATGAAAAGGCAGAAAATTTCTACTTCATGGAGATGAACACGCGCATCCAGGTGGAACATCCCGTGACGGAAGAGGTCATGGGCTGCGAACTCATCAAGGAGCAAATCCGTGTCGCCGCCGGCGAGCCGCTGTCGCACCACGTCCTCAATGCCATGCCCCGTGGCCATTCCATCGAGTGCCGCATCAATGCCGAGGACCCCTACAATAATTTCTGCCCAAGCCCCGGAACCATCAATCTCTGGTACACACCTGGCGGCAAAGGCGTGCGGGTGGATACCCACGTTTACTCGGGTTACAGCGTGCCACCGCACTACGACTCGATGATCGCGAAGCTCATCGTCACCGCGGCCACGCGCGAGATTGCCATCCACCGGATGAAGCGTGCCCTCTCCGAATTTAAGATCGAAGGCGTCAAAACCACCATCCCATTCCAACAGGAAATCATCGACCACCCCGACTTCATCAACGGCGAGTATGGCATCGAGTGGGTTGCCGATTTCATCGAGGAAAAAGGGTATTAAAAACTCACACTGGCCGATCGGCCCCACCGGGCGGACGGCGGCCGCTGGCTTATCGCCACACCCCCATCTCCACCAGCTGCCTCTCGGCTTGGGGTTCCCAACCACGATTAGCGAGAGGTGACGCGGGCGATGGATGGAGGATTTTACCGGTGCGAATTACTTGATTGGGAAAGAACTCACGCACCGTCTCGATGAGTTTTTTCTCCGCATAGGCACCTACACCGATAAGCCACTCTGGCTCGGTTGCCGCAATCACGGCGGCGAGATGCTTGCGGCATGCGCGCTCCACGGGCTCCATCTCAGATTTTGGCAGCTTATCGGGTGTGATGTTTTTCCCCGTCTCTCCCATCCAGACCAAGGGACAATAATTAGCCACAAAATGACGCTCAAAAAAGGCTTCCGGCATCGGAAATTTGCTGGAAAACAACCCCCAGAGACGCCGACCACTCACCTCGGAGCGGGTGCAATCAAAACCCTCAATCGGACGCTTCGGATGCTCGTTTTCAGGTCGATCCACAGGACCCGATATCCCCATCCAATCGCGTACGGCCGGAATTTCCCCAAAGGGCACTCCCGTCTGAGCCATGCCCCACGGCCCTGGGTTCATGCCGAGCATCAAGACACGTTTTTTGCCTCCTGCCGCAGCCGCGCCACCCCCGAATCTCTCCAGATACTCACGGTGCCTATCCCAGGCATACTCCGTGGGCAGATAGACATGGCTGACAGGAGCTTTAAAACGCAGCGGTTTAAGCTCTGCGATCAATTCCTGAGCCGCATCAATCAAGCGGTGGCTAATCGTTTCTGACATGCCCCGATCACACACAGAAACTGCCAAACTTCAAACTTCAAACTTTTCTCAATTTCCCTACACTGCTGGCCGACCCGATGCCTATGACCTCAGACGCCGTTTTTACCTCGACCTTCATCCTATGTGTCGTCGCCATGGTATGTGCCGTCCCCGCCTACGCGCAAATACGTAAAAAGGCACCCCACCTCAGTGGGCACCGGCACGGAAAGATACGGACCGAATTTCTTAATCGCGCCGACCTCCTAGGCATTGCACTGTTCCTCTCCATCTACGGCACCTATCTGATCGCTGCCCAATCCCCGCCCGAGCTCAACCCGGATGGCACCGTCAGGGAGATTAAAATCACACCACCAATCCTTGCGGCACAGATTATCTCACAGATCGTGCCCGGCATCATCGTCATGGCTCTGCTCATGTTCCGCAACATGAACATCGTCGAGTTCTTCGGCTTACGATGGAAAAATGCCCGCTACCTCATCGTTATCGCCCCGATGGGGGTGATCCTCACCTACCTCTTCTTCTTCATCGTGGAAGACTCCGGATACATGGATTTCCTGAAAGAGATTTTCGGAGATGATTCCAAGGAACAAGAAACCGTGCGTATCTATAAAGAAACCAGCGCCGGCACCATTCGGCTTTTAATCGGTTTGAGTGTGTGCGTCGTCGCCCCACTCGTTGAGGAGATTGTCTTCCGTGGCTACATCTACGCGGCCACCAAACGATTCACCGACCGCTTTTTCGCCGCTGCTTTCTCGTCGCTCCTCTTCGCCGTGGTGCATTTTAACATCAACGCGCTGCTTCCCCTTTTCCTGCTCGCGCTTATCCTCACCCTAGCCTACGAACTGACAGGCTCGCTATGGGCACCTATTTCCATCCACGCCCTCTTCAACGCCTCCAACCTCGTCATGCTCGAGATGCGTATCCCAAACCAGTAACTCGATACCTATGCCTCCCATCCAACGCATCCTTTCACTCGTTTTGGCCGTCGCCATCTGCAGCTGCAATGAGCAAAAACCGAGCCCCGATGGCGGTGGCAATAGCTCGACCGACGCACTGCCGACAGAGCAGACATCTGGCGGGTCACATCCCGAACTTCACGCGAGCCTCGCCCGACTCCCCGGCCAAAATGCCCTTTCCCAACGATGTCAGGAATGCCACAAGGAGATCCACCACCACTGGCAAGCGTCCGACCACGGGCAGGCGAACCGACGGCTTGATCTCGCACTCGATAGCGAACCATTCTCAGGCCAAAAATTCACCACCCCATCCGAAAATTGGTCGTTCACCCGTGATGCAGATACACTGACCGTCACCGCCAACGAAAAATCACACCACGCCGGCATGGTCATCGGCATCAAACCGCTCATTCAGTACCTCGTTTCTGCCAACGGTGGACGATGGCAAACACCCAGCGCCGCATGGGACCCCGCCAAAAAAGAATGGTTCGATGTCTTTAGCGGCGACCGACGCACCGAGCTCGACTGGGGCCACTGGACCGGCCGCGGCATGACATGGAACACCCAGTGCGCGTGGTGCCACATGACCGACTATCGAAAAAATTATGATCTCAAATCCGATACCTATGACTCCCACTGGAACGAAATGGGCGTTGGCTGCACCCAGTGCCACGGACATATCACCGAACACGCCGATACCAAAACAGGCTGCCTCATCGACGTCGCCAAACACAAATCACTCAAAAAAAACCACCCCGACCGCATTTTCGATAACTGCGCCACCTGCCACAGCCGACGCGGTGAGTTTGACGACCACTTTCATATCGGCGATACGTATGGCGACCACTATCAGCTCCAACTTCCCACCCTGCCCCACCTGTATTACGCTGATGGGCAGATCCGCGACGAGGACTACGTCTGGACCTCCCTGCGCATCAGTAACATGGGACACAAGGGCGTGCGCTGCACCGATTGCCATGACCCACACACCACCCAACTCAAGCTGCCACTCGAAAACAACACCCTGTGTATGTCTTGCCACGCCGGCGGCACCAATGGTCGGATCGATGGTGCCAGCATCATCGACCCCGCCACCCACACCCACCACAAGGCCGATAGCACAGGAAACGCATGTGTCGAATGCCACATGACCAATACCACCTACATGGGCCGTGACCCACGCCGCGACCACGGGTTCCATGTTCCCGACCCACAGATGACCAAGGAGCACGGCATCCCCAATGCCTGTAATAAATGCCATACAGATCAAGATGCCGACTGGGCGGTCAAGTGGACTCAAGAATGGTATGGTGAAAAAATGCACACCCCCGAGCGCCAGCGTCAACGCGCACGCACCCGTGCCATTTCCTCCGCCTACAATGGGCAACCCGGCAGCGTCGATGCCCTGCTCGCCGCCCACGCCCAGGAACCCAACCCCTACTGGCAAGCCTCGCTGATCCAAATTCTACAACCATGGGCCACCGATCCACGCGTCCAGTACCTCGGCCGCGTTGGCGTCAGCCACAAGGAGTCGATCGTTCGTTCCGCCGCCTGCATGATCCTCGAGTTCAGCCAAGGCAACGGCCCGTGGATCGAACCGCTGCTCCAAGACCCCGTCAAAGAGGTCCGTATGGCCGCAGCATGGACATGGCGCACCCACCTCTCTGAACAATCCGCGATCCTCGACGAGCTTAAAACCAGCATCGCATTCACTTCCGACCAACCGTCCGGCGCCATGCGCATGGTCCAACTTGAATCCGAGGCAGGCAACTACCTTGAAGCAGAACAATGGATGAAAAAAGCCGTCGCGCTCGATCAAACATCCGCTGGCACTCACGAGTATTACGCCATACTGTTAGGGCAACTTAAAAAACCAAAGGAAGCACTCGATCAGCTCAAGATAGCGGTCAGCCTCGATCCCGATAACGCGCGCTACCCGTATCTTATGGCGCTCACCTATGCTGAACTCGATCAAAAGGATCAAACCGAGCTACTGCTTCGCAAGGCCATCAAACTCGACCCACGCCACCACCGCGCATGGTATAACCTCGGTCTCCTGCTCGCGGGCCAAAATAAGGTCATCAACGCTATCGATGCTCTCCGCAGGGCCGAAGAAATTAACCCGCAATCCCCTGACTACCCGTATGCGCGCGCCACACTCCACCTGCGCCAAGGGCAGAAGATGGCAGCCTTCGAGGCCTGCCGGACCGTGCTCGGCATCGACCGCAATTATCAACCAGCACTGAATCTTCTCCGCCAGATCGGGAACCCGAACACCCCGTAATCCATGCAAGCTCAGACCATTGGTCACCCTCCAACCCTCAGCAGGACAAACACCTTTGTCAGCCAGCTACGCTTTTGGTCACTTCACTGCGGACTCACCGCTCTGCCGAGTTTTTGTATCGCGCTCATCCAGTTCAACAGCCCGCAAGCGGTGCTCGCGATGCTTTGTGGGATAGCCACCTTTGTTTTTGGCTACGCCTTTCTGACTTCCACCTCGATTTATGGCAAAGTCCACACCGGCCTGATCGGCCGCTCCATCAAGCTCGGCACCCGAATCCGCATGATCATCTCACTCGCCTCACTTCCCCTACTCATCCCACTCGTGGGGCAGGATGCTGCATCACTTGGTAATCCTCCATCCAGTCTATTTTTTGTCCCCGATTTTTGGTTTGGTTATGCCGCCATCGTCCTCGTTTTCCTCGGCATCAACGCAATCTCAAGATTTGGCACAAACGGCACCTTCTCGGAGGATTCCTTCGGCCAGGATTTTTTTACCCCCTATGCCACAACGATGTTAGAGGGCGTTCTCATCTCGATCTCACTGGTCGTGATCGCCTTCATCACCTTGATCATTCTGAACTTCAGAAGGAACAGGCAACAGCTCCCATCGCAGCATATCCCGCAAGCATGACACCCGCATCTCACTCACGCTCGATGACGTGGACCCATCATGCAAGACGGCCTGTTTGGATCAAACAGGCCGCCTCTCGAAATTTTGGATGGGATTTGAGACTACTTCTTCAGTAAATCTCGGATTTCCTCCAGTAATACCTCCTGTTTCGGTGGAGCAGCGGGTGCTTTTTCTTCCTCCTCCTTTTTCTTGGCGGCTTTTTCCATATACTTGACCATCACAAAGAGAGCCAAACCAACAATCACGAGGTTGATGGTATTGTTGATAAAGACACCGTGAGCCACGGTCGGGCCAGCTTTTTGCGCGGCTTCCAATGTCTCATAAACCTTACCGTCCATGGCATGATACATCTGACTAAAGTCAGGAAGGTTCAGGAGGCCACCGATCAATGGCATCATGATGTTGGAGACAAGGGATTTAACGACCAGACCAAAGGCACCACCGAGGATGATGCCCACTGCCATATCAAACGCGTTTCCTTTAATTAGGAATTCTCTGAATTCTTTTATCATTGTATTTTTAGGTTTAGAATAGGACGTGATTTAACGTCCAACTGCCGTATTCAAGGCCGACAACCCCGCATGACAAGACAAATGTTTATTTGTCTTCCTGATCCACCCACTTGGACGAGCAACTGGGTGATGCAAACCCACCAAAATTATTCTCTACCAAAAACCGCTCAAGGTCATCCATCAAGGTTACAATCTCATCGTGTAATGGACACGGCGCCTGATTACCACACCAGTCTTCACCAAACGGACACGTCAGCACCTTGTTTTGTAACTCAAAGCAGGAAACGACTTCCAGTAAGCTGATGTTAGCCGGATCCTTCGCCAACTCATAGCCGCCACCAGGGCCCGTCGACCCGCGGACAATGTCTATTTGCGATAACTTGGTCAGTATTTTCGCTGCCAGCGGCTTGGATAAACCCCGAGCGTCCGCGACCGACTGCGAACTCACGGGTCCCAATTCATCTCGATAACACTCGGCCAGATAACTCATCGCCGCGATCGCATTCTGCGCTGTTTTTCCTATCTGCACTGTCCCTTCCTTTCTTGTCTTGCACGAGCCTGACCCTACAAATCGTTGTAGGACATCCCGATAGCCCAACTATTCAACGTCCATTCTTATTGGCAATAACTAAATAAAGAAATATTATTGTTTCATTCTTTTCAGCTTCATTCTGCATGCTATCACATCCATCAACCAACCATGAACACACCACATAAAACCGCATTGGCTCTCGCCATGATCACAGCCTCCACCCTCTCAGGCGTGGCAGGACCCGCAACCACACCAAGCTGCTCCGCACCGGATGCCAGTCGCTCCATTCTCGATAGCATCCATCTCTTTGGAACGGCGCGCCTACGCTACGAGTTTGCCGACATCGACGGCTACGATGATGCCAACGTCGGCTCTCTCAGGGCTCGCTTCGGGATCAAAACCGACTCCATTAGCGGCTTCAAATTTCTCGCGGAGGGTGAAACCACGGTCATTCTGACTGACAAAGACAAATACACCCCTTTCCCCGGGTTTACCAACAACGGCAGAGCCGTCATCGCTGATCCCGATAACTTGGAACTCAATCGCCTCCAACTCTCCTACGAGATCGATGCCATCGATACCACCATCACTGTTGGTCGCCAATACATCAACTTCGCTGACCAACGCTTCATCGGAGCTGTCGGCTGGCGCCAAAACGACCAAACATTCGATGCCGTCGTGGTCGAAAACAACACCATCGATCACCTGAAGTTTACCTACGCCTACGTCGATCAGGTCAACCGCATCTTCGGCGACCAGACGCCAGCACAGGGGCTCGACTACTGGTCTGGGGAAAGCCACCTCATCCACACTGAATACACGGGGATTGACGACCACACCGTGCGCGCATTTGCTTACCTGCTCGAGTTTGATAACTCGTCAGCCAACTCCACCGACACCTACGGCCTCGAGCTTCAGGGGGAAAAGGGAAGCCTGAACTACCTGCTCACCGCCGCCGTCCAAAATGACGCAGGAAACAACATGGCTGACTACCAGGAGTATTACTACCGCGGCCAGATCGGGGTCAAACAAGACGTCTGCCACTACGGCGCAGGCTTCGAGGTCATGACCAGCGATGGATCCAACAGCTTCCGGATGCCCCTCGGCACCAACCATAAGTTCAACGGCTTCGCCGATGCCTACCTGACCACCCCAGCCGCCGGCCTCGTCGATTACTTTGCATGGGTCGGCACCAAGGCACTTGGCTTCAACCACACCCTGACCGTGCACAACTTCAGCACCGAAAGCGGTGGCACCGAACTCGGATGGGAAGTTGACTACGTTGCCACCCGTAAGATCTGTGACAATGCCACGCTCCTGCTCAAGGCCGCGCACCTCGAAGGCGATGGATCACAGGTTGACATCACTCGCGCATCTGCCGAGATCAGCCTGTCGTTCTAATCCCCCATCAATCGATCGATTCATCAGCGCCCGTTATCTTCGGATAACGGGCGTTTTTTTGGGGTGTGCAGACCCCCATGCGTCAGCTAAGCTATCACCCATCTTTTCCTCATGGACAGCAGAGTATTCACAGCTTTCGGCGTAGCGCATTGCACCGCGCTGGCGGTCACAGCCGGCGCTGCGATAGGTCTCGTCATGCTGGCTCGATCCAGCGCCTCTGAAAAAATAAAACGGCGGGCGGAGGTGAGCCTCGGCGTGCTGTTGCTCCTCAGTGTGCTGGCGGACCCACTCACCAACTGGCTGCGTTATGCCTATGAGCCAGGTGGATCGACGGCGCAGGCACTTGAGATCATGCACCAAAACTCCTACCCGTTTTACCTCTGTGACGTGGTGGCCATCGTGCTGGCCGTCGCCTTGTTTAAACGGAGCCAAAGGCTGGCCGAGGTCGGCTACCTCTGGGGGGTCGCTGGCACCTTCCAAGGGCTGATCACACCAACCCTCTATTTTAGCTGGGATGCACCCGAATACTACGCCTTTTTCCTCCAGCATGGTGGGGTGCCCGTGGCGGGGCTGCTCCTCGTCTTTGGCCTTAAGCTACGACCCGAAAAGGGTGCCTTCAAACGGATTCTCATCTGGAGCTGGTCCTATATGGCTATTGTCATCGTCCTCAACGCCCTGCTCTCGACCAACTATGGTTTCCTCAATAGCAAGCCAGGCGTGCCCACTCTTTTCGACTACATGGGGCCCCATCCATGGTATCTCGTCACGGTCCATCTCATCGCTTACCTCCTCTTCGGCCTCTTGCTTCTGCCCTTTTTCCATCGCCCTTTTGCATGGAAGAGGTAGTCATCCATCAGGCTTTCTGCTATCCATAACCACATTGACCCCCTGCCAATCCGTGCCCACGCCTAACAACCAAAACCCGTTACCCTATTACAACGCCTACGGCCCATGGCTACGTAAAAAGTTCGATGGACAAAAAGTGTATAAGGTCATCGCCGATGCCGGCTTCACCTGCCCAAACCGCGATGGCACCAAGGGATATGGCGGCTGCACCTACTGCAATGTCGATTCGTTTACCCCCACACTCACGCGCTCACTCGATACCATCCCACAACAACTCCTCGCCAGTATGGCCAGAGCACGGGGACGCTTCGGCGCTGAAAAATTCATCGTCTATTTCCAGCCTAACACAAATACCTACGCCCCAGTCGAACAACTTCAATCACTCTATGATGACGCGCTCGCCACCTGCCCCGACGACACGGTTGGGCTCGCCGTCGGCACCCGACCCGATTGCCTCAATCCCGCCAAAATCGCCCTGCTCGAGAGCTACACCGACCACCTCGATGTGGACCTCGAACTTGGTATGGAGTCGATCCACGAAGATACTCTGAGAAAAATCAACCGTGGCTGTAGTCACGCCGAGCTTGTCCGACTGCTTGACTCTCTGAGCGACTCACCGCTGCATCTCTGTGTGCACGTCATCTTGGGATTTCCTTGGGAATCGCGCGACCAAATGCTCGCCTATGCCGACGAGATCAACCGCCACTCGGCGATCGGATTTATCAAATTACACCACCTTCACATCGTCAAAGGATCCATCCTTGGCGCCCAATACCAAAAAAATCCCTTCCCCGTTTTTGACCTCGACCGCTACACAGATTTTCTCGCGGATTTTCTCCCTCGGCTGCGACCCGATATTGTCGTCCAACGACTCTTCGGCGTGGCGGACAAAGAACTCCTCATTGCACCCGACTGGAACTTGCCCAAAGCGGCTGTGCAAAACCATCTCGACCGCGAACTCACAGCACGCAGCGTGATCCAAGGTAGCCAGTGCCATAGGTAACAGCGCTGCGGAAAGCACGAAACCTACTCAGACTATTTTTGATCAGAAAAGGTCACGAGGCAATCATTTCAGGGCGCTTGTTTACCCACTGCCTGACGAACACCTTTGGAATCTTTGACCATGTGATCCAAGAGCTGGCTCATGGATTGGGCACGCTCGGCGTGTTGTGCGATGATGTTATTCCTCTCACCGACATCGGAGTCGAGGTTGTAGAGTTGAGCCTTTGCGCGACCGTTTTTCTTCTTTTGATTCGGCTTAATGTATTTCCATGGGCCTTGACGCAAGGCGACACCCCGGGCTTCCTGGATCATAAATGGGAGGCCCGTTGGATCGGTTCCGAGCAGTGCCGGCAACATGTTGCGACTATCAATCCCTTGGTCGTCGGTAAGTTTGACGCCAAGGAGGTCGGCAAACGTGGCCAATAAATCGATCTGACTGAAAAGTGCCCTGGTGGTGCCTGGTTGGATTTTTCCAGGCCAGCGGATGATGAATGGGACCCGGGTGCCGCCCTCATAGATCTGGTATTTTCCGCCACGGTAAACACCAGAACCATCATGGCCACGGTCGGTCTCCTTGGTGGATGTATGCACCGTCGTGCCATCCTCGTAGCCGTCATCGTAAACCGGGCCGTTGTCGCTTGAGAAAATGACGATGGTATTTTCTGCAAGACCATTATCCTCAAGGGACTTGAGAATCTCGCCAGCACACCAGTCAAGCTGGACCATGGCATCACCTCGGAAGGAGAGTTTAGATTTTCCTTTAAAGCGTGGGTTGGGTGCACGTGGCACGTGAATGTCAGCGGCGGCCCAGTAGAGGAAAAACGGTTGATTTTTTTTACGGGTGGAGAGGTATTTTTTTGCCTGATTGACAAACTCATCCGCCATCGTCTCGTCATTCCAAAGGGCTGATTTACCACCCCACATATAGCCGATGCGCCCAATGCCATTGATCACAGAGTTATTATGCCCATGGGTGCTTGGGTAGTATGTCATTGCGGAGCGGTCTTTGGTTCCGTCGGGGTAAACGGTGCCTTGAAATCCCTTGGGGGCTTTTGGGGACACATAGAGCGGGTCCTTCGGGTCGAGGTTACGCACACGGTAGTTTTCCAGATAGACACACGGAACGCGGTCGTTGGTGGAGGGCAAAAGAAAGGAGTAATCAAACCCGATCTCCAGCGGGCCAGGTTTGACGTCCGCATTCCAATCGACGGCGGTCTTACCATCTCCGATGCCAAGGTGCCACTTGCCGATGACGGCCGTCTCGTATCCCGCCTTTTTAAACATCCGCGGAAGGGTAAACATTTCGGGCTTAATCGCCATCGGTGCATTCGGCGCGAGGATTCTGACGCCGTGGCGGAATCCATGAATACCTGTCAGCATCGAAAAGCGTGATGGCGTGCAGGTGGCTGCCGAGCAATGACCGTCGGTAAACTTCAGACCCTCGGCCGCAAGTTCGTCGAGATGGGGGGTTGGGATGAGTTTCGACCCGTAGGCGCCAAGATCACCAAAGCCGACGTCATCGCTGTAGATGATAACAACATTCGGGGTGGATGATGCTTGCGCTCCTTTAAGTTCGCTCGCTGTAGCTACCTGCACACCGGCAGTGGTCATCAGGCATAAGCTGGCGAGGCATCGTGAAATCGTGTTTTTCATAAGTATTGCTATCATCCTGGGTCGACCTGATTTTCTTGCAACACGAATTTCCGTCTGTCACAGCCTTGGTGGTGGTCCATAACCGACCAAGCGTGATTTGCTACCCTTACGGGGCAGGTTGAAATCGTAAACGCCATAGCCGTCACCCTTTTTCCCCCGATAACTTCGTCCCTTGGATGCGCCGATCATGACATGCCGCCCGTCCTTCTCCTGTCCTAGGTAAAGTGAAACATGGGTGATTTTAACCATGCGCCCATCGGTCGGGGCGTAGGTGCCACTCCAAAAAATGAGATCCCCCGACGTGAGTTTGTTGAAGGCTTTGTCATCCAGCGACTGCGGACGGCCCGCGACGTGGGTGATTTGACGTGAGTCACGCACCCAGATGTATTGCTGGGCAGATGTACGTGGTGGCCGGTAGCCAGAGTTGCGCAGCACATAATACATCGCACCCGAGCAGTCAAACCCACCTGCCGACGGATTCGCAGCACCAAATCGATACTTGAGCCAGCGATGTTTCCTAGCGGTCGTCAAGGCTGCGGCGATGACCTCTTGCCGGACCTTGGATAGCTTTCTGAATCCCGTGATGTCTTTGGCTGCTAGAGTGGCGGGCCGGTGGTAGGTCACCCCATTGCTGGTATAACTCGTTTTTGCCGCCATCACCGGTAGGGTGCCAGCATGAGCCCAAAGCAAAACGCACGATACCAGCGTGATTTTTTTCATCGCTTCAATGAGTTAAAATCGCGTCCTGATAGCGATCGATCCAAACGAGTGCTCCTTTTCCTGGGTCTCGAAGCGTTTACTCCGGTAGGTGTGGACGTATCCAAACTCCCAGTTTTGGTAACGCACGCCGAAGCCAGCATAGATTTCACCGACCCAGGGTTCTTTTTCCACTCCGGTATCAAAATTTCTAAAAACGGGTCCGTCCAAGGTAACGTCATGGAGAATGCCGCCGACACGTATCCCGGCGAGCGCATAAATCGACCACCTTGTAGAGTTCACACTCGCGTCACTGTAGAGTTTCTGGGTATGCGCACTGGTGCTTAGGCGTGGGTCTGAAAACTCAACCGGCAGGTTCCACCCGACACGTATCATCAATCCTGCATGGGCCGCAGTGAGATAGTTGCCAAGGGCATAACCCGTTTCATGAAATCCATCGATTTCAAGATGCATGGGCAACTCAATATCGGAAAGTGCCGACCAGCGGCGGCGGTGGTTAAAATTGACATTGAGGGTGAATTCATCGGGGATCTGACTGCCCCACCCTTGGAATTTGTCGAAACCACGAATATCATGGATCAAGTCCTGCGCTTCCTTCGCATAGGCGTGCGGACCCACCATGCCCAATGAAATCTCCACGGAATTTAATGCATGGGCATTGCGCGCATGCAAGGAGAGGCCAAGCCCCAACCATCCCGCATAAGGACGCTCACCGGCTGGCGGCGTGAGGCTCGTCCGCGTCGTGGGAGTAAACATCATCTGTGTCAGCGCAAAACCATAACTATACTCGACATCCTGCGCCTTCCCCAAGTCTCCTATCTTTTGCAGCCATGATGCGCTTCCTCCGTCACCACTCAGACTGTGCAGGTATTTCTGGATCAGGGGGATATCGATAACGGGTTTCCCTTCGGTGATATAAGAAATGCGAGCGCCATTGGTGTAATTGGCATCCGTTCCGACAAAGAGGTCGTTATCAAGGAAAAATGTTAGGTAGCCAGCGTCGTTTGCCACCGCGTCACCACGAACCACACCCACAGGTGCCTCGGCTTCTTTTCCTCCTGTTAGTCCACGCTGGGGCGCGATAACGAGCGGCAAGCCGATAAGCACCGATCCTAACCAATGTCCACCCTGACTCATCATAGGATTATATTTCCGATCACGTATTACCGATTTCATTCACGCGCCTAGAGCGGCGGGATAATCAGCTCGTCACCCACTTTTACATCAATCTTACCACTCGGGAATGTCCCGGGAAGTGGATCGGCAAAAACATTCTCCTGATCGATGTTAGAAACGGTAAGCCGACCCACAATGCCGGTGCCACGGCGGACTGCGAGCTCGGTGTTCATGCGGACGGCCTGAGGCACCTTGACATCCAGCACGATGACATAAATCCCCTCTTGCTCAGCAACTTCCTTCACCTGAGCCATCAGCATCGCTTGAGAAATGAGGCGCGCACGCCGCTGCTCCTTGTTCAACTTTCCTGACTGGCGCTCGTTCATCGCAAGGGTCTCAGCCTCCGCCTGCTTCCGCTTTTTATCCGCTTCAGCAAGCTGCTCACGGAGTAATGCGTTTTGCTCTTCGATCTCCTTGAGCTTCGATTGGGACATGCTCTCAGGTGGATCAATCTCATTCACGGAACCCGCAACAGGGAGACCCCGGCGTAACCGGTCAATCTCCGCCTGCAGGCGTGCATTTTCTTGCATCAACTCGACGGCCGTGTGTTTCCGACCGTCTTCGGCCTCGCCGCCCTTCATCGCACTGTAGGAAAGAATCAAGGCCACCAGAAGCATGGCTGCCGTCGAGCCAAGGAGTATCTGTGTGATGTTCATGGGCGGAATTTGGTATAAGTTGTCCCGCTTAACAAGGTCAAATCCACCATGTCTGACCAATATTTCGGCGAGCGTGACGTGATGCCATTATCGCAGCATGAGATGATTGGTGGGTTGCAGGAGCGTAATCGATCGCAAATGTTGCGCCACGATCCATTCTCGTCTCACCTATTTCGACGGCTTTTCGTCCCCATTGTGATGCAGATCGCGCACGGCTTGCCACAATGACCCTCCCCAATATCGTGACAAAAAAACCGCCACCTGAAGCGTCACATCAGGATGGCTGACTCTTCACATTCTGACTCGATACTTGAAATGCGACGTGGGATGCATTATATCACCGCCGATGATACGCATGGCAGTTCTGGGTAGTGGTAGTGGAGGAAATGCCACCTTGGTGAGCTGTGGCGATACCCATATCCTCGTCGATGCTGGACTCAGTGCCAAACAACTCACCCTGCGCATGGAGATGCTCGGCGTAGTGCCAGATCAACTCGACGCCATCTTACTGACTCACGAACACAGCGATCACGCACGTGGTGTTGACGTTCTACTGCGGAAGCGCGACCTCTCGGTCTATGCCAATGCCCGCACCCGTGAAGCCCTCAGCCATAAAATGAAAAGTTCGATCTCTTGGCGGATTTTCCAGAGTGGTCAACAATTTGACCTCGGCGACCTCAGTATTCAGGCCTTCAAAATCCCACACGATGCCGCAGAACCCGTCGGCTTTGTCGTCACTGGGCAAGAAACGCAACTCGGCATGGTCAGTGATGTCGGTCATGTCACCCACCTCATGCGCGAGCACCTCAGAGGCAGCGACGCGATTTATATCGAAGCCAACTACGATCAAACCCTGCTTGATCAGGATACCCGGCGTCCTTGGTCGACCAAACAACGTATCTGCTCGCGCCATGGCCACCTGTCCAACGAGCAAACTGCCGAGCTCCTCGGTGAAATTGCCTGCGAAAAACTCAAATGCGTGATGTTATGCCACCTGAGTTCCGATTGCAATTGCCCAGACATAGCGACCCAAGCGATCGGAAAATCTCTCACGCAATCGGGTTTACCCAACGTGGACATCCGTTGTGCTCATCAACACCAACCGAGTGATTGGATCGAGATCACCTCGAGTTCCGTTCAGAAATCTCCGATCTCCCTCGAACAGGATTCCCTCTTCTAATCGCCCATCGGTCACCTCATCGGACTGAGGAAAATGCGGTCCATCATCAATCGATGACCCTCCTCATCGGAATCATGTGGGAGTCTTCAAAACCTACTTTTTTAAAGAAATGCTGAGAATGGGACCCTGCCTTGTCGGCTAAGAGCGTAATCCGTTTAAAGTTTTTCTTATTTGCAAAATCGGCGACGTAATCGACCAGCATCGTGCCATACCCGAGCCCCCGATGATTTGGATGAATCACAAAGTCCTCCAAAAGGATGACGAGGCCACCCACCGCCGTAGAAATAGTAAACAGGAGGTTCACCATGCCAAATATCCGGTCGTCATTGCGCAACACAAAGATTCTGCCACGGCTCGGCTGCTCGAGAATGAGAGCGATGCCGCGGGTATGCGCCTCTCGATCGGGGATAAAATCGTGTTGTAACCCCATCAATTCTTCCACCAATTGGACAAGATCCGGTAAATCCTCAATCGTTGCCGGCTCCACCCGGACATTCACGTCACGGGCGCCAGCAGCTGGAGTTGAACTAGAAATAGACATTTGTGACGACTTTCTACCATAATTTTACCCGCCCGAGGAAATTTTTTTTTAAGAAAATTGCGATTCCCTATGAATGGCGGGTTGACAAGACGCGAAAAATCCCTAGTTTGCCCGCCCGCCCACCGCGAAATTCTTAATCACCCACCCACTTCTTTCACCATGAAACGCACTTTCCAACCATCCAAGCGCACCCGCAAACGCCAACACGGCTTCCGCGCACGCATGAGCACTAAAGCTGGCCGCGATTGCCTTCGCCGTCGTCGTCAAAAAGGCCGCAAGCGCCTTCTGCCCAAAGGTGCAGAAATCCACTTCAAGCGCCACATCAAGCAACACACCAAAGCGGCATAGTCCCTACGTAGGTTTTCCTACGTATGTGCCGCATGACAAGCATGACATCGATCATGGCTGCGCTAACCCCATCATGTCACACGGCCACCCACTCGGTGGCCGTTTCTGCGTTTAACCATTCTGCGTGAGATGGCAGAGAGATTGCCAGTTTGCCGTTCCTATCTAGCCACCCACCCCCCCTATCATGCGCTTACCCCGGAAATTCAGCATGACACGGCACGCGGAATTCTCCCGTGCACGTCAAGAGGGCGACGCCAAAGGGGGAGCCTACCTCGTCCTCAGCAGCTTGGTCGATCGCAACCTGTCCGACCACCACGCTGGTGTCATCGTAACCCGCAAAATTGGTAATGCCGTGACCCGGAATCGACTCCGCCGCCGTATTCATGCCATCCTCGCCAAGCACCTACACCGCATCGACGATACACAGGGGAAACGCTACATCGTCACCATCCTCCGCTGGCGCGCCCCCAGTGCCACCTTCGACGAACTCGAAAAGGACTGGCTGAAACAAGCCACACGACTCGGCATCCTTGCCTAAGTATCCCCCCCAACCCGTGAACCTCCTTGCCAAAACCCTCAGCGACCTGATCTACTTCGGTGTCCGGATTTACCAAAAATTTCTCAACCCCGTCCTCAAAGTCATAGGTGGCCCGAACTCAGGCTGCCGCTTCACACCCACCTGCTCACACTACTTTCTCGAAGCCGTCCAAATTCACGGCCCCTACCGCGGATCATGGCTTGGCATTTGCCGCATTTTCCGCTGCCATCCCTGGGGCGGCTGCGGCGACGACCCCGTCCCGTCAAAAAAATCATCATAACCTGCCGAACCCATCGGCACACTTTCACTCACAACACCCAACCCACCACTATTTCTCATGGATCGAAAAGCTTGGATCATACTCATCGTCTGCGGAATTCTTCTCGCACTGAACTACCACTTCAAACCAACCCCGACGCCAACGCCGAAGTCGGCAGACATGCCCGAGAAGGAGCAGGTCGCCGATGGCGACACCCCCCCAGCTCAGAGCAACCCAGCTACCAGTAACCCTGGTCTGGTCAACGAACCTCACATCGAAACCATTGGCGAAAAAACGGAGACACTCACGTCCACCGACAAACAAGGCAAGGACGTCGTCACCTACACCTTCACCTCCCACGGCGGTGGAATCAAGTTGGCCGAGCTCCTCAACCAGCACGTCGTCGGGTCACAGACAGAAAATATCCAACTCAACCAAGGTGCACCTGCTCCCATCGGAGCGATCTTCAGAAGCCCCGATGAACCTCTCGGACTCTATTACAGTCTGGTAGAAAAAGAGGGGAACATCTACTGCCAAAACAACCCCGATCAGCTCGGCGGCCTCCAGATTACCAAACGTTGGAACCTCGAACAAGACACGGATCAGGTCGGCGCACCCTGGCGACTCAAACTCAAAATCACCTTTCACAATCAAGGGCAAGGCACCGTAGACCTCGGTAAATACTCGCTGTTTACAGGATCCGCCGCCCCACTTCACGCACGCGAATGGGAAAACCAAGGCGGAATTTTCTACCTCGACGACGGAAGCTTCACCAACAAAGACAGCAACTGGTTCAAAAAAGGTTTCTTCAGCAAAGCCAAGCCGCTCTATCAAGAAAGCATCGAGGAACTCGAATTTGCCGGCGTCTCTAACCAGTTCTTCACCACCCTCGTTCGACCCAAAAATAAGTATGCCGCGACGATCTGGGGGAAAGCTGACAAGGTCGACATCCCCAAAGCCGATCCTGAAAAACCTAAATATGCCGTGCGGGCGGGAATGTCACTACCACCCGAAAAGCTGGGCCCCAATGAGAACACGACCCTCTCCTACTCCATCTACATCGGACCGAAACGCTACACCCAACTGCGTCACCTCTACTTCAACCCAGAAAAAGCGAAAGACGCCGGGTTCTTTAGCTCGGCCCCCGTCAGTGAGGTCATGAACTACGGCTGGTTCTCACCCGTCAGTGTCACACTCAACCGTGTGCTCAACTGGCTACACGACAGTGCTTTTTCAAAAACTGCCGATAAGTGGTCGTGGGGCCTCTCCATCATCGCGCTGACCATCCTCATCCGTATCTGTATCTGGCCACTGCATAATAAATCCACGCGCACCATGAAGCGCATGAGCAAGCTGCAGCCGATCATGAAGGACCTTCGGGAGAAATATAAGGACAACCCGAACAAGCTGAACCAGGAAACGATGAAGCTCTACAAGGATTACAAAATCAACCCGATGGGTGGATGCCTTCCGATGTTCCTGCAAATCCCTATCTTCTTTGGTTACTACCGGATGCTTCAATACGCCGTCGAGCTGCGTGGACAGAGTTTTCTCTGGGTGGATGATCTGTCGATGCCAGACACCCTTTCTATCATCGAGCTTCCTTTTGCCCTTCCTTTGTTAGGTGATCAACTTCCCATCAATGTCCTGCCGATCCTGATGGCAGTCACCATGGTTCTGCAAATGAAAATGACCCCGAAGACGGGTGATAAAATGCAACAGCGCATTATGATGTTTATGCCGCTGATGTTCTTTTTCTTCTGCTACAACTTCGCCTCCGCACTCGCCCTCTACTGGACGACTCAGAATATCTTCTCCATCGGCCAGACATGGTTGACCAATCGCCTGCCCGAACCCGAACTCACAAAAACCGCCAAACCTGGAAAACCTGGGAAAAAATCCTTCATGGAACGTATGGCGGAACGCGCCGAGGAAATGCAACGCCAAAAGGCAGGTGGCGCACCGAGCCAACCCATGCGGAACGCGACACCCGACGATAAAAAACCGGGTAAAAAGCGAAACCCAAAAACAGGCGGCTAAGGGGCCATTAAGGGCGACTCGGGGGCAGCTCAACAAAGCCCCACAAGAAGCTGAATGGGAGGTAGCCCAGAAGGGTCACTTTATCAGCCAACGATGCCAGCACGTCGTTGCGCAGGTTACATCGAAACGAGGCACCGCGTTGACTACGTGTTGATTAGGATGGTTCTTCACGTTCGAATAGCTCAGAAAACACCATCGTTCCGCCCTCTGTTTCGAGCGTGCTGATGACGATAACGTCCTGAGTGGTATTGATCTTACGCACCGCGTTGTTAACCACAATCATCGACCCATCAGGCAGATAACCCACCGCTTGGTGCTCGTCACGACCCGCCCGAACTAGCGGCAATCTGATCCGCTCGCCGACCGCAATTTTTGGCTTCAACGCCTGATTTAAATCGTTGATATTAAGCACGGTCACCCCTTGGAGGCGTGCGGCCTTCGTTAGATTTTCATCGGTGGTCAGCAAGCGCGCAGAAAGCAGTCGGCATGAATACATCAACCTCGCGTCATGTGTATCGGCGCCCTGATTACTCTCAGAATCATAAATGGTAATCCGAAACTCATCATTTCCCTGAAGCCTCTCGAGCGTATCCAAGCCACGCTGACCACGTGCACGGCGCGACGATGAAGGTGAGTTCGCCATGATGTGCAACTCCTCCAAAACAAACCGTGGCACCACCAGTTTACCTTCAATAAAGCCTGCACTCAGCACACCATACAATCGACTGTCTGTGATCACATGGTTATCCAGCAATAAGGGCGGGCCAGGCGTCGATTCCTTGCGAAAACGGAGGTAGGGAATCAGCAGGGAAAAGTCATCTTTACTGCTACGCAAAGCCAGCACAGCACCTAGAAAACCTAAACTGGCATAAAGGGTAACGTGCACCGACATCACCACCGCATCAATCTGCTCTACTTTTTCGCTGAGCGTGACCTCAAGCAGGTTAACGACACCGCGCGATAGCAACCACGCACAGAAAACACCGATCAGGATACCTACCGTGGCATTGGAAAATCCACGCAGTGAAAACTGCTTCATCAACGATTCGACGAGAATAAAAAAGGCTGCAATGATCAACCCACCCACAATACCAAGCCAAATTTTATCGGGACCTACGGCATGGTTAGCAATCGCAGCACCGGCAAGCTCACAAATAACGAGGTAAATGAGCCGTGCTGTGTTCACGGAACGGGATGCTGTCTTTCTACGCATAAAGCGCACCATGCCGTAGTCCATCGCGATGGGCAAGCCAAAGTATAACAGGTTCCCTGGTCCCTAGAGTCCTCCCCCCTGCGTCATAAAACCAGGCTTGAATTTTTAGTCTTACGGGTTTTCATCCCCTTATGCAGAAACCCGAATTTACGAGCTACGAAGAGGTGATGTTTTTTGATACCGACTGTGGTGGTGTGGTGCACAACCTCGCATACCTGCGCATGATCGAAACCTGTCGCACACACCTCGCTGCCAAAATGGGCCTCAACTTACAGGAAATGGGAAATAGCAAAATCTTTCCTGTCGTTTTAAGAACCGAGATCGATTATCGATTCCCCGCACAACTTGGCAATCAACTCGTGATCCACGGAACCTTGGAAAAACTCGAACGTGCACGCTTCTGGTGCGCCTTTGTCATGACCCGCAAGGAAGATCAAAAACGGCTTGTCACATGCCGCCAATCCCTCGCGCTTGTTCAGATGCCACAAGGAAAGCCAAAACGCTTGCCCGATGATTGGAAGACCCGCTGGGGCGATCCCGCGGTGTAATCCCGTGGTGGAACATCTTTTTTCTACGTGGATGCTTTAAACATCCGCAACTTATTCACCCTCGGCCGTATCCTGAATATCATTCAGAGCATCGATAAAATCACCGAGAACCTCAGCCGGAACCATTATTGTATCGCGATTGCCCGATACCTCTTCCGTGATTTTAACCACCTTACCACGTGCGTTTTCCTTAAGGTCTAAGTAAAATGTTTTACGGTCGGCGATAATCTTTTCGGTGTGTAACAAGTCGTCGTTGTGTTTCATATCTCGATATACGGTTTAGGTTGTAACTATGACTCCATATCTCATACCAATGGTCAAGCAGGGAGTCACAAATTCCATATTTCCTCTCTAGGTATTTGTTATTCACGGAGTAGATGATTTCTTCTTTTTTAAACCTAAAAGATTCTTCTTCTTCTTTATGTCAATAAGTCGGGATTATGACTGTTGCACACCGTCGTTACAGGTGTTCCACGGGAAGAGTAACATGTGAATGAGCGTGGGGATGATCTGCATAGAAGGCGATACTACGGAAAACTAAAGGATGATGACACAGGGTCCCCACAGGTTATCCACAGTATCCAGCCCCTTGTTCACAGCTTGATTTTTCAGCGACGCCAACTAAAACCACCTTATGAAGTCGGACGAGAACTGGATGCAGGTTGCGATCGCAGAGGCGCGCCAGGGTATCGGATTGACATCACCCAACCCTGCGGTGGGTGCCGTGATCGTGAAGGATGACATCTTGCTGGGCAAAGGTTGGCATCGTCAAGCAGGTCAACCTCACGCTGAACGTGAAGCCATCGCAGACGCATTGAGCCGACATCCTGCCGGTGTCCTACGGGGGTCGACGATTTATGTTACGCTCGAACCTTGCTCGAGCCACGGTCGCACGCCACCATGCACCCAAGGAATCATCGATGCTGGCATCTCGCGTGTCGTTTATGGCATCCATGACCCCAACCCCATGCATGCAGGACGCGCTGAATCGTGCTTGCAATCGCACGGCGTCGAGGTGACATCGGGTGTGTGTACCACTGAGTGCCAATCACTTATCCGTGCCTTTGCAAAAAAACAATCGACCGGGTTTCCCTGGGTGATTCTCAAGTCGGCGATGAGCCTGGATGGCCGTATTACCCGCCCGCCCGGTGAAGGACAATGGCTGACCTCACCCAAATCTCGCGAATACGTGCAACGACTTCGGTTTGAATCTGATGCCATTATTACCGGTGGAAACACGTTATGTATCGACGACCCCGCACTCACCTTGCGGTCGAAACAGCTCGCCATTAGTGGTCAGAAACAGCAACCATGGAGGATGGTCATTACCCGTGGCTCTGCCAGCCAGTTGCCCCCAAAGGCGCAGGTATTTACCGATGCCTACGCTGATCGCACCTTGGTTCAGGAACAGGGCGATCTCACGGCAGCGCTTCAAACGCTAGCGGATGCCGATTGTAATACGGTTCTTGTCGAGGCCGGCGGGACCCTGATGTCTGCCTTTCTTGACGCAGGACTGGTCGATGAGGTCGCTCTCTTTTATGCCCCCATGCTTACCGGTGGGCCGGATGCTGGGTTTGCGGGTGTGCCGACGGATATTCAGCTCACCGATCAATGTTACACGCGTATTGGCAACGATATTCTCCTGCGCGCGACGGTTGTCCACTCAGCATTATAATTTCTCCGCCCTCTTATACTTGCGGTCACGCTAACTTTTCGACAAGATACATATCAACCCACACCACCTACTATGTTCAAACGCATCGGCAACCTCATCAAAGGCTTTCTTGGCCTCTTCATCGGCGGCATCGAAAAACGTAATCCTGAAGCACTTCTGGATGTCGAAAAAGAAAACCTTCGGAAACAAATCTCAGAATTCAATAAAGGCCTCGCGACACACGCTGCCCTCGTCGAAAAGTTGATTTCCCAAACGAAAAAGCTCAACCAACAGGAAACAGAGCTGCGTGCTAAGACATCCGCCCACCTCAAGGCAGGCAACCGGAAACTTGCCGGTGAATTGGCTATGAAACTGCAATCCGTCGATTCAGAACACGACGAAATGGCGAAGCAACTCGAAGCGTCAGAAGTGCGATACAAAGAACTTGTTAAGGCACGCGATATCAGCGTGAAATCGGCTAAAAAGAAAATCGAGGAGCTCGCCCGCAATATCGATGATATGAAGGTGCAAAAAACGATGGCGGAGCTCAACGAAATGGCATCCGGCATGGTCACTGACATCGGAGGCTCAGGTGATACCCTGAATCGCCTCGAGGAAATGGTCACCGATGAACGGAATAAAGCGGCTGGCCGTGCTCGTGTCGCAAGGGATTCCATGGATATGGATGAGATTCATATGCAAGCTGCTGAATCCGAAGCACTCGCTGAGATGGCACTTGCCGATTTCGCGGCTGCAGAAGGCATCGACCTCGAACCCAATGCGGATCCCGTCACCGAAGAAAAACCGAGCACAACAACGACATCAAGCAGTCAAACGACCATGGGGCCGGGCGTTTCTGAGTAACCACTACGGCGCCACGGTGCCACGGTGCCACGGTGCCACGGTTATCAACCCGATCCAGCGAATGGGTCATACGCTGGGATGTCCGGCATCCCATGCGCGTGGCCCGATTTTTTTATCGTGTATCTGACGCGCCCTGCAGCGTCAGCCGAGATGCATGGTTTTACAACTTGTGATACTCTTGCAGCGTTGTGACTTTCAACTCGTTCTCCTGAAGCGATTGAATCCCGAGGATTGACGCCTCGGCAGCTGAGAGGTTGGTGCAGTGCGAAATCTTGTTAGCCACAGCACCTGAGCGGATTGTCACTTCATCGGCCCGGGCTTCGTGTCCACTCGGGGTATTGATGATAAAGTTAATCTCACCATTTTTCATCATGTCCATGACGTTCGGGCGTTTCTGCTCGGCTAGCTTGTAGAGTCGTTTGACCGGCAATTCTTCATCTTTAAATCTGCGGTAGGTTCCACCCGTGGCAAAAATGACAAACCCTAACTTAACGAGGTCGCGGGCAATCGATACAGCCCGATCCTTGTCGCGATCATTCACGGAGAAAAAGACATTACCACCGGTTGGCAGTGGGTTAAAGGCACTGATCTGGGCCTTGGCATAGGCCATCCCCATATCCTGATCAATCCCCATCACTTCACCTGTCGATTTCATCTCTGGCCCAAGCACAATATCAATACCAGGAAAACGTGGCCACGGGAAAACCGCTTCCTTCACACAGTGATGATCTGGCAAAACTTCTTCCGTGAAACCGAGCTCCTTGAGCGACTTGCCAACCATGATTTTGGCTGCGAGTTTCGCTAATGGGATTCCGATGGATTTGGAGACAAAGGGGACCGTGCGCGATGCCCGTGGGTTGACCTCGATGACATAGAGCTCCTCATCCTTGACGGCGAACTGGATGTTCATCAGGCCTCGCACATTGAGCTCACGTGCCAAATCTTTGGCCGCCACCAAAATTTGTTTTTTGATAGAATCTGATAGAGAGAATGCGGGGATGACACAGGCCGAGTCACCCGAGTGAATTCCAGCCTGTTCAATGTGCTGCATGATGGCACCCACGACGGATGTTTCACCATCCGATATACAATCGACATCCACCTCGATGGCCGCCTCAAGGAAGCGATCAACCAATACCGGTCTGTCGGGTGATACGTCGACCGCTTCATCCATGTAGTGGGTGAGCTCCTCGTTGTTGTAAACGATCATCATGGCACGACCCCCAAGAACAAAGGAAGGCCGAACGAGAACTGGGTAGCCAATCCTTTCGGCAACCACGACCGCTTCCGCGGCACTCACAGCGGTGCCGGCTTCAGCTTGTTTCAGGCCGATCCGATCCAGCAACGCAGAGAAAATTTTCCGGTCCTCAGCGAGTTCAATCGATTCAGGCGAGGTGCCAATGACTGGCACACCATGACGCTTGAGGTCGGCCGCGAGGTTGAGAGGCGTTTGGCCACCAAATTGGACGATGACACCATCGGGTTTTTCTTGGTCGCAGATGTTGAGCACATCCTCCAGCGTCAGTGGCTCGAAGTAAAGTTTATCACTGGTATCGTAGTCGGTGGAAACCGTTTCTGGGTTGGAGTTCACCATCACCGTTTCATAGCCGAGCTCTTTGAGTGCAAAGGCGGCGTGCACGCAGCAGTAGTCAAACTCAATCCCTTGTCCAATCCTGTTAGGACCACCACCGAGGATGATAATCTTTTTCTGGTCGGTTTCACGGGCCTCATTTTCATCCCCGTAGGTGGAATAATAATAGGGTGTATGGGCTTCAAACTCAGCCGCACAAGTATCGACTAATCGGTAGGTCGGGATAACCCCTTCTGCCTTACGCGCTGCGCGGACCTCTTCCTGGCTAATCCCTCGGCTAACCGCAATTTGCTGATCGGAGAACCCGAGACGTTTTGCTTTCCGCAAATCCATGTCGGCAAGGTTATTTCCCTCATCAACAATCTGTTTAAGCTGTTCGAGGAACCAGCGATCAATGGAGGATGCTTCAAAAATATCTTCGACGGACCAACCAGTTTCAAAGGCAGTTTTTAACCAGAAGATACGCTCGGCATTCGGGACGTGTAATTTACGTTCGATGTCTTCATAGCTCGGGTTATTTGGCCCTTTGCCATCAAAGCCAAAGCCAAACCTTCCAGTCTCTAGGGATCGTAGCGCTTTTTGCATCGATTCCTTAAACGTCCGCCCGATCGACATCGCCTCACCGACGGATTTCATCTGCGTGGTTAACACGGAATCCGCTGTGGGGAATTTCTCAAAGGTAAAGCGTGGTAACTTGGTGACAACGTAATCGATCGTCGGTTCAAAGGATGCAGGTGTCTCGCGCGTGATGTCGTTGGGTAATTCATCCAGCGTGTATCCCACGGCAAGCTTCGCCGCAATCTTGGCAATCGGGAATCCGGTGGCTTTGGATGCCAAGGCAGATGAGCGTGACACACGTGGGTTCATCTCAATGATGATACAGCGGCCATCGGCTGGGTTGACGGAAAACTGAATGTTAGATCCTCCGGTCTCGACACCAATCTCACGGATACAGGCAAACGAGGCATCCCGCATGATTTGGTATTCGCGATCTGTCAGTGTCTGGGCTGGCGCCACCGTAATGGAGTCACCGGTATGCACGCCCATCGGGTCGAGGTTTTCAATGGAACAAATCACCACGCAGTTGTCCGCGCAGTCACGCATTACTTCCATCTCGTATTCCTTCCAACCTAAGAGGCTCTCTTCGATGAGCACCTCATCAACAGGTGAGAGGTCAATGCCGCGTGCGACAATTGTTTCAAATTCTTCTTTGTTATAGGCGATACCACCGCCAGACCCACCTAGCGTAAAGGCAGGGCGGATGATTTGGGGGAAATTGCCAATTTCCAAGCTGATCACCTTGGCATCTTCCATATTGTGAGCGACGCCACTCTGCGGTAAGTCCAAGCCAATCTTGAGCATGGCCTCTTTGAATCGGAGTCGATCTTCTCCCTTGTCAATGGCATCGGCATTGGCGCCGATCATGCGCACGTTGTGTCGATCCAGCACACCAGATTTAAAAAGATCCATCGATGTGTTGAGTGCCGTTTGGCCACCCAGTGTCGGTAGCAAGGCATCGGGCTTCTCACGCTCTATGATTTTTTCGACCACTTCGGGGGTGATCGGTTCAATGTAGGTTCGCGGAGCGAACTCAGGGTCCGTCATAATGGTTGCCGGATTGGAGTTCACGAGGATCACCTCATACCCCTCTTCGCGTAATGCCTTACAGGCCTGAACGCCAGAGTAGTCAAACTCACATCCTTGTCCTATCACGATCGGGCCGGAGCCAATCACCAGAATTTTTTTGATACTTACGTCTTTGGGCATCGTGTGCTAAATTTGAAGGATTTAGCCCGACTTTGCACCACTTGTAAAGCATTGCCACGCGTCAGCTCAATTTTTTACTGATCGTGTCCTGGGGGAGGCGAGCCTTTCCCTCTCGAAGTGGATCCAGGATCGGGGGGCGGCAGGTGCTGGATCACTTCACCACCACCACGGCACCGGGTCTGACCAAGGTAGGGATCCGCGCAGCATCCCAGTTGGCCAATCGGATACAGCCTGCACTTCGCGCCCGACCAATCGTCCTCGGGTTGTTCGTTCCATGAATCCCAATGCCAGATTTGGTCAGCCCATTCCATATGATCCCGACAGGATTATTCGGGCCAGGCGGAATGCTCAGGGATTCCTTTCCGCGGACACCTGTCTCGAGGAGCTTTTGATCATACCTCCACTCGGGGAGCTCCACACTGTTTTTTAAATTCCAGAACCCTTTCGGGATAAAACGGGTTTTACCAGGGGTGATGGGAAAACTGGCAATCAACTTGGATTGAACCTGATCCGGCTTTTTTCTCTCGCTTGCGGGCTTGCTATCGAGCTCCGGAACCCCATCGACCGCCGAAGGGCGGATTTCATCCATCACCGCGTTTTTTTTCCGTTTCGGGAATACCAAATGGTAAATGTAGATCTGCTTCGTGGTGGTATCCACGACCATGTGACGCGCACTCAGGGCATCTTGCTTTTTGTGCGTGCGTCCTCGTTTTAAATCTTCTATCCTAAAGGGTTCAATGTTTGGCACAATCATCGCCGTTCGCGACTTCGCCGCGCGGACGGCCTCTGGGCCATTCAATGCCATGAGTAAATCCTCCGACGTGTGATACCTCTCCGCCATCAGTTCAGCCACGCTCCGGTAGGGCATCGATTTTCTTTGCGACTGAAGGAGCCGGCTCCTCGGCAAGCTGGGGTCGACATATCGATCGACCCAACGAGGTATAATAGCGGTCGCGTATGTCTGCGGCACCCCTTGGTCCGACTCCGCCAGCACCCTGAGGTCGTCTTTTTTTCGGCCCAAACTCAGGTTGTAATTCTCAATCGCCAAACGGGTAAACCTACCCGATTTACCATCGATGAAGCCGGGACCAAATCGCTTCTGATCAAGAAAAATTTGCAAACGGACCACACTGTCGCGGTCGTTAGGAATCGTCAGCTCCTGCGGTGTTTCTTCTTTCGTTGTCGGTGTTATTTGGTTGGCAGGCGGTATTTCCGCCTGTGTGCGCTGCGGCTCCGTGCCCGTGTCGGGTGGACCCGTCCGCACACGTGCCTCTTGCGCTGCGGCTACAGTACAGGCTAACAGAATCAGTATTAGGATCCGCATGGGTAATGGAGAGGCGATGCGTGACACATATTTTGTCTGAGGAGATAGCATCGGGGTCGATTTTATCGTACTTGCTCCCAGCTTATCTGACGTGGGGGCAGGATGATGGCTTAAAGGGCATACGGCTTGAGCTTGCCTGCAACACTGGGAGAGACGACTGCTTGGATGATCACATCATTGCCATCGTATTCCGTTTCCAGCACCTTGGCCTCGCGGTGTAATAATCCCGTGAGATCACCACGACTCTGTGGGACGCGATACGTTTCCGTTTGCACGCGATCCGCCAGCATTTCGGCACATTTGACCCGCAGTTCTTCCATTCCCAAGCCCGATTTGGCGCTCACCGCGATCGTATTGGGAAAGGCGACTTCGAGCCCGGCGAGTTTTACTGGATCATCCAGGACATCCATCTTGTTCAGCACCGTGATCACGGGTTTGTCACCTGCACCAAGCTCGGCGAGAACCTCCATCGTTGTCTTATAGAGGGTATGGACTTCCGGTGATGAGGCATCCACCACATGGATGATAAAGTCGGCCAGAACCGACTCCTCTAAGGTTGCTTTAAACGCCTCCACCAGCCTGTGTGGCAAATTTCTGACAAAACCCACCGTATCCGTCAGCAGAAGTGGCTGCCCATTTGGAAGCTCAATCGACCTCGTCGTTGTGTCCAAGGTGGCAAATAGCATGTCCTTCGCCATGACCTCAGACTGTGCCAGCTGGTTCAATAAGGTGGATTTCCCCGCATTGGTGTATCCTGCGATCGCCGCACAGGGTATCCCCTGCTTCTCCCGCTCTTTTCGGCGTGTACTCCGCTGTTTTCTGACTTCGGCTAGTTCGCGTTTACATTGGTCAATGCGTGTCCTCGCCAATCGACGGTCGACTTCCACTTGCTGTTCACCCATGCCGCGGGATGCCCCACCGCCACCTTTGCCACCGCCACTCGCTCCGCCTTCGCGGTCGAGGTGACCCCACATACGTGTCAATCGAGGCAACGAATACT
Source organism: Akkermansiaceae bacterium (assembly GCA_013041925.1). Taxonomy (GTDB): domain Bacteria; phylum Verrucomicrobiota; class Verrucomicrobiia; order Verrucomicrobiales; family Akkermansiaceae; genus Oceaniferula. The sequence continues at coordinate 59,184 of JABDRB010000001.1, read as the reverse complement.
GCATCTTGGCCAGGTCGACCTGAAGTCGGGCTTCCTTGGTGTGCGCGCGCTTCGAAAAAATATCCAAAATCACCTCCTCACGGTCAATCACACACATATCGGCCAATTCTTCCCAGGCACGCTGCTGCGACGGCAAAAACATGTTGTCAAAAACAATACAATCGCACTCGTGCGCCTTTGCCAGATCAACCACTTCCTGCGCTTTCCCCGTCCCACAGAGGAATTTCCGGTGCAGCGACCGCGTGTAAACAAAGGCCGAGTCGACAACGCCAATCTCCAAGGTGGTGACCAAGTCGCCCAGCTCCGCCAAGAGGGACGCTTCCTCCTCTTCCTCACGCCGATCCGAATAGATACGGACGAGCAACGCCCGCTCCACCATTTCCGGTTTGTCTCGCACCTCAAACATGTGAGCCAATCCATGCCCTAATCACCGGCTCAGCACAAGCCCGTAGCTGAGGATTCGACCACAATCACGCCGCCTGCAGGATCAAGCTGCTGGCACGCCGACCCCGATGCTCCCGATTCACCTCATCGCGCTGGGGGGCTTATGATTTGTCAGATCGCGGCACTGGGACAATCAATGCAGGAATCTTCGCCTTTCTCACGCAGCCTTCTGCCACACTACCTAAAAGCAAACTTCCTAGAAATCCATGACCATGTGAGCCCAGCACGAGCATATCAGCATCCACCTCCTTGGCGTATTCTAAAATGGAATACAGCGGCTGCCCTTGCAAAACCTTCGTCTCCACACCCACAAGCCCAATTTCAGCGGCTATCGCTTGGAGCTTTTTCTCCCCCCGCGTCACCGACTCCTGCTGGACCTCATGCATCGCTGGGAATTCCCCTGGCGAAAATCCATAGGCCGCATACGTCGGCTCCGATTCTACCACATGGACGAGGTGAAGGTTTTCATCCAATGCCTTGGCAAGTTTGGTAGCTACCTTCACCACCGACGCACTCACATCGGAAAAATCAATCGCAGCAATTATCCTTTTCATAGCATTCCAACATTAGCCTATCGGGCGCATGCAGACAACCTATTTGCCTGTTCCCATTCTCTCATATCATCCGCACATCCTGTCGATCCCATGTCCGCCCATGTCCGATCGTTCCACGTGGAACATTTCAACTTCACCCCCGCCAGAGTGATGATTCAGAGCACGATCTTACTGTGGCTGTCGTATTTGGGGTTTGTAACTTAAGGCACATTGGCTAAATACCCCTCCGTGTTCCTCTATCCCAAACACTATGATGTGCTCGTCATCGGCGCAGGCCATGCCGGCGTCGAAGCCGCACTCGCCGCCGCCCGACTCGGCTGTAGCGTCGCTGTGCTGACTCAGAACCTCGATACGATCGGCGCCATGTCATGCAACCCCGCTATCGGCGGACTGGCTAAAGGGCATATGGTCAGGGAAATCGATGCCCTCGGTGGTGCCATGGGCCTGAATACCGATGCGACCGCGATCCAATTCCGCATGCTCAACGCCGGCAAAGGCCCCTCTGTGCGCGCACCCCGCGCCCAGTGTGATAAGAAAGCTTACCAGTTCCGCATCAAACACACGCTGGAATCCACTCCCGGTATCGATCTCCATCAGGCGAATGTTGCCGAACTGCTTGTCGAAAATGACACCATCACCGGGATTACCACCACCCTTCAAATGCAGATCAATGCCCGCTCGGTCGTGCTTTCTGCGGGCACATTTATGCGGGGACTCATGCATGTCGGCTTAAAAAATGAGGTGGGTGGCCGCATGGGCGACGCCACATCCACCGTTTCAGACTCCTTGCATCAACTTGGCTTCGAGGTAGAACGATTCAAAACAGGCACCCCATGCCGCATTAATGGAACGTCGATTGATTTCAGTCGGACCGAAGCTCAGCATGGCGACACGCCCCCTCCTTTCTTTTCGTTCATGGCTGATACCCTGACCAAGGGTCCCAACGACATCCATACACTGAACGGTCACCCGCTAACTCCGGAGTGCAGCCCCCCCGGCACCGACCCCCGTCCAGCGTTCCACGTGGAACAAATCCCCTGCCATATTACGTACACCTCGCCAGAAACCCACGAGATCATCCGCAATAACCTCGATAAATCACCGATGTACAGCGGGAAAATCGAGGGGCCTGGGCCTCGCTATTGCCCGTCCATCGAGGATAAGGTTGTGAAGTTTGCCGACAAAGAACGCCATCAGGTTTTCCTTGAGCCCGAAGGCCGCCACACCCATGAATACTATGTCAATGGTGTCTCGACATCCCTCCCCTATGACGTGCAACTCGCGTTCATCCGGTCGATCCAAGGGCTCGAAAAGGCTCAGATCGTCCGGCCAGGATACGCCGTGGAATACGACTATTGCCCGCCGACGCAGCTGTCCCCGACACTAGAAACGAAGCGTGTCTCCGGCCTGTACTTTGCGGGTCAGATTAATGGCACCTCGGGTTATGAGGAAGCCGCTGCTCAGGGGCTCATGGCGGGTGCCAATGCTGCGCTCAAGGTTCTTCATCAACCCCATTTTATTCTGCGCCGTGACCAAGCCTACATCGGCGTCATGATCGATGACCTCGTGACCAAAGGCACCACCGAACCTTACCGGATGTTTACTTCACGTGCGGAATACCGCCTGCTGCTGCGCCAAGACAATGCCGACCTTCGGCTGACGCCTATAGCCATCGAAAACGGACTGGTTTCAGGGTTGCGCGCCGACCGAACACGCCAAAAGATAGCCGATCTCAAGGCGGCTCAAGCGCTTGTCCCAACGATTTCCCACGATCGAGTCAAACTTGACCGTTGGTTTCGTCGATCCGATAACGCATGGCGCAGTCTGCCCGAAGAAATCCTCTCGCAGGCACCTGCAAGTCTGTGGCCTCTCATCGAAATCGAGTTCAAATACGCCGGTCACCTTGATCGCCAGCAAACGCAGATTGACCGATTACAACGTATGGAGGATAAGCGCATCCCCGATGCGTTTGACTACTCGAAAGTATCCGGACTCAAAACGGAAGCCCGGGATCATCTCTCGAGTATTCGCCCGGCGACCATCGGCCAGGCTTCGCGGATCTCGGGCATCACTCCGGCAGACATCGCCATCCTCGCTATCGCACTGCGAAAATGAGCATCACGGTCGATGCGTGTGCTGCCCAAAAAAAGAGCACTTCCATGTCCCGCGTCATTCTTAGCGATGTGATATCCGTGAAAACCCTCCCCGTCAGGGAAATGGACGTCCGATCGCGGCAATGCCGTGCTGAACACAATATGTGCCTGTTTTTTTCATTATGGCCCCCATATCTAGGATAAATGCCCTGAAAAACCCCCTATTTACAAAATAGGCTTAACTGGCTTGGAATAAGTGACTTGAGTCCTTATTTGGCCACATTTAAGGGCCTGAGAATCGCACCGATGATCACTCCCTGACCCATGACCCTGTCCATCAAAGCTTAGAGCCGACTCGCAATTACCCATCCGGTGTAGAAATACCGCATGTTGGGTAACCTGTCCGCATCTGAGGAAATGACCCCCCAAGCCGACCCGATGCTCTGGTCAGAGTGGATAGATCTGACACCACCACCTCAGCGTGAGCCTCGGCCGATTGCCTTGCCGATCATCAAACTCGAATACCCCTGCACGGACACATCCCCTGACGCTGAATCGAAAAGTTGTTGCGATGTCAGCGCTGCGTGGTCGCCTATGGCGCGTGCCAATGTATGTATTTTTTTATTGCTACCACACTAGATGCCTTGTAAGTGGTTCTTCATGAAGACATTCCCCCTATGTTGCATTCTATCTTTCTGTGGCGTTATTTATCTGCAAGCGGCATCTACTTTTCTGGCCGATCCTTTGACTTGGCAAAGCACGGGCGGAACCTTCGATACTTCAAGTTTTTCAGCCGATAAGGTAAAATTGGCAGACTTTGAGGTAGGGACGGGTAATTCAACCATTGAGTTCATATCGCAAGGAGCGCGCGGAAACCTTAACGCACACGTAGGAGGGAGGACTTTTATTACCTCCACGGTCAATGGAAATGGTGGCACATTTGATCTGGTGCTAAGAACTGCGGCAAGTGACAGTGACTCCCTTGCTGTCCCCACTGATTCTGGAAATGTGGGCACTCACTTGAAAACCTATGTCAGACATAAAATCATAAGCAATGGGGATACCAGCTCCATTACGTTTACCCAGCAATTTTCACGAGCATGGACGCCGGCCACGAAGTGGACCGGTTTGAAGTGGGGGCTTGGCCAAGCGGTAGATTTTTCGGGGACAGGACAAGATACCAGCAAGATTGCCATTGACGTCATGTATTATGACGAAAATTTAAACCTGATCGATCTTACGAGCGCAAATTTTTCTAACGACGGTGGAAATAATGGGTATGGAGATGCTGCAAGTTTTTCAAAGGCTGGAACTACGGCAACGATGATATACGACGCCGCTGGGAGTGCTGCGGCTCTTAATTTCGTAGACTTAGGTGATGGAGATACCTCGGATGATTTCCTAGGTAAGGTCGTCTATACCATCCGCACCACTGACGCAAGCAACATCGCGGAGGATGTTGCTTTCCAGTATACAACCAACGGAACCGTGACAGCGAACTCACCTGATTTGGTTCCTGAGCCCACCGCCCTCGTTCTCCTTGGACTTGGGTCCCTCTCTCTGATTTTACGTCGGAAGAGATAACGCGATCGATCGAATCGATCAGGTAGATTTTCAGCGATCGATTTTTTATAGAGGGAGCCTTCTCCCCATGCATTGCCTTGCCATCAATGGTAAGGGTTTGCGCGTGTAGGTTTGGCAGGAGTGTTCTAACATGTTCGACGAGGCAGCATGGGAACTGCGCCAAAGTAATGCCGAGTGTTGCCCATGGTTTGTGGGCCTTCATGAACATGAAGGATGAAAAGCTCTCGGGAAGACCCCCGCTCTAGTCGATTTTGTCTTGTTTGATGGGCATTCGGAGAGACTAATATTCCTTGATGAAAAAGGTGTTGGTATTGCTCTCTCGTTGCTGACTATTCTGCCTGTGTCCTTTTTTTACAAGGGCTTTACACTATTTTGGGTCCACTAACCCTACCATACAACCATCATGAAGACGTTACTTAATGTGATTACCCTTACCTTAATGCTTGTGGTCTCTGCGGCTGCCGATGACAAGCTGCTCGCGGCGGAACATGCTATTCAGGGAAAGCAGTTTGATCAGGCGGTCGAGCTCTTGGACGGGCATCTTGCTGCAAACAAGGCGAAGCGGGGTGATTATGCCGTTTATCTCAAGGCGTTGGCGCTTTTTCATAGTGGTAAGGATAAGGCTTCCGTTGCTGCCTGTGATCAGCTTGCGAAGGATTTCGCGAAAAGTGACTGGGGACGTAAGGCACTTTTCTTAAAATGTCGGGCGCTGGTCAGGCAGAAGAAATTCAAACAGGCGGAGGCGATTTATGAAGCCGAAGCGAACCGTTTGTTTTCGGCCGACCGCAAGAAGGGGATAGCTAGCGTGCTGGTTCAATTTGGTGATGAGCTGAGTCGTAAACCGGGCAAGGATGAGCTTGATGCACCGCCGGCGGATTTTAACAAGGCGCTGCAACTATACAATAAGGCACTCGGCTTGGAAATCGGGCGTGATTTGCGAGATGCCGTGCAGTTCAAGGTTGCTCGGTGTTACCAGAACCTTAGTAACTGGAAGCAAGCTGAGAATCATTACCGTGTTTATTTGAAAGAATACGACCCGAAGTGGTCTGGTCCTGTGGGTAGTCCGGAACGATTCCGTGGGCAGGTGCGTGAAAACCCACGCCCTGCCGGGCAGCATTGGAGGGATGCACGATTTCATCTTGTCGAGGTGCAGTTAGCTCAGTGTGGGCAGAGTGTTTTGGTGGTTCCCGGTTTCCGTCATCAGGCGCTGAGGGTGCAGTCTAATCCAGCATCACACCTCGGCAAGTTACAGATGGCGCGACAGAATGCAGAAGACCTACTGGCGTTGTTGGGAGATACAAATGAGAATGACGCCCAGCATTCGGACACGTATTGGTTATGGGTTCGTTCTTACAACCTGCCCCACCCCGCGCGTAACGAGCGAGACAAGGGGCTGTTGGTCGCCGCTAAGTTTCTCAAGGCTCACCCGACCCATCCGCGTGCCACCGATACATCACGGCTTATTGCTCTGACCTACCAGAATGCTGGAGAAACCGACAATGCGATTGCTGCGTATCAGAAGTTTGCCGCGGCGGCGAATTTCACGTTTATCCCAGAGGACGGCGAGGTGGATCCGAAAATCAAGACAGGGAAGTCGTGTAGTGCCACGTTCAAGAATTGGACGCGTGAGGCAGTGCACATGATCGGGCAACTTCGTTTTCAACAGAAAAAATATACACAGGCCATCCAGCAGTGGCGTGAATATATTGCAAGATTTCCCAATGGTGCGCAGTGGGCGCAATGTCAATCGGGTATCATTAACGCGAAATTTCGCATAGGGATTGATGCAGTGGCGGCTAAAGATTTTGCCTTGGCGAAAGGGCATTTTGACAAGTTTCTCCAAGATCATCCGTTAGATAACCGGGCCCGGCAAATTCTTTTCACCCTTGGGCAGATTCAATACGCACTTGCTGAGGAGCTTGAGGAATCGGCAGAAGTGCTTGATGAGGAATCGGCTTCGATGGTAAAGGTGCATTACCGTAAGGCGGTGGAAGAGTGGGAGCGTTTGGTGAGCAAGTATCCAAAGACTGAAGAGGCGTCTTTGGCACTTTATCGTATTGGTGTCATTCAGGAAGAGAAGCTAGGGGAGCTTGCGCAAGCATTGGCTACCTACCAGCGACTGAACTGGGGCAGCTCGGCCGGCCAGGCCCGCCAGCGATTCGCCACGATGACGGCGCACGCCCTATCGGCAAAGACCGAGCGTTCGTTCCGCACCAATGAGGATGTTTATATTGAAGTGACCTCACGCAATGCGGCGAAGCTTACACTGAGTCAGTATTTCCTCAATTTGGAGGCGTATTTCCGTAAGACCCATGGGATTGGAGGGATCGATGAGCTGGATGTTGATTTGATCCAGCCTGACAAAACCTGGGATGTGGATGTGGAAAACTATGAAAAATACAAACCCACAACCCAACGCATCAAAATTCCATTTGAAAAAGGGAAGCCTGGCGTGTGTGTCATTAAGGTGTCGGAAGAGGATTTTGAAACGACCACACTCGTGATCAGAACGGATATCGATATCATTACCAAAACGAGTCGTCGCGAGGTATTGGTCTATGCTCAGAACCGGCTCACCAACAAGCCCGCCTCTGGAGTCTCGGTGATTGCCAGCGACGGCAAGGAAGTTTTTGGAACAGGCAAGACGGGGAAGGACGGGGTGTTTTGCAAGGAGTTCTTCGATAATCTGAAGTCTAGTGCAGGTGTCCGGATTTTTGCAGCAAGCAAGCATGGTATCGCATCTAACAACCTAAGCCTTCATAACCTTAAGTTTAGTTCGGGTTTGAGTGCCCGCGGGTATATTTACACAGAGAAGCCGACTTATCGTCCGGGTGAGACTGTCAATGTTCGGGGAATTATTCGGGATGTGAAAGATGGTAGCTACGTGGTGCCTAAAGGGAAAAAGTATGTTGTGCGCATACTCGATCCCAAAGGACGCATGCTCAAAGAGGCCACGAGGAAGTTAAGTGATTTTGGAGTATTGGATACCTCGCTTACGATTGACTCTCACGCTCCACTTGGCGGATATGTCATCAGCGTGAGTGAAAAGGGAGCCAAAGCCCCGCCTGTATTTAACGGTGCATTCAATGTGCAGCGATACAAGCTTGAGAAGGTCAAGTTGGCCTTTGATTTCCCCAATAAGGTGATTTTCAGAGGAGAGACTATTTCAGCCAAAATCAAGGCGAACTACTACTGGGGAAGCCCTGCAGCGGGCGAAACAATCGACTACACGCTACCGGACGGCCGCACCTATTCGGGACGGACTGATGACAAAGGGATAATTGCCATTGAGTTTGACCCCTCTGGTTTTCTTCCAGGGCGATCTCTTACTTTTGGTGCAATCGCCAAGCAATATAATGTCAGGGCCGGCGATCATGTGTTTCTTGCAGAGCTCGGATTCAGCACCAGCGTAACACCAGCTCAGAGCGTTGCGCTTGCAGGTGAGCCGATCGATATCAATTTAAAAACGCTGACTGCCGATGGTAAGCCAGTCGGCAAGGAGCTCACTCTTTATGTCTTACGGAAAGAGATATCCAAAACGAACAAAATTCTCGCGGCAGTGCCATGGATTAAGCGCCCAGTACAAGCAGCGGCAGAGGTCACCGTCGAGGAGCACAAGGTGACCACTGATGCTGAAACTGGACTCGTTACCAAGAAACTCACCTTGAAGAAGGGCGGGCAATACATCATCCGAGTGTCGGGAGAAGATCGATTTAAGCAGGTGGTTACCACGCAAAACACCGTAACGGTTTCCGATGATACTGATGCCGTGAAGCTCCGGTTTTTTGCAGAGAGTTCAACTGGTCAGGTAGGTGCCGATTTGCCGATTAGTCTGCACTCGAGGCTTGATCAGACGCTTGCTCTGCTGACCATCGAAGGGGAGCAAATCTTATCCCACAAAGTGCTTACTCTGAAGCCTGGGTACAACGTGTTAGGCCTCATCCCAGATCACAAACACTTCCCAAATTTCCGTATCGCGGTGGCCGCTATCGATGGTCGCACGATTCGTTCTGCCACCAAGGACCTGACCATCGAGCGCGAGCTTCGTGTGAAGGTTGTACCGCACAAGACAGTAGATGCGCCAGGTGCCGATGCTCTCGTTGATCTTCTGGTCACAGATCAAAACGACAAGCCTGTCCAAGCGGCCCTCAGTCTAGCGCTGGTTAATGAAGCCCTCTACTCACTCTACCCAGACGCAGCGCCTCCGATTCGTCATTTTTTCCAATCGGGTGCTCGCCGCAATGCCGAGTTCCGTCTGGGATCGACGTGCGGGTTTGCTTATCACGGTCGCACTCGGCCGGTTGTGAAGTCAGTTATAGAAGAAAAGGAGCGGCTAGTTCGCAAGCAAGAGGAAAAGGCCCAGCTCGATCTTTTGCGTGGTTCGAGGTATGGCTATGCTAACCAAAAGTTGCTGGGGGCTATAGGTGCTGCTACTAGAGGTCTAAATGAGGATAATAATGCCTTCGCAAGTAAACCCGGTTCATCTATAGCTCAAATCCAATCAGAAGCGGGCGAAGCTGACCCCTTTGGTGAGAGTAAGAATGTTACCAAAAGAAAATCTAAGAAGGGGAAAGGACAAGCCCTCGAAGCCAAGCCGCGCAAGGAAGTCATGAATGCCTCGCGCTGGATTGCGCCAATCATTACCGATGCTGAGGGCAAGGCGACGGTGACTATTCCGCTGCCTGACAATACAACCGAATGGAGGCTCACAGCCCGAGGTTGCACCAAAGACACCCTTGTAGGTCAGGCGACGGCCCAGCTGATTACGCGGAAAGACTTTTTCCTCGAACTCAAGGTTCCGGTCTTGGTGCAGGAGGGAGATGCGATGCAATTTCTCGCCAAGATCCACAACCTTACCGACTTCGAAGGAAAGATTGAAGTATCACTTAATCTTGAGGCTGGTGAAGGGTTCAAAGACAGCCTGAATGTCGAAATCAAAAAGCATTCGGTTACCGAGTGTCTTTTCAAGAGTCAGGTTATACCACTCGGGAAATCCGTCACCCTGACTGCCAGCTCTATGGCGGGCGATCAATCAGATACGCTGGTAATGAAGCTTCCCGTGCGCCCTTGGGGGATGGAGTTTTCCGTGTCGGCTGGTGGAATGACCACAGGTAATGCTCATGGTGTTTTGGCATTGCCAGCTGCTAAAAAGTATACGCAGAGGGAACTTGAGCTTAACCTGAGCCCGTCGATTAAGCAGGCATTGATTGATTTCACGCTTCGCTCGGGTCGTGGTGCCTCCCAAGCCGACGATCTCCTTGCTAGCGTAGCGGCGCTTAGCTATGCTACTGCGCATCATGCGACTGATGAAGGCATCCGAGTTTTACGAGATCGTGTTCAAGGTTTAGTAGCGTCGCTCACCTCTACTCAGCAGGCCGATGGACGATGGTATTGGAAAGGGGGCACAGACCTCTACTTGACCTGCCGTAGTTACTGGGCGCTTGCTCTTGCTCAAAAGGCTGGCATCCCGCTGCACCCCGGCATCCTCAGCAAGGCTGAAAAAAATCTCGTTACCACCTTCAGCAAACTTGGCACCAAGGATAACGATAGCAAAACCATCGTCCTGCATGCTCTTTCGGTCACGGGCAAGGCGGATTTCGCCCATCTCAATCGGATTTACCGAGAGCGCGCCAGCCTGTCCAATAACGCACTGGCTCGTGCTGCCGTTGCCATGATTAATCTGAATCGACCCGATTTTGCACGTGATCTCGTGAATCTCCTAGAAAAGAAGGTGAAGCTCGACTCACCGGATCGCCAACCGAAGATTGCTTGGTGGGATGGTCATGGGCATACGGTCTTGCAGTCGCGTGATGAGACTACCGCCATGGCGCTGCTCGCGTTAGCGGCAGTGAAACCGGACTCACCACTGGCGGCTCAAGCTGCCAATCTGTTACTTCGGAGCCAGGGTTGCTTCCGCTATGCCTCGCCTAGCTCACTTGGGCCCGCCGTGGCTGCTTTGGCGGCATATTATGGCAAGTCGATGGATGAGAAAGCGGACTTTGAGGTGACGGTTTTCATTAACAATAAAAAGCTGACGGTCCTGAAGAGTGGAGACATCAAGCAAAGGACGAAGGTCAAGGTGCCTTCCAAGATGATTAAGGACGGCGAGAACATCGTGCGCTTCGAGAAAAAAGGCCCTGGAAGTTACCATTATTCTGCAGTGCTCAGTGGATTTTCATCCGATCTTAAAAGCCCAGATTCTTGGGGGCACAAGCTTCGGTTTACCAGTGGCCATTACTATCACGGAAACCTGACCTATCGTGGGATGCCGTTAAAAAGCGCCAGCAGCTCTCCCGTCACCAAGGTTGAGCTTGGTCAAAAAATCCGCGCCACCTCTGAAATACAAAATTATTACACCGAGGGGCGTCGTGAATACCGTATCCGGCAGGAGTTTTTGCCCGCAGGCATGCTGGTGGTGGATGGATCACTTCAAGGGAACTTCCAGCATCACGAAATAGGTGATGGAGTCATCACGATGTTTTACAGCCCAGGAAAGGATGTCGGAGGAATATCGTACGAACTCGTCGCCTATGCGCCGGGAACTTATCGTATTTTGCCGGGGACTGTGCGGGACCTCTATAACCGGAATCGTATGGCCATCGGCAAGGCCCGGACACTCACAGTCCTGCCACCCGGTGAAAACAGCGAGGACCCCTACAAGATGAACCGCTATGAGCATAATGAGTTGGCCACACTCAATTTCAATGACGGCAATTACGAGCCGGCGCTCAAACACCTGCTTTATCTGTTCAAGAATCACCGCAAGCATTATGAGCGCGAGGCGGCTCGTATGCTTCTCTGGATCTATACCATGGACAAGTATTTCAATGCCGAGCGTGTGGTCGAAATGTTTGAAATCCTGCGTGAACGTCACCCTGACCTCACCATCCCGTTTAAAAAAATCCTCGCGGTAGGAAAGGCCTACCGTGTGATTGGTGAGCATGAACGCGCGTGGCTTGTTTACCGGGCCACCGTCGATTCGAGCTTTATCAACGATGCCAGCCTCTCTGCTACCCTCGAGGACCAGGGTCAATTCCTCGGCAGCCTTGAATACATGGACCGAATCTGGCGTGAATACCCAGACACATCCGAAGTTGTGACTGCCTACTTCGCTATCTCCCAGCAGCTTTATGAAAAGGCACCGAAGGCTCACGAGCTCAAGGCGGAGGAGGACCGCCGGCGACGTCAGCGTGGAGCGAAGGCCGCGGAAGAAGCTGGCTACGACCGCATCGGGTTACTCAAGCGCTCACTCGAATACCTACATGGATTCCTGAGCCTCTACCCAGACGAACCACTCGCCGACGATGCTGCGTTCAGTATGGCCAACGCCTTTTTTGCCCTGAAAGATTACAAAACGGTGGTGGCAGTCGCGGAGCGATTCCAGAAACGTTATCCGAAGAGCTCTTTTGTCAGCAGCTTTCAGTATATGGCAGCGCTCGGGCATTTCTGGCAGCTCCATTATGTTAAGGCTCTGGCCTCGGCGGCGCCTGTCAGCGACGGTGATAGCAAAGACCGCGATTACGCTCGCTATATTACAGCGCAAATCCACCACGCCCAAGGGGCACCTGGTAAGGCGATTGATTGGTATCGTAAGGTCGAAAAACTCTACCCCGACGCCAAGGAGTCCATCGGCTATTTCGAGGAGGAAAAAATCAGTCTCGAGGAAGTCACCACCTTCAAGCCCGGCGAAAAGGTCGAGTTGGATCTGAAATTCCGTAATATCAAAGAAGCCTATCTCCAAGTCTATAAGGTTGATCTCATGAAGCTCTATCTCCGTGAGAAAAACCTTTCCAATATTACGAAGGTCCACCTCGCCGGAATTGAACCTGAAAGCGAACTAACTCTACAGCTAGGAAAGGGTAAGGACTACCGTGATCGCGAACAAAAGGCGGTGCTGCCACTCAAGGACGAAGGTGCCTACCTTGTGATCTGCCGTGGTGACAATCTATTCACCAGCGGAATGGTTCTCGTTACTCCCTTGAAGCTTGAAATCCAAGAATCCCCGTCAGCTGGTTCACTTCGGGTTAACGTGCGTGACACCATCAATGAAGGTTACCAAGCGGACGTGCACGTGAAGGCGATTGGTTCGAGTGACAATGAGTTTAAGAGCGGTGATACCGACCTGCGTGGTATCTTTGTAGCCGAAGGGCTCAACGGAAGTGCTACCGTGATCGCGCGCCAGGAAGGGCGTTATGCCTTTTACCGAGGCTCCAACCACCTTGGTCGGCCTGTCGCACCCAATGCCGTGCCGAAGCAACAAAGGAAACAAGCTCAGAAGCTTCAACAGAAAGATTTTCTGCAAAACCTCAATGACTCAAACAGTGATATTCAGCATAGTAACATCGAGGGGTGGAACTCGTTCCGACGCCAAAAAGGTGGCAAAGGAGTCGAGGTGCAGAAAGCCTACTAATATCATGGGTGCAGTCAGGTTGTCGGAACAACACGGAGTATTTTGTATTTTAGCAAGGCTCCCACGATGCTGGAGAGTCCGCCCCAGCGTCCAGTCATGGTGTGTGAAGGTAAAAAACTTTTTCATCCGAATGTTTACAAGCGGTCAGATGCCCGTTAAACAAGTGAGTCTGAAATCCACGCGGCAGATGTGGCGTGCCCTTGCTCACGATGGAGCAGCCGAAAATCACCCTCAAACAACCAGATAGAAAATACAAAAATGATCGCAGAAGGATTTGAACTGATGGTTGTGGGAATGGGAGTGGTATTCTCGTTTCTTGTGATGTTGGTCATACTGATGCGCGTATCTGGTGCGTTGCTTAACAAGCTCCCAGAGCCCGAAACGGCACCAGCGCGAGTTGGTGGTAATGGCCAGACAAGCCAAACTGAGCAACCCCAGACAGCCAAGGTGGCCGTAGCCGTGGCCGCCGCCTACCGAAAAAGACACGGTGCCTAGTCGCATTTTTAATACAGATTATCCTCATCGGCAGAATTTTACCAAACCTCAATAGATTCAGAAATAATGGCTAAAGACATAGATGTAATGATTACGGCGTTCCGGGACGGGTTCCAGAGCGCGTATGGTGCCCGAGTATTTACCAACGATTTTATGCCCGCTGTGGAAGCTGCACGTGATGCGGGCATCCGGCATTTTGAAGCAGGCGGCGGAGCGCGCTATCAGTCGCTCTATTTCTATTCGAACGAGGATGCCTTCGATATGATGGACACCTTCCGCGAGAAGGCAGGACCCGATGCAAACCTGCAGACGCTCGCCCGTGGAATCAATGTGGTGGCGCTCGATTCCCAACCGCGTGATGTCATTGATCTGCACGCCAAGATGTTTAAAAAGCACGGGATGACGACGATCAGGAACTTTGATGCCCTGAATGATGTCAACAACCTGATTGACTCTGGCCGTTCGATTACCAATCACGGGCTCAATCATGAGGTGTGTGTCACCATGATGGCCCTGCCACCAGGGTGCAGCGGTGCCCATGACCCGGAATTCTATGCTAAGACGTTGGATGACATCCTCGCCGCAGAAATTCCCTTTACCTCAGTTTGTTTTAAGGATGCGAGTGGCACCGCCTATCCATCAACGATTTTCGAAACCGTCAAGGCGGCTCGGAAGAGGCTGCCGGCAGATACGCGGCTCGTTTTCCACACCCACGATACGGCGGGCACTGGAGTGATTTGTTACAAAGCGGCGATTGAGGCCGGCATCGACCAGATTGACCTCTCGATGGCACCCTGCTCGGGTGGAACCTGCCAGCCGGATGTGGCATCGATGTGGCACGCACTGCGCGGGAGTGATTATCGTCTCGATCTTGATATCGAGAAAGTCATGGAGGCCGAGGAGGTCTTTAAAGACTGCATGTCGGACTACTTTATGCCGCCAGAAGCTAAGGCGGTCGAACCGCTTATCCCGTGGAGCCCGATGCCTGGTGGCGCGTTAACGGCCAACACCCAGATGATGCGTGATAATGGTATCATGGACAGGTATCCCGAAGTCATCGCTGCGATGGGCGAAGTGGTCAGACTCGGCGGATTCGGCACCTCGGTGACCCCGGTGAGCCAGTTCTACTTCCAGCAGGCATTTAACAATGTGATGTTTGGCAAGTGGGAGAAATTTGCGGAAGGTTACGGGAAGATGGTTCTCGGGTACTTTGGAAAAACACCCGTTCCACCTGATGCGGATATTGTCAAACGCGCCTCCGAGAAGATGGGACTACCACCGACGACGGAGAGTCCGCTGGAGATGGATGAGGCGAACCCGAACAAAGGGTTGGCACCAGCCAAGGCAAAACTTGAAGAAGAGGGGTTGCCGACGACGGAGGAAAACATCTTTATCGCCGCCGCTTGTGGCGCGAAAGGTATTTCCTTCCTCAAGGGAGAGATGAAAACGAATGTGCGCAAGATTGAAAAAGGCACATCATCAAGTTGCGAAACCGTCTCCGATAGCCTCACCGTCAAGGTGGGAGGTGAAAAATTTTCCGTCAAGTTCGAGGGTGATCAAGCAACGGTCAACGGCAAGAGCTACGATATTTCCGTCAGTGAGGGTGGTGATGATTCTACAGCACCCAGTGGCGGTGGTGGTGAAAGCACCCCAGTGACGGCGCCGATGCCTGGCGTGGTATTTGAAATATTCAAGGGCCCCGGCGAATCGGTCGAGGAAGGTGAAACCATACTCGTCCTCGAAGCCATGAAAATGGAAATGGCCATCGCGGCACCCACCGCCGGCGTGGTTGCGGAGATTCTGGTCAGCAAGGGAGATCAGGTGACATCAGGACAAGTTCTAGCAACTCTAGGTTAATGCATAAATACCGATACACGATGAGGATGAAATGGTTGGCTTGCCTGAGTCTTGCGGCCCTGGCTTTTGTGCTGATGCCGATGGACCTGTTTGCGTCTGAGCTTTCTGCTGAGACGGCTGTGGAGGAAAAATCGAAGGTGGAAAGTTTATGGCAGAGCACTGGCCTGAAAGGTTTTATCGAACGTGGCCAGCCCGTTGTCGATGCGGACGGCGTCGAGACACCCGGCCAGCACGGTATTCTTAAGTTGGTCATGATCTTGGTGGGCCTTCTTCTCATTTACCTCGGTATCGCCAAGAAGTTTGAGCCGCTGCTGCTGATCCCGATTGGCTTCGGTGGCATCCTCGCCAACATCCCGAACGCGGGCATCGCCGAGCCCGGTGGCTTCCTCTATGCCTTCTATTCCTCTGGGATTGGGGACGTGCCAATTTTTCCTCTCCTGATTTTCCTCGGAGTGGGTGCCATGACCGACTTTGGTCCGCTCCTCGCCAACCCCAAGACCGCGCTGCTCGGCGCGGCGGCCCAGTTCGGGATCTTCACCACTCTGATTGGCGCCCTTTGGCTCACCGATACATTCGACAGCATTAATTTTTCCATTCAGGATGCGAGTGCCATTGGCATCATCGGTGGAGCTGACGGACCGACCGCCATTTTTCTCGCCGGTAAGCTGGCACCTGATTTATTAGGTGCCATTGCTGTGGCAGCCTACTCGTATATGGCATTGGTTCCGATTATCCAGCCGCCCATCATGCGCCTGCTGACCACCAAGGCGGAGCGTGAGATCGAAATGAAGCAGCTGCGTCCAGTTCGGCAAATTGAGAAGATAGTTTTTCCGCTCTCGGTGTTGTTACTCTGTGCCCTGTTGTTGCCCTCCGCAACGCCACTTGTGGGTATGTTGATGCTTGGTAATCTGTTTAAAGAGTGCGGCGTAGTGGATCGCTTATCCAAGACCGCCGCCAACGAGCTGATCAATATTGTCACCATCATGCTCGGGCTCGCCGTCGGATCCAAGCTCCAGGCGGACAAGTTTCTTTCAACCGAAACGCTTGGTATCATCGTCCTCGGCCTCATCGCCTTCAGCATCGGCACAGCCTCAGGTGTTCTCATGGCCAAGTTAATGAACAAGTTAGCTAAGACGGATGGGGGGAAAATCAATCCGCTCATCGGATCAGCCGGTGTCTCGGCGGTACCGATGGCTGCCCGAGTCTCAAACAAGGTCGGCCTAGAAGCTAATTCCCATAATTACCTGCTGATGCACGCAATGGGGCCAAACGTAGCCGGCGTGATCGGCTCGGCTGTGGCTGCCGGCGTCCTGCTAGCACTTACGGGTGGAGGGTAATCATCCACCTACAACGCACGTTTTTACCATCACCCTCCCGTTGCTCCATGTTACGCGGCGGGTGTTTTTACCGGCGGGGCGCGAGAGGGTGAAATTTTGGAATGCGCCGATTTTATACAAAAAATAAAGTAAGATATTCTAGAATAAATCTGCGTTGACTCCTAGATTTGTCAGCAATTATGGCATGGAAATTACATAACGCGATGTGGCCCGGACTGGTGGGTAAGGAAGATGGGACATCGGAGCCCCCGATCAGCCTGGACAGAATGTTGGAACTGACGCGAGCCAGCGATGTGGGGGGCCAAACTTTTGACGGGGTGGACATGTTCCTTTTCCAACCGCATCTCGACATTGATGCTGGTGAGGATGAGGTGAAACGCCTTGCGGACCAGATTGCTGGCATCGGGTTGAAAATTGGTAGCGTTGTGGCACCGATCTGGGAGGGCACCGTCGGCGGTAGCTCCATGGGTGATGCCGCTGCGCGGACACGATTTGTTCTCGCTGTTGAAAAAGCCTGCCGCTACACCAAAATCCTACGCGAACATGGTGTGCGAGAATACGGGTCGATCCGGATTGATTCCGCGGCCGGTGTCGCAGAGTGGTCGAAGGACCCCGTTGCCGGAACCAAGCTCATCGCCGAGACCTTTAAGGAAAGTGCCCGTGTCGCCGAGGATTACGATGAGGTCCTCGTAGCCGAAGGCGAAATCTGCTGGGCGGGCATGCACTCGTGGAAGGATATGCTCGACCTGCTCGAAGCGGTTGGTATGCCCGACCGCTTAGGATTTCAGGCGGATCTTGCCCACACCTATCTTTACCTACTTGGGTATAATGCCGAGCAGCATGCACTACTGAGCGCCCCATACTGCGAGGATGAATTCTGGGCGGCATATCAAACGATGACCGACCAGCTTCGCCCGTGGACCTATGATTTTCATGTCGCGCAGAATGACGGATCCGTG
The DNA here is from genome assembly GCA_013041925.1 of Akkermansiaceae bacterium. GTDB lineage: Bacteria > Verrucomicrobiota > Verrucomicrobiia > Verrucomicrobiales > Akkermansiaceae > Oceaniferula. Next base: position 41,451 of record JABDRB010000001.1, on the reverse strand, counting down.
CATGGCACTGGCGCTCATGACAAAACTGGGCGTCACTGCAAGGCGGACGACCCGAATGGCCGACTCGACATCGTGAGGTGTGCTGGCTACTGGCTACTAGACGATCGAGGGAATCCACGACCGGAGATTAAACACCTATGCTGGGACGGGTGTATGTTTCCTAACGAAGACCTTGAAAAACAGGAGACCTGGAATACGATTTTGAGCGTTATGCAGGATGTAAATATCGCCCATGGTTAAACTCAAAGACAACAATCACACATTATGAAAATTGGTATGAACATGCATTTGTGGTCGACCCACATCACGGATGCGCACTACGCAGATATCGGGGAATTGAAGGAGATCGGTTACGACGGGATTGAAGTTTTTCTCGCCGAAGATGATCGGCCGGGATATGTTGATCTCGGCAATTTTTTACGATCGATTGATATGGAAGTGAATGGTTGCCTCGGCCTCGGCCCTGACCAGAACCCGATATCTACGGACTCATCCGTCCGGCAGGCAGGTCTGGATCAGATCAAGTTGGCCGTCGATCATATGCATGCGGCAGGAGGTCAAAATATCTGTGGGCCCTTCCACTCCGCCTTTGCAACTTTTTCACGCAACGCACCTCAGGAGGACGAATACCAACGGAGCGCCGATGTGCTACGTGAAGCGGCCGAGTATGCGGCCACCGCCGGCATCACGCTGACTCCTGAGGCGCTCAATCGTTTTGAGTGCTATCTTTGTAACACGATGGCGCAGCTCAGGAAACTGGTCGATCTGGTTGATCACCCGAACCTGCGCGGCATGTTTGACTCGCACCACGCCAACATTGAGGAGAAATCCTTCGCTGGTGCCGTGGCGGATATCGCCGCAGTGATGACACACGTGCACATCAGCGAAAACGATCGGGGCACGCCCGGATCAGGTCATATTGCTTGGGACGAGGTGTTCAGTTCGATTGCTGATACCGGTTACGATGGCTGGTATTACATAGAGGCATTTTCGAGAGACGATGTGGAATTTGCCAACGCGATTAATGTATGGCGTGAGTATAATCCACGCATGGACATTTGCCGCGACGGCTATGCCTTTACCAAGGCGATGATTGAAAAACAGACAACCAGGAAACAATGAAATTTGGAAATGAATGTTACACCTGGTTCATGAAGGAATCGGGTGGCTATTGGGACAACCAACTTGCCCACATGATCGAGGTGACCGCCAAGGCCGGGATGTCTGGTATTGAACCCATGCATTTTTGGATGGGAGATCTCTCCAATCCTGATCGACTTGGTGATTGCCTCAAGGAAAACGGGATTGATCTCGCGGCTATTGCCCTGGTCTTAGACTGGAACAACCCTGAGGAATCCGAGGAAGAGATCCAGCAGGCCGAGCAGACGATCAACCTGCTCAAGAGGTTCCCAGGTGCCCTACTCTGCACCGTGCAGATGCCGAACGGACGACACAACCTCGAACAACGTCGCAAAAATCTTGTCGCCAATGTTAATACGGTTTCGCGTCGCGCCGTGGATGCCGGCGTGCCGTGTAGTTTCCACCCGAACTCACCTGAAAGCTCAATTAACCGCACCGAGGAGGATTATTCCGTGATCATCGATGGCTTGGACAGCTCCGTGACCGGATGGACGCCTGACGTCGGTCACATCATCAACGGCAAAATGGACCCGCTGACGAAGATGAAGCAGTATGCTGATCTCATTAATCATGTTCACTACAAGGACTGGGACGGTAAGCCAGAGTTCGCTCTGATGGGAGATGGAGAAGTCGATTTTCAAGGCATCACCCAGTGGCTCAGCGACCAGCATTATGATGGCTGGATCATTTGTGAGGACGAAGCCCCCCAAGCGGTGGATGATCCCGATGGCGTCACCCTGCATGATGGAAAATGGATCAAGGACACGCTCATTCCGTCGATCACAACGAACTACAATCAAAAACAATGCTGATTCATTCAACAAACGGATTTAACATGCACTATGAGGTGCTGGGTGATCGTGCGAACGAGCCTGTCATCTGTATCATGGGAATCACTGCTCCGGGTAACGTATGGGAAGCTCATGTCGAGGCGTGGAGTTCACAGTTTTATTGTATCACACCTGATAATCGGGGTGTCGGACTCAGCGATAAACCAGCAGGCGACTACACCAGCGCGATGATGGCGAACGATTATGCCAATCTGATGGACGGTCTCGGTATTGAAAAAGCACACATCGTGGGATGTTCCATGGGAAGCATCATCGCGCAGCAGTTGGTGCTGAGGCACCCTCAAAAGGTAAAAAGCCTGGTGCTGATGTGTTCTTGGGCGAGGTGTGACGATTATGCAAAATCCGTTTTCGAACATATGAAACAATGTAAGGCGCACCTTGCGCCGACGGCATTTATGGAGTGGATCCAGCTCCTCATTTTTCACAAACGCAGCTGGGATGACCCAGAGTTTTATGCCTCGTTGCTGGAAGGCCGCCAGGCCGCGGCCGAAGACCCGAATCCGCAACCACTCCACGGACTCCACGGCCAAGCCGCTGCATGTATCAACCACAACACCCTCGATCAACTTAAAACCATCACCGCGCCCACGTTGGTGATTGGCGGAGAAGGTGATACGTTCACTCCCCGATGGATGGCAGAAGAAATACACGCGGAAATGCCTAACAGCATGATTCATCTTTACCCAGAATCAGGTCACGCATTCCACTGGGAAAACCTCGACGACTTCAATCAGCGAGTGATTGATTTTGTGAAAGCAAATTCCTAAAATCAATCAAGATGCCGAACTATGCCCTAGGTCTCGACTACGGGACGAACTCGTGTCGATCGCTGATCATTGACTTGGAAAATGGTCGCGAGCTTGGCTCGACCGTTTTCCCTTATCCGTCGGGTGACCACGGAATACTGACCGATCCTAATGACCCGAATGTCGCCCGCCAGAACCCGCAGGATTACCTCGATGGATGTGTGAGTATCATCCGTGGCGCGATCGTGCAGGCACACGCGGTTGATACGGCATTTCGTGTTGAGGATATAGTCGGGATCGGCATTGATACCACAGGCTCAACCGTGATTCCTGTTGATTCCGATGGCGTTCCCGTCGTTTTTCAGGACGCGTTTAAAGACAATATCAACGCACACGTTTGGTTATGGAAGGATCACACCTCCTACCGTGAAGCGGAGCAAATTACGAACCTAGCCAAGGAGGTCCGACCCGAATATCTCGCCAAATGCGGTGGGGTTTATTCTTCAGAATGGTGGTGGGCAAAGATCCTCCACATCAGGAATGTTGATGCCGGCGTGTACGATGCGGCGTATTCCTTTGTAGAGCATTGCGATTGGTTACCGGCGGTTCTCGCAGGAAACACCAACCCGCTGACGCTTACACGGTCGGTTTGTTCGGCTGGGCATAAGGCGATGTATAACGCCGCCTGGGGAGGCCTTCCAGATGAAGAGTTCCTCGGACGTCTCGATCCCGCCCTGCCGGATCTCCGCAGGCGACTCTATGAAACGGCCGACGCATCTGACACAGCAGCAGGCACACTCAGTGCCGAGTGGGCAGGAAAGCTCGGGCTTCCCGAAGGTATCACCATCGCCGTGGGAGCGTTCGACTGCCACATGGGTGCGGTCGGAGCCGGCGTCAAAAAAGGCACTCTGGTCAAGGTGCTTGGGACGTCAACCTGCGATATCACCGTCGCCGATTCAGACGTGGCTGATGTACCCGGCCTCTGCGGTCAGGTGCTCTCGTCCGTCGTGCCCGGCCAGGTCGGTGTGGAAGCTGGGCAGTCAGCTGTCGGCGACCTCTTTCTCTGGTTGGTGCACCATTTAGTTCCTGAAGGTTACGGTGCGGACGTCAGCGAGAAGTTTGCCGCCATGGAGGAGGAAATGAAATGCCAGTTACCTGGGGCGTCCGGCCTACTTGCCTTGGATTGGAACAATGGTAACCGCACGGTGTTGACCGACGTCCGACTTTCAGGTCTTATGTTAGGACAGACTCTGCACACGCAGGCCCATGAAATTTACCGTGCCTACATCGAGGCAACCGCCTATGGTGCGTTAACGATTATCAACCGCATGGAAGAGCACGGCATTCGTGTTGATGAGGTGGTCACCACTGGTGGGCTATCGCTAAAAAATGCTACGATGATGCAGATTTATGCTGATGTGTTAGGTAGGCCGATGAAGGTATCGAGGTCCGAACAAACCTGCGCAATGGGCGCGGCGATTTTTGGTGCTGTGGCTTCCGGGTATGCCTCGCTCACGAAGCTTCAGAAAGTGGTTGTCGAATACACAGAGACGATATACCAACCCGATCCTTCCAATCAATCGGTGTATGCGCAGCTTTACGAACTGTATAAAACACTGCATGATGCGTTTGGAAAGACTGGCTGGTCGGGCTCACTCGATCACGTTATGAAAGATCTAATCGCCATCCGCGAAAACCAAAGAACATCATGAACCAAGAGCTCAAACAGCAAGTCGTCGATGCAAACATGGCACTCGTGAGCTCAGGCCTGGTGACGCTGACCTGGGGGAATGTCAGTGGTATTGACCGCGCGTCAGGGCTGGTCGCGATCAAACCCAGTGGCGTCGATTACGCTGAGCTGACAGTGGATCATCTGGTGGTGGTTAATTTGGCAGGGGATGTGGTCGATGGCGACCTGCGACCGTCGTCGGATACCAAGACTCATCTCGAGCTGTATCGGAATTTTTCAGAGATCGGAGCTGTGGTGCACACCCACAGCCCGTGTGCGACGGCATTTTCGCAAGCTGGCGTCGGTCTTCCCTGTCTCGGCACCACCCATGCGGATCATTTTTTCGGAGAGGTTCCCGTTGCCCGAGCATTGACGCCGGAGGAGGTGGTCGGCGACTATGAACATGCCACCGGAGTGAGTATCGTAGAGAGGTTGAGGGAGCTCGAGCTCAACCCACTGGAAATGCCTGCCATCCTCCTCAAGCACCACGCGCCATTTACCTGGGGGAAGACACCGCAGTATGCGCTCGATAACAGCATCGCGCTGGAAATGTGTGCCAAGATGGCCTTGATGACTTGGCAGCTCAACCCCGATGCCAGAAGAATCCCCAGCCACATCCTTAATAAACACCACGAGCGCAAACACGGCGCAGCGGCTTATTACGGCCAGGGTAAATAGGGAGATAGCGTTGGTGATCCAGCCTCGCAATACGCTGTCACTTGACGTAGTATGAATCTGCAACGGATGAAGCCACTGAATATCGTGAAGCTATGGGCCGCCCGCCTGACTAGGGCGGCCGAGAAGTGGTGGCGCCATAAACACGCGGATGAGGCGGCAGCCTTAGCGTTTTATTCGCTCATTTCATTGGTGCCCATTTTATTGGTTGGGATATCCGTTGCCTCGATCTTTGTTGATGAGGAAACGGCAACACGGATCCTGTTGTCCGAGGCGGGACGTGTTGCGGGTCCTACCGTGGGCGGATACTTTGCACAGATTTTGCAAAATGATATTCACTGGGTCGGCTCGGGGGTTTCTCCGATCATTGGTGGTTTACTTCTATTATTTGCCGCGACCAAGGTCATCGCCGAGTTAAGAAAGTCGTTGGGGAAGGTGTTTGGGGTGCCGAAGGAGAAAGGTCGGAAGGCAGCTATCGCGGGTCTTGTCGGACGTTTGGCTGCGATGATTATGCTGCTACTTCTCGGTGTGTTCATCGCCAGTGCGGTGATTTTTGAAACGATGATGGGCGTGATTGTTAGTTCTCTTAATGATTCACCTTTGCTGCTAAGGATGGCGACGGCGGTTTCACCGATGTTGTCGTTTGGAGCGATGGTTTTTCTTGCGGCGGTAGCAATGCGGTGGCTGCCAGCACGACCTCCGAGGTTCCGTGAAGCTCTGTTCGGTGGAGCGGTGAGCGCAGTTCTGTTAGTGGGTCTAAAGATTGGACTGGCGCAATTTTTGCAACACACAGACGTCGGCAGTTTTTATGGAAGTGCTCTGACCTTGGTGCTGGTTCTCTTCTGGGTTTACTTCGCGATGCAGGCTTTTCTTTACGGTTCTGAGCTGGTGGCCGAACTGATGGCAGAAAGGAGAATGCGCGAGTCTTCTATCGATCAAATTAGCAAAGAAGGTTCTGAGGGAGATGCTGATGCGGCAAGCGCGGAGTCAGGCGATTCCACCCTCAACCCGATGAGTCCGATGAAAGACGTCCTCGCGCGTGTGCCATTGATCCTCTCCGAAGCTGCGATCTGTGAGCGCCTGAGAGGGATCGGTGGAGTCGAACTTCACCCGACGCTTTTTAATGCACCCTTGATTTATGACCCAGAAGCATCTGACATCGTGAAGGGGATTTTTACCGAATACATCGCCATCGCGGAGGAGTATCAGGTTCCGATTCTGATTGCCGCTCCGACATGGCGTCTCGACTCGGAGCGTGTTGCTGCGGCCGAGGTGCCGCCGACGATTAACCGTGATGCCGTGGAGTTTATCAACCAGGTTAAGGAGCAATCGGGCTATGCGCAGGTTTACGTCGCGGGGTTGATGGCGCCTCAAAACGATTGTTATCAACCGAGCGAAGCCCTCACTGTCGATGCCGCCGAGCGATTTCATGCCACGCAAGCCAATGAGCTCGCCGAGACCAAGCTGGATGCCCTGATCGCTCAAACAATCCCGTCGGTATCCGAGGCTGAGGGCATGGCCCGTGCCATGCTCGCGACCGGATTACCCGTCATCATCAGTTTCTGTATCAACCGTCACGGGCAGGTGCTCGATGGTACCCCGCTCGATGACGCGATTGATCTGCTCGATTCTCGCTTGGACGGCGCCCCATTGGGGTATTTTGTCAATTGCTCGCACCCTACTTTTGTGCCTGCAGATACGATGAATCCACGCGCTCTACGCCGTTTGATCGGGATCTGTGCCAATGCCTCATCCAAGGACCATTCAGAGCTTGAGCAACTCAAGGAAACAGCTCAAGAAAGTCTTGAAGAATGGACGGCTGCGATGGCGCAACTTAATCAGACTTATGGCGTCCAAGTGCTCGGCGGGTGCTGCGGGACAGACGACCGCTACCTGCGCGCGATTTGTGAGCAGGTTGCTGGGCCGGCTGATGGTTGATGATGAGTCTAACAGGGTAGATGGATTCGTCTTGACTCAATCCCCCTGCTCCTTAGCATTTGCTCGATGTTGACCCAGTCAACGCACAAGGTGATCCACCCCGTAGCTGGAAAGATCGGCTCCCTACTCGGTCACATTTTCTGCCCCCTTTTTCATCTTTTCAAATTTTGTTTAATCCTACTCCATGAAACCCATCAAAGCCGTTATTACCGCTGCGAACCCGCTTGAGAGGTATCTGCCGTTGCAGACGATCACCGACTCCCATGGCGACACTAAGACGGCGTTGCAGATTATTTTAGATGAACTTTTTACGGCTGGGCTGGAATCGGTGGCCGTGATTATTGTTCCCGGTGCCCAAGACGACTACCTGCGGGCGGCGGGTCCATATGGTGACAAACTTGTCTTTATCGAGCAGGCCGATCCCCTTGGTTACGGGCATGCTGTTTGGATGGCGCGTGATTACGTGGGCGCAGACCCCTTTGTGCTTCTTGTTGGCGACCACCTCTACCTGAGCCAGACGGATCAACCCTGCATCGAGCAAGTTCTGGATGTCGCCAGCCAACACGAAGGCTGTGTCTCGGCGGTGCAGTCGACCCATGAGAGCCGGCTTAACCTCTACGGAACCGTTGGGGTCACACGTGTCTACGGCAGTGAGAACTGCTTTGAGGTGCAGACGGTTGTGGAAAAACCTACCCCGACACGAGCCGAGCAAGACCTGATTGTTCCCGGCCTGCGCCATGGCAACTACCTTTGTTTTTTTGGTGTTCATGTGCTGAATGGTAAGGTGATGGATCTGCTTGATGAGAAGGTGTCCGCTCTTGCTGCGGGTGATACGCTCGGTCTCACTGAGACGCTTGCGGAGGTTGCGGCCTCTGAGCGTTATCTCGCATTTCAGATCGACGGAACACGGTTTAATTTGGGCAGACGATACGGTTTGCTTCGTGCCGAGATTGGGATGGCCCTAGCGGGTCCGCATCGAGATGAAATCCTCACCTCGCTCATCAATCTTCTCGCAGTGAACAAGTAGGCTGATCTCATGGATTCCAAGCTCGTAGCCATTATTCAGGCAGAAGTCCCCGCGCAGCGCGATACAGCATTGCAGCTCGCTTGTCAGGATCTCGACCTTCAAGGCTTGTTGGACGAGTGTGCGATGCTTGACGCATTTCGGCGTGAGGAAACCAATCTTTACCATCGCGTGCGCGCGCTCTTTTTTCTCTACGCGATCCATCGTTACCACCTCCCTGATCAACTTGCCGCCCATCAGATTGGGCGTATCCCATTTGGTGGATATGAGCATTTACTCAAGCGGCGTTTCCATGAAGCGATCGATACATTTCTTGATGCCATGGATATGGATGGCCCCGGCGATGCCCTTTCGTCCTCCCTTGCCTCAGCCTACCATCAGCTCGCCTTTCAGACATTGGCGGACCAGGTGCGCAGATCGGTTCGCACGGTTCGAGGGAACCAGTGGATGTTCCGTATGGGTCACCCAGCGGATCAACCCTTGCGCATTCGCAAGGAAATGCTGCGGGAGTCGGCAGATGGAATTCAGCCAATCCTGCGCGAACGCACGCCAGTAAGAATGGACCTCTCCCACTCTGGGTGGTCGGATATTTTTTTCCTAGGGATGGATTTCCCTGATGGTGCTCGCGTGCTCAATGTCTCCGTTGACCTCGGCGTTCATGGACGTGATGCGGTCACCCGTCCCCCCGTGGAAGCCTACTTGCGGATCATTGACGAGCCGGTGATTCGACTTACCTCCGTCGACCTCAAGGCGAGTGCCTGTATTGATTCTCTGGGTGAGGTGTTTGATTTTGCGAAGGATTACCTTGGCCTGCTGAAAGCGGCGGTGATTGCCTCTGGTATTGTCCCCCCTGGGATTGAAGGTTCTGGGCAGAAACTTTCTGATCTGCTTGAGCGCCTTGTGGGTAAGGGTCTGGGTATCGAGTTGGTATCGTCGGTGAACGATATCCCGAAGGGTTCACGCCTCGCGGTGTCTACGAACTTGCTCGCGGCACTGATCGGCGTGCTGATGCGGGCAACAGGCCAAACGGATTCGCTCACCGGGCCATTGCAGGAGAATGAGCGCCGCATCGTACTTGCCCGTGCCGTTCTCGGTGAATGGATCGGGGGCTCGGGTGGCGGCTGGCAAGATTCGGGTGGCGTCTGGCCTGGGATCAAACTCATCAGCGGACAGGTTGCGACGGCAGATGACCCTGAGCACGGCATTTCACGTGGGCGACTTATGCCGTCCCACCACGTCTTTGATGAAGAGGAGATTCCGGCGTCGTCACGGCAGGCGTTGCAGGACTCGCTGGTCCTTGTGCACGGCGGGATGGCCCAAAATGTCGGGCCGATTCTGGAGATGGTCACAGAGAAATACTTACTTCGGTGTGGCTCTGAGTGGACTGGTCGTCAGGAAGCGCTCGCACTGCTTGACGAGTTGATTGACGCGTTGAAGCGGGGTGACATCAAAGCGCTTGGCGAGGCAACCACACGCAATTTTTACGGTCCGCTGCAAACGATTATCCCGTGGGCGACGAATCTTTTTACAGAGACACTGATTGCGAATGCGCGGGAACATTTTGGCGATGATTTTTGGGGATTCTGGATGCTTGGTGGCATGTCGGGGGGCGGGATGGGGTTTATCTTTGCGCCTCATCGTAAAGCGGAAGGCCAGAAGAAGATGCAAGAGTTTATGACCGAGGCGAAGGCTCAGTTGAATCACGCCCTCCCCTTCGCGATGGATCCGGTTGTCTACGATTTCTCCATCAACCCGCACGGAACGTCTGCTGACTTGTTGGAACCGGGCGGAGATTCACCGGCGACCCTCCCTCCCTCGTATTACCAGATCACGGTCCCCCGCTTACTTGGGCGTGATGTGGCCGCGCTGACGGCGACGCAGCGAGGCGACCTCCGACAATTTGCGGAAGCCTCGCGGACCCAACCGGAATTTGACACGGCGGTCGGCACACTTTTTGACACGCTGTTTCCCAGCGAGCATGGGTCACCGTCTGCCACCGATGCGTCACTTGCCGAACTCCTCAAGCAAAATGGCTTTGACAAAAAGCTTCACGATGACGTTCGCGCTGACTTGTTAGCGGGGCGTATTGGCTTGGCTCAGAACCGGCTTCCTGCTTCGGCACAGATAGAGGATGTCGGTCAGGACGACGTCACGGACGTATCCCTGCTTCATACCGCGGACGCCACCGCCGAGTGGGGTGATGCCACGCAACGAGGACGCGATGCGATCGCATCGGGCGAAGTAGCGGTTGTGACACTCGCGGCTGGTGCGGGCTCTCGTTGGACGGGGGGTGCGGGTACCTGTAAGGCGCTCAACCCATTTGCTCCTCTCGATGGTTCTTACCGGACCTTCATTGAGACGCATCTTGCCAAATCCCGCATGACGGGACAATCCGCGGGCACGCCAGTGCCGCATGTATTCACGACCTCATACCTTACCCACGAACCGACTGCTGCCTATCTCTCATCGGCTGAGAACTACAACTACCCAGGTCCACTTGTTCTTTCCCGTGGTCAGTCGGTCGGCCTACGGATGATCCCGACGGAACGCGATCTTCGATTTGCGTGGGAAGAAGTCGCTCAGCAGCAACTCGATGAGCAGCAGCAGAAGGTCAAGGAGTCGCTGCATGCCGCCCTGATTCATTGGTCAAAAAATACAGGCGAGGCATCCGATTACACCGATAACCTGCCGCTACAATGTCTCCATCCGGTCGGGCACTTTTTTGAGATCCCGAACCTCTTACTGAATGGTAAACTTCGTGAGCTCCTTAGGGATCGGCCGCAGCTTAAGACATTGCTGCTTCATAATATTGATACCTTGGGAGCCAATGTCGACCCGACCCTACTCGGGCTACATCTTGAGTCCAACAAAGCGTTGACGTTTGAAGTGATTACGCGGCGACTTGAGGATCGTGGTGGTGGACTTGCTTATGTTGATGGGCACCTGCGACTCGTTGAAGGTTTAGCGATGCCCCGTGAAGATGCCGAGTTTAAGCTCTCCTATTACAACTCGCTGACGACTTGGATTGATATCGATCAACTGCTCACGCTTTTTTCTCTAACGCGTGATGATATCCTGAATCACGATATGCAAAAAATAAGTGCTGGGGTGCATGCCTTGGCGGCTCGTTTGCCGACCTACCTGACGCTTAAAGAGGTGAAAAAACGTTGGGGTCACGGACAGGAGGATGTTTTCCCAATCACTCAGTTTGAAAAAATCTGGGGTGACATGTCGATGTTGCCTGACGTCGATTGTGGTTACTTCGTGGTCCCCCGCCTGCGTGGTCAGCAACTCAAGGACCCAGCTCAGCTGGATGCTTGGCTGCGTGACGGCTCGGCCGATTACATCCGCACCCTGTGTGCTTGGAGTTGACGCTCATGGCGGGCCTATTTCAATGGGGTCTAACTTTATAAACTGGTGACGTAGCTCATTTTGCTTATCGACATTCCAGAGCCTAAATCCCATGGGGCGATTGTCATTGTTCTTGCTGGTGGTCTCTCCGTTGACCAGCTGGATGCCTTGGTATGTGTTCGTGATCTGCGTGTGCGTGTGACCCGCGAGAAAGGCGACCACGCCATGCTTCTCGCATAGATCAAGAATCTCCTGTCGTTTGGGCTGAGGTAGGTTGTAGTAGTGCTCCTTTTCGTCGGGCTTCTTGGTGAAGAGCGGATAGTGCACGACGACGACCACTGGTGAGTTTTTGGCCTTGGCCGCTGCGAGCGTCTTTTTAAACCACGCATCGTGTTTCTCGGATTCCCCCACAAGCGGCGCTTTCCATAGCTGGGTATTGGCGACAACGAAGGTGATCCCTTTGTTTTCGAACGCATAGTAATCCTTGCCGATGATTTCGCGGTAGCGTTTCAGCGACTTGTCTGTCGGTTTGTTACCCACATCGTGGTTTCCGGCGGCACAGTGGCAGGGCAGCTTGAAGCCTGCCTTGATGGCTTTGAAATCCGCGAACGACTTGTCGTTGGCATTTTGCACGAGATCGCCACAGATGACGACAAAGTCGGGGTTGATGGCATTGATTTTTTTAACCGCCAGCTTGAAGGTCATGATGTCGTGTTCGTAGCCACCCATACCCAGCTGGGTGTCACACATTTGCACAAAAGAAAACGGCACCTGATTGTTAGCCGTTGAGGGGACGAGGGTGGAGTCCCCTGCCAGCAACGATGATGGCCAAAGGGCCAAAGCCAGAGCGAGACGCACTCGCAATCGTCGCCATGATGAATAGTTCATTGAAAAGGATGAGGATGAGTTGAAGGGGGATGATACCCAGCATGCCGAGTCTCGACCAATGAATAAATCATCGCCGGCCTTAAAAATAAACAACGGCAGGGATAGCAACCTGTAAGCTTCCCCGTGATGCGGATCGTTCTAATGCAGAGATTTGTTTCATCTTTTGCGGTAGATTGTCCAATGCGTCGATCATCACAACCACAATTTTTGCAACCTCTTATGCTCTGCATGGTTTAATGCTCATGCGCTTCCGAACCATCACGCTCGCCATCACCGGTGCCGTTACCTCCTTAGGGTGGCATTTGCCTCTGATGGCGCAAGGTGGAATCGTGGATTTGACCCGCCTATCCAACTACGCCAACCAGCCGATTCCAGACTACATCCTGAAGGATAATACAGGAAACGGTGGCAATGCTAACCCGATCACGGACATCGGGGCGACGCTTGGCAGAGTGCTTTTTTACGACAAACGACTATCGCGCAATGACACGATTTCATGTGCATCCTGCCACCAGCAGGAACATGCTTTTGGTGATCCTGATACAGCCAGCACAGGGGTTAGTGGGACCACGGGAAGACACAGCATGCGCCTGATTAACGCGCGGTTTTCAAGAGAGAGTAAATTTTTCTGGGACGAACGTGCAGCCACTTTGGAAGCGCAAAGCACGCAACCGATTCATGATCATATCGAAATGGGCTTCAGTGATCGCGATGGTGACCCATCGTTTACGGACCTTGTTACCAAGCTTTCACTGATTGAGGAATACAAGGTGCTGTTTACTGCCGTCTATGGGGGTCCTGGTATCGATGAAGACCGTATTCAAAAGGCGCTCGCGCAGTTTGTGCGCAGCATTCAGTCATTCGACAGCAAGTATGATATCGGGCGGTCGGTCATAGGCAACGACGATGACCCGTTCACCAATTTCACGGATGAGGAAAACAGCGGTAAGGCTCTCTTTCTTCGAGCGCCTGGCGATGGTGGTGCGGATTGCGCATCGTGCCATCAACCACCAGAATTTGATATCGCCCCCTTCTCAGGAAACAATGGCATCATCTCCGCCATAGGGGGTGGCAATGATTTTACCGTTACACGCTCGCCAAGCCTACGTGATACGGTGGACACTTCGGGCATCCCGCATGGAGGGTTCATGCACGATGCCAGTTTGCCGACGCTGTCCGATGTCATCAACCATTACAACAGCATACCGACGAACAACGAGGGCCTAGACGCACGGCTCGCACGGATCGGACGGTCCGGCGATCAGGGGCAGCAACTGAATTTAACGCAGACAGAGAAAGATAACTTGGTCGCATTCCTCAAAACACTCACAGGAAACGCCGTTTACGTGGATCCCAAATGGTCAAACCCCTTTGATGCCAACAACAGCCTGCAAGTCATCGTATTGCCGATGGATACGGATCATCTTATCTTTACGGGCTCTGGCACCTCCAGAGAGGTCACGGTGAATGCGCAGGCGGTTCCGCTGATTGATTACGTATTTCAGACGTCAAGCGACCTGGTAAACTGGACATCCACCAATATCACGGCTCCCGTCTCTGGTGCCTTGACGATGACCGTTGCGGCCCCAGAAGGCACAGGGAAACAATTTTATCGATACATCTATATTCCAGAATCCTAATTCCCCCGCTCACTTCCGTCATGCGCCAACGCATCGGTAAGATATGGTGAGTGATTTTGGGGATTAGAGGGACTTCAGGCTGACATGGATTTTTTTCGAGGTTGCTAGGTCGACGCCCTTGGTCTCGAGACGGGATATGACTTTCCAACGTTTCCGTCCGCTACCCATTGACCCTGTGGCACCAGCTATGGATCCAATTCCTGCTGCAATGCTTTTCGCAAGACCATCTTCCATGTTCTCAGCAACCTTGGAAATAGCTTGCCTCCCCGTCATTATTTGGTCCTGTGTAGGGGCATCGAGCGCAATATCATAACGCTTAACGAAGCCTGAGTGCAGTTCCTCATCTAGGATAACATCAACCTCATCTCGGTAAAATTCCTGCCATTCTCTTGTATTGCTTGTGCCGCTTGAACTCCTCCTCCTCCTTCTTACTTCACGTTCACCAATAACTGCTACGTAAAGGCGGTCGGCATAGAGCCGTTGTTTTACATTTGCGGTGAGGCTTCCTGTTATTTTCTGACCGGAAGAAACACTTCTCTGTTTGATTTCTAACTTCAAGCTGCCCTTCAGGTATCTAACGCCATAGTAGAAGGCAACAGACAGTAAGGCAATGGCGATGACTCCTAGAAAAATCATCAATCTCGGATCGCTTAAAATTTTTTGCATTATCATTTTGGTGTTATGGGTGCGTGTTGGATCGGAGCCTCGGACTAATGGAAAATCAGCTGTGGCAAACTGTAGGGATATTTACCCTGTAGAGGTCGAGTTTCAAGGATGTATTTTGCCGTGCATTCATGGGAGATCGATCAGCCATGAGGGGTTTAATACAGCGTTGATTGGCCACATGTTCGATTGGCACTCACGCCATCATGCTCGATCATCTCTGACCAGCAGTCCCACCGACCGCACTTCGTGGGATTCAAAAAAATGTCGTGGTCCTTTAAAATTACGATCAGACAAAATTGTCTGATCATACCTGTTTACGCCGGCGGTAGCCGAGAGCTGCGAGACCTGTCACAGCCAGTAACATGGAGCCACTGGGTTCGGGGACATTAGAGAGGTTCGCATATTGTTTGCCATCCAATGAGAAGGTGAATTGGGTATCTTCTGCAAAAGTGGTCGCGCCGCCCCCCGGAGTGATGGTCCAGGTCTGAGTGTCGGCATAAAATTTTTGAGCGTCAGCGGCACCGTAGCCCCCCCCATCAAAATCAAATCCTTTGACCATCAAGAAGTTGGTGCTACTGGCACCTAGCGAGACGGTCCCCGCAAAGGCATCCGCCGCGTAATGGATGCCACCCCCCGTAATGGTATCCCATGCCGCCGAACTGTGGCTCGTGACCCCAGGCCCGCCCGCTGTGAAGTTAGTTCCATCCGTAGCGTAATGGGAGCCACCCAGACTCATGGCGATATCGAAATTGCTGAGAGCTAAGCCTGTGCCTGTATTAACCAGTCCCAAGCCCGATAACATCGGGCGGTTATTAAGGCCTCCGGGGTCGCTATCTCGACCAGCTACATATTGATTATAGGTAAAAGTGACGGAGAGTGACGTGACGCCAGCCAGACCAGAAAGCCCAACGGAGTTGAACTTATCGTCACCCCCATCATAATTGGCGGAGTTGGCAACATAGAGATCACCAGTGGCCCCCGTAAAGTTGATCCCGATGGTAGCGGACAGGTCTGAGTCGACCCGAGTTCCACTCACCGCCGTATCGAAGGATAATATGCCGTTGTCAACACCCTCTACCAACAGGCTATTATTGAGGCCACCAGCGCTGAACGAACCAGCAACTACGTTTGATTGCACCGTCCCTCCGCCCGTATAAGCGCCGTAGCCGGAGACAAAGTTGTTGGATCCATTGGTTTCTACTAAAAAGGGAAACACGGCCCATGTGGATTGGGTAGTGGCTATCGTGAGTCCTGCGATAATGCTGAAGCGTAATTTTTTCATGGGGGGGCGGGGTAATTTTCTAGATTGTCTTCATTATTTCAAAAAAAACAAAAAAGAGCAACCTGAAACCAAACTATTATTAATAAATGGGTCACGTATTGACCGGAAATCGATCAGTCATTTGCATCTCGGCGGAGGTCAAGGAGTGACACGTCGTGTATTCAGAGTCGCTTGTGGGTGGAGTTATTTTGTCATCAAAGGTGGCTAACGCGTGAAGCGGGAGTGGCTCATTTCGTATCGATGATGAAAGGATTTTGAATGGGACCCGTAAATGAATGGAACCTATAATTATCGTGATGGATCGTCGTTTGTCTGTGTGAGCAACATTTACGCAAACGGCATGCGATCGATCATCATTCCTGCACCTATGAAACGACACATCACCTCCCTCCTGCCGCTGCTGGTGGGCTTGCTCGCGAGTCCATCCACGCTTGCGGATCCCGCCCCTGTTCAAGTTTATATCTTATCTGGCCAGTCGAATATGGTGGGCATCGGCCAGGTTGACGGCGGTGGCAGTCGCTGGGGAAAGGAGTTTAGCGACCCGGTGCTCTCGATTTACTCTGGGAAACCTGACGCCTCGATCGACTACGACACGTTGGAGGCGAGTGAGAGTCACAAGCTTGAAAGTTTTGGTGGAGTGAAGCCCACCCCATATCCGGAAGGAGGCGTTCACGTTGTCCGTGGTCAAATTGAAATGCCTGATCGTGGAGTTTACGAGTTTCGTCCGGGTTATGGTGCTTCGGCTGAAAACATCATGGTGGTTGCTGGCCAGGAGGTTTATCGCAAGGAGCCGAGCGGAAAAGCCGTGCACACACCGATCAAGCTGGAGGGTGGGAAGAAGGTCCCTTTCAAGGTTACTTACCTAAACAATCAAGCGAATGGGTTGGGCTGGTATGCACGGCAGGACATCCCAGGCACTCTGAAGTCGGTGGTCAATTACGACGGGAAATTCAAGCATCTCGTCGACGATCAAGGGAACTTTGTCCCGCGCAAAGATGTCTATTATAAAGGAGTGGTCACCGCCACGGCCGACAAGTGGCTGAACATCGGCTGCGGTGCTTCGAATAACAGCATCGGACCGGAACTCGGATTTGGACACGTGGTCGGCAACCATCACGATGCGCCGGTGCTTATTCTCAAAGCCAGCCAAGGGAATCGTTCGCTGTCATGGGATTTTCTGCCACCAGGTTCCAAGGGCTACGAGCACACCGATGAGGACGGCATCACATGGGTGTATGCGGGTTACAAGCAGTCTCCCAATCGATGGGAAAAGGGCACCAAGCCGGAGCCCATTAATTGGTATGCCGGAAAGCAATACGACGAATGCTTTGATGCAGCCAAGGCGGTGTTGGCCCATTTTGACAAGGAATTCCCTCAGTGGAAAGGGCGTGGCTACGAGATCGCCGGCTTTGGTTGGTGGCAGGGCCACAAGGATGGTGGCGAGCAAGGTGTGGGCAAAGCAGGCCTCGCGGCGACGAAGTATGAGGAGAACCTCGTGCAGCTGATCCAGACGCTACGCAAAGCATTTGATGCGCCCGGTGCCCCGTTCGTGGTGGCCACCGTCGGATTTGGTGGTGGCAAGACCTGGGAGCCAGGCAGCAGTGCCGATACCATTTTCAAAGCACAGATGAATGTGGGAGATCCCGCCAAACATCCGGAGATGAATGGCACAGTAAAGTCGGTTGATATCCGCGATTTCTATCGCGTGCCAGAGATCTCACCACGGAATCAAGGGTTTCACTACAATGGCAATGCAGAGACTTACATGCTCGTTGGTGAAGCGATGGGTAAGGCGATGGTCGAGAGCAAGAAATAATACCAACGCATTTTCCTCGTTGGTGGAATCGCCGCCGTGGGTGGTTAATCGGTGTTGGATTATTTGGGTGAATTATCCAGAGCGCCCCAGACCTGCTGCATCAGAGCGTAGGCAGTGGGGTCGTGCCTTTTGAGCTCCGCGGCCACAAAGGGGAAGAAATCGTTTCGATAGAAATAGGACTCGGTGGCCTCGGCGAAATACTCCTTGTGGTCGGTGGTTGCGTAGTGGCGGACATGATCTCCGTTAAAAAGCAGCACCTTCTCGTATTGGCCGGCGGTCATGGCCGATTGGTAGGCCTTGAGGATTCCGGGGTGCTTGAAGTCGAGCACCTGATCGTGATAGGCATGGGCCAGTTCGTGTAGGATGACGGCGGGGTGTTTGAGCATCTGTTGGCGTGAAAAGAGCTGAGCGGCGCGTGGGATGTGCACCATCTTGTTGAGTTTTGGGTCGTAACCCTTGTCGATGAGCCATTGCGCACCAGGGTGATATTGCATCGAGGCTAACTCAGGGTGGGCGTGTTCCAGCCAGATCCCTAACTTTCTTAATTGTTTGAGGGGCTTTTGGGGGACGAGGATAGCGATGCGCTGCAGGTGGTTCCGGAGGATGGCGATGGCTTTCTGGCCTTCCTCATGGTGCGCCCCGCCGCTGAGTAACTGAGGGTCGATATGAACCGACCATCCTTCGATGTTTTGGACAACTGGTTGGATCCAGCCGATTTTGGCGGGTTTTTGGCTGGGTTTTTCCGCAAGGGTTGCCCACTCATCCTTGGTCCCCTTGGTTTTTTGGTATTCCATCAGAATTTTCCATCCATCGTGACGTTTGACCAGCAACGCCTCGAAGTGAAGGAAATCCTCGATGCGTTTGCCTTGGGTGTCGGTGGAGGTGTAGCAGAACATGCCGGTTTCGTGGGCGGTGGTTTCGTCACCCAGCCGTTGGGAAAACCTAAATTGCACGCTGGCTTTGACTTTTCCTGACTTGGTTTCGGTGAAGTCTTTTTCCCAGCGTGCCAGAGCGACCGAAAGGGGCGTGCTGTTCATTTTGCTGATGGAGACGATGACGGCCTTTGGGTGGCAGGTGGCCTTGTAGCCTTGGAAGTCGCCCTCGCGGACAGATCGCGACACTTCGGCCCAGTAAGCATCGAGTTGTTTCAGTCGTGCGTCCTCCCCAGTGGCTGCAGGTAGCGTGGTTGCGGTGCAGAGTGTGAGGCAGCTGATGATGAGATGGGCGATGATCTGAGGTCGTTGCATGAATAGGAAACTAGGCGGTGATGCAGGAGGGTGGCAAGGGAATGAGTCAGGTTTTTTGGGCTGCTCGAGGTGGGGGGTGGGAGCGGATTTCGACCCCCACCTCTTTTTGAAATTTGTCAAACGGGATGAGCGTAATGTGGGAGTGTGATCTTGTGCGGTCGAGGCAGAGGACAAACGATCATCAGCTGGGTTCTAATCCATCAAAGCCTTACAGGTGAAGGGTTATGGCGAGGTGACCTATCGGTCAGGTGGTGCAAAGACACACGTGAATCACCTTGAAAATCTTACAAATTTTTCTTGTGAAATTTTTGATTCGCCCTAGAAACCGCGGGACGACATGGCTAATTTTTTCCCGCGATGGACCAATTTACTACCACTTAAGATAGTGGTATGTGTGATTTTTGTAGTATTAGGGCTGGCAGCAGCCTTTGCGTACTATGCCACCCCGAAGGCCCAGCGCGTGGGCTACGAGCCGGATCAGCCGATCGGGTATGATCATGCCTTGCATGTCGATCAGCTGGGGATTGACTGTCGTTATTGTCACAGCTCGGTGGACAAGTCGCCGAGTGCGGGGATACCGACGGCGAATACGTGTTGGAATTGCCACCAGCATGTGCAGAAGGGCAACCCGAAGCTGGCGCCGCTGCGTGCTGCCATGGGAGTGGATGAAGATCATGTTCCGATTGAAGGAGCGGAGAAGAAGCCACTGAAGTGGGTGCGTATTCACAAGTCACCGGATTATGTTTACTTTGATCACTCTGCGCACGTAAACCGTGGGGTATCTTGTAAGTCCTGCCATGGCGACATCAATAAGATGCGTAAGGTATACCACGCCAAGGACTTGAGTATGGCCTTCTGTCTCGATTGTCACCGTCAGCCCGAGTTGCACCTGCGCCCACTCGAAGAGGTCTACAACCTTGATTACGATGCCGAGGAATACTTGGCGAAGAACGAGATCAAAAACGAGAAGGGTGAGCGTGTCACCACCCAGAAAGAGTTTGGCGAACTTCTTAAAAAGAATTGGAGCATCCACCCGAAAGAGAGCTGCGCCACCTGTCACCGATAATCGTTCGGCGTCGACGACCCTATTTTCCCAATATCCTATCTATTTCCTATCAAGCACATGAGCAATCGGAAGACCAACCAGCCAGAGACCCCTGTGAACCAGGGAGGAACCAAAATCTGGCGTAGCCTCGGCGAACTAGAAAGCACAGAACGCTTTCAAGACGCGCTCGACCGTGAATTTGTCGAGGGATCATCCCAGATGGAGACGGAGGAGGAACGCGAAGTTTCTCGTCGTTCATTCATGAAGCTGATGGGGGCCTCCTCGGCACTTGCCGGTATGGGGCTTGCTGCCTGCCGGCGCCCTGAGAGCTTGATTGTCCCCTTTACCGAGTCCCCTGAGTGGAGCGTGCCCGGAAAGCCACTTCACTATGCGACCTCGATGCCGCGTGCCGGCGGTGCGGTGCCCTTGGTGGTAACGACCCACGACGGTCGGCCGACGAAGCTGGAGCCGAACAAGCTATTTCAAAAGCGTGCGGGCACGGATTCCTTTACCCAGGCGTCGATCCTGGACATGTATGACCCGGCGCGGTCCCGTGAGTTTTTAGCCAAGGGGGAAAAGAAATCCCGAGTCGAGTTTGAAGCCGCACTCGCTGAGATCGCCAAGCCTGACGCCGCGATCGGATTTGTCTTCGGTGAAGATGAGTCGCCAACCCGGAGTCGCCTTGTCAAAGACCTTAAGGCGAAGTTCTCAGGTGCGAAGTTCTTTAGTTATGAGCCCCTGACGGGTGAAGATCGCAAGCAAGCCCATGCCGCCGCATTTGGTGCGGGTGTGGATGTGGTTGCCGATTTTTCCACGGCCAAGGTGGTGCTTTCCTTAGACAGTGATTTTCTTGAGCTCGACCAGCAAGGGCCGGTCAGCGGGTTTTACAAAAACCGCTTTATCGAAGGAGCTGATTACACCAAAAAGGCAGACAAGAACGCGATGAATCGCCTCTACGTCGTCGAAGGTGGGTTTAGCCTCACGGGGGGCATGGCAGACCACCGGATGCGTATCGCCCCGAGTCAGATTCCCGCCATCGCCGCGGCCATTGCCAATCACCTTGGCGCCTCGGTGACCGTCACGAGCGGCCCGTCTCTTACCGCCGAGCAGACCAAGTGGGCGCTCGAGTGCGCGAAAGACCTCAAGGCGAATGCCGGCAAGTCGGTTGTGCTCGCAGGATCTCGCCAGAGCAGGGAGCTGCAAGATATTTGCATCGCCATCAACACAGCACTTGGCAATTACAGCAAGACTCTGAAACCGGTTCTCACCGAGCGTGGCGAATACGGTGATATGGACGCGCTTAAGAAGGCGCTGAATGCCAAACAACTGGATGCCCTCATTCTCCTAACGCCGGCCAACCCGGTTTACGATGCTCCTGATTTTGCGGCTGCGGCTGAGAGCACCACCGTGGTGCACCTCGGCCTGCGCAATGACGCATCTGCTCACGCTGCCGATTGGCATGTGCCCGCCGCTCATTTCCTTGAGAGCTGGAGTGATGCACGCTCTGCGCACGGATCCTACACGGTCGTGCAGCCGATGATTTTACCACTTTACAATGGTGTGTCTGAGCTCGACCTCTTACTGGCTGTCCTGGATGGCCAGTTGTTTGACTCCGCCAAGGATGGCGAAAAAACATCCCCATCGTACGATGCAGTTCGTGCGACGTTCTCGACCTTGGCCGACGATTCGACCAAGAGCTGGCTGCAAGTCCTCCGTGACGGATTCTGGAAAAAATCCACCTATGCCGCAGCGTCGCCGAAAGGTGTCGGGCCGATCACAATCGAGGTACCAAAGGCGCCGACGCTTGACAGCCTTGAGGTGATCTTCTCGACCGATGGATCGCTCTATGACGGTCGCTATGCAAACAATGCCTGGCTTCAGGAAGCCCCGGATCCCATCAGCAAAGTTTGCTGGGACAACGTCGCGATGGTTTCACCGAAGACGGCCAAGGAAATGGGTGTTTACGATGCCATCCTCAAGCTCGAGCCGTCCGGGAAAATCTACGGTTTGCTCGATGTCGAAAAAAATGCGGGTGCCCACCCCCAGGATAAGGAGGGCAGGGATCACACCAACCCGATGGTCAAACTCACCGTGAATGGTCAGTCGCTTGAAGTGCCGATCATGATTGGATTTGGTCATGCTGAAAACGTGGTATCGCTTTCGTTGGGATACGGACAAGGGTTTGACCAACACGACGAACTAAAACGTGGCCCATTCAATGAAAAAGACGTCAGCGTGGTCAGTGTGAACCGAGGGTTTAATGCCTACTCCCTACGTAAGGCGGAAACACCCTACCTAGCGACCGGTGCCAAGGCGGAAGACGTCAAGAAACGTTATTCCATCGCCATGACCCAAGAGCACCACGCAATGTATGGCCGCGCGCTCGCCCGTGAAATTTCCACGGAGTCGACCGATGCCAGCCATGGTCACGGCAAAGATTTTGCGCAGCAACTTGAGGGGGTGAAAAAACAGGGCATGGACTCACACGCCCCGGAAAACATCTCGCTATACAAGCCACAGGGGTCGTCTACCTGGCACGATAAAGCGAGAGCCGACAAGCACCTGTTTGACGAGCGTCAACAATGGGCGATGACGATCGACCTAAACAACTGCATCGGTTGTAATGCCTGCCTCGTTGCCTGTCAGGCTGAAAACAACATCCCCGTCGTGGGTAAAGAGCAAGTCGCCATAGGACGTGAAATGCACTGGATCCGCATGGATCGCTACTTTGCGGCTAAGGAAACATACGATGACAAAGGCCACAAGCTAGTCGATAGCCATGGAGACCCGATCTTCGATGAGGACAATCCCGAGATGATCCCTCAGCCGGTTGCTTGCCAACACTGCGAGGCGGCACCCTGTGAAACGGTTTGCCCGGTGAATGCAACCGTGCACTCAGAAGACGGCCTGAATACGATGGCCTATAACCGCTGTATCGGAACCCGATACTGCGCCAGTAACTGCCCCTACAAAGCGCGTCGATTCAATTTCTTCGATTACAATAAACGCAACCCCCTCATCGAGAAAAACCTCTACAAAGGGCCTGCGGGTAAGACCGCGGTTGGCGAGGCTCCCAGCCTCCAACGCAACCCGAACGTCACCGTCCGTATGCGCGGTGTGATCGAGAAATGCACCTACTGCGTGCAGCGCATTCAATCGGCCAAAGGGAAGGTGAAAGCCAACTTTAAGAAAAAGGTGACCCGCCTTGGCGTGCCGTCCGCTGATGTGAAGATTGCTGACAGTGAATTGCGTCCGAAGACGGACAGCGTCACGTCAGCCTGTCAGGACGCCTGCCCGTCGGGTGCGATTGTCTTTGGTAACCTGATGGATCCGAAGTCGGTCATCCGCCGGATCAAGAGCGAGGACAACAAGCCGATTCTGAATCGTGCTTACGATCTGCTCAACTACATTGGCACGCTGCCACGCACCTCTTACCTTGCGCGGGTTAAAAACCCGAATCCGGCGATGCCTGATGCCAAAGGGGTCGGGCGCGCAACAATAACGATGCACTAAGCTGACGGCATCACCGGCAAGCATTAAGATATCAACTCACTCTAGCAACTTTCAACCACGGATCACCCAGAAGAAACAGAATTTTAACATTCTGAGTCGTCTGGAAAATCTGTCAAAAAACAACAAACCATGTCGCACGAAACGACTATAGAAAAAGACCCAAACAAGCCCGTGATTCCTGTCATGGAGCGTGAGAAGCTGATTCTCAACGACCGTTCCTATAACTGGATTACAGAGCGCATCTGTGGCATTTTGGAAAACAAGCAACCTGCGATTTGGTGGATGCTTTTTATTCCGAGTGTGATCATTGCCATTGTGGGTGTAGGAGGAGGTCTTTTTTACCTTGTGTCCACTGGTGTTGGTGTTTGGGGTAACAGCAACCGCGCGATGTGGGGGTGGCCGATTGTGAACTTCGTGTTCTGGATTGGTATTGGACATGCTGGCACGCTGATTTCGGCAGTCCTTTTCCTGACGCGCCAGAACTGGCGAACGTCGATTAACCGAGCAGCCGAGGCGATGACGATCTTTGCGGTGGTCTGTGCCGGTATTTATCCGATGTTCCACGTCGGCCGTATTTGGATGGTTTGGTTTCTTGCTCCAATCCCGAATGCGAATGCGATCTGGCAAAACTTTAAGTCGCCGCTGCTCTGGGACGTGTTTGCCATTTCCACCTACTTTACAATCTCCCTGATTTTCTGGTACCTCGGAATGGTTCCCGATCTTGCCACCATCCGGGACCGCGCGAAGCCCGGCCTGCGTAAACTTCTTTACGGCATCTTCTCGCTCGGATGGCGTGGCGGAAACCGTCAGTGGAGTCACTACGAAGTCGCTTACCTCCTGCTTGCTGCCCTTTCCACCCCGCTGGTGCTCTCAGTGCACTCGGTGGTCTCGTTTGACTTTGCCACCTCGGTGGTGCCGGGTTGGCACACCACGATTTTCCCACCCTACTTTGTTGCGGGTGCTGTGTTTGGTGGATTTGCGATGGTGTTGACCATCATGATCCCAGCGCGTTTCATCTATGGGCTGCACGATCTGATCACGATGAAGCACATCGAGAACATGACCAAGATCATTCTCTTGACCGGAACCATCGTCGGATACGCGTATTTGATGGAGCTCTTTGTCGCATTTTACTCGGGTGCCAAGTTTGAGGGTGCCGCATTTTTCTATCGAATCGCCGGCCCGTATTGGTGGGCGTATCTCGCGATGATGTCGTGCAACGTGCTCTCCCCGCAGTTATTCTGGTTTAAGTATTGCCGCGAAAACCTGTGGATTGTGATGGCCGTCTGCATGTGTGTGAACGCAGGTATGTGGTTTGAGCGATTTGTCATCATTGTCACCACGCTGCCGCGGATGTGGCTGCCAGGCGACTGGAAATACTACAACCCGAGCTGGGTGGATATCATGACCTACGTCGGCACCATCGGGCTGTTTCTCACCTTGTTCCTCCTGTTCCTCAGATTCCTCCCCTGCATCAACATTGCCGAGGTGAAATGGACTCTGCCTGAGAGTGATCCACACCACGACGATAAGGAAGCGCTGGACGACCAGGGCGCGACGTCGACCGCCGCTTATCAACATGAGCTTCAAGGCTAAGCGAGCCAACCCATCAATTAACCAACTTCTACATTGAGTATGACAGCTAAACGCGTTTACGGATACCTTGCCGAGTTCAAGAGTGCTTCAGCCCTTTACAAGGCGGCGGAGAAGGTCCGCGATGCAGGGCACAAAAAGTGGGACTGCTATTCGCCTTATCCTATCCACGGACTGGATAAAGCCATGGGGATGAAGAAATCGATTCTTCCTTATCTTGTCTTCTGTGGCGGAACTCTGGGGATTATCACCGCCTTCACACTCGCCTACACGACGCAGGTGGCTATTTACCCGACGGTGGTGCAGGCGAAGCCAGCGAACATCTTTACCACGGCGGCATTTTTTCCGATCATGTTTGAGCTGACGATTCTATTTTCAGGATTTACGACGCTTTTTGGTTTGCTCGCCTTGATGCAGTTACCTCGCCTGAATCATCCGCTCTTTGAAAGTCGTCAGTTTCATCGGGTCACCGACGATGGTTTTTTCATCGCTATTGAAGCACGCGACCCCCGGTTTTCATCGGAGGAAACAAAAGCGCTACTGGAAGATGCCGGTGGCACAAATCTCGAACTGGTTGAAGAGCCGGGCGATTAATCCATTCCTATTTTTATCTTACTTCCACCTCACACAATGAGATACTTCTTTTTAGCATTCGCCCTGATCGTGACCATGGTCATTGGTTTCTTTGGCTTCCGTGGTGACCATTTCAGTGGCACGCCACTGCGGTTATTCCCGGACATGGACGACCAGGATTACATCAAGACGCAGCGTCCCAGTGCCTTTTTTGCTGATGGCATGGGCTCACGTCAACCGGTAGCGGGCACGGTGCCACGCGGGTTTGAGCCTGACGGCGTGCAGCACGCCTACGGCGCAGAGCCAAGCTTCGGCAACAGTGAGCTCTACATCGATACTGGCATGATGGGTGACGCCTACGGTGATGGAATGCCTGTGGAGCTTGGACTGAGTGACGACTCCACCGCGGGCTTCCTTCGACACGGCGAGGAGCGGTATAAGATTTCCTGTATGCCCTGTCATGGCGAGGCCGGCAACGGCAAGGGGACGGTCGCAGTGATCGGGATCCCAACGGTTGCGGATCTAATGAACTTTCCCAAGTCGACCTACCCCGATGGTAAGATGTTCGAAACGATCACCAAGGGCAAAGGCCTGATGGGTGGTTACGGATACAACATCCCCGTCAACGATCGATGGGCAATCATCGCCTACGTCCGGGCCCTGCAAATAGCACGTGCCGATTCGGCGGGCAAATAATACCGCCGCACATTTTCCAACATTTAACTGAATACTTCCCACTCAACCATGAGTCACTTTATCACATCCCAAGACATCCCCGCGGACGGGGAGCACATCGAGAAGGGCAAGCTGTCCAAGCCTATGATGGTGAGCGGCGTCGTCGCTTTAATCGGACTGATCGTCAGCGCCTATTTGTTGTTCAGTGGCAATGAAGCCACGAACACACCGCAGGATGGTGTCGCTGGCCGATATGCCTACTCATGGCTGTATGCGTTTGCCTTTTTTGTAAGTTTTCCACTCGGGGGTGCCTTTTGGTTACTACTTCACCACGTATCCAACTCGGGTTGGGGTGTTGCCGTGCGTCGATTGATGGAAAACCTTGCCTGTGTTTTCCCATGGATGGGGATTCTGGCCATTCCTTTTCTTTTCCCAGAGGTGCAGCAGCACTTGTTTGAGTGGATGAACAGACACCGGGAGCTGCTCGGTAGCCCGAGTTCTTATGCCAATGCCAAGGAGGTGCTTCACCATAGCCATGGCCAGTTCGACCACATGCTCTACGCCAAAACATTTTACATGAACCTGCCAGATTGGTTGGGACGCATGATTGCCTACTTTGTCGTTTTTGGCGGATCAATTTTGCTGCTGAAAAAAATCTCCGTGGCTCAGGACAACGACCCGAACCCAGGCACGGAGCGATTGATCTTGGCTCGTAAACTTTGTGCCGTGATTTTGCCATTGTTTGCGTTGACGGTCACCTTCCTGGCCTTCGATTTGTTAAAAGCTCTCGATTACAAATGGTTTTCGACGATGTATGGCGTTTATTTCTTTGCGGGTTGTGCCCTGAATGGCATGGCGTTGCTGATCCTGACATCCATCGTTTTACGTCGTGCGGGTTACCTGCAAACGGTGATGAGCCCCGAGCACCATCACATCATGGGTAAGCTCACCTTTACCTTTGTGGTTTTCTGGGCCTACGTGACGTTTTCCCAGTTTTTCCTGATCTGGTATGCCAACATCACGGAGGAAACCAGCTACTTCCTGCTGCGTAACACAGGGAACTGGAACTTGGCCAATATCGCGCTTGTCTTTGGTCACTTTGCCTTGCCCTTCCTCTTCCTGATCCGATCTGATGTCAAAAAGAAGCCGGGCCTGATGATTCCGATCACGCTCTATCTGTTCACTCTGCATGCGCTCGACCACTACATCATTGTGGCGCCCGAGCGTGGCCCATCGCTGACGATGCACGGCGCTAACGGCCCAAGCCTCTACCCGAATGGCAGCGTCATCTGGCTCGACATCCTCGCGTTTGTCACCGTCGGCGCTTTTTTCCTCTTTGTTTACCTCCGCACGTTCACCAAGAACAGCCTCTATCCACACCGCGATCCACGCATCCTCGAATCCGCTAACTTGTATAACTAAGTTGATCGGAGCCACATCCTCACCTCGTATTCACACCCAATTTTCAGGACATGCCAACACAGTATTCCAATCACCGCGACACACCACTGCGCCGCTTTAACGCGTTCTGGTGGGGTCTTGCTTGCTTCGGTCTTTTCGGCCTGATGTCCACCGTTGTTGACTGGGCAACGTGTGATCGTCCGGACGTCGAGAGCCTACGTGCTGCAGACCGACATGAGATTAAATCCGAGGTGGATACTGTCCAATCGGCGATGCTGCCTGCTGCGGGGAGCTTGGAAAAGGTGGCTGGCGAGATCAAGAGCGCGCCCAAGGCGAGTGGTCAGTTTGTGCCTGGCACGGCGTCCCACCAAAAAGCCATGGATGCCCTGAGCAACAGCACGGGTGGCGGTGAAGGGTTTAAACTCTTTACCGATAAGACCTGTGCAACCTGTCACGGTGCCGATGCCAATACCCCAATTTCACCTGCTTATCCAAAGTTGGCGGGTCAGAATGCCGAGTATCTGCTGGCGCAAATGAAAGACTTTCATGAAGGGAAACGCACCAATGGTCAGAGCGCGGTGATGAAGCCGATGATGGCGCTGGTCAGTGAGCAGGAGCAGAAAACGCTGGCCGATTGGATGGCGGGTCTCAAGCCTGCCATGCCAACCTTGGCCGATGATGCTGGTAAGGCATTGTTCCTGAGCAAAGGATGTATCGCGTGTCACGGAATGGATGCCAATTCGCCCATTATGCCCCTTTACCCCCGTCTGGCCGGACAAAATACCCAATACGCCATTGATCAGATGAAAGCGATCAAGGATGGCACCCGCTCGAATGGTCAAAGCGCCGCGATGAAAGGAATCATGGCTGGTGTCAGTGATGAAGAAATCAAATTAATCGCCGAGTGGCTTACCGGTAAAAAGTAAGTTTAATACCCATCTTAAAAAATTCACAAGCCATGCCCACATTAAGTCACGAATCTACGACTGAGGACACGCAATTGCGTTCGGAAATCGACCGATCGCTGCGTCATCCTGTGATGTTTTTCTTTACCAGCGGAGCCGCGTGGCTCGCAGTGTCATTGCTGCTTGGTATCATTGCTTCGGCCAAGACCCACAGCCCGGGATTTCTCGGTGATTGTGCATGGCTGCAATACGGCCGCACCTTTCCTGCGCATATCAATGCACTGGTTTACGGATGGGGTGCCCAAGCTGGCTTGGGTGTGCTGATCTGGTTGATGGCGCGTCTGTCCCGCCAGCCGAGCAAGAATGCTGGCACCTTACTGGTGGCAGGTCACATCTGGAACCTGGCTGTCCTGATTGGCACAGCGGGGATTATTTTCGGTCACGGAACCGGAAAGCACTGGATGGAGTTTCCCACGTTTGTCTGGCCTGTGCTGCTTGCCGCCTATGCGGTCATTGCAATTTGGTCATTGATTGCCTTCCGCGTCCGCCGTGGTGATCACATCTACATCTCGCAATGGTATCTGCTGGGGGCGATCCTTTGGTTCCCGTGGGTTTATCTCACGGCCAACCTTTATATCCATGTCTTTGATGTCCACCCACTGATGGCTGCGGCGATCAATGGATGGTTCCGTCAGGCGATGGTCTTCTTATTTTTTGCTCCCATCGCGATTGCCAGTGCCTACTACATCACCGCAAAGATCACCGCGCGCCCCATTTACAACTACGCCTACTCAGTCGGTGGTTTTTGGGCGCTCGCTATCATCGCTCCATGGGCGGGCATGCACGTGGTCATGGGGGCTCCGATCCCACTTTTCCTGCAAAATATGGGCGCAGCCGCAACGATGCTCGCTGCCGTGCCGTTGCTCTTCGCCGGCGTCAACATCCTCAAGACGGCCAAGGGGCAAGCCAACCTGGCATCGCATAGCCCGTCACTCCGTTTTACCGTCGCCGGCATCTTTGGCATGATTGGTGTGGCCGTGCTGGGTGTGATTCTGGCGCATCCAGCGGCAGCGCGATACACGCAGTTCAGCTTGGCGGGTTACGGGTATGAGGTGCTAGCACTCTACGGCTTCTTCAGCATGTGCATGTTTGGGGCGATTTACTTTATCGTGCCTCGGATCACACGTCGCGAATGGCTATCGCGCCGATTGATCCGGACGCACTTCTGGTTTTCTGTGTATGGTGTGCTTCTGATTGTTTTGTTCTGCACATTACTGGGTGCCTTCCAGCAGGGTGCGGCACAAGAAAATCATATCCAACCGTGGAAGCAGGCGGTCATGAGCACCTACCCGTATGCGGTGGGAACCACCGTGGCATGGTGTGCCATCCTATACGCCAACCTGTATTTTTTCCTTCACCTCACTTTGATGTGGCTTCGGCTTGGTCGTCGCAGCAACCATCCGACCCTACTGCGTCGTGATCACTCAGCCATTGGCCCGCACGGGCTCGAAGGTGACGAGCTTGAAAGCGCCGGTGCCTAGCCCCTGACCTCTGATAATTTCCAACTGATTACCTTTTTCCAACCATGACCCTTAAAACTTTTCTCATCGGGATGCTCGCCAGCTTTGCTGTGGCATGGATGTTCATGATTGCCATTCCTGTGGCAAAAATGGGAGCACTTCCACCTGTGAAGATGAGCGCCGAGGAAGATGCGGCGTATTACCAACGCCAGACATCCGGACGTATCCTCAATGGTGCCGAAATCTATGCCTCCAACGGCTGCTACACCTGCCACTCCCAGCTGATCCGCCCGACTTACCTCGGTCACCAAATTTGGCGTAATGACATCGCGGGTGTGGTCAATGAAGATGGCGATACCCGCCGTGAAACCAGCGTCAATGATTTTGATGGTGAGCAATACGCTCAGATCGGGCTGACTCGCATGGGCCCCGATCTCAGCAACTTTGGTCATCGCGCTGAGGCGTATGCCGCTAAGCTGGGCATCAGTGCCGAGCAGTGGATCGTCGAGCACCTCCACAACCCCCGCAATAGTGAGCTGCGCCGCGGTGAACAGGGTGAGAAAATCGATATGACGTGGTCGAACTGCCCGTCCCAGCCGCAGATGTTCGATGCCAAAGACATCAACGGCCAAGGAACACACCTTGCGCTGTCGCAGAAAACCGACACTGGCCAGCAGATTGTCCCCGCCGAGCAGGCCCGCGTGCTCGCCAGCTACCTGATTTCTTTAAAACGTGATGATGCCATGCCCGAAAGCATGGACCACAGCCCCGAGCCAAACGACGAGGGCAAGTAAACATTGACCCCACTCCGTAATTTCTACCCATTCGCCCAAAAACATGTCCGACCCATCCACAAACCGACCGGATCTCGACGATAATACAAATGTGATCACGGACGCCACTGCCGCGAACCGTGAAAACCACATGTTCACTGAAGGAGCTGAACCGATCTCACTCTGGGTCATCCTTGGTGGTGCCCTGATCGTTCTGGTTGCCGGCGGTGTGATCGGTAATAGCTTTTTCGACTTCGATCATTTTGTCCGAAAAGATTACGTCCGCGCCAGTGCGCCAGGTGCCGCCAGTGCCTCGACGCAGCCGAAAGCTGCGCTTGATGCGCATATGAAGGCGGGTCAAAAAGCCTATACCGCTTGTGCCGGTTGCCACCAGCCTGGGGGTGAGGGCAATGCATCCTACCCGCCGCTGGCGAACTCCGAGTGGGTTACGGGCCCGAGCTTGCGCCCAGCAATGATTATCCTCAACGGTCTGCATGAGTCGATCACCGTGAATGGCAAACCCTACAATGGCAACATGCCCAGCATGGGATCCGGAATGGATGCCAAGCAGCTGGCCGGCGTGCTGAATTTCATCCGCAACAGCTTTGGCAACAAGAGCGAGATGCTGGTTAGCCTAGAAATGGCTCAGAATGCCCTTGATCTCTCGAAAGAGCGCAATGGCGGGCAAATGACCGCCAACGAGCTCGACGCCGATTATAAAAAGGATATCGAGGGCACCCCGCTCGACCCGCAAACTATGGTCGATCCGAAGACCCTGCTGCCTGTGGCCGCTGCGGAGTAAACCATCGACTCGTCTCGCCGGCCGATACCTATCTGGCCCGTAATCGGAAATCACTGGCTGGGCTCAGCGTCGCCCAGCCCAACTCATTTTTTACTTTTCACCCACGGTAATGTCTTCGTTGGCACAATCGGACATCATCCTCGTTATTTACCAAGAAAAACCTACTCGAAAAACCACTGAGCAAAATATGCTTGATTTAGAGCAGTTTCCCGCTTGAATCCCGTCTCCCCGTCACCGATTTCCGTTGGAATCACCTGATATCCGCTGAGATCACCCCCGAATTTCACGACCACTCACCATTTTCATCACTTTAAAATTCCTGTCATGAGCGACAACCACGACGATCATCACGATCACCACAACCCTGGATTTCTTCAGAAGTATATCTTCTCCACCGACCACAAAACGATCGGCCTTCAGTATGGACTCACCGCGATGTGTTTCCTGCTCTTTGGTTTTTATCTGATGATGGTGATGCGTTGGAGTATTGCCTACCCGAACGAACCGCTGCCTCAGTGGATGAGCTGGTTGTTTACCGAGGACTGGAAGGCACAGTGGTTGAACGAGGGAAAACTCCCAGGGACAACCTACAACATGCTGGGCGCAATGCACGGCACGATCATGGTTTTCCTCGGTATTGTGCCGCTTGGTTTTGGTGCCTTTGGTAACTACGTCACGCCGCTGCAGATTGGGGCGCCGGACATGGCCTTCCCGAAGTTGAACATGTGGAGTTACTGGCTGTATCTGACGGGTGGCATCATGATGTGCGCGAGCTTCTTCATGGAGTCGGGCGCTGCCAAGTCCGGGTGGACGAACTACCCGCCGCTCTCATTTTTCAATGACGCCCAATACCCGCACCAGTTCTGGACGGGTCAAACCCAGTGGCTGCTCGGCCTGGTGATGCTGATTTCCTCCTCCTTGTTGGGATCGGTCAACTTTATCACCACCATTATCAACCTGCGCGCCAAGGGGATGACATGGATGCGTATGCCGTTTTTGGTGTGGGCGATGCTGGTTACCGCCTTCCTTCTTTTGCTTTCCTTCCCGCCGCTTGAGGTCGCAGGGATTATGCAATTAGTCGACCGCTTGTTTGGATCAAGTTTCTTCCAGCCGTCTGGATTGTACCATCAGCAGATTGGATTGTCGGACGCATCCGGTGGTGGTAGCCCGTTGTTGTTCCAGCACTTGTTCTGGTTCCTCGGACACCCTGAGGTTTATGTCTTGCTTCTCCCGGCCATCGCCTGTGTGGCGGAAATCATCCCCGTCAACACACGCCGCCCGATCTGGGGCTACAAGTCGATGGTTTACGGTGTGCTGGTGCTCGGATTCCTTTCCTTCATCGTCTGGGCGCACCACATGTATATGACGGGTATGGGGCCAGCGGTATCCACCTTCTTCCAGACCACCACCACGCTGATCTCGATTCCGTCGGTGATTTTGCTGACCTGCTTGCTGATCTCACTCTGGGGAGGATCGATTCGATTCACCTCGCCGATGCTGTGGGCTTGCGCCTTCTTGCCGATGTTCGGTATTGGCGGACTCACCGGACTTCCCTTGGCATTCAACCTCGTGGATCTTCACTTGCATGATACCTACTATGTCATTGGTCACTTCCACTATGTGGTTGCGCCAGGGATTTTGTTTGGAATTTTTGCCGGCATCCATCACTGGTATCCGAAGGTGACGGGTCGTTTTATGAGTCGCACACTCAACCACCTGCACTTCTGGCCGTCCTTGATCTTGATGAACACCTTGTTTTTCCCGATGCTGATTCAGGGCATGGCAGGATTCCACCGCCGCTGGTACAATGGGGGTGATGCTTACCTCAGCACCGACCCCGATAGCGTCAACGTCTTCGGAAAAACAGTCGCCGAGTATCTGGACCTCAACATCATGATGTCATGGTCGGCATGGCTTCTCTGCGCCGCCCAAATCCCCTTTATCATCAACCTCTTCGGTTCCATCAAGTGGGGTAAAAAGGTCGAGAGTGACAACCCGTGGAACGCCTGTTCTCTGGAGTGGGCAACACCCACACCTCCCGGCCACGGCAATTTCATCGAAGAACCTATCGCCTACCGCGGCTCGTATGAATTCGCCCGCCCCGAGGTCGAGGAAGATTTCTACCCACAGTGGAAAAAACCCGTCGGAAAATCCGACACAGGATCATCGCAAGCCGACTAACTCATCATTCAGTAACTTTAGCCTACTTTTTAAATGGAAATTCCCTACATTGTAGAACCCCGGAAGGATACCGGGTTGAATAACTCAAAGATTGCCATCTGGCTGTTTCTCGCCTCCGAGGTGATGCTCTTTGGTGGTCTCTTTTCTGGATACGTATTCTTGCGTGTTTACGCAGATTATCCATGGCCCGAGCGCACACTTCCTGTGCTTCCTGGTCTGATCAATACCTTTGTCCTGATTGGCTCGTCGGTGACCGTCGTCTTTGCCTGGGTTTCTCTCAAACTGAGGCAGTGGCGGAAGTTTCAGATTTATATGACGATCACCATCGTCTGTGCCGCACTCTTTATGGTGCTGAAAGGCATCGAGTATAAGGCGAAGTTTGCTCACCAGGCGATCCGCTTGGATGATTACACCGTGATTGAAGGTCATGCCCACCCGCAGGGTGCACACGCTGACCACACTGATCATGGTGATCATGGTGATCATGATGGCCACGCCGCCCATGGCGCACACGGGCCGAAGAAAAATTTAAACATCAGCGCTGAGAGCGTGCAGATCAATCTGCGTCGCGTCGATGATATCTACTATGAGGTTCTCGGAGCTCAGTATGATGACGGTGGATTTGTCCTCGCCGATGAGGTGAAGCTTTCCGGCGGTGCCGTGCTTGCCAAGGGTGCAAAAATCAGCAAAGCACTCATTGAGCAGGCGAAGGACGATTTCCTCGACGCCGTTGCCAACAACAGCGAGCTTGATATCGCAGCCAACCGCGAGGCGTGGGTGGATGTGCGCGCCGCCCTCCCCGGTAAACGCTACTGGGAAAAGGACGTGAAGGAACTTCTCGTCAAGCAGATCAGTCTCCGCAAGGCCGAGCGCAAAGACCAGTATCGTCTTCCTGTTCCCAGCCTCACCTTTGTGCCAGCTTCTGGCCAAGCTCAGATCAGCGTCGACCCCTATTGGGGTAAGCTGAGTAACCCGAAGCAGGGCGAAAAAGCGAACCTCAAACTGAAGGATCAGACGGTGATCTTCGGTATCGCCGCCGACAGCTCGATCGGGCTCGATGTCGATGGAATCGATTTCCGCCACACCGTGATGAAGGCCGAGGAAAAAGGCATCGACCCGACGGTGGCCATCAACAACTCCTGGCTGCTCCAACATGAAAACATGAAAGCCATCTGGGAGAAGCACAAGCTGATCACGGCCAAGCTCGAGGAAAGAATCAAGGACAAGGGGCACAAACCCACCGAGAATGATATCTACCGGATCAACTGGCAGGAAATCGCCGGTTTACAGGAGAAAACGATCGAGGAGCTGGAAACAATGAGCCACGCAGAAATCCTGGCCCTCTACCCAGGTGATATTGAAGGATTCGCTGGGCCAAATCACAGCAAGATTGAATTTCCCTCGATCACCGTGCCACGTGAGCAGGTGCGATTTGAGTCGGTTTTCAGCCCCCGCTGGAATACCTACTACGCGACCTACTTCACCATCACCGGCTTGCATGGTCTGCACGTCATCGCTGGCGCCTTGGTCCTTGCCTACTACCTGTTCTTTGGTCGTAAGATGTATAACGAGAACCCCGAGTGGCTCGCCAACCGCGTTGAAATTGGCGGCCTGTTCTGGCACTTTGTCGACTTGGTGTGGATATTCCTTTTCCCCATCCTCTATCTGATGTAGAGTGTGCGCCTGATCTTTTTTCTTTTCTCTGACATAACCCCACTGACTAAACCTATTACCTGTAACGATTCCATGGCTGATTCTCCAGAAGCAATTAAACGGCATATCAAACTTTACCTCTTAATCGGGGCAACACTTTTTGCCTGCACACTCCTCACGGTTGCCGTGGCCAAATTTGAGTTTCTCGACTTTGGTTCACGTGGCTTTGGCACCGCCGACATGGTGATCGGTTTGCTCATCGCCCTGTTTAAAGCCACCCTGGTGGCACTGATCTTCATGCACCTCAATCATGAGAAAAAAATGATCTACTGGTTCTTTGGAATGGGGATTGTGTTCGGTTTTTTCCTGATCGCACTCACCGGTTTAGCTTTCTCAGACCCGATCTATTTTGAAGGATTCTTCGGCCGATAGTTGTCCCATTACCCGAGCCACCACCCTCACCCCAATCACCCCCACACCCTACCATGTCACTCAAAGGTTTTCATCTTCTCTTCATCACACTGGCCACCCTGCTCTGTGTGTTTGTTGTCTTGTGGGCGTTTGTGCTTGAGTCGGCCTCGGGCGCTGGCCTCAAGGTCTTTGGTAGCACCTGTGCGGTAGCCGCCATCTTCCTTCCTCTCTACGGCATCCGCTTTTATCGCAAAGCACAGAAGATTTAACGCCCGCCCCCCCAGCCCGAACCCCCAATCATCATGACCTCACTCCTGAACACACTCGCCTGCTCCGTCTGTATGGGCGTGGGCGAACAGCACCGCGACTCCGTCGCCGCTGGCTACGCCATGCTCGTGATGCTCGTCATTATCATCCCCATGCTCACCGCAATCATTTTTTTCATTGCCCGCATGGCCAAACGTGAAAACGCCCAACTCGACCCCTCCCTGCGCGATTAATCCCGCCCGCACCCCGATTCACCCTTTCCCTATACCCTTATGTCTATTCTCGATTTATTTGGCATCCCTAGTAACTACTCCCAACACGGTGAGCAGGTCGATCAGATGAACGCCGTCATCCACTGGCTGATGCTGGTCCTCTTCGTCGGTTGGTCGATTTTCTTTGTCGTTGTCCTCTTTAAGTTCTGGCACAGACGTAACCCAAAACCATCCTACACCGGTGTAAAAAGCCATGTCTCTACGCACCTTGAGATCGGGGTGGTCATTGTGGAAGCCGTCTTCTTGCTCGGCTTTGCATTTCCCCTCTGGGCCGAGCGCACTGATACCTTTGACCGCGTTGTCGCCAACGACCCCGATGCACCACGCGTGCGCGTTGTCGGCCAGCAGTATAGCTGGATCTACCACTACCCCGGAAACGATGGCATTTTTGGTCGCACCGATAACACCCTGATCACGGGGGATAACACGCTCGGCATCGATGCCGATGACCCGAATGGCGATGACGACTTCATGTCGACCACGATGCTTCGACTCCCCGTGAACCGTAACTGCATCCTCCAGGTGTCATCAAAGGATGTGATCCATAACTTTGCCATCGTCCCAATGCGGATCCAGCAGGACTGCATCCCCGGTAAAGAAATCCCCATGTGGTTTAAACCCGTCGAAGAAATGGAAACATACGTCGTCTGTGCCCAGCTCTGCGGTGAGGCCCATGCCAATATGAAAGGAAGCATGGAGGTGATCAATGCCGAGGAGTATTACAAGTGGGCGAAATCCCGCAGTGACGAGGAGTTGGCTAAAAAGAAGAGATAGCTATCCTGATCAGACATCTTTATTCTATCAGGCTGCAGGGTGATTCCTTGTCGCCTGATTTTTTTTGTCATAATGAAGGCGAACTTGGAATCTTCCTTGCTAGCTCATGATGAATTGTCTAAGAAGATACAGAAACATTGAAGAATTTGATATGAGCCAGAACCTATCTAAAGCCTCGCCTCAATCCGATCCCGATGGAGTGGAGACGCCCACCATCCTCGTGGTTACGCCAGAAATCACCTACCTCCCAGAAGGTATGGGAAACATGTCCCAGCGACTCAGTGCCAAGGCTGGCGGTATGGCGGACGTATCCGCATCCTTAGTCAGCGCCCTCTACGATCAAGGCGCGGACGTGCACGTGGCTTTGCCTAATTACCGAAGGATGTTCAATGAGGGTGTGAAAGACCTGCACGATCGGGAATACCAACGCGTCAGGGACAATCTGGGTGAAGACCGCATCCACCTCGCGGAAGATCGCATTTTTTATCATCGTGATGAAGTTTATGCGTCAGAGAACAAGCTCATGGCGCTCGCGTTTCAGCGTGAGGTCATCAACCATATCATCCCGCGCGTGAAGCCTGATTTAATTCATTGCAACGACTGGATGACGGGTTTGATCCCGGCCGTGGCACGTCGTTTGGGGATTCCCTGTCTCATTACCATCCACAACATCCACACGGAAAAGATGCCGATGGCTGAACTCGAAGACCGTGGCATCGATGTCGCAGAGTTCTGGAACCACCTCTACTTTGAAAACCCTCCCTACTCCTACGAGGAGTCGCGTGAGGGCAATATGACCGACCTGCTCGCGAGTGGCATTTTTGCTGCCGACCATGTGAACTCAGTGAGTGAAACCTTTCTCTACGAGGTGGTGGAGGGGAGACATAGCTTTGTCCCCGATTCCATTCGGAATGAGTTGTCCAACAAACTTCACGCTGGATGTGCCACTGGCATCCTCAATGCACCGGATGTTTCCTATGACCCATCGACGGATGACGCCCTTGCCATGAACTACGATCATAAAAATGTCATGGAGGGCAAGGCGGTCAACAAACAGAAACTTCAGGAACGCGCCGGACTCAACGTTGACCCCGACGCACCAATCTTCTTCTGGCCGTCACGTCTCGACCCCATGCAAAAAGGCTGCCAGCTCCTTGCCGATATCCTTTATCAAATGATTGCCGACCACTCAGACATCGGTTTGCAGGTCGCCATCATCGCCAACGGGTCATTCCAAGAGCATTTCCACCAAATTGTCGAGATGCACGGGCTTCAGGGACGTGTGTGCGTCGAGGACTTCAATGAAAGCTATTCACGCCTCGGCTATGCCGCATCCGACTTTATGATTATGCCCTCCCGCTTCGAACCCTGCGGTTTGCCCCAGATGGTGAGCCCGAAGTATGGCACGCTCTCCGTTGTCCACGACACCGGCGGGATCCATGACACCGTCGAACACATGCACCACGATGGCTCGATGGGTAATGGCTTCCGCTTTCAGCATTATGGCCCCGAGGGACTCCGCTGGGCCGTCGATGAGGCGGTCGGCTTCTACAAACGCTCCCGCGAGGACAAGCAACATACGCTTTCCCGCATCATGCGCGAGTCCGCAGAACGTTTTAACCACACGACCACCGCCGCATCCTATATCGGCCTCTACGAGAAAATGCTCGGTCAGAAGGTAGGCCGCTAATCATAGCCCGTAGGCCGGATGGGCAGGCAGCGTCACCCGCAAGGTTAGGGTGGACACGATAGCCTTTCACCCTTATGGATGGCTCTTCCTATGTCCATTCATACCATTCTCACCCACCCTGGCGGCGCCCATAAAGATGATTTTATCGCCTGCAGCATCATGGTTGCACGCCACCCCGTAGCCATCGTCAGGCGTGAGCCGACCAAACAGGAACTCGATGACGCGGACGTCTGTGTGCTCGATGTCGGCGACCGACACGAACCAGAGAAAAACAACTTTGATCACCACCAGTTCCCGCGCGATTATACACCAACCTGCGCCATCTCCCTGGTGCTCAAACACCTTGGGCTCTATGAGGACGCACGCCTATTTTGCGACTGGCTTGAGCCTGCCGAATGGTTTGATACCCGAGGACCCAACAAGACGGCCGAGTGGCTCGGTGTCAGCCGTGATATCGTGGGTAAGCTGAACTCGCCAATCGATATGTCGATGCTGCGTCGGTTTGCACAAGTTTCTCCCACGGAGATGCTGCAGGCGGGCGACCCTGTCTACGAGTTGATGCGGATGATCGGTCAGGACCTCATCGATTACCTTCACGGGGTAAGGGAAAAAATCGATTTTGTCGCCGCGCACGTCGAGCGTTGGGAGATCAGCGCGGGGGCACAAACCTTCAGCACCCTGTTCTTGCCGCGCACAGAGACCGGTATCGACGACGCCTCCGGCGGCCTCGCACGCTATATTCTGGTGAATGAACTCGCCCAAGAGATCGCCGCCATCGTTTACCCAGATAGCCGCGGCCATGGCTTTGGCCTCGCAAGGTTCAACGATCACCCGAAACTCGACTTCACCCGCATCGAAGCCGATGACGACGTCCACTTCGCCCACAACAGCGGCTTCCTCTGCAAGACCAGCGCCACAGATCCTGCCCGCCTCATGGCGATCCTCGCCGGTGCCTGGGCCTAATCGAGACACGATCCGTAGCGGATGATATCCGCCCCGCTTCACCCTAGCGCCCCTATCGACTCATAGCTCATCCAGCGGACTCGTTACTCCGCCCCCTGGTCGGTTCATCACATGGGTGTAAATCTCAGTCGTCTTAACATCGCTATGCCCCAGTAGCTCCTGCACGGTTCTGATATCTCGGCCAGCCTCCAGAAGATGAGTCGCAAAACTATGGCGCAGCACATGGCACGTTACCTTTTTATCGATGCCCGCCTCACGTGCCGACACTTTCACCGCCTTTTGCACCGCATTTCCCCCTGCATGATGCCTACGGATCAGATTTGCCCTTGGATCCGTAGACAGACGGGCAGAAGGAAAAATCCAAAACCATCCCCACTCCATGCCAGCCTGTGGATACTTCCGATCAAGCGCACCAGGTAACATCACCCCCGCAACCCCCGAAGATCGGTCTTTTTCATACAACTCACGCACATTGTGTAAATGACCCTTGAGTAACACCTCAAGCGATTCGGGCAAAGGCGTCCGCCGATCTTTTCCTCCCTTCCCATCCCTCACAATCACCAGACGATTCGCAAAATCTAGATCCTTTACGCGCAGGCGCATGCACTCCATCAAACGGATGCCAGATCCATACATCAAGCGCATCATGAGCCCAGTAACACCCCGGCTTCCTGCCAGCAAACGGCCCACCTCATCCTGACCCAGCACAACCGGCACCTTCTTTGACATCCTTGCCTTTTTAAAATTTGAAAAATCAGGGTGCTCATCCCCCAACACATGACGAAAAAAATAAGACAACGCATTCACCGCCTGCGCCTGCGTGGATCGTGTCACATGATGAACCACCGCCAACCCCTCCAGAAATGACCATGCATCGCGAACAGTCGGCCTAGCGCGGCATGATTCATCACACGACAATAAAAAACGCTCTGCCCATCCACGGTAAGTCTGTTCCGTTCTATAAGCATAATGCCTCCCCCTCAGACTCTCGGTCAGACGGCCAATCAACCCAGCGGCCTCTGGAAGCAACCCTTTCCCCAGTGCAAGCTCAACCACCTTGCTGACATCCTGTGGGCTATTTTCTAATTCCATCAGTTCCCGCTGCTTGAAGACCCCTTCTAGCTCAGCCCCCCAGTCCAGCTCGCTCGCCCAGACTTCATGGAGAAGACCTTCATGTGCACTTCGCACCGCATCGAGAGCTTGCCGCAGCTGCCAATCCTCCCAACGTGGATTTCCACCTAATTTTTTGAGCCATTCACGAAAAACCGCAGCTTTTCCGCCCCCTCCACCCCCAGTCGTTGGGTTTCCAGATTGTCGTAAATGAGCTCCCCAGCCTTCCAAATAATGCCAATAATAGGGCACAACCTTCTCGCTCACCCCTCTACCTACAACATAATGCGTATACCTCCGGTGAAACTCCTGCTTTTTGTTGGTTATTTTCTTGTCC
>JABDRB010000033.1 GCA_013041925.1 Akkermansiaceae bacterium | reverse complement strand
TCCCGCCGGCGACGCCGCGGACTTCCTTTTTGATGTCGATGGTTGATTTCTCGATATTGGATGCTTGGAGGGTGCGGAGGTAGTAGGTGGTTTTAAGGCCGGTGTGCCAGGCGCGGCGATACATGTGAGACAGGGTCTTCATGTCGGGCTCGGCGAGGAAGAGGTTGACGGATTGGGATTGGTCGATCCACTTCTGGCGTCTAGCAGCGGCGTCGATGATGGCATCGTAGCCGACTCCGAAGACGGTTTTGTGTTTCTCCTTGAGGTGGTCCGGGATGTCCTCGATGTCGGTGAGTTCGCCGTCGAAGTACTTGAGTTGGTCGAGCATGTCCTGGTTCCAGAGGCCTTCTTTTTTGAGGTCGCGAACGAGCTGGCGGTTGAGGACGATGAAGTCGCCGGAGAGGTTGGACTTCACGTAGAGGTTTTTGTAATTCGGCTCGATACACGGGGTGGTTCCCATGATGTTGGAAATGGTAGCGGTCGGGGCGATGGCGAGCACATTGGAGTTACGCATCCCGTGCTGGGCGATTTTCTCGCGCAGGTGGGTCCAGTCCATCTTGGCGCCACGTGGGACGTCGATCTTGACTCCGCGTTCGTCTTCGAGAGTGTCGACGGTGTCCTGCGGGAGGATACCGCGGTCCCACTTGGATCCTTTGTAACTCGAGTAGGTGCCGTTCTCGGCGGCGAGATCGGATGAAGCGTTGTAGGCGTAATAGGCGATGGCCTCCATGAATTCGTCGTTAAAGTCAACGGCGGCATCGGATGCGAAGGCGAGGCCTTTTTTGTAGAGGGAATTCTGGAGCCCCATGACGCCCAGACCGATCGGGCGGTGGCGGCTGTTCGCTGTCTTGGCGGCATCGGTCGGGTAGAAGTTGATATCGATGACGTTATCGAGTGCGCGGATGGCAACGGTGATCGTCTCCTTGAGCATCTCGTGATCGAGTGAGCCATCGGTAGTGATGTGGGTATCTAAAACGACGGAGCCGAGGTTGCACACGGCGGTTTCCTCGTCGGAGGTGTTGAGGGTGATCTCGGTGCAGAGGTTCGATGAGTGGATGACACCGCAGTGGTCTTGGGGTGAGCGCAGGTTACAGGGGTCTTTGAAGGTGATCCACGGGTGACCGGTTTCAAAGATCATTTTAAGCATCCCTTTCCAGAGGTCGATAGCGGGTAGCTTGCGCGTCCAGATTTTCCCCTCGGCGGCCAATTGTTCGTATTTCTCGTAGCGCAGTTCGAAGGCCTTGCCGTAGAGGTCGTGGAGGTCGGGGGTTTCGTTGGTGCGGAAGAGTGACCATTCTTGGCGAGCTTCCATGCGTTTCATAAACAGATCGGGAATCCAATTCGCGGTGTTCATATCGTGGCAGCGGCGGCGTTCGTCACCGGTATTTTTACGCAGTTCGAGGAAGTCCTCGATATCGTTGTGCCATGACTCGAGGTAGGCGCAGCCGGAGCCGCGTCGTTTGCCACCTTGGTTGACGGCGACAAGTTGATCGTTGTGCAGTTTGAGGAATGGGATAATTCCCTGAGACTCACCATTGGTTCCTTGGATGTATCCGCCGGTGCCACGCACAGCGGTCCATGATCCACCGAGGCCGCCGGCCCATTTACTGAGGTAGGCATTATCGGCGATACCACGCTGCATGATCGACTCGATGGAGTCGTCGACCTTGTAGAGGTAGCAGGATGATAGCTGCGAGTGGAGGGTGCCGGAGTTAAACAGAGTGGGTGTGGATGAGCAGAAGCGGCGTCCTTTGTAGAGCGAGTAGAGGCGGATCGCCCAGTCTTCACGGTCTTCTTTCTCGGCACGGAAGAGACCCATGGCGACACGCATCCAGAAGAACTGAGGTGTTTCGAGGCGGCGCTGTTTATCGCCGGTTTTATCAACGATCAGGTAACGGTCGTAGAGGGTTTGCACGCCGAGGTAATCAAAATCAAGGTCGGCCGTGGGATCGAGTGCGTCGGCAAGTTTGTCGAGGTCATACTGGGCGACGACGTCTGGCGAGATGCGTTTGATCTTAATGCCGTGGGCAAGGTAATGCTTGAAGCGCTGCTTGTGAGCATCTTTCAGCGTGCGGATCCCGTCGGTGATGATATTCCAGTCGAGCACCTCCTCGTAGATGTAGGAGAGCAGGATCCGCCCGGCGAATTTGGCGAAATCGGCATCGCGTTCGATCAGTGACTTGGCATTGAGGATAACGGTGGACTTGAGGTCGGAGCGGGTGATCTCAGCACCGACGGAGCGACGAAGTTCCTGTTCGATTTCAGCATCGCTAAGGCAAAGCTCAAGACCGATGGATGCAAAGGTGATCCGTTTCCGGAGTTCGGTGCCGTCCCAGAACTCGGTCGAGCCGTCGTCCTCGGTGAGAACGACCATCGATTCCTGATTAGGATCCTCGGTGGGCAATTCATCGAGGCGCATCTGGGCGCGCTGGGCACGGTAAAGGATGTAGGCTTCAGCGGCTTTGAAGTACCCTTGGCGCATGAGTTCCTCCTGGGCAAGGTCTTGGACGTTCTCGATGTGGGCAAAGGCGGAGTCACCAGTGCGGATGGCCTCGGTCACGGCATGAGCGACGCGAACAGCGGCCTCAGGGTCCTCCTTGATGGAAAGAAATGCCTTACGAACGGCGATCTCAATTTTGGTCTGGCTCCATGGCACCACGTTTCCGTTGCGGCGGATCAGGCGGACGGGCATCGTCTGGGGTTCTTCGGAGACGATGACCTCACCGTTTTTCTCCAGCGAGCGGGCGAAGACCAGTGACTTGGCCACATCGTGTGCGTCGTTTTCGATCAATGCCTTTTCGATCAGCAGGTAGAGATCGTTCTGGGAGAGGCGGAGTTGGCAGCCGTCTTGCACCTGCTCGGTAAGTGAAGTCGCTACGCTATGGGCAACGTTCGAGACAAAGGTGCGATTCTCTTCGT
Source organism: Akkermansiaceae bacterium (assembly GCA_013041925.1). Taxonomy (GTDB): domain Bacteria; phylum Verrucomicrobiota; class Verrucomicrobiia; order Verrucomicrobiales; family Akkermansiaceae; genus Oceaniferula. The sequence goes on along the minus strand of JABDRB010000033.1, from coordinate 137,383 downwards.
TAAAAATCTTATCCTCATTTTCCTGACGGGAAACAAGCAGGTCAGTGAGGGCGCTGCCAATGGTATCGGCAAGATTGGAGAGCGAGAGCTCTTCTTCATCTGCCCCGCGGGTGATAAAAATCTGAGAAACACGGTCGACGGACTGAGATCCGAGCACGACACGCCAGTCAAAGCGGTCCGAGGATTCAGATGTCGAGGCGCGGTCGGTAATCACTTTTTTCAGGGCAAGGTCTTCTTCGAGGGATATGGAGCGGTACATGGTGTATTGAGCGGGTTGAGGAATAAGGGGGCTATTTGATTGGGGCGGGAGGTTGTTGGAAGTGATCGGTGATCACCCTTATAATTCATCATCATCGATGTTGCCGAGAGCGGTTGATTTCTGGTATTCGGTGACGCGGCCTTCGAAGAAATTTTGCTCTTTTTTGATATCGATCATTTCTGCGAGCCACGGGAAGGGATTCTGGACATCCCCCTTGAGGGGATCGAGGCCGCAGGTTTCGAGTCGGCGGTCGGCGATGTAATCGATGTATTGGTGAAAATCTTCGATGTTGAGGCCGACGGTGGAAACGGGCAGGCAGTCGCGGATGAAGTTTTTTTCCAACTTAATGGCCTCGGCCATGGTTTGGCGGAGTTCCTCTTTAAAGTCGTCGGTCCAGATCTCTGGGTTTTCATTGGCGAGATCCATGAGTAGGTTCCGGAGGAGCTCGATGTGGTTGGACTCGTCACGCAGTGTGTAGCGGAACATCTGGCCGATGCCTGGGAACTTATTCTGGCGGTAGAGTGAGAGCACCATGCCGAAGAGGCCATAGAACTGGGTGCCCTCCATACACTGGCCAAAGATAAAGACGTTACGGGCGAGTTCTTGTTTATTTTCCGTCAGGGACATATCCATGTCTCGGCGGAGGGAACGGGAGTTAGAAACAACAAAGTCGGTTTTTTCCTGCACCGTCTGCACGCCTTCGAAGATGGCTTCGCACTCGTGTGGATTAAGACCGAGGGAGGAAACCATGTAGACGAGTGAGTCGGCGTGAATATTTTCCTCGTGGGCATGGCGGCGGAAAACGAGTTCGAGTTCGGGTGCGGAGACTTGATCACGGATGACGTGAATGATGTTATCGCCTACGATTCCCTCGGCGGCAGAGAAGTAACCGATACCCATCTTGATGATCCAGCGCTCGACATCGCTGATTTCATCGGAGCGCCACTGCTCGACGTCTTTCTGCATCGGGATATCCTCGGGCTCCCAGTGGTTCGAGCGCATGTCGGTGTAGATGTCCCACGCCCATGGGTACTTGAGCGGGAGGAGGCCGAAACCACTGACCTTTTCGCCCCCGATGACTCGTTTTGAGTCGAGGAGTTGCTTGGCCTTTTCCTCATCGAGAGGAATCGTGTAGTCGTCGAGTTGTGCGGTGATAAGAGACATGTGGGAGATAGGTGGATTGGAGAGATTGACGTAAGTCGTGGGATGCGAGGGGACTAGAGGTCGTCGTCGTCGAAGGTGGTATCGAGAGTGGAGGCGGAAGCGTGCGCACTGGAGCCAGAGGTGAGGTGGATCTGCTCGTCGAGCCATGGGAATGGGCTCGTGGCGTGATGGTATTGGCGGGGTAGTCCGCAATCGGCGAGGCGCTCGTCGGCGAGATACTCGATGTAGGCGGCCAGGGCTTGCGGGTCGAGGCCGGCATCGGCAACGGGGATAGTGGCGATGAGGCCTTGCTCGATGGTCACGGCCTCGGTCATGAGGTCGATCAGTTCCTGCTGGAAAGAAGGTGTCCAGAAGTCAGGATTTTCCTCGATCATCTCCTTGAGCAGTTTGTCAAACAGACTGATACGGTAAGAAACATCACCGAGCAACTTGCTGAGGATCCCGCCCGTGCCTGGAAGTTTATTCTGGGCGGCCAGGGAAAAGATCGAGGCCCAGAGAGAGAAGAACTGAGTGCCTTCCATACACTGGTTCATCAAGAAAATGTTCCGGGCAACGGCCTGCTTGTTTTCGGTGATCGTGGTGTCGGTATTGCGATCGAGCGGGCTGAGCTTTTCAGTCACAAATTGCTCCTTAGCGGCCATGGCGGGGGTGGCGACGAGGGCGGAACACTCCATCGGGTTAATCCCGAGGGTTCCATGTAAGCAGACGAGCACGTCGCTGCGGGTATTCTCCTCATGGACGAAACGACCGAATACAAGCTTCAGCTCGGGGGCGGTGACGAGGTCGCGGATGGTGTAGATGCCGCCGGAGTGGAAGATTTCCTGAGACTTTGCAAAGGCGCCGAGGGCTGTTTTATAAAGTGTCTGGCAGGGCTCGCTGAGTTGGCTCCACTGGGCGACATCAGTCTGGAGGGATATCTCACCGGGTTCCCAGTGGGAGTTTTTCATCTCCTTGTAGAGTGCGTAGGCCCAGTTATATTTCAGGGGCAGGATATTAAAAAACATCGAGTTACGTCCATTGATCACCTTTTTGGCGGCGTATGCTTCTTCCGCTTTCTCGCGATCGAGCGTGAAGCTACGCTCCCCAAGGGTGATTGTGATAGTGTCGGCCATGGTCAGTAAGAGATAAAAATGATAGGGAGCTTAAAAAAGTGGGGCGTTGGTGAGGTTTTGCGGCCTTGGAAGGCTCCCCATAGGAGCAACCGCATAGCCCGCGAAGATTGCCCGAAAACACCTCATGAGGTCAATCTCATTTTGCCCATATAGTATCCACAAATTATCAACAATACAACATATGGTGGTTTTGATGTTTTTTGTCCAGACTCCACTTTTTTCTTGTGAACTCTGCCGCCTTAGAAAAAAGGGCGTTCAAGCTCCCAAACTAACCAAATGAGAGCACGATTGGCCCACTCTGCTTGGGGCCAAAAAAAATGACCTTCGCTAGGATGCCCCATGATCGGGATCCAGTTTTTAAAAAGTTTCAACCCACCACGGTGAGTCGAACTCATCCAGAGCCTCGGAGGTGATCCATCCCCTTTGCTTATAGGGTGTAAAAATTTATGGGCACTTCATCCATCGCATGAAGTGGCCGAGTATCGCCGGGTGGAGTGGGCTCCACCCGGCGTGGTGATGGGGTGTGGTATACCGTCCATGCCCTGATGAAGTGGCCGACGAGATGCCGCCCTTACTTCTTGAATGCGTAACCTTGTTTCTCTGCTTGTTCGCGGATGGTCTTGGCGACGACTTCGTCGAGGGTTTGGACGCCTGTTTTCTCGGCCTGCTCCTTGCGTTTGGTGGCGACGTAGGTGTTGCGTTTGTTATTAAGTTCAAGGATTTGGGCTTGGATCGCGGCACGCTCCTTGGATTTTGTGGCGACGTGGACTTTACGTTGCGCCATCGTCATCGTCTGCATGACGGCAGGGAGAGCATCGTTCTTCACTTTGGTGATATCAAAATTCTCTTCCTTACAGGCGTCAACGAGGTCCCATGCGGTATTGCTGTAGTTCGCGCTCCCCTTCGTGACAGCGCGCTGGACGTCGGCACCGCTTTTGGATTTGGCGGCGGCATTGGCATCCTGGGTGGCTTGCTCACGTTTTTTGGCTACCCCGATACGGCCGTAGGCGAGGTAGGTTCGGTTGAGTTTGGCATTGAGTTTAACGATCTCGGCGTCCTGAGGTGCCTCGATGTGGGCGACGGCACGGTTGTGGTCGATGGTGAGAAATTTTCCATCGGCGAGGGTGGCGCCCTTTTTCCATCCTCCTGAAATACCGGACTGTTCACTCCCGCAATGGATGGTGTTGACAATGACGCCCTTGGCGATGGCGGATTTGACGGCGTCGGTGGCATTGACGGGGCCTTGGGTGAAGGCTTCGTTGCCAGCAATAAAAATGGCTTTGTAAACCTTGTTGGAAGGATCCCACATCAGATCATCGGTGGCGCATTGGATAACAGCACCGCAGAATTCATCGCCACCGTTGGTGCGGAGAGCAAAGAGCTGCTTGCTGATTTCATCGAGATCGCGGGTGAGTGGCTGGATGCGTTTGATCCAGTTCTCCTCCTTGCTGAGGCTCGATTTCCCGTATTCGTAGAGTGCGACCTCGACGTAAGGGACTTGGCCATTCTGTTTCGCGTCGATGAAGGTGTTGACGATTTTCCAGAGTTGGGTTTTTGTTTGCTCGATCAGGCCGCTCATGCTGCTGCTGGTGTCGAGCAGGATGGCGATCTGTACTTTCGCCTGATTAGGCTGGGATGAGTTCTCTTCGACTTCGGGTGGGGCACCGGCAAGCGCGATGTTTTTGGCGGTGACGGGAGTCATGGTGATGAGAGCGGCGCAGGCGGCGGCTCCAAGCGTGATGTGTTTCGTGTTCATTTTTCTTTGTTGTTTGGGTTGTTGGTTTAATTTTGATTACGGATTATTTTCCTGATTGGATGAGGTAGGTCTGATGGTCGATCACGATGCGTATGTTCTCACCGAGGGCGAGGCAGCTTTGGCGGTTATCGGTGACGAGGCGGCTAACGATTCGCTGAAACTCAGGACTGGAGACATTGACGCGCAGGGCTTGGGTCGCAGCGATGTCCTTACCGGCCAGTCCAGCGTCGACCCATTCATCTCCTTTGCGGTAGAATGCCTTGTCGGCGACTTGGCAGACCTGATCCACCTGTGACTCTTTCAAACGTTCATCCAGAAAGGCATTACTCCGGTTGAGCTGCCTGGCGGATTTCGAGGCACCAATATTCCGGTCTTGGTTGACGGATGCGGCGCCGGATCGTTTTTCCACGGCTTTCTTTTTAATTTCAGCGGAGGCGCGTGTGACAGCTTCGCGGTGCATATCGTGAGTGAACATCATCCCATCGCGGGCGAGAAAAGCGGTGTATTCGGTCAGCACACCGTGCTCGGTGGAAAGGCGGACAATTTCGTCGACTAACTCACGGATTTTAGGATCCTGCATATTGACGGCCTTACCATTTTCCGAGCCGAGGTCACGCAGGGCCTCGGTGAGGACGGCAATCTTACGGGTCGCCCAGAGGCGAGGCACGTGAGCATTTCCCTTACGGGCTTTTTTCAGTGAGAGATTAAACTGGAACTTGCGGGGGCCATGTTGATCGCGGCCCATGAGGAGAAAATGAAGGCGATTTTTCTGGTGGTAGCGACCAAGCACAACGAGCTGTTCTCCATCGAACATATCGGGCATCCGAGCGGGGAGGACATCGCTCACGGAACCAGGCCGCGGATTCCCTTCGGCGTCCGTGGCGATGAGTTCGGGCTCGCTGAGAACGGGACCTGATAGTCGACGGAAGACATGGGCGACTTTGAGTTCCACGTCCTCGTTGGGAAGCACATACATGGCGCGGGCGCGTGAGTCATCCGCGAGGCGGGAGAGCAAGGGGGTGTTGACATCGACACCCACGCCAAAGGTAAAGATACGGCGGTGGTGATAATTTCCAGCGGCGATGGCCTCGCGTATTTTTTTCTCCTGAGTCTGCCCAATCGTTGGCACCCCATCGGTGAGGAAGAGCACAATCGGGAGGGTTCCCCGGGTCGGTTTCTGCCCGATGGCCGTCTGCAGGGCATCGTGGATGTTGGTGCCGCCACTGACACGGACACGGGAAAGGTATTTTCTTGCAGCTAGCAGGCTTTGGCGATTTTTGATGACGGGCTCCTGCGAAAATGTCTCCACAGACTCGTTATAGACGATGATGTTAAATGCCTCACCGTCATCGAGTCCTTCGATAATCTGGCTCGAAGCCTTGAGCACCTGATCCATTTTTTTCCCTGCCATACTGCCTGACTTATCAATCACCACGGTGACCTCACGCCTGACAGCTTGTTGATCGACCACCGCTGGAGGTGAAAGCAGCAGCAGAAAATAGCCCCCTTTCCCACTGGTGTGGTGACCTTGTCGGGCATCGGGGTAGGCCATGATGGAGGCGGTGGCATGGTTGTTTTGTCGTGCCGTGGCAGAAAGGCGCAATGGACCGGCTTGCATTACCCCTTGATTACGGAGCTTGATCCGGTTCGGACCGATGCGGCGTTCATGGATGGCGTGACTCGGTGAATAGACGCCAGCGTGCCCCCCCTTGATGGTCCAATCGACCGTGATATTCCAAGGCACATGATACTGGGGAGATTCCGTCCGCAGCAGGGTGTAATCGATCCGGTTACCATCGATATCGAGCAATTCTTCATAGACCAAGCGGATCTGGCAACTGCCGCGAGCGGGCACGGGGAAGACGCTGGATTTCACGAGGCCACTGCCCGCAAATTCGAGCAGTGCGGGGTCGAGCGATCGTCGGACGATTTCATCGTAAATCCTGCGGGCTTCATCTCGGGGAATCAGTTTGGCTGGAAATTTCCCTTGGGCACCTTCGAGACCAAATTGACGAATCGTGGCCTTTGTGGACACGGGGATAATGACCTCGGACTCCTGTTGCCGATGACCTGGATTGTGCAAGACCATGGTCAGGGTGGTTGTGGCGACCCGACCGATGATGTGGATATCGGCATCGACTGAACGAACTTGCACGGGTGCTGGGTGGTGGGGACGCGGCCTGACGTGGGGCATGATCGGCGGGTGCCAATGGTGATGACCACCGTGTGAACCACAGCGAGCGATCACATCGTGCGGGCTCAAGGCACCGGCGACCACAGTGCCGGCAAATATTCTGACTACATTTCTTCGTTTCATAGGAACAATTCGGTTGGTTGTTGTTCCTTAAACTATCCCCAAACTTGAGAGACGTGTGTAAAGTGTCTGTAAAACCCAGCATGGCGCTGATGCGCTTTGACCCCATGCTCCTCTAGAATAAACGGCGTCATCAACGCGCTGGCCTACGCCAGCATATCGATCACCTCGGTCGGCGACTTCCCCAGTTCACGGAGGGATCTGATCGTGAGGGCGTCGTTGCGCTTTGCCAGACGTTTGCCGTGGGTATCGAGAATGAGTCGGTGGTGGTGATAGTGAGGGGCAGGCAACGCTAATAATTTTTGCAGGGTGCGATGCACATGCGTGGACGCTAATAGGTCGGCGCCACGGGTGACATCGGTAATTTTTTGAAAAGCATCGTCGATGACAACCGCGAGGTGATAGGATGTGGTAATATCCTTACGAGCGAGGACAACGTCACCTAACAAGTGAGCGTCCACAACAACTTGCCCTTCAAATTCATCTTCAAAGACGAGTGACCCGGTCTGCTTGGCGGCAAGGCGCGTGTCGAGTCGCCAGCAGTGGGTGTCTCCTGCATTGATTCGATCCTCTCTTTCCGATGAGGTAAGCGCCCGACACGTTCCGGGGTAGTGGGCACCTTCTGGCCCGTGGGGTGCATTTCCCATGACCTCGATCTCCTTCTGTATTTCGCGTCGCGTGCAGAAACAGGGATAAATGACGCCGAGTGACCTGAGCTCTTCGAGGGCTTCTTGATAAATCGGTAACCGGTCGGTCTGGCGAATGGGTGTCCCATCCCACTGAACCCCTAACCAAGCGAGGTCTTGCTCGATGGCGAGGTAAAATTCACTGCGGATTCGAGTGGTATCGATGTCCTCGAAGCGAAGGTAGAACCGACCACCATTTTCCTCCGCCATATCATATGCATAGACTGCCGCATAAGCGTGGCCGAGATGCAGCAAGCCTGTGGGCGATGGAGCGAAACGTGTGAGCACGCTGTGAGCTTAATCACTAAGTTTTCAACTCTAAATAACAAAAAGGGAAATCCTCCGAAAAACCATTAACGCAAAAAACTTGCAATAGTGTGTCTTTTGCGTTAATCTCTTTTTTGTCATGAAAAAAATCACCTCCCTATTGGCTATTCTATGGTGTGCGTCGCTATCTTCAGGCATCACACAAGCGCAGCTCAAAGTGGCCAGCCTTCATCCTCTGATTACGGATGTTGCGCGGCAAGTTGCGGGGCAACATGCCCAAGTGGTGCAATTAATTGGCCCTCACTCCGACCCTCATCATTTTCAGCCGACGCCGAAATCTCTCCTCAGAGCAAAGGGAGCGCAGATTTACTTAGTAAGTGGGAAGGATCTGGAAACCTACATCAACAAGCTCAGAAGTACGCTTGGCGGTAGCGCAACATTGGTAGAGGTGGGAAAAACGATCCCGTCGCAGAAAATCAGCGACCGTGACAGCATGTTTGTGTGTTGCCCACGTCATGCCCGTGGAGCGATCGACCCTCACTGGTGGCACAGGGTCAGCAACATGCAAAAAGCGGCACGCGTCATTGCCAAGGAATACTCCAAGGTTGATCCTACCCATGCGGCAGCATACAAGGCGAATGCGGCTGCGTATTCAAAGCGGCTCTCGTCGCTGCATTCTTGGATCAAGCGAGAGGTGAGCCGTATCCCGAAGAAGAATCGTGTTCTCAGCACGGCTCATGCTGCATTTGGATATTTCTGCAAAGAGTATGGTTTTAAGGCGCTGCCTGTCATGGGGATCACCTCACAGCAGAAACCGACCGCCACCTATCAGGCTGAGGCGATCAGGGAGATCAAAAAAAACAGAGTCAAAGCGGTCTTTCCAGAACAGCGGGCCAACCCCAAATCACTGCGGATTATTGCCGAGGAAGCGGGCGTGAAGCTGGGTGGCACACTGGTGGCCGACGGCGCCGCCAGCTATGAAAAAATGATGCGTGATAACGTGACTCAAATCGTCGCGGCCCTCGCGCGCTAACCTCTCCGCGGCGGAAAAAACCCAACCACCTGACCATAACTATGCGCGGCATCCCACCTCTTCAGGCAATTATCCTGCTGATCGCTCTAGGCATCGTTGGTTATGCTGGAAGCCAGTATATCGATATGGGCAACCCTATCATCCCACCAGTGCAGCCGCAGCAATCGGCGGCAGAAGATCACATCGTCGAAGCCGAAATCGAGCTTATCTTTTCATCCCCTCCCCATTCCTACACATTGATTCAACCCTCTACGACTGGAGAAAAAGACCGCGTGATTCTGCAGTCGTCTCCGCCGATAGATAACCCGACCTACGGCAATGCTGAGCTCGTCGTGCATCGGCTATCACCCTACTGGCTGGATATCCGCTGGCCTGAAGAGGCTGAGCCAAACTCCCACCATTTTGTGCAGATCTACATTTCACCCAGCCACGGCGAAAGCCAAAGGTATTCCTTTTTTACCAGTTCAGTGGAGATGAACGAAACCTTTGAATACAGCACCGGAGAAAACAGCCATGAGTAGGTGCACCCACAGCCATGATCAGGGTCAGATTCACGAGCTCGTGATCAAAGACCTCGAAGTTGCCTACCGGACCAACACGGTGCTGGAAAACATCAACCTGCAAACGCATTGCGGCAACAGCCTTGCGTTGGTAGGGCCCAACGGCGCCGGAAAAAGCACGCTACTCAAAGCGATAGCGGCACTCATCAAACCCGCAAAGGGGAGCGTCACCTGGTCAGGGGAAAAAAACACCCAATGCCGCGGTGGAGAATTTGCCTATCTCCCGCAGCATGAGGAAGTCAACTGGGACTTCCCCATCACCGTGCGTGGCGTCGTCGAAATGGGCCGATATTCCCAGCTCGGGCCATGGAAAAAATTTACGGCAGATGACAACACCGCGGTAGAACAAGCACTCGACCTCATGGAAATGAATGGCGAACTTGCAGAACGCCAAATCAGCGAATTATCAGGCGGACAGAAGCAGCGCGCGTTTATTGCCCGCGCCGTGGCACAGGAAGCTCACGTCCTCTTATTAGACGAACCATTCACTGGTCTTGACCGCGACCATACTGCGAATCTTACACGGCTTTTGCGTAAACTCACCAAAGAGAACCGCCTGGTGATCGCCTCTCATCATGACGTCAACACACTGGCAGATATTTTTGACCACGTTCTTTTCCTCAACCGCACCGTCGTGGCCTATGGCGAATGCCAGACGATCCTGACGGAAGAAAACCTCAACCTCACCTTTGCGACCACAGCCCATGTCTGAATTACTGGAAATGCTCGAGATGCCATTCTTCCGTCGCGCATTGGTGGCGGCGGCACTGATTGGCTTCACCAATGGTTTTGTGAGTGGATTTGTCCTGCTTAGGCGCAGCTCCTTGGCATTGAGCGCGCTGTGTCACACCATGCTGCCTGGTATTGTCATCGTTGTCCTCATCACTGGGGTGCTCAATCAAGCGGGTGCCTTCATCGGAGCATTACTAGCGTCATTGATTGTCGGGCTCGGATCCATAGCGGTGACCCGTCACACACGTCTTCCTCAAAGCACGGCACTTGCTATATTTTTCACCACGGCATTTGCCCTCGGCGTGGTATTAATTCCTTACGCTCACACAGCTCAGAATTTGGAAGAATGGCTTTTCGGGAGCATTCTCACCGTCAGTGATGCCGACCTCAAAGTCTTTTTTGGCATCGCGTGTTTCACCTTGATTAGCTCCACGCTGTTTATGCGACCGCTGCTGCTGACCTTGTTCGAACCCAATATCGCGGCCGTGCAAGGCGTCAGTGTGCGATGGATGAATTACTTACTCTACGCGCTGATGATCTTTGCGCTGATGGCAAGTTTTCAGGCGGTGGGTTCTATTTTATCCATCGGCCTGCTCGTCGTGCCTGGTGCGATTGTTTCTCTCTACACGAACCAAACTCGCTGGCTGTTTTGGGGTGGCGGCGTCGTTGGCTGTCTCGGCGCTGTCCTCGCCGTCATCATCTCCATCCCTCTGAATATTTCCGCAGGCCCCGCTATCGTCCTCGTGCTCGGCGTCTTGTTCCTCATCGCCTATCTGGGAAGCCCCAGCTACAGCCCACTGAAACGATCTCCCAAAACCAACATATCCAACCACACATCCACATGATACAACAAATGAAACACCACAAAGTAGGCATAGGCGTTATTCTGACAGCCGTGCATTTCTCTGCCATGGCACAGGCAGGGGAACTTGCCCCGCGCGTGGCTCTGTCTGGCGAGACGGAATGTCTCATCCGCCTTGAGCCAACGTTGCACGCGCGCCTGGCCCATGGAAACACCTCCCTCCCTGCCGATGAGGTAGCATTTGGAGGACACGACCCCTCTGAGGATAACTTCAATTTCCAAGGGTTTGAGCTTGGCACCAACATCCACCTCGGCGAATCCCTCAAGGGGTTTGCTACGGTCAATATCTTCAAACGCGATGGTGAAGCATTCGAATCTGAATTCGAGGAAGGCTTCCTCAAACTCATCAACCTCCCAGGAAATTTTGAAATGCGTGGCGGACGCATGCTAGCACGCTTTGGCGATCAAAACGCACGCCATCTGCATGCTTGGGACTTTGCCGATGCGAGCATGACCAACGTGCGATTTCTTGGTGAGGATGGCTTTGCCCTCGATGGAGGAGAAATCACCTGGCTTGTGCCCACACCATTTGCCGATGCTCTGAGCATCGGCTTTGGCTCAGCCGTTGCGCATACCCATGAAGAGGAGGAAGCGCATGCTGGGGGTGGGGGTGGCCACGATCATGGTGAAGAAGCCGAGATGGCACGTCCTGAAAAAAACATCATCGTCGTTCGCTACCAAACACAGTTCGGGCCCAATGACTTCCACCGTTTTCAGGCAGGCGGAAGCTACCTAGAAGGCGATAACGGTTTTGATATGACCACGCAAATCTACGGTGCCGATTTCACTTACACTTGGCGGCAACATGGTCTTGAGCCCGGCGGCAAGCAGTTCCGCTGGCGCACCGAGTGGCTCATGCGCGATGTTGAAAATGATGAAGGCGGCTTCGATGACAGTGGATTCAACAGCGCCCTGCTCTGGGAGTTTATTGAAAACTGGGAAGCAGGCTTGCGCTATGGATATGTTGAAGGTGTTGCCGACCCTGAGTTGGCGGAACGTCATCGCACGTCCTTATCACTCGCCCGAAAAATCGATTTGGGAAATGACATCACTGGATTAGTTCGCCTCCAGTACAATCATGATGACATCAGGGGGCACGGAGGTGAAGACAGTATCTGGCTCCAGTTTGGATTTGATTGGGGCCCTGGTGAAGTTCGTTGATCCGCCCATTCGCATTTAGGGTTGCCCCAAAGACCCCTCAACGGCTAATATATCGGGACGATGGTCTATCCATCGTCCCCTTTTTTATCGAGCCCTATGGACACCTCACCCATCCATCACGTCATCGTGATGACAACATCCTTCCTCTGCTCTTCGCTTGCCGCCAATGAGGGGAACGATACGCTCGTGCCTCTAGGAGGAGAAGACTGCGATCACCCTAACGAAGCCGTCCTATCCATTAGCCCCAACCTCCACTTACGCGCGGTCTATGGTGAAACTGACCTTGAGGATGCCGGGCTTGCCGGCGGCGGTCATGATCCAAGCTCCGACGGATTCAGCGTCCCTGGTTTATCGGTCGGCATTGACGTCCACCGAGGAGAGCATTTTTTTGCCTTCACCGAGGCCATTTTTGCATGGGACAAAGAGGATGGTTGGGAAGGTGAACTGGAAGAACTCTATTTCAAATGGCTTAACCTCCCCGGTGGATTCTCCCTCAAGGGCGGACGCTTCTTTGCCTCTGTCGGCACGCTGAACACAGGCCACAACCACGAATGGAAATTTGTCGATACCAGCATGATGAACTTCCGCTTTCTTGGCGATGATTCTCTCGCGCTGGAAGGTGCCGAAATGATCTGGACTCCTCCGACACACTGGGATGACCAACTAACGCTGAGCTATGGCACCGCCGTCGAACACGCCCACGAGGAGGAAAATGACGCTGGCGGCACCGGGCACGGACATGCCGAGGAAGCTGAGGAGGCACTCTGGAATCGGGACATTTTCACTCTACGATACGAGGCGACGTTCTGGCCTGCGGATACGTGTGGGTTCACCTACGGCGCCAGCTACATGCAAGGCACCCACTTCATGGGCAAAAATGCGAAGCTCTACGGTGCCGACCTCACCTATCGATGGCTTCAGGATGGTGATCACGGCCAGAAATTGACTTGGACCCACGAAGCGATGCTGCGAGACGTAAATACGGAAGAAGGAGCGTTCGACGAATGGGCATTCTCTTCACGTGTTATCTGGCGGTTTCTTCCTGAATGGGAAGCGGGGCTGAGGTATGACTACTTGGAAGGTGTGGCTGACCCCGAGCTTCCTGAGCGACACCGTATCTCCCCCGCCCTGACACGCTATTTCCCTATTGGCAAGGGTCTCGAAGCCATGGCACGCATCCAGTACAACTATGATCACAACAAAGAAGGTGGCGACGACCACAGCCTATGGCTGATGTTTGGATTCGACTGGGGTGATGGTGACGACCATGTCCATTAGCTGCCTCACGGGAGGATGAATTGAGAACCATGAATGTAGAAGCCATCGCACACATCAAGACCTGTTACGGGGAAAAATTTGGTGTCCCTCGTCAACCAGGGATCGTCGATGAGGCGTGGGGCGAGTTGATTTTTGAACCCGAATATCGCACGGTGGATGCCGTGCGTGGACTCGATGGGTTCTCGCACATCTGGCTCGTCTTTATGTTCCACCAAGCGATACGAAGCACGTGGAAACCAACCGTCAGACCACCCAGACTAGGGGGAAATAAAAAGCTGGGGGTTTTTGCCAGCCGCTCACCATTCCGGCCCAACCCCATTGGATTGTCGTGTGTCAGGCTGGAAAGTATCGACCTCACCCACCCCGAGGCACCGGTGCTCAAGTTACGCGGCGTTGACCTCGTCGATGGCACCCCGATCCTCGATATCAAACCTTACGTCCCCTACTCGGATTCCCCCCCCGATGCCGATGGTGGATTTGCACATCACGCCCCAGACGTGCTCGTTGTCTGCTGGAATCATGGTATTGGAGAAAACCTGACCGACGCTACGAGGCGGTTAATCGAAGCGACATTAGCGGCCGACCCGCGCCCTGCATACCAACATGAGGATCATGGGCGTGAATACGGCTGCCTGATCGATGGATACAATGTGCGCTGGACGGTTGTTGATCAACGCGCGCTCATTGTCTCCTGTGAGGCCGCGGGCTTGGCATAGGCGGGCGACACGTTCTTGCGGCACGGCCAGTGCGTCATCGGAAAAATCGATAAGCGCTCGCGAAACTATCAATCATGATCTGATTCTTCCAGGCTTCTCAACTTGGGCGGCGCCTGACCGCTTTCAATCGTCTCGATGATACTTTTGATTTTAGTAAAATGCTCAGTAAAGTTCTTTTTCTCACGATGCTTACCGAGCACTTTTTCAAGTTGCTTTAAATTCTCCATCTCCGGTTTTGCGGCAGACCCATACTTGGCGAGAGCATCAAGGCAACCTAGGATCCTTCTCTTCTTATTCCACCGGTCGGTATCGACAAAGGACAGGCACAAGGGAATCCCCTCCTTCACACGGTGCTTGGCAAGAAGATTTAAACCCTGCATCCGAATCCCATCGGCAAACATAATACCACTCGGCGCTGGCTTGGCAATCGCATCACGAATCGCTGGCAACAAGGGACGAAGTTCTTCGTAGCTGAGTTGGTTATAAATGCGACCAATCGTGCTACGTGATCGACCGTCTTGGTTTTGAAGACCCGCAATCACCGCCTTGCGCAACAGCTCGCGGTCGACACCCTCAATCGAGTTCTTGAGCATCTTCCCAAACACCGCCGAACTCAAATAGCGCTGCTCCATCCCACGCGGATCCGATTTCGATGGCCTACGATCAATCATCTCTAACAATTGAGGCAAAGCCGGCATCGCGGGTTTACCTATCGACGCCAACGCCTCGGCGGCTTTGATGCGCAACCACAAGTTGTTCGACTTCAGTGTTTCCTGCAACGCTGGAACTGCAGGCGCGGCTTTTCCGCCCATACCCGCCAAGGTCTGACAAGCACCCAACGCACATTCAAGCTGGTTCATTTTTAATCGCTCAATCACATCTTCCACCTTGGTGTCCTTGCGGCGCACCAAGGCCATGGCCGCCCTCTCACGCACAACTGGCGACCAACTCCCCAATCGCTTAAACAGCTCTTTGCTATCCAAAACATCATAGAAACTCGTGCGTTCAATATTACTCCAACCACGACCATCTTCCACAATGCTCTGAGCCTCATTGGCTGTGAGCTGAGGCACGACCGGAGGTTTCCTGCCAGTAATCATCAGCTGCTTCAGCGGCAATGCATACGCCAACAAATAATGCCCTGTCGCATCCCACTTGCCGGTTTTATCTGGACGAGCATTCGGAGGCCCTTGGTGACGAAAATTCCAATCGACTTGACGACCAAAATCAAAATACCACGCACCAAATTCTTTCATCCAAGCACCCGTCGCTTCGGGACCCGACAATGACACGGCCGGCAAGGCCCAACTGATGTTCCAGTAGTTACCCGTGTGACCTGTATCCCTCTCAGAACCGTGCGAGGCCAGCGACATCCGTGCAAAGTATGGCGACGTCTCTTTCTCTTCCAACAAATTAAAGAGCATGGCCGCCATCCCGCACTTGCCATTGTCTTCATGCGTTTGAATCCATGGCGCATGATCGCCATACGGGACCGCGCCTTTCCCTTGATAAAAGCGCAACATCTTCGCGCTGCGATCAATCGCTAAATCCAAATCAGGATCCTGCACTCCCGCCATTCGCGCCAACACCAACGCAGTGGTTAATGTTAACCCTGGGGCATTCATCATTCCATAGCCCACCAATCGCCCATCATCACCAGCAAACTTGTGCCCCCATGACCCGACGATGCTTTGGCCCCTCGCGGCCTCAAGTGCCAGACGCTTCATACCCGCCTCATACGCATCATCACCCGTCGCCATTTGATACTCGGCCAATAAGGTGATCACATAACCATAATACCAGGTGGCCATGCTACGGGCTGAAAATTGCGATGCCCATTCGGCTTCACGCTTCACCAACGGCAGGTAACTCTCATTACCCGATGCCAATAGGGCCAAGGCATTCCAACATCGAGGAATATTGCCTACTTTGTAATTCGGCTGCTCCATGCGCTGGGCCAATGCCTTGCACCCTTCCTCAAGAATGCGCTTCGACTTTGGACAGTCGTAGGGAGCCGTCGCGCTATAGGTGCCGAGCACTGGCAAGGTAATATCCACCGCTGATTTTTCACCACCACGCCAGCGGATCACCGACAGCTTACCGGACTTCGCCTCGGCTGAGGTCAGCGCTTTTCCAAATTCTACTCGTGGATCATAGGCAAAGGGTTTTCCCGCAACGCCCAAAATCACATCCCCCATTTTCAAAACCCCATCAGCAGGGCTGCCCTTAGCCACCTTTGTCACACCAATTTGCCGAGCTTTCGATGTCTCGAGCCGCACACTGTAAATCCAGCCACGAGCTCCCGTCGCCCCCAAGTTCCAATCGTGCGTGGCTTCTTTAGGAATCACTTCACCCATCGTAAGGTCAACATGTTTCATATTCACCCGCCGAGCCGCATCCGCTGAATCCATCTGCATGAGTGGGATCAACGTGGAGAGAGACAATAAAAGAGTCGTGCGCATCATGGTGAACATTACGCATCGTGAGGGCGGGTTTTTACAAAAATATGCTCTTGATGTTGATTCCCGCGCAAAACCAAGCTGATCCACCAATGGCCAGGTTGAGCAAGAGATAATGCGGTTGCTGGGCCATGCACCTTTCACCCCAAGTGTCCAATTGCCTGTCCACAATCCAGATCGGGTGATCTGTCATTTTCCATTTTGAATTTCACCCATCCGTGCCTATGTTGATAGGTATGATGAAATACCGCGCCCTCGTCTTTGATTTTGATGGTACTATCGCCGACACCTTCGACGAGGGGTTACGGATATATAATACCATGGCCGAGGATCTCGATCTACGACCCATCGACGATGAGGAAATCACCTACCTAAGGACGATGACGATCACCGATTTCATTGACCACCTCGGTATCCCGAAGCGATTAGTCCCCCGACTTCTCTACCGAGGCACGCGAATGCTCAAGGCGAAGATCCCATCGTTACCACTCATCAAGGGCATGGCGGAGGCCTTACCGAAGCTGCGCAAGGGAGCCGATCACTTTGGTATCCTCACCTCCAATTCCGTTGAAAATGCCGGTCTATTTCTCGAAACACACCAGTTGGCTGGCGTGTTCACCTTTGTTTCATCAACTTCCAAGCTGACCGGAAAATCAAAATACCTCCGCGACATCCTCAAACGATACGCCTTGGCCCCCGAAGAACTCATCTACATCGGCGATGAGATCCGTGACATCAAAGCGGCGCGTAAGGCGGGAGTCGCAGCGGCGGCTGTCGGTTGGGGCTTTAATGCCACAGAGGCGCTTCAGGCATCCCACCCCGACCACTTCTGCGATACACCCGATGAGCTGATGATGGCACTGATGAGCTGATCACGTGTATTATTTCCCCAACAGCATCTTTGCTCCAAAGACGAGCAGGACGATGCCAAACAGACGAGTCAGGTGCTGATTGCTGAGTTTGTGCATCAGATCCGTCCCGAACCAAGCGGCCAGCGCGGCGGCCACGGCGGCAAGTGCCACGATCCTCCAATCGATCAACGACTCCCCTTTTCTCAGGGTATGATTCAACGTGGAGACGAGAGAGACAATGACAATCACAGCGAGAGATGTGGCCACCGCCTTTTTCTGCTCAAATCCCAATGCGGTGACAAAGGCAGGCACCATCACAATCCCTCCACCGATACCACAAAGCGCACCAAGCAATCCTGCAGCGACCCCAATGATACTAACAATGACAAACGTTTTCATCGTCTCATGGATTACGGGGTGCAGATGGTGGCAATCAGTCGGTGCAAAACCGTCCGGTGGTCAAGCCCCGTGGTGACAAGGCACTTATCCGCGTCAAGGCAGGCGAGCATCGCTTTACGCAGTTTTTTTAAGCCAAAACCTTTTGCGTTTTTGCTGGCGAGAAAAAGTGGGTAGGCATTCACGCCCCCCGCCTTCTTCTGAGGCAACCACGCACGCTCGTTTTCCGGCAAGGCGTCAAGCGCTGCGGCAAACTGGTTGTAGTTTCCGTTCGGTATATTACGTCCATCACTGGCAGCCACCGACATAAAAAGGTTGCGCACGGTGGGGATGATTGAAGCTCGTAGAATACCAATCGCGCTCTCCTTACGGGCGAGTTGCTGGTCGATTAATTCAAAGGCGCGTGCCGCATTCCTTTTCTGCAAGGCATTCCCGATTTCAAAAACAACCCCAGCACGGCTCAGCGGCACGAGCAGTCGCACGTCGTCCACGCTCACGTCACGACGATCTCCAAGGTAGATGTCCATTTTTTCCAACTCACTGGCGATCTGGCGGGTATCTTCACCGGCGAGCATGACAAACAACTCCAACGCCTCCGCATCAAAGGTCAGATCAAGCTTCCCAGCACGCGCACGGACGTTACCCGCCACCTGCTCCTGCCAACCTTCACGCGAAACATCCGGCTTATTGTATGTCTGCACCTTGGCTTCGGCATGGAGGTATTTGCTTAGCAAACGACTTTTATTGAATGTGGAACCACTGATGACAAACTGCACATCCTCGGGCAGCCCCGCCTTTAGGCAGTCCAGCAGTGCCTCCGCCCCCATTTTGGTCGCCTCAGCCATACTGGTGCGGTCGCTGCCGAGAAAATTAACCTGCTTCAGCCAAACCGTCTTCCCCCCACCAAAAAACGGCAACGTTTGTAAGGATTGGATGGCGCGGCTACACGCTGTGTGCGCCTCATCGGCATTGGCCGCCGTGCCATCAATCACTTCCTGGGAAAAATCATCACCGCCCACAGGCTTCAGCTTATTGTAAATCTTCAGGGCCTCCTCAGACACCGTGCCCTCATCGCTCCCCGTAATGACATAGATCTGACTCACGCAACAAAGAATCATGAAGGAAGCCGCAAGAAGCAAGAGCTAAAAAAGGCTAAAACAACGTCGCGTAACGAGTTTTTCCGCACGGGAGGGGCAGCAGCAGCGGTCGCTCCCTACTTCGATCCCGCGTAGCGGTAGTGGCCGATCACCTGGTATTCCAACAATTTATCCTCCCATTGTGGGCCAGAGCCAATGTTATGCACGATCCACTTTTCATCCCTTCGGTCACCAGGCCCAGGAACCACCACCCCGATATGGGTGGCACCATGCGGTAACCTCCATGCCACAACATCACCAAAACTGAAATTTTCCGCCGAAGACGTTTCTGGAAGCTCAATTTCCCGACCCGATCGCGTAAAAAAGCGCTGCAGGTTCGGCACCCGACGGTGGTCGATATTGGTGTCTGGCCCCTTCAGATTCCATAGCTGTGGGTAAATGCGGAAATTTTGCGTCATATCATCATGCACGAGCTGCTGGAGGTCGACCCCCAATGCGCGATAGCTACGCACCACCACATCCGTGCATACGCCCTTCCCAGCGGGAACATCGCCATTCGGGTAAGGGATTTGATAATAAGCGGGGTCATAGACGACCTCCTTTTTCGTCCGTTTTAGCGCGGCTGCAGCCAACTGATTGCCAAAGGCACCCTTTTGATTGAGCCAAGACACCGTTTCTTCCACCTTGAGCTCGGTCACCGAGGCGTTCCGAGCCAGCGCTTGGGAGATATACGGCTTGGCCACAATCCCCACTCCGACCACCACAAAGAGGATCATCAACCATCCTCCCCCCCATGACTTGCTGGCAGGTTTTTTAGGGCGTGGGCCGATGTATTCGATGGTATCCATGATCTCAGATCGCTGAAAATTGGGGCTGGGTCGTTGTTCTTGTGAACGACTTATCAACATCACATACTACCCCAATTTACCAGCATATTTCACAAATCATGAAAAAATGTCACATTCTCTGACCATGCCGATCGGCATCACAGGAGAACCTAAGGATATTGGCGTATTTTTGTCTTTGGCAATGGCGATCCGATATCCAGAATCACCGCACCATTATGCTGATCGAACACAAAAAATCCCCACTCCGATGGGGCGCGCTCGACCTCGCCCTGTTTGGCCTCGAAAAAGACTGGTATGGAAACCCACTCGAGGTACCCGCCGCCTTTGGCCTCGCCATCGACCACGCCAGCCTCTGGTTTGTCGCTACACGCCGACAGCCAGCCAGCATGGCACCCCAGTCCCGGCCTGGCGAATTCACCCCAAAACTCTGGGAATATGATGTTGCTGAGTTTTTCCTGAGCCACCCACGCTCGGGCCGCTATCTTGAGTTCAATCTCGCACCCAACGGTGCGTGGTGGAGCTCCGAGTTCACCGCGCCACGCGTCCGAGCTGATCCAGATGACGTCCAAATACCAGGGGTAAAAACATTCTCCGATCTCGCGCCGGACGGGACGTGGGTCGCCGCAGCATCCATTCCCCTGGATGTGCTCAAGGCACGCTTCGACTTTGGCCCCGAAACCCGCATGAACGTCTGCTTCATCGTCGACTCCCCCGATCAAAAGTTCCTCACCGCCGCGCCGGGCGTGGACGGAGAACCTGATTTCCATCGTCCCGATGTTTTTTCGCAGGTCAAGATCCACGACGGCGGACTGACATTTCACGACAACGCATAACATTCCAGGTTGATTCTTTGGCTTTCTGTGGCTTCATTGGTGGGCAAATGGCAACCCATTCTCAAGATCGACTCGAACTCGCACTGAAAGCATCCAACGAAGGTGTCTGGGACTGGTATGTGGGTGAGGATGACATCGACTACTCGGAACATGCGTTAAAAATCTTGGGACACGAGGCCGCTAGGGCGCCAAACATCATCACCCACGCCCAAGATCTCCTTCACGAGGACGATCTCCCACATTTCCATCAAACCCTGAACAACGCGCTCGCTGATAACGGACAGGATATCCTCGCTTGCGAGTGTCGTTACCGACACCCAGACGGATCATGGCACTGGCTACGCATCCGCGGAATCGCAACCCGCGACCCCCAAGGGAAAGCGGTCCGTATGGTCGGGACCATCATTGATATCTCCCAACGAAAAGCCGCGGAAGTCGCACTTGATGAGGAAAGATACCGACTTCGGGAACTCATCGAAAACATCCCCGTCAACGTCTATTACAAAGACAAGGAATCCCGATTTGTCATCGCTAACGCATCCATCGCCAAGAGACTCGGTGCTGAGACCGAGCAAGACCTCCTAGGGAAGACCGATCACCACTTTTTTGGCCAAGCCCATGCCGATATGGCACGATCCGATGAGATCCGTATCATGCAGTCACGCGAACCCCAGATCAACACCATCCAACGTGAGAACTGGGAGGGCAAGGATGACACATGGGTGGAAATCACCAAACTCCCATGGTTGGATCGCAAGGGCAAACTGCTCGGAACCTTTGGCATCACCAGTGACATCACCAATTTAGTCAAAACCCAGCGTAAGCTCTCCACTGTGGCCGAGGAGCTTCATACCCGCAATGTGGCATTCGAGGAGGAACTTCATCTCGCACGTGAGATTCAACACGCCTTGTTACCCCGAGCTGTGGCCGGAATTGCATTACAAAACCACGAGCGTGAAATCACCTTCAGCAGCCGATACTCCCCCGCATCGGAGATGGCGGGCGACTTTTTCGAGATCATGCCGCTATCCGAAGACAGCATCGGCATTTTCCTCTGTGATGTCATGGGTCACGGCGTGCGGGCATCCCTGATCGTATCGATGCTCCGCGGACTAATGGAAAAAGAACGGGACTCCGCCACCAACCCCGATTGGTTTCTCCACGGCATCAACGAAGGGCTTGTCTCGATTCTCGAGCGCGCGAGCGTCACCCTGTTTGCCACCGCGATCTACTGTGTGATCAATAACAAAGAAGGCACGTTGAGCTACTCCTGCGCCGGCCACCCTGCACCCATCGTTGTGCATACCAAGAAAAGTGCGCAGCTCACTCCCAACAACGGCAAACCCAGCCCAGCCCTCGGGCTTATTCCGCATGCCACATACAGCGTAGAATCCGTCTCCCTCAATGAGATCGATCGCATGCTCCTCTTTACGGATGGTTTACATGAGGTCGAAAATACCTCGGCTGAACAAATGGGGATCGAGCACATCACCTCGACCATGCAAAACAGCATCAACGACGACCTCGAAATAAGCCTCGATACGCTGATTGATCAAGCACGCCGCCACGCCGCAGATGGCAAGTTCGAGGATGACGTCTGCCTGTTTGCTATGGATGTGAATGCCCGAGCTTAAAGTTCCTCCAGACGAACTCCACCCACGGCACGGGTCGCAAAAATATAAGGCTCAATCCCCGTCTCCTCCTGGTAGCGACGCCTCATCTCATCCATAACGGCCTCCGCCTGGTCAGCTAGGGCAATGGTGACCGTGGACCCCCCAAAGCCACCCCCTGTCATTCGACTCCCTAAGACCCCGCCCGATTGACCAATGGCCCATGCCGCCTCCACCATGATATCGAGCTCCTTACAAGATACTTCAAAATCATCCCGCAGTGACTTATGGCTCGCTGCCATCAACTCACCCACCTCATGGGTTTTACCTCGAGCCAAGGCCATCGCCGCTTTCTGAGTGCGATCGATTTCTGTCACCACGTGGCGGGCACGACGGTAAACCACGTCACTCATATGATCCTGTTGTGCCTCAAGTTCTGCCATGCTCACCTCACGCCAAGATTTTTTACCCAGTATGGAAAGGGCAATTTCTGTTTGTTTCCTCCGGTTGGAGTAACTGCCATCGCTCAACTCGTGCTGGACTTTGGTATCCGCAATGATGACCTCAACCGAGTCATCGGCAAAGGGAATCGCCTGAGCCTCTTCGGAGCGACAATCGATCAGGATCAAATGATCCTTTTTACCAAAAACCGACGCGAACTGGTCCATGATTCCACATGGTACACCCGCAAACTTATGCTCGGCTCGCTGACAGAGGAGTGCCTTATTTTTAGGGTTGATATCAATCCCCAACAACCCCTCCACCATGGTCGCTGCCGCCACCTCAATGGCTGCCGAGCTTGATAAACCAGCCCCGAGTGGGATGGTCGAATGAATCAGCGCGTCAAACCCTGGCAATGGCCAGAATCCTTTTTTGCGAAAACCATCCAGCACGCCTCGGATGTAGTTCGCCCAGTGGGGGGCACCGGCTTCAGGGTTTTCATCTAACATCACCATTGCTGGTTCGTCGGGAAAGAGGGTGGAGATGAGATTGGCCTGCGACGTCCCGTTGGGTGCCGCGGCAATCATGATATAACGGTTGATCGCCAATGGCAGCACAAAGCCATCACAATAATCAATGTGCTCACCAATCAGGTTCACCCTCGATGGTGCGGCAACAAGCCAAAACGGGGCCAATCCGAATTGCTCCTCGAATTCTTCGACAACCGCCTTTTTCTGTTTCAGATAAGCCTCGTGGTTATGCTCGATCATGTTTCTTGGGTGTTCACACTTCTTGCTGCGGATCATTGCATAGCCTACCGACCACCAACCACCAGCCTGAAATGCATTGTGACACTAAAAAATCATGCTGATCACGCCCATCACCCGCGCCACTGCGCGAGCTGTTCAGGGAATGGGCACTCGGCGCAGTCGCTGACATCACGCAGGCAGAAGTCTTGGTAAATTTGCAGCAACGCCTGATGTTGCCACGCCTTGCGGAGGTATTTTTTTCTATCGCGTGTATTTCCAAACAAACGCACCGATGCCTTGTCCACCTTTTCACTCAATGCTGGAGCTGGGGCTTTCTGATAAAACTCCCACGCCGACCGGTCACCGGCAGCAAGCTTCACTGGCAGGAGGTGATTGATTTGAAAATCTCTGACGCGATCGACCCCCATCAGTGCCAGCCTCCGGTCACTGCGTCTCGACTTCAACGTGTAGTGATGACTCCAGTAGTCGTCTTCAAGCTGCTCCACCCACTCAACCACACCACCCACCGATTGGCAGGCTTTTGAAAACGCCTTCCATCGTCCTGCGATCTGCGCCAACCCCGCTAGCCTCCGCTGTGGGTGGTTAACCGGTCGGATCCCCGAGAGTTTCCAAGGAATCTTCCGCTCAGGCGCCGGCTCGTGGTCGGAGCGCACACGCCACCACGCCTCCCAAAGCCCGCGTAGGTAATCCCGGCTCTCCCCAGCCGCCTGCTCGTAAATCTCAGCCGATAAAAATCCAGCTGCACCAAACATCATGGCCTCCACCGAATCAGCCTTTTTGATCAAATCACCGATGGGTAAACGCTGAGCCAGAAGAGTCATCGCCAACTTGTTCGGACGGTATCCGAGGGTCTCCGCAACGGCCTGCCAGAGCCACTCGTCCTCGCCGAGCACATCCACGGTTCGCGCCCTCCGCCGCGCTTTGGTGCGTGCTCGGTGCGTTGCCGACTCAAGCATGAGCGCGCGGATATCTCGCTCTGGCATATCTGCCAACGGAAAAAAACAACGGCCAGGGTGGGCCGCCGCCACATCAACCCGTGGCATGTTTAATGCCTCACGACAAAGATCCTCCGGCACCACCACCCGAGGCACTTCACGGTGCTCCGCCGTCCGCGTAAAATACGCCCGATCCCCTTCGGTAAACACCACATGCAACACCACCTCATTAAAGGCCTCGTTCACCGAATGTCCATGCGCCTCCCAGTCAGACGCCGTGTGATCCAACTCCAACGGCCCCGCCAGCAACTCACCATCAACCACCACCGAGGTGTGCAAAAAATCAGGCCCCGCAGCATGATTCCAGTGACCAAACTGCACGACCCTCACCGACCGACCGTCCACGGTCACAAAGTCACGCCCCATCTGCCCCGCAAACCAAAGTGCCTGAAGCTGTAACTCATCGGGAAGGACAAGCGCCATGTCCTCACACACCACGTCACCCGACACACAAACACGTTCCAATAACTCCAAGTAGGCAGACATGACGACCCACCCCTATCAGTTAGAAAACAAAACACCAATCACGGAATCAAAAAAAAAGCCTTGCAGATGGCTCTCAGCGTTCTCTGTACGACTCAGGCGATGATGTTTCATGGCTTCTACGCCTCAATTTGCGTATTGCAGTCGGGCATTATTTAAGTCATCTTAAACATCGCGCGAGGGGAAGAAACACATCACCCTGCGCCAGATCACCACGTCCTCCCCCTATGAGATCGAGCAGGAAACCATTGCACCGCAGACGGCGGGGAGCCCGGAGTGCAAGGGCGAACAACGTCCGCCGGGCGGGACGACCGAGCCTACGGCAGGCATTCCACGATGCCAACGTGCGGGCGAAGCAGCGCGCCAACCGCCGCATGGGAAGGCGCGAGGGGCTGACCTCGATCCAAGCCGCGATAGCGGAGACGGCGGGCGACGGCATGATTCACCTGAACCTATCGCAGCGTCTCTGGCGCTGGCTACTGGCGCTGGCGCTACTTCCATTCTGCATCATCACCACCCGTGCCCTGTTTAATGTCAGCGGCGACAACGGGACCTTCTGGACCGATCTCCTTGCCACGCGGCACTTTCTCTTTTTTGGGGTCGGTATGTTTCTGATGGCGGGATGGTTTTTCACCGGACTACTTCAGCGGATGTTTCTCTACTTCTATGTGCTCGGGCATGAACTCACCCATGCTATCTTTGTCTACGCCTGCGGTGGCAGGGTCGCGGGGATTCGTGTCACCGCCGATGGCGGATACGTAATGACCAATAAGAGTAACGTGCTGATCGCGCTCTCCCCTTACTTCGTCCCCTTCTGGTCGGTTGTGATCCTAGCGAGCTCCACGCTCCTCGGGGTATTTTTTCAGATCCCCTACCACAACGAAGCACTCTACATGCTGATCGGTTTTAGCTGGGTGTTCCACCTGCTCTGGACCCTCTGGATGATCCCCCGCGATCAACCCGACCTGAAGGAAAATGGTATTTTCTTTTCCCTCGTCATCATCTATCTCGCCAATGTCGTTGTGCTCTCGGTCATCCTCTGCCTCGCACCTGGCAACCTGACATGGCACCACTGGGCAAACGAATTTATGGATTCGTGGGGGTATTTAAAAATCTTCCTCCTCAAGACCCTTGAAAGCGGACTGACCGCAAGGCCATAGGCGCGTTTTTCTCGAGCCCGTCTCTTGTGGCGTCATCACTCCAGCTCATCATCCGCTGGCACCGGCGGGATCAGGTCGTCACGCAAGAGCAAACGCTCAACAGAAAGATCATCCAACAAATCCTCAGGTGTTTGTTGCACCACCCCGACGTATGGCGTGATTCGGTCGACCTCGGCAATGGCGGAATGGACCATCGAGGAAATAATATCGGCATCGTATTTATCTCGCTCAAACAGGTTGGTGATCCGGAACATCACTTGGGATCGGTCAAGATCGTATTCCAAGCTGCCCAGCGTGATTCTTTTATTGGCGCGGGCGAGGAGTTCGAGCACGAGCGGTTCCTGCTCGACCTCGAGCTCCATCGGGGTCTCCCCGACCACGGATACGGCATTCAGCTGAGGAAAGGCCTGGGCATGGAGTTGCACCTGGGTGTGGTATGCCTCAAAAGCGGTGCGGATCACGTCCTTCCCCTCAAGGTGTTCGAACTGCCAACCTTGCTGGCCGAAGGCGTCCATCACGGACTGGATTTGGATTGATATCGGGCGCATGCGTGCCCACGTATTAAGGGTTAAACACTAAATTCCAACCCTTAATTCCGCCGCTTTTTCATCACGCCTTCCACGGCGCTTTCAAGCAGCGGTCTGCGCCGCCGTGGGATCGGCTTCAGCGTGGCCATAACACCACTTGTTTTTTCCTCGGAAAAATGAATAACCAGACTTCCGGCTTTCACCTCAGCCTCGGCCACCTGACTCCAGTAAATCACTTGCAAGTTTTGACGCGCCTTAAAAAAGGGAAAGATCTCGATACCCAGCGGGTTGAGGATGATGTAGGCGTGACGGGTGCAGCGTAGCCCGAGCCGAAGCATCGCGTAACACAGCAGCCCACCAGGAAGACAAAGCCACAACCAGCCGTCCAACATCGGTCCAGCCATCCCCCAATCTTGAGTCGATAAAATAAACACCGCCATACTCGCCGCAAACAACAACACAGCCGCCGCAAAAAAAATAGGCGCCTGAGCCGCACGCGTAAATCGCAACTCCTTCTCGGGCTCCGCCAGTGCCATCGGCCCGCGCGGCAGCAGGGCGGCACGGACTTTTTCTCTTGGATTTTTTCCTTTCTCCATCACGCTTGCCCTTTGTGTCCCGATCTCCGCATTTGTTCAATCACCGATCCTGTGCTAAGGCAAGATTCACAAGTCACCCGTCCCCTCCATCTTTTGCCATTTACACTCCACAGCGATTACTCCCCGTCCGGCGACCAAGGTCCTGCCATCGAAAAATTGGTGAAGTCGATCGAGGCAGGCAACCCCCACCAAACCCTCCTCGGCGTCACCGGCTCAGGCAAAACCTTTACCGCGGCCAACATCATCGAACGTGTCGGTAAACCAACGCTGGTGATGAGCCATAACAAAACCCTGGCCGCGCAACTCTACTCGGAACTGAAAAATTTCTTCCCCGACCATGCCGTCGAATACTTTGTGTCCTATTTCGATTATTACCAACCCGAAGCCTACATCCCGCGATCCGACACCTACATCGAAAAAGATAGCTCGATCAATGAAGAAATCGAGAGACTCCGACTCAGCACCATGGGATCGTTGATCACGCGCGAAGACGTGATCGTGGTCGCCTCCGTCTCCTGCATCTATGGACTCGGGTCACCTGAGGACTACCAGAACATGATGCTCCCAGTGAAAGTGGGTGACGAATTGGATCGTGAAGACTTCCTCACCGGGCTCGTTAGCCTGATGTTTGAGCGCAACGACATCGCCTTTTCGCGCGGTCAGTTCCGTGTCCGTGGTGATGTGGTAGAAGTGCACCCCGCCTACCTTGAAGACACCGCCATTCGCGTGGAGTTCTTTGGGGATGAAATCGAACGGATCTCGCAAATCAACGCGCTCACAGGAACGAGGATGGATACGCTCGACAGCCATACCTTTTTTCCCGCCAAGCAATTTGTCACCGATAAAAATAAACTCAACACGGCGATCCGCGCGATCAAGAAAGAGGCGACCGAGCGGGTTGCATGGTTTGAAAAAAACGACAAGCTCATCGAGGCGCAGCGTATCCGTATGCGCACCGACTTTGATATCGAGATGATGCAGGAAATGGGGTTCTGCCAAGGTATCGAGAACTACTCGCGCCACCTCACCGGTCGTGAACCGGGCGCCCGACCATACACGCTGCTCGATTTCTTCCCCGACGACTACCTTCTGCTCATGGACGAGAGCCACGTCAGCGTGCCCCAAGTCGGCGGCATGTATGAAGGTGACAAAAGCCGTAAGACCACGCTGGTCGATCACGGATTCCGACTCCCCAGCGCGCTCGATAACCGACCGCTCAAGTTTAATGAATTTATGCAGATGACCCGCCAGCGGGTCTACATCTCCGCCACACCCGGACCGTTTGAGTTTATCAACTCACGCCCGGATAACAAAAAATTCATCCCGTGGAAACGTGGCGAACTCTCCGCCGCCCAAGCGCTGAAAAAAATCCGCCAAGGCATCACCCCGAGCGGTGCCGATCAGGGCATCGACGACTTCGATGTACACACCGCTGGAGCCCACCTGATCGTCGAACAAATCATCCGTCCGACTGGGCTGATCGACCCCGTGATCACGCTAAAACCCCTCAAGGGACAGATCGATGAAACCATCGACATGTGCCGGGATCGAGTCGATCGTTGTGAACGTGTCCTGATCACCACACTGACCAAAAAAACCGCTGAGGACCTGTCCGAATACATCCAAGAAACTGGCCTTAAGGTGCGCTATATCCATGCCGACGTCAGCGCCATTGAACGGGTGGAAATCCTGCGCGCACTGCGCAATGCCGAGGTGGACGTATTGGTTGGCATCAACCTCCTGCGTGAAGGGCTCGACCTCCCGGAAGTATCTCTCGTCTGTATCCTCGACGCCGATAAAGAAGGGTTTCTTCGCAATGAAACCTCGCTCATCCAGACCGCCGGCCGCGCCGCCCGCCACATTAACGGCGAGTGTGTGCTTTTCTGTGACGTAGTCACCGACTCGATCCAAGCCTTGCTCAATATCACCGAGCACCGCCGTAGCCGTCAGCTGGCCCACAATGAAACGCACGGCATCACACCTCAAAGCGTCGTCCGTGCCGTTCAGGAAAGCCTGAGTCACTACGAGGCCAACAAGGAGTCCTCTGAGGACTTTAATCAAGGGATGGTGGCCGAGGATCAAGCCAGCTACAATGCCGTGCAGGTCATCTCTGAACTTGAGGAGGAAATGCGTGAGGCCGCCGCCAAATTAGAATTTGAGCGGGCTGCTCACCTCAGAGATCAGATCAAACAGCTCAAGCGCTCGTAGAAAACCCACCACGCAGCCGGAGCGACCGTCTTACTCGCCCCGCATGGCCTTCAATCGCTGCTCGTGATCATCCAGGATAAACTGAGATCGCTTAAAATCGATCAGGTCCGTCAATTTGCCAGCCTCCGCGCGTGATCGGTCATCGATATGGAGGATCATTTTCCCCATATCCACGCCAGGGATATCCTTGACCACCTCAGGGTTGGAAATACGGAGGATGAGTCGGCGAATTCTAAACCACTGCTTAACGAGCTCGACGTGTTCGATTTCGCCGTATGATAGTTCAATCGTGGTCATTTCACCCTTACCACCACGAAAAACGCTGCCTTTCATCCGCCAGCTGAGTGCAACATGATCAGGCAAAAAACGAACTTTCCCGAGCACCTCTTGTCGACCCAAAGGATCCGTGGCGGGAATACAAAAGTGGATGTTTATGGGATCGATGGAGATCATCGCCCGCGCATCATAGAAGAAACAGCGTCACGAGCAAGGGGATCTTTACCCGCACACCGATCTAAAATCCAGAGGGTCGATCCACCCTCACTCGGCCTTGACACGCTAACATTCAAGGAGGAAGCTATTCACTATGATACGACATCTTGTCATCCTCATTCTGTGTTTATCGCTATCCCCTCAACTCCTTGTGGCGCGCACGTTCACCAATATCAAGGGACAGAAAATTGAAGCAACGGTGCAATCCGTCGAAGCCCATCAAGTCAAACTCCTCCTCGATCAAAATGGCAAATCCTACCATGTCCCGCTCACCTCACTCTCACCCGCAGACCGTGAATACATCCAAGCGTGGCATGAAACATCCAAGAAAGGTCGTGACGCCGACACCCAAGCCGCAGCCAAACAAAATTTCGACGCCCCGTGGCCGAAGCTTGTTTCCATTGATATCGATATTGAGATCGAGATCGTCGAAGAAAGCAAGGAGTCCAAACGCTTTGTTTACCACAGCCCGAACTACGCCTTTATTTGTGACGTTGGGCTTTCGAAGAATGTGGTTAAAAAGTTTGCGGTTCTTTTTGAAGCGACCCGAGATTACTGTCGATTGCTTCCGATCTCCAGCATGAAAGCCCATGTTCCTGGGGCTCAGTTCAGGCATAAGATCCTCTTATTTGAAAGCAAATCGGCCTATGTTCAAAATGGTGGCCCACCTTCCTCAGCAGGCGTATTTATCTCTCGAGGCGGCAAGGGCGTTATTATGGCACCCCTGACCAGCCTAGGATTAAAAAAGGTCGGCAGCAGTTATATGTATGACTACAAGGGAAGCAACGAAACCCTGCCTCATGAACTGACACACCAACTCACCGATAACGCATATTTTCAAGTGGGCGCCCGCGGGTGGTTTTCAGAGGGATTGGCCGAATACGTCGCCAGCACCCCCTACCGGTCAGGAAAATTTATGGTCCGAAGTAATTTGTCCGCCATCAAGGCCTACGCCACAGGATACGGCAAAAAGGGAAAGGGGGGCCGCGCTCTAGGCACGGCCTTTAACGCGCCCAACCTGAAGGACTATATGCTCCAGCCCTACAATCAGTTCACCGCTAATGCCAACTTCAATTACGGACTCGGTATGCTCCTTACCTACTATTTTTTCCACATGGAAGACGACCGATCGAATATCACGAGCTTCCTCAAGGCATTAAAAGAAGGAAAAAAAGGAGAGGTGGCATTGCAGGTCCTACTCAACGGGAGGTCATGGGATGAACTTGAAAAACAGATCACCAAAGCATGGAGGTCACGGGGGGTCCGGATCACATTCCAATAAACAATCGCTGACAGGCCCAGCAGACACCCACCACCGCAATCATCATCGACGCGGCCCGACAAAACTTCGGGTAATACACCGAACTCCACCAGCCGAGGGTCATGCACCAAGCCCCCGCCAAAAGTGTGATTTGGGCCAATTCAACGCCGAGATTGGCTAAAACCAGCATAAGCCACCCGTCCTGGTGAACAAGAGCGACGCCAAGACTCCCAGCAAACCCCAAGCCGTGAACAAGACCCAATACAAAGACAAGGGTCAGTCGACGCCCCCCCACATGCTGGACAAACATATTTTCTATGGCGACGATGGCAATACTCGCGGCAATGAACGGCTCTATCAACCATGCCACTGGCCACTGCTGAATCTGTAATCCACCTGACACGACCCAACCAAGGCTGATACTGTGTGCCAAGGTAAAGGCGAGGGATTGAGACACCAGTGGGCGCCATTTCCTCGCCATCAGAAAAAGCGCAAGGATAAACAAAACGTGATCGAACCCGTCAGGGAGAACATGCCGATACCCCAACCACAAAACCCCGCGCATTCCATGATCCTCTGAAGTCGACTTCCCTGATGCGTCTAGGCTGTAAAGCACTTCCTCACCACCGGGAGAGACGACCAAATAATGGGTTTCCCCCACTGATTTCAAGGCCACAATCAAGTCGGGCCTTGTCCCAGGCAAACTGATCAACCTTAATTTTCCCGCCGTTGCTTCTTGGATTTCTCCCGATAAGTTGACCGTGAAATACGCCCCTCCGTTAAGCAACCTTGGAAATTGAGGGGGAGATGCATCGTAATCAGGAAATGAAACCCTGTAGGGAACCACCTTTCCTGCATAGCTCAACATGAGCGATTGCCGCAGGTAGGCTTCGGCTCCCTGCTGCATCCTTTGATGCTCAACCATCGTCTTCCCTAGCAGCCATTGTCGCTGTGGCTGGGGAGTTCCGGGGTCATCGCGTAGCTCAGGAAGGGAATACGCCGCGTCAAAGGTGGCCGTCAGCTCCCATGACCGACCGTCATTTTTAAAGGAAAAGAAAATTTGCTCAACCACATGCCCCCAAGCAGGCATCGCGGAGAGCATCACGACGACGACAACTTTGAAAAGGGTTAAACCCATCATGGGATCGCCGGGCGCGATCGCCCAGCCGGGGCATCAAAAAACAGCGTCACGGGCAAGTAATTCACTGCCCGTGCGCTGTTCTCAAATACAATGGTGAATGACTTAACCAGCCACGAGGCTAGTTCACAGCCACGGCATCGGTCCCGGTTTCGCCGGTACGGATACGGATGGCCTGCTCAACAGAGGAGATAAAGACTTTGCCGTCACCGATCTTTCCGGTGTTAGCGCTCTTCACAATCGCCTCGGCAACGGTGGGTGAATCCTCGTCGTCGACGATGATTTCAAGTTTCACCTTGGGGAGGAAATCAACGGTGTATTCACTGCCGCGATAGATTTCAGTGTGGCCTTTTTGGCGGCCGAATCCCTTGACTTCGGTAACGGTCATTCCTTGAACGCCTACTTCAGCGAGGGCTTCCTTCACCTCTTCAAGTTTGAAGGGTTTGATAATGGCTTCGATTTTTTTCATGATGGTCGGTAGTTGGTAGTCTATGATTTGTGCTCCTCATGGCAAGCAAGCATCGTGCCAATTTTCACTTGTTCTGGAAAACACGCCTCTCATTTGCTTAAGATTCCTTTATTTTCGAGTAAATCGCCCCCCTGGTAACTGTCTTACCAGGCCTTGGATTTCCAACTTGAGCAAGGTGGCATTCACCTCGGGCAGAGCCAAGCGGGTGGCGGAAAGAAGTTCATCGATACGCAGGGTTTCCCCGTCGAGGGCATCCACAATGCTTCGATCCGCACCAGTAATCTCAGGATGAGCGCATGAAGGCATCCCACCCTGAACAGTCCCATCTTTCAAGGGTAAAAGGGATATATCGTCGAGAATATCCTGCCCGCCGGTAACGAGAGTCGCTCCCTCACGGATGAGGGAATGACATCCAGCGGATGTAGGCCGGTCAATCTGCCCCGGCACAGCATAGACGGTTTTCCCCAATTCGCCCGCTAGATTCGCCGTGATCCGCGCGCCCGACCACTCGGGGCACTCAACCACGAGCACCGCCTTGGCCCAAGCGGCCACGATTCGGTTGCGCATCGGGAACGTTTTTTTACTGGGCGTGGTATTGAGCGGAAATTCGGAAACGACCGCACCGTGACCGTCGGCAATTTTCTCGGCGAGCGCCATATTTTCTGGCGGGTAGATCTGGCCAAGCCCCGAGCCGATCACGGCAATCGTTCGCCCTTTGGCGGCAATTGCCCCTTCGTGGGCATGTGTATCAATACCTCGCGCGAGACCAGAAACAATGGTCATCCCACTCGTCGCAAGCTGAAAGGCAAACTGACGTGACGTCTGAGTCCCATAATGCGACGTTTTCCGCGACCCTACAATCGCCAGCGCATGGCGGTCGATCTCCTCAATCGCCCCCCAGACGTAGAGCACCAAGGGGGGATCGTAACTCTGCTTCAGCGCATCTGGATACTCGGCATCCTCTTGCGTGACGATCGACAACCCACGGTCGCTGACACTCTGCAGCTCAGCCGACAAATCGATCGTGTCCTGCCAGCTCCGGATGGCATCGGCCGTTTCGCCACCCACCCCCTGCACACCAGTGAGGCGCTGCCTATCCGCGGTCAAAATGGCCTCGGCGCTGCCAAAGTGGTCAATCAGCCTACGCACGCGCACCGGACCAATCTTCGGCAGCATATTCAGGGCGACGAGCGCTTCGCGGGAAGTCATACCACCAGAGTATGCGTTAAAGTCAAAATTCCAAATACGAATTCAACAAATCTGATAGATGGCTAATCAAGGGCAAAAAATAACCCTCCCGTGTAGAGGGAGGGTTATTGAAACTGGGTTAAACCCAGAAAAATCTGAGGAGCTATTAAGCGTTGAGCTTTGGCTTGCCAGCGCGGCGGACTGATCCGAAACGCTTCTGGAATTTGTCGATACGGCCTGCGGTGTCCACAAACTGCTTCTGACCGGTAAAGAACGGATGAGAGTCGGAGGTGACACCCATCGAGATGATGTAGTGGTCGACGCCATCAATTTGCTCAACCTTGGCGGACTTGGCCGTAGAGCGAGTGATGAAGCGGGTTCCAGTGGTCATGTCCTGAAAGGCAACGGGATGATACTCGGGATGAAAATCTGTTTTCATAATTAGTTTAGGTTACAACCGCCACGTTTCCAGCGCGACGGGACGGGGAAAATGCATTATTTACGCGAGGTGTCAAGTCGTTACCTACCGAGAACCGACATTTTTTCCCTCCCATACGGGTGAGAGCCGATCAAGGAGCATCGGATGCGCTAAAAATATTGGAGCAGTCTATTTTTGTGTTTGGCGTCATTCTTCGCGAGCAAGATAAACGTATTTTTTTTATCCTGCCAGCGGGCGACATTCCAATTTGTCTTGCGACAGTGGTAACAATCCTTCTTTTTCACCTGATCGAGGGTGGGCAGATCCCGATCCTTGACGTCATCATTTTTGACAACGATCAGGTGGATCATCCCCTCGGAACCAGCAACAAAACAAACCAACGATGCCTCCCGGTCACCTGGGAGGATGATTTTTTTACAACCTAGGCTTTTCATCTGTTGCAGGTTGACGGGGATACTTGAAGCGGCGGGCAGCTCATGACTGACGAGCCAAGTATTGATCGTTTGCGGGTCGTCATTTTTCATATCCAGATCGAAGCTGGCATTGAGTATTTGGCCCGCCTGCTGTTGGATCTCATGACTCGCTAGCCTGACATCCTCACCATCACCAGATGTCATTTGGAGAGCAGAAAAAACACCCAGCACAACGGCAGCCGCAATAGCAGCCAGCTTGCCCCAGCTGATTCGACTCTCCTCATTGACCGGCATCTGGGTGATTTCCCCACTCGGTTGATCCTGCTGCATTTCCATCGCAGCAATGATTTGATCACGCAAACCATCGGGAGGGTGCACCTCGTCGAGGGCGTCGTGAAACAGGTGATCCATCGCGACATCTTCCTCAGGATCGTCAGGTTTTTCTCCATGCATCACCGCTAAGATGTGCTGCCTTAGCTCCTCGGGGATTTTCACCTGGCTGAGCGCGGCCGCAAAGGCGGCATCGGCGGCACGCTCACCCGCAAGCCACTCGCCAAGGGATCGGTCCTCGACCGCCATCTGCAGGGCTTCCGCAAAAGAAGCGTCCGTGGCATCAGCTCCGTCTGGGCGAAAGCTTTGTAAAATAAATCTAGCCTGTTCCTTATCCATGATTTTTAAAGGTTTCTGGGTTAAGTTGGATGATTTTCTGAGGAGCACTGGACGGCTCGGCATGCATGTTCTTGCGCAGCTGTTCTTTGCCCCGAGAAATACGCGACATCACCGTGCCGATCGGCACATCGAGGATCGCTGCAATCTCCTTGTAGCTGTGTTGTTGCATATAAAAAAGGGCGAGAGGGGCACGGAAATTCTCGTCAAGCTGACCGAGTAGGCGCACGGCCCGTTTGCCGTCGAGCGTCCTGCCACTGTCCTCCTCGTGCGCCGGAAGTTGATATTCAATTTCGTCGATATCGCTGTCAGAATAACGTTGCTGTCGGCGCGACAAAGCGAGGTGCTCTCGGAACAGCGTGGTAAACAGCCAAGTTTTTGCCTTACTTCGGTCCTTAAGTTGATGGCCTTTTTGACCCCAGATACAGAAAGTTTGCTGAACCAGATCCGCTGCACCATCGGGGTTCTTTGCCAGCGAGTAGGCAAAGCGGTAAAGCGGCTTGTAGTGGGCATCCACTAATTCTTCAAATTCAGGCATCACGGGGATAAGATGGCGCAACCCCTCGTTTATTCCGACAAAATTAATCCCTCGCCCGATGACCCGCGCTCCAAGCCAAGGGTGGGCGGGTTCAACCGAACGGCAAAATGCCCGTAAGAACCCACCCAGACTTGGCGTATAAACATGAACCCGCTCCAACGACAAAAACGATGATCAAACCATTTTCACTCCTCGCCCATCTCTCCGTCCTACTGGCATCTCCCGCTCTGTTGGCAACGCCCGATGCGGCTGAAAATCACAAGACACATCCAGTCAAAATCGAAGGTGCTGAAAAACTCTTTAACGGTAAGGATTTAAGTGGCTGGAAAGGAAACACCGATCTCTGGTCCGTTAAAGATGGCGTGATTCATGGCAGCACACACGGCCATAAGATCAAAGGCAACACCTTCCTGATTTTAGATGCTGATGATGTGGAGGACTTCCATCTCGTCTACGAAGCCCGCTGCCAAGGTAACAACTCTGGCGTGATGTACCGTAGCCTCGTGCTCGATCAAAAAACGTTTGTGATGAAAGGATACCAGTGTGATCTTCACCCGAAACCACCCTACCTCGCGATGATTTACGGTGAAAAAGAACGTGGCATCATTATCACTCGCGGTCAAAAAATGACCATCAATAAGGAGGGACAAAAAACAGTGCTTTCATCGGAAAGGCCGGAAAAAGTCGATATCGCCCAATGGCAGACGTATGAAATCATCTGTAAAGGCAATCACATCATACACAAACTGAATGGAAAAATCGCCATTGACCTGACCGACGATTTTAAGGGGCGGATCAAAAAAGGAAAAATCGGCCTGCAGCTCCATGCGGGTGAACCGATGGTGGTTGACTTCAGAAATATTCAACTGAAGCGATTCAAGTAAGAACGCGTGGGTTCAATGTCACCTACGGGCGATGAATCAGGGCACGAATCGCGCTGACGGGGACACAATTGCGGATGATCATCTGAAAAACTTTACTCCTGTCTGACTTCTCGGATTTCTTCCCCGATTTACCCCGCTCCTTGGCCGGCTTTGTCTGTGCAGCTCCCGATGTGTAGATACTCTGGGTGCTGGAGACCATTCCGATGACATTTCCGGCGGAATTCATCACGGGTCCACCACTCGAGCCACGGGCGAACTCGGCCGTCACCGCCATCAACGTTGGGCCGTCACCCGAGGCGATACGTTTTCGATAATAACGAGACACCCGTCCCGAAGTATAGGTATAATAGCGACCGGCTGGGTGGGCGATCACGTGGAGTTCACTGCCGACAGCAGCATCGGGAGCCAAGGCAAGGGGGTTGAAGCCCGTCCCTGAAACCTTGAAAATGACCACATCATCCCGCTTGCTTGCAGCGAGAATCTCAGTCACCGCGGCCACCTTTCCATCGCGGGTCCGGATGCCAAACCCTGCCACATCCTTACCTTCAAACACATGGTAATTTGTCACCATCACACCCTTTTCTGTTAACACCCAACCGGTCGCACTGCTCCTATTGTGCCATTTATCACAATGCCCACATTTAAAAACTGTCCCGATCACGACCACGCTATCCGCACAGTTCGAGTAGAGGTTGGCGAGCGGTTTTTGCACACTCACTGGCAACTTAATCTTACACGTCGTCCGCCCAAGCTGGGAATTCAAAACCTTCGACGAAACCACTTCTCCCTTATCCGCAAGCGCATGCAATCCCTTGGTCAATTCCTTGGCGACGGCAGCATCATCCACCATCACTGGAGCCGCCATCGCTCCCGTGACCATCAGCCAACTCGCCAACCCGCATACCCACCAAACATCTTTCATCATTGTAGGGTTGAATATAACACCAAATCCGCCAGCGTCGACACCGATAAAGAGGATTTATCTCTCTAAGGCCTTTAAAATAAAGGGTGATGGCATAAAATTCTGGATCAAGACCTCCTCACGGTCGGCCCACTTCATTCTCACCTCGCTGATATTGAAATTCGGCGTTTTATGCGGGGCAAACAAAATATCATCATGCGTGCTATTCTCGTGTTTTTTAAACATTCCGGGCACGATATCCCCGCCGAGATGATCATCACGGCCCGTCGCTAGGTGGCATGTTCCAAGAATTTTTTCATCCTGAATATCGGAATATGAGACGGGCAGCACCTGCGTTCCAAAGCCGAGCTCGCCCAATGTCCCCGTCATGGGATCGTTGGCCAACCGCTCGTTATGCTCATCAATCGTCGCCTGATTCCCCTCGATCAACGTTGAGTTCGTGATACTTCGATCCACCACATCCAGCACGCCCAAGGTGCCGTCCTCATACTTCATGGGAAACTGACCGCGGGCATTCTCAGGGACAAAATAAACTTCACCCGCTGGTAAGTTTGCCACATCAGGGGCATCCCCACGGCATAGTCCGTGGCTCTTCTGCGCCTCCTGACCACCGAGGCCAAGCCACGCTGTCAGCACACGCCCATCTTCCAAGGCAAAATCAATCTCGACTTCGTCTGCATGATTCATCGCCAAACGGACACGCTCGGCATCCGCGGACACCTCATCATAACTCACAGCCAATCCTGAGTTTAAGATCACGTCATTGACGCCATGCAACGTCGCACCACGGAAGCCAAACTCCTTGCATTTCTCCGTCAGGGGGGCCGTGGCACTCCAATCGGTGATACACAGGATAATATCATATTGGCTATAAATATCCTTCTCTAGCGAAAGCTGTTGACCCTGCACATTCCAACAGGGGTCTTGCATATCCAAGTTTGATCCATGGGTGCAGAGATACGCAAACATCTCACCTCCATGCATTCCCAACTCCTCCATCACCCCGCCATGCAACGCCTCGTAAAAATGCTTGTGCGCATTCTTTTGCACAGGAAAACCTTCCGCATCGAGATAGGCATGATTTTTCATCATCGCAGCAGGATCATCAAAGTCCGTTAGAATACACACACGACACCCTGTGGTGGGATCAAATACATCTCCCAACAAGCGCGCCAAATCAAACGCTCCAAATTGACGCTTTGCGGGGTCACTCAGTATTTCTTTTTGCAAGTAATCGGGTAAGGGCATAGGCGGATCTTACGTAGGATCGCACAGACGGCAAGCGCAAGTTCACACACGCCCCCCCACTAACATCCAGTGGCGCCCCCCCGACATCATTAAAGAAAAAAATCCAGAAACCCACCGTGTGACGGGCCATCGCGATGCGGGCTTGCCAAATCGACGATCAGCATCAAGTCTCACCAGAATCATGCACAAGGAAGTCAGAGAGATCATGGCACAAGCCAAGGCGGTATTATTCGATTTTGACGGGGTGATCCTCGATAGCGAGTGGCCGATTTATCAATCGTGGAAACGTTTGTTCGAGCGGGAGGGGTTTGAGCTTAAACAAGACGATTACGTCCAATGCATTGGCAGTGATTTTGATACATGGTCGCCGCCCAACTATCTGGAAGAACTCAGTGGTCGGACCTTTGACTGGGATAGGGAAAACTCACAGCGGCAGGAGCAAATCATCCGCGATCTGGAACATGCAGAGCCGATGCCCGGTGTGGCTAGATTGGCTCAGGAATTGTCAGAAAAACCCACAGCGGTTGTTTCCAGCTCATCACATCGATGGGTGGATGGATGGCTCGAAAAGCTCGAATTGATGCCGTATTTCGACACCACCGTCTGCCGAGGAGATGCACCCAAGATCAAGCCCGCCCCCGACCTCTTTCTGGAAGCCGCCAGACAACTCGGTATCGATCCTCGTGATTGCCTCGTGATCGAAGACTCAATGAACGGCCTGCTCTCCGCACACCAAGCGGGGATGAAGGTCGTCGCGGTGCCGAATCGACTGACCCGCGTGCTCGATTTTAGTCGGGCCAACTGGACGGCCGAGTCACTCGAGGTTTACGGCTAGCCCATACGATCACCAACGTGGAGGCGAGGCGGGTGATGGATGCGGGCTAGCACCATCAACCAGTCGTGCGCAGGCCACTGGCGATGGCATTAACGGAATACTGCAGGGCATTGAGAAGCTCGGATTCCTTGGCAGCGTCTCCCGATTTCTGGGACGCTCTCCAGTCGGCGAGTAGCACCACCTGCTGCTCATGCAGAAGGCGAAGAGGAAGCTCCCTCATCTTTAAGGTGCGCAGCATCCGTGGACGGCGCTCGGCGAAGCTCGAGCCAAAAATTTGATCGATCATTTCGCCCGTGCGGAAGAATTCAGCTTCGATGATCCCTTGAAAGCGTGCGCGTAGTTCCTCATCCTCGACCAACTTGGCATAAGACGCCATCAGCTCGACATCGGCACTCACGAGGTTGGTCTCGACGTTGGTCAACAGGTATCTGAGAAATGGCTCTTCGTGGACCATGGATGACAACGCTACAAAGGCGTCGGGGTTGTCGTTTTTGAGCTTTTCAAGGGAAGACCCGACACCAAACCATCCCGGCATGTAGTAACGTGCCTGCGTCCAACTAAACACCCAAGGAATAGCGCGTAGATCATCAAGCGTCGCCGTGCCCGTTCGGCTGGCAGGACGTGACCCGAAGCAACCGCGTTCGAGGGCATCGATCGGGGTCGCTTGACGGAAAAACGACATAAAACCAGGTTCTTCCAACAAGCGTCGATAGCTCGCGCGGCTTTCTACGGATAGCCATTCCATCGTCTCTTGGTAGCGAGCGCCACCGAGGTTCGACCCCGCTTGACTTCTCTTATTGGCGACCGTGACGCTGGTCACCCCAGCAAGCAGTAATTCGAGATTATAGGCAGCATTCGACCGGTGGGCATACTTCCGAGGAATCACCTCGCCCTGCTCGGTGACGCGCATCGCGCCGCTGAGACTACCCGACGGGAGTGAACGGAGAAACCACTGGACCGGGCCAGCCCCCCGACTGATTGTTCCGCCCCTGCCGTGAAAAAATTCGCACCGCGCACCCGCATCTTGGCATGCGGTGGTGATCTGCGCTTGGGCTTTTTGCAACGACCACTGGCCAGAAAGCAGGCCGCTGTCCTTATTGCTATCGCTGTATCCGACCATCACTGGCATGTATTTCACATCCGTAGGGGTGTTGCGCAAAAAATGTTTCCCGGAAGGGACCGAGAGGTAAGACCGGACAACATCACCACCACGGTTCAGGTCGTCACCCGTTTCAAAAAGCGGGCAGACGGGGATTCGGCTCACCCATAGACCGTCTTTCCAGTCGGCCATCCGTCCTTCGCGGGCGAAGAGGTGAACGAGCAACATATCGGACACCTGACGGGTCATGCTCACGACGTAGAGGCCAAGGCAGTCGCTGCCATACTTCTTGGTATGCTCGCGGAGGACTTGCAGGCAAGCCATGACTTTGCCCGCCTCGGTGTCGGCATCTGCTGTCCACGGCCGCCATGGCCGCTCGGTCTGAAGCTCCTTGAGAAGGAATTCGACACGTCTTTCCTCGGGCCAATCGGCAAAGTTTTCCGCATCTTCAACTCCGGCAATGGCAAGCATCTGGGAGGCTGCCTGATCGTGGAAGGGTGAATTTTGGCGGATGTCGAGTGTGGCAAGATGGAAACCGAAAATCTCAACGAGTCGGCGCAGGGGGTGCACCACATTACGCGCACTGGTATCGGCTCCGATACGGCGCAAGGTGGCGTCCATGAGATCGAGGTCGGCACCATACTCATCGACTCGGGTGTATCCCACATCGGGGTGCTCAAGTTTCTCGCGCATGAGGTAGGCTAAACATCGCCATGGCTCACGCGCATTGGTCGCGGCAATTTCACGCCCGCAAACACCGAGCTCTTTTCTTAGCTCCAAAACTCGGCGTGTGAGATCGGCTGGAACATCATCCGCACAGGGTGAGTGCGTCAACACCTTGGCCGCCTCTTTGAGCTCCCGCTGGTAAATACGCAGGCTGTGCTTGCGGAGCCGAGCCAAGGTATTGGCCGTGACATCGGCGGTGACGAGTGGGTGGCCATCACGGTCGCCCCCGACCCAGGTTCCAAAGTTCAGGCTCGGGTAGGCTGCGGAGTCTCGGAGTCGCTTGACATCCCAGCCCACGGCTTCCCATGCGGATTCGAGCGAGACATCGAGCTTTTTGATCACCTTGGGGAAAACTTCACGCAGGTAATAAATCGTGTGCCGCAGCTCGCCAGAGATGCTGGGTCGTGATGCATGGATCTCGCCCGTGTACCAGAGCGTTTCTAGGTCGGCCTTGATCGAGTCCAACACATCGACCAAGGTGACGGGGTCCTCTTTATTACGATCCCATCGGACGAGATCTTTATAGATGGCGAGGTGGCGCTCACGGACGGTTGGTCGTTTGGCCTCGGTGGGGTGAGCCGTCAGCACGGGAGTTACGTTGACATCAGGTAACGCCTCAAGGACTTCCGTTTCGGTAACCCCCTGCGCCTTGAGTTGATTGATGACCCTTCCCCACATTCCTTGTTCGGCATCCATCCCGAGGTCCTTTCGGCGTCGGTGGCGGATCTTAAGTGAGGTGCGCTCCTCCACCATATTGAGGATTTCAAAACAGATCGCCTGAAGTTGCGCCATGGCGGCGGCATCCTCTGGCGTTTTCGACGGTTGCTGAACCGGCATCCCACGCCATGGAATACTCTCGGTAAGGTCACCTTCTGACTCGAGCACATCGGCCAGCATCTCCATCAGGGTTTTTAATCGATCTTCAAGCTCCTCAAAACCGACGCGACGATAGTCTTGGTTGGCACGACGGGTTTGCTGGGCAGATTTTGGAGTGGGTGACGTTTTCACAGTGGCTGAGGTGATTGGGAGCTTGAGATTATTCCAAGTTCGGACGGTGGAGTCGAGCCCATATGAAAAGAGCTTGCGTCATCGGTCGGGCATCCAGTTTTTGTGGTCAGGCGAACTCTTGGGGGTTGTCGGATGCAGGTGGATAGGTTAGGACTGTTCAAACGATGATTGGATTTGCAGATGATGGAGCTGGCCTGGGTGCGCTGGTGCGGGACATGGAGGATATGTTCTCAACGGACGGCGGCCTCTCGGCGTCACCCGATTTTGAATTTCGCCCTGAACAACAGCATATGGCAATGGCGGTGGCCGAGGCGATCGAAGACCGACATATCCTCTGCGCCGAAGCCGGAACTGGGGTGGGCAAGTCGCTCGCCTACCTGCTTCCCGCTGCACAATATGCTCTAGCGTCAGGCCGCAAGGCTGTGATCTCCACGCATACCATCAACTTGCAGGAGCAGTTGATCAGCAAGGATATTCCGCTCGCCAATCAAATTCTCGGTGGAGGCCTGAGTGCCGCGCTCCTCAAAGGGCGTGGCAACTACGTCTGCCCCCTTCGCCTCAAACGCGCAATGCAGCAAACCGGAGATCTTTTTAGCACCAGCGAGGGAGAAGAGCTTAAAGCGATCTGGGATTGGGCAGAAGGAACTCAAGATGGCACGAGGTCGGATATGGACTTCACCCCAAGCCCGAAAGTTTGGGCCCAGGTGTGTAGTGACGGCAGTGTCTGTACGGCCCGCACTTGTGGCCGCAATGGCCATTGTTTTTATCAAAAGGCGCGCAAGCAGATGGAGGATGCCAACATCGTGGTCTTAAACCACACGCTGTTTTTCTCCCTATTCGCCTTGGGAGAACTGGCGGACGATGACGTGGGCTATCTTTTCCCCGATGATTTTGTCATTTTTGACGAGGCCCACACGCTGGAACAAGTCGCCGCAACGCAGCTCGGGCTAAGACAGAGCCACGCGGGGTTGAAGTTCGAGGTGCAGCGGCTATACAACCCGAAAAACCGCAAGGGACTCCTGCGCGCACTTCGGCATGCAGGGTCGATGAAAGCCGCGGAACAGGTGCTGGATGCCGCCGATGAATTTTACGACAGCATCCAGCAGGAGGTGAACTTTGGGCCATTCAGCAAAGAATTCCGTGTCCGCACGCCCGACTTTGTCGAGAACACGCTGGCCGAACCACTCCGCCAACTCTGGCAAGAAATCGAACATGCCGCCGATGCTTTAGAAAAAGACTCAACCACCAAAGCCGAGCTCATGGACGGCGCACGACGCATCCGTGAAATCCATGCAGGTGTCAGAATTTTCCTCGATCAGGATGAAGAGGAAAGCGTCTACTGGGTGGAAAAAGGGGGACGTGAGGGTGATATGCTCAGTATTCACTCGGCACCGATCAATGTGGCGGAACTCCTCAGGCGTATGATGTTTGGACCCGGACGCACCTGCATCATGACCAGCGCCACCCTCGGCACGGGTGACGATGACTTAAATTACTTCCGCAAACGCATCGGCGCGGAAAATGCCGTATCCGTCAAAATTGGTAGCCCCTTCAACTACAAAAAACAGATGGAGATCTACGTGATCAAATCCATGCCCGACCCCACCAGCGAGCAATATGAAGATGCGCTGGCCCACTGGATCGGACGCGTCCTGAAATACACCGAAGGTAAGGCATTTGTCCTCTTCACCAGCTACCGACTGATGCGTAATGTGGCGGAAGCCATGGAGGATTTCTTTTATGATAACGACTGGAGATTGCTCCTTCAGGGCGATGGTATGGCACGCCATAAAATGGTCGAAATTTTCCGTAAAGACATTCACAGCGTGCTGTTTGGAACCGATAGTTTCTGGGCGGGTGTGGATGTCCCAGGCGAAGCACTTTCCAACGTCATTGTCACAAGGCTTCCCTTTGCCGTCCCTGACCACCCGCTGGTGGCATCGAGGCTTGAGGCGATTGAAGCCGATGGAGGCAACCCGTTTGTCGAATACTCCGTCCCCGAGGCGGTGCTCAAATTACGTCAGGGTGTAGGCCGACTCATCCGCACCGCCAAGGACAAGGGCATGGTTGTTCTATTAGATAATCGCGTTGTGACCAAACCCTACGGAAAAACATTTCTCAATGCTCTCCCCGACGCCCCGATCAAGGTGGTGAACCAGAAGGCAGATGAATCTTCGTCGTGACCTAACGGATCGGATCCAGCGCCGCGATTGCGTCTTTCAATAAC
Source organism: Akkermansiaceae bacterium (assembly GCA_013041925.1). Taxonomy (GTDB): domain Bacteria; phylum Verrucomicrobiota; class Verrucomicrobiia; order Verrucomicrobiales; family Akkermansiaceae; genus Oceaniferula. Next base: position 92,656 of record JABDRB010000033.1, on the reverse strand, counting down.
TTCGCGGGCCACTGGCCAGGAGCGGTGGGTTCATCCCCCAGATAGCCGTAATTGAGAAGCGATCCATGCTGAGCATAAAGCAGCCGGGAAACGGGAGCCAGCTCACCCATCCCCATGATTGACATGGGGTGATCATTGCGCTGGAGCAGACGGGTGCAACGGGCAAAGTCATCCACACTGTGATGGCGCACGGCCAATTTGATAATATCCGCCTCTTCGCTCAGGTCGACCAAACGCTGCATTTCAAACTCCGCCGGCGTTTTTTCAAAATTGTGGTAGGATAGGATCAACCCGACATCGTGACACCGAATACGGTGAATGGCCTCGGTCATGTCATCGAATGATGCCAACTCGACATCGATCCAGCTGGCACGATCCGCAACCGCGAGTAAGAGGTCAGATCGATCCTTGGCACTCAGTGCCGTAAGCCCACCTTCTGCAACGCAACGCGCGGTAAAGAGAAGAGGAAAATCTTTAAAGCGGTCGAGCTCAATTTCCAGTGCCTCCATATGCCCCGCCATCCCATCGAGGCGGATTTCCAAAATGTCGCACAGCGATGGCAGCTCGACCGGCTGCAAGCAGGCGAGGTGGTTGAGGGTGGCGACAGAGCCGACTACGAGGGGAGTTTGAGGAATGGTCACATTAGTCTCGATCATGGCTACCTAGTAGTCACATAACTGGCGCAGCCTTGTCAATGCGCGTGTTGATCGGTTTCCCTCATCGTATCAACTGGCACGACAACACGAATATCGCGATATGTGACACTTTGCTCTTTCAATAACTCGTTAATGATTCAAAAGGGCTGCCGTAACTCGAACAAACATCAACATGAGTAAAAAACTCGGCATAGGACTTGTAGGATTTGGAACCGTCGGCACCGGCGTGTGGGAAACGCTGAATCGCAATTTTAAACTTATTTCAGACCGGAGCAGTGTCCAGGTTGAGATTATGCGTATTGCCGTGCGTGATATCAATAAGTCCCGCCCCGAGGGAGCACCGAATGACCGACTCACCACGGATTGGAGCGAGGTAGTCCATGATGCGCAGGTCGATATTGTCGTTGAACTCATCGGGGGGACGACCACCGCCTTTGACATTGTTGCCGCCTCTCTGCGTGCCGGCAAACCTGTTGTGACAGGCAACAAAGCCCTCCTTGCCGAACGCGGCAAAGAGCTCTTCGCTCTCTCCCTGGAATTTGATACCCCCATCCACTTTGAAGCCGCTGTCGCTGGCGGCATCCCCATTATCAAAACGATGCAGGACTCGTTTGTCGGCAACCGCATCCAGTCCATGGTCGGCATCATCAATGGCACTTCCAACTACATCCTTGAGCGGATGACCGACGCGGGCCTCGCATACGAAGAGGCACTTGGGGAAGCTCAGCAGCTGGGGTATGCGGAAGCGGACCCGACACTCGATGTCAACGGCTGGGATGCCGCCCACAAGGCGATTCTCCTTGCGACACTTGCCTATGGTTTCACCATCGACCCTGAAGACGTTTATGTTCGTGGCATTGAAATGGTTCGAGGGATCGATATCGATTTTGCGAAGCGTCTCGGATTTGTCGTGAAGCTCCTCTGTGTTGTTCGCGAGCATGACAATGGCGACATTGAAATCCGCACGCAGCCCTCATTTATCCCAGGAAGCCACGTGCTCTCCAGCGTCAATGGCGTCTTCAATGCGGTGGCGGTGCAAGGTGATGCGGCAGGAGAATCCCTGTTCTACGGCAGAGGCGCAGGCAAAGACCCAACCGCCTCGTCGGTTGTTGCCGACATCGTCGAAGCCGCACTGGGACTGGGTCATGAAGGTGGCCACCGTGGATTTCTCCCCTATCAAAAAGGGGGTAAGCTGATGTGTATCGAGGATACAGAAACCCCCTACTATGTAAGGTTTGACGTCAATGATGAACCCGGAGTCATCGCCAAGATCGCCCATGCTCTGGCAGATGCGGGTATTGGCATTTCCGGGACACATTCACCCGTCAATCCAGACAACCCAGATGCCGACTTTGTTGATATGGTTTTCCAACTCCACACCTGCCGGTTTGGACTCCTGAAGGAAACGCTGAAAAAAATCGAGCAACTCGGGTGTGTCAACTCACGCCCCGTCGTATTCAGAATTGAAAATCTCTGATAAACTCGTATCCATTCAGGTAAAGACCTGAACGGGTCCTACTCCAGGGCCACCCTGCACGCTGCGGAGCTTATTGACCGCCTTCTTCACCGCTTCGGCAGCGGCGTCGGTTTCCGCACGGGTGGAAAACAGGGAAAACGAAAGACGCAGGCTGCTTTTGGCTTGGCTGGCTGAAATCCCCATCGCGGTTTGCACGTGCGATGGCTGTTGCTTCCCTGTCATACACGCGCTACCCGCAGAACATTGCACACCGTATTCATCCAGTAAAATAAGCAGGCCCGCTGCCTCACAGCCCTCAAAAGAAAGGTGGCTCGTATTGGCCGTGCGATATGCAAGCGCTCCATTCACCCGCACGCCATCGATCTCGGTGATGAGACGACGCTCAAAGTGGTCACGGAGTTCTGCCACGCCATCGTTGGCATGGGTATCGAGACGCTTTTTCATGATCTCAGCGGCTTTCCCCATGCCGATGATGGAGGCCACATTTTCCGTGCCACTCCTTCTGCCGGATTCCTGACCACCACCGCGGAGCAATGGCTCAAAGCGTAATCCCTCACGGATGTAGAGTGCCCCGACCCCCTTGGGCGCATGAAATTTATGCCCTGAAATCGACAGGTAATCGACAGGAACTTCTCGGACATCCACCACCGTTTTCCCCACCGCTTGAATCGCATCGGTGTGAAAGGGCACACCAGCTCGGTGCGCCAACTCAACAGCTTCTGCGATCGGTTGAATCATACCCGTTTCGTTATTGGCCCACATGATACTCGCCATCGCAGCATCACCTGCATCCATCGCCTCGGAAAAATCATCCAGAAGCAGCCGCCCGCCTGCATCCACGCCTATTTTTTCGGTCACCAAACCATAAACATCCGCCAACGAATCACAGTAACGCAAAATCGCGCTATGTTCGATCGCGCTGGTGATTATTTTTTTTCGATGGTCGGACTGGGAAGCTAGGAATGCGATCACGGCATTGTTCGACTCCGTCCCGCAGCCGGTAAACACAATTTCCTCTGGCTTGGCATGGATCAACGCAGCGACCTGCGCGTGGGCGCATTCAAGCGCCTCCCGCACCATCCTTGCAGCACGGTAACCGCTGGACGGGTTATACCAGTGATCGGTCAGGAAGGGCATCATCGCCTCCAACACCTCAGGATGGATCCGAGTCGTTGCATTGGAATCGAGATAAATCATGCCGCTATGTAACCTGAGAAAGCGATTCTCGCAAGCCGTCATCACCAGCCAAACCAACGGCGCCTCGCTTTGCGTTTGTATTTTCCATCGCCCACACTGAGCACCTCTACTCGGACTCGTGTCAGCCCCTTTTTCTTAAAGCCGAGTTTTCCTGCCGCCCTCGGGGTCACATCAATAATACGTCCGGGAATGAACGGGCCGCGATCATTCACCCGCATTTTTAAAGATTTGCCGTTTGAGAGATTTGTCACCTTGACCACACAAGGTAGCGGCAGCGTCTTGTGGGCTGCTGAAATATCCCACGCCATCACCTTTTCGCCCAGTGATGTGTTTCCTCTTTTCAAACCAAAAAACTTACTCTCATTATACCATGAACCGATGCCCACTTCTTTGTAGCCAAGTGCCTGCCCCACAGAAAGTGGCTGATAATGGGCACCCCGCACGGTATAAGATCGGGTCATATACCCCTTATACCCACCACCGCAGGAAACAAGGATGAGGGGCAACAGAGCGAGCATCAAGAGGCGTGTGACGATGTGCATGAAAAAGGATTATATTCGATAGCGCTCGAGAACAAATCGAAAAGCACCCGATGCCCCGCACTTGACCTACCTGATTCTTCTCATTATAAGCCCCACTCCATCCCACACTGCACCCAAAAACCTCATCAAATCATGACCCGCACAACCATCGAAGCCTGCGCCAAAGCTTTTGTCATCGTCCTCTTTATCCTCTTTCTCTACTCCGTCTACGGCGTAGCGGGAATGATCGGCTGGGTCTAGCCACGATCGATGCGTCAGGCAAAGCCTGATAAACCTTGATCGGACAGGTCATTTTGTGTTATCGCTTGTTTCATGATTCAGCTCATTGCCGCTTCGCAGAAACAGGCGGAACCCATATTGTTGGCCTCATGGGCCATGGCGCCTGAAGCGTTGAAGATGATGGACAATCCATGGGTGCAGACATCAGCGGCTGTTGTTGGCTGCTATATCATCCACCTATTGATCCATGGATTCATCCTCAAGGCGCTCGATCGGCTGGCCGGAGCTACCGATAATGATCTCGACGACCGGTTGGTTCATTTCCTGCGGAGCTTCTACAAGCTGGCTTTGGCTTTTATCCTCTTTCTGGTCATTCTCCGGATTCACGGCATTGAGGTGACCCCCCTGCTCGCCAGCGCCGGCATTGCAGGTATCGCACTTGGACTGGCAGCCAAAGAAACGCTTGCCGACATCCTTGCGGGTATTTTTCTCATCACCGACAGGCCCATCAAAATAGGTGACCGCGTAAAAATCGAGCGGATTGGTAAACACTGGGGGGCATGGGGCGATGTGCTCGATATCGGACTGCGACGCACCTGCGTCCGAAACACCGATGGTGTGACCGTCAACTACCCCAACAATATTTTAGCCAATTCCGTCATCACGAACTTCTCCTGCGAAAACGTCAAGCCGATCCGGGTGAGAGTTCGTTTTCAACTCAACCACGATGTCGATATCGATCACGCCTGCGAGATCACCCGCAAAGCGATTCAGGAAACCGAACCCGTTGTCGAAAACAGCGCAGAGGTTGTCGTCCGATCCCTCTGGCACGACGATGGCGGCCACATGAACTCGGGTATCCTCGTCGAGGGCCGATACCGGATCCCCGACATCCGCGAGCGCACCCGCATTCGCTCACGCGTTTTAAAAAATATCCTCCGAGAATTTAAAGAAGAAAAAATCAACCTCGCATCCCCGTCCATCAGGGTGGGTTAATCTAAAACAAATAACATCCCACCGGCTACTTGTTGCCAGCACCAGTGGGATCAAGAAAAAATTCTGAGCGGGACAAGCTGCACAAGGCTAATTCCCAAATGCCGTTTTTTGAGGCACATTGATGCTGTCGCCTGGGTAAACTTTCACCCTCATATGCTCCGCCCTTTTCAGGTTATAGGTGTATTTTTTCCCGTTGCGGTGCAGTTCCACTCTTTTGATTGAGCCAAAGGCGGTCTCGCCACCCGCGGCGGAAATGGCTTGGAAAAGCGTCATGCCGCGCATGTAGGGCTTGGGTCCAGGGGATTTAACAAATCCACCGATACTCACAATTTGACGATCAATCTCACTGGATGCGGTATCCTTGGTGGAAATCACCGTGATACGTGGGTTCTGATACATTTCAGAATTCCGATAAGCCGATTCAATCTTGCGAGCCAACGATGAGCTGGACATCCCGCTTGCTTTGAGCCCCCCCTTAAGCAAGGGCAGGTAAACAAAGCCAGATGCATCCACCACATACCGGCCAGAAATACGCTGTTGCTCGGTCGAAGGAACACCTTTGATTTCGATACTGAGTGTCGTGTTCGACGAGATGGATTGCGCAGAAACAGCGCCCGCACAGGCCGCCACAACAGCGAAAGCAAGTGCGATGGTTTTGAATATGGTTTTCATGATGGAATGGATTTAATTGAGAACAGACGACAGGAAAGTAACCTTACCACACGCTCACGTTTTGTCAACGAGGCTGAAGGCATGCCATGGCTTCATGACTAATAAAGGTCTTCGTCTTTCTGATCTTGGGCTGCGGGGGCAGCTGGGGTAGAAACGACAGCCACATCAGCGGCCGTGTTACCCTCATCACCCGTGGTAGGAGCATAATACGTGTAATAACTGGTGTAGTATTGATACTGGTTATCGCTACGCACATCGACGTTATTAAGCACCACTCCGATCACATGGCCACCGACGTTTTCAACGGCTTGCTTCACACGGATCAGCATGTTGCGAGGCAACTTACGATGCTGAACAACGATCATCGTCAAATCGACTTCACTGGCGAGCACCGATGCATCACTGACGCCGAGAATCGGCGGGGAGTCCACGAGCACAAGATCAAAACGTTGCTTCACATCCTGAATCAACTCGGACATACGCCTTGAGTTCAAGATCCCTGCCGCATCCGCCGGGAGAATCCCAGACGGCATAAAGTATAGGTTGTCGACAGGCGTCTGCAGGATGACATCCTCGAGCAGCAGATCCGTTGTCAGGTAGTTGGTCAGTCCCACCGAGTTATTGATATCAAAGAAGGTGTGTAAGCGAGGTCGACGAAGGTCTGCGTCAATCATCAAGGTCGTGTATCCGCCTTGGGCACAAATGTATGCGAGGTTGACCAAGGTCGTGGATTTACCTTCACCGGCACCACCAGATACCACCGTAATCGAGTTGTCCTCTGGATTTTTTCGGTTAAATTCAATATTCGTCCGAAGAATCCGATACGCCTCTGAATCTGGGCTCATGCCGGTCTGCTTGTGCAACACACCCACATCCCGAGGGATAACAGCAAGCACAGGCACCTTCAGGAAACGCTCTACATCCTCCAAGCTCTTCACTGAGGTATCGAGATACTCAAGACAGAAGGCGATACCCACTCCGAAGATCAAGCCGACTACGGCACCCAATGCGAGATTGAGGGGCACATTAGGGCTCACAGGGTTACCATTAATTTCAGGGATTTGGTGCACAATGATATTGGTCGGCGGCAATACGGTTTTTGTCTTTTCAATATCGTATCGCACTTCCATGCCCTCCTTGATACCACGCGCGGTTTGATACTCTTTACGTGCAATGTTGAACTCCTGAATCGAGCGAGCCTTCTCCGTTCCTTCATCCTGCAAGTCGTTGACAACGGCTTTTAATTTTTCCACTTTTCCTTCGACGAGGACCAAGCGGTGTTTGAGGGAATCTCTGACGTTGATGGCGCGCTTCTCCAAGTTTTTCTTCAATTCCGTGATGCGTGTTCTTCGCATTTCTATGTCAGGGTGCTTATTACCCAACCCAGACGCCTTCATGGTTTGGAGTTCAGCCACGGCATCTTCATACTTGTTATAAGCCTCCCTGAATCCCACTTCGGGCAGCTCCGCTACCACACTGATCAAATCATCGTTATCCACAGAAAGCAGCTTATTGATGTGAAGCGATACCTGCTCCATCTCACGCTTTGCCTCGTAGAGCTCTTTTTCTGCACGTTCACGCAGCCCCAAGCTATCGCCCATGGTTTCGTCACCTCTTTCGGTTTCAATATAAATCAGTCCCACTTTCTCGGCAATGTCCATCAGGCGCTTGCGAAGCTCGGCAACACGGTCGCTCTTATTTTGCAGCTCGATCTTAATGGCCTTAAGTTGATCCTTACGCACACTCATTTCAAGATCGTATCGACGCTCCTTGTACGCTTCATAGACGGCTTTCGCAATAGCTTGCGCCTCCTCTTTCTTTCGGTGCCTCACCGATATCTCAATGAGGTCGGTTCCCCTTCTTTGACTCGTCTTCACAATACCTTTAAGTATTTTCAAGACATCGCTACGATCTTTACCCCATCTCGTCTCCAGCTGAATCCGGTTGATCGCAAGCCCCAATGTTTCAGAAGCGATGATGATTTCGAACTGCGTGTTCATGAACTGCCTCGTCATTTGCGGCCCCATACCACCACCAGCTCTGCTGAGCGTGGGATCAACATCCACAATCGGCTTCACTTCCACCAAGGCCATACTCTCATATTTTTTCGGCATCACATAGGTGATGACCGCTGCCGTGAGGAAGACCAAAAGGAAGGTGAGGAGTATGACACCGTAGCGGTTCTTAAGAACCTGCCAATAGTCGATGGCATGCAGGGAAGCTTCGTTTTGATTGGTATTTTCAGTTTGCATTTATACAGAGGTGGTCGGCTTGGCGCAGAGTGGATTTGTTTTCCCCAAAAACGATGGGAATGTAAACAAAAAAGCCGTTGCAATGTAAGACACTACAACGGCTTATCTGTTTGGATTTTCTGACAGGAAATTTAGAACTCGACTCTTACACCGAGGGATGCGCGGTTACGCTCGTAGGTGCGGCTGGCAGCAGCTGTTCCACGGCCATTGTTTCCCTCGCTATCCGTCCAGTTATAAGAACCGGTAACGTAAACACCTTCGTTCACCTTGTAGGAGAAACCGAGGTAAAGGTTAAGAAGATCTTGGTCCAAGTCTGGAACGGGACCAAAAGCTGAGGTAACTCGGCCGTCTTCCATCTCGGTCATGATCACGTTAAGACCCGCGTGCAAGGTAAGCTGCGGTGAGACAATGTAGTCTGCCGAAACGCCAACACGCAAGGTGCTGTTGGCGTCATAGGTGTAGCCAGGGAAACTCGTGCCGTAATCTTCCAAACTGTAGCGAGCAAATGAGCGGAGGCTGAACTGCTCGTTAACACGGGTCCGAATGGCGGCTTCAGCAAACGGGCTGTCACTGCTTTTTCCTCCGTCAACATCACGCATCTGCATACCTGCCTTGACAGCAAGAACAGAATTAGGACTGAAGCGGTGCTCGATACCGAGTGAGGTGAAGTGATTGGTCGAATCACCAGCTGTTCCGCTTGCATCCGTTTCGCTGTAACGATAGTCAAGCGTCCAGATGGTCTGCTCAGACGCGCGATAGCGGAATTGGTTATAAACAGAGGTGATTAAACGATCATTGGCCGATGAGACGGCACCGTAATCAAGACCGCGAACTTTAACCCCGGTGTAGGTAGCAAAACGCTCACTCCAACGGTAACCAACGGCATTGTCGGACTCGTAGTGCAAGTATTCGCCAATTTGACGGTCTGTGGAAAAACCATAGCTGTAGTCAGGCTCAAGCTCATACGCAACGTAGTTGCGGCTACTGAAACGGAGCCGCTCGCTGACGCGATGTGCCCAGTTAACACCAAGACGACCCTGACCAAACATGTCATCGCTGCCGACGGCGGATGGCTGGTCAATGTAGTAGATGCCGCCAATACGAGCAAATACATCCCATGTGGTTTGTGGGGTAATGCTCACGAGAGCTGCGCCAACGTAGGCGTTGACCGAAGTTACATCATTTTCGAAGCCGGGTGTGCCGGGAAGCACGGTGGGCGAGACGTTATCATCGATACTTGCGCTCAGACCGGCACTCCATTTGATCGGAGAGCTTTCTGTGGCATCGTCATTAGGCGCAATATCGTAAAGACCCTGAGCTGCTGCTACGCCGAATGAGGCGAGCAACATGGTTCCTGCAATAAATTGTTTTTTCATGATTTCGTTAGGTTGAGATTTGATGGATTAACCATTGATTACTGAGCCCTATCAGCGGGTGAAAGTAATTGGATTACCTTCATCCGTGGAAGAAGGAGGGGTAATGGTAGGAGGTTGGAGACCTGGAGGGAACAGTGGAAAACCACCAGGACCACCAGGTGTGGGGCCAACGGGTCCTTGTCCAGGGAAATCAAGTGGGTTTTGGGGAACAGGAGGAGGGGTCATAACAACCTTACCACCTTTCTCACCGCCTTTGGCGCCGAGACCGGAATCGCCACTGGCTGCACCATACTGAGTGACAACAGCTTGCACTTCTGCGAGAGCGTCGGGGGCGACCGCAACGGCGCACTGGCCAATGATGCGAACCTTACTGGGGGCAACTTCTATAGCGGCCTCAACGATTCCTGCGACGAGTTGCTTGTCAGCGCCGGATGCCACGATGGCAGCCTTGACGACTTCACAGGCACAGGACTCGTTCTGGGCAACTTGGGCTGCGACCAATTCAAGAACTTTTTCTGGATGAGCCGCAACAGCCTGCTTCACAGCTGATGATAGCTTATAACAATCAGGCGCTTCTGCATAGATGGGTGTAACCAATGCAAGCGCAGCACCAAACAGCGCGTATTTCATAGTAGTTTTCATAATTTGTTATCCTTTCTGGGGGGGGGTATTATTGGATTATCCTGTCACAGATAAGCGGGTAGCGGGAATCGAACCCGCATAATCAGCTTGGAAGGCTGGAGCTTTACCATTAAGCTATACCCGCAATGGTGAATACATTTAACCTGTAAATACGGGAACGAGCAAGCCTTAAGTTGGTTATTTTGTTCTTTTTCACCCACTTTTTTAAAAGATTGTTGGGGGGAGCTCTCATTATGCCTCATCGTTGATAGCGCAAGGGCTCAGCAATAACCACTCTGGAGCCGTTCTTTTTTCCGCGTTTACTTCCTCTTGAGATGGTCTTCACATGCCCGTAGGGTGATCGAGCCATAGCGTTTCGAGTCCGAATTTCCGACCCATTTCAGCGCAAAGCGCCCTGACACCGAAGGTTTCCGTGGCATAATGTCCGGCATAGAGCACGTTGATGCCCAATTCCTCTGCCAGTGGGTAACTCCAGTGAGGGCCCTCGCCAGTGATGAAGGTCTGAATGCCGCACTCAGCCATGGCGGCCACCTCCGAGCCCGCCCCTCCAGTTACAATACCCACCTTCCCCACTTGACGAGGCCCGCCAGGGCACAGATGCACAGGCCCAGCCACAATCTCAGCCAATTGGGCGTGGAGCTCACTTCGGTCGATATCCAGGTCCTGAGAAAGGCCAAGTTGAATACCCTTCCAGTCGAAGAATGGTTCGGTAGCGTGCATGCCGAGTTGGGTCGCAAGTTGTATGTTGTTCCCCCATTGCGCATGGACGTCGAGCGGGATATGCGCACTGTAAAGGGCCAATCCAGCATCCAGTGCCATTTTTAACTTTTTGTAAACTGGCCCGGTCACGGGCTGCGACCCCTGCCAGAACATACCGTGGTGCACCAGCAGAAGGTCTGCGCCTGCAGCGATGGCTTTTTCAAAGACAGGCGACGAAGCGTCGACAGCGGCGGCGATCTTGGTGACCTCGCCTCCGTTTTCGATTTGCAAGCCATTCAGGGCCCCTGGATAATCCGGAATGCCGGAGATGTTAAGTTCTTGGTCGAGAAACCCCTTCAGATCTTGCAAGCTCGTCATGCTTGGCATTCTAGCCCGCCCACCGAAGAATCCCATGTAAAAAGAACCTCATCGAGCAGCCCCTGATTCTTTGATTCCCAGATGCTTCTCCAAGATCAACTCGAATGCCTTCAGATCCTTTGTCTTCCCTTGGATCATCAAGCTCTCTTTAATCAGGATTTTAGGCATGACCGGTGTGTGTTTTGCAAAAATTTTATAATCTTCCACACTCTGCCGTAGCTGAGCCGTCACCCAAGATTCATCCACGGCAGACATTTTATCCTCGCCCACCAAGCTGTATGCCATGGCTTCGGCCACCTGGATCGGCTGGTCATGATATTCAAACAACCACGGGTGAAAATCGGCAAAACTCGCGGGGTCGGCGCGCCAAACCCTCAAAGCCAAGGCGGCCAATTCGCAGGCGTTGGCATGACCCTTTACCCCCGGCGGCATGCTGGGGTTGCATTTTCTATTCAGAGGCACTGGCAACACAATCACCGCAAGCTTGCCCGGGTGCTTGATCATGATTTCCCCGAGATGGTCATGCATGTCACGGCATGCCTCACAGGTGTAGTCAAAATACTTCACAATCACATACGAGGCATCCACGTCACCCAGATGCGGAAGCTCCTCGACTCGGTAAGATTTTTCTCCCTCCAAAAAAGAAACCACACGACCCACACCAAGCGCGTGCACATCATTCGACTCAGATGTTGCGAGTCCGGAGAGGTCATCGACCCGGTGCGTTGGCGGCTCGGGGCCAAAATGCTGCACCACAGCCAGAGCGGCCACCATGGCGACCGCGATCGTCAGTGATGAGAGCGATCTCAGGACCATCTGCCCACGTTTGTGCTCCGCGCATAAGATAAAGAGTCCCAACGCAACACCTAACCCGTGCATGGTCATGCAATACGGACAGATGGCATCAAGCACAAATAGTTGCAGTCCCGTGAACCATACCGCGGCGGCAAGAAACATCCACGCTACAAGCATTCTGCACCATCGGACGTTTTCACCTCTTACCCATAAACTTACCAGCACTGCGAGGTAGAGAAAAAAGGAAAACACACTGACGGGAATCACCCCGAAGACAACCGACCACTTACTTCCTAGCACATTGGCACAACCACTGCCCGTGCCGCAGCCAGCTAGGGTATTGATGCGACCTGACCATTTTTCAATAGTCAACCACAGGCTCATTGCTGCGGCGGCGATGGCCAAAACCGCAATGATCCATCGCAGCGACGGCTTGATCTCCATGGATTTTGTCATGTCTGACATCATCTTCATCTCGTCCTCGATGACGAGCCAGAATGTATAAAAAAGAGGCTGGGAGATCAAAAAACGATCACCTCTTCTTCGGTAAGCCTTTTTCATCCAAGGTCACCCAATCATCCCCCTCACGATTACGGCGCCAGCCATTGACGGCAAACAAGAGCGCCAAGGCGAGAAAGAAAATCGCCGTCTCCATGAGGAATGGGCTGGTCACAAGAGCTAGACACATCCGCCCTAACTCGCCGGCAAATCCAGGCAAGTAGGCGGTGCCTGCGATCCCTCCCATCATCAGAAAAAAGAAAGCGACCCCTGCCGAGCCTAGAGCAATCTGTTTTGACCTACGCATTCTGTTGTATCACAGTGTGTATCACCCGCCTCGGCTCAGATCGAACCGTGCGAGGAGAAAGGATTTGGCCAAGGGCCGATCAAGCTGAACCGAACGGCTCAGCTGGACTAACCCCCAAAAAGGCCTTTGGCTTGGTCAAGCAGACCACCCGTGTCTGGCAATTCGCCAGAAGCTGCAGAATCAACAAGCCCTTGCACATTTTCGGGCAACTTGTCCTTCACAAATCCGAGGACCATATCGATCGCCTGCTGACTGATCGCCTCATCAAGGCCCAGTTTTTCCATCAATTGTTTTTTGAGTTCATCCATGATTCTCGTTGTTTTTTATTAAGTTTATTAAGGGGGGAAGTACCGGGAACAGGGGTCGAACCTGCACGCCCAAAGGGCACTAGATCCTAAATCTAGCGTGTCTACCAATTCCACCATCCCGGCTCGGAACGAAATCACTATAGTTAATCCATGGGTGATAGCAACGGGAATTTTTTCAGAAATACCCCGATTGGCGATCACCCCTCTTTCAGCCGTCCGTCAAGACGTGGTCACTGGTGTATTTAAACCAACGAAAGCGCCAGCTCCATGGCATCGAGTGTTGCGTCGATTTCATCGTAGCCGTGCGCCATACTGATGAAACCCGTTTCGTAGGGGCTGGGTGCCATGTAAACCCCCTGATCTAACATCGAGGTGAAAAATTTTCTAAAGGCCGCCGTGTCGGCCGTCATCACGGAGTCGAGGTTCACGATCTCTTCGCCTGTGAAAAACAAGCAGAACATGGAGCCGATACGGTTGAATCCGTAGTCCATCCCCTTCGCTGCCAGCAAACTCCTCACACCGGCTTCGAGTCGAGCCCCAAGCTGCTCGAGCCGGGTGTATCCGTCCTGTTTCTCCATCTCGCGCAGCTGGGCGATCCCGGCGGCCATGGCAAGTGGATTTCCGCTCAGCGTGCCCGCTTGATAAACGGGGCCATCGGGGGCGAGGTAATCCATGATCTCGGCCCTGCCACCAAAGGCACCCACAGGCAATCCTCCGCCAATCACCTTCCCCATGGCGGTGAGGTCGGGGGTGATCCCCTCCAACTGCTGCACCCCCCCTTTGGCCACACGGAAACCCGTCATGACTTCGTCAAAAATAAACACCGTGCCATACTCGGCTGTGACATCTCGAAGCCCTTGCAAATACCCCTCCTTGGGAAAAATAAGCCCTGCATTTGCGGGATAGCTCTCCACTATCACCGCCGCAATCTGGTCGCCCATCGCCGCAAAAACCTCCCGCACTTTTTCAAGATCATTATAGGGCAGCGTGATGGTTTCTGCCGCAAAAGCCGACGGCACACCAGCGGAATCTGGCTTCCCGTGGGTGAGCGCACCCGAACCTGCCGCAACCAATAAGCTATCGACATGACCGTGGTAACAGCCCTCGAATTTGATGATTTTATCCCGCCCCGTAAACCCACGTGCCAGACGGATGGCACTCATTGTTGCCTCCGTCCCAGAGTTGACCATTCTGACTTTTTCTACCGACGGCACCCAATCGACAATCAGCTGGGCCATCTCGATCTCATAGGGGTTGGGGATACCAAAAGACACGCCCTCCTTGGCGGCGAGATGCACGGCCTCAATGACGCACTGCGGCGCGTGTCCGAGGATCGCGGGCCCCCAGGTGCCGACATAATCGATGAGCTTATTTCCATCCACATCCTCGATTCTGCAGCCTTTGGCACGGCGGACAAAAAACGGCTCCCCGTCGACATTGCGGAATGCACGCACAGGAGAATTCACCCCGCCGGGGATAAGTTCCTTGGCGGCCTTGAATAACTTACTGGAAATATCTGTTTTCATCGTGATTACACCAGATCTCTGGTCGCGCTCATCCTGCGACCTCGATCACCCCTTGGCAAGACTCCAAAACAGACATCCCAATGCTCCCTACCCAGTGGCTAAAAGGCGGGTAACTCCGGCGCGTCATTTCCAACCACCGCCAAACCCTCAATTTCAATCAACCAACCAGGTCGGCAAACAGGCGCGGTCACACATTCAAACGGCGTGTCGGGAAAACGCTCAACAAGCACCTCCATCACCGGACCGTGATCGTTCGGGTCACGCAGGTAAACCAACATCACCTGCATATCACCCAGACTCGCACCCGCCTCATTGAGCAACGCTTCGATATTCACCAATGTCCGGTCAAGCTGCTGGATCACATCGCCAGGGAAAAGAATCTCGCCATGGGAGTCGATGCTCGCGGTCCCCGAGATCAAGATATGTTTGCGGTCCCTATAAGCAATGGAAGTGCCACGCTCGAAAGCCACGCCATAGATGTGAGTTGGGCTCAGATAATCCTGCGCATGCAGGTGGGTGATTTGCTCGGGCTTCACGCCGGAAATCGCGTAAGCATCCATCATCGTCCTCGCGGAAACTTCCGATGACCCACCTTCGATGCCAGTGCTGGCAATATAATGAGTCTTATCTGTAAGCCCCTGCTGCGCAAATACCTCATTGCGCGCCGTCACCAATCCCGCGTAGTTGGCATCCACATTCTGGGCAAAAAACCACGTCCGCACAACGTCATCAGCCAAGCATAGACCCTTATCCACGAGCACCTTGTCATACTGCGCAAAGATTCCCAACGTTTGTAGATACGCCCCGTCCACATGTGGTGAGCTCACGCCCGTGGTCCAATGATGGATCAACTCACCGCGATTGAGACTGAGCGTGTTCCCGTGCTTCGTTTTTTGAAGGCTGCCCGATGGATCATCCACATGCTGCACCCAAAGCGTCACCTTCGATGGTGCGGCAGGCGGCTGACAAACCCAGGAAATAGCACACGGGTTTGATGGATCATCAGGCTGGGAAAAGGCGCTGTTTTTTAGCCAATCAACCTGATTAAGCAGGTCACTACAGAGGAACCTACGCCAGACAGCGGTATCCATCGACATACCCGCCTCGGCCAGCGCCCGCTCGTAAGCAAGACGCACCCACTCAAGCTGGGTTTCAAACGTCGCGTAACTCGTCGGGCGAATCATCCATTGCACCTCATCCACACCCTCGGCACCACAAAATCGGGAGCACTGCACCGAGACAGGGAGATCCCCCAGAAAACATTTCTCGGAAGGTTGAGCGTGCGGCATCGGCATAGGATAATCAGTTTCTTGATACATCGGAGGAGGTGATAAGTTATTAACGAATTCAAAAGGCTCTATCTTACATCATTTCACGGTAAAAGGCACGGCAGGCATCACCCCCATGGACATGAGCCTCACTTTTTTATTTTTCGTTTGTTGTTCACGGAAGACCTCGATCATCAGATTGCCCGCCACCCCAGACTTCATTTCCTCATCCGCCTTCAACGACACGCTAAGGGCATTGTTCCCAGACCGCTTCAGCTCGAGGCTAATCCCCTCGGGCGCCTGATAGAGTTTTAACTGGAGATTGCCCGTCAACCTGGTTTTTTTGAGTCGCAGAGTGGTTTCTCCTCCTCGAAGGATAGACACACGGCCACTCTTAGAGAGGATCAACTCAGGTGCCACTCCCCGACCTCCGACATAGACCATGATCTGCTCCACAGGCATGATGTGATGCGTGATAAATGCCTGTGTCATGGCTTCACCAGGAGTCACATCACGTGTCACCAATCGGTTCACAAGCTTCGCCCTCGCCTGCAAACGAATCTCAAAAAGCTCGTTCTTAACATCCATGGGGGCGGTGAGTGTCATGCGGACAAAATCACATCCTGCGGGGATTGTCGCGCCACTGAGTTTAAACCCCTTGGGAGCATCCTTAAGCACAAGGTTAATTTCCCCATCAAAACCATCTTTCCTCACCGCATGCACCGCAATCGGCACCGAGCACCCCTGCCTCACCGAAATACTCGAGGGCGTGGCGCTCACCGCAAAATCAGGAATCGGCTTGCTCACACGAAGCCGGTAACCATACGCACGACCACCCCGACCTTGCGCATCTGATAGATGAATCAAATAGCGACCTTCCCGTGGCAAGCGCGCACTCAATTTTGAATCTGCATGGTGGGTCAGCATGCCGAGATTGAGCTGCTCGGCATCATCATTCCACGTAATCACATGGCCCGCAGCATCGGTCAGGCGAAGCATCGAGTCCAGCGGCGACTGCAGTCGGCGCGCCATCACCTCCGCAATCACCCTGTCCCCCGCTCGAGCATCAAACTGATAGATATCCTTATCCCCAGAACGTTCAATCCTCCCATTCATGATGACGGGCAGAGAAATCGCCGTGGCCCCCTTGTTGGTATCATTGTTCGCTGCTTCAAAGATTTCTGGAAGCTCATCCACCGCATAGGGGATTGGATTGGAATGCGCGATCGTTAGTTCATGAAATGTCCTCGGATCTTTTTGCGTATCCAACTCTGCGTGTCGGGAGGGAAGGTTCCACCCCGAAAGCGCCACTTCGGTCCTGCGGCCGTGACTCCCACCAAGCGGGAAAATGTGTGTCACAAAGGGGTCTTCACCAACAGAAATTCGATAGACAAAATCCTCCCGTCCTCGGTAAATCGAGTCACGTATTGCCAGCTGATAGATCGCATCCGCTGGGATTTCATAAAACAGCACGGGGTCCGGGCTAAATCGATAGTCATCCGCATAGGCCAACTCCTTTCCCGTCGCATCATAAATCGCCAAGGTCGCTTGAAACCAACCTGGAACCGCATCGGCAATGTAGGGAATCACCGACCTTGCATGCCCTTGGATAAGCAGTTGTTGACCAGCTTTCGCATGAAATTGAAAACGGTCAATATCACCCGCTGTAATCTGGCCATTGATGAGAAAGGGCGTGGTCAGTGGAGGGTTGATCGCCACCTTGTCGTTCGGCTCAACTTCAAGACATTCAGGTTTCCCCCCCACAAAAAATCGGACCGGATTACTGATCCCTCCGTTGGTCCGGAGCCTCACCTCACGCATCCCTGGCTCGGCATCCGCATCCACCGTCACTTTGATCAAACAAAGTTCGTCAATCTCTCGGTTCTTTTGTTTACTCTCCTTATAATACCTCTTGAGAAGAGCCGCGAGCTCCTGCTGGGTGCAATGCTCTAATTCTCGAAACAGAGGATGATCTGGCGGCACAATCTTCTCACCCTCCGGCTTTTTCTTTTGAGCGGCACGCCTCCCTTTGCGTGTTTTTTTCGCCTCGCGTATCCGGATCTCTTTCTGCATCTGCCGAAGGTAATCACCGTAGGTTTTCTTGAAGTTTTTAACGCTGAGCACATAACTCGCCTTCACTCCTTCACCACTGACTATCACCTCCTTGACTCCGCCTAGACTCCGACCACCCGCCGTCACTTCCAAACTTGCCCCCTGCTGCGCACCTGCTGGGTAAATGTAGCCAATACGTGCCTGCGCTTGCCCTGGCTCAGCGCCTACCGGTCCAGCAAGCGCCAACCCTATCAATAACATCCAACGTTTCATCTGTTCAGGTATTACATGATTTCCTTCAATCGCCCCTTACCCTCACTGGCGATCGTGATTGGCACCTTTTCACCACGCCCATTATCAAGCGTTCCTTCAGGATCAATCCCGAGTTTTTCATAAATACTCCCCAGAAAATCCTGCGGGTAAACAGGCCGATCCTCCACCTCCATGCCTTTTTTATTTGTTGATCCTACAACATGACCGCCGGCAAATCCACCACCGCCGACCAACGAGGAAAAACACGCACCAAAATGCCCCCTGCCACCTTTCCATGGTTCTTTCCATAACACTTTAGGCGTCCGACCAAACTCACCCGAGCACCAAACGATGGTGCTATCCAAAAGACCACGCTCAGCCAAATCCTCAAACAAGGTCGCCATCCCCTGATCCATCTGCGGCAATTTCTGGTTCATCGAGTTGAAATGCATCTTATGCGTATCCCAACCCTTGTAGTTGATCGTGATGTAGCGCACGCCATTTTCCACCAACCTCCGCGCCATCATACAGGACTGCCCAAAGCTGTGTCGACCATAACGATCACGCAGGGCATCGGGTTCACTCGATAAATCAAACACCTTACGGGCATCTCCGAGAATCATCGTGTAGGCCTTCTCCTCACACGCATCGAGTTTTTTGAAGTCACGCGAATGTGGGTTCGCCTTACCCAGGGTGTCCAGCGAGTGCAGCAACTCACGCCGACTCTGCTGCCTAGCGTCCGTGATCCCTTGAGCAATAATCCCCTGCACTGTAAACGGATCTCTATTCGGGTCCCCCCCAGTGGCAAATGGCTTATACTTCGGACCCAGAAAACCCTCCTCGGTAAACCTTCCATGCGACTGCGTGAGCACGACGTAGGGTGGCAACAATCCCTTGTAGCCAGCATCATATCCTCTGAACTTGGAAACAACCGAGCCAATACTCGGGTAGACCTGACCGTCCCCAGGCGACCGCCCCGTCTGCATCAGATAGGATGCCGTCTCATGAGCATTCACCCCGTGGGTCATGCTGCGCACAAGCGAGAACTTGCCCGCTTGCTTCGCCATCATCGGCAGCCGTGCATTGATCTGCATCCCATCGGCCACCGTATTCACCACCTCATCATAAGGGCCACAGTAGTCGGAGCCAGCACCTGGTTTAGGATCAAAGGTATCCAAATGCGATGGCCCACCCCACATCCAAATTTCAATCACAGCCTTGGCTGGACCCGCAGCGCTTCGGCGTGGCTTCGCTTGCTCCTCAGCGGCACCTGCAAAGTTCACCGAGTTAAGAAATGGCACACCGATGGCGGCAGCGGCTCCGGTCTTTAACAGATGACGCCGGGACATATGTGAGCGCATGCTTGTATCTTTCATAGCCATGTTTTTGAGTGAGGGTGCATCTAATGTTTATAGAGAAATTCCTTGGTATTGAGTAAGGCCCAGGCGAGATCTTGCACCGCCGACCTGAGCCCCGCCTTCCCCGCTGCCCCGCGGAAGTGCGCCAGCACCATCGCCGTTTCCTGGTCCGTCGGCCGACGCGAGAGGATACCCAGATAGACCATGCGAATCGTCGCTTTTCGATCCTTCGTTGCCCGGGATATGATGTCGCGTAACATCGGACTCCTGCCGATACGACCATGCATGTCTTTCGAATTTAGCATATAGAGACGCTGAAACTCCGTCGGGTTTGTCTCTCGCTCCGACTCATACCCCTTATCCCTACTAGGCCGACCAAACATTTCAAGAAACTGGCTGGTGATACTTCCATCAGACAGCGTGATCGTCCGCTTGTCTTCTGGGATAAACGTGAACGGCTCAGGGATCGGACTCCAATACTTCTCTCGTGTGTTACCAAAACCATTCAAGGCATCAACAAGCACTTCAGCATCAAGCCGCCGCATCGTGTAATGAGCAAAATATGCCGCCGCATATGGATGATCACTCCGAGGGATACACGATTGCTGGTAGGTCCTCGAGTTGAGGATCAGTCGAAACAAATGCTTCAGGTCGTAGCCAGACGCCACCAACTCACCCTGAAGATACTGCAACAACGCTGGATTGGAAATAGGGTTGTTAGGACGGATATCATCCGGCTCATGAATAACCCCACGCCCCATCAACCAATACCAAACACGGTTCGAGATACTCTGGCTGAACCATGGATTGTCCGCACGGATCAACCAGTCGGCAAAAACCTTGCGTGGATCATCCCCCGCCGGAATAATCACTTTCTTGCGATCCGGAAATACCAGCGCAAGCGGGCGAGATGACCCAGGGTTTAGATAAACGATTTCCTCCTTCCACTCGACCGTTTTTTTATAGGCGATCTGTGAGAAAAAACCAGCGAGCTCCTTACGGTTTGTATCCGACCAGTATTCAGTGCGCACCCCCATAAAGGTAAGGGCAACCATCTCAGCAATAGCTTCCGGCTCAGTCCCTTGCACAGCTCGGTAAAAGTTCACGGCAGGCACTCGGAAGTTGCTGCCGCTGGAGGTAAGCAACTGACGGACAAAAACATCATAGGAACGGTTTTCGCTCACCGCATCCCTGATCCAACGATGATACGCCTGCACGCCATTGGGCCAGAGATTCACAGGAAACTCCGATTTCACCCGTAACAAATCACACCACTTCAATGTCCAGTAATCAACAAATTCCTCACGCTCAAGCAGCACATCAATGAGCTTGGCGCGCCTCTCCGCATCATCACTGTTGATAAAATAAAGCACCTCCCTTTCTGTCGGCAAGGTGCCAATCACATCCAGAAAAACACGACGGATAAAGACCTCATCGCTACAGGTGCGCGCCGCGGTCACCCCCTGCTTCTTTAAAACCTCTTGAACCCTCCGGTCTATCTCCTTCTCCGCCACAGGTAATTGATCACTTTCATAGGGGAGAAGAAGTGGCACCTCCACCTTCTTGACCGTCACTTTTTTCACCTCCGCCTTCCCCCCACCTTGCTCCGCATCACAGACGCCCAGACCCAGCATCACGACAATAAAGACCCAAGGCAGTCGAAATGACTGTCGGCAAATTCTCAGGTTATCCGAGATGTTCATCACCAAATCCGAGGACGTTAACCTCGAGTAAGATTAACACTCCACGATACCAAAAGTTGCAAATAAAAAGAAAATGTTTTCGGAAATTACCCCCCATTCAATTCCCGAAAGATCCGATCCACCGGACCCGTATTACCAGCGCATCCTACATCCGCCCCCCACCCGCCATCACCCCATGATTTTTTCTACCTCCGCCCGCTTAGCCGCCCTACTAAGCATGCTCGCTGCCACAACCAGCCTCACCTTCGCTGAAGTTCCCGCAGAACTCACTTCAACGCGCTTCAGCGGCAAGGACATCACCCCGTCGCCCGCCTGCCTCTGCGCCGCACCCAATGGCAACGTCTTCGTCGGCATCGACCTCAACGGATCCCTCGGAAAAGGGGCCAGCAACGGCCGCATTATGCAACTTGCCGACACCAACAATGATGGCACCGCAGACCAATCCTCCGTCTTTGCAGAAATAGACAACCCACGGGGGCTCATCGCAGTAGGCAACAAACTCTATGTCCTGCACACCGTCATCCCCAAGAACACCGGTGTCATCAGTGGCATGCACCTGAGCCTCCTCACCGATGCCAACCACGATGGTAAGGCCGATGGCCCAGCAAAACCTCTCGTCAAAAATATCTCCACCCTGCTTCCTAACCAAAAACGCGGCGCCGACCACACCACCAATGGCATCCGCATGGGCATCGACGGATGGATCTATATCGCCGTAGGCGATTTCGGCTTTGTCGGAGCAAAAGGCACCGATGGCACCGAACTCACCCAACTCGGCGGCGGCATCCTTCGCGTCCGACCCGATGGCTCGGAAATGGAGGTCTACACCCACGGACTGCGCAATATCTACGACGTCGCCATCGACCCATTTATGAACATCTTCACCCGTGGCAATACCAACGACGGCGGCGGCTGGAATATCCGATTCATCCACCATATCCAATCCGGTGAATACGGTTACCCCACCCTGTTTAAAAATTTCACCGATGAAATCATCCCCGCCCTCGTCGATCTCGGGGGGGGCTCCGGCACCGGTGCCCTGTTTTTTCAAGAACCAGGCTGGCCCAGTGCATACAACAACGTCCCGCTGATGGGCGACTGGGGACGCAGCCAACTCTTTATCCACAGGATCACCCCAGACGGTGCCTCCTTCACCCAACAACAAGAAAACTTCATTGGCATTTCTCAGTTCACCGATGTCGATGTCGATGGCTCAGGCCGCATGTACATCGCCGCTTGGGACGGCGCAGGCTACCGAGGCAACCCCGCCAAAGGATACATCAATCGCATCGTCCCCAAAAATTGGAAATACACCCCCTTCCCGAAACTGAAGGACACCTCAAACGAGGATCTTGTTAACGGGCTCACCTCCCAAAGTGCCACCACCCGACTCCACACCCAACAAGAAATCCTCACCCGCAGCCGCCAACTCGGCCCCGCCATCCTCGCCATCGCCCAAAACCCCGTCCACTCCAAAGAATCCCGCGTCGCCGCCATCTTCACCTACGCCCAATTGCTCGGCGTCAATGCCATCAGCAGCCTCACTGACCTCGCCAAGGACCCAACCGTGCGCGAATTTGCTCTGCGTGCGCTCGCCGACCGCAAACCGATCTGCACCCAAATCCCCACGGCCCCCTTTATCGCCGGACTGCAAGACAGCGACCCCCGTGTGCAAGTCGCCGCCGCCGTCGGACTCGGCCGCATCGGCAAGATGAAAACCGCCGACCAGCTACTCGCCGTCGCCAACCCGCCCCAAGCCATGAAGGCCTCCACCCAAAAAGACCACCAGGGCGGACCCCACGCCACCCCACACGCCGCCGTCATCCTCCCCCATGTCGCCGTCCAATCTCTGGTGAAACTCCACGCCACCGCCCTATGCCTAGCCGCTCTCGATGGCCCCAGCCAAGACGGAGCGCTCTGGGCACTGCGCCTCATGCACGATGCCGACGCCGTCAGAGGACTCATCGCCAAGCTACATCAGACCACTGACCCGTCACTCAAAAAGAAACTCTACACCGCACTCGCCCGCCTCTATCAGAAAGAGGCCGCATACCATGGCTCATGGTGGTGGGGCACCCGCCCCGATACTCGCGGCCCCTATTACAAACCCGTTAAATGGTCAGAGTCGGATAAAATCGAAAAAGTTTTCCGCTCGGAGTGGACCAACACCGATGCCTCCACCCAAGCCATCCTCGCTTCGATCGCCACTCATCACCGCATGAACCTCCCGGGCATCGGCCAATCCGAATCCTCTCAAAAACCCAAAAAACCTAAAAATCACGGACAGATCGGCAAAACTTCCATCGAGGATGTCATGCTCTCGCTCGATAAAATCAAGGCAAACAAACGCTCTGGAAAAAAGGTCCTCGCCAAGCTCGCCTGCGTCGCCTGCCACAACATCAACCCGACCGACCCCATCAAAGGCCCCGACTTTAATAAAATAGGCAGCCGGCTGACCAAGGAGCAAATTGCCGAAGCCATCCTCAAACCTGCCGCCACCATCTCCGACTCCTGGGTCACCGTGACCCTGCACAACGGCAACTCCCACCAAGGCACCCTCGTTTCCCAAACCCCCTCCCAAGTCGTCATCAACAACATCGCCGGCATCTCCACCCGTTTAAAACCATCAGATGTCAAAAACATCACCCGCCAATCATCCACCATCATGGGGCCCGGCCTCGCCAACGATCTGTCACTGAAGCAGTTCGCCGACCTCGTCGAATACCTGCACGCATTAAAATAAGAAAAATATAAACTTGCCCCACCCCCAATCCCACTGTAGGCAGGGCGTGGTTCATTGTCCGGAAACGGCAATCGCCACCATTGTCAACAATGGCAATAATCTAAGGATTTGTTTGTGCGTAGGCCCATCCTTAGCTTCAGTTGAACTGCGCATTTATTAGAAAAGCAAATGAACATATATGTAGGAAACCTGTCTTATGGTCTCAACGATAACGATCTCCAGCAACTTTTTGCTGAATACGGCCCTGTCGCCAGTGCCAAAATCATCCAAGACAGAGACACTGGACGCTCCAAAGGCTTCGGTTTTGTCGAAATGCCCAGCGACGAAGATGGCGGCAAAGCTGTCGAAGGACTCAACGGACAAGAAGTCGACGGCAGAAACCTGACCGTCAACGAAGCACGTCCACGTGAAGAACGCCCACCGCGTCGCGACAACAACAGATGGTAATCTCTGTAAAGTAGATACACACCTTTTAGTAAGGTCACCTCCCGCTTATGGCATTACGCCCATGCGGAGGTGGCCTTTTTTTATCTCCAAGCCCTCCGCCACCCCCGCACGCTTCCCCCTCGCGGTGGAAACCCCATGGCTGATCCGATTCTTGACATCGGCCGATTCACTCTTCAAGGTGCACCGCCTATGCAGCCGACCCAGTTTATGGATGCCGTTCACGCCGTCATCAAACGTGACCCAAGCTACGATGTTGGCGCCTACTACTTCCTCAAAGACGCCTTGGACTTCACCGTCAAGCGGGTCATGGAAAACAACGCCGGAGAACACCGACACGTTGCCGCCAGCGAACTACTCATCGGTTTCCGCGATCTGGCACTGCAAGAATTTGGCCCCATGGCCAGCACCATGATGAAAGAATGGCGACTGCTCTCGTGCACCGATATCGGCACCATGGTATTCCAACTCATCGACGAGGGCGTCTTTGGAAAGCAGGACTCCGACACCATGGAAGATTTTGCCGAGCTCTTCCCCTTACATAAAACGCTGGACGCTCCGTTTTTACCCAAAAACATCGCCAGCCGTCGCAGCTCGGAATCCCTGCCGTTCGGAGTCTCCTCCTAGCTCACCCCACCCTGCAGGGTAATTGCCCTACCCACTATGAAATTCGGAATCATCGGCACCGGCATGATTGCCCATTTCCACGCCAGAGCCATCCAATCCATCGAGAACGCGTCACTCCATTCCGTCTTCAGCCATACCCCCCAACGCGCTGCCGAGTTTGCATCCACCCATCACTGCCAAAACGCCTCCACCCTCGAGGCATTCCTCGCCGATCCAGATCTCGAAATCGTGACCATCGCCACACCGTCGGGCAGCCACAGGGAACCCACCCTCGCCGCTCTCAACGCAGGCAAGCATGTCATCTGCGAAAAACCCCTGGAAATCACCCCCGAGCGCATCGACCTCCTCATCGCCGCCGCCCAAAAAAAGAACGTCACCCTCTCGGCCATCCTCAACCGCCGCTTCAACCAACCCTTCAGCCTACTCAAACAAGCGGTCGACCAAGGAAGGTTCGGCCGCATCACACTCTGCCAAGCATCCATCCCCTGGTTCCGCAGTCAGGCATACTACGATTCCGCAGCGTGGCGCGGCACATGGAAATTCGATGGTGGCGGGGCACTGATGAATCAAGCCATCCACACCATCGATCAGCTCATCTCCGCCGTCGGACCCGTCAAACGCGTCTCCGCAACCATGAGCTGCCTCGCCCACCACCACATCGAGGTCGAGGACACGGCCGTCGCGATCATCGAATTTGAACATGGCGCGCTCGGCACCATCCAAGCCTCCACCGCATGCTGGTCAACCACGGGACACCCCGCCGAACTCCACATCTGCGGCACCCAAGGCAGCGCCATCCTCAGTGACGAATCGTTCCGCGTCTGGGACTTTCTCAAACCCACAGACGATGACGCATACGTCAAAAAAAACCTCATGGCCACCGCAGGATCCTCAGGTATCGGCGCCAATGACCCAAACGCGATGAACTTCTCCGGTCACCAAAAAAACGTTGAACACGTGATGCACGCCATTCAAAACCATACCCCGCCAACCACCGATGCCCACGAAGCCCGCAAAGCCGTCGCCCTGATCTGCGCGATCTACGAAAGCTGCAGAAACGACGGGCAATGGATCTCACTCTGATTCCTCCCCACTCCCATTGAAAGCGTTTGATGACCCTGATTTTTCACGCATCATCGACCCCCCATCGACGATGCCCTCTCACGATTTTTTCACCCAAAACGACCTCGCCGACCACGGTGAAGGACTCTTCGAGCACATCGAAGGGTTCCTCTACTTCGTCAAAGATACCCAGTTCCGTTTTGTCGCACTCAACCAACGACTCGTTGATCAGCTTGGCTGTCAACACGCCCAAGAGGCCATCGGAAAAACAGACTACGACTTCTTTCCTCCCAGTATGGCAGACGCCTACGCCAAAGACGACCGTGCCATTCTTGAAACAGGCCGGCCTCTTTTAAACAAAGTCGAACTCGTGCCGCGTAGCGGCGGGTTTGTCGACTGGTCAACCACCACAAAAATCCCCCTAAAAAGCCCCGACGGTTCCATCAAAGCCATCGCCGGCGCCACCCGACCATTCGCATCCGGCACCTCCGGAATCGATATCGACCGAGAACTCGGCCCCGCACTCAAAGAAATGAAACGCAACTTCGCCGGCCTCATCAAAATCCCCCAATTAGCCCAACAAGCCGGACTGTCACTCAGCGCATTCGAACGCAAATTTAAAAAAGTGTTCCATATGACACCGCGCGCCTACATCCGCCACCTTCGCGTCCACGAAGCCTGTTACTTACTGAGCCACAGCTCCCATCAGTTAGTCGAGATCGCCGCTCAATGCGGCTACTCAGACCAAAGCCACCTATCTCGCGAATTCTCACGCATCATGAAAAAAACTCCACTCACTTACCGTAAGTCTTATCGAGCTAGGTAAGCCAAACAAATAGGCCCTAAACGCCGAATTTATTCAAAATTAGGGTTACTCCATCCTAGACGCTCCAGCCCATCATCGCTAGGATAGAACCACTTATCCACGGCCAATGCCGACAAGGTCGGCACACCCTCTATCGTCAAAAATATGATTCCAGAAAACAAGCGTCATGCCAAATGATTGCCACGATGGGACGCGCCATGACCCTGGGAGAGAAAACCCTAAGGCTCCCCGATGCAGACGCCACCTCAGTGTCCATCATCCTCAAAACCATGGCCGATTTCGTCGACCAAAACGACATCACTCAAAACTAATCCATCATGAAGTCACACGCTCTCATCATCACATTTATCATGCTCACCGGCACCTCCCTCCTCCACGCCGAAGCCGCAAACACACTCACAACGCTCCCTGACTTTCAGGCCGAAAAAATTCACAACGTAGATCAAAAAACCGAGGGGTCATGGGTCTGTATGTGCTTCGATGATCAAGGTCACCTCTACGTCTGCGACCAACACGGCGCCCTGTTCCGAATCACTCTGAAAAATGGCCAAGTCGCCACCAAGGAAGCGGTCACCAGCCCCGGTCATGCCAACGGATTACTCTGGGCCTACGGCAGCCTCTACATCTCATCCCTCGGAAAACAAAACGGCGTCATCCGCCTCACCGACACCAACAACGATGGCACATTCGACCAGTCCGATCATGTCCTCCCTCTCAACGAGAAAGGTGAACACGGCCCGCACGGACTCGTCAAAACCGCCGATGGCAAAGACCTCTACCTCGTCATGGGAAACCACACCCCCTTACCCAAGGGTGCCACCTCCATCTCTCAGGGCAACTGGGCCGAGGACACCCTGCACCCACACCAAGCCGATGCCCGAGGCCACGCACGCAACATCAAAGCTCCCGGCGGCACCCTGATCCGGTTCTCCCCCGATGGTAAAAACCGCAAGGTCATCTCCACCGGGATGCGTAACACCTACGACATCGCCCTGAGCCCGACCGGCGACCTCTTCGGCTACGATGCCGACATGGAATGGGACCTCGGCACCCCTTGGTACCGACCCACCCGCGTCATCCACCTCATCGAGGGTGGCGAATACGGCTGGCGCACTGGCACCTCCAAGTGGCCGGACTACTACGCCGACAGCCTTGGATCCGTCGACGACATCGGCCCTGGAAGCCCCACCGGCATGCTCTTTGGAACCGATGCCAAGTTCCCGCTCAAGTACCGTAAAGCACTCTACATCCTCGATTGGACATTCGGCCGTATCTACGCCCTCCACCTCCAACCCGATGGCACCAGCTATCGCGCCCAACGCGAGACATTCATCTCGGGAAAACCCCTTCCGCTCACCGATGCCGCGATCGGACCCGATGGAGCCCTCTACTTCATCACCGGTGGCCGCCAGCTCCAGTCTGGCCTCTACCGAGTCAGTTACACCGGTAAAGAATCCACGCTCGGCACCATCAGCAGCACCCCAAGCCAAGCTCAGAAACAACTCCGCCACATCCAACAATCCCGTGATCTCAACCAACTCTGGCCCGCCCTAGCCAGCACCGATCGCACCCTGCGCTACGCCGCACGCGTCTCGCTAGAAACACTCCCGATCGATCAATGGACAAGCCGATACCAATCGACCACCGACCCGCAAACCATCATCACCGCGACCATCGCGATGGCACGTAAAAATGGCGACCGCCAACTTGCTTCTCAACAACTGCTCGGCATCGATTTCCCCAACCTCACGCCCACCCAAAAACTCGAATACCTGCGTGCCGTCTCACTCGTCTTCATCCGCCTCGGCAAGCCCGGCGCCAGCACCCAAGCCCAGTTCATCAAACAACTTGATGCATCGTTTCCTGCCCCAGACGTCTTTCTCAACAGAGAACTCTGCCGCCTCCTCATCTACCTCGATTCACCCGATGCCGTCTCCCGCACGGTATTTCTGATGCAAAGCTCCCTCGCTGTCAAAAATGACATCCCCACAGACGTCCTCACCGGTAACGAAAGCTATGGCAAAGCCTTCCTCCGCATGCTCAACAATCAACCCGACACTCAGGCACTGCATTACGCACTCATGCTCAAAAATGCCCAAGTCGGTTGGTCCCCAGAATCCGTTACCGCCTACTTCACTTGGTTCAGCAAAGCCGCCTCCAAAAGCGGTGGCCACAGCTACCGTGGCTTTATCAACAACATCCGCAAGGAGGCCCTCAACAACCTCCCCGACCCGCTGAAACTCATCGCTCAAAAAGCACCCACCTACACACCTCCCATCACCCCCACACCCATCGCCCAAGGCCCGGGCCGGAACTGGACGCTCGAGGCGGCCGTTGCCGCCGTCGCCGACCTCACTCAGGCTAACGCCGCCAAGGGTGAAAAAATGTATCAGGCGACGCTCTGCTCACGCTGCCACGCGCACTCGGGCAGTGGCGGCGACTCTGGTCCAGAGCTCAGCGCCCTCGGCACCCGCTTCAGCAAAAAAGACATCCTCACCGCCATTATCAACCCCTCTGAGATTATCTCAGATCAATACAACTTCAGCACGCTCCACCTCAACGACAAGAGCCAGATCCAAGGCAAAATCATGAAGGAAGATGACACCCACGTCTTTGTTGCCAGCAGTGCCTTCAACCTCAATCTCCAAACACCCATTGAGAAAGCCAAAATCGTCAAACGCACCCCATCCCCACTCTCACCGATGCCCCCATCCCTCATCAACGCCCTTAACCCCGACGAACTACGCGACCTCATGCTCTTTCTCGTCGGCCAATAAATCATCCCGCGCTCCCGAGAATGGACGCACACCGTCACGCTCAGAAGGACAAGGCAGCCCCCACACTAACGACGCCCGACATGGATCGCATTCAGACCCATGGCAAAACCCTCCTTCGAACCTATCGATTGAGCGGTGATCTTTATATTGTATCCCTGCCCCCCCTTGGGTTTGGGAAGCTCCAAGGGAATCTTGACCACCCCCGACTCAGTGGCCTTCACGTCTTTGCTCAGCGGCTTATCTCCAGACTTACCCGTTACCTCAATATGAAAGTCACATTGACTCTGTAGCATATAAAAAGTCACGATCATCGACCCTCTGTGAGCTTTAGGCACCAACAAAAGAATCTGCCATCCATCACCCGCCTTCGCTGCATTCGTCACATCCAGCGGTATGGCCTTTCCCCCTCCCGTCGCAAAATGAATCCCGCTTTCTTTCCCTGTTACGCCTTTAAATTTCCCTGAAGCCATAACTGTCCGAATATACTTACCCTTGGGCATTTCTTTCTTCGCACGGGGGGCTGTGAACACATTCCAATCAAGCGTTTTTTCCGTATCTAGGTTCACCTCGACAGGATCATCGTTCTTTTCGATCGTATTCACGATCAGGGTCTCATGCAAGTGCACCCAAACACCCTCGGGAACCTCCGAGTAATGACCATCCACGCCTGCACGTTGATCGCCACGATTCAATCCCACAACCAGCACGATGCCAATCAGCAGACAGAGCACGCCAATCATCACCAAGCCCTTCTTGTTGGATTTCTTCGCTGGATCCATCACAGAAGCAGCCGGCGCTTCTTCCTCAGCCGGAGCAACCACCTGCACTGCCGTGGTTGGCGTAACCACCTGCACTGCCGTGGTTGGCGTAACCGCTTGGACCTGCGCTGCCACATCGGGCAACGGCTCGTGAATCTTAATGGCATGCAGGGCCGCCATCGCGTCCTCCATGGAAGCGGGCCGCTGGCTTCGGTCTCCCTTTGCCAGATGCATCACCCAAGCCTCAAAATCAGCCTGCACATCCGGAGCAAAGTCTTTAAGTGGCGTCAACTCACCCGCCATATGGGAGGCTACACATTGCTCAGGCGATTCACCCGCAAACGGATGCCCGCCAGCCAGTGCCGTGTAACACAGCTGCCCGACCATAAAGAGGTCCGCCAACGCGTCCGGCTCGTTGGTTCCATCATGCAGCTCGGGAGCCAGCAAGACAGGATCAGCAATCTGGACGTCCTTGCCCTTCACCATCGTCGCCAGCTTGTTTAAGCCGAGATCTACGATAAAATAACGATGACCTCCGGCCGCGCGAGGCACCCGTGTAATCGATCCCGCATGCAACGCCCCGTGAAACACCCCAGACGAGTGAGCCGCATGCAGTGCCTCCAGTAAATCATTCGCCATGCGATACACCGAGATCTGAGGCAATGCCCCCTCCTTCAAATGGTCTGACAACGATTTTTCATCAATAAACTGAGTCACCATGGACACCCCATCTTCGTCAACGTCGACATCATAAATCGTAAATAGATTAGGATGCTGCAACGCACATAATTTACCGGCAAAGACCGAGAATTCTTTCGCCCACGATTCCTGCTGCATCCCGTCACCCTCGGCATCGATATGCCGAAACACCACCTTGCGTCCAAGCATGGAATCCTCTGCAAGATACCTTCCCCCCGCTGGGTCCTTGGCGATGAGTTTGATGATTTCGTAGCGTTCCGTCATATCCTTCTTTCTTTAAGTTGACCTGCCTGATTCCTTTATTGCTTCGGCGCGTGCTCTTCATAGCTCGGAGCATCGAACTCCTTACGCAGTCGCTTATACTCCGCCGTCAGCTCCTTTTTCATCAAGGCATACTCCGGATGTCCGTAAACATTCACCATCTCACTGGGGTCCTTGACAAGATCAAACATCTGCCACTCCTGCGTCGATGGGATGTAAAACAGCTTGTGCGTCCGCGTCCTGACACCGTAATGCTGGGGCACGTTGTGCTCACCAAGCTCATAGTAGGCATAATACAGCGAATCCCTAACCGACCGCGTGCTGTCCTTGAGCACGGGAACAATCGACTTCCCTTGGATCTCCTCCGGCACTGGCATGCCGGCCGCCTCAAGCAATGTCGGTGCATAATCGATATTCTGAATCAATGCCTCAGGCCGCGAACCTGGCTTTATCTGCCCTGGCCAGCGGATCAAGAACGGCATCTTGAAGGATTCTTCAAACATCCAGCGTTTATCATACCAGCCGTGCTCACCGAGGAAAAACCCCTGATCCGAGGAGTAAATCACCAGCGTGTTTTCTGCCAGTCCCTGATCATCAAGGTATTTCAACATACGCCCGACACTTTCATCAACGGATTTTACCGTCGCGAGGTAATTGCGCATATACCGCTGGAATTTCCAGCGCACCATGTCCTTGTTGCTGAGTTTCCCCGCCTTAAAATCCTTTAAAAACGCCTGATTCTTCGGGCCAAAGTGCGCCACCCATTGCTTGCGTTGTGCCGCATTCATCCGATCATACTCAGGCGCGCCATAGAGGTCCAGGCCTGGCAGCTTGATGCCAGCACGCTCGTCTTCCCTCAGCTTTAAATCATAGGCCCAGTTAAAGTGCCGATCAATCTCCATCTCATTCTTAGGTAGCCATTGGCTCCGCGATGCGTAGTCATCAAACAAGCTCGCCGGCTCTGGGATCTCCACTCCCTCAAACGCCTTCAGATGACGCAGCGCAGGGGAAAACGTTCGGTGCGGCGCCTTGTGCTGACACATCAGGAAAAAAGGCTTGGTCTTGTCGCGACGGTCCAACCAAGCAATCGCCTTGTCCGTGGTGATGTCCGTAACATAACCCGTAAATTGTTTCTTCTCACCATCCATCTGGATGAAATCGGGATTGTAATACTTCCCCTGGCCAGGAAGAACCTCCCAATAGTCAAATCCTCGCGGCTTGGTATGCAAATGCCATTTCCCAATCACCGCCGTCGCATACCCCGACTTCTGCAAGGTCTTGGAAAGTGTCCACTGACTCTGGTCCAAGCCCTTACCCGTATTCCGCATGAAACCATTCTTATGGCTATGCTTCCCCGTCAAGATACAAGCACGCGACGGACCACAAATCGAGTTGGCACAAAACGAGTTCTCAAAGATCGCCCCCTCATCGGCAAGACGGTCAATGTGCGGCGTCGGCGCCACTTTCGCCAACGCGCTACCATAGGCCGATATCGCATTGAGCGCATGATCATCTGAAAACAAAAATAAAATATTCGGCTTATCCGCCGCAGTCGCAAGCGGGACAATAGCAGCAAGAAAGGCAAGCAAGGCGGGGCGAATCGATGGTATCAATCTCATGGAATAGGGGGGAAAGGCTTAAAGGGGGGGATACTTTATTCAGAGTCAAATGCCGGCACAGCATCCAGTGGCCGGTAGCAGGATGAACACCTTCCTGTCGATAATGCCCAACTCCCCTGTTCTTTCAACAAAATTGCCCCACATCGCGAACAATCCATGAAAATCACTTGCAAATCCATGAATCTGAGCCACTTTTCACCATCTTCTTAGCCCAAAACTAAGGGGGGCGTAATGGTTTCGACTGGATATTGAAAACATAAGCCGCATGTAGAGGTTGATCGGTTGGCCTCTTAAAAAAGCCGTTCAAACAAACTAATTGCAGACTCTAACGAGCTCGCACTTGCTGCTTAATTGACAGCAACGTCTCTTCCTCCGACGTCCACTAGGGGGAAAGGCGCCAAATCAGTGGACTGGCCAACGATCGGGTGACCGGGTCAATGGTAAGATTAAACAGGTCAATCGGAGTGCGTTAGCCGCTGGTGAGCCACCGCCCTCTTAAAACCCATATCATCCAGCTAAACATGTAGACGCTTAAGTAGCAGGTATTTAGGACAGGGGTTCGACTCCCCTCGCCTCCACCACTTTAAAAAGGCTCAGATTAACCTCTGGGCCTTTTGTTTATAAGGATTCCAACACCCCCTTCCTCCGATAGGGAAAGGGGTGATTTGCCTGCCTCATGATGACCCCTGATCTGCGATCTGGGAAGGTGGAATCAGGGACAACCTTTTAATTTAACCGGTAGGGTAGGACAAATGCTGGGTGATCCATTTAATCAAATATCATTGGTTTGGCCCCAACCCTCCACACTTTAGGAGCCCGCGATGAACCCTGCCGGCGAGACGTGTGGATCAGGTGTGTTTTTTTGATAGCCTTGGCCGCTAAGCTCTACTAGCGTCCGGCCATGCAGCAGCAACAACCGATCCAATTTGACCCCGCACAGATAGCCCGCGCTAAAAAGACATTCCTTAAGCTGATGATCCCGCTGGTCATCGTGGCGGGCCTGTTTGCCCTGAGTCCTTTTACGACGATCCCAGCTGGACATGTCGGCGTGTCCACACTCTTCGGAAAGGTGGACCAGAATGAGCTCGGCGAGGGGTTTCACTTGATCAACCCGTTGAAAAAGGTGCAGAAAATTGATTGTCGGAACAAGGAGCGGACGCTTCAAGGCGTTGGTGTCCCATCGCAAGACCAGCTGACGACGGCGGTGGATGTGACGGTGAAGTGGCGTGTCGATAAGGCGAGAGCGGCAGAAGCCTACAAGGAAACGGGAAATGCGGAAGCTCTCGAATCCGTGCACCTCACTCCGAAACTTCGCTCGCTGATCCGTGAGGCGGGTAAGGGGATTAAAAATGCAGAGGATTTCTACCAGGATGAGGTGCAGGTCTCGATGCAGGCACGTATCCTCGAGGGGCTTCAGGATCTCGCCGAAAAGGGCCTTCTGATCGAAGAGGTGTTACTCAGGGAGTTCACCCTGCCCCGCATGATTGTGCAGGGGGTGGAGGAGAAAAAGCGTCAGAAGCAGCTCGCCGAGCGCCAAATCGAAGAGTTAAAACGATTCACCACAGAGCAGGACCAGAAGCAAGTGCAGGCGAAAGCGGAAAAAATGGCGGCAATCGAAGAGGCGGCGAAGCGGATCGCCCTCGCGGATGCGCAGGCCTATGAAATTACCGCCCAAGCCAAAGCCCAAGCGGAGGCGATCAGGATCGAGGGTCAAGCCCTTCAAGAAAACCCAGAGATTGTCAAACTCAGAGCCATCGAAAAATGGGACGGCAGCGTCCCTCGTGCCATCCTTGGAGATCAAGCGGTCCCGCTGATCAACCTCAATGACCTTGATGGAAACAAGGCCCCATAAGGGTGGATCAGAAGGTCGGGACCATCAAATGGGGGGATCATAAGCCTCGCCACGGGGAGGCTAGCACAATGACCCTGCGATGAGGAACATGAGGACAAAGGGAGCGCACGCCCAGCTCAACGCGTCGCTCCCATGGGATGATTTAAAAACGATCGTCTTTAGCGGGTTGGTAGGCGCTGGTCATCTTTGATGAGACGGGCGCGGAGCGTGTTGTAAGGAACGTCTTGCACGCTGGTCTTGGCATCGATCGCGAGGCAGGCGGCGGTGCCAGCACTTTGGCCGAGGACCATAAAGACGGGCTCCATCCGGATTGAACCAAAGGCGATATGGGTAGCTGAGAGCGCCCACGGAACAAGTAGGTTCTGGCATTCGGATGCCTTCGGGGTAATCGACTGGTAGGAAATACCGTAGGGCTTCCCTCCAAGATACGTCTGAATATCGCCCTCATTCATGACCATGCCGTTGTGCACGAAGCGTTGGGTATTATGGGAGTCGAGCGTGTATGCCCCCTGACCGACCGGATCATCCACGAGAATCTTGTTTTTGCAGTGAGCCTCAGTCATCACGACGCTCGACTTCATCCGCCGGGCCTCCCGAACGTAAAGGTTGTAGGGCCAGTGGCCGTTGTCTACGAACTCGTCCTTAGGCAAACCCCATGAGGCATACGCCTTGCGGATTTCCTCAGGAACGCGTGGATGATGCTGGATGGTCCAGACCAGTCCGAGTTGCCAGTCGCGGTGTCTCGCGGCGAGTGCCTCGCGTTCCTTGTGATTGAGCGTCGACCAGTCCCAACCCTCTCCGTAATTCTCACCGATGAAGTCGGTGGAAATGCCTCCCGTGTTATTAGAATCTGTCTTTTTGTTTGGCATCGGTGAGGTCTTGAAAAACCCCCATTGCTGACCAGCCTCGATCGCACGGAAAAGAAGCTCGTAATGTTTTTCGTCGTATCCTTCTGGCTTCTTGATGGCGATGCGGTTGTCCTCGGCATTGGTAAGAACCATCCGGTAACAGTAGGCTTGGAGCTTTTTGTCGCCTTCGCCTTTGGCTCCTCCCATGTCGGGGTTAACCCCCGGAAGTATCCCGCTTTGGGCATCGCCCTTCACCACATAGGGATCGATCCCTTTCCGCAGCTGATTCTTTTTTGATGCCCCCGTGATACCATTACCAGTCTCGCCATAGAGTGCGTTGGGCTCGCGGCCGATCATGAAGGAAACACCTGCACCGGCGAGTAGGTCCCCCTCGTAGGAGGCATCGATAAACATTTGACCTTCGACGCTGGAACCATCTTCAAGCTGTATCTTCGCAATATGTTTGTCGGTCTTCTCCACACCCCCTTTAAGGTCAAGACGCCCATGAATCACGGTGACCCCAGAGTCCTTAACCCAATTGTCAAAAATCGCCTCGGCCACCTTAGGTTCGAAAACGGATGCGAGCTCGGTGGCGGAATCAAATGCTTTGGTTCCTTGTCCCTTGTCACTAAAAGCAGCACGCTTTTGCTGTTTCCAAGCCGCATCGTCTTCATAATGCTTGTAAACCTTGTGGTAAAATTCCCGGGATAGACCCCCAAGAATGGCGGGGTTGCCAATATCGGTCCAGCCGAGCCCGCTGCTGGTCAGTCCGCCAAGGTGACCATACTGGGAAACGAGGATCACCTTTTTCCCCATTCGAGCTGCCTGCACTGCCGCCGTAACTCCGCCAGATGCGTCGCCATAAACAACGACGTCAGCACGATGCGTGATCGCGGCTGTGGCCGGAACCAGCGTGGCACAAACGCAAAGAAGGGAAAGCAGGGTGGGAAGGGCACCGAATAGAATGATATTTTTCACACAGGGAAAATGCTCGATGAAAAGCATCCGCGCAAGCCTCAAACCACGAAACGATTTTGCCCGTCACGCCTCCCTGAGGCCTGGCGGCTGATTAATCGAGCTCCTTGATACGGACGTTGCGATACCAAATACGTTTAGCCTCGTCTTGGAAACCAATATATCCATGGGCGGGGCGGTCTTTGAGTTCGGTTTGACTGATATCGAAGTCCTGAATTGGCTCCCCATTGAGGGAAACTTTGAGTCGATTGCCATTGAGGTAAACGATGTATTCGTTCCATTCGCCCGCGGGTTTCACCCTATTTTTTGATGGGCCGTGGGTGGCGATGATACCGCCACAATCGTGCTGGCCCGGATTTTCCAACCCGTGGGTGTCGAGGATCTGCAACTCAAAGCCGGTGGTGACAGGGAGTAGGGGGTCGGCGATGCGCATAAAGACCCCCGAGTTACCACGTTTCTCGAATTTGAAATCCAGCTTGAGGACAAAGTTGCCATACTTCCGGGTGCTGGTGATATAGTCAGCAAAGCGTGTCCAGCCGTGTTCACCATCGCGGGGTTTGAGGGTCACGATATTACCAGGCTCGACCACCCAATTGCCTGATGTTTTCCA
This sequence comes from Akkermansiaceae bacterium, assembly GCA_013041925.1. Classification (GTDB taxonomy): domain Bacteria; phylum Verrucomicrobiota; class Verrucomicrobiia; order Verrucomicrobiales; family Akkermansiaceae; genus Oceaniferula. The sequence continues at coordinate 55,382 of JABDRB010000033.1, read as the reverse complement.
TCCGGTCAAATCCTTGCCATTGAACATCGGGGTGAATTCCGTCTCCTTGATTCGTGTGTAATCGGTCTTGGCCGAAAGATCGATGATCTCGATGTCCTTATACTCGACGTGCATCTCTTGGCCGCCGTGAAGCTGTAATCCAAAATGCCCATGGGTCCGACCGGTGTCATTTTTGAGATCCACAGTTTTAACGCCATTGACGTGGACCGTGGTGTCTTTCCCGACAGCTCGGATGACCATATCATTCCACTGATGCTTTTTATAAAACGTCTTGATTTTTTCCTCACTCGGGCGAGACACCCAGTATCGACCCGAGGTTTCATAAATCCCACCGACATCGCTGCCACCGGCATCGATCTCAGCTTGAAAACCTTTCACGGACGCCCGACTTTTCGATCTTTCGGCACGAAAATAAAAGCCGCTATTTCCTTTGAGGGACCTGTATTTAAGCTTCACCACAAAATCCGTGAAGATTTTGTTAGAAAGAAGCATGCCGTGACGTTGTTCGGATTTTTGCTGACGGCCGACGATGGCTCCATTTTCGACCTTCCATTGGCCACCAGGAAGAATTTCCCAACCAGCTAACGTTTCCCCATCGAATAATTTTTTGAAGTCGGGCGAGTTATCCGTGGAGAGATGGCTGCCGGCTACGGCAAATGTCGATACCAGAAAGAAACAAAGGCCATGGGCAAGCATGGGCACTCTACGTGATTTTTTCGATTTCATTGGTTTGATTAAAGTGAGATAGGATGGCGAGCGTGGAGTATGCCACCTGATGCGGCCTTGATATCAGGCGGATAGAATGCTGTAAGCGTTGTTTTTTACCACAAAGACCATGGAAGATGCAATATTGTCCCGCCTTGGCTTACTGGCGAAGTTTGACGGTGTGTTTTTTAGTCAACCCATCGAGCATCATAGTGCCGATGGTGCTGCTCATGCAGTAGTCCTTGATACCAAGGCCCTTGCCGGTCACGGAGTCGTAGTGTTCGTTGATGCCATTTTTGATGGCGTTCGCGACTGTTTTATCAGCGATGTCCGCGGCGATGTCTTTATACCCGTAGTCGGCGAAGCCGCAGGCGATCTGATAGTTGGCGGACGGCCAGACGTCGCCGCGCCAGAACCCACTCGATTTCCAACGTGAATCGGTAAGTTCGCAAGTTGGCACGGGGAGCGGGGTCTGCCATGCAGGGGAGCCATACACCTCAGCCATGCGCTTTGCCATCTCCGGGGTAGCGACACCGGCAGTGAGTGGAAGCCAGCTACTGATGGTGGCAACGGGAACCTTTTTCAAGGTATCGCGCTGAACCGAGAGGAACGCACCCTTTTTCTCATCCCACATGTGTTCACGCATGGCATTGACAGATTGATCGATCCGTTTTTGACGACGCGCAGCCATTGCTTTATCACCGACGATGTTGGCAAGTCTGACGAGGCTACGCTCCCCCATGATCAGGTAGGAAGTGTTTCCAGTCACACAGATGTTCCCATACCACTCACCTTCGTTCGTGCCCTTGCGGGTCGGGTGTTTGGTGAGTTTGAGGTCGTCCATGTTACATTCGTAATCGAATGTCTCCCAACGTGCGTGTTGGACTTCTCCGCTGTAGGCACCGACGGAGCAAAGTCCGACGTTGGTGACATCGCGCTCGCGCCAATACCAGTCGTGAAACTTTTCGAGTCGATCTAGGGATTGTTTGATAAGCTCCTTATCACCATTACGACGATGTACGCGCTCGACACCCCAAGCGAGGATCGCGATTTGGGAGAACTGGCGGACGGGTTGGGGGGCGGTCTTAATCGACACAGTAACCATGTCGTGGGCGTATTCTGGCATCACTTTATTCCAGCGGTCTTGGAAGTCCCAGTAGTTTTTGAAGATATCGCGGATCGCCTGTTTTTTACTGGGGAAGAGGCTTAAGAGATCCACAACAAACATCGAGTCCCAGATCCATTGGCCTTTATAATAAGGTCCGCCAGGGTAGACCCAGTTTTGCGTCATGGGTGACATCGGCGGCAGGATTCTATCAAGCACACATTTGGCCATGACTCGATCCATGAGTTTTTTGGCCTCTTTGTTATCGCTTTCAAACAAGCCACGCACATCGTCCATGGTGACGCCGCCCCAATCACCAGGGCCGAATGGTTTACTCTTTTCTCCGGCGGCATTGGCAAATGGCTGGAGCCAGGGAGATAGAGCCGTGGCACTGGCTGTTTTTTTGATGAAATTTCGACGTTTCATGATTGTTATTGCGGGAGGAGTTGGCTGAGTAATTCACCTTTAATTTCGGCCTTGGGGGCAAAGTTTTTCGACCCAGTGTATTGCAGCAGGCTGTGGAGGAGTTGGCGAGCTTCAGGTTTATCCTGATGGCTGAGCAGGTCGACGGCGCAGATGAGCATCTTTCCTTTACCGACTTTGGTTTCGGCGATCAGCCCGAGTTTGCTGTTGCGGACAAAGTTGTCGATCATCTGGACGATCGGGCGATAGTCGTCTGGGGTGCCGTCGAATTTGATCGGGCGTGAGTTTTTCAGCAGGTGCCACCACTGCCAGTTGGTGTGGAACTCGGTGGGGAACCCAGCGAAGGCGGGTGATTTGGGATCGCAGAGAAATCCGAGCGTGCCGGGTGCGGGATAGGCAACCTTACGTTTTTTGGCAGACATGCTGAACATCGGCGACCAGAAGTCACACTGGAATCCACCTTGGATGCTGTGAGGGAGATTATCATGTTTGGGCAGCAGCAGGACGCTTCCTCCCTTGGCGAGGTGTGCCTTGGTTTTTTTTGCCTGAAAACTATCCGTCACCATCACGCCGGCAGGTGCTTTCGTATCAACCATTGGTGGATAGACCCAGATGCTGTAATCGTTACGGTATTTTGTGCCCACGATCGCCAAGGAAATGGTGAGTTTCTGCGGCGTGGTCACTTTGTCCAGCGGCAGAGCGAACATGTCGATGTCAAACACCTTACCCTGTAGGATGGTGACTTTATCGAAGGCCCCACCCGCGATTTTTTTGCCTTGGCTACCGGTCACCGTCCAGGTGACCTGCGCGTCTTCAATATCAGCCGGCCCGTAGTGGGCGACCTGGGCGCGGGCGAGGAACGTCTCATCGCTCGTCCAGGTGTATTTTTTCATCCTTAGCAGCGGCACGGTTTCACTGCAGAATTGACGCCAGGTTTCCGGCTCGATCACTCCCTTGGATTCCATGAAATCGTTGAGCATCCCGACCAGTGCGGTCCCTTGGCCGGGGAAATCTTGGATATCGAGCAACTGAATACCCGCGAAGCCTGGCGTCCTCAGTGCCATCTCAATGTCCTCACGGTAACAGATCGCCGCGAGCGCGCCGGAGGCCATCACAAAATCGTGTGCTTGATCGTGCATCCCCGCCTCCTTGAGTCGATCGCGGAAAATTTCGTAGTTTTTTGCCTTCACCACCCCGGTAAATTTCGGGATGTCTCGGTAGTCGGGGTAGACTTGGAACTGGCCGGTTTCGTGACCAATCATCGGCACTTGGATACCTTGGATCGACTCGCTAAAATCAAACAGCGTCGATGGTGACAGGCTCTCGATCGGTGGGTTAGGAAAATCGAAGAGCGAGAACGAACCGCGGAGAGGTTTGGATTTTTTCTCCACCTTCCCAGTGATCCAAAACTCATCTCCCACAGCGAGGCTTGGGTTCCAGTGCACGTTGTTCGCCCCTTGGGCGTAGAGGCGGCGCGGGTCGATTTTCTTGAAATAATCCACCATTTCAAACATCCCCTGGTTCCGGCCGAGTTCGTTGCCAAGAGTGAACATGACAAATGACGGGTGGTTGCCAAATTGTTCGAAAATCTGCTCACCCTCTCGCTTGGCGTAATCGTAGAGCGTGACCTTGGTTTCTGTGCTTGCGACATCGAGTCGGTCGACGTTCCAGTGTGCGGCCTCCGTATTTTCTAATGTTTTGTAGCCACTGCGTTTGCTTGGAATTTCCGGCTGCAAATAAATGCCCAGCTCGTCGGCCGCCTGAAATGCCTCCTCGGGTGGGCACCACGAATGGAACCGGTAGTGGTTGATCCCCCAGTCCAGAGTGATCTTGAAGATCCGTAGCCATTCGGCTTTATCCATCGGTGGGTAGCCGGTCAGTGGGTAATTGGCGCAATCCAGCCGGCCACGCAGAAAAGCCGTCTTGCCGTTGATTTTGATCAGGTTTCTGTCCTTCTTGAAATCACGCATTCCGAAACTGACGGATTTTTTATCGGCAAATGAACTGTTGCCCGATTGGGTTTCAAGTTTCACATCGAGACGCAGCATCGCGGGTTCGAACTCGTCCCAGAGCGGTACGTTATCGCCTGGCTTGTAGGTGAACTCCATGACGTCCTTTTCATTCACCTTGACCACCTGCGTGTTAAACGACGCCGGTTTTTCGACGTTGTAGCTTTTGCAGCCGATGGTGATATTTCCCGAGGCAGGTTGACCGGTGATATTACCGATCGTCACACGGACACGCGCTTCTTTTTTTGCCGCGTTTGGATAAACTTGTACGTCCTTGAGCCAGACGGGATCGGTGGCGGTGAGTTCGAGCCTCCCGATGATTCCGTTCCAGTTCGTCTGGGTGCGTTCGTCGACCGCGTGGGATGGGCCGACTGGTGGCAGTTTCGCGTTATCGACCACCACGGTGATGGTGTGCTTACCCGGCGTCATCGCTTGGGTGACATCGAAAATCTGGGCGGCGCTCAGTGAATCGTGCCAACCGCAGAATGTCTGGTCGACCCAGACCCGCGTATTTTTTGTGCGTTCGAGGAGCAGGGTGATCTTTTTACCTTTCCAAGATTCTGGGATCGTCACCTCGCGTTGGTACCAAGCGGGCCCTTTCCAATACCAGACACGGGAAAGCCGGTCGACGCACTCTTCATTTTTAAGAACCCCCTTATGATTCTCATCGGTCGTACCGGGAAGTTTGACGGTATCCTGCAGTTTTTTAGTGTACCATTGTTGGTCAAACCCAACGTCCTCACCATCAAGCTGGAACCCCCAAGTTCCGGCGAGCGAAATAGTGTCCTTGTCCGCCATGGCGGGAATGACCAAGCAGGCAAGTGCTAACGTCATCAAGATGGAATAGCCAGTTTGTTTGTTGATCATGCTGATACTACGAAATAATTGCTATGATCTTTCACGTGTGGGTGAGTGCACGGGAGAGGTTCACCGACTACATATGCTGGATATTCACGCCATGGCGGACAAGGATTATTTTTCCACAATCAGACTCGAGACTAGGCAAGCGGGTGCGCATCCAGTAGGCTGATGCCGATCCCATCCCGATCATCATTTTATGTCACGATCATCTATTTTCTCCAAAATCAAGCAGGCCACCGATGCCGTTGCCCAGAAGACGCCCCTTCCTGACTACGACGTCAGCCTCGTCCACTCCGCACCCAAGCTGGAAGGAGCCAACCACTGGGAGACGTTTAGCCGGAATTTTTCTGCCGTAAATGGCAAGCCGATGGATTCGATCGATGCTCTGATTACGCTTCTCAAGGAAACAGAAAATGTCCACGGCTACTGCGACCCCGCCCTGATGGACGAGGTCGGTGAGCACTTGGTCAAAGCGGGGATGGGCGTCGAGACCGAGTATGACCGGACGCGCTATGAGGATTACACATTTGGCATCACACGTGCCACCGGGGCGATCGCTGAGAGTGGCACGTTGATCCTCAATGACGAACAAACGTCGGACCGGCTCGCGGCCCTCAGCCCGTGGGTGCATGTCGGGGTGCTCCAGAATGAAGACATTCTTCGGACGATTCCAGATGCCATTGACGCTTTTGGCTCAAGCCCTAACATCATTTGGGCAACGGGTCCATCCAAGACCGCGGACGTCGAAGGTATCCTGATCGAGGGCGTTCACGGTCCCGGCGAAGAAATCGCCCTACTTCTCGGGTGATTTCTCGATGGTAGGTTTCACTTTGAGGTCGAATTTTTTATCGCCGACGCGTTTAATTTCGACAAAGAATGCACCGAGTTCACGTTCGAGTGCTAGTTGACCGGTGAACCCGCACTCGAGGTCGGTGACGCCGGCGTCCGCATCGGTGAATACGGAAACAGCCGATGCTCCTTTCTGGAGGCGTAACTGGATCTGATTCCCACCAAGGCGAAAAAACGCACGCCCACCCTGAAGCTGCGCCAAGGGTTTTTCTTCTGGTTTTTGCGCCTCTGCGGGTAACAGGCGCGCTGTCATTTGATAACGTCCCGGCCGGGTGATATTCACTGACAAACTCCCAGAGTAGGCAGGGAAGGATTCACGGTATTTTTGATCGGTCAGGCCATGTAATATGGCCACTAAATCCTTCTGATAGACGAGAGGTTGAGAGGCTGGCAATGTTCCGTCCTGGTGAATTATCTTTGAGGGTCGCCAGTCGAGAGCGGTAAGTCGGGTCGGTTTCCCATCCTCCTCACCGACGCGAAAAGCGCGCGGGTCATGAAGTGCCTTACGTGCCTTCTGCCACCATCGGGCGTGCTGAGTAAGGAGTTTTGCATGAAGTGCTTGGTGAGCAGCGATATCGAGCGGTCGACTGAGATCGGGCTCGAGGTTGGGGGTGGCGGGAAAAAGTTGTAACCCATCGACGAGGGCATGCCCTTGGCCGATGACGAGTGAGCCACGGTGGCGGTATTTTTCGGGGGGCTCGTTCGGAGGCCAGTTGGCTTTATGAAAAACCCGATAGTCGGGTGAGGATGGTCTCACGTTTTCCAACAACCCAACGAGTCCATCGTGAAGCTCCCTGTCTGTTTTCGATGCCTTAAACATCTCGGCACCCGTTATGAACCCGCCCTTTTCGCCGTAATGATAAAAATACCAATCCGCCGGATAGTGGTATCTGTCCGGAACACGGCCACGCTTCACCGGGGCTGTATGTGGTTTTATCCTGACGATCAGAACTACCGTCGGGCGGGTGCTGGATTTCGCCAGGGAAAGAATCTGGTGCCGCATCAACCCAGCCAGCGCCGCGTCATCAAAATCACTTCCCTGACGGATGATACAAAACATCGGCTTCTCTCCACTGAAGGCTTTCCCCAACCCCTTCCGGGCATTTTCAGCTTCCTCCCCCGTATCATCCCCCGCTCCCCAGGGGTCGATCAAGGTTGATCCCTCGCGCCCTGAGCCATAAGACAAGCTGACGTAACCTGCCGCCTGATAACGATCGATCAGACTTAAACGGGTCATCGACTTCGCAGCCCTGCGCCTCCAATCATGATCCGACACCACCCCCGACCACAATGGATGATGCCCGTATAACAAGGCTGAAAAGCAGGCAACTCGACCGGGGGAAAGCACACAATCACCTTGAGAACGGCGCCAAGCAACTTCGCTCGAGTCAGCATTTTCTTGAGTAACAAGCTGCGTATTGAGCACACGGCGAGCCGATAGACTCGGGACGGCGGCCACCTCGCTACCGTCAGCGACGAGGACCATCACATGTGGGCGCACATCATCAGCGTGGATGATCCCTGTCATAATGACCCATCCACAAATCCACGATCTCATCCTTGCCAGCATGGCAAAAACTCTACAGCATCCATGCATCATGCCAAGAACACCTTTTAATGTGCTTTTTGTCTGCCTCGGCAACATTTGCAGATCACCCGCCGGTGAAAACATCTTCCGCCATCTCGTCGAATCGGCTGAATTAGAGAGTAAAATCCACACCGACTCGGCAGGCACCCACGACTACCAGATTGGCAATGCTCCGGATCGGCGGATGAAAAAAACGTTGCAGAACCGAGGCATCCCGAGCAGCGGCACGGCGAGGCAGTTCACCGAAGATGATTTTTTAAACTACGATCTCATCCTGACGATGGACACGGATAACTACCGACACGTCACAGCGCTCGACCCCGACGGAAGCCACCGCGACAAGGTGATCCGCTTTACGGATTTTTGTGACGATCTCGATCATCAGGTTACGGATGTCCCCGACCCTTATTATGGAAATGGCGAGGGATTTGAAAAAGTGGCTGATATGATCGAGGATGGGTGCCAGCAGCTGCTTGCGCATGTGCGAAAGGAACTCTCCTAATACCCGATCACAAGCGGGGCTCCCAGCTCGACCCGATCAAAGAGATCGATCACATCCTGATTGCTCATCCGGATACACCCGCAACTGGCTGGTTGGCCGAGGAGGTGCTCTTGGTTGGTGCCGTGAATGTAAATATAGCGTTCCATGCTGTTTGCATTTTCTGCATCCAGCCCGTGCAAGCGCAGGACACGCGTGAGCACAAGATCATCATCACAGGGCGTCCCGTCCCACACCCCAATAGGTTGTCGCGACCTAAAAATGGTTCCTATCGCCTCGCCATCGCCCATTTTTTCACTGATCTCGAATCGACCCGTTGGCGTGCAGTAGCTGCCCTCTTGAAAACCGATTCCATTGGCCGCGCTAGAAATGGGATAGTCGGCGACCAGTTCACTCTCATCATGAAGTCGGAGTCGTTGTTCCGCAATGGAGACGTAGAGATGCCTCATGTCCGTGAGGGTGAGCGGAGTGAAACAATCGAGTTATGCCCTCCCATACCGACCGCAATTTTCAGCACGGTCGACCCCTCTGGCGACAAGTCGTTCGCCTCAAGTGAAAACGGTTCCCCGGGGCACGTAATACCAGGAAGGTTCGGGGGAAGTTGAGACTCACGGAGGTAATGGCCGAGGATGGCGCAATCCAAGATCCCACTGGCGCCCACGGTATGACCGGTAAATGGCTTAAGCGGGTGCAGGGAAATCGTTTGATCGTCAGGCAATGCGGCGCGCAGCGCGGCAAGCTCTGCCTTGCCATGCAGCAGGGTGCCGCTGGCGTGCGGGCAAATCGCAGCAAGCTTAGATTGGTCCTTGAGATCAGTGAGTGCCATGTTGAGACAATCGCGCAGACCAGCACCATCGGTTGGCATCCCAATGGGAGAGGCTGCATCTGAGTTACACCAGTAGCCAGTCATCTGGACCATCGAGCGAGCTAGTGCATCCACTCCATTTCCCGAACTGAGATGCCCGCCCGGGTAGGATGACTCCATCGCTTGGCGTCGATCATACAAGGCTGAAGCAGATTCCATCACGATGGCCGCACCTGCTTCTCCAGGGAAAAAACCACCCGCGTCCGGCGAGTAGGGGTCGTTGACGGGGCCAGTGGCCAACACGCCGGTGCGCTCGTAGGCCTGCACCACCTCGGGAATCAGTGGCAGCTCCACACCGATGACGATGGCACGTTTCACGACCCCCTGCTGGAGCATCATCCACGCCATCCCCATGGCATCAAGGCTTGCCGCGCAGCCGCTGGAGATCACCTGCCACGGACCGTGAATCCCGAGTTCAATACTCACCACCGACGCCAACTCGCCGTGCATCGAATTACTGGCGGCCATCAGGTTAAACGGCCGACGGGTCGGCCATGGCGATACCCAGCCAGCGACATTACCGCGGCTGCTCCCGACGATCACGGCGGCATCAGCCACCTCCGCATCGGTCAAGCCAGCATCTGAGATCGCCTGCTTCGCAACGTGAAGAGAAAGCATCGACGCCGGTGCCCACTTACGCGACACCATGAGCTTTCTGTTTTCAATCCACGAGGCATTCAGGTGGGCATACTTCGATTCCTTACCAAACAGTCCGGAGAGTGGGCGCAGCGCGTGCTGGCCAGCGGATATTTTTTCCGCGTGCCCATCCGCACCGTCGCCTAGACCACTGGTCAGGCCAATGCCGGTGATGGCGACGTTCATGGCTACAGGTCTCGTTATGCGGTCGGCCTCTGAGTCGGTTGATTTATTGGCAACAGGGAGCGAGCTCCTTATCACACTCAACCTCGGGAGAATTCATTTCTGGGTTCGGCTTCAATGGGTTGATTTCCAGTTTACTGATCAAGCTCAAGTCTCTTTGAATCGCGGAGTTCTCAGTGGTGAGCAATTTCTCTCCATAAAAAATCGAGTTAGCACCGGCGAAGAAGCACATCGTCTGGCCTTCTTCACTCATCTGGCTGCGGCCAGCGGACAGGCGCACCTTCGCCTTTGGGCAGGCAATGCGTGCCACGGCGACCATTTTGACCACATCAAAGATATCCACCGAGTGAGCCTCGGCGAGTGGCGTTCCCGGCATGGGCATCAAGGAGTTGATCGGCACACTTTCTGGCTGCGGGTTGAACTCGGAAATCACCTCGATCATTTTCAAGCGATCTTCCACCGTTTCCCCCAATCCCAAAATACCCCCACAACACACGCTCATCCCGGCATCCTGCGCGTGACGAATGGTTTTCAGTCGGTCGTCATATGTGTGCGACGTCACAATATTCGGATAGTGCTCGCGGGAGGTATCCAGATTGTGATTATACGCCGTGACTCCGGCATCTTTCAGCTGCTTCGCTTCATCAGGTCCGAGCTCACCGAGGGTGACGCAGACTTCCATATTAAGCTTGGCCACATTGCGCACGATCTCAAGCACCTCATTAAACTGCCGAGTCCCTGTCTGCACGCCCTTCCACGCAGCGCCCATGCAAAATCGCGTGGCACCACTGTCCCGCGCGGCCGTGGCCCGCTGCATTACGGCGTCGAGCTCCATCAGCGGTTCACGTTGAATCTCTGATTGGTGGCGGGACGATTGCGAGCAATACGAACAATCCTCCGAGCAGCCGCCGGTCTTGATCGAGAGCAGCGTGCAAAGTTGAATTTCGTCCGCCGACCAGTTGGCCACGTGGACTTCGCGAGCTTTTTGGAACAGCTCAAAAAAGGGAAGGTCATAGATGCGTTTAAGTTCGTCGTATTTCATGATTTGTGTTGGTGATATCAGTCATTATGGCGGGTGCCTAGCGCACCCAGCTCCCCGAAACCGAAGGCATACGCCCTTGGCTCAGTGGCTCGTAGTTGGTTTTTCCTCTTGCCCCGATCATGGTCTGACCGGTGGCTCGTTTCCAGTAGGCACTCATACTTTCGCCTGTATGGCAACCCCAGCTTTGGCAATGGGCATTGCGGGAAAAAACGCTGCGGCGAATCCGAGTGAGATCGTTCTGGTGGATCCACGCCTTACTCGCACCTATGATCTCGCCACTGTAATCGAGTAAAAAGCAATACTTGTTCGAGTGCCCAAAAAAGTCGAAATTGATGATCGAACGGGCTGGATGGCGGTTGATCGCATTGATGGCGCCAGCGCCGTCGGACACCCAGACCAAGCTGACCTTTCTTTTCGCGGCAAGCTCGGTCATCCACGTGGTGTAGGGTTTCCCGTCCTCGCGACCGCGGGCGGCATACGCCGGACGATAAACAATCCATGTGATGTTGGCCGTTTTCCCATACGCCCGCCGGATCTCAACCATCCGCAACGTCGAGGCACGCACAAAATTCGCCCACCAGCGGTCGTGCTGGTCTCTCTCAATCCGCAAATTTTCCCACTTCCTCAAGGCCGGACCACCGCACAGAATAACGTGATACTGATTGCCCGATGAGGGTGCAGCATCAGCCACGGGTGCGAACTCAGAAAGACCTGAGCAACCCAGTATGAGGAGGCTCAATAATAGAACGCGCATGGGGCGTAAAGCTTACTCAGATCACCCACCATGTCTAGACCAAACTCCCTACGAATCGAGGAAAAAATCCCCCATCGAGGGAAAAAGAACAGGACCCGCAGAGGAAAGGCTGTGGCCAGGTGTAACGGCGACCTGATGCTGCCGCCGACTTAGGACATCCAGCGATCACTTACTTCTCCATTTTTACCAGCGTCTCGGCAAAGGCTTTACCAATTTGAGCGAAGAACTTGGCGGAGCCATGGTAGTGGAAACTGCGATTGGAAATACCATTATCAAGAAGCCACTTGTCGTCATCGGTCAATGCCTTGTCCATGGCTGCCGCCATGTCTTTATTCAACTGCATTTGGGCCTGCTTGCGTTCGTCCCCCTGCAACTTTTTGAGCCCCTTGGAGCGAGGGTGAAAGCGCTTCTTCACGCCATTGGCCTTGGCGGTGACGGCGTCGAGCTCATTTGGCCAATAATGGTGGGTAAAGACCGCAGCAACATTGCCCTTAAATTCTTCCTTCTCTGCTGGGGCGGCCATGGCATTGCGGAATGCGATGGCGCTATCCGTTGCCGATTCACCGCCGCACCCTAGCGCACCGATCACAAAGGGCAATTGGGGTGCCTTAAGTTCCTTGCGCACATCGCGGATGAAACAAGCCATCAAGCGACTGTATTCAGAATAATCTTTGCCGCCCTTCTTGCTCTTCTCTGACTGCATTTTCGGGTAGGGGCCGACCATGTCATTAAAACCTTGGAACCAGACAAAACCCGCCAACTCGTAGCCCTCTTTGGCATTGTAATCTGGGTAGATGGCCTTGGGATTGGCAAGAACTTCTTTCACGTGCTCGATCAATAAGCGGTAGTAGCGACCTGCCTTCTCTTGCTGCTTCTCATCGCCAAGTTTGCCAGCGCTGGGCGGACGGAAATCGACCATCAGGCTCTTGCCGCCCCATGCGTCCTTGATCAACAAAATCGGTTCGCCCTGGAGTTCATGCATCGTGATGCCAAAAGTAAATTCAGGACCGATCTTGCCAGTGCCGATGTGGTGCTGGCTGCCATAGCCTGCCGTCAGTTTGCCTGACCGTTTACCGACGGGATCACCCGTAAAGTTTCCGAAGGAATAGGCAATCCAGACATCGTCCAGCGTCACGGGTTTACCATCTGCATCGACCATTTGATCGTAAAGCCCCTTGGTCTTGGGATCTTTGGCCACAGCCGGAAAGGTTTTGGTTTGAGCGTGACCCTCCATATTCGACTGGCCACAGAGAATATAAACCTTGAGCGGCTTGGCGTGGAGATGAGTCGAGAGGGAGGCCATCACCAAAAGGCCAAAAAGACGGGCAACATGAGTAAATACGGGTTTCATAGATGGGGTTCGTTAACAGATACTACGTCATTAAACCATACAATTTTCCGCGCTATCCGTTCTTTGTATGCTCAACCCATGACGCTGAGGAAGATAACACGTCAGAAGCTACGAGGTCTTGGGGGAGTCAATGGACCGATGACTTTAATTGGACTTGCAGCGTGTGTTTCCCCGGCCGCAGATGCTTGATGGCTGACGCAGCTTGATCAGGAAGTGAAAACTGAGCCGTGCACTCCTTGGGGATGACCATACTGATATTAAAAAGGTCACCCTTCCGCGTCCAAGAAACAAAGACCGAGCCATGGGGTGTAGGGACCTTGCCGCTGGCCCGGGTCAGGTCACCAAGCCGCGGCGCAATACTCAACGTCTTCCAGCCCGGCGCGGTAGGCTCGACACCCAACACGTATCGCGGCAGTAAATTCCCTGGCGCCGCACCCCAAGCATGATTCCAATCTTGGTTCGGCTTGTATTTTTGATCCCACGCCTCCCAGGTGATGGTCGTGCCGCTTTCCACCATGTGGCGCCAACTGCGGTCACCCTTAGCGACAATCAATTCCAAGGCATAATCGGCAGCCCCATTCTCAAACAACCCCTCCATCAAATACTGGGCCGCATACACCGAGCACGCCATGTCTTTGGTTTTGAGAAACTTCACCGCTGCATCGCGGCAGCCCTCCGGAACCAAACCCAAGGCCAACGGGAAAAAAGTCGCATGAGCGGCTGTGTGATCCGAGCCGATGCCATCGCGATACGCTCCTTTTTCGGGCATCCATAACGCCTGATGAAAGCGCTTCACACCCGCACTGTGACGTTTGTAATACGCCTTGGCATCATCCGTCTTACCCAGCGCCGCAGCAAGATCCGCCATCATCCTGACGGCCTCTAAGTGGAAGGCGTTAACCACCGTGTTGACCTCTTGAAATTGGTAACCATCGCGCTCGGTCTTGGGCCAATCAACGATATCGCGCTGCCCCTTACGGTGCCCCTTGCCTTGCTGGCTCATGTTGCTGACCACCCAGCCGTCTTTACCAACACGGTCAATCAACAACTTCGTTTTGAGAGCTTCGTAACGCGGTTTGATCCACTCCACACCACCGGTATACATCCAATCCGCATGCGCCATAAACACCATGTGGGGTGCCCATTCTGTCGGCCACGTCGGTTTCTCCATTAAGCCATCATAGGTATCCCTCGCGATCTGCTTGTCCGTATCCGTATAATAGTGACTCAATTGGTTGAGGTAAGCATCCGCCTCATAGGGAATGCGCTCACGATCGCCATCAACGTAGACGCCAGCAAACGTCGTCGCCTTGATTGAGTATTTGCACAGGTTCCAGATGCGGTTGAGGGTCTCGTCTGAACACTCAAAATCCGCCGCCGTATCATCCCAGGCCTTAAGATAACTGGATCGGCGCACGATCCGTCTGGGATCAAATTCACCTTTCCAGCCTTCGACCTCGACCCAGCGAAATGGCAGAATCACCCCCCAATCTTTTGGCGTCAACACCGCACTAGGATGCCGAGTATTACGCCAATCAGCCGGTGGAGCGACGATGGCATCCTCCCCACCTGTCCATTTTACCTCCGCCAATTTGTATCGGACCGTCCCCGGCGGCTTACGATCGACCCTACCGTCGTTTTGGGCTTCTCCAAAATGAAACTTAAGCCCACCCGATACCGACTTGGGAACATCCACCTTGAGGTTCCCAAATGCCACCGTGCCGAAGTCCAGCAAGATCACGCCATCATCGAGGCGTTGGTGACTCACCACCGGCTGATCAACCAAATGCACGGGTGCCGCATCCAAGCAGGTCACGCTCATGGCCAACGCGAAACCCACCCAGCTGGCTATCATTCTTGCTTTCATTGAATTTGTGTGTGCCGCCGCCTGCATGGGTCATCCCTCATTCCTTTCAGCTCCACCCGGGAGCTTTCCCAGCGCCTTCCATGCCACAATCGCCTCGATCACCATCCAGCCTTCCAGAATGATAGAGATTGCGCCTATGCCGACCAACAGCCAGCGACCTTGCTCGAGCCAACTCTGGGTCGAACCAATCGCCTGCCCAAACATCTGGTAGGCCATCGCCCAAGCAGGCAGGATCAACATAAAGAAAGCCGGCACAACGACAAACCAAAGCGTCATGCGCTGGCGGCGCATCCAGAAAATGATCACGAGAAATGCGAGACCGCCCAGCAGCTGGTTGATGGCTCCGAAAAGTGGCCAGAGGATCAATCCCCCGGTCCCGGGTGGTTTATCGACAGCGGACGGCAGAGACGCCATCCACCACGCCACCGCGATGGCAAAAATGGTGGCGCCATGTTTATTCACCAACCACGTCAGCGGGTTGCCATTCAGGGAAATGGCGCTCACGCTTGAGCCATCCGAATGCTCATCGGGCTCGCGCCTAACCAAGCATGCCGCAAGTTCCTGCACCACATACCGCTGGAGCCGGCAGGCCGTATCGAGTGTTGTCGCGGCAAATGATGCCACAAACACCCCCATCAAAGCGGTCGCAAAGCCACCGGAAATCCCAAGGGCCTTCAAAAAGTTCGCTGAGCCATCGACAAAGGCACCCACTTTGGCCCCCAATCCACTCATCGTCGTCCAGCCCGTGTAACGTGCATCCCAGGCATCGGAGCCAAGCAAAACTCCTCCCGACCCATCCCCAATCCCCAAACCGAGCCCCGCGACACAGGCAAGGATCACCAACACTGCAAGAAAACCCTCGGTTAACATGGATCCATACCCGACAAATCGGGCGTCCGTCTCGCAACGCAGCTGCTTGGATGACGTGCCCGATGACACCAGACAGTGAAAACCCGAGATCGCACCGCAGGCGATCGTGATAAATAGAAAGGGGAAAATCATCGGTATCTGCTTCGCCTCCAGTGACGTCTCCAACTTCGGCGCCGCAATCTCAAGCGCCGGGCGCGCACCGTCAACGGCAGCACCACCAAACAGACCCGCCACAACGAGCCCCACCACAATCAAACCAAGCGCACTGAGTAGCTGCAGTGAGTTGATATAATCGCGCGGCTGCAAAAGCGTCCAAACCGGCAGCACGGAGGCTACGTAGGAATAGACTAGCAACACACTCACCCAGGTCATCAGGTCCCAGTCTTTGAGGTAGCTATTCATCTGTGCGAGCCAGCCGACGTCACCGTAGAGAACCGAAAGATACATCACCACCAGAGACACCACTGAGGCCCACATGATATTGCCGCCCTTCCGATGAATCAGCAACCCAATCACCACCGCCAAGGGAATCTGAAATAAACAGGGGGCTATCGACTGCGGGTAAGCTTTAAAAACGGCCGCAATCACCAAACCAAAAATCGCCAACACAATGGTCAACGCCATAAAAAGAATCAGCAGAAACAACACGCGCACCCGCGGCGAAATCACCCGCCCGGCGATATCGCCGACAGTCTGACCCTTGTTGCGCATCGATACAATCAGCGCCCCAAAATCATGCACGGCCCCGATAAAAATCGAACCCAATAACACCCAAAGCAAGGCCGGCACCCACCCCCACATCACCGCCAAGGCCGGACCGACAATCGGACCCGTCCCCGCAATCGATGTGAAATGGTGCCCAAAAACAACCCCCTTACTCGTCGGCACATAATCGTTGCCATCCTGAAGCTCAATCGATGGCACCTTGGCCGTGGCATCCAGCTTGAAAATCTTCTGCCCCAACCACTTGCCATATGTGTTGTATGCCAGAATATAAAGAATGAATGCCCCAAGAGCGATAGCCAGTGTCGTCATACCTCGCCAGTAAGTATCGCCCACGACACTTGGGCAACCCCAAAATTTGCACACCCCAGCATGAAATCCACCTCCCCGAGGGGAAATTCGCTATTGCACCATCGCTCGATCTCGATGATGCTCACCCCATCATGGCAGACTGGTTCTACGGCAAAGACAACACCCAACACGGCCCCGTTTCCGATTTGGAAATCCGCAACCTCATCGCGACCGGCAGGATCGAGCCCACCACCATCATCTGGCGCGATGGCATGACCGACTGGTTACCGCTGAGCGACGTGCCCGAGTTCCAGCCCACTGCGGGCGCGGGCAGCCCGAAAAGTGACGCCACCCCTTACGCCTCACCACAGACCTATTCGGGGCAACCACCCTACCAAGGAATCATCCCGACGGACGGGCTCTCCATTGCCAGCCTTGTTTGTGGTATCCTGGCGGTGATGACCTGTTGGCTCGGCGGACTCTTCGGCCTACCCGCCGTCATCTGCGGTCATATGTCGCTCAAAAAAATAAAAAACAGCCCGACCCCCGTCTCAGGAAAAGGCATGGCCATCGCCGGACTGATCACCGGCTACCTCGGTATTGCCATGTCCTTGTTCATCGTTGTCTTTTTCATCATTGGCATTGCAGCGGAAAGCTCATCTTTCTAGCCACTCGATCGTAGCACTGTGAAAACCCGTCCCCTCTGGCCGCTGCTCCTGCTCGTGCTGGTGCCCGGATGGCTGTTTCTTTTTGTTGCCGTCACCGATCAACTACAGGGCGAGGCAACCCAGTGCGCCATTAAAAAATTTACGGACCTCCACTGCCCAGGCTGCGGGGGCACCCGCTGCGCGCAAAGGATCGTCAGCGGCGATTGGATCGCGGCCATGGGCTTCAACGCCATGCTCATGACCGGCTTGGGGGTCATCATGACCGTCATCGTTTTCACCTTTGTCAGGATGACCCTGCTCGGTAAAAACGCCCCTCCACTCCCCCAGATCAACGCGTGCCGGATCGGGCTCGTCATCGGAGCCATCACCCTCTTCACCCTGCTACGCAACACGCCCATCTACCCCTTCACGCTTCTCGCCCCCTGATTTCACAAGGAGTCTTTGATATGGAATAACCGAGCTACGGGAACCGCTAGGCATGATTCCGGAACAACAATACCGCGGAGCGGAAAGCCTCTAGGACGCCGCCTAATCCATACCATTTCGCCCAGACCACCTCACTAAGCATTAGATGCATGTGACTAGTTTAGGCGCAAATCAAGCCATCAGTTGTTTGATGGAACCGAGTTGATCTAGTTTCTTGCGTGCCATTTCGAGATCAAAGTCACCGTAGTGCTCGATCGGGTTTCCGTAGGCATTGAGCAGTGTGGTGTACCAGTTACCGATAGTCTTGTGACCTTCTGTGGCGTGGTGAGGCAGTCGGATGTAACGACCTGCCATATCAAGCTTACAGTTGTCGCCGGAGAGAACTACGAATGGTGCCTCGGTACCCTTACTGTGGTGGCCTTCTCCGTTTTCTGGGAAATACATCACCACGGTGTTATCGAACATGCTCCCCTTACCTTCAGGAGTTGCCTTCAGTCGTTCAACAATCGTTGCGACCTGCTCCATGTGACCGACGCGGATCTTCTCACGGATTTTTTCGGCCGACACGCCGCTGTAGCCTCCATTGTGGCCAAGCTCGTGAATGGAAATATGATCGCCTTCATTGCCCTTGATGCCTTTGATCGGAGTAGAAAGCTCATCGATGGTGTAGGTCACAACATTGGTGAGGCCGGTGACGAGAGCCGCGACCAGAATATCGGTCATAGCTTTTTGCTTTTCCGGAGTGCTGGCATTCGGCCCACCCTCGGCGTGAATCGGGTTGAGTTCGGGGATATGCCTAGCGATAGAATCCGACATCTTTTCGAGCTTTTTGTTGCGCGCCCTGATCGCTTCAATCGAGCTGATGTGATTACTAAGCTTGAGCTTCTCATACCCTAATAATTTTTCAGACTTAAAAACCTCCTCACTCTGAAGAAATTCCAACATGGCATTGTCAGAATCGACCGCACCTGGATTAATAACCGACTTAAACAGCTCGTTATAGGCTGTTTGCGGGTCTGCGTAGCAGTAGTTCCGCTGATGTGGCCCAGGGGCTGAATAACCAGAAACGATACCCGTTCGGAACGTGCTATAACTACCCGTTAGTGAAAGCTCTACATGTTCAAAAGGAGATGGAGATAGTTTTGCTAGCTCAAAATCGATGGTGGCACGCTTGATCCCACTGAGTGAATTACGACCGGACTTGTAGGCTCCCATCACAGAGGAGTATGACCAGTGACCGTTTTCACTCATTTTGCAGGACAGCCCTTGAAGAATCGAAAGATTGGCTTTGTATGGATCGATTGGGCGCAACCACTCGGGGAGTTCATGTTTATCCAAGTCGACCTCCATCGGCTGTTTCTTCGCATCCAAGGATTTTTCTTCATCAGTAAATGTCGGCAGCGCCAACTCGTTTGGGCGAATACCGTTCGACTTCCTGATAAAAACAAATCGCCTCGGACCCACCCTAGCGGTGGAACCAGCGGCAAGCACGCTAAGTGACGTGGGAAGCGTAAACGCTCCAGCAGCCAAGGCGGATGATTTCAGAAAATTTCTTCGATTATGCATAGTGAGTGAATGGGTTGAATCAATGTTCAGATGTGCCACTTGGCTTTCGGTAGATAAAGGAATCAGAAGTCAGCAACGAGACGATGAGCGCATCGAAGCTGCCACCGCTTTCGAGATACGCCTTGTCGGCATCTATCAGAGTTTTTGAATCGGACACAAATTCATTACGCCCCATGAAGTATCGGAAGGCGTGACGAACGACCGACTGGCGGACGCGAGACGATCTGGACAGGCGATCAGCCAGTTCGATGGCATTGCCTACCTCGCCATCAAGTTTTTTGTCGCCTGTCCCGAACAAGCGGCCCTTGCTGTCGACGGGTAAAGTTTTATAAATGTCGCGCAAGTCAACGTGCGCTGCCCCTTTGTTCGGGCCTTTTTTCAACAGATTGTCGGGATGTTCGAGTGATTCCAGTTTGCGGTATCGACCAAAGTCATCATACATCTCAAATGGGTAACCAAGCGGGTTCATGCGCTCGTGACACGTCCAGCAGTATTTCTTCTCGGTGACTTTCGCGAGTCGGGTTCGCATGGTGTTGTGGTGATCCTCCGGAACCACCGCCTCGACGGTGATCGGCGTATCAGGAACCGTGCCGGCTAACAATTTCTCCAAAACCCATTTACCACGCACGACGGGATCAGTCTCGGTGTTCTGCGCATGGGCAATGAGCCACGCTGGGTGGGTTAAGATCCCCTTGCGGTGAATCATTTTTGCTGGCTGCGCCGCCGGGTAGTTCCAGTCGTCTAATTTGATATTGAAAAACTTGGCAACCTCGGGCGCCCGGAGCTGCATGCCCATACGGGTGGAGGCATTGTAAGGTCCGTGCGCTGGGAATGAAACGTAGGGCGCGGCAGCGGACTCCCCCTTGTCGAATCGGAGCGAGAAGCTGGCCATTGCTGTTTTGAATGAGCGAGCAGGGTCGCGGCGCCCCTTCTTGACCAAGCTCTTAACGTCGATACCACGCATCTTGACCTCGCCTAGGAATTCCTTGTGTTTGGCGAGATCCTCAACCGTAAAGTTCTGCCAGTCCATGTCCTTGAAGTATTCGTAAATCCTGCGAATGCGCTCTGATGATGCCTTCATCGCCTTATTGTCACCTGAGTGAAAAACGAAAAAATCCTCGGTGTTGAGCAGCGTTTCGATAACCTCCTTATCTTTATTTAAGATGTGCTCAACCAGACGGTCGGCTTCACCGACGAGTCGGCCTTTGGCCATATCGTAGTTACCACCAAAGCGTTTGTTATCTTTGAAAATGGGCAGCATCTTCGGGTAGCCAAAAAACTCCCTGAAGAACCTGAGCTTACGAATCGGAAGGTTGGTAATACTCGCAGTGTGATGAAGCCGCTGTACACCTTCATCAATGACATAATACTGGTCACGCTTTTTGAGCATGCGCATGATTTGACGCTTGTAGTCCTCGCGAGTATTGAGTCGCCCTTCTTTCACTGCCTTCACGAGCTCCTGGTCTGGACTACTGTCGGTGATCGCATAGGCGAGTGCATAGCTGGCATCGCGAGGTGATAGCCTATGCCGACCGTGATCATCGGCCACTCCCTGACCGAACTCGGCACGATAAACAAAATCAGACCGCAGGATGAGCGTCTGAATCAGTTTCTGAACTGCGGCACGATTCCCCAAACTCTTGATGTAGCTCTTGGTGAGATGAAGATATTTTCCAGCCTCCTCGTCGGTGGGGACTCGCTCATGAATTTTGATGAACACCTGACTTACCAAGCTCGCAACAAGTGCATCATCCAAGGGGTCAGCCGCGGCTCGCTCTTGCTCGAATTTTTGTGCC
Source organism: Akkermansiaceae bacterium (assembly GCA_013041925.1). Lineage (GTDB taxonomy): Bacteria > Verrucomicrobiota > Verrucomicrobiia > Verrucomicrobiales > Akkermansiaceae > Oceaniferula. The sequence goes on along the minus strand of JABDRB010000033.1, from coordinate 34,305 downwards.
CAGTGCGCCATACATTGATCAATGATGGTCTGGTAGCGGTCTCCCTTTTTACGGAACTTGATGATCGTGTCCGCAATAACCTTCATCTCCGCTTGATCAAGTGACCTGTAGATCCGCGGCTTATACCTCTGATCCCATTTGTGTGTTTTAATCTCATCGCGCCATTCCTCCATGTAGCCTTGAAGAAATGTCACACGTGCTTGCGTCTTGCGTAGATTGTGGCCGAAGTAGAACCAGTCCTGCTCGCACTTCCTGATGAGTTCTTCATCCGTCTTGCAATGCTTCTGGTGCTTGCGCATGGAGCGAAAAACGATTTCCATTTCGGTGCGACCCGGGTTTGCCGATGCGAAACCTGCTTTCTTCGTTTTCCCCACTCCTCTGACAGCGGGTGCCTCCTCGGCAACACTCTTAAATTGGGGGAGTAGCGCGTTGTGTTTCTCTTTATAAAGATCCACGAGAACTGGCTCGATAAAGTGGCTCAGAAACTCCTCACGAGATGCTAAGATGTGGCGATGCCTATCCTCCTCCGCAACGATAGCATTAAACGAGGGTAGGTAGCTGTTATCGCGCTTGGCAAGATCATCGGTCATGTAGACCGCAGCATTCTTTGCATTGGTCAGCATTGTTAAGAGATGCCCGCCGTTGAGCGTGGCATTCGCGTAGTAACGCACGCCAGTATTCGTCGGCAAGAGGAACGGATTTGTTAAGTTCGCGCGGCGACCATTATCACCGATAACGCCCCTCCTTTGACCATCGATGGTTTTCATCGGCCGATGATCGAGAATGCGGTTGAATTTGGCATCGAAAATGAACTCACTAATCAGCCAGCGTCGATCTGGGGTGAAGGCTTTGAGGTGCTTGTATTCTCCAGAGAACAACTTGCCATGATCGACGTAGTTGGCATACTCTGGCATTCGCTTCTTGTCCTCGAGCTTGGACGCGTTGTGCTTTTTAAGTTCCGCCGAGAACCACTCGAGCATGGTGGTTCGCTCAGCATCGGTTGGCTGAATCTTCTCTTTTTTCGGGGGCATCTGCCCGAAGTAAATTTGCTCCTGCACCTTGTTGAACAAATCGAGACGAGTATCGGGCTCGAGTGTCGCTAACTGATCCAAACGAATATCTCCTTCCTGTTCCCATTCGTCGTGACAGGCGTAGCAGTTCTCATAGAGAAGTTTTTCCATTCCCTTCGGTAATTGGAAAGGGGCAGGCTGTGCTGCCTTGTCGGCATGGCAGGGCAGCACCATCATGATGGTGATCGAAAAAAGTGACCCGACGGTGAAGACGGGCCGCTTAATCATGCGTTGAAGGTTGATCATGGTTTATTTACTGGGCAACTCGGCCATTGCCGTGCCCATTACTCCGCTCCATTGTTCAAGGCATCCTCCAAAGAAATCAGCTTCTTGGGCGATGGATCACCGTCAATGGCTTTGACCATTTTTCGCCAGATCCCGCCAAACCTGCTTTTCTCGATATCCTTCAGCCGCTTGTCTGTCTTGATTTTGGCCAGGGACTCTTTGGCATTGCCTCCATACTTGGGCAAGGCCGCACAAAGCATCCTCACTTTAAACCCCCACTTACCACCTTCTCGGTCGATAATCCCAGCGGCATACGGCAATCCCTCTTTGATATTGAGGCCCGCCAATACCTCAATCGCTGGCCCGATGGTGCTCTGCCATGTGTGATAGGAGTGATACGTCCGATCCTCATCTTTGATGATATACATCACCTTTCCTGCCATCGGCGCGAAATCTTGCATCGGAATATCCGATAACATCCTAACTCCCTCGGCTCGCCCATGTTGACGCTTGTGATCAATCAACTTGTTCGCCGCCTTGTAGAAGAGCTCTTTATCCGTCACGAGGCCAGATGCAAAGGGCGTGCTGCAAAGGTTGTTCAGACTCCGCCCTAAGGACTGATCGGCATCTCTGAAATGATCTCCCGGCTCATCATCGACAATAAACTGAAGGATGTCGTTATAGTAGGCGTGTGCCATTTCGCCATAACAAGACAGCGTGGAGGCCGCTTTCACCCTTAACTTCACGTCCTCCTTGACGTTGCGCAGGATCGCTCCGATTTTGTCAATTTGTGGATGAGCCTGTTCTGGGGGGCATTTGTAGCCGAAGTATTCCATGACGCTGATTTTCTGGCGTTGGCTACCACTCTCCAACATCTCAACGAGCTTCGGAATGAAATCGTCGCCTCTCGTCCTTAACCCCCACACAGCAGGGCCTCGCACCTGCGGAAATGGATTGTCAAACATCGCGATCAATTCATCCACGCTCTTGCTCGCGTAATCGATCTCACTCATCTGCACGACGTCAGTCGCCTGATCACCTTTCAGCCATAGAGATGAATCGGCGAATCTACCCGTGATCATCAATGCCTTGCGAGGAAGACAGTAGCTCAGCAAGGCCACTCCTGTTTGTGACCCTTCCTTGCCGCTTTCTTTTGTATTACGAGAAAAACTGCCGTCCCATAAACGCGTTGTGGTATTAAACCACTGTGATTTCTTAAAAAACTGCTGTGTCACTTCGGGGCCACACAAGTTAGCACCGAGTGGCGTCCATAGAGGATTAAAGAAGTTACTCGCATGCCCTTGTTCCAAACTGCCATGAGCCGCTGAGCTCAGCCTTGAGAAAAATTTGACTCCCTCTTGGTTATCAGCCAGCGCCATACACATCGTCCCTGATCCACTTGTCCCATTGTTGTTAAACGCCTTCTTGTTCGGGCCGTGCACTCCATAATTGAACGCCCCCTCACCAATGTAGGTCGAGTAGTAGGCATAGGTTTTTTCGATTCCTTTTTGAAGGTCGGGATCATCAATGCCGCATTTTTGAGCCATGAGCATCCCCATGAAACTCGACAGACTGCTTTGATTCATCTGTGCATACCCTGGAAGACGCCCCCCCACGGCCATCCGATGCCCCCACATTCCCCCTGCATCTTGGCCTTTGGCAAGACTCACCGCATACACCTTGAGCGCGGGAAGAACCGATTCATCACCCGTAAGCAGGAAATACTCACCTAGCAAAATGCAGTGATACCCCCAATACCAACCGACATAACCCATGGGTTTCTCCCCTTTCAACTGGGCATCGATCTCCTCCACATTCGGCGCCATCATGGCTGAGCCTTGGATCACTTTTGCCACCAGATCGATGTATTTTTGCTCCCCCGTCGCCATCAAGCCCAGCAACGCGCTGTGCGTCGCACCCGAGTTGAATCGACCCCTTGATTTCCTATTTTTAGGGTCAAGGCTGTGCTTGATTTGATCAGATAAATATTCAGCGGCGCGATGGATGATCAAGTCACTCTTAGGGCAATCATAGGGTGTCGTCTTGCTGTATTCACCCAAAACCTTGAGTTGTAGGTCGACCTTTTTCCCCCCTTTAAGGGTCACGGTTAACTTGCCGCTGGCCTTTTTCGTTTCGGCCTCATCAATGGCTGCCGCAATGCTCTCGCGAACATTCCCTTTGAATGAATGGGATCCAAGCCCGATAATCTCATCCCCCTTTTTGATCTTGCCGTCGGCCGGTGACCCTTTAGCCACTTGAGTCACTTTGGCTCCCTTCTTTGAAAGGGTGCCCATCAGGCCAGTCGGGCCGAATGGACTCACAGAGCGAGCCTTGGCAAAAAGTTCAGCTCCTGAGACGAGCGTCATCACGACGAGGGTAGAAAAAATAGCATTTCGGATTTTCATAGAAAAGACAGTCAATGAGTTGATCAGGTTTACGCTAACCCCACTCTCACAGGGAAAAAAGGGGAAAAACGATGGGCAGGGTCACGGTGATGGTTTCTGCCAAGGAGTGGAACCACCGCGTTGGATATGATAACGCAAGCGGTCGGACAATTGTTTCAACTTTTCTTTTTCCGTTGAGACGAGGTTATTTGTTTCCTGTGGGTCCTCCTTGATGTGGTAAAGCTCGAGCGGGCTGAACGGATCATTCTGCATCAGCTTCCAACCATCGGCAATGATGGCTTGGTATGCCTTCCCAGCTTTTGCACCGCCTTCACGGCGGACAAAATACAGCTCCCGTGATCCGTTCATTGCTTCACCTTTCAGAACCGGCATCAAGCTGACCCCATCCAAATCTTCATCCACATGCGCACCCGCGATTTCTAGAAAGGTGGGAAAAATATCAAAGCCGAGCCCTTGATAATCGCTGGTCGTGCCTGCCTTAATGCCACCTGGCCAGCGCATCGCAAACGGTACTTTCAACCCACCATCATAGTGGTCCTGCTTCCCTCCACGCCATGGGTCATTATTTTGATGATGGCGTAGCGACCCCCCATTGTCGGAGGTGAATACAACCACGGTATTGTTGGCTAATCCATAGGTATCAAGCGCACCGAGCACGCGACCAATCGCTGCATCGAGATGCTCCACAAAGGCCACGCTTCGTGCGCGAGCCTTGCTCATTTCAGGCTCCCGCTTACGCACTTTCTCCACCCACTCTTGCGGCGGCTGAACGGGGAAGTGAGGCGCATTGTAGGCAAGATACAAAAAAAACGGCTCGTCCGGCTTTTGACTGCGCTCCTTGAGGTAAGCATTCGCCCAATCAGTGAACATGTCCGTGGCATGCTTGGTCGGCTCTACCACTTCTTTGTTTTTGCGCAGAAATTGAATGCCTCCACGTTTGCAGTGATAATAATCATTCATCATGTCACCGAGGAAGCCGTGAAAAAAATCGAAGCCACGGTCATTCGGGATATTGGGTGACTCCAGCCCGAGGTGCCATTTGCCGACGAGTGCGGTGTGATACCCCACCTTCTTGAGTTCATCCGCCAAGGTCGGAACGGACGGGTCGAGATACCCCCATGAGCTATCCGGATCCGTGCGTATCACACCAGGGGCACCGACCCGATCCGCATACTTGCCGGTGAGCAAGGCAGCCCTTGATGGCGTGCACACGGTGCAGTTGGCTCGCATCTGAGTAAATAACATCCCCTCCTTGCCGATGCGGTCCATATTGGGCGTGACGATGTCGGTTTTGCCGTAGGCGGATAGGTCGCCATACCCCTGGTCATCGGTGAAGATGATGAGGAAATGGGGTTTCTCTGCGGCGGTCAGTGACCCACAGAAAGTAGCAAACAGGAGGATCCAAAGGGTGAATTTCATAGAAGGTGGTCGTTTTACGGTTTAGCCAATCCCTCCCCACTTAGCGCGACGGGATGATCTGAAAGACAAACCCCTTAAGATACTCAGTCTCTGGGATGGCGGGAAGCACGGGATGATCCAATCGCTGGCCGTGGCTGGCAATCTGACGTAATGATTTTTTGGCATCCACCGACGCGGAAACAATATTTTCAAGAAACAACTCACGGGTCGCGTGGTGCGAACAGCAATAGGTCGCCATGATCCCCTCCTTGCTCAATAGCTTTAACCCACGTAAATGAATTTCCTTATACCCACGCATCGCATTGGTCAGGCTCTTTTTGTTTTTCGTAAACGACGGTGGGTCAAGAATCACGAGGTCATACTCGTCTTCACAATGCTTCAAGTAATCAAAAGCATTGTGCTTGATCGCATTGATTTCCACGCCGTTCAACTCGGCATTACGCAGCGTCGCCTCGATCGCGGGTCCCGATGAATCGACCGCCGTGACACTGGCCGCCCCCGCCTTGGCACAAGCCAGAGCAAATCCACCTTGGTTACAAAAACAATCCAACACACGCATCCCTTTCGCCAGCTTGGCAATCTCAGTATGCGCATCCAGCTGGTCAAGATATAACCCCGTCTTCTGCCCATCAAGCAGATCAATTTCAAACTTCACCCCACCCTCCACCGTCGAAGCCTCCACGATAAACGGTCCCGGTTTTTCGCCAAACATCATGGTAATCTCCTCCTCCAACCCCTCAGCCGAAAGCATCGGTGAGTCGTTACGCAAAATAATCGATACAGGATCGAGCCGCTCTTGAAGCGCCTCCGCAATCATCTCCCGGTGCAGATACATCGCCAAGGTCAAGGTCTGCATCACAACATGATCCCCATAGCGATCCACCACCACACCCGGCAAGGCATCCGACTCACTCCAGACAAGCCGCGCAAGCTTCGGGTCGATCCCCGATCGCTCACGCAGATCAATCGCCTGACCGATGCGGCGCTGAAAAAACTCCTTGTCGAGCTTCTGCTTACGACGCGATATCCTCCGCGCCACAATCTGTGACTCTGGGTTATAAATCGCGGTCCCAAGCGGACGATCTCGGTAATCTTTGAGGGAGATGACATCCCCCGGCTTCGGATCACCAAAAAGCTTCCGTATCTCAGAGGCATACACCCAATCGTGTCCGTGAAAAATGCGTGCGCGTGGTTTGACAATAATTCCTGGCATGGCACAGGCAGTAGAAGCACAAATCCCCACCCAATGAGAGACAATTTTTACCCAGCCTGCTTCAGCCACCCAGATCGATTTGCAGGACAGCGACTTTCTCGGGCGCTGGTTGATCTCATCCTCCACCCGCTGGAAACCCCTGACACATAAGGCAGCCGAAACTCCCAGATTTTTCTTTTTCCACAAATCGTATTGCAATTTATACCCATGGCTCTATGACGCTTTCTATGAAGCTCATCATTTCTTCAGTGCTTAGCTATGTCTTACTGGTGATGCCCTGTTTAGGGATCAGCATCTCATTGGATTATTCACATTCAGCGACTTCTTTTTTTAATACCGGAACTTCTGACGGAGTGACAGCCCGGGCTGCGGTGCAAGCAGCCGCAAACGATCTCTCAGATGCCATTACCTCATCTCTGAGCAGCCTAGACATGAGTTCTTCCCCCGCGTATTCGGGAACATCGGGGGGCGCTACGATCACTCTCACTCCATCACTTAGCTATACAAACCCAGACACTGCCGGCAGCGAGAGCTTTTCAGGAAGCTTGAGCGCTAATGAATTCATCATTTTTGTTGGAGCTCGGAGCCTCGGAGGACTTACCCTCGGACAAGGTGGACCAGGTGGTGTCGGACTCGGAGTCGGTTCGAGTTTGACTGGCTCCCCGAGCGAAGCGCAAGTGCAAGCGGCAGCTGACAGCGCATCAGCAAGTGCATCAGCAGCCATGACAAGAGGCGGGCATGTGATTGAAACGATCACTGGGGCATTCGGGGATCCATATGCTGGCGTAACTTATTCAACATCCTTCGGCCCGACAATTGGAAACCTCTGGTTTGATAACGACGGCTCAACAACTTGGCATCTAGACCACACGACATCGGTCGCCCTTAGCAGTAGTGACCTCTACAGCGTCGCATTGCACGAGATGCTACACTCATTAGGTATAGGCATTAGCAATCCATGGGACGACCTCGTGTCTGGCACAGATTGGCTCGGATCCGAGGCCATTGCTGAATACGGCTCTGGGACCGCTCTCATTGACAGTGGTGGTGGGCATATTGCATCCAGCATCATGAGCACACGCCTATCGGATGGAGGGAGTCAAGAAGTGGTCATGGATCCGGACATCACCACAGGAACACGTAAGGAACTTACTGATCTCGACCTTGCCTTCCTCAGGGATATTGGCTGGCAGACGGTTCCTGAACCCACCTCCTCACTGCTACTATGCCTTGGCGCGCTACTGGGTCTGACAACGCGCCGCCGGCTGTAACAACATGATTTAGTTCTTTTTCTGCCGTCTTTTGTCGGGTTGCGTATCATAATTGAATAGCAACCCTATAAAATAGGTTAGTGTTACATAGGCTGGCACGTGAGTTACCCGGGCCATCTGACTCCCTCTTCCCACTTGCTTCTTCAGGCATCCAGTGGCAGGTTCCCATGTATCCCAGCTATGCCGAACTCATCCGACTCCTCTGGCGGAAACTACGCCATCGCCCGCATCGACCTCCCCGGTGCCGGCACCCACGGGTGGCAAGTCCGACTCCAACGCCGCGGCATCAAGTACGGTAAATTTTTTGCCGACCGCGGTCACGGTCAGCCGGAGCGCGCCCTGCAAGCCGCCATTGAGTGGCGCGATGACCTCTTGACCAAGATCACCGACCGCGCCCGCATCTGCGAACGATCGCTCCGCAATCGATCCGGTGTTGTCGGCGTTTCCAAGATCACCGTGGTTACAGCCAACGGGAATGCTTACCATTTCTGGCAAGCCACATGGTCACCCACACCTGGCCAGCGCCGCTGTGTCAAATTTTCGATCAAACGCTACGGCGATCGCGAGGCATTCCAGCTCGCGGTTGAAGCGAGGACCAATGGCATCAACCCCTAAGGGACGGCACGCTGCCCGCCGATCGTGCCATCAATACCACAGCCAGACTCCACCCTTTCCACCTCCGGTATTTTCTGAGAGCTTGTTGCCAGTCATTCTTATCACACTATGCACAAACTCTTTCTCCTCGACGGCATGGCCCTCGTCTACCGGGCCCATTTTGCCTTTTTTCGTAACCCGATCCTCACCAGCAAGGGGCTTAATACCTCCGCCGTCCTCGGGTTTACCAACGCATTATTAGACATCATCGACAACCAAGACGCAAGCCACGTCGGCGTCGCCTTTGACACCAAGGCACCCACCACGCGACATCAAATTTTCCCCGAATACAAAGCGCAGCGCGATGCCATGCCCGAGGAGCTCGCCACCGCCATCCCCTACGTCAAGCGCCTCTGTCAATGCATGGGCATCCCCGTGCTTGAGCTCGATGGTTATGAAGCCGACGACATCATCGGCACGCTCGCCCACCGCGCCGACCAGCAAGGCGACATCCATACCTACATGGTGACGCCCGACAAAGATTTCGCCCAGCTCGTCACCCCGACCACCACCATGTGGAAACCCGGACGGCAGGGAGGAAACCACGAGCTGCTCGACGTCGCGGCCATCCAAGCACAATGGAATGTCGAGGACCCAAAACAAGTCATCGATATCCTCGGCCTCTGGGGCGACGCGTCCGATAACATCCCAGGCGTCCCCGGCATCGGCGAAAAAACAGCCAAAAAACTCATCGGCCAGTTTGGCTCAGTCGAATCCATCCTCGCATCCACCGACCAACTCAAGGGAAAGCAAAAGGAAAACCTTGAGAACTTTGCCGATCAAGCACGCCTCTCCAAGCTGCTTGCCACCATCATTCTCGACACCCCGATCGATGTCACCTGGGACGACCTCCGCATTGGCGGCCGCGATGACGCAGCCACCCAAGCCCTACTCACCGAGCTTGAGTTTAATGGCATCGGTAAACGTCTCTACGGCAAAGACTTTGTGGCCGGCCGAGGTCATCATCCAACAAGCCAGACGGATTCCAGCTCAGATGAGCCGGACCCGACCCCCCCCGCTGCCGCAGCACTGCAAACCATCGCCGACGTCGATCACCGATACCACCTTGTCGCTACCGTCAACGACCTGCACTCACTGGCTAAAAAACTCTCACTCGCCGACCGCTTCTGCTTCGACTTGGAAACGACCTCGCTCGACCCGCGAAGCTGTGATATCCTTGGGATCGCCTTTGCCACGGATGCGCACGAGGCCTACTTCGTGCACACCGGCCCAGGAAGCCCGCTCACCACCCAGATGGTGCTCGATAAACTCGGCGTCATCTTCCACTCGAAGTTGGAAAAAATCGGACACAACCTGAAGTTTGACCTCTCCGTGTTGCTGGCCCACGACTACTCGGTCAGCGGTCCATTTTTCGATACGATGCTGGTGCACACACTCGTTTCACCCGACCAAAGGCACGGCATGGACTTCGTCTCCGAGTCGTTGTTAGGGTACACCCCAGTCAAACTTCAAGACCTTGCGGAAAAAGTCGTCGAGCCCGAAGCCGACCTCTTTGGTGCGGCTGATGAGGCTGCGCCTACCCCGAAAAAGAAGGGCAAAAAAAAGGACCTCAACATGGCACTCATCCCCGTGGCGGACCTCGCGGAATACGCCGCCGAGGATGCCGATGTTACCTACCAGATCGCTGAGGCACTCAGGCCCGCACTCGAGAAATGCGGCCAGCTCCCGATCTATCAGAACATCGAAGCCCCGCTACTCCCCGTGCTCACTGCCATGGAAAACGAGGGGATCTCACTGGACATCGTCGCACTCAAAAACATCGGTGACAACCTCGGCCAACGGATCGCCACCCTCACCGAACAGATCACCGAGGCCGCCGGCCACTCGTTTAACCTAAACTCCCCAAAACAACTCGGCGAAATCCTCTTCGGCGAAATGCAACTCGTCGAGAAACCTAAAAAAACCAAAACAGGTCAGTTTAAAACCGATGAACAAACGCTGTCGTCTCTCGCAGCCCATCACCCGATCGTCGCTGACATCCTCGATTACCGTGAGGCCAGTAAACTGAAATCCACCTACGTCGATGCCTTACCCAATCACGTTTCCGCCCGCACCGGCCGCGTCCACACCCATTTCCACCAACTACTCGCCTCAACGGGTCGACTCGCTTCCAGCGATCCCAATTTACAAAACATCCCCGTGCGCTCTGCCGCCGGCCGTGAGATCCGTAAAGCCTTTGTCCCAAGGGATAAAAACCATACCCTGCTCGCCGCCGATTACTCACAGGTCGAGCTCCGGATCATGGCAGCACTCTCTGGCGATGAGGCGATGATCCAAGCGATCAAGGACGACCTCGATATCCACTCCGCCACCGCCGCCCGCGTCTACGGCGTCGGCATTGACGACGTCACCAGTGACATGCGAAGAAATGCCAAGATGGTCAACTTTGGCATCATCTACGGCATCTCTGCCTTCGGTTTATCTCAACGTCTCGGCATCGCTCGCAGTGAGGCGTCTGAGATCATCAAAACCTATTTCAAACAATACCCAGGGGTGAAAAACTACATGGAAAGCACCATCGAGTCCGCCAAGGAAATGGGATACGTGGAAACCATCAGCGGCCGAAAATGTTGGATTCGAAATATCGACTCACAGAATGCCACCATCCGCAGTGGGGCCGAGCGCGCCGCAATCAATGCCCCCGTCCAAGGGAGCGCCGCCGATATGATTAAGTTCGCCATGATCCACGTGGCTCAGCTCCTCGATAAGGAACAGACAAAAACCAAGTTACTCCTCCAGGTCCACGATGAACTCCTGTTCGATCTACACGTCAGTGAGCAGACGTCACTCGTGCCAAAAATCGTCACCACCATGGAAAAGGCGCTGACCATCCCACACGGCATCCACTGCAAAATAGAAACCGGCACCGGAGCCAACTGGCTCGAAGCCCATTAAGAACTACGCCAGCACCTTGCGTTGCACCTCGATCTCACCGAGCAGGTGGTCTTGGATGATGCTAAACTGATTCATCTTCATCAGCTCCAACACCGCAAGGAAGGTGACAATCACTTCCGTCTTCGACGTGGCCGCCTCAAAGAGTGAGGTAAACTTCAAGCTGGCACCCGGTTTTAACAAGGAGAGCAACAACTCAATTTTATCCGCCACCGTGTACCGGTCGTCAACGATATCACCCAGATCCGTCGACTCCTCAAATCGTTTCAACACATTCTGAAACGCTCGGATGAGGTCAAAAATATTGGCGTCAGGCAGTGGCTCGTCGAGCTCATCAGCCGGAGGTGCCGACTTTTCCGGCATGTGGGCAAAGTAATCTTCCTGCTCGGTTTCCTTGAGGGTCAAAAACCCCGCGGCATCCTTGAACTTTTTATACTCAATGAGCTGACGGATCAACTCCCAGCGAGGATCGTCCTCCTCCATGTCCTCCTCCGGTGGCTGCACCGATTTCGGCAGCAGTGTGCGGCTTTTGATATACATCAGATTCGCCGCCATCACAATAAACTCAGAGGCCAGATCGATGTTTAACATCTTAAACGTATCCATGTAATCCAAGTATTGCTTGGTCACCCTCTCAATGGAAATTGTATGGATATCCACCTCATCTTTCTTGATCAGGTAAAGTAATAAATCCAGCGGGCCTTCAAAAATATCAAGCCTGACTTTGTAATCATCCGTATCCACGTCCAAAACCGATACGTGATCCTCCCGCCTCAGGCGAGGAAATTTTCACTTCAGCACGACAACAACCGACTCTAAGCCCATTCTAGTGACTAGCGATGCCCCCAATGACCACAGTGGCGACTGCAGTGATGGCGCTTGTAGTGACTCCGGTGATATCTCCGGTGATCATGCCGTTGATCTTTTCCTGCTGAATAGGCGATCGCTCCCAGAACCACGGCACCAGCAGCCACCGCAACCGGATCGACACTCTGCACTGGTCGACCGTAGCCGTCGTAGGTCGTCGTACAATTCGCAAGAAGAAACGCCGAGACCATGCCGGCGACCGTTAACTTCATCCATGATGTTTTCTGTTCCATGCCCAGTAGACGGCAGAACCACCCGGTTTATTCAGAAAAATTTGCGCTTGTGGGCGTGGTTGAGATCTTGAAGGGCACATCCATCCTCCCCTGAAATGGTGCCATCACCTCTTCACCTCAAGTGTCCCTTCGGTGACGCCAAGTTTTTCCATCACATCAAGGTCCTGCCAGAGGTGCTGGCCGGAGGTTTCACCGGCGAGGAGTTGTTGATAGGCACGCAGTGTTTGTGTGGCTGCGGCGGCATCTTCATCGAGAAAATCAACACGGAAGCGCCGCAGGCCAGTGCCTCGCATTTGTTGGTAAAACCGAGCGCCAGTCTGGGCAAGACCATTAAACAGTGTATTGCGACAACCCACGTCGGCCTTGAGCGTGTGCAACTGACCGACACGATCCTTCATCTGAACGTGATGTTTTTCACAAGGTTTGCCGCAGTCCAAGATACTTGTGCCCTCACTCATAAAGGTACAGAATACACAATGCTCCATATGAAACATCGGCATGTGCTGGTGCAGCGTCAGCTCAAACCAATCCGTCGGCGCCGCCACCAGAAGATCAAGCACCTGATTGACATTCAGATCATAGGAGATGGTCAGGTGGTCGAGTCCCCCTTCTTCACGGAGAATTTGAGCGGTCACCGGATTGGCGCAGTTTAACGAGAAGTCGCCGGTTTGATAGAGGTCGGTCTTCCCCTTGAAGTAGGAGATACCACCAAGGTTGCGGATCAAGACGCCGTCGGGCTCGGCGCGCTCGATGACTTTAAAAAAACCAGCCTCACCCGATTTCTGGATGCGGGGAGTGGCGAGGTGAATCCGCGCGCCCTTCTGCTGGCGGACCAGAGCCACCGCCTCCCTGCCGCGTTTGATATCTTCAAAATCAACATAAATGTTGGCCACACCCGCTTCCAAGCACGACTCAATCTGCTCCATACTCCGGCAGAGCGCCGAGAGCTCACGGCGGGATGATTCATCCGATTCCCGTGCCGGTAAAAGGTCTGCAAGTGATCCCTTCGGCTCGATCCGCGCGGCGGGTTCGCGGGTCTGCGCATCCAGGGATTCGACCAGCGCACGGCGCAGGCGATTCACCGCAGATACCGGTATCATCACCGCCCCGATCAGATCATTGGTGACGCACCCCAGCTGCCAGCGGGTGCCACCGAGCCGACCAAGCTGGTTTTCGAGAAACTCCGTGGTTAATGGTCGGGTCTGCGCAGACTCGAGGATTTCGGAGGAGGTCACCGTCACCATCGCTGCGCTGAGCGTCATCGCTTGCCCCACGGCACCGGTGACGGTGATATCCAGAGTGTCGCGCAATGGCTCAAGCTTCGCATTTTTCCAACTCGCCTTCAGGGTCTGATTGAGTTTAGGATCGTCGGTTTTCCAAATCTTCTGGCCGACCTCGATGCGTTTCCAATCGAGCCCGCTCTGATCGCGATGAAAGAGGAACCGGTCACCTTTAACCTCCCAGACACGCGCTCCCTGTTCGTGGTCGCGGTTTTCACCAGCGTCAAAAACCACACCATCGCCGGCTTTCACCGGGATTTCCGTCGCGAGTTTCACCTCCACCCAGCCGCGCTCACAGCCGGTCACCTCACCCAGGTAGACACCGCGTTTTTTACCAAACTTCCCATGAGTCAGGCGCGGGTGATTCGTGCCCTCAAGCCAGCCCGTCGACAAGCCACGGGAAAAGGCCATCTCCATCGTGTAGCGGTCCTCTGCCGTCACAGGGTTTTCTTTTTCTGCCACCGCAGCGTCAATCGCCTTCCGGTAAACACGGGTAATGGCCGCAACGTATTCAGGCGATTTTAACCGACCCTCGATCTTGTAGGAAACCACCCCTTGCTGAACAAGGTCTGGGATCAAATCGACCGCAGCCAGATCCTGCGGGCTGAGCAGGTATCGCACCTCGTCCATGTCCCGCTCCTCTCCATCAACAACCAAGGTGTAGGGCATCCGGCACGCCTGGGCACACTCGCCACGGTTTGCCGACCGCTGACCGAGGCTCTCACTGGTCAAACATTGACCCGAGTAGGCAACACAAAGCGCCCCGTGCACAAATACTTCAAGCGGCACACATTCCGTCGGGTCAAACTTCCCAATCTCTTGAAGCGAAAGCTCACGCGCCAACACAGCACGATCAAGCTGGAAGAGCTGATCAGCAAACTGAAGCCCCTCAGGTGAGGTGATCGTCATCTGCGTGGACGCATGAATCTCAAGGGAGGGAGCCACCGATCTGGCCAGCCGCGCCAGACCAAGGTCCTGCACGATGATGGCATCCACACGACAGCGGTCGAGCAGCCGCAACTGCGCCTCGGCCGCTTCAAGCTCACCAGTAAAGATCAACGTGTTCATCGTCACGAAGCCGCGCACACCATGAGCATGAAGAAAATCCATCAGCTCCGGCAGATCGTCGTCGGTAAAGTTATCCGCCCGCAGTCGGGCATTAAACGTCGGTAGACCAAAAAAAACCGCATCCGCCCCATTGGCCACAGCGGCGCGGACACAGTCCCAGTTTCCGGCAGGAGAAAGCAGCTCCGGCTCGCGTTGTCCTTGAGGTGATTGCATGGGATCGCTTGCTGACATCCTCAGCAGCATCACCGCAAATCACCAAATGTCCACCCATGAAATACACCGACCATCATGCATGACCTCCTATTGAACGAATTCCTCTTGCTCTCTCCGCCTAAATACATTGCCATACTGTTACGCAGAAAATGTCAGAGAACCCACTCATGAAAGATGGCCTAGGCGAGGCTGCCGTCGAACGCATCATCGGGGCGTTACTTTCGTCAGGTGCTCATTTCTCACCGAAACAATTTCGTAACGACGCACTTTCCACCCTGCACCAGCATGAGCTCAAGGACCGGGTCCGCCACCTGATCGCCGTGATGGCTCGACACCTCCCTCCCTCATTCCCCGAAACGGCGACTATCCTCAGCCGTATCCGCGATCACTGGCCCGACGACGAGGGCAGTGACAAGCGACAGGTCTTCGCCGCCTGGCCGATCATCGATTACGTCGCAGAATACGGACTGAACCACCCCGACATCGCCCTACCACTGCTGCGCTACCTCACCCCGATGTTTTCCGCCGAGTTTGCTGTGCGTGCCTTTCTCATGATCCACCCCGAGGCAACCTATAACCAAATGCTCCTCTGGTGCCTCGACCCAGATACCCACGTCCGCCGTCTTGCTAGCGAAGGGATTCGGCCGCGACTGCCGTGGGCGCAACAACTCACCTCATACATCACCGACCCCACACCCGTCATTGCCCTGCTGGAAAACCTCAAGGACGATCCGTCCGACGACGTCCGCCGCTCCGTCGCCAACAATCTTAACGACATCTCCAAGGACCACCCAGAACAGGTCATCGATACCTGTAAACGCTGGCAAGCCGACCAAGTTTCAGCACGCCAGTGGATCATCCGCCACGCCACCCGCACCCTCGTGAAAGCGGGTCACCCAAAGGTTTTCCCCTTACTCGGGTTCACCCGTCGACCACAGCTCGACCTTGCAGGCCCAGAGCTCTCCACCCAACACCTCCGCCTAGGTGAAACTCTCGGCATCTCGGTAAAAGTCACCTCGACATCATCGGAAAATCAGCGCGTCGTCATCGATTACGCCGTGCACTACATCAAATCCAACGGCCAATCCGCCCCCAAAGTCTTTAAGTGGAAAAACCTCCACCTCAAACCCAGGCAATGCGTAACACTCGTCAAATCCCAAACCTTTAAAAAATTGACCACCCGCAAGCACTACCCAGGCGACCATCAAATCAAGATCCTCGTCAATGGACAGCCCGCCAGCCACGCCACCTTTGAGCTCCACCTTGCCTGAGCCCCCCGAATCACTTCTCCCTTGCACCTTCGACACATCCGCGCTACGGAGCACCTATGAACTGCCACGGCCCGAGGATGAACATGGACCCTAGCCTGCACACCGAGCGTAAGCCCGACTGGATTAAGGTGCGCCTCCCCAATGATCCCAAATTTTGGTCGACCAAATCCATGGTCACCGACCTCAACCTCGTAACCGTCTGCGAGGAAGCCCAGTGCCCGAACCGCTGGGAATGCTGGAGCCACGGCACTGCCACCTTTATGGTCGCCGGCGAAAAGTGCACCCGCGCCTGTGGGTTCTGCGCCGTCAAAACAGCCCGACCCGACGCGCTCGAAGCCGATGAACCCGAACGCGTCGCCGAGGCCTGCAAACGCCTCGACCTTCAACACGTTGTCATCACCGCTGTCGCCCGCGACGACCTCCGCGACGGCGGCGCCGAACACTTCAAACGCGTCATCGAAGCCGTCCGCGCACTCAACCCCGGCATCATCATCGAGGTGCTCACCCCCGACTTCAACGATAAGGACTTTGCCCTCGAGCTCTGCATGAGCGGAAGACCTCACATTTTTAATCACAACATTGAAACCGTCGAGCGACTCACCTCCCTCGTCCGAAGCCGAGCCAAGTATCAACGTTCACTCACGGTGTTAAAAAAAGCCAAGGCGATCGCTGGGGGGAAAGTGGTGACCAAAAGCGGATTAATGCTCGGCCTCGGGGAAAAGGAAGAGGAGGTGCTGCAAGCTATGGACGACCTGCGGGCACACGACGTTACCGTGCTTACCCTCGGTCAATACCTGCGCCCGACGCCACGCCACCTTCCCGTCGTCGATTACATCAAGCCAGAAAAATTTGAGGAATATAAGCAGGTGGCCCTGGCCAAGGGTTTCCGCCACGTTGCGAGTGGTCCGTTGGTCCGCAGCTCCTACCACGCCGCCGACTTTCGTCCCGAGCTCGACCTCATCGATGACATCGAGCGCGAGGCCGCCAAATAACGGCAATGAGCGGATGCTCTCCCTAGGGGCTTTCTCCCTAGGGGCTTAGTGGCCACGCCATCCGCGACCACTTCCCCACCTTTTAATCTTGTCCTTGGATTTCGGGCTGAGCGCGTCGGTGTTATCGAGATACTGGGTAGCCGCCTCCTTGTCCTGACGCATCCAGCTGGCCGCTGTCATACCAATCGCACGGCTGCGCGATCGTTCATTGTCAATGGTCTCGGCAAGACTCAGGTTGCTCTGAATATCTCCACCTTGATTGGACATCACATATGATGATGCCGCGCGATCACGCACATCACCTGCTGGCTGGGCATTGACAAATTCAAGAGCCGCTGCAGCATCCTGCCCTACCCACGATGAGACAACCCGCCCGATACTTTCTTTTTGTGCCTCTTCACTGCCATTAGCGAGCACCCATGCGGCCGCATTCGCTGGCTCTTCTCGGCTCCACTGGCGGGCAATACTTTCCATTGCATCCGTGCGTTCATCCCCCTCGGGAAGCACCGATATCTTGTCGGCGGCAGCCTTCGGGTCTTGATCAGCCAGTCCACGCAGAGCGCGGGCGGTAGCGTCAGCTTGTTGATCCGCAGGAAGGCTGGAAATCCATGCCGTGGCCGCACCCCAGTCCTTATTCCCCCACTCACGTGCCACCGTTTTTTGTGCGTCCCGACGCGCTTCATCATCGGTGATGGATATCAGCATGGCCGCAGCATTACTCGGGTCCTCTTTCGCCGCCTGTTCAAAAATACCACGCATCGCATCACGCTGATCGCGCCCTTCAAGCGTCTGCGCCCATGCCATTGCACCCGCAGAGTCCTGGCGTGCCCACTCAGTAGCGATGACGCCGGCCGAGGATCCACCGCGGCCGCCGCGGCCGCCCATCATTCCACCCATCCGAAACTCGCTCGGGTGGTCGGTAAAGTATCGGGCGGCGTCCTGAGGATACTTGGAGGCCCAGCTCTGTATCACGGTCCCTTTGACAAACATACCCGCCATCCCCATGGTCTGGGTATAGGCCATGGCTGCCGTAGGATCTTTCTCACCCCATCGAGCAAAAAGAAGGTAACCGACCATGATCCGCTCGCTCCACGGCAGGTCTTCAAGTTTTTGAGCTTCTTCCTCAAACTGTGTGGGGTCGAGTCGGGCGTAATAATCCATCAGCGACTGAAGACGGTTATTTTGTCCGGGAAGCGCCATGGCTTCGGCAGCACTTTTGACCCGAGAACCACGGCTGACCGTGCTCCCAGAGGAAGATGAGGACGCACTGAAACGGCGCGCCGAGCGGGCATCTGAAACAGCCGAGTCGTCGGATGCTGAGACAGGGGCCGAATTTTTGCCGGCCATAAAACCTGCGGCACCTCCGATAACGAGAGCCGCAACAGGCCCGAGAACAGTAGCTTTCATAAATTTCATTAAGTTGTTATTGAACAAGGATCCTGTTATACACATCCGCAAGCGGCGTAAAGAGGCAAAATTGTTGAATTTTCAACACTCTGACGCATATTCAAGTTTCTACACTTTCTATTTTCGGGGGCTTGCATTATCGATGGGCTGCATGATCAAACATTCTGTCTCCCGCTGGTGCTTTGGATCCACGCCGCTTGATACCCTGTGCGAACTCCTTCCCCAGTGGGGAGTTTCGGGGATCGACCTCCTGCTCCTTGATGAAATCCCGGTGGTGCAACGTCACGGAATGGAATGCACCATCACCGCGGCCCACCCAGATGCCGAGGGTATTGGCGAAATCGAAAAAGGGTTTAACAACCCCGCCTACCACCCAGCACTGCACGGGATCTATGAAAAACTCATTCCTGCGGCAGCCCAATTAGGTGTCAAACAGGTAATCTGCTTCTCTGGCAACCGCGCAGGGGTTTCCGATCCACAAGGGATGGAACATTGCGCACTCGGGTTGGCTCCACTCATCCCACTGGCGGCACATCACGGCGTCACCTTGGTGATGGAACTACTCAATTCAAAAGTCGATCATCCCGATTACCAGTGCGACCACACGGCATGGGGCGCAGCACTTTGTAAACGTATCGACTCACCCCATTTCCGACTGCTCTATGACATCTACCACATGCAGATCATGGAAGGTGATGTCATCCGCACCATTCAATCCTACCACCCATATATCAGCCACTACCACACCGCGGGGGTGCCAGGTAGGCATGAGTTTGATGCCAGCCAAGAACTCAACTACCCCGCCATCGCCCGCGCCATTGAGGCCACCGGATTTGATGGATTTATCGGCCAAGAATATGTGCCAACCACCGAAGACCCGTTCGAGTTTCTCCCCCGTGCCGTTGCGTTATGCAGCGCCTCATAACCCGCATTATCCACCAACGATGCCGGCGACCACCGCCGCAACCAGCACAATGGCCCAGACAGGAAGCCACCGCCAATAGATCGCCAGCACCAACATCACAATCCCGACAGCATCCATCAATCCGTGCAGCCCTCCGTTGCTGAGCATCCCCCATAATGCCGCCCCCAACACGCCAACCACCGTGGCATTGGCCCCCCGCACTCCAGCGCGGGCCCATGCAAAGTGTTTAAGTCGGTTCCACAGCGGCAATCCACCCGCCAGCAACACCATTCCAGGGAGAAAAACAGCGGTGATCCCAACCGCACCACCGAGCCATGGGCCGAGCCATGTATGCCCAAAAAGCGGGATCGAGGCGCCCAGAAAACCCCCAAAGGTAAACAAGGGACCCGGCACCGCCTGAGCCGCACCATAACCCGCAAGAAACGTCTCCTTGTCCACCATCCCCGTGCCCACCGTGCTGGATTCGAGTAAGGGAAGCACGACATGCCCACCGCCAAAGACAAGGGCACCAGCCCTAAGCAGACCACCCGTCCCCTGCACGTCCCTGTTGCCATCCATCATCCAAGGCACCCATAAGAGAGCCAACATCACCACCACGGCGGCGAGTATCCCACGCAGGGGAATCATACCACCTCGCGGCGCCTCCTCCGGCCCCTCATGCTCCCGAAAAATCAATATCCCAGCCAAACCACCGATGAGAATCATCACCGGCTGCACCCACGCCTGCGCTGCGATCGATAAAACCACCCAGGCCACCGCGGCGAATAACATCTCCGGCCATCGCGGACACAGGCTTTTTCGCATCCCCCAAAGAGCCACGACCACCACCGCGATGGCAGCCAATTTAAGCCCGTGTAGCCAACCGGTCCCGAGCCACTGCTCCACCCCATCCATCCCGACAGCCAACGCAATCATCAGCAATGCCGAGGGTAAGGTGAAACCGAGCCACGCCCCGAGCCCTCCCAACCAACCCGCTCGTTCATATCCAATCGCGGCACCCAGCTGACTGCTTCCTGGGCCCGGCAAAAATTGGGTCAGGGCGACCAGCTCGGCATACCGATCTTCGTTCAGCCATTTTTCCCTTACCACATAAGCCTCCCGAAAGTACCCAAGGTGCGCGACGGGCCCCCCGAACGAGGTCAACCCGAGTTTGAGTGAGATCCAGAAACATTCCAACCATCCGCGATGCATAAGCCGTATGTTACCTTTGACGCCGTGATTTCCAATGACCAATTTCTTGTCATTTTTGTCATCTCCCCCTACCACCTGCCCATGCTTAGCACCGCCATCAACCGCCTCCGCGTCATCAGCCTCATCGAGGCTCTCTCCTACCTCATCCTTCTCGGCATCGCAATGCCACTGAAATATATCGGGGGGGAACCACTCGCGGTGCGCATCGTCGGCATGGCACACGGTGTCCTGTTCTGCCTCTTCTGCTGCGCCCTCCTCCATGCCATGCTCGTGCAGAAATGGTCCTTAAAACCTCCCTTCTGGATCTTTGCCGCATCGCTCGTGCCATTCGCGCCGCTCTGGGTCGAGCGTTGGCTCAAGAAACAATCCCCAGCGCCATCCACACCCAACCAGCCCGCCGCCTAATCTTCCGCCCGTTTCGTTTCGACCAAACGAAACCTCGCATGGTAGTTGCCACCATGGTGCTCTTTACAACAGGTGAAACAAGCGGCTGCGCGCTTCATCTTCCGCGCCCGATCAAACCCGTCGCCGCATGCGGGACACGCGTAGCGCCACTTCTTCCGCATCGTCCTCCCCGGTAAGGGCAAGGAATGCGTCGCCCGCTCGCCTGCGATTCCAAGGTCAACACATGCCTGCCGCCACTCCGCGCCGTGCGCCGCAATTCGTCTCCGCCCCGCCCGTGCATACGCCACCAAATGGGCCAACTCATGCAACAACGTCCCACGGACTTCCCCAGGGGCAACATCCATCAACTTCGGGTTGAGTTCAATTTTCCCCTCCGGCCAGAATGCGCGGCCCGCCGTGGTGCGCATTCTCGCATTCCAGACGACCACAACTTTTTTTGCCAAGGCATCCAACCCCAGACCGATTAAGGCCTCGGCACATTCCGTCGTCTTGGCGTCATCCCGACGATGTACAGCGCCCGATACGGGCACCTTTTTTCGGCGGAAGATAAACTCAAGCTGCATGACAAAAAACGTTTTACCTCAGCCACAGCACCGCCACAAGCTGTGATCATTTAGGCGACCAAAAAAACCGGCAAGGGCACCAGCAAGGCGACATCGGCAAGCACACGCAGGCCATTGATCGTGAAGCGATCTCGGTAATGATTAATCACCTGCAGCGAGGCCGCAGCTACCATCACCGCATAGAAAAAAGGCTTCGAGTATTCATCGGCTTGCATCGCCGCAAACACAAGCGACCCGCCCGCCAACACAATCAGACCCAATGACAATGCCGCTTCATGACCATCAACATCCTCATCATTTTCAACCCCATCCACCTTTTCCCAGAGGTCAATCGCGGTGATATTCATCATGCAGAGCAAACCCAATACCCAAACCGCCGTGCACTGGTAAAAGACCACCACCAAGGTGCTCACGACCATCCTACCCACGTTCCAAATCGCATCTCGTAACCCAGTGTGGTTCCATGCGTAGATCACATCATTCAAGTCCGTCACCAACAACGTGGCACTCGCCGCATTCACCGGGATCCCAATCCCCATGGCAAAAATCATCCCCGCCATCAGGTTTTTCGTATACGGCACCTCACGCCCACGAAAATACGCCAAAAGAAAATAAATGCCACACAACAACAATGCCACCAAACCCGCCGAAAACATCGACCGTGAGAGCACATACAACGACTGATAAATACTGACACCCCCCGCAACCAAGGCAACCGATAACAACCACCAACGCCAACGCCAGTGAAACTGATGCCGCGGCGATGCATCACGCACCTCAAGGTGTGCCCACCCGTCAAGCAGTCGATCCAGCACGTAAACACACCAAATCGCCGTAGGCAATACCCACCAAACCGCCGACTGGATATACTCGACCCGCAGTGCCTTGGCGAGCATCCACATCCAGGCAACCGCCACCAACGGAGCATCAATACTCAGCAAATTCGGCAACAACCAGAGTGGCGGACGAGATTTTGCCTGAGGATCCAATTGTCGCCCCCTAGTGATTGTGTCCATCGTGACCGGAGTGATCACCGGCCGCTTCCCCGTGATCCGATTTTTTGTCCTGGGGATAGAGGTTCTTGGTTCCATCCTTCTTCCCCTCGGCGCTGTCTTCCCAGTCGTGGCGTTCACACGAAATAAAGGCAAATACGCCAATCACCGCAAGTGAGCTAAAAATGAATTGTTTCATGTCACCGCGTTCCATACCCCATACGGACGGGAAAGCAAGGCGTCATTACTGTCTAATTTTATTCACATGCGGTCTTGCATCGTCGGCCTACTTACCACAAATTGACGATAACAACAATCTCACCCACCACTACAATCATGCCAGCACCCATTATTGCCCAAATCCCCTTAGGCCCCATCCTCCTCGTCGCCGCCCTTATTTTCGGCCTCATTTTCTTTTTTGTCCTGCTCAAGTTTTTCAAAACTTGGTTGCGCGCTAAACTCTCCCAAGCCCCCGTCAGCATGGGCAGCTTGGTCGGTATGTGGCTCAGAAAGGTCCCCTTCTCTATGATCGTCGACAGCCGTATCACCTCGGTCAAGGCTGGCCTTGAATTCACCACGGAGATGCTCGAAGCCCACTACCTCTCCGGAGGGGATGTCACCCACGTCGTCCTCGCCATGATTGCTGCCGATAAAGCTGGCATCTCCCTCTCGTTCAACCGTGCCTGCGCGATCGACCTCGCCACCAAGGACACCGGTAAAACCGTACTCGAGGCTGTCCGCACATCAATCAACCCGAAAGTGATCGATGTCCCTGCCCCCACCAGCGGCACATCCAAAATCACCGCCGTCGCCAAAGACGGTATCGCCGTTAACGCCCGCGCCCGCGTCACCGTGCGCACCAACCTCGACCGCTTTGTCGGTGGTGCCACCGAGGAAACCATCATCGCTCGGGTCGGTGAAGGTATCGTCACTTCCGTCGGTTCAGCCCTTTCCTACAAACATGTGCTGGAAAACCCCGATAACATCTCCAAACTCGTCCTCGAAAAAGGGGTCGATGCCTCCACCGCCTTTGAAATCCTCTCAATCGATATTGCCGATGTCGATGTCGCCGACAACATCGGCGCACGCCTCCAGGCCGAGCAAGCGGAAGCCGATAAACAAGTTGCCCAAGCCAAAGCCGAGATGCGCCGCGCTGCCGCCGTCGCCGTGGAACAAGAAATGTCCGCACGCACCCAGGAAATGCGCGCCAAGGTGGTCGAAGCCGAAGCCGAGATCCCCATGGCTATGGCTGAAGCATTCCGCAGTGGCAACCTCGGTATCATGGACTTCGTTAAATATCAAAATGTCACCGCCGACACCAAGATGCGCGACTCCATCGCCGGCGATGACACCGAAGCCACAGACTAAGTTCCCAACGTAGTCATGGCCGCCTTCGGGCGGCCCGTCCGCCGATGCTCCAAACGCCTCAATCACCTCATCACCCATAAGCCCAACACCCCATGGAGGAAATCGACGGCCGCATCATTATCCTGATCCTCTTCGTCGTGGTCAGCGCCTTTAAGTGGTTAGGCGAAAAAATTAAGACGCGGGGGGAGCAACCCGACCACAACGTTTCAGAATCGCTGCACGACATCTATGAGGACTTCCGCGAGGAAATCCGCCATCGGCAGACAGCGATGAAGGAGCAGCAAGCTCCACCCCCCATGCCACAGGCGGCGACACCATCACCACAGGCGCCACCACCCACCCGACCCAAAAAGGTATCGCTCAGCAGCGAGCAACAAGCGGCGGCCGACCGATTCAATCAACGCATGACACCCGGAAGTATGCGGAGAGCTCCCCACAGGAACGTAAGCCAAGCGATCCGAAAACTGCTCGCCTCCCCCCAGTCGTGCCAACAGGCCATCGTCCTTCAGGAAATCCTCGGTAAGCCGAAGTCAATGCAAGACACCTAACGGCCGCCACCCACCGCCACGCCACCATAACTGATGGCAAAGAGGGGAGCTACACACCTGGGTTGAGCTTCAATCCTCATCCTGCCTTTTTTTGCCGCATCATTATTCGCGGTATAATTGCTGTCACACCCCAGTCGGCACTCGACACCTTCTCCTTTCCCGATCAAAATCAGATTCATGTTACGGCTCATGGATCGCTACATCGGTAAGCAAATCATTGCGGCCACGATCTTTGGGGTCATCGTGCTCAGTGTTTTGCTGGTCATGGGTAACCTCTTTAAAGAACTACGCCCGTTACTGGTGGAGAAACATGCCTCCCCAGCGCTGGTCTTGCGCTTCATCCTCAGCGTTGTTCCGTTCTCACTGATCTACACCATTCCATGGGGGTTTCTTGTGGCCGTCCTCTTAGTCTTTGGACGTATCTCCGCCGAAAACGAACTGGTCAGCATGCGTATGGCGGGGATCAGTCTTACCCGAGTCGCCATGCCCGTCTTCGCCATCGGCACCGCCCTTTGCGTACTTTGTCTTTGGCTCAACATCAGCATGGCACCCAAAGCCAAAAGCACCATCAAGGACGTGCTCTACGAAGCCGTCAAAAAAAACCCCAATGCCATGCTTGACCCCGGGGTCGTGCAAACCAGCTTCCAAGATCAAAAGGTCTTTGTCGAATCACGCCAAGGAAATCTCCTACACGGGCTGCACCTCTATCAGCTCGAAGAAGCACACCAAACGGGCTTCCCGACCGCTAGCGTCTACGCCCGCGAGGCAAAGTTGAAGATTATCCAAGAAAGCAAACAACTTCGGCTCCACCTCACCGATGCCTATATGGAAACCCGAAACCCCGATGGCACCCGCGAGCTTGCCTTTATCGGAGAACAAGAACCCCTGCTTTTCGACTTTGCCAGAGATCGGAAGAAAAAACTCAAAGCCAGCACGATGACCAATACGGAAATCCGCCAAACCTTAGCCAGTGACAGCTCCCTTGAATCGGAAAAACGCCACAAACTCAGCAACGAAATCCACCGCCGATACGCATTCTCCCTCGCCTGCCTCGCCCTTGCCATGGTCGCCGTCCCACTCGGCATCAACGCCCGCAGAAAAGAAACATCCACCGGCCTCGCCATCAGCATCCTCGTGGGCCTCGGATATTTCCTCTTTTTTATGATCGCTGGGCAGTTTCAGAAAAATAGCGGCAACACGGCCATCATGCTTTACTGGTTGCCCAATGTCCTCTGCCTCGCACTCGGCATCCACCTTTTTTACAAGGCACGAAGTAAATAACCATGATACGCCAAATCAAAGCCGTCCTTCGTGACACCTTTAAAGCGACCCTGCGGATTCTCTCGGGAAACGGACTCGACCGCTTCCCCGCGCTCGGCCCGATGCAACGCTATAATAGCGAGAAGTTCGGCTACGACATCAAAGCCGCCATCAACGTCGCCCTGCTCGCGCTCCCCCAAGGCATGGCCTACGCCGCCATCGCTGATCTCCCCATCCACTACGGCATCATTTGCTCCGCCTTAGCCGCCATCGTTGCGCCACTTTTTTCAAGCTCACGCCATACCATCTTAGGCCCAACCAATGCGACATCGTTCATGGTGTTTAGTTTCTTTGCCGCCGCTGGGACGCTGGATAAGTCACCGGAAGAATACATGCCGCTGCTGGTGTTGATGGTCGGGGTGCTCTCGATTTTTGGTGCCCTGTTCAAGGTTGCCGACCTCCTTCAGTATGTCAGCCGCAGCGTCCTCGTCGGCTATATCACCGGCGCCGCGCTGCTGATCCTCACCAACCAACTCAAACACGTCTTCGGCATCGCGGGACCGATGAGCGATGGGGAATCCGCTAAAACCTTTTTTGCCATCATCCATAAAATGGCCAACCTGTGCGATAACTACCACTGGCAACCCGCGGTGCTCGGTGGTGGCACACTCGTTCTCTATCTCATTCTTCAGAAAAAAATCCCAACCTTACCCAACTTTGCACTCAGCCTGACGGTCTCTGCCGTCGTCGGCTGGATATTACGCACATGGGCCCCCGCCTTTGCGTCCTTGGAGACCTTTACCGCTTTCCAGCTCGACCACCTCTCACCAGCCATCCCCAGCGTCAATATGGAGGACGTCTCCGCCCTGCTCGGGGTGGCATTTGCCATTGCCTTCCTCGCCTCACTGGAAAACACGGTGATGGCCAAATCACTGGCCAGCCGGTCGGGGGGGCGCTCAGATGTCAACCAGGACATGCTCTCCGTCGGCATGGCCAATATCGCCACGTCACTCGTCGCCGCCATGCCCGCATCCGGTTCTCTCACTCGCTCAGCCCTGAATTACGAATCGCACTCAAAAACACGTTTTTCCTCCATGTTCTGCGGGCTTCTCTGTCTGCTCGGTTTCTACATTCTGGTGAAGTTACCCATCGTGGAAAACATCCCGAAAACGTCGCTTGCGGCACTCGTTGTCGGGATCGCCATCTCCCTCATCAATACAAAAAACATCCGGATCTGCCTACGTTCCACACCGGGCGACGCGTTGGTCATCATCACCACCTTCTGCGCCACCCTGCTGACCCGACTCGATTATGCCATCTTCATCGGCGTCGGGCTCTCCATCACCTTGTTTCTCCGTAAAGCGTCCAAACCCCACCTCGTGGAATATGAAATCAGCAATGACGGTGACCTCCGCGAGCTGGGCGAAAAACGCGCTCGCGCTATCCCAGCCATCTCGATTGTCCACGTCGAGGGCGACCTCTTTTTCGGCGCCGCCGACTTGTTTCGCACTCAGGTCCAACGCACCATCGCCGATGAAAACCTCAAGGTGATTATTCTCCGACTCAAAAATGCACGCCACCTCGATGCCACCAGCGTGCTTGCCCTCGAGGACCTCATCAAACACACACGTAAAAAAGGCGTCCACGTCCTTGTCTCCGGTGCCACCCGCGACGTCTACGAGGTGCTCAAAAAATCAGGCGTCCTCAAAACCCTGCAGAAAGGATGTGATCGCACCCAGGGAGAAACCAATCTCTTTATGTATTTTAGCGAGAACCCGAACATCTCGACCCGCGACGCCCTGATCCGGGCCCAAGAACTACTTGGCACACAAGAGGCCGACATCAAAATTTTCTACGACCCCAACCAGGAAAAGTAGGGTTTCGCGCCGTCTTGGCCAGATCTTCCCTGCTTCCTTCTTGAATCTTCGAGCGGCTCTCGCATACTGCCGTTATGAGAGGCCGACCATTAGCTATTTTTGCCCTATTGGCATTATCCAGCCCGTTCCTCGCAAGCTGTGGCAGCGGGGGCGGCGGTGGATCCGTAGCTGAAAACAGGAGCACTCGTGGCTACAACCCAGGTGTCGGCCCCTTCGATAGCCACGGCAACTATGTCGAGCGCTGGGCCAACGATCAAAGCAAGGGGGTCTGGTGGCGCAAAAGCACGACCAGCGGGACAATCGCCTCAAGCTCAACCCCACCTCTCATCGCATCTCATACCACGCCGACGCCACGCCCGGCCCTACGTCCTAGCGGTCCCCGTTCCTACCCACCCGTCGGAGGATCCACCACACTGACACCTCAACCCAGAGCTCAGGCAACCCCGCGCCCACAACCACGCCCCACCGTTAAAATCAAACCCAAGCGCAAACCTCCGGTCCGGCACACCGTCAAACAAGGCGACACGCTCTGGGGTATTTCTCGTAAATACAAAACCTCGGTCACCGCCATCCAACGCGCCAACGGGCTCAAAGGCACCAATCTAAAGATTGGCCGCCGACTCTTAATCCCTCGGTATTAAATAGCCGCCTCGATCCGTGACTGAACACTCAATCTATTACCCCCAGCTAAAAATCGCACACACCAACACCGCAACCCCATAAGCCAATCCGCCAAACGCAGCAGCACGGTATCGCCGGTCGGTTTGTGTCACCCAGGTAATGGTATCACGCATCAGGTAGGGCATACCCACCCAGAACAGGCCTTTGAAAATCATCACATAGGCAAAAAGCGGAACCAGCAATCGACTCGCCTGCGGCTCCAGGTAGGCGGCGTAGAGCAAGGGGGCCGCAGCCATCAAGGCAAGCAGACCCATCGCCCTCACTGCCAAAAATTCTTTGACATGCATAATCATCCCGACGGCCGCGATGGGCACAAGGATACGCATGATATTTTTGGCTCGGTTAAACTCGCCAAGGTCCATCTGCAGCTTACTGAGAAACCCGAGCCGGTCAGGTGCCACCAGAAGCCAGAACCAGAGCATACCGACACCCATCAACCATGGTGCCAACGCCCGATTTCGTGGTAATTTCTGCAAAAATGCCTTACTCTCATCGGGCTTACGCAACATCCAGAGATGCAGGCCAATCAACCATGCCGCAAGGACGTAACCAGCCACGTTCAGAGGGATTTTTTCGTAAGGATGCATTGCGCTGGGATGTTATGGGTAAATCGTAAGGTGAAAAGGCTTATTTCAGCTCGGCCGTGCCGTAGAGCGAGAAGCCCGTCGTGTCCTCAATCAGGACATCAAAAATTTGGCCCGTCATGCGCTCGGCATCACCATCAAAAATAACAATCTTATTCTGGCTGGTGCGCCCCATCAGCCGATCTCGGTTTGTCCTCGACGGCCCCGTGCATAACACCTGCTGGCGGGTGCCGACAAGGCGAGCATTTTTAGCCACCGCGAGTTCGTTCACCACCTTGAGTAAGATTTGGTTTCTTTCTTCCTTCACCCGCTCCGGCAGCTGCCCATCCATCTCGGCAGCGGGCGTGTTCCGGCGTTTCGAGTAGCGGAAGATAAAGGCATTATCAAAATCAAGCTCGCGCACCGTGTCCACGGTCGCTTGAAAATCCTCTTCCGTCTCACCCGGAAACCCGACAATGATGTCGGTCGTGATCGCAAGGTCAGGACGCGCCGCTTTCATGTTTTGACATATCTCGACAAACTTCGCGTGTTTATACGGTCGGCGCATCTGACGCAAAATCGAGTCGCTGCCACTCTGCATCGGAAAATGAATGTGACTGCATAACTTCGGCAGGTAGGTGAAGGCTTTTACCAAGTCAGCACGGTATCCGATCGGGTGCGGCGAGATGAAACGGATCCGATTCAACCCGTCCACCTCATGCACCGCCTCAAGCAGCTGCACAAAGGGCGACTTGCCATCGACTTGAGGAAACTCAGTCCGACCGTAGAGGTTAACGATCTGACCCAGCAAGGTGACTTCCTTCACCCCCTTCGCGACGAGCCCCTCGACTTCTTGGACGATATCGGCAATAGGCCGGCCGCGCTCGGCTCCGCGGGTATCGGGGACAATACAAAACGAACAACGCATGTTACACCCCTGCATGATGGATACAAAGGCCGACGTTTGATTCTCCTGAGCAACATGGTCGCGGATCGTATTTTGGCTCCCTTTTTCCTCTTCCGTATCACAGACGCTCTCACCATGAAGGTTCAGCGACAGCGCGGGATGATCCATCCTTTTTTCCAGTCGCCTGCGCAGGATATTATCCACGTATTCAAACACCTTGTGGTATTTCTGCGTGCCCACCACCACATCGAGGTGCGGGATGTTTTTAAACAGCTGCTTGCCCCGGCTCTGCGCCATACACCCCATGTAGCCATAGACAATATGTGGGTTTTGCTCACGGTATTTCCCCATGATCCCCATCTTCCCCAACGCCTTCTGCTCCGCCTGATCACGGACACTACAGGTATTGACAAGAATCGCATCAGCGTCCCTTTCATTGGTCGTTACGGTATAACCACCCTCAACAAACATCCGAGCAACCTGCTCAGAATCACGTTCGTTCATCTGTCATCCATATGTCTTGATAAATACCTTAGGCATGGCTCTCAAACGTTCAGTTTTATGTCATCTGTATGTCGTGCACACACCAAACTAGGTGCACACTGGGCGCGGAGGTATAGCCGCAATCCCCCAAATTGCAATCCCTCAATCATGCCGCAACACGCAGAAAAAAAACAAGCCGGCATCGACTACAGCCCGCGCGGGTGGCGGACGTAGTAACCCTTGGTGCCTCGGCGCTGAGGTTTCCACCTCGGCCCCGTGGAATTCCACGTGCCACCCGTATCAAAGCGCAATCCAGCAATCACCAGAAACACATGACCCTTACGCACGTAGACCGTCACCCAGTCACCGTATCCTTTTTTCCCGTAATCAAAAAAATTCTGAGAAACAAGCGGTCTGCGCAATACCCCGCCAGCATGAAGCACATAGGAGGTCGCGCCCGAGCAGTCATAACCCGTATCAGAGAAGCTCCGGTGACCACCACCGTAGCGGTAGGGTTTATCGGTCAGCGAGTTCGCCGCAGCAATCATACGTTTAACACGGCGCGGCGCCCGCGGCGGTGCCGTCGCCTTACCCTCTGGTCCGATGTAGGCGGTTTTTCCATAATCAAACTGATGCACCAAATAACGTTCCTTTACCTTCAGTTGAGACGAGCAGGAACTTAAGGCGAGCACGGCCATGCAGGTGCCGAGCAGGGTGAGACCATATAATTTCATGGTGCAAGTCAACCACAGGTGACCGACTCAATCAAACGGGAAAATCTGATTGCCTCCCAGCCTCACCCCCCTATATCTCGGCTATGAATCCTTGTTGGGCGATCATTCTTGCACTCGTATCAGCCACATCCCTCATCGCGAGGCCTGCCGCCGACCGACCAAACATCGTCTTGATCTACCTCGATGATAGCGGCTTTGGCGACTATTCCCACAATGGGAACCCCGTGATTGAAACGCCCCACATTGACCGACTCGCGCACAAGGGCATTCATTTCACCCAATTTTATGTCACCTCACCGGCGTGTAGCGCATCAAGGTTCTCGCTGATGACCGGCCGCTATCCAGCCCACTCGGGATTTGGTAAGTGGGTGATCGGACCAAGCGCCAAACCCCACCTCAATAAAAATGAAACAACCCTCGCCGACGGGCTAAAATCACGCGGCTACGCCACAGGCATGTTTGGCAAATGGCACCTAGGTAACCCCAACCCAAGCAACAACATGTCACCCGATGCCTTACCCGTCGCCCATGGCTTCGATTCATGGATCGGCACCAATGTCTCCCACGATTACAGCCAAGCCAAGCTGCTCCAATCCGACCCCACCGGCAACAATCCCATCGCCGGCTATTCGGAGGTTGCCAAAAACCTTCCGTCCGATGTGGCCGCATCCACTTCACTCACCGGTCGCTATACCCAGGCCGCGATCGCATTCATCCAAAAAAATAAACACAGGCCGTTCTTTGCCTATGTGGCCCATAACCAACCCCACCTCGGCCTCTTTGTCAGCGACGCCTATCAAGGGAAATCCCGCCGTGGCCTGCTCGGCGACGTCATGGCAGAAATAGACGACTCCGTAGGGCAAATCCTCACCGCCATCAAAGAAGCTCAGATTGAACACAACACCCTGGTGATTTTTTCCTCCGACAACGGCCCATGGGTCAGATTTCGTGATACCCCAAAAAGTAAATACGGTGAAGCCCGCATGCACGTTGGCTACGCCCTGCCATTCCGCGACGGCAAAGGGTCATGCTGGGAAGGAGGCCATCGCACGCCCGGGATCTTCTACTGGCCAGGCACCATCCACGCAAAACGTGAACTCACCCCCGTCAGCACCCTGGATGTGCTGCCCACCGTTTTTGCCCTCACAGGTGCCCAATCCCCCGACCCATCGATAT
This sequence comes from Akkermansiaceae bacterium, assembly GCA_013041925.1. Classification (GTDB taxonomy): domain Bacteria; phylum Verrucomicrobiota; class Verrucomicrobiia; order Verrucomicrobiales; family Akkermansiaceae; genus Oceaniferula. Next base: position 2,131 of record JABDRB010000033.1, on the reverse strand, counting down.
TGGACGGTCGTGACATTCGCTCGCTCATCCTCCCCAATCATCCAAACCCGAAACCCCTTGAATTTGAGTTCTATTACAGCCATGCAAAAAATATCATCATCGCTGTGCGCAAGGGCCCGTGGAAACTCATGGTCGCCATCCCATCCCAAACCGGAAAAAATTACGGCTTCAATGCCAGCGAGGAACATCCACTCCTCTTCAACGTCGAGCAAGATATCGGCGAACGGATAAACCGCGCCGCAGAAAACCCAACACGTGTCCAATCCATGCTCGAAATGCTGCGCAAAAAACGTCTGGAGCTCAGGTGATCCGCCTCTTACTCTTCCGCGGCAACCTCATCGTCCTCTGCCTCAGAGACCACAGGCTCGGGAGCATCATGCGTGAGTTGACTGACACCCACCGTACGGCCCACCGTTTTAAGGACGCCGACTGGAATCTTGAGAACACTCTGGATCAATCCACAGGAGGATAAAAGGCTAAGGAAAAAAGCGGCGGATAGAAGGCGGATCGTTTTCATAAAAAAAGTGAGTGCTTAGGGCAGTCAGTGATTCACCAACCTAAAAGGTGAGAAACAGACGTCAATAGGTAAGTTTCTCGTCAGTCCAAGGATGCTCATCCACGCTCATGGATGTCATGTTGATAGCGCTCAATGGCAAGCCGTATCCCCTTCGCCTTATCCAGCGTCTCCTGATACTCAGCGGAAGGATCGGAGTCCGCCACAATCCCTGCACCCACATGATACTGCAAAAGACCATGCTCTCTCGTCAGCGTCCGGATCGGGATATTAAACTGACTCTCACCATTAAATCCAATGTATCCCATCGCCCCCGTGTAGAGCCCTCGCGGCACAGGCTCCAACTCGCGAATAATCTCCATGGCTCGCATTTTAGGTGCCCCAGTAATACTCCCGCCCGGGAAACAGGCGCTGAGTGCCTCAAGATGATCCACTCCGTCTCGCAGTGTTCCCGTCACCGTTGATACCAAATGATACACGTGCTCAAGCTTCTCCAGCGCCAGCATGTCGGCCACACGCACACTGCCAAACTCGCAGACCTTGCCCAGATCATTACGTTCAAGGTCCGTAATCATAATCAACTCCGCATTCTCCTTTTCTGATCCTAATAAATCCTTCGCAGACTCCCGGTCCGCCCCCTCATCGTCGTAGCGAGGACGCGTCCCCTTGATCGGCCGAGTCTCGACCCCCCGTCCACTCATCCGCAAAAAGGTCTCCGGCGAGGACGAAAGGATCTCACGCCCCTCCAACTCCATCCAAACCGCCAGCGGTGCCGGCGCCCCATCCCGCAAATGACGATAAAGAGGAAACAACGACCCCCCCACCATTTCGGCAGAAAATCGCTGGGTGAGATTCACCTGATAAATGTCCCCCGCAGCAATGTATTCATGAATGCGCCGAACCCCCGATTCATAAGCATCCCGCGTCATCGACGCCGACAATTCAAGCATTTCAGGGCCGTCATCGCTCGCCCCCTCTCCCCTGATTTCCTCCACCAAATTTCCACACTGCCACCATCGCTTGCGGTCGTGCTGGTAAATTAACATTTCTGGGTAAAGGCCAAAACAATAGTCGCCCTCATAATCCACCCAACCACAGGCACCCCCGACGGGAAAACCGAGAGAAGGTAAATGCACCTGCCACCGGCTGATTTCCTCACGCAATGCCTCCACATCACCCTCATCACCCATATCGCCACGCATCACCCTGACCGGCCGCGCCGCAATAATGGAAACCGGAGCATGACTGCGCGATGGCAGATTCCCCGATGTGTCAAAAAATACCATCCCCGGTAAATGCCGCAGCCCCTCAGCCACCTCCACAGGCGTCATCGATAATTCGAGCGGCTCAGCCACAGGAACCGAATAGCTCGCTAAATGCTCATCTGTATGACTCCCGGACATCTCCACACCCGTATCAAAGGGGAAATACGCGCCAGCGCAAGCCCGCATCACCCGATACCCGCCAATTACGCACACCCACCCGCATTTTTACCGGATTGACACCCCAATACCCCATCTCCTAGGGTGCAGCAATCCTATGAACACCGCAGCCGATACTCAGGGCACTGAGTCAGAGCCACTTGGCTGGGGGGGGGGGGGGGGGGGGGGGGGGGGG
>JABDRB010000030.1 GCA_013041925.1 Akkermansiaceae bacterium | reverse complement strand
ATGGTGGCAATCAAGGCGAAGCCACGCTCCCCGTAATGCTTCAATGCGCGTGATGTAGGAGCCGATAGGGAGGAAAGGGATGGACTCGAGTAGGATGAATGAATTTTCATAACGTCAGGAAAACAAGCGCGTTAAATAAAACACAATGTAACTACGTATGAAATTACCGCCCCTGCCCTCGATGTCAAATTCAATATGGACTTTATTCGTTGGCTCGTCGCCCTTCAGGGGCTGTGTCATTTCCTACCCACGGCCGATGGCCGGGAACTCCCGACGACCATTCGGTTTACCGACTGGGCACCGACAACCTTGGCTTTCGTTGGGCCAGAGCGGGCTTCCCCCTTAGCTTCGGGATGACACCCTAATTCTGCTCGGTAATATCCGCTCTGGGGAAGATGTCCGTTTGTGATGGTCAGGTAAGCCTCATTATCCTTTGCTCCTAAAGTCTCTAAAGAAATAGATTCCTGGAAGTCTGCGTCCTCTATCTGCAATGAACCCGACATACCTACTGCTCGCATCAAACCACCATTGTTGTTCGGTTATCCTACGAAATTCCCCCGTAGAATTCGGCTGAAATATAAATTCAGCTTTGTAGTGGCCACTGCTAGGCAAAGGCCCTTTTGAAATGGTAGTTTTTTTCGCAGCGACAGACATTTTACTTTGCCCAAGCTTTGCTGCGATGCTGTGATTTGTAAAATTACACCATAATGTATCACCAAGATTAAATTCACCATTATTAAGATTAATCATCCTCATTTGAAGAGGCATGACCTTATTCTTCTCATCAGATGCCAGAAAAATATAAAAATTCTTAATTTCTTTTGGCACTGAGATCTTCGGGTAAGCTGGCTGGATGTTTTCTGGATCAGTTATGGGCTCAGGTGCTATGACAAGAGTAAGGTCACCCGATTTAAGTTTCACCACGTCTGAAAAATTCACAGCCGATAAATATATCCTGTGATTATCTTTACCATCATACAGGTAAACAAACCTCGGTGATTTACTGGGCTTCTCAGGAAAAACAAGACGACATGTTCGATCAGTTTTTTTAGGCTCTTGAGAAAAAACAGAGGATGCCAGTGATAGCATCATTACAAAAATGGCAAGTGGTTGTTGCATGGTGTGATAATATTTATATTTCGTTAGAATTCAGCCAACGGAAACTCTTGATGATATACCTCCGCCCGAAAATTTGATTGACTGGGATCGAGGGAGGTTCAACAGAGTCAGGATAATCAACTGAGCCACCCTCATCTTCCAAGGCGAAGAAATCACGGCTTCGCTGAACCGTTGCCTCACACCAGGCGCGTGCTAAAATGTTTCCGTCACGGTCACGTGCATCACCATAGGCACGTATGGTGAAAGTATCGTCCCGGGCGCTCAGGATTGGAGCGATTGGTCTTAGGATATCAGCTTGTCGCATCCAGCCGGGTGCACCGTAAGCACTGTCGCCTTCGGCTGCCTTTTCAAATTGGTAGTCAGCACCATCAAGTCTGTCATCGTTCGGGTCTGATTCCCACATAGTTGTGTCTGACAGACCGTTGGTCGGGTCTCGGAGAGCTGCCATGGGATCTTCAGCCATGTTGTTGATGGCGCTTTGAATCGCACCGGCCAGCGCGAGGTCCTCATTGTTACTCAGTTGCCTGTTGACGAACTCAGAGAGGGAGAGAAACGGCCCACGCAGACGGACTTGCTCGACAATTTTCTGCGCAAGATCCTCAATCTGATTATCTGACAAGCTACGATAGCCAGTGTATTCTGAGCCAGCGTCGGCCACACTGCCGAACCCCGGACCTGTGCCTGCTTCGATGTTGGTTGCAACGCTTCCACGTGTGATGGCATGCTTGTCAGAGTTATCTGCGGCGATGATTCCAGTATCGCCATGCATGGCAATTTGCTGAATGCTTTTGGCGTGTCCAAGTAAGGCTTTCCAAGCTTCCACCGAGGTTGAGTTCACGTTGAACATGCCGTCAACCTCGAACCGAGAAGCTACTTTTAACCAGCCATCTCCATCTGGACTATTCACAATTTCAGTCACAAGTTCTTCAACACCATTATCTGATAAACCTGAATCGATAGTTATGGGTCTGTAGGCGCGATTAGTCAGCGGAGAATCTCCTTTGAGGAAATCGCTGTAAACTGTCTCCATATCTCTTGCGAGATTACTGCCGAAGCTCACGGGTTGGGGAGCGATCGAAGATACGAAAAAGTCATCAAATAGCAGGTGATTGGCACAGTACGCGTCATCATGTTGCAAATTTTGAGCGACATTGTTGGGGCTCATTACTGGAGGCACGATGTCGTCACTAGGAATCATCGGCGTCGCATCGCTGTTCCCGATCAAATGTGACTGATAGGGGGGCATTGGGTTCTTGCCTCTAGGATTCCACCCCTGAAGCTCTACGAGGGACGCCATCGGACGCAGCGGTAGTTCATGGGTGATCAATCTCGATAAGCCATCTCCACTCTGGTACCCAGTAACAATAAAACCCTCTCTGTTACTCAAATTCGGGGTGAGTGTAGATCCATACGCCAGCGTGTCGTAGCTCATCTCAAAATTCCCATTTGCGGGATGACTATTCGCATCAGCATTACCAGGGTCGACCAGAGACAAGCCGGCAAGTGGGTCGTTCTGTAGAAAACCCTTCGTTGGCCTACTTTGCGAACCTGTGCCGATAGTGAGTCGCGGCCCCATGGTAATCGCGTAAAGCGGCATGGCAGGAACGGATGCAATCTCGCCAATCGTATAACCATGCGGCTCGAAATCCTCGTCCGGCCAATAGACGCTTGCGCGATTCCCATTGGCCAGTGCGGTAGTACTCATCATTTCCCGCTTTACTGAGTTGTAGAGTATACCACCGCTGTAGGATGCACCGGTATTTTTTCCGAAGGCGACGTGAAAACCTCTTCCGGCGCTACGGAAGCGAAATGGCTGGCTATAGACATCGTTCTTAAGGGAAAACCAGTAGAAGTCGTTCGCCCCCACATTCCCTCCTCGAATCGGAACGGGAATACCTAAAGGAGCGCTTGGTTCATAGCCGCTATTCGTGCCCCACGCGGCCCCTCCAAATCTCCCTTCCGAGTCCCCGTTCGCGGAGAACATACGCACTTCGCCGGGCTCAAAAGTCAAATTTCCAGTCGGAAAGTTGACCCCCCACGTCCGGATATCTTTCCAAAAGCCTACGCGCGGTCCGTGCATACTGTAACCTTTACTAATATTCTCCAACAAAGCAGTGTCCTTGCCGGATTCACCGAAATTGCCATTTGTGTCTGCGTACTGCATGTTTCCTTGGGTCAAGAGTCGATAACGATTCAATGGAATGCTGTCTGGACCACCAGGAAACCACACTCGAGGCTCGGAGGCGAAAACTCCTGGTATGGTACGCTGCCCACCAACCACAACGCCAGAGTTAGGGGGGCCCGGATTATCGATGCTAAGACGGACATTGTATGGGTTCCATAACGTCACCACCGGAGAGTAAATCATCTCGAACCCGTAACGCCCCGGCCTGCGGGAATCGGGATAGGCCCTGACATAGATAATAAATTGGAATCGAGCGATGACCGGATGTAACCTTGGTGCGTGATTGGCATCAAAAAACTCCTGATTCGTGGCATCTCTCGCACTTCCTTGCCATCTCCACTTCATAGAGGGAGACCAGATAAAAGGACTCTCCGCAACACCTGCACTATAGGTAAAGTTTTTATACAAAGTGGCAAAATTCACCAATGACTGCCACGAAGAAGATGCCGCATGCCATGTGTTAGGCCATTTCTGGCGACTGAATTGTGAGTAATCGCTCCAAGGATAAAGCGTAGACTGGTCAGGAGTGTAATTCGACCGCGTAGGTTCTACAACAAGAGAGGTGTCTCCTTCTGCGGGACTCAAGCGGAACAATGGGAGTTCGTCTGTCGAGTAATCGTCATAGATATCACTCCACTTCTCACTGAGGATGGACAGATCTTTTCTCCATCCTCCAGTCGCAGTATTCGTCAAAAGACCAACGGCACTAGTCGACAAATCATGGAAACGGAGCTCTGGGGATGCTGAGTCGTCATCAGCTAACAATTGGGTTGAGCCTAGGCTAATGACTTTTCTTGCAGAACTAGGGTTGTTTTTGTCATGAATATAATCCTCAGGCTCGTCCTGCAGCGACTTTAGGCCGTAACCCTCAAGATTGGGAACCGAGTGACTCTGCCATTTCTCGACTAAACTTGCGGCATCACCATTCCGTGGTTTATAGTGCGGCATAACTCTTGATTTTTGGTTCTCCGGGCTGACCCACCAGGCATACCTACCCGAACCGTCACTGAATGTCTGTGGTTCAACATGCACTTGCCCAGGATTCGAACCCAAACTACCTGTTGAAAGTAATGCGATCGTGTCATCGGTTTCTGTTGTAGAAACAAGGTCTGAGAGGTTCGTCGACGTTGGATCTGTCACGCTCTTAGCTCCCGAAACAAGAAAAGCGAGGAACCGAGAGTCACCATCCGTAGCGTCTAACCTTTTCACCCCGTAGTCAGGTTTGATAGGTCTTCCGCCTGAATCATGATTCGTCCCCTCCCAGCTTTTCCACACACCGGTCAGAGGTGGCGCGCCCGCTACCAGCAAGTCGGCATTGGCCGTGATGCGCGTGTCTTGCCCAGTATGCTTTTGCAGCTCACCGATCGCGAGCATCAGCGCCATGCGTGCATTCGCCTGAGCTTCGGCCATTGCCTTACCGCTCTGGCCCGATCGCAGCTCGATGGTGCTCAGGCTCAACATCGCGAGGGCAATCATGACCAGTA
>JABDRB010000027.1 GCA_013041925.1 Akkermansiaceae bacterium | reverse complement strand
GGTTCTCATGTCGAACGGTGTGCAACGTCATAGCCGAGGAAAGCTCCATCAAGCCGGAGCACTCCACGTCATCACCAAAGGAATCACCCTTAATGTGCGTCCCTATTTCTTCACCGAATCGACGCAGAGCAAGTCACCTAACACATACTGAATACCAGCGAGGTAAAACTGAAGCATGCGATTACTTTCATAACTTTCCGGTTGGTGAGATGGTGACACATAGAACACACGGCCATTGCCGTGTTTCTTAATCCACGAGACATAGCACCCCCCCTATCACCCCATGAAAGCCTCTCCGAACACCTCACCCAAAAAGCAAATTCCTAGCAGTAAGCCTTGACCTTGAACTCAGGAGAATATACTATAATGAGAATAACAAGTTCAACAATCGTATATTCTTTGGAGTTACTATGAGCAACATGACACGATTACTTATTATCACTTCAATTTGCTTTTTGGGCATTAGCTGCACAACTCAAGATGACTATCAGGCAAACTCTTCATTTATCAGCGACAGTCTTGAAGCTTGGGAGTGCTATCTGGAAGATCAAGAGGCCAAAGTGCAGGATGTATGGAACATAGAAGACGGCGTGCTCATTTGTAGCGGTAAGCCATTGGGGTATTTGTACACAAAGAGGGACTATGGTGACTTCGTGCTCAAACTTGAGTGGCGATGGCCTCCCGGAAAGAAGCCGGGTAGCGGCGGAGTGCTGATACGGATGGCCGGTGAGCATAGGATCTGGCCCAAGAGTCTTGAAGCTCAGCTTAATGCTGGCAGCGCAGGTGATTTCTGGGGTCTGGCCGGATACCGACTATCCGGCCCTGCAGAAAGAATGCGAACTTCCAATCACCATGAGTTCGGCAGACTGACTAATCTGAAGAAAACCAGGGCACTTGAGAAGCCGCCGGGTCAGTGGAATACCTACGAAATCATTACCAAAGGTGATACAGTCATGCTGATCATCAATGGTGAGGAAGTCAATAAGGCCACTGGATGTGATCTTAATCCCGGCAGAATATGCCTGACTTCCGAAGGTAGCGAGATACACTTCCGAAACGTGGTAGTCACTCACTAATATTTTGCCCAAAGAAGGAGAGTCATTATGAAAAAATCATTTGGTGCCAAAGCCCTGATATTTCCCACACCGGTTTGGTGTGTCGGTTCGTATGATACGAATGGCAATCCTAATGTGATGACAATTGCCTGGGGAGGTATCTGCTGCTCTAAACCACCCTGTGTGACTGTTTCTCTTCGCAAAGCCACCTATACCTACGGCAACATAATGGAACGACAGGCTTACACTCTCAGCGTGCCGTCTGAAAAATATGTCCAGGAAGCTGACTATTTTGGGATTGCCTCTGGGCGAGAGGTGAATAAATTCACGGAAACTAATCTTACACCAGTGAAATCAGAACTTGTCGATGCACCTTATGTGGGAAAGTTTCCCATGGTCTTGGAATGCAAGTTGATCCATCACCCCCCCCTATCACCCCATGAAAGCCTCTCCGAACACCTCACCCAAAAAGCAAATTCCTAGCAGTATGGAAGGCTCTGAATCAGAAAATAGAATCCCAATGAACAATCGCAGACAATTTATCAAATCCTCGATGCTAGTCGGAGGTGGTATCGCCTTGCTACCATCGGCTTTGCGTGGTGCCGCAGCGCCCTCGAAACGTGTTAACATCGCCATGATCGGCACCGGTCGCCAAGGGCTGCACGCGAACTTACGGACCTTGATCGCTATGGACAATGTGAAGATTGTTTCTGTTTGCGATGTCGACCGCTTACGCGTGAACTATGCCAAGGCCGTGGTGGACCAGCGATACGGCAATAAGGACTGCAAGGCTTTCGGCGACTTTCGTGAAGCAATCGAGATGGATGATCTGGATGCTGTGATGATTTCGACCACGGATCACTGGCATGCCATCATCGCGCTGGCAGCGATGAAGAAGGGGCTTCACGTCTGCTGTGAGAAAGCGATGACCCGCTATTTTGATGAAGGCCGCGCGCTCGCCGATGTAGCAAAGAAAAAGGGAGTCGTGTTTCGTCTCGATAGTGAATGCCGAACTGCCGCATACATGCAGAAGACTGCCAACCTGGTGTTGAACGGTTACATAGGCAACATTAAGCGTATGGAAGTGGGGGTTCCTCACGAATTTCAGAAAGGTGGCGGTAACCCCGAGTCGATGGCGGTGCCGGATTATCTCGACTATGACATGTGGCTCGGTCCAGCGCCCGTGCGTCCCTACACGCTGGATCGCGTGCACCATACTGATGAAAAAACCGGAAAGTGGAAAGGTCGACCAGGATGGCTGCGCATCTCGGATTATTGCTCGGGCATGATTTGCAATTGGGGTGGGCACCTGATCGATGTGGCCAACATGATCAATGGCACCAGCCACAGCGGCCCCGTGAGCGTAGAAGGGACTGGGGGATTTCCCGACGAACCCCAAGCACTTTGGGACACCATCATGAAATTTGAGCTTCAGTACAAATATGCCAACGGCGTGACCCTCGATTACAAGCTCGACCAGCCTTATCTGCGTGTCGAAGGTGATGAGGGTTGGATTCAGGCGCATTGGCACAGCAAGGGCGGTCTGCAGGCGCACGACCGGAAAATTTTCCGCACCAAGTTCAAGCCGACGGACACCATCGTGTCGAGTCGTTCTGACAAACAAGACTTCATTTCTGCCATCACCGAGGGCACAGCAGTCATGATCGATGCTGAAGCGGGTCACCGGGTCAACTCGCAGTGCTTACTCGGCCTCGCTGCAGTGAAGGCTGGCAAACGCCTTGAGTGGGATGCGAAGAAGGAGGTGGTTACCAACTGCGATGAGGGTGAGAGGTTGATGAAGCATTCGTTCCATCGCGACCCATGGGCGCTGGAAAAATTCGTGTGACAGTTACGATGCGTGTATCTGCCGAGTAACAGCGTACATAGCCCAGAAACAAGCAGCATCCCCCCTTATCAGCCCAGAGGAGGGTCAGTCCGTGGATTGTGGATTGGGTCAATGTTAGTCTGGGAGAGGGTCAGGCATAGAAATGGATCATCTTCTCCTCCTGTTCGCATTTTCGTTGGCAGGACCCACCGATGCCCCGCCAGGTCAGAGTGCAATATGAGGACGCGATCTAGCATGTGATGGCACGGGGAAACCGCTGGGACATGATGGTTCGCAGCGATCAGGATCGTGAGATTTTGGAGCAACACTTGAAGAGGTGGTGGCTAGGATGGGGTGGCGTCTCTCTGCCTATGCGTTGATGGGAAACCACTACCCTCTCCGTTTTAAGACGCCGAAAGCCCCTCTCGTTGAGGACATGATCGACCCATCCCAATCCGAACAACAAGCCTGCTCCATCGACGCCATGATCAACGGCGGCGAGTGTGAAGCTTGCCAGTAAGATCATCAGTTATTGTTTGTTTCATTCGATCAGCCCTCCTTCTCGTCATGAGTTGGGGGGCTTTTTGATCATTTCCAGTCTGTAAGCAGTCGAAGATGATCCATTTCTATGCCTGACCCCTTGACGCAGAAAGCCTGATGATATTGCGGCGCTTGCAAGCTTTCTGCTCTCGGACTCGTCGCAATTTATCACTGGCCAGATTATTCAGGCCAATGGAGGCATGGGCAGCGTGCTGTCACTTTGAAGCATGTTCTTGCGATTTCAAATCGATCACTTCCACACAGAAATCGACTTGACCACAAGAGTGAATGGCGCCAACCCCCTTATCACCCCATGAAAGCCCCTTCGATCACCTCACCCAAAAAGCAAATTCCTAGCAGTCACACAGAATTCTATGCAGAACACATATAAACCCCAACAACTCTGTCCATTTAAGTTGAAGAAAGTGAACCGCGCGTTCGGCCGTATCTTAGTCGCCCTTGCGATTACCGGAACGAGCTTGTTCGCGCAGGGCACTGCCCACGTGATCGCGGTGAATCAGGTGGGCTACAAGGCAGGCCTTCCGAAGCGCTTTACCGCGCCGCTGACGAGTGACGGGGCGATCTTTAGCATTAAAACAGTCGGCTCTGACGAAGCGCTTTACCAAGGTCAGGTATCCAGTAAAATTGGCGACTTCAGCGACTTCAAGCCGATCGACAGTAAGGAACACTATGTCGTTGAGCTCAAAGGTGGAGAGTTGGCGGCTGCTACCAGTGATCCCTTTCTCATTCGGGGGGAACTCTACGAAGAGCAATTCTTGCAATCAGCAGTCGATTTCTTAATCGACACACGCGCCGTAGTGGGAACTCATCCGAGTGCCTTTGGTGGCTGTCCCTGGCGCGACGGCACCTATTACGACGCCATCCTTCCCTCACTGGTTCTTTTCCTTATGGCCTATCCGGAAGAGATCGCAGCGATGCCGCGACAAATCGACTGGGCCAGCGATCGGGCACGTATTCTTTCACCGGATTTCAAGTTCGATGCTAAGAACCGCGGCACCGGGCCTGCGTTGCAGACCACCCGTAATTACTACGAATTAGAGCCGCCCAAGGACAACGCACCGGATGTGGTTCAACTCATTCATTGGGGTGCGGGTTATTATCTCTCGAATCCGGTGACCGCCGATCCAAGTAATGATCCGGCAGGCAAGAAAATCCATTCTCAAACCATTGAGCAGCTCAGCTACGTGATCTGGGCTTGGCCGCACTTGGAGCAATGGCTGCCGCAGAGTTTTTATGACCAAGTGCTTGGTCTCTGTTTCGAGCAGTGGGAAAAAATAGGGGCTCTCGGCATTCCCCAAAAATGGCACATGTCCTCCTATCAACTTAAAACAGACAAGTGGGGCGGGATGTTGCATCCCTACAAAGGCCGCCATGCTCCGGGCCATTCCATCGTGCCCAATATCCTGATGCACGAAGTGGCCAAGCGCGAAGGTCGAGAGGATGCGGCCCGCTATTTAGATGCGGCCGTAGCCCAAGCCGCTTGGATTATCGAGAATATTGATTGGAATGATCCTCGGACGACCAAGGGGCATCGTGTCGGAGAGCATCGAACAATACCTAATCTCGTCTGGCTTCTGCAAAAATATCCGGAGCATGCACCCGAGGGCCTTCGTGAAAAGATCGCCGACTGGGTGAAAGTGGCTGTTTCGCGCTCGGATAACCTGTGGGACTTCCGCCGCTACGATATGGAGAGCCACTGGACTATTCCGAAGATGAACGACCTCGGGAACACTATCGGCTTCCCTTCCATCGCACTCGCAGCCTCCTGGGCATTGAAAGAGGATGAAGCCGCCCTCCGAGATCGCCTACGCATCACTGCGGTCGGTGCGATGGATCATCTCTTCGGGCGGAATCCAAAGTTGGCGGCAGCACCCAGTCGTCCTCAGCTTGGTTTTTTAGAGGTCGAACGTGGATGGCCGAAAGAATATAAGCTCAATGTTTGCGCTCGCCTAGAAGATGCCCGCGGTTCACTTTCTTCACTTCCCGGCTCAGAAATGTATCCTTTTAAGCCGGACTCGGAGGAATTTCGCCACCCAGAAGGTTGGGTCAACTATGGTGCAGCATGGTGCATCAGTCTGAGCTATTTGAGATTTGATGCTCTCCAAACAACCCCTGAACTCTAGCGCCTTCTTATGGAAACTGCAGATCGGATCGTATTAACAGCCTACCTACTCGGCACCGTCGCGGTGGGGGTTTATTTGGGCCGCTTAGTTAAAAACTCATAAGGAAGTGCCATTCATGCCTGACCCCTTGACTGAGTTCATTGGTTGTTCGTTGAATTCGTCTTCTTGTTGTCTATATTTTTGTTGCTGTTAATATATCTTGTCTATTTTTGAAGTGTGTAGTCATGACGTCCCTCTTCAAAACCCATAGAATATAGAATAACTGGATGATGTCGGCACACACAAAAGACTCAAAAATAAGTGGGATCAGAAAATAAATCTGCGCCATATGCTTATTAACCACCTTGTTTGTGGACAATTATTAGACAATAGTTCGATTTGTGCTTGACGCTGTCTATTTTTTGTACATAATATTACTTATTCGCAGTAACCAATGTGATGTTGGTCCCTAACCTAAAAAAACTAATACCATGAACAACACAATCAAACTAGCCTGTGCCGCACTCCTCACTTGCACCCTGACCACATCCGCCACCTATGCCGGAAAATGTGCTAGCACGTGCGCCGAATCAAAATTGAAGGTCGCAACAACAGCAGGCGACGCGTCACAACAAAGCGTAGTAGCGATTGCAGCGGGAAATAAAAACTTCTCCACCCTCGTTGCCGCCGTGAAGGCAGCCGGTCTTGTCGATGCCCTTAACGGTGATGGTCCTTTCACCATTTTCGCGCCAACCAATGAGGCCTTCGCAAAGCTCCCAGCTGGAACCGTCGAGTCCCTGCTCAAGCCTGAAAACAAAGACAAACTGGTCGAAATCCTCACCTACCACGTTGTCGCTGGCAAAGTTGACGGAGCTACCGCAGTCACCCTCGAAGAAGCCACGGCACTGAACAAGCAGAAGCTTAAAATTCAGTTCAGAGATGCGGCATTGTATGTTAATTCCTCGAAGGTGGTTGCCACGGACATCGCAGCGAGCAATGGCGTGATCCACGTTGTTGATCAGGTTATTTTACCACAGCAAATGTCACCAGCTACGCCGGACAGCAGATGTCGCATGATCATGATGAACGCCATCGAGGTGGGTGTAAGGATGTTTAACAGCGGTCACGTCACAGAGTGCTCAAAAATTTACGAAATGGCGGTATTAGCTGTCGCTGAAATCAAACCGAATCAACTCAGCAAAGACCAGCTGAGCATGCTTAATGATGCGCTCACAACAGTATCCAAAGAAAAGAGCGCCCGTAAAAACGCATGGACACTGCGCCACGCCATGGATGCCGCGCTCGTATCTTTTGAGTGATTCCAAGTGATCAATCCTGAGCGCCGAGGGGCTGACCTTGTGCTAAATCGTCGCCGATTTCCAAATGGAAAAAGTCAAAAAAGGGGTCAGGCATAGAAATGGATCATCTTCTCCTCCTGTTCGCATTTACGTTGGTAGGGCCCACCGATGCCCCGCCAAGTCAGAGTGCAATATGGGGACGCGATCTACCATGTGATGGCACGGGGGGATAGCTGGGACATGATTGTTCGCAGCGATGAGGATCGCGAGATTTTCGAGCAACACTTGAAGAGGATGATTATCTGAGCACGCTGATCCACTACGTGCACCTGAATCCCGTCCGGGCGACAGGTTGAGTGAAATGATCCATATGACCTTCCCTTGATCACTTTACCTGGCCGCTGAATTTTCCACAGTCATTTCGCTAACTTCGAAAGGCTCCTAGCACCTATGTTACATACACTTAGCTCGGATCGTCCTTCGTGCTGGCTTCAGGATCCATTGATCTCTCTTCTTGGGGTGACTTGGTGGTGCGCTAGAGCTATTCTCGCTGAGGGCAAAAAAGCAAATTCCTTGCATCTTTTTGTTAACGAATCGAAAGCGCGTTCCATAGGCTTATACCTCCCTTCTTCTCCTTCGATAGCTGGGCGCTAGGGCTAGCTTCGCTGAGGCTAAAAAGCATATTCCTAGCATCCCACCACGCTTCAATGAGGCATCACGAAACATCAATCAAAATCCAGTTTTTACTGGTTATAAGAAGGAGGAAATTATAATTTACGAGCACTATAGGTCCAGGCCTAACAAATTATTGTCAATGAATACGTTTACGCAATCGCTCAAAGCCCGATCAATCATAGCGCAATCACTCATAGCCTTCGCACTTAGCTTTGCGAATATGGCCGTGGCGCAAGTTCCCGATCTGACAAATGGTGAGGCGCGAACGGACGACAAAACCTGGAATCTTGGGCCGACGGGTATGTCCGGTTGGCTCTATCGACCGGATTGGACACACAAATACGACGGCTGGAATACGGAGTTTTCCCGTCAGATCGAAGTGATGGTGGTGGATACGGGTTCACCGGCGGATGGGGTTTTACAGGTAGGCGATGTGATTCTCGGTGCGGACGGCACCGGGGCGGATCCAGTAGCTTTCACCTCGAATGCGCAGAAGGCATTTGCGGATGGGATTGCGGAGGCGGAAGCGAATAGCCCTGCGACGTTGAAGTTGCTCGTCTGGCGGGCCGGCAACACGTCGACCATGTCGATTACGCTGGAGACTCTGGGTGCCTATAGTGCGACCGCGCCCTACAACTGCCCGAAGTCAGCTGCGGTTTTGGAGAAGGGCTTGGATGCGGTGATGGCGAGCGGAGCCAAGGATAACTGGAATTTCTCCTTGCTCGCACTGCTGGCAGGTAATGATCCGGCCAATCCGGATAACGCGGCGCGTATGGTCCGCGCGCAACAGGAAGCGCATGCTTTGATTCTGCCACCTGAAGAGATTGCACGATTCACTTCCGGCATCTCGCTTCCTGACAGTAAGATCGCCTGGAATTTGGGTTTTCAGCTGATCGCGATCGCGGAATATTATCTTCAAACAGGAGATTCTGCCGTTTATGATTCTATGGAGGCTTACGCAATCGCCTATGCCAATGGTCAGAGCATGTTCGGCACGGGTGGCCACCAATTTTCCCAAATGGGAGCGGATGGTTCTGTCAATGGCCCCTATGGTGTAGGGTATGGTGTCGTCAACAGTGCCAACATGCAGTGTTTCTTGGGACTGACTCTTGCGAAGGAGGCGGGCGTGACCGACCAGAAGGTGCTGGATGCGATTGAGCGCGCGGCTACTTTCTACGGCGGATATGTAGACCTCGGCACCATTCCTTATGGTGAGCATACTCCAGGCACTACTCATGGAGATAATGGTAAAAGCGGGATTGCCGCGCTTTGTTTCAAAATGGTGGGGACACGTAATTACGACGCGAACTACTATGCGAAGCTGGCTGGGTCTTCTGCGTATAATCTTGATGCCGGTCACCAAGGCCCATACCTGAACTACCTCTGGACTCCTTTGGGAGCTAATGCTGGCGGCGAAGAATCCATGGCTGCCTTTTTTGTCGAACAACGCTGGCGCTTCGATTTAGCCCGTAATTGGGACGGAACCTTTACTTACAATACTTACAGTAACGGTGGCCAAGGCGGTAACGGTGGCGATCAATGGTCTAGCGTGGGATTTAGGATGTATCAGACGATGCTGCTTCCCTATGCCACGCCATTGCGTCAGACTTATACTACCGGCAAGGGCTTCAATTCGAGTGATGATTTGACCTCGGCAGAAGTCGATGAGGTGACCTTTGCGGTGGACTACGATCCGACTACACGCAGCACCAGCGAACTGATGGCCGATCTTGGATTATGGTCTCCTGTGATACGTAAAGTGGTGGCTGAAGAAATCGGCACCCGCACCGCTGATCATGCATCGCTGCTGCCGACCCTGCATGCTACGGCGGTCGACACCAACGCATCCATCTCTGCTCGTATCGGCGCTTGTTTTGCCTTGGGGGAGATCGCGGATGATACTTCCGTTCCAGTATTAGTCAGTTTGCTGACGGATGCAGAACATACTGTGCGCTGGGCTGCGGCATCGAATTTTCAGGATTTTTCGGACGCCGCAAAGCTAGCTGAGGTTAACGCGATGCTGACGGCGGTTGCGTCAGCTTCCAAACCTTTACTGCCACTCGATGCTGAAGATCCCCTGCACTTAGCTCAGGGCCAATTGGTTTACACACTATTTTATTCTGGGGGTGTGCTAAACGGTCCAGAAATTGATGCTATTGACCGCAATTTACTGCTGCCTGCCATTCAGGCCGCGGCGGAACATCCTCAAGGTCATACTCGGGGGGCCCTGAATGGTATTTACCCGAGGTTGAGCCGTGAAGATATTGAAGGCATCGCACAGGCAGTCGTCTCTGCTACGATCGATGAGGCGCCTGCGGACCGCATGTTTTCTGGGGCAGTGAGGGAGGCTGGTCTTAATGTATTGTATTCACATAATTTTGCGGAGGGGGTTCCTTTGGCTAAGCTGTTGACGCCGGAGCACACCGCTTTGGATATTCTTCAAAACTATGCGGCTTCCTCGCTGAGTGTGATGCCGGATCCGAAGATTGAGGAATTCTGTGAGATACTCATCGCCAGCAACAACAACCCCGAAGCCGCCCAGTCGGTGATTGACGCCATCGCGGCCGACACCAACCCCGAAACGCTGACTTCATTCAAGAGGATCTACTGGATCGAACCGAGCAAGGCCTCTCTGACCCTTCCCGAGGACTGGATGACCCTGCGGGTCGATGCTCATGACTTTGCCCTAGGTGACTCAGTCTACACCTGGCGGAAGGTCTATGGTGCTGGCGAGGTCAGCTTCACCCCGAACGGCACCGCCGCTAAGGAAACTACCGTGCGCTTCGACGGCACGCCTGGCCAGTATCTCTTCGAGGTCACCATGTCCGACTCTCTCGGACTGACCGAGGTCACTAAAACCATCGCCTACACACTTTACGATACAGGAGGCACATTGCCGGCCAATACCGCACCGACTGCGAACCCACAATCGCTGACGGTCAATCAAGGCGCGCCGACCTCCTTTCAGCTTTGGGGCACGGACCCAGAGGGCTCCCCCCTCACCTACACCGTGATCAGTGGCCCAGAACACGGAAGCCTGACCGGGACCGCGCCGAACATGGTTTACACCGCGGCAGCCAATTACACGGGTTCGGATAGCATCACCTACGAGGTCATGGACAGCGAGGGGCAGGTGGACAGCACCATCGTCGTTATTACGGTGAATGCCGCTACTCCTGTTGGTTTGGCCGTTTACGAACCCTTCGATTATCCTGTCGCCGTACTCGACGGGGTCTCCGGTAGTTCGGAGATCGGCCTCGATGGAGCCTGGACAGCGGGCACCTTGATCGAAGTGAAGGAACCTGGCTTTGACTACGGCACGCTTCCTACCAAGGGCAACATGATGTTTGGCAACGGGATCAACGCACCCGGCGCATACCGCCCGATCAACCCTGCGGCCCTTGCCGGCAATGGACTCCTAGATGACGGAGCGACACTCTGGTTTAGCGTGATCATCGGATTTGACACCACCAATTGGACGAAGGCAATTCACATTGCGCTGGCCAACAGCAGTGCCTCCTACGGCCCGCAGATCCTCGACGACGGAGTCAATCCCGGTTCCGGCGTGGGTGTGTCAATGGACGGCCAGGAAATTTATGCCGCCCACTACAGGGATACGGCCAGTGGGCCGGTCTATGGGGCTTTCGATTCCAGCGTGGCCGGCGTCATGCTTCCCGACGTGCCCCGCCTGATTGTGGGCAAGTTCACATGGGGGGCTACCGAAGACACCATCGAAATCTATTTACCCGGCGAGGACATGATTCTACCCGATCAACCCACGTCCACGGTGACAGCGGATGTCGATCAGGCGACCTTTGACACCTTTACCTTCTCTCGTCCGAACGACGTGGGTATCGACGAGGTGCGCTTTGGCGCAACTCTGCACAGCGTGCTACAGGGCACGGTGGCGATGACGTCGGATACGACTCCACCGAACCCTGACCCAATGTCCTTTGCGGTCGCACCAACCGTGTCCGGTTCGGATTCCATCACCATGACCGCGAGCCCCGCCTATGACCCATTGGGCGTGGAATACTACTTCAGCTGCACCGCGGGTGGCGGTAATAATAGCGGCTGGCAGGCCAGCAACGTTTACACCGACACCGGCCTGACTCCAAGTGTCCAATATAGCTACACGGTCAAGGCCCGCGATAAGCAGCCCGGATTAAACGAAACCACGGTTTCAGCCGCCGCCTCGGCCACCATTCCCAGTCTCGGGACGGCACCTGATGTGGTGGGCATGCTCCAATCGACGGCAGAGGCGTTCATCGTCGAAGCCAACCTCGTTGTTGGCACGATCACAAGTGCCGGAAGCTACAGTCTGAGTGTTCCGGCTGGATATGTGCTGAGCCAGAGCCCCTCGGCCAATGGTAATGCCAGCTACGGCAGCGCAGTCGATTTGGTGATTTCCATCGGTCAGGCCCCGGCTTTGCCGTCGCTTGATCCGGTTGACATCGTCGACGATCAGGACGGCGGCCCTGTTGTGCAACCGCTTACGATTACTTATACGCTGACCTTCAGCAAGGACATGGATGCCTCGACCATCGATGCAGGAGATTTTGTTAATTTGGCGGACATTCCCATCATCATTGGTGCTATCAATGAAGTCTCACCAGGAGTTGTCACTGTCGAGGTGACGCCGAACAGCATCGACTCCGGCTTCCTTATCTTTGCTATCGCCCAGGGTGCGGCGCTCAAGGATGCTCAGGGTAATGATTTGAATACAACTTACGCGATATCTGATGATCAAGGGATGCGCATTCGTCACCCTGATAATTGGGCTCCCGTTGTGGATGCTGGTGCGGATCAAACTGTGACCGAGCAAACTTCACAGCCTTGGTCACCAGCGCTGATGGCCACAACGGCGTGGTTTGATGCATCTGATACCAACACGATTACCTTGAACGGGGGCAATGTATCGCAATGGGCTGATAAGAGTGGAAACGACAACCATGCAAGCCAAGGCAACAGCGATAGACAGCCTGCCTATCACGCCAGCGATGCCGGATTAAATGACCTGCCGACCATTGGATCGAATGGCTTCAAATATCTGGATACTCCGAATATCGCAGCTATTCGAAATGCTTACATCGTCACCTATTATGACGATCCGGATGATATATTTGATTCTTGGCGAACACTCTTTAGCGACACGGCAAACACTGCCAAGCTACAGGCCACTTCAAACAATAGCGGTTGGGTTTCAGGTATTGGCTTCGATAAGTATAAGAATGGAGCCACCACCAGCTCGGACGCAAATATCCTGCCGATGGGGCCAACGATCTGGACAGCCAAGGGCACCGCTTCTCATGCAAACAAGAACTGGCGCATCTTGGCTGGAATCCAAAACTACCAGTATTGGGAATATGGTGCAGTCGGTGAAGTGATCCTGACAGATGGCACGGAAGACTTGGCCACTCAGCAACAGATCGAAGGCTACCTCGCTCATAAGTGGGGAACCGTAGGAGACCTTGATGCAGCGCATCCTTACAAATTGGCAGCACCCAGAGTTTTAGCCTGGGCTGCGAGCTTGGATGCGACGGCCGTCGACTATGATAACGATCCGTTCGATTTCACATGGAGCCTTCTCAGCGGCCCCGCCGGTTTTGGTGTCGCAGATGCTTCTGACGTCGATATCACGGCAATATTCACGGCGGCAGGCACTTATGTTCTCGAATTGGTCGCCGATGACGGCACGGCAGTCGGCTCTGATCAGGTTACCGTTACGGTGCAGGATGTTGTGGATACAACACCGCCGACATTGGCAGCCACCAGCATTATGGATGATCGAGGTGGGTTGCCTGTCATCGAGGGCGCCCTAGTGACCTACACCGTGATGTTCAGCGAGGATATCGATGCGGCGACCGTAGATGCTTCTGACTTCTCCAACGCCGGCACTTCCTCCGTAACGATCGGCTCGATCGTGAAGGCCACAACGGGAGTCTTTATTGTCGAAGCGACTCCGACCGATGCAGGAACGCTTGCGCTAGAAGTATCTGCCGGAGCGACTCTTGCCGATTTGGTTGGCAACGTGCTCGATACGACGACGGCTATCGTGGACGACACCACGATAACAGTCTTGGCCCCTCCGAGTGGTGATGACGTGAGTATTCTGATCGACCTCTCCAATGCTTCAGAGGTCACCAATCCCGCAGGGGATGGCAAAAATTGGAACGTGCTCGGTCAAGCCGATGGCGCCTTGGATGACTCCCTTGCCGCCCTGCTCGATTCCAGTAACCTCTCCACCACCATCGGACTGGCGATTGACCTTACCAACATTGATGCCAGCGGAACCAGTGGAGCAGGCTTCGGTGGCACGGGAATCAATGGCCCTCCCGGAGCGGATCCTTTCGATGAGGCAGCTGTGATCACTGACGGCATTTTCAATAACGTTGCCAGCAATGGCACCGCGGTCTTTATCTTCACTGGGCTGGCCGGCGACACCTCTTATACGTTCTCCGCCATCGGCGGTCGCGCGAGTGACGGGGATGATGGTCAGATCATCATCCTCGATGCAGCAACACCACTTGGCGCCGGTGCGGTCACCACGGAAACGACCCATACGCTGCTGAACGATGGGACGGTGCTCGACTTTTCCGTCACCTCCAATGCATCGGGTGAGATCTTCTTCGAGTTCCGCAAAGCCAACCCTGCGGATACGGATGGAAGCGCGACAATCAACGCTCTGAGCATGACTGGCACGGTGTATTACGAGACGACACCACCGACACTTGCCAGCGCAGATATCGTGGACGATCAGGGTGGGGCGAATGTCACCGATAATGATGTAGTGACCTACACCGTAACCTTCAGTGAAGACATAGATCATACTACGGTGGATGCAGCCGACTTCTCCAACGCAGGAACGTCAGCCATCACCATGGGCACCATCACCGAAACTTCCCCTGGTGTGTTCTCCGTTGAAGTGACTCCGACCACGGTTGGCACCCTGCAACTGCAGCTCTCAGCCACTGCCGTGCTCACTGACGTAATAGGCAATGCACTCTATACCAATTCAGCCATCGCCGACGACACCACGATCACCGTGGACGAGACAAACTTGGCTCCAGTTTGGACAAGCAATCCACTCAACAAAGCTGATGCTACCGAGGATGCCGCATACAACGGGACTCTTGAAAATGATGCCAGCGACGGTAATGCAGGCGACACGTTGACCTTCGCGAAGGTCTCCGGTCCTGCCTGGCTCTACGTCACTACCGACGGCAAATTTTTTGGCCAGCCATCGAATGCCGATGTCGGTGCCAATGTCTTCTCTGTCAGCGTCAGTGATGGCGCCGCTGCACCAGTCGCAGCGACCTTGAACATCACAGTTACCAATACCAACGATGCACCGTTTTTTGCTTCCAATCCGGTTACCGGTTCTGATGCCTCCGAGGATGTCGCCTATGCCGGCACGCTTGCTGGCACAGCGTCTGATGATGATGCCGGCGCCACGTTGACCTACGCCAAGCTTAGTGGTCCCGACTGGTTGAGTGTGGCGGCCAATGGAGCCCTCACCGGCACCCCGACCATCAGTGATGTGGGCGCCAACAGCTTCACCGTCAGCGTCACGGATAGCATTATCGCGACTCCGATCGAGGCCACCCTCAGCATCACGGTAGTCAACACCAACGACGCGCCGGTCTTTGCTGTTGATCCGATTGCGGGTTCTGATGCGACCGAAGATGCTGCCTACTCTGGCACGCTTGCTGGCAGTGCGTCTGATGTAGATGTGGGCGCCACGTTGACCTACGCTAAGGTTGATGGCCCAGCCTGGCTCAGCATCGCCAGCGACGGCACACTCTCCGGCACCCCAGCCAACGGTGATGTGGGCGCCAACAGCTTCACCGTCAGCGTGACGGACAGCATTATCCCGACACCGATCCAAGCCACCCTCAACATCACGGTGGTCAACACCAACGATGCACCCGCCTTTGCTTCCAATCCGGTTGTGGGTTCTGATGCGACCGAAGATGCTGCCTACTCTGGCACGCTTGCTGGCAGCGCGTCTGATGCAGATGTGGGCGCCACGTTGACCTACGCTAAGGTTGATGGCCCAGTCTGGCTCAGCATAGCCAGTGACGGCACGCTCTCCGGCACCCCAGTCAACGGTGATGTGGGCGCCGAAAGCTTCACCGTCAGCGTGACGGATGGCATTATCGCGACCCCGATCGAGGCCACTCTCAACATCACGGTGGTCAACACCAACGATGCACCGGTCTTTGCTTCCAATCCGATCGCGGGTTCTGATGCGACCAAAGATATCGCCTACGCCGGCACGCTTGCTGGCAGCGCAACTGACGAAGATACAGGTGACACGCTGGCTTACGCTAAGGTGAGCGGACCTAGTTGGCTGTCTGTCGGAACGGACGGCACACTCTCCGGCACACCAGCGAATGGTGATCTCGGTGCAAATGCCTTCACCGTAAGCGTGAGCGACGGGACGGTTGTGCCGATCGAAGCGACTTTGAATATCACGGTTCGCAATACCAATAACGTGCCAGTTGTTGACGCTGGCGCGGATAAAACCATTTACTTGATTAGTGAGGCGCAGCCTTGGACGCCTGCAGAGACGACGACCGCTCTTTGGTTGGATGCGGACGACGCCAGTACCTTTACCTTGAACGGCGGAAATGTGGAGGAATGGCGAGACAAGAGTGGCAACTCCAGGCATGCTGGGCAGGCGGCGACTAACTCCCAGCCGGCTAATACCGCATCAGGGTTGGACGGCAAACACGTGGTGACTTTTGATGGGTCAAGCGACTACCTTAACTTCGGCACAGGCCTGGACTTCATGTCGGGTGCATCGCATTCCGCCTTCATCGTGCTTGCCGATGTCACCAACTACACGGACATCTACGGCGCCGCGAGCGGCGGTTCTGGTGCCAACAGCCTCCATGTCGGATTCTCCAATTCATCCAGTTACCGCATGAACTACTGGGGGCATGACTATGGTCCCTCTGTCACCGGCAATTTCGTCGCCAGCGGCAGTATCCTTAATTATGTTTGGGACGTTGGTTCGCCGAAACAGATTTTTGCCAATGGATCTTTAGAAGGGTCCGGACACAATGCCAATGCACCCGGAACCATGTCGGGTGGCGGTCGCATTAGCAATGTTGTTGGCCATGGTTACCTGGGCGGAAAAATTGCTGAAATCGTCATCGTCTCCGGATCGGTCAGTCAAGCAGACCGTGAGTGCCTTGAAGGCTACCTTGCCCACAAATGGGGCATGGAAGGCAACCTGCCTGGCGGGCATCCGTATAAAAGTGCGCCTCCCGGCGGAGCTGGAATGTCTGCCGTGGCTAACCTGAGTGACGCAACGGCAAGCGACCCCGATGGAGATGATCTCACCACCGACTGGGACTTGTCCGACGGCCCTGGGGCATCAGTCACCTTTGGCGACGAAGCCGCTCTGAATACCACCGCTACGTTTACCCAAGAAGGTGTCTACAAATTGCACCTCACCGGCGATGATACGAGGGACCAGACGACGGACGAAGTCATCATCACCGTCGACATTGCCGGCCTGTCCGTGGCCATCGATCAGGGCACCATGTCTGAGGACGGCGGCTCGAGCTCGGTCACCCTGACCCGCGTGGTCACCACAGGGGATTTAGTCGTCAATCTAAGTTCCGACGACGGCTCTGAAGCCACTGTGCCCGCATCGGTCACCATCCTGGATGGCAACGCGACGGCCAATTTTACCGTCACGGCCCAGAACGACAGCCTGGATGACGGCACGCAGACCGTCACCATTACGGCCACAGCTTCCGGATATCCGGATGCCACCGACACGGTCGATGTGCTTGATGACGAATACCTCGTAAGCTACAACGGGAATGGGAACGATGGCGGCACCGCACCCGCCGACGGCAGTAACCCCTACAGCAGTGGCTCCACGGTGATTGTCTCAGATTCGGGGACGCTGACCCTGACGGGGTATCATCTATCGGAATGGACGACCGAAGCCGGCGGTGGCGGAACCTCTTATAGCCCGGGCAATACATTTGCCATTTCTGGCGACATAACCCTCTACGCCCAGTGGGCCGCTAACAATGCGCCAAGCTTTACCGTCGATCCAATCGCGGGTTCTAACGCCACCGAAGATGCCGCTTACACGGGTACGATTGCAGGCAGCGCATCTGATGATGATGTCGGCGCCACTTTGACTTACGCTAAGGTTGACGGACCAGCCTGGCTCAGCATAGCCAGCAACGGCACGCTCTCCGGTACACCGACCAATAGTGATGTGGGTGCTAACAGCTTCACCGTCAGCGTGACGGATGGCATTATTGCGACACCGATCGAGGCAACCCTTGAGCTCACGGTGCTCAACACCTACACGGTGAGCTTCAATGGCAATGGTAGTGACGGCGGTAGTCCGCCTTCCAGTCAAGTCAAGACGCAAGGAGTCGACTTGACGCTCAGTGCTGCCAGCTCCAATGGCATGACTCGGGCGGGTTACAGCTTCAGTGGGTGGAACACGGCCTCCAACGGCGGCGGCACCTCCTATGCCGATGGTGGCACCTACACCGCGAATGCGGCCGACATCCTCTATGCCCAGTGGACAGCCAACACGTATACGGTTGCCTACCATGGAAACATCAGCACGGGAGGCTCAGCTCCAAGCGATCAAACCAAGACTCATGCAATCGATTTAACCCTTGCGACTAAGGGTTCGTTGGAGAAAACCGGCCACACCTTCAGTGGTTGGAATACAGCAGCCGATGGCACGGGTGATTCTTATGCGAGCGAAGCGACTTACAGCGCGAACTCGGCAACCACCTTGTATGCTCAATGGTCACCCAGCTCTTACACCGTGACTTTTGACGCGAACGGAGGTGGGGCACCCAGCCCAGCAAGCAAGTCGGTCACCTACAACACGACCTATGGAACTCTGGCCGCAATTAGCCACACTGGATACACATTCATGGGGTGGTTCACCTCGGGTGTCGGAGGGGCTGAGATCACTTCAGGAACCACCGTTGCGATCACGGCCGCCCAGACTTTATATGCGCAATGGAACGAAAAACCCGTTGTCAATGCCGGCTCGGAACAATCAGTCTACATGATCGCTAAGGATGTTGATTGGGCGCCTGCAGATGCAGCAGCATCGCTTACTGGCTGGTATGATGCCTCTGATTCGGATAATGTGGTGCTGTCAGGGCAGAATGTCACCAATTGGAAAGACATCAGTGGAAATGGTTATGATTTGGACCAAAGCCCAACGGACCCGGTCTACGATGGCTCGCAGATCAACGGGCTGAATGTCATTCATTTCGCCGATACATGGGCTGAACTTTACCGTT
>JABDRB010000014.1 GCA_013041925.1 Akkermansiaceae bacterium | reverse complement strand
ACACCGGTGAGGGTGACGATTAAATCCGCATTACGGGTTCCGCTACCGTCTTCAAGCTGAAAACTGGCGAATGTGCTACCCACGGTGACCGTGCCACTTGTGAAGTTAGCAGAACTTCCACTGCCTGCCACGGCAGCCGTAGTCCCTACAACCTCTGATTTGTTGGTTGAAGTTATTATGTATGAACCTGCATGGACGGTGGCCGTTGCAACAAGTGAAGCGGTTAAGAGGCAGATCGAATGTTTTGCTGTTTTCATCAGATTTTGTGGGGTTTTGTTTAATGTTCGTCGGGATCCCTGTTGAGGGATAGGTTTGATGGGAGACTTGCGCTATCCTAATAGCAAAGATTCCCCCTCTGCAATCGCTTATTTATCTGAAACAGTTCAAATGGGACGTATCAACCCGCGCTGAGTTGGAAGCTATTCTGGTGATCCTTACGCAGGAGGGCTGCAACCATTCTTGTTTTTTTCTTCCTATGATAAGCCGCATAAGCGATTGAGTGGGTATGCCGCCTTGCAAATTACCGTCAGTTGGATGGAGAACCCCGCCGTCTTGGCCATTGCGTGTGGTTTGCGCTCATCGTAATAGAGTGTACTTGGGGGTGGCGATCGCCGTCATGGCATGGGTGGCTCCCCAGCTGCAAGCCACGGACTATTTCATCAACTCGAAACTTGGTGATGACAGTCAAGCTGGGATTCATCCTGATCAAGCATGGAAGAGCTTGGGTAAGGTTAACTCACGGACCTTCAATGCAGGTGACCGGATTCTTTTTGCCAGAGGTAGTGATTACACGGGTGCCCTCATTCTGCGCGGCAGTGGGGAATTCAAGGGCTTGCGATGGAACCCAATTGAGATTAACGCCTATGGTGACGGGCCACTCCCACGAATTCAAGCCAAGGGAAAACATCTGGCGCCACTTCAGCTCATTGATTGCGAGGGTTGGGAAGTTCGAAATCTCGAACTGTCTAATAAGGGCGACCTGCGAAAGCCCAATCGTTTTGGTGTGCTTATCAAAAATAAGTCACTGAGGGTTGCTAGGCACTTTGTGCTCGAGGGCCTCTTGATCAAGGATGTCAATGGATCCTATAGAAAAACCCAGCAAAGCACCGGCGGAGCGATCCTGGTCACTCAGGACGGATTAGTCGATAGGAGGTTTGACTCCATTCTCATCCACAAGAACATCATTCGGAACTGCTCTCGAAATGGGATATGTATACGTGGAGGGAAATTGCGAGGTGAGTTTTGGGATCCATCGACCAATGTGATCATCCGAGGTAACCTGATCGAGGGGGTGGGAGGTGACGGTATTCTTCCCACCGCCTGTGACGCCCCATTGGTTGAGTGGAATATTATGCAGGATTGTCCGAGGTGGGGTAAGGAAGTGGGTGCCGCCGCTGGGATGTGGCCTTGGGCATGTGATCGTGCGCTCTTTCAGTTCAACGAAGTCAGGGGGCACAAGGCGTGGAATGACGCCCAAGGATATGACTGTGATTACAGCTGTAAGGGGACGGTTTTCCAATACAACCTCAGCATCAACAATGAAGGTGGCTTTATGCTCATCTGCTCACCAGGTATCAAGAAAAAGGGATGGCTGGTTCACAATGCCGTCAATGAGGGGTCAGTGGTTCGCTACAATTTGAGTATTAACGACGGGAGTCGTCGGGTTGGCCACAAGAATTATAGTTCTCCGAGTTTTCTGATCACGGGAAACTCGACCACCAACACCCACATTTTTCGCAATATCTTGATTCTTCCCCGAAAAGAAGATCCCAAGATGGACACCAGTCTTATCACCTTCGGTGCTTGGGGTGGGGCCGCCGCCCAAAACACGTCCATCACCGAGAACGCATTTGTTCTCCTGAATGGTCAAGTTGGCACGTTCAAGCACCATCAGACTATGGTCAATACCACATTCAGGGAGAACCGCTTCTATGGCAACGTGCAGCCAATCCCCAAGCATCCGCAGGTTAGCTCGATACGCAATCGCTACAGCAAGGACATCCCGACTCAAATTGACTTGAATGGTCCCAAGCATGAGTTGGAAGCATTTCAGTCTTTTCTGGAAAAGAAGCGGAATCCGCAGCGGGATCATGGGATTCGGATTCATTGGATCGGGCAGTGAAGCCGAGCAGGTTCCGGCTGCCGATGATCCGCACCCGCAATCAGTCCATGGTATCACGTTTGTGAATGAGGTGGGTGACCAGTGACGTCCATCCTGTTTGGTGGGAGGCGCCGAGGCCTTCTCCGGTTTCTGCGTGGAAGTATTCGTGAAAAAGAATGAGGTCATTCCAGTGGCCTTTCTCGGCGTAGCGCTCGGCATCGCCAAAGCAAGGGCGGCGACCCTGTTTCCCCGGAGTGAACAGGCTGACTAAGCGGCCACAGAGGTCGTGTGCCACTTCGCGCAGGTTGAGCTGATTCCCCGATCCTTTTGGATACTCAACGGTAAAGGAGTTCCCGTAGTAATAGTAATAGCGCTCAAGCGCCTCAATGAGCAGGTAGTTGGTGGGGAACCAAATCGGCCCACGCCAGTTCGAGTTCCCCCCAAACATGTCCGTCTCAGACTCGCCCGGCGTGTAGCGCACCTCGTTTGTCTGCCCGCCATGGCTGAAGATGAATGGTTGTTTTTCGTGGGCCTTACTCAGTGACCTGATCCCGTAGGGCGACAGAAATTCATCAGGGTCTAACATCCTTTCCAGTGTCCGTCGTAGCTGTTCCTCTGAGGCCACTGAAAGCAGGACAAGATCGCCCATCTCGCGTTTTTTGGCACGCCGAAATGAGATGTACTTCAGCAGGTCAGGTCTGTTGGTCAGGAACCAATCCACGCGCTCCCTGAACTCGGGCAGCTGCTCGAGCGTTTCCTTCTTGAGGGTCATGGTGGCAAAGAGCGGAAGCAGTCCGACCAATGAACGGGTGCGCAGGTGGATCGGCTCGTCGTGGTTGATAATGAGCTGATCGTAGTAAAAGCCATCCTCTTCATTCCACAATCCGGTGCCACCGATGGTATTAATCGCATCGGTGATATTGACAAAGTGCTCAAAAAACTTCGAGGCGATGTCGCCGTAGGCGGGTTTCTCGGGTGCGAGCTCCAGCGCCATGGCAAGCATCGTGAGGCAATAACTCGCCATCCACGCCGTGCCATCCGCTTGGTTCAGATTAGAGCCATCGGGCAGCGCATGTGAGCGGTCGAACACCCCAATGTTATCCAAGCCGAGGAAGCCACCGCCAAAGACGTGTCGGCCTTCGCTGTCCTTACGGTTCACCCACCAGGTGAAGTTGATCAGAAGTTTTTGGAATGCTTTTTCCAGGAAGAGGATATCGCGTTCACCACGTGGTGCGCCGATTTTATAGACACGCCACACGGCCCAAGCATGCACCGGCGGGTTGACATCCGAGTAGTTCCACTCATAGGCGGGAAGCTGGCCATTCGGGTGCATGTACCACTCACGCAGCAGCAAAAGCAGCTGGCTTTTGGCAAAATCGGGGTCGATCGATGCAAATGCGATCATGTGGAAGGCCGAGTCCCACGCCGCGAACCACGGGTATTCCCACTTGTCCGGCATGGAAAAAACATCCTGCGCGTAGACGTGTTGCCAGTCGCTATTCCGCCCCTGCAAGCGGTTCTTGGGCAGCGGTGAGCCATCTGGGCTGTGGTGCAGCCAGTCCTTGACCACGAAGTGATAGAACTGCTTCGTCCAGAGTAATCCCGCATACGACTGACGGCAGACCTGTTTCTCCTCGTCTGGGAGATGAGCTGGGATTTTTTCTTCGTAAAATTGATCACACTCCGCGACGCGTGCCGCGAGGGTTTCCTCAAACTCTTCAAATGCCTGAAAGCCATTGTTCTCTTTCTCGCGGTGCAAGCGGCAGCGGATAGAAACCGACTCGCCAGCAGGGATGATAAATTTAAATACAGGGGCGGCCTTGGTGCCGGTGAGTTCTGGGTTCACCACATGTTTCGCCTGATCAATGATGTGGCGGTGAAAGGCATCCTTGGTGTAGGGGGTTTTGCTTTTCCTGTTGAAAATAGCCTCTTCGTTCGTTTCGTTCTCGGTAAAAAGCCATTGGTCGATCGGGCAGGCATCGTCTGAGAGCACGTGGAAGCGAAAGCGTCCGAGCGTATCGTGTTGGATGTTGAGCACGCCATCCACCAACGATAAGTGGGGTTTGTTGGCGGGTTTCTCGTTTTTGTTCCCACCCTCCCAGATATTACGCATCCAAACCATCGGCAGCACATGGATCGGCGCCTCGTCCGGCCCCCGATTAGTCACCGTGATTTTCCAAAGCATATCCTCCGGTGTCCGCTTGGTCACCTCCTGCACCACATCAAAGTAGCGGTCGTCATCAAACACACCCAGATCCGCCAGCTCCATCTCTGGATCCCTGCGTGTTAACCTGCTATTTGCATCCAGCAGCTTCTCGTAAGGATACTCGCACTGCGGATACTTATAGAGCACCTTGGTGTAGGAATGCGATGGCGTGGAGTCCAGGTAGTAGTAACACTCCTTACAGTCTTCGCCGTGGTTCCCCTCGTGACCGCCAAACCCATAAAGCCGCTCTTTGAGGATAGGGTCCTTGCCATTCCACAAAGCGGGAGCAAAACAAAGCCGACCCCGCCGGTCCGACCAGCCGTTCAGTCCGTCTTCACTCCAGCGGTAAACTCGGCTACGGGCCTGATCATGAGGAAATGCCGTCCAGCTGTGGCCGTGCTCCGTGTAATCCTCACGCACCGTCCCCCACTGCCGCTCACTCAGGTATGGCCCCCAACGCAGCCAGTTCTTCGAGCGTTCACGGTTTTCTTTAATGCGTTGGTTTTCTGGATTCATGGGGAGGTGGTCAATGACTCGTCCATGTGCAATAGCTTAGGTTCAGCACGCATCAAGCCAGAAAGACGGCCGTCTGTGCCATCAACCACCTCCCATCGTGCCCCTGTGACGCCTCCTGCTCGCCAGCTTCGTCAGCTCCCCGTCAAATGGCTAAGCCTTGAGTGATAGGGGGTTTCCTTGGAGCCTCAGCCTTGGAGCCTCAGTTTGCGTCCCCTATTTTAGCCATGACAGCCTTTCTGAACACCTTATCCAATAGCCCGCCCGCCCCTGAGATCCTTTCCCATTGGAGAGATGGCCATGGATCGATGGCTCTGTTTATGGTGGACAAGGGTGAAATCGCCCCCATTTTTAACGTATGCAGCGCAGAGCTTTTTTAAAGATCACCTTGCCAGTGGCCCTCACAGGCTATGCGGCGGCTGATAAAGCGAACCATCCTCAGCTTTCGTTTGGTGTGATAGCCGATCCACAGTATGCCGATGTGAATGCCGCAGGCACCAGGCACTACCGAGATTCATTGGGGAAATTGAAAACGGCGGCGGCGGAACTGAACAAACATGATCTCAAATTTCTGATCACGTTGGGCGATATAATCGATCGTGACCTAGCAAGCTTTAAGGATATCGTGCCGCTTTATAACCTGATGATGGCGCCGAGAAAATTTGTCTTGGGGAACCATGATTTTGAAGTGGCGGATGCGGATAAAGGCAAAGTGCTTGATTGCCTGGGGATGAAACAAAGTTATCACTCCGAAACCTTGGGTGACTGGTGTTTCATCTATCTCGACGGCACGGACGTCTCTACCTACCGCAACCCCAAAGGCAGTGCGGAAACGGCATCGGCTATGGAGGTATTAGAAAAAATGAAGCAGGAGAAACGCAACAATGCCCGCCCATGGAACGGCGCGCTCGGCGCAAATCAGTTGAAGTGGTTTTCGGCAGAACTCGACAAGGCGAATTCGGCCAACCAACGCGTGATTGTCTTCAACCATTACCCGATATTCCCAATAGGCGATGGTCATAACCTTTGGAACGATAAGGAGGTGGTCGAGTTGATCGAAAAACACCCGAATGTGGTCGCCTACATGAACGGGCACAACCATAAGGGGAGTTACGCAGTGAACAAAGGCTGCCACTACATCAACTTCAAAGGAATGGTCGAAACCAAGGAGATGAGCGCTTACGCGGTCGTGCGATGCTACGCAGATCGGATCGAGGTGGACGGCTACGAGACCGAGCCTGATAGAACGTGTCTGTCGGGTGGGCGGCGCTGAGTGCGAGGCATGCCAGTTTGGCGACGTATTCAATAGCTGCCTTCGTCGCGGAATATCCCGAAAGAATCCGTTGACGTGATCAAGGCAGCGGTATGGCTGCAGGAAGCAAGGTGCGGGTGCACAAGACAAGGAGTCATAACAGGCGGGTCACACCTCGGTTGAAGAGGGCGAAAGAAGGTGCCGATATCATGAGGGTTCCTTGCAGGATTAGATGTTGTAATATTGCTCCCAGCCTTTGCGGGGTGCGGGGTCGAGCAGGGCGTTGGCGGCGGGGTTGTTGGTGATTTGTTTTTTCTCTCGGTCGAATTTGATTTCGCCGCCGAAGCGTTGGCAGAGCACGCCGATATTAAAGACCTGGGTAAGCGGGCCGGCGACGCTGAACGGTGATCGGGTCTCTTCCTCACCTTTGCAGGCGCGGAGGAAATTGGTATAGTGGTCTGAGTTCTTCTGCGGAAACTTGGGGAGCATCGAGCGCATATCGATGTATTGCTGACGAGGGACAATACGGAGTGGGGCACCATGGGAGCCGCCTTGGAAGGTGATGTCTTTGCCGTAAAGGACCTTACCGGGTGAGTTTAGAATCTTGTCTTTGCCGTCATTGGTGAATGCGCCTTCGATCATCGGTTGGTTGTTCACCCCATCGAACCAGTTTACGTTGCAGGCCGGTAAGCCTGGCCCCCGCTCGGGAAACTCGAATTGGATCGTGCTGGCCTGCGGGTAAACAAGGTCGCTGGCATTGACCCCATCGCGGAAGACCGCAGTTACGGTTTCTGGCAGGCCGAGTTGGAGGAAATGGTGGCAGGAGTCAAGAATGTGGGGTCCCCAGTCACCAAAACACCCGCTGCCGTAATCATACCACGATCGCCATTCTTGGGGGTGGAGGCGTTTGCTGAATGGGGATGCATTGCGGGAGCTGTCTTGCCACTGTTCCCAGTCGAGCCCCTCGGGGGTCGGCTCATTCGGGTATGCTGATGCGTTTGTCCCCCAGTCATGCCACCGGCGTGGCCTGCTCATGTGGGCGGTGATTCGCGTGATATCCTTGACGATGCCCGCCTCGGCCCATGCTTTAAACTGGAAGTAGTTGGCACCAGAATAGCCTTGGTTGCCCATTTGAGTTGCCAATGTTGGGTTTTTGGCGGCCATCTGGATCAGTCGCTCCGCTTGTCCAAAGGTATGGGTCAGAGGTTTTTCAGTGTAAACGTGTTTGCCGAGCGACATCGCGAGGATGGTGCATGCGAAGTGGGCATGGTCGGGTGTGGAGATGAGCACGGCATCGATCTCATCCGCCATGCTATCAAACATTTTCCGAAAATCGGTGAAGAGTTTAGCTTTTCTACCAGTGGGTTGGTTACCAGTGGAGGCAAAGAGTTTGAGTGCCTCCTGAGTGTGAGCGCCTTTGAGATCGACATCACAGAGGGCAACGATGTTACAGAGGCCGGTGCCGTGGGCCATTTTGATGGTAGCGAGCCCTTTGTTGCCAATTCCCACGGCGGCCAGATTGATTTGACCACTGGGCGCATGTCCGGACGATGCGTTCTGACCAAGAACCCAATGGGACGGAAGAATCGAAAGCCCACCGAATAGAGCTGATTTCTTGATAAAGCTGCGCCTTGTGGATGGATGGTCGGAAGGTGTCATGAGATAAGATATTTACCGATCAGCTAAGGGCTTTCTTTCAGGATTGGCAATATCCTTATCCTCCATCGGGAATTATCCGATCCCCAGCCTGGCACCCGTTTTGATTCGAATCGGCAAGCCGCCGCGATCTTCCCGCATACGAGACACTAAAACTTACTTGCGGACATGCTTGACCTTGGTTGTGGGACATTAGAGACTGCATCCGGACATTTTTACGTTTTTGTCATCTGATGCATACCATTACCGCGAAACAGCAACTCAGCCCCAACGTCACACGGCTCGATGTCGAGGCATCCCGCATTGCCACCATCCGTCATCCCGGCCAATTTGTCATTGTCCGTAAATGCGAAGGCACCGAACGCATTCCGCTGACGATTGCCGATGCCGATGAGGAAAAAGGCACCATCACCTTGGTCATCCAAGCGGTCGGCAAATCGACCCGCGAGCTTGTCGCGATGGAGGTGGGCGAATCCATCCGAGATATTTCTGGTCCGCTCGGTCATCCGACGGAAATGCTTACGCAAGGACGCGCCGTCTGCGTCGGCGGCGGCGTGGGCACGGCGGTGGTCCACCCGATGGCTCAGGGGCTTAGTCGTGCTGGGGTCGAGGTGACCAGCGTGATTGGCGGACGCTCCAAGGAATGGGTGATTTTTGAACCGGAACTTGCCGAGCTCGGCGATGTGGTGGTTTGTACAGATGATGGATCCCACGGTCGTCAGGGCTTTGTTACGGATGCGCTCAAGGAGCTGCTTGATGCGGGTGGGATTGATATTCTTTATGCCGTTGGCCCCGTGCCAATGATGCGGGCGATCGCCGAGTTGACAAGGCCCTACGGCGTGAAGACCATCGTTTCCCTCAACCCGGTAATGGTCGATGGCACGGGGATGTGTGGCGGTTGCCGCGTCGATGTCGGCGGCACCACGCGCTTCGCCTGTGTCGAAGGTCCCGAGTTCGACGGGCACGAAGTCGATTTTGACCTGTTGGCGGACCGCCTTGGAACCTATCGCGAGTTCGAGGAGGAAGCCAGCTGCACCAGCGAGACGAGCGGTCGCTGCAGCGGCGATAACTGCCGGGTCGGCCTCACCCGTTGATTTGACCTAATTTACCTAATTTGCTATGAGCGACACCCCAATTCCTCTCAAGGAACGTATGAAGATTGACCGGCAAGTGATGCCGGAACAAGAAGGTAGTGAGCGCGCCGGAAACTTCGGCGAAGTTAACCTCGGGTTTACAGAAAAAATTGCCCTGCTCGAAGCGCGGCGCTGTATTCAGTGTAAAAAACCCAAGTGTATCGAAGGCTGCCCTGTGAGCGTGAATATCCCACGCTTCCTCGAATGTATCGTCGATGGTGACATGCCGGCCGCGGCCCGCAGTCTCTTTGGTGATAATGCCCTACCCGCCGTGACGGGACGGGTTTGCCCACAGGAAGTCCAGTGTGAGTGCCATTGCGTTCGAGGTAAAAAAGGTAAACCGGTCGCCATCGGTTACCTGGAACGTTTTGTAGCCGACTGGGCACGCGCCCACGCTGGCTCGGTGGTGATCGAACCCCGTAAGGCCACGGGAAAAAAGGTGGCCATTGTGGGGGGGGGACCCGCTGGGCTCACAGCCGCTGGAGAACTTGTCAAATGCGGTCACGAAGTCACCATTTACGAAGCGCTGCATAAGCCGGGTGGCGTGCTGGTTTATGGTATCCCGGAGTTTCGATTGCCCAAACAAATTGTCGAAGACGAAGTGGAGCGGCTTGCCGAGGCTGGCGTTAAAATCGAGAACAACGTGGTGGTAGGTCGGACCTATACCTTGCCGGAGCTTCGCGACGCCTTTGATTCCGTATTCATTGCCAATGGTGCTGGCCTGCCTGTTTTTATGGATATCCCAGGTGAGAATTACAAGGGTGTCTACTCGGCCAATGAATACCTCACACGGGTCAACTTGATGGAAGCCTACGCAGAAAATGCGGACACCCCCGTCTTGCGATCCAAGCGCGTGGCGGTGGTGGGTGGCGGAAATGTGGCGATGGATTCCGTGCGCACTGCCAAACGGCTCGGAGCGGAGCACGCGATGATCGTCTACCGGCGATCGCTTGCCGAGATGCCTGCGCGTGTGGAAGAAATCCATCACGCGATGGAGGAGGGTGTGGAGTTTGAAAATCTGATTGCCCCGCTCGAAGTCATCGGGGACGGGAAGAAGTGGGTCAGCGGGCTGAAGTGTCAGCGGATGGAGCTCGGTGAACCCGATGCCTCAGGCCGCCGCCGACCGACACCCGTGGAGGGCTCTGAATTTATCCTCGATTGTGATGCGGTCGTCGTCGCGATCGGCACCCGTGCCAACCCGCTTCTCACCGCGACGTGTCCCGAATTAAAAATCAACCAATGGGGCAACATCGAAGCCGATGAAAATGGAATGACGAGCATCCCCGGTATTTTTGCCGGTGGCGATATCGTTCGTGGAGCTGCCACCGTCATCCTCGCCATGGGGGATGGTAAACGCAGCGCTAAGGCGATCGATGACTATCTGATGAACGCCTGAGTCGTCAGCCCCAACCATCTTCAGGTCAAACCAAGCGCTCTCATCCATCGCGATTCTCTTTTAACCTCGCGCCGTCGGCCTCCGACGGCGCGCACCCATCCCATCCTTTATCAAACATGAAACCGATCATCAACACACTGGTATCCTCCCTCATCCTGTTTTCCCCCCTCGCCGCAGCGCAAGACAAAGTATTTGCGGGCGCGGATGAATCAACTCCCTCACTCGCCCAATATTTTAGTTGGATCAACAATACCAATGAAGGAGCAGATGAGGAACATACGCGGGTCAACCTCGAGTTTTTTGCATGGCTGAAAAAAGAATACGGGATGCAGCTCGATATCTATGCCTTTGATGCTGGTGCCATCGATGGCGCAAGATTTTATGGAAGCATCGACTCTGACCGGTTTAAAAAACAATTCCCTCGTGGATTTGATCCGTCGTATCAACAGGCAAAATCCTTGGGTATCCGCTTAGGTGTTTGGGGTGGCCCAGATGGTTTTGGTGATACCCCCGCAGAGGAACAAGCGCGCATAGATCAAATGGTGAAGTTATGCCGCGATTATGAATTTGCTCTTTTTAAATTTGATGCGGTGTGTGGCCCCTTACGTCCCGAGAAAGAAGATGCCTTTATCAAAATGATGACGGAGGCACGCAAGCACAGCCCCGACCTTATTTTGCTGAATCACCGGTTGGGGTTGACGAAAAGTAAGCCGCACGCAACGACGTTTTTGTTTGGGGGTGCCGAGACATACATCGATGTCCATATGACCAATGGGATGACGGCTCCTCACCATCGAGGTCAGGCGATCTCCAGAGGTTTAGTGCCGGACTTAAAAAGGCTGACTGAGGACCATGGCGTCTGTATTTCATCGTGCCTCGACTACTGGGAAGACGACCTCATCCTGCAAGCCTTTAACCGTGGGCTGATCTTATCACCGCAGATCTATGGGAACCCGTGGTTACTCCATGATCGTGAGTTTGCCAAATTGGCACGTATTTTTAATCTGCACAAAACATACCGAGACATCCTGATTCATGGAAAAGTTTTGCCCCCATCGTATGGCCCAAGTGCGGTGTCAAGAGGTGATGAAAAGACCCGACTGGTCACACTCAGGAATTTGAATTGGGAGAGTCAGTCATATCCGATCCGATTGGATGAGGAGATCGGAATCGAATCCAAAGGGAAAGTCACCTTACTGCAATTACACCCTACGGAAAAAGTGTTGGGAACGTTTAATCCTGGTGAGGTGGTGAATGTCGAGGTGCTTCCCTTCAGAGCATCTATGCTGTTGGCCACCACCGATCGATACACGGACCCCGTCATCCAAGGTGCCGATTTTGAGGTCACTAAAAATGTTGCAGGCAAACCGGTGGAAATAGAAATACTCGGTATGCCCGGAACGGAATCCGATATCAGCCTGATGCATTTCAGCGACTACAAATCGGCTAGCATCAATGGCAAAAGCGTCCCCGGATTGTTACAAGGCGGAAGGATGTCCGTGAAGTTTGATGGGAAGTTGCTCAAGCACCGGACCCACCGGAAGTTAGCTGAGTTTACGGCGGTGCCCGTGCCGAGTGATGCCGAGGCCCTCTACGAGGCAACCGTATTTGCATCCGATAACAATGCGCTCGAGGTGAGGTCGCTTCAGCGATCGGGGGAAACCAAAATCCCGGAAGTTCAAGCCGCCCGCGATGCGTTTTTTCAACAAAAGACATTTGTCGATCGTGCCGTCTGGGACAAAAACCTGTTTGATGGTGATTTAAAAACCTGCTTTTTCCCGTCGCCCAGAATCAAGACCAACCGACCTGGATTCCGTCTTGATTTAGGTAAGATTCAGCATGTGGATGAACTTTCAGTTGTGGTTCCCGATGTATTTTCCTTATCACCTATGAAGGAGGCCGAGGGGAACCTGGTCGAGGTTTCAACGGATTTAAAAAGCTGGGAAACCATCACCTACTTGGCAGGAACCACCATGACCATCCCGATTGGCAAATCCGTTCGCTACTTGAGGTTTAGATCGTTTGCTCGCCAGATCGCAGAGATCGATGGTTTGTCTGCAGGTAAAAAACTGGATCGATCACATTGGAAAGCATCCAACTTATTTACGCACCCATATCGGATCAAACCTGTCAAAGCATGGAAATCCACCGTGACCTTGGATGAAATCCCAGCCCATAGTTACCTGTGTGTCCCTCTCCATGGAGTCCATGGCCGAGAAGGTGCCATCGTTAGTGCCAAGATCGATGGGAAATTGGTCGGCGCACCCGACCGAGCCCCATCGATGCTTTGTAATCCGTGGGAAGGGTTTGCATCGCGAGCTGACAAAAATTACACCTACTACATCCCCATGAAAAAGGAATACCAAGGTAAGACGATCGAGCTGTTTGTTTTGGGATACGACAAAGCCAACCTGAAATACAATGCCGAAGTCTGGATCAGCGCCTACCCCTTCCCATGGGAAAGAAGCTCATTGGTGTTGGAGAGGAAGTAGTGGGGCGGCAGCAGCCGTGCGGGCACGCGAGGTCTCTTGTTGAGTGAGTTTTTAAGATCACTCGGGAGGGGCGCCAACGTGGAATCGCCCTGTATTTTTTACCGAGAAGTGCGCGTGGCTCATGTAATGTTTACCTGATTGAAATCGGGGTGTAAAAAAGAGGATTTCTCCTAAGTTGCTTATTATAAGCGGGTTGAGGATGTCTTTTTGAGATCGGCACGGAAGTTGCATAGTGATGGTTGTTATGAAATACAACTACCTACCTATTCACCCCAGAAGCCGCCGTTGGGTTTTTCCGTTGATTTGTTTTGCTCTGATGGCCGCCGATGTTCGAGCGGACCCTGTGCCGTTTGA
Organism: Akkermansiaceae bacterium; assembly: GCA_013041925.1. Taxonomy (GTDB): domain Bacteria; phylum Verrucomicrobiota; class Verrucomicrobiia; order Verrucomicrobiales; family Akkermansiaceae; genus Oceaniferula. The sequence goes on along the minus strand of JABDRB010000014.1, from coordinate 84,442 downwards.
ACGGCAGCCTAACTTTTTTCAAGTGGTATCGGGCCAGCTCAACACATTGGATCCACGCGATGGTGTTTACACCAAGATTGGAGCTAACAACGAGAGCTACAATGCGGCAGGGTATAATATCCAAGATGACTTCGTCTATGCCTGGGGGCGGTTTGCGCCCTACAAGGATCAGCTTATCCGCATCCATGGAGATGGGTCATTTGTGGCATTAGGCACGCCGACAACAACCGGGGATGCCGTGCCAACGTTTCGCATTTATGCTGGTGACATGGATTTTGACGGTCACTTGTGGGTGCGAGGAGATCGATTCTACAGCCCTGATTTGATGAAAATCAATGTGGAGACGGCGACCTATGAAATGGTTCGCTTTTCGGGGCCGAACCCGGGTGGCGTTGCCGACATTGTTTATCAGAAGATTGACGGCAAAAGTTACTTTTTTGGAACAAGAAATGAAAACCTGTATGTCTGGGATCTTTCCACGATGTCGGTGACGAGGTGGCCAGTGAAGAACCTCCCCGAGGGACGTGTGGCCTATGGTGCGGCATATACCGACCAAGCTGGCAACCTCTACGTCAGCAGTAATAAAGGTGGGGTCTATCAGATCCTTAATCACACCACCAACAAACCCCGTGCGGTTTTTCTGCTCGATAGTGTGGTCACGGGCAATAATGACGGCTTCAGCTGCCCAGTGCAGGAAAGCCCACTGATGATCCCAGAAAATCAGCCACCGACGATTACGATGGAGGATGAGGCACTCAAAGCGACTGGTATTAGGCGGGCCGTCATTGAGCTCGGCATCGCGGATGAAGGGTTACCGCTCGTGGGGGATGGGTTGTCCATTTCCTGGACGCATGAATCAGGGCCCGGAACGGTGAAGTTTTCAGATCCCTACAAGGCGAGGACCGAGATGATTTTCCCAAAAAATGGGCAGTATGTCATGCGCTGCGAGGCCAGCGATGGTGCGATCACGGTGAGCGAGGAGTTTCTCATCGATGTGGTGGATGACCATGTGGCGAAACTGGAAACGTATTCCCGATCGGATGCCGATTACGCTCATGCGAGAAGGATGTGGGCTGATGTCAAAGAGCAGTTGCACTGTCGGAGCCATGGCACACTGCTCGAACAGGAAAAGCGTGGCTTCAACGCCAACGACTTTATTCTCGATCAGGATGCCGAGGTGATCGTCACCGCCGTGTATGATGGGGGGACCTATCGAAATACCTTATTTTGGTATGACCAGAGCGCTCCTGAACAGCAGACCGTGGTCTGGCACAGCTATGTGCTCGGGCCCAAGGCACCCTTGAAACCGGGGTCGACGGCCAGTCTGGGAGTGCTTCCCGCAGGCACTGCGCTACGGTTTGGTTTGGTGGTCGATGGTGCCCGTGGTGGCGACACCCAGGTGTATCAAGATCAGGCGCTGAATCCTGGGGGGGTGGAGCAATGTGCTGCCCGTCTCTTTGGAGAAAACCACCGTGGGTCATTGATTTTGGCCTTTGAAGATCAGGTGGATGGTGATGAGGATTTTAATGATGTGATTCTGCAAATTGAGATCATCCCACGCTCCCGTGGCTTGGCGCAGTATGATGATGTGGTCCCCGGCCAGTTGGGTTTACACAGTGACCGGGGTCGGCGTGGTGTCGAGGCGCACATGCGTCGATTAGGTCTCAATCAGGATATCCATGAGACGCTGGATCAGTTGTTTTTATTACCTGATGCACCGATGCAGATTGAGTTCGTTGAAGATCGTAGCTCGATGAAATTTGACCTGTGTGTGTTTGATTATGATCGTGTGAAACATTTGGATCCGGGGTCATTGGAATTCCGCAAGCGTGCGGCGATGTTGGCGGTTTCCATTTTTGATGACCGCAGGGTCAACCCAGGGAATGTTGTCTCATTTGACCCAAGGCAATACGGACTTGGTGGTAAAACGGTGGGTCTGATGTTTGTCCCCAATAACACCAGGTCGGTCTTCCTCAGAAATCCGTCACGCTACACTCCCAAAGGAGTGGGCAACCGAACCAAACGCCAGCCACTCTTTAGCTTGGTCAACGCCAACCCTGGTGACATGGATCAAATGCTGACATTCTCACGTGATGGCGCTATGGCCATTTGCCTTGAGGATCACAGCCGCTATGAAAAGGCGGGCGTCTCTGAGGCCGGCAACCCAAGCGATGATGGTTTTGATGATGCGATCATGATCATCCGCGGCGGTATGTCGGGCGTTAATCTGTTTGATCATCTGTATGGTCTACCCACCGCTGATCCAACAATTGGATTCGATGGGGAGGACGGTATCACGCCAAGAAAGGGGCGTCATTGTTACTAAAGACCATGGAGAACATTCAGACAGCTGGAACTTTCAAGATGTCCTCTTCATTGCTTTTTTGCCCATGGGTATGAGATCAGTGTAAGCTCTTAACCGAAGTTCCTCAAATAAGTCAGGCTCGCGTCTTATCACCGAGTCTGACTTTTTGCTGCTTAGATGATCTGGTATTCTTGCAGGACCTTATCGAGTTGCTCGGCATTGATGGGCTTGGGCAGGTAGTGGTCCATGCCGGCTTTGAGGCAGCTCACTTGGTCTTCTGTTTGCGCATTGGCTGTCAGGGCGATAATAGGTGTCGACGTGTAATAGTCGCCCACCTCGCCGCGACGAATCCTTCGGCTGGCTTCCAGTCCGTCCATGATCGGCATCTGCATATCCATCAGAATCACATCGTAGATTTTTTTTATCTTCAGCGACTCGATGGCCTCTGCGCCATTGTGGGCAATATGCGCGGTGATACCGAGCCGCTCGAGCAGGAGCTTAACCAGTCGGGCATTAATGGAGTTGTCTTCAACGATCAGGGCATATGTGTTAGGTTTGTTTGTGAGGCCGGGGGATGTGGGTTGGGATGGGTCGCTGGCTGAGTTGGCGTCGGGTGCATGGGTCGCCCGGTAAAGTGCGGCCAGAAGTTCTTTTTCTCTGACCGGTTTATAGATGACATGATGATACCCGAGGCTTAGAGCTTTTTTCTTTTCGGCGGTCAGGCGGGATGAGGTGACAAGAACCAAGGGAGGCGTTTTATCACCCAAGCAAGCTCTCGCTTTTTGTGGGAAATGCAGGCCGTCCATGTCGGGGATGAGTCGATCTATGAGGATGACTTGAAATGTTGTCGACGTATCGGCCATGAGGTCGAGAGCGTCCTTGCCGCTCAAGGCGGTGGTCACTGGGCAGTCTCGCTTGTTTAAGCGGGCGCTCATGAACTTCAAATACATCGGGTGATCGCTGATGACGAGCACGTGGGTGTTTTTGATTTTTGATACATCATAGGATTCCATCACGGGGCACCTTGGGTTTTTAGCCGGGGTGTAGGGCAGGGTGATGGTGAATTGTGACCCTTCGCCTGGGGTGGAGTTGGCTTGGATGCTGCCACCCATGGCGGCAATGAGTTGTTTGCATATGGCGAGGCCTAAACCCGTACCGCCATACTTGCGGGTGGTGGACGCATCAGCCTGCTGAAATGGCTGGAAGAGTTGCTTGGTGATGGCGGGGTCAAAGCCGATGCCGGTGTCGGTCACCTTGAGTTCCACGGTTTGGGTGTCGGGATGGCTCGCGTGGATGATCACGCTACCTTCATCGGTAAACTTGAGTCCGTTGGACACCAAGTTGAGGAGGACCTGCCTGAGTCTTCCGGCGTCCCCATGCAGGCTTTGGGGCATGTTTTCCTGCACAGTGTAGAGGAGTTCGACGTGTTTGATGGCGGCCGTCTGAGCTTGGATATCGAGCGTGCCTTCGATGAAGTCAATGAGGTCGAAATCGACTTGTTCGAGCTCAATCTGCTGGCTTTCGACACGTGAGAAATCGAGGATGTCATTGATGACATTGAGCAGGATGTCGCTGCTTTTTTTGATGATATTTAAATGATGTTTTTGTTCATCAGAGCGCACCTCCTGAAGCAAGATATCGGTAAATCCGATGATGCCATTCAAGGGGGTGCGGATTTCATGACTCATGGTCGCGAGGAACAGGGACTTGGCCTCGTTGGCTTTGATGGCCTCCTGTGAGGCCTTTTCTAAATCATAGGCGATGCGGTTACGCTCGGTGATGTCCCTGATTACTTCTTGGATGATGATTTGATCGTCGACTTCAAATTTGGAGGCGTAGACCTCGGCTTGGATATGTGTATCATCGGAGCGATTAAAGAGGCACTCGAAGCGGGTGTGGCCGAGCCGGTTGACGGTGACCATCGCTTGTTGTGCTTGATCCACTGAATCTGACGGGTAGAGAGCGTCGATGTTGCTGCCAATGAGTTGATCCGAGTCTATTTCTAGGAGGTCACAGATGGTCGGGTTAACATCGATGATGACGCCGTCTGGCGTGTGCAGGATGATGCCGTCGATGGATGAGTGGAAAAGGGTGGTGAATTTTTTCTCCTCCCTTCTTAGCTTGGACGACTCGAGGATGATTTTTTGTTCGAGTCGTTCATTGGCTTCAAAGAGCTGGGAGCTTTTATCCTCGAGGAGTTTTTCTGCCTGAAGTCGGGCTATTTTTTCCCGATCGTAGCGTTTTTTCCAAATATCCGGCTCGGCGGTCATGAGCTTATGGGAGGGTGATGATGAAGAGTTCGGCGTCGTCATCAAGGCTTTGACGCTCGACGGTGGCATGGGCACCAAAATGTTCGAGGCTTCCCATGATGAGTCCTTCGCAGACATCCTCCATGTGTCGAATGGACGTGTAGACCATGTGGAGCTGATTGGGTGAATGGGGGCGCGAGCATTCAAACTTCGGGAGTTCGGCATCGGGGTAAAGTTTTTTGACTTCGACGTGGATGTAGGTTTCGACCTGTTCGAGGAAATCGAGGATGTTCGTTGATTCCGCGATAAAGGACGGGTAACCTTTGGCGAGACTGTGGAAGAGGAATTGGCCAAATGCCTTGAGCAGGACGGGGACTTCGGTTGATGTCTCTTGGCTGAGGTTGACGACGAGCGATACAATTTCGGTGTGAGCATACGTCCCTACGGCGGTGTAGGCGCCGCCAGACGGGAGGTCGCTTTTTTCGATGATGGTATCGACCATGTCAAACCCGTGTGCTTGTTCGACCATGGTGAGGAATTCGGTGAAGATGATGCCTTTCATAAGTTGTTTGTGATGGTGAGAGGATAGAGAGATTATGGCATGAGTCCATGCCGTTTCATTTTGTTGTAGATGGATTTCTCAGTGATGCCGAGTTTGCGGGCGGATTTTGCTTTATTGCCGCCGTAGAGGGTGAGTGTTTGTTGGATCGCGCATTTCTCAATTTCTGCGAGTGGCTGGCCGGCCAGTCCGGTGATGCTGGTCTCATTCGTCGGTGTTTGATTGATTTTGCCGATGAGGTCGTCTGCTGTGATTGTGTTGTTTTCACAAAATGCGGACGCACGTTCAATGAGGTTTTCGAGTTGGCGCACATTGCCCGGCCAGTGGTATTGCATGAGTTTCTCGGCGGCGGAGGGATCGATTTTGGTGAGTGGCTGTTCACGTTGATTCGACACACGGTCGAGGAAATGCTTGGCGAGGGGGAGGATTTCCTCAGGGCGTTCTCGGAGTGCGGGGAGTTCAAGGGGGATCACACTGATGCGGTAGTAGAGGTCCTCCCTAAAATCCTTGCTGCGTATTTTCTCATCAAAATCAATATGGGTGGCGGTGATAATACGGATATCACATGGAATCGACTGCTCACCACCGACGCGTTGGAAGACTCTGTCTTGGAGGACGTTGAGTAATTTGGGTTGGAGGTCGATGGGGAGGTCACCGATCTCATCGAGAAAAAGCGTGCCACCTTTGGCTGCTTCGATTTTTCCGATTCTTTTTTTCAGAGCGCCTGTGAAAGCGCCCTTTTCATGTCCAAACAATTCACTTTCTAGGAGCTCCCGTGGTAATGCTGGGCAGCTCACCGTAATAAAGGGCATGTCCGCCCGTGGACTTTGAGAATGAATGTAGCGGGCAAGCACCCCTTTTCCCGTGCCGCTTTCGCCTGTCAGTAAAACCGATGAGTCAAGCTGGGCGACCTTTTTTGCTTGGTTGAGAATACGTGTCATTTGCTCGGAATGGGCAATGACATCGGTCGTGGCCGAGCTCGGTGAGATGCTGTCTTTAAGTGACTGGTTCTCACGCTGCACGCGACTTAATTTTTTTGCGTTACGCAGGGTGGTGAATAATTCGTCGAGGTCAAATGGCTTGGTCAGGTAATCGAGGGCACCCAGCTTGACCGCCTTCATCGCGGCGGCGGCATCGGTTTCGCCGCTGAGGACAACGACAGGGATGTGGGGGTGGTTTTTTGTCAGGTAATGCAAGCAATCGAAACCGTCCATCTCGGGCATGTGCAAATCGAGCAGGATGACATCCACGCTGTCTTGGATGAGGGCAATGGCCTCGGTGCCATTTTTTGCAGTAACGGGGGTGAATCCATGGTGAGTGGCCTGCAGTGAGAGCAAGTTTCTGATGGTTCGATCGTCGTCTGCGAGGATCAAATTATACGGTGGTTGTTCAGGCATGAGAGAATTATCTTTGCGGATGGAGAGGTGAGGGATTATGCTTCGCGTGTGAATATTGAATTGGATGAATCACAGTTGCTTGCTTTAGCGGGCAGCGATCAAAGTTTACTGCTTCCCATTGTTGAGGATTTCAGCATGGACGGGTTAGGTTTGATTGACAAGATGGAGCGGGCACGGGCAGATGGGGATATTGAATCGTATCAAGCTTGTGTGCATCAATTAAAGGGATCGTCTGGCTCCTTGGGGATGATGTCGGTGTATGAATCATGTGTGAAATTGGAGCAAGCTGGGGAGGAGGATGTGGCGGAGGATTGTTTGTCGGCGCTGCGTGAACAGCTTCAGGGGTCGGTTCAGTTAGCTTTATCTTGTTTGCGAGGTTGAGGGAGTTCACCACCGCCGAGAGCTTTGAAGAGCCTGACTGAATGGGCTGCACGGCGACCCGCCGTTGCGATGCTCTCATCCTTGGTTTTGATGAAATCTTGTTGGGCATTGAGCAGCCTTCTGAGGTCGACTTGTCCCGCGAGATAAGCCTCTTTCATGAGGTCGGCTGCACGTTGATGTTCATCGGCGGCTTCTTTGAGGATATTCAATCGTTTTTTGGTGTAGTGGAGACGGCTCATGCTGTTTTCAACCTGAGTGACGGCATTGATCACAGTGCTTTCGTAGGTGGTGATCGCTTGGGTCAGTTTGCTTTCCTGCTCCTTGATACGGTGGCGATCCCCACATGCGTTGAAGATGCGCCATCTGAGATTGGGGCCTAATCCCAAGGTCCTGCGTAAGGTTGCAACACTGATGCCCTGCAAGAGGTACTCGTAGGTGATGGCACCAGAGAGCGAGAGCTGCGGGTAGAGGTTGGCTGTGGCAACACCGATGCGGGCCGACTGCGCCGCAATTTTCCTCTCGGATCTTCGGACGTCGGGTCGGGATCGTAATAATTCTGCGGGGAATCCTGTGCAGATGGATGATGGCGGCGTGGGGATTTTCTGGTGTGCGGCGAGCATCGGACCGATATTCCCGGGTTGGACGGCGAGGAGTGCCGCGAGGCGATTTTTGACAACGGCTTTTTCTTGTTGGATGCGTGGTATTTCAGCTTCGCTGGTTTTGAGTCGGGCCTTGGCCTCATGGAATTCTAATTGGTTTGCGAGTCCGTCTTCGACACGTTGTGCGATCATGTCTCGGATCGATTGATAATTTTTTGTCGCCTGAATGGCAGCTGTGAGTCTCTGCTCCAAGGTTCTGTAGGCAATGTAATGCAGGGCCACTTCGCTGTTGATAAAGACGGTGGCATCTCTCCAGCCTTCGATTTTTGCTTCGTATTCAGCGGTTGCAGATTCCACCTGGCGTTTTGTTTTACCAAAAAAGTCGAGTTCCCAGCCTACGTTGAGCTGGGCTAACTGCTCACGAGACGATCCAGGGTCCCAATTCACCCCAGACTCATCCCATGTCCCGAGGCCATGGGCGTCCCGCGCATTGATGTCACTGTGTGGATACCATGCTGATGCCAGCACTGACCGTTGATACCACGACTCGGTAATACGTGCTCTGGCGATACGGATGTTCGGGTTTGCCTTGCGGGAAATCGTGATGAGCTTATTGAGCACGGGATCATTGAATTTTCTCCACCAGCGTTGTGATCCCGTTATCGAGGATTGGTTATCGGTTTGGATCGAGGTCGTCCATGTATCGGGGAGATGTATCGTCGGTCGCTTATAATCGGGGCCCACCTTCATACAGCTACTCAGCATGCCTAGGCAGCTTGAGAGCGTGACAATACAGATTAATTTCACTCGGTATTTATTACCGTATATCTTTTTTGATGACTGTAAAAAATTTAGGTTTTTTTGAGTCGTGGCGATGCACTCGATCGGGCTTAATTTCATAAGTGACTTATAATAAGCGTGTTGAGTGTTCATTTTCAAGGTTGGCACAGGGGGTGCAATAAGGGAGAGGCAACCAACACAACAGAAAACTATGAACACTATTGCAACCAACACGAACAGATCCGTCAGTTTTATCATTCCAGCGATGAATGAAGAAAAAACCCTCGAGACCCTCTATGCCGGCATTAAGAAAAACATCGAAGGCCTCTGCTGGGCCTGGGAAGTTATTTTTCTCGATGACGGATCGACGGATAAAACATGGAAAGTGATGCAGGAACTCGCTGCAACCGACAGCAAGCACGTCAAGGCCTATCAGTTTCCCATGAACAAAGGAAAAGCAGATGCCCTGGCCTTAGGTTATCGTCTGGCCAGTGGTGATGTGGTTTTCACGATGGATGCTGACCTCCAGGATGATCCCAACGAGATCCCACGCTTTCTTGAAAAGATTGAAGAAGGCAATGACATTGTGACTGGCTGGAAGCGTAAGCGTCACGACCCATGGCATAAAGTTCTTCCGAGTCGTGTGTTTAATGGAGTGTTGAGCCGGGTAACAGGCGTCGACCTGCATGACCACAATTGTGGGTTTAAGGCTTACAAACATGAGGTTGTCAAATCACTGCCGATGTATGGTGACATGCACCGTATGGTTCCCTCACTGGCGTCGTTTAAAGGTTTTAATACAACCGAGATCGAAGTTGAACATCACCCACGGATGCACGGGGTGAGTAAATACGGCTGGAGCCGACTGATCATCGGGGCATTGGATACGATGACCGTAGGATTTTTACAGAGGTTCAGAAACTGCCCGATGCACTTTACCGGTAAGGTAGCGGCCTGCTTTTTCACCATAAGTATGGCACTGATGGTGGCGGCTGCCGTGATTGGATTTTTAGGAGGATCGGTGACGGCGCTCCTGGTTTTAGGATCGCTCAATTTCCTGACCGGCATTTTGATTTGTATTCAGGGGTTGATGATGGAGTTACAAGTTTACCGGACGATGGAAAATGGTCGGAACTTGAGGACATCAGAAGCATCCACGGAAGGCAGAGCCGCATCGCCCTTAAGGTTGCTTGAAAAGGGTTATAGCAAACCAGAAGACATGGTGGTGGCTGGCTAATCCGCGCAGGGGTTTAATTTTAAAGAGAAAGAGAAGACCATGAATATTTCAAAAGATATCAAGATCGGAGTTGTGACATCCACCTATGCACGTGCGCATGATGACTGTCAGGTTCCATGGATGAGAGAATTGTTGTGTAAGTTGGGTATGGATGCTGGGGCCATTCGTGTGATGGCCCCAGCATACCGCGGGTTGGGAAGTCATGAGATCGATGGAACACCGGTTCATCGCTTCCGCTATGCTCCCTCGAGTTGGGAGACGCTGACTCACGATGAGGGCGCGCCGAGCAAGTCACGGTCGATCTTTTATAAAATGTTAGCCGTTCCCTATCTTCTTTGTGGTGCACTGGCTGTTTTTTGGTGGTGTCTGAGGCATCAGATCCAGGTGCTGCACATTCACTGGCCATTTCCCCACGCACTCTGGGCGGTGCTTCCTAAATACCTGCTGGGTGTGAAGGTGGTAGCGATGAGCCACGGAGCGGAGCTCGCCATCGCACGGCGTAGTCGGATCGTTAAGATCGTCCTCGGATACTTACTGAGGATGGCCGACGTCCGATGTGCCAACAGCTCACACACGGCCCGTGAGGTATCGGAAGTCAGTGGGATGGATGATGTGGTGATCACGCCATATGGTGCGACGGTGAAGAGCAAAAAGCAATCTATGTCGTTGGATGGGGATCCTATGTTATTGTTTTGCGGTCGCTTGATCCAAAGAAAAGGGATTGATGTTCTGTTGCGGAGTTTACCCAGGGTGCTGGCCCGCCAGAAGGTGCAGGTGGTGATTACCGGTGAAGGCGACTGCAAACAACAATGGATGGAATTGGCCGATGAGTTAGGGCTTTCCGAGTCGGTTCGATTTGCTGGGTTTGTTAGTAATGAGGAGCTTGGCGACCTATACAATCGTTGTTCGGCATATGTTCATCCTGCAATTTTTGATGATCATGGCGATACGGAAGGGCTCGGTGTGGTTCTGATTGAGGCGCTATCCTACAAGAAACCCGTGATCGCATCTGGTGTGGGTGGCATTGTGGATGTGATCAAACACGAGGAAACCGGATTGCTGGTTGAGGAAAAAAATCCTGAACAGCTTGCTGCGGCCATCAATAGAGTGCTTGATGATTCTGATCTGGCCTGTAGTCTGGGTAGTCAAGGTTACGATCACGTCAGAAATTTTTTCGATTGGGATAGGATTGCGCAGCAGACCGCTGACATCTACACGTCCCTTACCGAAGAAACTATTGCCCAGAGTGCTGGTCCATCCTTAATCAAGTAACGATGAAATCAGTGATTAAATACACCCTTGTGTTATTGGGTTTGTCCCTGGCCGTGGTCGCCCTGCGGGATCATCTTACGAAGATCCCCGCGTTAATCCACTCGGTGAGTCTATTGCCTCTGATGATCGGAGTGGCTGGGCTTCTTGTTTATCAGTTCTGGAATGCCAGTGTGTGGTCGGAAGTCCTGATGACCATGGGCCTGCGTTGCAAACGCTTCGACTGCATGAGGATCTGGCTCGAGTCGGAGTCGTTGAAATGGCTGCCTGGCTCGGTGTGGAGTTATGGTTCCAGGGTGGTGATGGCTCAAAAATTGGGTGTCACCAAGAAGCAAGCGTCGTCGAGTATCGTTTTGGAACTCATCATCACGAACGTGGCGTGGCTGACGATGGCGTGGTTCATTTTAGCGTCTGATCCGATCATGGCGCTGGTGACACCTTTGCTTGACCAGGTTGTTAGTTTTGTCACGGCGCGGGTGGGATTCATGATCCTCGCACTTTTCGGCGTTGGGATACTGGTGCTGCTAGGCTTGGAGATTTTGATCAAAAGTGATCGTTTCAAGCGTCTGCTCGAGCTGGGTAAAATCGATTACACGAAGTGTCTTCAAACGACGGCACATTACGCGGTGTTGTGTTTATGGAATGCCACGATGATGTGGATTGTTTTCAGCAGCATACCTGAGCTGGATGCCCCCTACTTGGTTGTTCTTGGTGTGGCAGGAGTGGCATGGTTGGCTGGATTTTGGGCGGTGGGCATCCCTGGTGGCATTGGTGTGCGGGAGGCTGTCATCGTGTTGCTTCTCAGTCAGTATGGCTCAGTGGATGCGGCGTTGTTGGCAGCAATTGTTTGGCGCGGTGCGCAAATGGTTGCGGAGATCGGGTCGTTAATGTTATCCCTTGGTGCAGGTGCTCGGGTGCATTTGAATAAGACATCAAACCATCGGGAAGGAGTCATTTAGGATGAAAAAGAAAGGATCATATGTGAAATCACTCATCGCGGATAATCGAGGTGGTCTCCTTTTGGTGTTGATCACCTGTGTGGCATTGGTGGTGCTTACCTGCTGGGTGATCTACCCTGCTTATCAAAAGAGCAACAATGGATTATATAGCTCAAGGCTCGGCTACCCCAGTGTTTTGCGCTCCGCCGGCAGAGCGATCCCCGTCACCGTCAAAGGGGCTGAAATACGTGAGGTCGAACGCTACCTCATGGGTGAGGGGGTCTGTGCCAGCCAGCCACTTCTCGTTCCTATTATCCCGATGGCGCTGGTTGAGAAGGTGCATGTCGTCGAAGGCCAACGGGTGGCGGCCGGCGAGTTATTAGCCACGCTTGATTCTGGTAAGGCGAAGATTAAATATGAGTCGGCAAAGCTTGCCGTCTCCACAGCCGCGGCCGAACTCGAGCGGGTCCGATTAGGCTCTGCCTATGTGCTCGCCCAAGAGAGACCTGAGGTCGAAAAAATTAACCTTGATGCGATGCAACGGCAGCAAAATTTTGCCAAAGAGAAATTGGATCGCTATGATCGGGCCTTTAAAAAGGGTGTCATCTCTAAAGTCGCCCATCTTGAGGCGCAAGAGCAGTATAGCAAGGTGACCGAGCAGCTCTCCCAGGCGCGTTTATCGATGCGTATGGCGGAACGGGGTGTTTTGCAAAGTTTGAAAATTGCTGAAAATGCCTTGGGCGATGCGCAGCAAGCATTGGCGCACCGTGAGGAGGAATTAAAAGCGTATCACGTCTACGCCCCCGATGCGGGGGTGGTCGACAGGGTGCTCATTCAGTCCGGCGAATACAATCAGGACAGCGGTAAGCCTGGGTTTTTGATTTCTAACGGGTTATGGTTTGATGTCTATTTTGACCAGTCGGATTATGCGTATGTGCATCATGATCAGGTGGCCGAGGTGTCTCTCGAGTCGCAGCCAGGAAATGATTTGTTGGCTCATGTTGCGATGGTGAAGCCGATGGTGAGTTTTAACAATGGTGGGCCTGAAATTTCACGTCCGTTGCGGCCTCGGGGGTCGGGGTCCCCTGAATGGGCGGCTACCTTCAAGGTGAAACTGGATTTCAAAAACCACGAGGCCCTTGAGTCGGTGGTCACGGGGATGACGGGATTTGCGCGTTTAAAAATAGCGAACGCATCCCTGACGGTGCCGCGCGCTGCGGTCATGTCGATTTCTGCAAGTTCTGCCGTCGTGTATGTGGTCGCCGACGACGATGCGTGGAGTATTCGGCCGGTCAGGGTCGGTCACGTCGGGATGGATGATGTTGAGATTCTTCACGGATTGGAGCCAGGTGAACAAGTGATCGTGGATGGTCAATCGACCTTAAAAACGGATGATAAGATTGAAGTCCATCGTAAGTGATCCAGATTGGCTTCCTAAAGCGGTGAATTTTCTGTTCGCTGTAATCGCCTTTTTGAGTGTTGGTTTTTCCTTTTTGAATCCGTGGTATGCCTTGCCGTATGTGTCGGGAGTCGATCACGCGTGGGGGACGCATGACTCGATCTATACCATCTACTTCAAAGTTGCGCTTGTTGCGGTGACTCTTGGTTTTGTGTGGTGGGGGTATTGGATGCGTCGGCGGATTCAGAGCTACGGGGCGATGATGTTACGTTATGGTCTGTGTTGTCTCGTGCTGATTCTCTGGTTTCCAACATGGCTTACGGTGAGAGATGCAGACGTGATTGGTGATGGTGCGTGGTTACAGCAGCAGCATGATACCTTGACTTGGCTGGGTGGGGATATTTACCGCGCCCATGCTGAGCGCAGCGTGGAATTAGGAACAGGGGTGAACGCACAGGACCCACCGGAGCGCTTGGCCGTCTATCGACCTCCCATCGGGTCGCTGGGAATCCATCGGATCAACGACTGGTTGTGGTGGTTGGGATACGGTCCTGCCTTTACCCAGTTTGTGGGGAAGGGGTGGTTTTATGCCGTCGCCGGCTACGCCTTAGGGTGCATTTGTTTGTGTGGGTTTTATTGGCGTCGATCGGTTCTCGGTGCTCGCCATTTATTCCGACAGCTTGTGATTCTGTTATTTTTCTTATTCCTGTGCGTTGGTTGTATTTCTGTGGCCGTTGTCGGTTGTGCGAGGTGTGCGATGGTGAAGTCCGAAGCGTCGACGGCACGAGGCGATTACCAACAAGCTCGCGATCACTTGAGAAAAGCGATTCGATATATGCCCTCGCTCGGCTGTGACAGCGGTGTGATCCGTCAGTTGGGTTACTTTGATGTGCAGTTGGATGAGGCTGACTCGGACGTTGCGTTGCTTTACCAGGTGTTTTGGTTTGAGCAGCAGGGGTATTATGGTCGAGCTAGGAAGCTGGTCAGCCGTCTTGCTGAGCGCAAAGGCGAAATGAACCGAGAATGCGGCAGGGAGCTCACCCGTCACCAGCTTCGGATTGCGGTGAACTATATCAATTCTGGCAGGTATCAACTGGCGATCCTTCACTTGGATCAAATCCTTGAGCATGATGGAAATGCTTTGCAGGCATGTTTTCACCAGCAACTCATGGCGCTGCAGACAGACGACGTAGGTCGAAATCGACAGATGAACAGCAGGCTGCGTGCGATCTATCAGGGGGTGAAAAGTAAAAATAAACGGGGTGTGATGGCCGCTTCGTGGTGGATGTTGGCTCAAGGGGAGATGAAGGCAGGAAATGAAGTTGAGGCATGGGAAGCACGTAAAAAATCCAAAGGGCAATGAGGGCGAGTCATCCATGGATAATCTGGGTTAAGAGCTGCCTGCCAGTGATCTGGCCGTGTCTGGCCTTGCTGCTGGTGGGGTGGTTTTTGTCCAACCCATCGGGCAAGGATGTGACACTGTATACGCATGAGGCACCGAAAGACGCACGCTGGATCAGAACGCAGGATGCCAACCAATACACTGGGTGTTTTCGGAAGGAAATCGATCTCCCCTCCGATGTGCGATATGCATGGCTCAGTGTGGTCAGTGAGGGGGGATTTGAGTTGCTGTGCAATGGTGACTCCGTAGGGGCGCAGATGTATTGGCGACCGACACGAGCTTTTCAAAATGGGCTTACCGAGTCTGGGCAACGGGTGACAAACAACGAGCCGATGGTGGCCTACAATTTCCCTCGGGAATACCAGTGGAGTGGTCACAACAATACCAAGATCACGACCGTTTTCGATTTAAGGCCGTATCTGAGAAAAGGGAAAAACACGATCTGCTTGGAGTCGGAAGGTCGACTCCCTCAGCCGGCGGTATTAGCCTTCGGGGAGATCGGGCTGCGTCATGGTGAGCGAGTAAGCGTCGTGACCGATAACACGTGGATGGCTGAGCCTGTTCCCCGCGAGGTCAAGCAGGGTGGATGGAGCCTGCCTACCGTGGATACACGACATTGGAAAAAGGCAGAAATCAAGCCGAGGCCAGTCGTGCCGTTTCTTTCCTGTGTGCCGACTACGCTCTACAGGAAGCCATTTGATAGCCGGTGGGTGGTGGCACGCGCCCCCGATGGCGACGACGCTCAGAGCCATGAGTTTACGGCGGATTTTCAGCTTTCTGACCCACAGGCTGCCTGGCTTCAATTGCTGTCCCACGGGAATTACTGGATCTGGGTGAATGGTCGGAGCCTGGGGGTGAGTCGATCCAAAGCCAAGGCTTACCATGGCGGGGATTGGCTGGTGCGTTGGGAAGGTCGGCGACCCTTGGCCACACCTCCTATCTTACTCGACCCCGATGAGGTGTCCTTTTTCGGAGGGTATCGCTTTGAAACACCACGTCACGGGGACCCGACAAAGAATGATTTTAAACGCTATGAAAATCAACTCAACCGGACGAAAGAACGGCCAAAAGGAACCGGTGGTGATTCACATGCAGGGGAAGATGAAGAGCGAGGCCGACTCCAAGACCCGTATGGTTTTTTAGAAGAGGCTAACATTGCCGTGCCACATGCATTACTTCGTCAACGGGCGAAGGCGAAGCTTCAGGCATATGACATCAGCCATCTGGTGGTTCCAGGAAAGAATCAAATCCATGTTCGATTAGTCGCTGACCCTGCACTGGGGTATCGAGGGAGTCAGGCGATCAAGTTTGCCTTGGATGGGGCGGTGCACGAGCATCACGGTCAGGATGTAGCGCTTTCCCATTTATCATGGAACCGGGTGGTCGATGGTGGACATGCGATGGCGGTGAGCGGACGACAGGTGACGCCAGATGAGTTACCCGCCATGAAGTTCATGGGGGGCGCTCCGCGAACCCTGTCGCGTTGGTGGTGGGCGGTTCTCGCGTGCCCGATGGTTGTGCTGATCGTCATGAGACATCGAATCGGGTGGCTGCGGCAGTCGGCCATGATCTTCAGCGGCTTGTTGTTGGTGGCGATGTTTTTTCAAATCAGTTATGCGGAGCGGAGTGAGATGTTGTGGTTTATGTCACCGGCGTGGAGGTATGGTGCGGTTATCGGTGCGTTGCTCATCGCCTGCCTGCTCCGTTTTTTCCAGGGAGGAAGACCTCGCTTATTATCCTGCGGTCTGCCGTGTTGGCTATGTCCCGTCATCTTGCTTGCCGTCTTTTTACTGCGTGCGTGGATGGTTGAGCATCAACCGATTGACGATGATGAATACGCTTCTATTCAGGCGGTGTTATCGATTGCCGAAACGGGTAAGCCGTCGTTGGCTGGGGAGATTTGGTACAGTCGGAGTCCGCTTTACCATTATGCGGCGGCTGCCGTCGTGAAGGTTTTTGGCGCGAATATTTGGTCGTTGCGTTTATACTCGGTGTTGTTGAGTGTCCTGACGGGTTGGGTGCTGTGGTTGTTAGCGAGGAGGTATTTCAGAGACCCGTGGGTGGCAGGGGCCGCTTTATTGATTTTTGCCCTGCACCCGTTTTTAATTTTTAGTGGACACATTGCCCGGTTCTACCAGCAGCAACAGCTGATGGTGCTGTTGATGATTCATTTGTTTATTCAAGGGTTCATCTACACCAAGTCGATCAAACACCGGGTTGCGGCCATTGTGGTGTTTGCTTTGGCGGTGTTGAGTCAGGAGATTAGCATCAGTTTCGTGCCTGTTTTGTTGATTGCTTACCTTCTCTTTGGTCGTGGCACCCCCTTGAAGTGGGAGGTGAAATCGATGGTGTATCTCGTGTTTGCCGGGCTTCTGATTGTGGCTGACGTCTTGCTATTCAAGGTTAAGTGCATCACGACGAGTGTTGGGGTTTCCCCGAATGTCGAAGCGACGTTGGCTCCGACGTTTTGGGAGCTGGGGAATTTGTTTTCTATGTTCGTCGGCTATTCAAGGTTACACCTTGTGCTCAGCGTGTTTTACATGATGAGTTTGGTCTATTCGATCCGGCGCGGGTCCAGTCGATTGATCACCCTGCACGTTTTCCTGATTGTTTCGGTGGTAGCTTTTAACCTGATTATCACATCCGTCAGCTTTCGTTATATGTATTCGATTATCCCTCTGTGGATATTGTTAGGAGTGCATGGGGTGAGCGTGTTCTCCCTATGGCTTTCGGTTCAAATCAACCGCAGGACAGGCAATGCCTTGCGGTGGTTGTTTTTGTTGGTGGTTGTGTTGTCGATGGCGCCGTGGCGCATCATGCAATCGTATCAGGAAAAGATCCTAGGCGACCCGATTTCGTCCCTTGCTTATGTTAAGAGTGAGATGAGGCCAGAGGATAAGATCATGATCACCGAGCCCCACCCGCATGCCGCAAAAATAGAATTAGGCCGAGTGGACTATGATCTGGTGGTTCCGATTCTTTACGATTTTACGTATAATAGCGAGGGTGTGCTGCGTGATCGCAATGCGGGTGCGATGGCGGTCAATCGCCTTGCCGATCTGCAAAAGATTTTTTCAGAACAGCCGAGGGTGTGGGTCATTTTGAATCGTGAAAAATTCCGCTCACGGAAAAAGAATATTCGCTGGGAATACCCTGGTGCCCGTGAGGAGCTATTTATCCGCCAAAATGCTGAGCTAAAATACCGATCTTATCTTTGGTCGGTTTACCTTTGGGATCGCTCAGCAGGAGCGATGGAGACGTTCAGAAAAGAACCCGATGGCTGGGTTGAGTGATGAGGGGTGGATATGATCACTGCCGATTGAAAAATTCTAAGAACTCCATGGCTTTGTCCACCATCAACCTTGATCCTGTATAAAACGTGACACGTTGGTGCAAACTTTGAGGTTTGAGATCCAAGATCCGTTGGTGGCCGTCCGTCGCCTGTCCACCCGCCTGTTCCGCAATGAAGGCAATCGGATTACATTCATAGAGCAGCCGGAGTTTCCCCTCGGTGTGTTGCTCCGTTTCCGGGTAGATGTAGATGCCTCCCTTGAGGAGGTTTCTATGGAAATCAGCGACCAACGAGCCAATATATCGTGACGTGTAGGGGCGTGATGATTTGTCATCGGTTTCCTGACAGTACTTGATGTATTTTTTTACGCCCGTGGGGAAGTGGGTGTAGTAACCTTCATTGACGGAATAGATCGCCCCATCCTCAGGTGTGGTGATGTTGCGGTGAGAGAGGCAGAATTCACCAATCGATGGATCCAAGGTGAAGCCATTCACACCATGGCCGGTGGTGTAAACCATCATGGTCGACGACCCGTAAATAATATAACCTGCCGCGACTTGCTTCGTCCCTTCTTGTAAAAAATCTTCCGTGGTCGGCTCCGATCCAACCGGCGAAATACGGCGGTAAATCGAAAAAATCGTCCCGATGGAAACATTGACGTCGATGTTGGATGATCCGTCGAGCGGGTCCATGGTGACGATGTACTTACCGTCATTCGCGAGTTCGGTATCGAAAACGACCACCTCGTGGTTCTCTTCGGTGGCGATGCCGCAGACTTCGCTACTCCCCTTGAGGGCGGCAATAAAGGTGTTGTCGGCATAGACATCGAGTTTTTTTTGTTCTTCACCCTGCACGTTGGTTTCACCCGCTGCCCCAAGTATATCGACGAGCCCCGCCTTGTTGACTTCTCGATTAACCACTTTTGCGGCAAGACCGATGTGGCTCAGTAAGCGTGAGAGCTCCCCTTTGGCATAGGGAAACTCTTGTTGACGCCAGATGATAAATTCATTGAGAGTTATGAGACTGTGGTTGTTCATCGGTGTAATGTTGGGATCGCGTTTGATGGATAACCATCATGACGGGTAACTTATAGGACAAATACGAAAGCACCAACCCAAAAAGAGCCGTTCCACCCTACTCAAGAAACAGGCCGACCAGCTCGTGGTCATAGGGTGCCATGGAAAAGGATCCCAGCGTCAAGTTGCTTGTTTGTTGACTTTTTAGGGGTGAACGGTTGACAGAAGCTTCGGTTGTCGAGCATAAGGGAGAAGCTATTCAAGCAACAAAAGTATGAAGTATCTCATAATGCTCTGTGTTTCGCTGTCTCTCAGTATCATTACGGCAAATGCTAACGAGTCAGCGAAGAGACCCCTGCAGATCGTCTTTATGGTTGGCCAGTCTGAAATGGTCGGCTATGCAAAAGTTTCTGCGGCTTCTTATATGCTTCAGGAGCCGCTGGTGCCGCCGCGCGAGGTAACGCTGAATGCCCACAAGGCGATGCTTCATCAGGTCAATGGTGCCTACCTCTACTGGCAGGCGATGCGATCTTATGCGGGGCCCCAAGAAAAAAAGGATCGCCTCAGGGCATTAATCCTACAACGCGATGAGTTCCGCAAAAAATTCCGCCAAAAGGTCCTCGATGAGGTGGCTCAAAACGGGTCGTTTCGAGGCAAGCATTACCGACGTAGCTTTGCCTTGTTTGATCTCGTTGATAGGGAGGCTGAGGCGGTCGGCATTACGCCAAAGATTCGTGCGATTCTCGACGCGCCAGATAACAAGTTTGATCATGTCACCGCCTACGACCAGCTCATCACGGATGCCAACGGTCGATATCAGAAACAGCGCGCATGCAATAAGCTGTTCCTTAAGGGGACCACACCCGCGGACTTTGCCCGTTTTTTGAAAGAAGAAAAAGCGCATGCCTTCGCGGTGAAAGCCGCTGGAGTCTCAACCGAAGGTCGTCGGACGGCCTATGCCGCACTTGCAGAAAAATACCTGCACATGCCGGTGGCTAAACGCACCTACATCAGCAGCCTCGGCAGCGTCGCTGGTCAACCTAGGTCGCCTGAATCGGATAGCGATCACCTGACTCAGGGCAAGCTATCGGTCGGGTTTGGCCACGATATCAACACCTTCGGGCTTGAATACGCGGTTGGCCTCACCCTTGAGGATGCTATCGACGCCCCGATCCTTATTGTGAAATGTGCTTGGAAGAACGGGTGGACAAGTATCAGCCAGACAGACTGGGTGCAGCAAAAAATCATGCCCCACGTAAAAGCCGTCCTTGCCAACCCTGGGGAATATCATCCCGACTACGATCCTCAGGCCGGATATGAGCTCGCGGGCATGATCTGGTTCCAGGGGTTGAGCGATAGCAAAACCCCTGGGTATGCCAACCACCTCAGGACGATACTGCGTGATTTTCGCTCATGGGTAAAAGCTCCTGCCCTGCCAGTAGTCTGCGCCAGCGTTGGAAACATGATGTTTCGAGGCGAGAGTGACGCCGCTCGGGTCAACCAAGGCATGCGTGAGGTGGCCAATGACCCCGTGTTTAAAGATACCATTGACGTCGTGGAAACCTATCCGTTCTATCCCGCAGAGCTCGCGGTGATCAATTCCTTGTTTTTCAAAAATAAACTTACTGGTCGAAATCCCGCTCATAAAGAGTTTCAATCGGTTATTTCTCAATCAACAGGCCTCAAGGGGAAACGGAGCCCGCCCTACCTAGCGAGTGCATCGTTTTACCTGCTCGCAGGGAATGAGGTTGCGACAAGGCTTGCCAAATTGATCAGCGGGGAACGACCAGTCGTGCCCGTTCGGTGAAATATTGAACCCTCGGTTGCGTAGTAGAATTAGATTTTATCCATCCGAAATAGACACCTATGAATATCAGAGTAACAAGCATCATTATTGCTGCTGCAGTAGCCGTTGGCTCCCCTGGCATCAAGGCTGCCGAAAATACCAGTTCGTTTTACAAAGAGCCGGTTCTTTTTAATTTCACCAATGCCAATGAAAAAACGGCGATCCAGAGTATCGACCGCTTTGGGCCTGTCGGTATCTCGATCGAGCTGCGTCTGCCTCCATTTCAAATGTATGTCAAAAAGGTCGAGGATGGTTCACCGGCCGAAGCTACGGGTCAATTGATGCCAGGGCAAAAAATCGAGAGTATCAATGGGCAATTTCTCAAGGACATCGATCCACGCATCCAGTTGGCAAAAATGATCACGGATGCCGAGGCATCTGATGGTTTGATCAAGCTGATGATCAAGGAGACCCCCGACGCGAAACCCCACCAGGTGGTGGTCAAAATTCCAGTGCTCGGAGGTTATAGCAAATCCTGGCCACTCGATTGCAAAAAATCCGACAGGATCGTGCGTGCGATGTCGAGCTATCTGAAGGAGCATGGGACCTACTCACTCGATACCCAATCGTGGGATTCACTCGACGGGTTTGGTATGCTTTTTTTACTCTCTACCGGAAACCCGAAAGACCTCGACGTGGTCCGTGGATGGGTCAAGGCAACGGTTGAAAAATACAAGGATGCCGAGACGATTCCACTTAAACCATGGGTTTACGGATCTGCCGCGATCCCTCTAGCCGAATATTACCTGCGCACTGGTGACGCGTCGATCTTGCCTGTGATCCAGAAGCTCGCCGATCACGCGAAACGCACCATGTATAATCGCGCATGGAGCGGCAGGGGAGGCATTGTCTTTGGCTACATGGCCGGCGGCCATATGAATGCCGCAGGGATCCATATCCCCACTTTCCTCCTGCTCGCTAAAGAGTGCGGCGTCAAGGTGGATGATTACACGCTTCAGAAGTCACTCAAGCATTTCTACCGCTTTGCCGGTAAAGGTAGCCTAGCCTATGGTGACGGGTTCCCTGAAACATATTTTATCGATAATGGCAAAACCGGTGCCCTCGCGTTCACCATGGCCGCAGCTGCCTCGCTGACACCTGAGGGCGAAAAATCAGTCTATGCAGGTGCGCGTGATGTCTCCGCTCAGCGTGGATTCTTCGGGACCAACTACATGCTGGTCGGCCACACTGGTGGCGGCATCGGGGAGGTCTGGCGTGGTCCCGCGATGGGACTGCTTCATCAAAAACAACCGATCAGATACCGCGCGTTTATGGACGGCCGGAAGTGGCACCTTGAGCTGTCCCGTCGATTTGACGGCTCATTTGGCCTACTTGATGGCGGTAACCGCTATGATCAACCTAAAACTTGGGGGGTGATGATGGCGCTTCAATACACCGTGCCCCGTCAAACCCTACGCCTGACGGGTGCGCCACGGACGAAATTCTCAACACCCTACAAGTTGCCCGACCGCCCGTGGGGAACCAAGGCCGATGATGATTTTTGTTCGATTCATCCCGCGAGCTACTCGGATGGCACCGTTCCCCAATTTGATCGGACCCTGAAAGGAGGAACCGCCAATGGTATTGAACGCCACGTAAGAGCCGAGGGCCTGTCCGATGCCGTGATTCTCAAGCACGCCCATCACCCTGATCACGAAATCCGGCGTGAGATCGGCGCCGGCTACCGAACTCCCGAGCAGGATTACCAAATTGTCCCCATGCTCAAACATAAAGACGCACGCGTTCGCCGAGCTGGGCTCTCCTCGATCCACCGTGTTCATAAGGGGACACGTGTCTTGCCTCCAGAGCGTCTGACCGATGAAATGGTCGCTCTGGCTATTGCCATGATCAACGACCCTCATGAGTCGTGGTGGTGTGTAGAAAATGCTCTGAGGGTGATGAGCATTGCCCCACCCGAAAAAGTGGCCCCGCACATCGATCGCCTGCTCTACTGGCTCGGCCACGAGGAATGGTGGTTACAGCATGCGGCACTGATCGGGCTCACACCGCTGGCCGTTGACGACCGCTATTACGAAAAAATTATGCCAAAGATCGGTGAGATGGTTGTTTCCAATACCCACGCCGTCACCCTACAGCCACTCCGCAAACTTACCGAACGCCTCCAATCTGCCAGCCCGAAGGTTCAGCAGTTAGGGGTTAAAACACTCGCCACCGCCTACGGAAGTTTTCCCGCCGAACTCCCTGCACCAGGTGGAAATAATCCGCAGTCTGCTGTCGATGTCTCGCTCTCATCCATCGCCAAACACATGATGAATACCCCAGGTGGTTTCGATGTGCTCTTTGAGGTGGCTAAGGAGCGCTACCCAAACGAAATTCTCCCCTATAAGAAAGACTACATCAACCAAGACACCAGCCAGTTGAGTCCTGCCGTCCAGAAGGCATTGACGCCGATCTTTTTGAAACAACTCATCCCCGAGTATGTGACCCGCAATATTGTGGCGCTTCGCAGTGAGGAGAAACGTGAGCGTGCGGGTAATCCGTTGAGTGTGATGGGTGGGCTCGCTGACCTTCATCGCAAAGCGGGTGTCACCGACTACGACTGGCACCCTTATGGTCCCGACCGCAATGCTATGAAATGGCATTATCACAGCTTTGATCCCCAGGAAAAGAAAGTCTGGATGGCTGGGGCGACTCGCCACCGCAAGATCACCCTCCCCGAGGGCATGGAGAAGTGGTATAGCCCAGAATTTGATCCAGTCCAAGCCGGATGGAAATCTGGTTTGGCCCCCTTTGGTCAAGATGAGGGTCAGCTGAAAACTGAGAAAGCTGGGTGTGATCTTCCGATTTGCCGATGTGGCGATCCGATGAAAACGCTGTGGGATAAAGAGGTTCTCATGATCAAGGGGAAGTTTAAATTTCCTCCCATGAAGGACGGGCACAGTTACCGCATCATTTTTGGCGGAGCATCCCACGTCAACGTTGGGGATGGCCCCGCCATTTATATCAACGGCCGTATGATCGGACGACACAGTAACCCCGTGCGCAAACGCCAAGGAAATCGCCCGCGTGGTAACCTGATCCCACGGAATATGGTCGCTGCCTTCCAAGGTCAGGAGGTGGAGCTTGCCGCGATCGCTTTTATGCGTATGCACAAAAGAACCAAACGCATGGGCAACTTCCTCACCATCTGGATCGAGGAAATGAAAAATCCGCCAGTCAATGACCAGTTGGTGAAGTCCGGCCTAATGCTCCTCCCGATGCAGTCATCCGCGTGGCAACAGGCTCAAGAAACCGATGAGCCCGAGATGATCACCGACGATGGGTTGTTCTATTATGACGGAAAATTCACGCCCAACCCGAAACTGCTCGCCACCTGGACTTCGATCGGTCAGGTGAATGCGATTGAGCAGTTTGCCCCAGGCAAGGCACTTGATTCGACTCGACCACGTTACAAGAGCCTTACCTTCAAAGACAACGGATTCACTGATTCCAGCTCCCATTACTGGTCAGGTGACATCTTGATGGAGATCTTGCCCGGCAAAGCAAAACCCAAAGCACTGAAGATGAAAATTCTCCCCATCGGGGGCAGCGATTATCTTTTCATCGAAGCTGGTGGATTCACCTTCTACGAAGACCGAAAAACTTACAAACAATCCCGAACCTGGCAATGCCCATGGTTTGTTTTTAAGAGGAAATAATGAAGTAGCCTCCTTCTTGTAGGCAGTAAAAGATGAATTTTACTGAAGTTGATCCAGCGCTTGAGCGTATTGCGCTGATCACCTGCTCCCAAGAATCTTCTTGGCACGGCGAGTATGGCGACTAGATTCATAATTCAGTGGGGTGCACGCAATTTGTGCATCTCCGACACCGCGCATTAAAAAGTAAATTTCTCGCAGCTCATGAAACATTTAATTCTATCCCTATTCGGCATCATTTTTTTAGTGGTATTTGCCTCGGCAGAAGAAAAATACCAAGGATCGAAAAGTGATCTGCATGTCTATCTTCTTATCGGTCAATCCAACATGGCGGGACGCGCAGCTTATGACGAAGCTGATGCTGGCCCAATTGACCGTTGTTATTTACTCAATGGAGAAGATACATGGGAGCTTTCAAAGAACCCATTGAACCGATATTCCACAATCCGGAAAGGCTTGGGGATGCAGAAGATGAATCCTGGATATGGGTTTGTTCACACCATGCTCAAAAAGCAAAGTGGTGTATCTATTGGCCTCGTGGTAAATGCCAAAGGAGGAACAAAAATTGAACAATGGGGGCCGGGAACGAAATTCTACAAAGAAGCCATCCGCCGCGCTAAAGCAGCGCAAAAATCGGGAACGCTCAAAGGGGTTCTATGGCATCAAGGAGAAAGCAATCATGGGAATGCTGATGGTTATCTTGAAAAGTTGAGCGCACTCGTCAATGCCTTACGTAAGGACCTCGGATGTCCAGAGCTTCCATTTATTGCGGGACAAGTCATCAAGTCCCCCACGATCAACCAGCAAATTGCTCAGTTACCTGAGAAAGTTGACCGAACTGCATTCGTCAGTTCGGCCGGACTCAAAGGAAAGGACCGCTGGCACTTTGATACGCCCAGTATGAAAGAACTCGGCAAGCGGTATGCTGAAGCGATGTTGAAGTTGAATAAGTCATTCTAACGGTCAAAAAACCATGAGGTTTAACGATCTGAGCACCCTTTGGATGGCCTTATCAATATTTTCATTCGCAGATGATGGCTAGCACATCTCCATTCTTTCAGGGCCATCCAACATGGCAGGATTAAATGAAAAGTTGTCATTTGTGCCAACTGTCGGGAGTGAGTTGGGCAAGGTGATGGTCGTGAAGGATGCTCAGAGTAGTACCCAAAATGACCTGCACGACAACAAATCTGGATTCGTCGAACTCGGGAAACGATTTGCTTTGGAGTCTATCAAGCTGATCCAGAAGCAGGCTGGATGAACCGTAATAGAGGGCTCTACTTGATTCGTTTATTCGATTGATTACTGCCGCGTATTTGACAAGATCATTGCCAGCACCAAAGTGCTGAGCTCATGGGGATACGACACCCAACCCCCTATCTTCGCCATGACAGCCGATCCGATCATCATGCCCCAAAAAACAAATCTCTAGCAGTATCATGAACATGAAAAAATTGATCTATTTATCCATCATCGGCTTTCTATGTTATGCCACCAGCTTGGTCGCGACAGCGGAAACAAATGCACTTGCCGATAAATCGAGACCGAACATCGTTTTCTTCATCTCCGATGACATGTCTCAGGAAGATTTTGGATGTTATGGGAACCCCGTCATCCAAACGGCACATATTGATGCCTTAGCCAATCAGGGGATACGATTCGATAATGCCTACCTGACGACGAGTAGCTGTAGCCCATCGCGCTGCAGCATCATCACCGGCCGATACCCTCACAACACAGGCGCACCTGAACTCCACTCGCAGTTACCTGACACCCAAATCCGTTTTCCCGAGCTGCTTCGTCAGGCAGGCTACTACACCGTTCTTTCTGGGAAAAATCATATGTTTGATGACTTCGAAGACCGAGCGTTTGATGCCATGACTTCTGGCGGGGGCGCCAGTGGTTCTGAGGATTGGCTGGGGCTTGTCAGAAATCGACCCAAGGACAAACCCTTCTTTTTCTTTTTTGCCTCCTATGATGGACATCGTAGTTGGCACATCGATGATAAGGCACCGATTTATGACCCAGATGACATCATCGTTCCTCCCTATCTTGTGGATACTCCAGCTGTCCGTGAGGATCTTGCCAAGTATTATCATGAAGTGAGTCGCTATGACTACTACATCGGTCAAATCACTGAGGAGTTGAAGCGTCAGGGAGTTCTGGACAATACCCTCATCGTTGTTGCAACCGACAATGGTCGCCCGTTTCCCCGCGATAAAACTTACCTCTATGACAGCGGGATCAAGACGCCTTGGGTCGTCCATTACCCCGCCATGATCAAGACACCTGCGGTGACCGGCAGCCTGATCAGCGTGATCGACCTGAGTGCGACCTGCCTTGAGCTGGCTGGGGTTAACATCCCAGCATCGATTCAAGGGCAAAGCTTTGTGCCCATTCTGAAAGATCCTAGTGCGACAACACGCGATGTGGTCTTCGCCGAGCACAACTGGCACGTTTACCAGAGTCATGAACGCATGGTGCGCTTCGGCGACTACCTCTACATTAAAAATAACTACCCCCATATCCCGAACCTAGGACATGAGTCGGATCAGTCTTATGTCTCGGGCAAGGAATTATGGAGTGCCCATGTGGCAGGCGAAACCTTACCACACCAGCAGCAGATTTTTGCCAACCCATGCCCCGCGGAACAACTCTTTCAGATGTCTCGCGACCCCTACCAACTGCGTAATCTCGCCAATCACCCAGCCTATGCAAGCTCCCTGCATCATGCCCGCCAGTTGCTCGCGCAGTGGACCGAACAAACAGGAGACACGATCCCCAAGAACCCGACTCCCGATCGCCGAGATCCTCCGCGCATCGTCGATGGCAAAATTATCCCTATGAGCGCCAAGCATGGCGCTCAGAACCCGCACGCCGAATTTCCAGGAACAGCCAAGATGGCCGCTAAGATCAATCACCCTGGGCCGATTCGTTTGTCACCCATGAGTGACCCATCAAAGGACGGTGGAGCCCCACCAGATTCATCCTAGTCAGGTATCGATGCGGGTTGATGATCAATGGCGAGGATGAGCAGAAGTAAAAAGCCTATGAATTCAATTTCCATGGCTGCGCACCCGATGAGTGATTCCTGAGTTCGTGCTCCACTTCATTTCCAAGACCGTGGCGAAGGGTGTGAAAGATCCGACCTGTATTATCTCAAGTGATGCTTAGTCGGTGACCTTGTGCCATGATGGGGTGAGTTCTGCTGGGGTGGATCATGGTGAAGCCTCGGTAAACTTGAAGTCGACCATTTGTCGTTCCATATCGACGTTGGCGACGAGGCATGGGTACTGCTCGCCGACGGTGAACTTTTTTCCATGGGGTCCTGTGAACCGGACGAGGTTTTCTTCGAAGCGCCACTCACCTTCGGGAAAGTCCTCGGTTTTGATGAGACCTTTGGTCATGATATCGATGGCCTCGACAAAGAGGCCGAAGTGACGAACGTCGGTAACGACGGTGTTGAATACAGGTGGGTCCTCCTTGAGGGAACAGATATGGAGATACTGGAGCATTTTGAGCCGCCGCGATTCGTTTTCGGCCTCGGCGCTGGTGCGTTCGGTTTCCGAGATATGCAGCGCGATCTGGGCGATCTCGCCTGGTGGGGGTGTTTTATCGAGGTGTTTGGGTGGGTTGCCGAGGTTCCTTTGCAGACCGCGGTGGACGACGAGGTCGGCGTAGCGGCGGATGGGTGAGGTGAAATGGCAGTAGTTGGCTTTGGAAAGGCCGTAGTGACCGAGAGGGTCTTGGAAATAAGCGGCTCGCTTGAGTGATTTGAGTAAACCGATCTTGATGGCGTGTTCCTCGATGCTGCCTTTGGCATCGTTGAGTAATTGTTGGATATGTTTTTTATTGGTAAGGTTGCCGGGTTTGTATCCATGCAGGCGTGCAAGTTCTGCGTATTCGTTGAGTCGGTCGGGGTCGGGGTCCTCGTGGATGCGGTAGATCGTGTTTTGCGATCGATTTTTGAGGGTCTTGGCGGTGGCTTCGTTGGCGACGAGCATGAACTCCTCAATGAGTTGGTGGGACTCGTTGTACTCGCTTTTGACTATGTCGGTGGGGGTTCCTTCGTCGTTTAACAAGACATTGACCTCGGCCATATCGAGATCTAATGCGCCGTTTTCAAAACGCCGTTTGCGGAGCAGTGAGGCGAGCGACCATGCCTCGTGGAGCATGGCGATGATCTTGGGATCCTCGTCGGGAAAGAGCTTGGAGGTTTCTCGGTCGGGTTTGGTGAGGATGTCTTGGACTTGCTCGTAGGTGAATCGGCGGCCGGAGTGGATCACGGCACGGGTGAAGCGGGAGGAGCGGATTTGTCCCTCCTTGTTGATTTTCATCAGGCAGCACTGGGTGAGGCGGTCGACGCCAGGCATCAGTGAGCAGAGGTGATTGGAGAGCTCGCGTGGAATCATAGGCAGGACGCGGTCGGCCATGTAGGTCGAGTTGCCGCGTTCGCGAGCTTCTTTATCGAGTGCGCTGCCGGGTTTGACGTAGTGGGAGACGTCTGCGATATGAACGGCGAGTTGCCAGCCGCCGTTGGACATTTTCTGGACACTGATGGCATCATCAAAGTCCTTGGCGTCGTGGGGGTCGATGGTGATGACTGGGAGGTCACGCCAGTCGTCTCGGTCGACGGTATCATTTTTGGAAACGGAGTTGCCGAAAGCCTTGGCTTCGTCCAGCACCTGATCGGGAAATTCATCACGCAGTCCGTGTTTATGAACGATGGCGAGCATATCGATGCCGGGGGTGTCTGGCCATCCTAAGACCTCGGTGACGCGGCCGAGCGGCTTGGAGTTCGGGTTATCCCATCGGGTGAGTTCCACGGCGACGATTTGGCCGGATTTGGGGCCGTCTTTTTTGTCGCGTGGGAGTGAATTCCTCTCGATATTGACATCTGGGATTTTGAGGTCGTTGGGTTGGACGTGGGCGAATTTTCCTTGGCGGAAATAAGTGCCGATGATGCGGGCCATGCCACGGGAGATAATTTTTTCGACGTAGCCTGCGGCTTCGTCGGCAGGTTTGGCCATGCCGGCGGCTTTTTGGTTGCGGCCTTTGCGGTGTTTCGTCCAGTCGGGCTGGCCGATGCGATCGACGCGGACGGCAACGTGGTCGCCATTCATCGCGGTGGATGTTTTGGTGGAAGAGACAAAGATGCGGCTAAATTTTTTGAGATCCATGCCGGCGGCCTCGTTGGTGCTATCGTTGGCATCGGGGTAGAACCATGCGTGGCCAGAGTTTTGGAAGCGGAGGGTGCCGATGAGGAGGGCGCCGGGCGCGGATGTGCCTTTGCCACCTTTGCCACCGGATTTTTCGCGGAGTGAGAAGCGGCCTTTTTTTCCGCGGACGATACGTCCTTTGTTTTCGAGTCGGAGGAGTTCGGCTCGGAGTTCTGAGCGTTCGTTGGGTTTGAGGCTCAGGGCGCGTGCGAACTCTGATTTGTTCAGAGGTCGGTAATCGGGTGATTTCATCATCGAGCGGATGCGCTCACGAAGGTTTTTCATAGGGTGATAGTGGATTGATTTTGTGAGATGAACATGATTTTTTTATAGAAAGAAGTCGATCGTGGCGTAACCTGGGCATCGGGTCTGAGAATCAGGCCGTTAAAAGCGTTCGAGAAAGCAATTAGCTATGCCAAAGAATTACGGCATCATCTTGAGGTCGTTGATGTTGATTAGGGTGTGGGTTTATTTATTCTAAGGAATGGTTGAGCTTGTGCGTCTCATGGTTGAAGCCATGAAACGGATCCGACGCCATCCCCCACGAAGATGCCCTCACGCCAGACGATCCGGAGTTAGATATATCGTCGCTTATTGATGTTTGTTTTTTTCTGCTGATATTTTTTCTCGTCACCTCCACCATTCAGCAGCGCTACATCGATGTGCTGAACTGCCTTGCAGGCGCTGGGATCAGGGATGTAGCGATTCAGGATTGATCCTTACGGGTCGCGGAATCTGGGGTGAGTTACGGGTTGAATGCCTGAGATGCTGACAAACGACCCATCAGGCCTCTGTATTTACATTGAATTCTTGCGCTGGGCTGGGAAATAGGTTACTGGTTTGAAAAAGGAGCTTCCATCACGTTGGAAACCCCGTAACTTCTCCCGTAACCATGAAACATCACACGCCTCAAAGCCGACCACCATTCTGGGTGGCTCCCGCATTCACACTTGTGGAACTGTTGGTGGTTATTGCGATTATATCCGTCATGCTGACCATGGGGACGCTGGGTTTGAAAAATCTTTCTAAGGCGAGTGGTGTCAGCGCAGGATTACCGATTGCCGAAGCGATCTTTGCGGAGGCTCGCGCGATGGCTGTTGGTAAGGGGGTCCGAACCCG
The DNA here is from genome assembly GCA_013041925.1 of Akkermansiaceae bacterium. GTDB lineage: Bacteria > Verrucomicrobiota > Verrucomicrobiia > Verrucomicrobiales > Akkermansiaceae > Oceaniferula. The sequence goes on along the minus strand of JABDRB010000014.1, from coordinate 53,779 downwards.
TGTGTTGGTTCACGGGCAAAATGATCGTGATGACGAATTCCACCGTGAGCGCTTCCTGCGGTACATGGTGGTTCAGTATGTGTCGGATGACAAGGATACTCCTGATGACCTGGATGATGATGAATGGACTACGGCTTCACGGGGTAGCAGTTTGCCCAAAGGGGTTTATTTTATCAAACGGCTGAGTGAGACTTCGGCGATTACGCTTGAAACGGTCTCGGTCGAGTTGCCAGGAAAAAGTGAGACCACCTGTTATGTTTATGAATATAATGCTGAGGGGATGATCGCGAGCCCAGAAGCCGATGGCAATGATGTGCCGCGCTTTGTCGTGCAAGCGGCGACTCTTCCCCCAGGAGCTGATGAACCGGTCGCGACGTCAGGTAATGCAAAAAACCTCGGTGGTTTTGTCATCTGGCGCAGTGGCCGAACCTCCCTGTTCCGTCATCCTGAGCAGATTGAGCCTTCGAGTTAAGCTTGGGCCCCGCGATTGATTTTTTTTTAGAAACACACCGCCATGAAATACCTTTATTCAATGCATCGCTCCCAGCCACGTCGTGGTCGGCAGGGTTTTACGCTCGTGGAAACTGTCATCGCGATGGGGATCATCACGATTATGATCACGGCCTTTCTTGCCGCCTTTGGCCCCGCCGTTCAAGGGATCCGTAAATCCATGTCCGCGAAGGAGGTGAAACGACTTGCCACGACGCTTGAGTATGAGCTCAGTGTGCTACGCGCGGGCGATGAGGCAACAGATTATGCGACCTCATTTGAAAAAGCCTACGAATGGATCAAGGGGTCTGGAGGTGCGGATAAGGAAGATGTCATTTTACTTTACCAGTATCGTGGTGATCCAGCGAGCGTTCACGAGGATGGCACGCTCGAGCCACAGACGGATAGAGCGAAACAAATCCCAGGCGAAGACTATGTGGTGCAGTCTGTAGTGAGGAGATGGGACGATAGCAAAGTGGAGGATGAGTTAGCCCTCGGTATGGTCGTGGGGCGCGTGTTCTACGTCCGGATAAATCAACTGATCTTCAATGATGATGGTGAATTGGAGCTTACGGATCAACTGGGTCAGATTATTGATCCTACTACGGATACCGTGACGTCCACGGACACAGACTACCTAGAGGCAGTGCTTACTTTTCAGGCTGAATTTTACGTGATGAAGAGTAGTCTTTATGCCGCTATAGAAAACTTCAGCCTGACGGATGATGATGGTGATGGTCATCCTGATGCCGTAGGGAAGCCTGTGTTTACAAGAAACATGGCCATCCGACGCTAGATCATTATTTTAATCCTACCCATTTCAATATCGATGAAAATCAACAGACTGCAGCATCTCCGCACGGGATTTACCCTCATTGAACTTCTTGTGGCGATGGCAATCACCGTGGTGCTTCTCGGGGTGCTTGTTTATATGACGGGTGTTTCCATGGATACGTATCGCGATAGTAGAAATGAAGTGAGGGCATCGCGTCAGGCGAAAGAGGCGCTTGAAACCATTGCCAAGGATTTAGAAAGCATGGTCTCGCGCAGAGATGGAAATGCTTATGAGTGGTTGTATGCGGGGGTGGATTCAGAGTCTGGTACTTCAGATTCTACAGGGCCAACGGGGAAGGATGGGCAAATCACAAATCGAGCCCAACTTCTTTTTTTTACGAGCGCAACGGATCGTTACAATGGAAATGTTGGCGTGGTGGGCGAGGATGATGGAGGTGATGTTTCCGCGGTGAGTTACCGACTTGTATTCAGAGACCAAATAGGTGATACCGACGATGAAAAGCATGCGGTGTTTTCGTTCTATCGCCATCTCGTGAATCCCGATGAGACGTTTGGTGTGGACAGCAACCCCGGTTTGCTCGCTGTGGATGATCTCCAGTCGACATATCAGACAAACTTTGCATCGGATGGCTTGGCTGCGGCGAATTTTCTCGTGGAAAATGTCTATGAGTTCACGGTGACGTTTTTGGTCGAGTATGTGGATGACAATGGCACACCAAACGACGCTGCGGACGATTTTAACCAGATCGAGCGGGTCACACTGATGCAGGACGACAGTGGCGGCTATCAGGAATTTCGTTTGAAAGGAAACAAGGTCGAAGCCATTGGTCCAAATTCAACGGAGATTGAACAAGGCAGCATCGTCGGGGTCGAGGTGAGTATCACCGTGCTGACCGATCGCGGGCTTGCCTTGGCCAAAAAATCGGGTATCTCGCGTGAGGATTTGGTGAAAAAGCACAGTTACCATTACTCGAAGCTGATCACCACACCGAGGCCGTAAACAAGCGTCCATTCTCTTGTGGAAGGATTTGCTGGGTAGTTTTACTGTTACGGCTGATCTTGAGCGAAGCTGTCACTTCGGCTGTTGTTGCGTGTGTCTTTGTCCACCTCAGCGCTCTGCACCGAAGAGTTGACGGATACAGGGTCGCCGTTGGAGGGTATGGCGACGGGCACGCGGATGGTGTAAATCTGCCCAGGTGCCAGGCTGCTGATGTTAACTTCTTGGGTGCCACTGGGGCTGACGATGTTGACCAAGCTGTTGATGAGTGTCTCAGTGCCTTGATTTTGCACGGTGACCAAAACCTGAGGGAGTAAGGTCGCGTCGTCGGCTGGGATCAAAAACTGACTTGAAATGGCGGCGTCATAAATTCCGGGCGTACCACTTTCGGCGACACGATCCAAGGCGAGGATGCCGCTGCCATAGGCGGGGTCGTCACCTGGGTAGCCAGCGTCATTGGTGACACGGAGGACAAGGTCGGCCGCCTGCTGGGCGGTCATATGCGGGTTCTCTGACATCGTCGCGGCGATGGCTCCGCTGACAAATGGCGCACTGGCCGAGGTGCCTGAGAATGCGGTGAGTTGATCTTCTCCCCATGCGGCACTCACTTGAAATCCAGGTGCTGAGATATCGAGATTTTCTCCGCTGTTGGAAAAATGAAGGTGGGAACCATTTCCTTCTACGGCACCTACAGCGATCACTCCGTCGTAGGCGGCGGGGTAGGCGATAGCCTCCATCCCCTCGTTTCCGGAGGATGCAACAATCACGACCCCTTTTCCTTGTGCATACTGGACCGCCTCCGCCACCAGCGCACTATCACCATAAGAGCCCATGGAGATGTTGATGATGTCTGCACCCGAGTCTGCGGCCAGCAGGATACCTTCGGCTAAAGTAAAGGAGTCTGAGCTTCCTTGTGCATCGGTGATTCTGATGGATAAGAGGTCAGAGGCTGGAGCTACTCCTGGGGTGCGTGGATGGTCGCCAGAGATGATCGATGCCACCGCGGTGCCGTGTCCGAGCTGTGTGTCTCCCTCAGCAAGCTCCGTCAGCACGGTGTGGGTGACCTTTCCGTTGCCACGATTCAGCGCAGTGTGGTCGTTGACCCCGGAATCCAATACAGCCACGGTGACACCCTTGCCCCATAGGGTGTTGTCGTTGTCGATCCCTAGCCAGGACAGGGCATTTGGACCAAAACCCACAGCGCCTGCCTGTGCCTCGGCATTGGGCGGAACCGGTAGGGTGACGAGGTAGTTGTAGCCAAGCTCGGCACCGTCGATATCGCCGAGGCTGAAGGGATTACTCCATCCAAACCTGACCGCCTGAAGGCGGTCCGACTTCCCTAGTAATCGCAGTCCACGGTCCTTGAGGCTGGCAAGGAACTTGTGGTAAGCGGACTCGTCTTTAAAGCGTATGATACGCTCGTTGGCGATGGCGAAGCGGGGTATGGCATCTTGAGGGGCAACGTGGTGGGTGCCGCGTGCTGGGCGAGTGAGCGGCTTATTAGGGGCTAGTGTAGATGGGCGGTTTTGGGCTGCGGGTTGAGCAGAACGTTGGGATGTCTGCTCCTCTGGTGGCTCGAGGGTGCGAGTTAGCCAATAGCCGACGAGCACGGCCATGACAAATAAGGCCGAGAGAATGAGTTGAAGGCGTGGAATGCGTGGCATATGTGGCAATAGGTTACTTGGGAATGAACACCTGATGCGTTGAAATGGCTCGCACGATTACGGGGGGAAGGAGGGCGGATCCTGAGGCTCTTAGGGTGTCAGCTAAGGCTGCGTGCTTTTTTAAAGAGAAGCCAGAGGAAAAATGGGCCGCCGAGGATGGCCGTGATAATGCCGACGGGAACTTCTGCCGAGACCGAGATGGTGCGGGCCAAGGTGTCACAGAGGGTAAGGAATATACCGCCAAAGAGCAAAGCTGCTGGGATCAGGTTGCGGTGGTTGGCCCCGACGATGAGACGGCAAATGTGAGGTGCCATGATGCCGACAAATCCGATCGGCCCGCAGACGGTGACAATGCCAGCAATCATCAACGAGACGGCGAGAAAGAGGATGATGCGCATGCGCTCGACGTGTAAGCCGCAGCTCGCGGCCAAGTCATCATTGAGCGAAAGCAGATTGAGCTCCCGGTGGAGGAGGCCTGTGATGATGGCACCGCTGACAATGAATGGGAGGATCTGAAATACCGTGTCCACACTCGCGCGGCTGAGGTCTCCCATCAGCCAGTGGATGATGCGGAATGAATCACTCATATCACCGAGATACTGAAGCAGGAGGATCAGGCTAGAGAAGAAAAAGCTGATGGCTACTCCACCTAATAGCATCGTGTTGGGTGAAATATTTCCCGTTGCCCGCGCGATGCCATAGACGACAGCAATGGCGCCGATCGCACCAGCCAATGCGGCGATCGATACGCCCGAAACCCCAAGGATTGTGAGATTGAGTCCGAGAAAAACGGCTAAGGTAACCCCCAGTGACGCGCCGCCAGCGACACCGAGCGTGAAGGGCGTGGCTAGGGGGTTTCTAAAAATGGCTTGAAAAACAACTCCGCCGAGTGACAGACCCATCCCAGCAAACATGGCGAGCAAAACGCGTGGAACACGGATCTGCCAGAAAATCATGGCATCTAAGTCGTCAGCGCTGGGTCTCAGGATGACGTCCAGAGCAGGATGGTGTTCACCCAGCCACGGCATAACGACCAGCGTGACCATGGCAAGTGGCAGCAGGAGGAAATAGATGAAATGACGAGGTGATTGAACCATGGGGATTACAGGTCACGGGCGTAGTGGTGAGCAGGCAGGACGATGGGGTGGCCACTTTCTGGGTGAGGCTGGACTGACCAGTGCGCATCAAAAATGCGGTGCAGGTTCTCCGAGGTCATCATGGCGGACGGGGTATCGTCTGCGATGATGGCACCATGCGACATGCCGATGATGCGGTCGAAATCCATGGCCGCCCAATTGAGGTCATGGGTAACGGCTAGAATGGTGGTTTGGCTCTTGCGGCCAACCTCTCCGAGAAGTTGTTGGATCGACTCGCGCTGCTTGGGGTCGAGGTGGGACGAGGGTTCATCGAGCACCAAGATGGGTGTCTGCTGGGCGAGCGCTGCAGCGATGTTGACCTTCTGCCGCTCACCTCCGCTGAGTGTCGACATCGACTGGTTTTCGAGATGCTGGATACCGGTGCGTTCGGTCGCTTGCTTGGCAATACGCTCACCCTCGGGGTCCCTATGGATGATGCCACCGCTCTGTGCATGGGCGTAACGGCTCATCACGATGAATTCTATGACGGTGAATGGAATATCATCTGCTAATTGTTGGGGGACGTAACCGATCAATCGGGCGATCTCCTGCCGCTTGAGATCGGCGAGGCGTTTCCCCTGCAGGCTGATGGCTCCCGACGGGCTAGAAATAAAACCTAAGAGGCACCGGAGTAGGGTTGTTTTTCCTGCCCCATTGGGCCCTACGATGGCAATGCGTTCGCCTCGTTTGGCATGCAGGGTCACATCATGAAGCAGTCGGTGCTGGCCGATGCTCAGGCTGAGCGCGTTGGTCTCAATAGCCATGTCGAGGGGGTTATTCATGTGGGAGAGCGGCAGCCTGGGCAAAAACTTCCAAGGTGTCGATGAATCTTGGCCCAGGAATCATGTGTTGGTGCTCGTGGAGGAAAATGATCCGGTCGTTTTTGACGGCTTTAAGCTCGTTGTATGCCTGCCATTGTTTCATCAGTGTTTCGCGGCCTTTGTCTTTCCAGACATCTTCACGGACGAGTTCGATGATGAGGTCGGGGTTGAGGTGGATGAGCTTTTCGCGTGAGAGCAGTGGGTAGGCGACCGGTCCTTGGTAGGCATTCACTCCGTTGACCATATTGATATATTCCTGATGGACGCCCTTGTTGCCGGCGGCAATGACGCGGTCTGGGAAGGCAGAGTTGGTGTCGCGTTCGATACAGACAAGGATACGTGGTCGACTGTCTGTGCGACGGGCTTGATGTTTCAGTGTGCGCACCCTCGTGTGCATCGTCTGCACGATATGATTGGCGATCGACTCTTTGCTAAACGCTTTACCGAGAATGGCGATGGAATCAATCACTCCTTGGGTGCTGGTGTGATCGAGAATGATGGTGTGGACCCCCATGATTTCGAGTTTCTCCGCAAGGGCTCGTTGCTCTTCGAGTAGGATGACACAATCAGGTTTCAGGGTGAGCACGGCTTCGTAGTCGAGATCGACATAGCCCCCGACCACGGTTTTTTGGCTCGCCTCTGGCGGGTAATGACAAAATCGGGATACCCCAACGAGTTGCTCGGCGTGCTCAAGTTGGTAGATGATCTCGACAATGCTGGGCGAGAGACCAATAATGCGTTGGTAGTCGCTTGGGGGGGCGATGATGTCGCTCGATGTGTTAACCGCCTGACGAGCGTAATAGCTTGCGATAAATGCCAGCACGACAGCGGCCGTGATCAGAGCGATCCTGGTTGTGTTCGGTTTGTTGGTGGGTGATGACGACATCTGCGGTGAAAAATGATTATTGGGGAAGCGCGAGCAGTTGGTTTTGTAGCCACTCGGCGGTGTCGAGCATGCTGGGGCCTTCTTGGATCATGTTCTGACCACACTCGATGGTGGATAGGATGACCGGTGTGTCGGGATTCCATTTTCGGTCGGCTACGAGTTCAGCAGGATCGATCAGGTATTCGGGTTCGTGGAAAAAAAGATAAACATCAGGAGCGGCTTGCGCAACCGCATCAAAGTCCGGTTTGAAGTAGCCAAGCGTATGATTTTTGTAGATGAGGTCGCCGCCTGCGATGTCAATCAGGTCGTTGATAAAGGATCCTCCGCCAACGGCCCGCATGTGTCTTCCTAGCCAGAGTTCGAGGTAGATGCTGGGGCGCACGCTAGGCGAGCTTAGGCGAAGTGCTGAAGCACGCCTTTGCATGTCCGTGCAGAGGTGGCGTGCTTTTTCTAGCTCGCCGAGAAGTCCGCCAAGAATGAGATTGTTTTCAAGGGTGCCGAAGAAGCTCTGAGGGAGAGGCAGGGCGTAAACAGGAAAACCTTGCTGCGCGAGTTTGCGCGCTAGGTTGAGTTGGATGCCTCCTGTTGTTAGGATGAGGTCCGGTTGGAGATTTTTGAGGGCATCCGTGTCGCAGTTTAAATACTCGCCAACGACGGGTGCTTGTAGGTCATGAATGTAACGATCACAGTATTCTGAGACGCCCACGACTCGATTGATGAGCCCCATTTTGTCCATCGCCTCCGTCGCCGATGATACAAGGCTGACAATACGTTTCGGGCGACCGCTTAATGTGAATCGGTGGTCGAGAAGCTCATTGTGAATATTGCGTAACATAAAGTGATCGAGGGAGAAATCGCTTGGCCCAACACACCGAGCCAAGCGATTTATTGTATTCGGGGAGCACACACACCCCCCAAAAGTTTTAGCTGGGATGGATTACCAATGGATCGTGGCGCCTCCAAAGATGCCGCGCCCGCGTCCTGGGTAAATATCACCTGACCCCCGCGCAAACTCGTAGTCCTCATCAAGGAGGTTTTCCACGCGGAGATTGAGTGTCACGGTGTCATTGACCTTGTAGTTGCTGTAGAGGTTGATCAAGGCGTAGGCGTCAACGACGTCACCGAAAAATGCACGGTCGTCTAGGTAGGTGGCTGTGAGGCCCGCATTGAGTTGGTCTGATATTTTACCGTGAATACGTAGCCCCAGTGAATGCTCGGGCATTTCGGCTAAGGCACGTTGCAGCCATGTGTATGAAAGGCGTATGCCGAGGCGCTCTTGCAGGAAGTTGGCTTCGGCTGAGGCTTCGACGCCGTTGGTTTTGGTCGTTCCACTCGCATTGATGTTATAACCAGGAGTTGGGTAAGGTTGGGGGACGTAGCTGATGGCGTCTTCGATGCTGTTTTCAAAGTAGGTCAGGCCGATTCGATACTGACCGTCGCACAATGACTGCTCAATTCCGAAGTCCCACCCGAGTGATGTTTCTGCTTCGAGGCCTGGGCTGGGTGCCTGTCCGCCAAAGCCGTAGAGATCAACAAATGATGGTGAGCGAAACCCCCTGCCAATGCTCGCACGGATGGTGGTATCGGTTTGATCCACCGTGTAGGCACTCGAGACACGCCACGTGACCTCGTCACCGTAGTCGTCATAATCCTCCCAGCGTGCGCCTCCGGTGATATTGAAGTCTTCGCTGACATCCCAGATGTGGTTCAGATAAAAACCATACTGGTCGCGTGTCCGTGTGTCCCCCGTGAGACCATAATAATCACTTAGATAGGAAAAATCAGAGTTCTCGTAAACAGCGCCAATGACGGTGGTGTGGCAGTCATTCCACTTAAGGGTGTTGTCCCAGTAAACTGCGTATTTTGTGGCCTCAGTGTCGTAGGAGCTCGCGGGATTGAACCCAAATACAGGACTTTGACTGTGGTATTTCTGATCATACATCCCGACTGTCAACTTGGTGCTCCAGAGTTGGTTCACTTCGTAGTCGGCAAAAAGGGTGCCGAGTGTGTATTCGAGTTCGTCATCGAGCGGGCTGCTGTAGAGCCCTCCGTAATGTGGCGCCTGGAATGTGGTGTCTGCACCACGCAGAGTGAGGCCGACATTGAGGCACGGGTTGACCGTGTAGTCCAAGCGTAGAGCATAAGAAAACATCTCGAATGCGTTGTGCGGTAGCTCGTTCTCGGTGCGTTCATGGCCAAGGTTGAGTGAATAAGCAAAATCGCCAGACTCGCCTTGCATGGCAAGCTGGGTGTTCCATGTGTTAAATGATCCACCCTCGACGCGAAGGTTGCCATTGGAGTCACCTTTCCCCTTGGTTGAGTAGAGTCCCATGATGCCGCCTATCGAGTCGCCTCCGTAGAGGGCACCCTGTGGGCCTCGAAGCACCTCGATCCGTGACAGGCCATTTAAATTTGAGGACCCGAGAAAGCCGCCGAATGTCATGTTGGCATCGCTGATCCGCATGCCGTCAACGATGAGGTGGGCGTGATTTGTTTTCGTGCCACGCAGGAAAAGCGAGGAGCTTGATCCTCTCTGGCCACCGAGTGATTCCGAGATCACACCAGGGGCAAACTTGAGAGCGTCATCGAGAGTCCGAACCCCCTCTTGTTGAAGGGTGTTGATATCGAGAATAGAGACAGCGCTACCAACTTTGGTAATGTCTGTTTCCGTCCGGTTGGCGATGATCGTGGTATCCGGAAGCTTCTCAGCAACTTCTTCGGCGGAATGGATTGCAGTTGCAGAGGCAATGCCGAGGGAAAGGACAAGGAGAGATCCTGGGATGCGGTCGTTGAGACCGGCACGCAGGGCCGACTTAGTGGCAGCCATAAGGACTGCAGGTGTTGTATTTTTCATGTTTTGTTGAGGGTTTCCTGTTATTCGCAGGAAGTGAACTCAACCTCTTTGGCTGGTTTTCTGGCTTACCTTTTTCGCGTGATGCGATCAAGGATTACAGTGGCGTAACCGCTCCGGAATGGTATCCATGTTCCCATGGATGTTTCACCGGATTCCCCATCTATTTCCTGCCCGTGCCACGGGCTTCCATAGAGGTGTCACGTTTTGCGTGACAACTGGGCGTAGCATTACGGGGATGAGCTTGCAATGGCAATGAGATAGCAAAATAGGCGTAGGCAGAAGCCGAACATGCGTAGCGCAGTGTTCAATGTTGTGTTATAATTGCGCTGTTAAGCAACCCAATCAATATTTATGACTGAAAGCGAAAAAAATGAACTACGCGAATCTTTGGTGGGTCAACGAAATCATGTTCTCAAGGATGTCAATCGACATGGAGTCATGACGGGAGTCGGTGCCGGCGTGATTGCCGATGAGACCGAGCGGGCCGATAAGATTGCTGATAATGTCGTGGAGCACCAGTTAGGTTACTCTGAGAGTAAGCTGCTGGAAAAAATCGAATACGCATTACAGCGTTTAGATGCAGGTGACTATGGTGTTTGTGATGAATGTCACAAGGATATCAATATTGAGCGTCTGAGAGCGAAGCCCTCGGTGTCACTCTGTATTCATTGTCAGAGTGCCAAGGAGCAGAACGGACGATAAGCTTTTTTCTGGGGCGGACGTTAGCCGCTTGTCACCGGCTGAAGCTGCCCGAGAGTCTGGTTTCTCACGAGGGGTTGGACGCGGTTGACCCGAGGATGACCTGAGGGGCTTGGTTGTCCCTATGTTCTTTCTTGACCTGTGCCTGAGCCTTGGCGTGAGACTTTGTTAGGTCTTGTTGCAAGGCCTTGGCTCCAGCTTCGGTGACTTGGGTGTCCCAGAGGTAGACTTTTTTCAGTGAGGTTTTTCCGTAGAGGGCCTTGATTCCGGCATCGGTCACTGCGGTGCCGTAGAGGTTGAGTGACTGGAGGTGATCGAGTTTGGCGATGATCGGCAGTGCGGCGTCGGTGATGGATGTTTGGTTGATTTTAAGCACCTTGACTTGGGTGAATTGATCAAGCATGGCTGCTCCTTTATCGGTGAGGGCGGATGCTCCGAGGTCGAGGTCTGTGATGTCGGCAGCAGCATCCTTGATGGCGGTGAGGTTTTCGTCGGTGAAATTTTTACGATAACTTACGGCGGAGAAGCTCAGCTCGGTGCTGTCTTGGGAAATGTAATTGAGTGAGCCTGGGAATTGTTGATTAACGCGGGTGATCGATATCGCCAGTTGTTCGCGTTTTTGTTTCATCGCGCTGAGCTTCTGATGCTCGGCCTCGCGTTTTGCGGCTTTGGCTTGGGCGATCTCCTCGGGTGTTTTCAGGGTGTCGATGGCGGTGGCGATCGCGGGAGTGATTTCTACCTCGCTGCGCTTGGCATGTTCAGGGGCTCCGATTTTCACCCACCATTCAAGGATTTGAATTTCCTCCTGAGTGAGTTGGGTTTTGCCCTCTGGGGGCATCCGCAAATCGTCATCGAGCGGGAGGTGGAGGTATGAGATGAGGGCGCTTTTTTTCAGGTCGCCAGGGATGAGGGCATCGGTTTCTTCGCCGCCATCAAGCAATCCTGCGTAGCTATCGACACGCAGTCCGCTTTTCTGTTTTTTATCGCCGTGGCAACTCACGCACTTGGCATCGAGGATCGGGTGGATGATTTTTTTATAGACGACGGGGTCGGCAATCTCTGCGGCGCTGGTAGGTTTGTCTGATTTCTGTATCCATGGCGCTTTATCGAAGGGGTTCCCGTGGGAGACTTCGCCGCCATGGTGTCCGGCGCTGAACATCGTCGCGGTGGTGGCAATAAGACCGATGGCGTAAACAGGCCTCGTCAGCTTGGTCATGAAGCGGATATCGTGGGCGTATTTGATCAGAAAGGTGGCGATGAGTAAGATCGTAAAAATCACGCCATCACGCTTGTGTTCTTCGATTAACTCGCCCGAATAGTCGCCGGTGAGGTAGAGAAAGTAGCCAAAAACGACGGCAAAAACACCCGTGGCCGACGCAAATCCAAGACCCAGCGTCGTGTGTGGCTTGTATTTCCCCAAACTGATCAGCCCCAAGCATTCCATCAGCAGGACAAGCGTCAGCGCTCCGATCGGTAGGTGAAGGAAAATCGGGTGAAACCGACCGAGGAAACCGATCCATTGCCCGATGACGGTGGTGGCTTTATCACTTGCCATTCCCACTTCTCCCAGCCACGGCATGCTCGCCACCCCTGCGATGATCAGTAAACCTAGAATAAGTAAGGGGCGGAAGAACTTCTTTTGAAGGTTGTTCTTAGCTTCGTCGGGGGTGATAGTTGAATCGGGTTCTTTCACGGGTTTTGTGGATGATTTGGTGGGTTATGGCTCTTTGCCATGATCGGTGAACATGAAATTCATAGGGACGTCCACCGATGAGGACTTCCATGTTATCTTCTTGATTGATGATGTCCATACAGTATCCATCACGTTTGAGACCATTGGTAGCCCATAGCCGCCTACCATGTGCTCTTACCTGCCTGATGCGCCTAGAGTAAAGCTCAGCGAGTAGTAACGTGCTCAGTAGAAAAACTCCAAAGGCTTTGGCTGTCATGCATCGGGTGCGCGGGCGTAAGCCTCAGAAATCATAGAATACATCACGACCAATAAAATAAGCCAAAGAAATTAAAATTAGTTTAGGCTAATTTTAACTTGACCGTCGTAGAAGTGAGGCGTATGGGTGCGCGCGTCCACGGCAGGTGTGGTATTTGATCAATAAAATAGAAAATGATGAAGCAAATGACAGATGCGGGAGTGATGGGTATCGCTATGGCGGCGTTAATTTTTGGGGCGTGCCCGTTGGCGGCTTCCGAAGCGATTGTGGCCTCTGGGGCCGAGGAAGCAGGCTGGATGTCAGACCGGCGTGGTGAATGGGAAGATCAGGGTATCAGTTTTGAGGGAGAATTTATTTATGAGCGCAGTCGAGTTTTTGACGGTGGGCTCCGCCGTGACGGATCGGACCGGCATCTGTTCACCTTTGATGTCGAATTTGATCTTGAGAAGTTGATGGGTCTCAATGGGGGGACGATATTTGCTCAGTTCTTACACGTGACACGTGAGCGTGGTGGATCAGCGGATGCGGGTGACATCCAAGCCTATACGAATATTGAAACGGATCGCGCGATGGATGCCATTTACGAACTTTGGTACCAGCAGGAGCTGATGGATGGTCGTCTGCGCATCAAGCTCGGCAAAGTGGATGCCAACTCCGAGTATAACTATGTGGATGCAGCGGGGAATTTTGCCAATTCATCTGCGGGTTTTTCCCCCACGATTTTTGCTTTCCCAAGCTATCCGGATCCCAGCATGAGTGTGAACGTATTTGCGACGCTGGTGGATCGTGAAAATTACACCTTCACCCTGGGTTATGGTCTCTTTGACGGGGCGACTGCAGTGGATGAGGTTCGGCTGGGTAGGCGTGGGCCATCGACATTTTTTAGTGACGGTGTGTCGGATGATTACTTTCAGATTTTCCAAGGTGAACTGGCCTGGGACAACTGTGGGGATTGGCTCGAAGGTCGACTGTCGTTAGGAGGCTGGCATCATAATGGTGAATTCACGGGCTTTGATGGCAGCATGGACGATGGCACACATGGATACTTTCTGACGGTGGAGCAGCGGTTATCGCGGCGTGCATCTGGTTCCGACGACGGCGGCGTGTATGTTTTTGCTCAATACGGCTGGGCGGACGAAAGCCTCAGTGAGATTGCACAGCATTTTGGAGCTGGAGTGGTGACGCAGGGGACCTTTGCTGGTCGCGATGACGACTCCGCAGGAGTCTACATTACGCATGCGGATCTTTCCGATGATCCTGCCGCTGGATTTGCGAAAGATGAGACTGCCATTGATCTATTCTATCGCTGTCAGCTTTGCCCGACATTTTATATCCAGCCGGAGATCCAATATATCGTGAATCCTTCCGGTGATACGGCGGTGGATAATGCCCTGATCGGAGGCGTCAGATTCTCTATGAGCTTCTAATTTTTAATAAAAAACCAAACGAATGAAAAAAACACAGAAATACCTAATGATGACGCTGGCGCTTTCGCTAGCATTCCTGAGTGTGCTGAGCACCTCGTGTCAAAAGAAGTCCGGAGCTGAAAAGGGCTCCGTTGACGGACCCAGCAATTACCCTTATCAGGCCACTGCCACGGTGGGAATGATTGCTGACATTGTCCAGAATGTTGCCGGTGATAAGGCGAAGGTAGAGGGGATTATCGGCGAGGGCGTGGACCCCCACGTCTACAAACCGACTCGAGCTGATGTGGTTTCACTGAGTGATGCCGATATCGTATTCTACAACGGGCTGATGCTTGAGGGTAAGATGGGCGACGTGCTGATTCGTGTGTCCCGTAAGGGGAAGCCTGTGCATGCTGTAACCGAAGTCATTCTTGATAAGGGAGACTACGTGATGACTGATGAGCAGGAGCACTATGATCCCCACGTCTGGATGGATGTGCAGGGATGGATCAAAGCGACCGATGTCGTGGCCAAAGCACTGGGGGATTACGACAAGGTGAACGAGGAATTTTACCAAACTAACGCGGAGAATTACAAGGCCGAGCTGGTTAAGTTAGATGCCTATGCCAAAAAGGTAATCGACTCCATTCCTGAGAAGCAACGTGTGCTGGTGACGGCGCACGATGCATTCAATTACCTTGGTCGGGCATATGGTTTAAAGGTGAGGGGGATTCAGGGTATCAGCACCGAGTCTGAGGCTGGGGTGAAGCGTATTGAAACCCTAGTGGCCTATCTTGCCGAGAATGGTATCCCTGCCGTCTTTGTGGAATCTTCTGTGTCACAGAAAAATGTGATGGCCCTCGTGGAGGGAGCGAAGGCTAGAGGGCATGACGTGCGCATTGGCGGCGAGCTCTTTTCCGATGCCATGGGTGCCACGGGAACCTATGAGGGCACTTACATTGGTATGATTGATCACAACGTGACGGTGATCGCGAGATCGCTCGGTGGTGAGGCTCCCGAAAAGGGGTTGAACGGAAAACTGAGTCACAAACACTAAGGCTGGCTGCGGCAAGGTTCCCGCTGTTATGGCGTCGCAACACACACTTTTCATATGAAAATATCTTCGGACAACTCATTAGACCCTTCCCACAGTGCCTCCCACCCGTTGGCCATTCACGACCTGACGGTGGCTTATCATCGTAAGCCCGTACTCTGGGATATCGACTTGGATATTCCCGAAGGGAAACTGGTTGGGATTGTAGGGCCTAATGGTGCGGGGAAAAGCACGCTGATCAAGGCCTGTATGGATTTGATCCCCCGAGCGTCTGGAGAGATCAAGATCTACGGGGAACCCTATAAAAAACAACGCTCACTCGTGGGTTACGTGCCGCAGCGCGAAAGCGTCGACTGGGATTTCCCCGTCAGCGCCCAGGATGTGGTGGCCATGGGGATGTATCAGAAAATCGGCTGGTTCCGATCGGTTAAAAAGAAGCATCTTCAGAAGGCGAAGGAGGTGCTCGATCACGTTGGGATCGGCCATCTTGCGAACCGACAGATAAGCCAGCTATCCGGTGGCCAACAACAGCGGGTCTTCCTAGCGCGGGCCTTGGCTCAGGATGCAAAATTCTACATGATGGATGAGCCGTTTGCCGCTGTGGATGCGGCCACCGAGCGTGCCATTGTCACTCTGCTCCACGAGCTGAAGGATCAGGGGAAAACTTGCATGGTCGTGCATCACGATCTTGCGACAGTGGCCGAGTATTTTGACTGGGTCGTGCTTCTAAACATGCGTGTGGTCAAAGCTGGGCCGACGGAGGATGTCTTCACTAAGGAAAATCTAATGAAGACATACGGAGGTAAGTTGTCGCTACTTGATGAGGCTGCCGAGGCGGTTAGCCGAGGTAAATCACACAAATGAATATGCTATCCAGAGTTGTTGTCATCCTGCTGGTTCTCTTTGGGGTTCAGTCGTTGGCTAGTGCTTCTCTGGTGGACGACCATGATGGTCCCGCGGATCAGGGAGGGGAAAGAATTGAATTAATGGGCAGCCAGCTGAAAAGCGGGGCGGTCAGATCCATTGAGGCGCCCTCGTGGATCGATGTTAGGGAGGTTTTGTTGTTGAAAAACTACAATACCCGCTTGGTGGTATTGAGCACCATGATCTTGGGGGTCGCGGCTGGGCTGGTGGGTAGTTTTCTTTTATTAAGGAAGCGATCATTGATGGGAGATGCGCTCTCGCACGCCTGTTTGCCGGGAATCGCCCTAGTTTTCATCCTGATGGTGATGGTGGGGGGGGGCGGCAAGAATCTTGTAGGTTTGTTGCTGGGGGCATCGATCACCGGAGTGATGGGTGTCGGGATGGTCATGTTGATTAGCAAGACCTCGAGAGTGAAAGATGATGCGGCCATGGGGATTGTGCTCAGTGTGTTTTTTGGCGTCGGTATTGCGTTGCTGGCGATGATCCAGACGGTGCCGGGCGCGAGTTCAGCAGGGCTGGAGAAGTTTATTTACGGACAAGCGGCCTCGATGGTGATGCAGGACTTTTTACTGCTCACCGGTGTGGCCTTGGTGATTGCGATCGCGTGTCTGTTTCTGTTGAAGGAGTTCACCTTGTTGTGTTTTGATCAGCACTTTGGCAAAGTCTTGGGGGTTCCCATTAATTTGCTCGATATGGTAATGATGGCATTGGTGGCTGCGGTCACGGTGGTGGGTATGCAAGCGGTCGGGCTAATTCTCATCATTGCTTATCTGATCACGCCTGCTGCGACGGCCAGATTCTGGACTGATGATCTCAAGACGATGCTCAAGCTTTCTTCCGTGTTTGGTGCCTTGAGCGGTTGGCTGGGGGCGTCGCTCAGCGCCTTGCTTCCGAATATGCCGGCGGGGGCGGTGATTGTGCTCATGGCAGCGTCCTTGTTTCTGTTCAGTATGTTATTTGGAACCTCAAGGGGGATTGTCAAAAGGGCTTTTTCTCACCGGCAGCTGACGATAAAAGTGGGGAGGCAGCACTTGTTACGAGCTGTTTTTGAGATCATCGAGGCGCATCAACAGAGCAGGGGGCACACGGCGCTATCGAACAACCCTATCGACTTTGAATCGTTGTTGAAGCATCGCTCGTGGAGTCAGTCGAACCTTCATGCCCTACTGCGCCGGGGCAAGAGGGAGGATCATATTCAGCTCTTCGATGGAAGCTCGGTGAGCCTCACGGAATCCGGCTTTGGCGAGGCGGCCCGGATTACCCGAAACCACCGACTTTGGGAGATTTTTCTAATCACGCACGCGGATATTGCCCCGAGCCATGTGGACAGGGACGCTGACTCCGTGGAGCACATTCTTAGTCCTGAAATGGTGAGGGAGTTGGAGAGCATTCTCGAGGAGAGTGTCGATACCCAGGTCATCCCGCCAAGCCCGCATACGGTCGTAGAAGAAGTAACATCATGAATTGGATACCGGAAGATACCTCGATTGTGGTCGTCGGCGCACTTTGCGCGGTCGCTTGTGCCCTGCCTGGGTGTTTTATGGTGCTGAGGCGGATGAGTATGATGGGGGATGCGATCAGCCACGCCGTGCTGCCGGGGCTGGCTTTGGGTTTTTTGCTGACAGGAAGCCGTTCGAGTCTGCCGATGTTTATCGGGGCGGCGCTGATGGGATTACTCACGGCGTTTTTTACCCAGTGTATTAGCAAGTGGGGTAAGGTCGACCGTGGTGCCGCGATGGGGATCACCTTCACTACCTTGTTTGCCTTGGGTTTGCTGTTGATTGTTCAGGCGGCGGACCATGTGGATATTGACGCTGGCTGTGTGCTTTATGGGGCATTGGAATTTACCCCATTCGATACGGTGGCCACCTTGGGGTTCGGTGATTACCTTTTTGATATCCCACGGGCAGCGATGGTGTTGTCGGTGGTTCTTTGCCTGAATGCCACGGTCATTGGATTGTTGTTCAAGGAATTTAAGCTGAGTGCCTTTGACCCAGAATTGGCGACTTCGCTGGGGATCAATGCGCAACTGATGCATTATCTGCTGATGGCGATGGTGGCCGTGACGACGGTGGCCGCATTCGAGTCGGTGGGTAGCATCATCGTGATTGCTATGCTTGTGGTGCCAGCCGCCACGGCCCAATTACTGACGGATAACCTCAAGCTGATGCTCGTCATCAGCGCCGTGGTCGGCGTGCTCTCTGCCGGGCTCGGCCACGTCTCTGCAATCACGGTGCCACCTCTGCTCGGGTTCAAAAGCACCTCGACTTCCGGTATGATCGCCGCCTCGGCCGGGGGGGTCTTCGTGATAGCTTGGCTGTTCTCCCCTCGTTACGGGGTGGTGGCTAGGAAGTGGCTGGCGCATCGCCGAATCGAAGCGCCTACAGACAAGATTGGAACAGATTCGGCTTGCCCCGAGTAGCAGCTGGAGGTAGTTGGGGGCTGCCCATCTACGGGTTATCTACTATGGCTATCCAACGCGCGCTCCTCTCCGTTTCTGACAAATCAGGTCTAATCGACTTTGCTAAAGGTCTCGTTAAGCACGATGTCGAACTACTCTCCACCGGCGGAACATCCAAGGCTCTCCGCGATGCGGGTCTTCCCGTGATCGATGTTTCTGAGTTTACCGGTGCGCCCGAGCTTTTCGAAGGGCGTGTCAAAACCCTTCACCCTAAGGTTCACGGCGGTCTTCTCCACAAGCGTGATGACGATCTCCACCTGAAACAAGCCAAGGACAACGAGATCCCGCCCATCGATCTTGTTGTTGTGAATCTTTACCCCTTCGAGGAAACCATCGTCAAGGACGGCGTCACCCTTGAGGAAGCCATCGAAAATATCGATATCGGAGGTCCGTCCATGCTTCGGAGTGCTGCCAAAAACTACAAGAGCGTCACCGTTGTCACTGATCCCACGGATTACGACCGTGTGCTCGCAGAGATGGACGAGCACGGTGGCGATACCTCCTTTAAATTTCGCGAAGCGCTCGCGGTCAGGGTGTTCCTTCGGACATCGACATACGATACCGCGATCACCAATTACCTTTCCCAAGCCGGTGAGGGGACACGCTCTCAGTTTACGCTCAGTTTACCACTCGACCGTGAACTGCGCTACGGTGATAACCCACATCAACCAACCACACTCTACGGAAATTTCAGTGACGTTTTCACCCAGCTTCAAGGCAAGGAATTGAGCTACACGAATATCCTCGATATCGAAGCCGCCTCTGATCTGATCACCGACTTCGTGCGCCCGACCGTAGGTATCCTCAAGCACACGAACCCATGTGGCCTTGGGCAGGACGATGAGGATCTCCGCAAAGCCTGGCAATTGGCCTATGAAACCGATACTCAGGCACCCTTTGGCGGCGTGATCGTCATCAATCGTTCCGTGACCGAGGCGCTGGCCCGCATCATTTCCTCGATCTTTACCGATGTGATCATCGCACCTGATTTTGAACCTGAAGCACGCGCCATTTTGCAGAAAAAGAAAAACCTGCGCCTGATCAAACTCAACCCCGAGGCATGGGAAGCGGTAAGAAAAGACCCCGTGATCCGATCCGCACCTGGTGGTTTGATGGTGATGGGCCGCGACCACACCACACTAGGACTTGATAATCTCGAAGGAAAAGTTGTCA
Organism: Akkermansiaceae bacterium; assembly: GCA_013041925.1. GTDB lineage: Bacteria > Verrucomicrobiota > Verrucomicrobiia > Verrucomicrobiales > Akkermansiaceae > Oceaniferula. The sequence continues at coordinate 34,471 of JABDRB010000014.1, read as the reverse complement.
CCAAACGTCCACCTACAGAAGACGAAATGCGCGCCATGCGTTTCGGATGGCGCGTTGTCAAACACGTCAAATCTAATGCCATTGTCTACTCTGGAATGGACCGAACCCTTGGAATTGGTGCGGGTCAGATGAGTCGTGTCGACTCTTCCCGTATCGCTGTCTGGAAAGCCAATGAGGCTGGCCTCTCATTAAAAGGCAGCATCATGGCGTCCGATGCCATGCTGCCCTTTGCCGATGGTCTGCAAGCCGCCATCGACGCTGGAGCCACCGCTTGTATTCAGCCCGGAGGCTCGATCCGTGATGAGGAAGTCATTGCCGCCGCTGATGAAGCAGGCATCGCCATGATCTTCACCGGCTACCGCCACTTCAGGCATTGATCACGGAATGTGATGCCCAATCTGGGTCTGAAAAGCCCAATGATCACGCAGGTCAAGTCATCCACCCTAGATGGACTCAGCCTTTTTCAGCATAAATCCCTGTAAACAGGAGGAAATCATTTTTTTCACGGTTTGCAAACGCCGACTTGACAGCGGCTTATCATCGGTGTAAACATATCATCGTTAATGATTTATGAAGGGTGAACTCCGAGAGAAGTTTAAAATCATCCTCTCACGATTATTTAACCATATAGACAAAAGAAACACACAACGATGCCTCCTCTACCCCCTGACGAGAATCTGACATACTCATGATATCTGATGGGATTACCCTATAAACACACTATTCTGGCTGTCTCCATGGCTGCCAGCACCACGTTTTTTCAAGCATGGAGCCTTGGCATCGGAAGCGAATCCGCTGCTTCCGGATTTGCCGTCGATACGCAATCGCGTAGTGACGTTGCCTCATTGAGGCACTGTGTTGAACGACCCCTCGAAGGATGCGAAAGCCGTATCCACGGGGCGGGACTCATGAGCGTCGGCAACCAACGCAGGGTCAGCTAGCCACACAGAAGACAGCAACCTTTGATATTCCGGCAAGCAACCCTTTTTCACCTGATCACGCAATATTCTCAACCATCTCACTCGAAACAACCACCTCACGACTATGAATGCGCACCTCAAAAAATCACTGCCCCTCTACTTCTTGTCATTGATGGCGGCCCCTGTCGTATCAGGCGATCCAGGTAATCCTGCACAGTATTCGATTGGAGAGCCCACCGCTAAGGAGCAGCTCTATGTCGAATTCATTAACCGAGCACGAGCCAATCCCACCGCAGAAGGGATCCTTTTAAAGGCGCTCAATAACTCCCTTTATCCATACATTCAAGCGGCTTACAGTCAGTTCGGCGTCGATCTCACCCTTATGCAAAACGAGTTTGCCGCGATCAATGTGCAGCCGCCGCTGGCTATTAACAGCCAATTGGCAGCGTCCGCACGTTTACACACCCAAAACCAAATTGATCTCGATTTTCAAGGGCACCGCACCAATAATGCCCCTGATGGAGGGTATGGCAATGAGCGTATTGCCGCGCAAGGTTATGATTGGAGCGCATGGGGGGAGAATACCTACACCGCATCCTACGACGTCTTGTTCGGTTATGCTTCGTATCAAGTCGACTGGGGCGGTAACGCCGCAACAGGAGGGATGCAGGACCCCAGAGGACACCGTGATAACATCCACAATGAATCTTTCCGTGAGATCGGGGTGGCTAATTTAACCTCAACGGAGACAACGATTCCATCAGGCAACACGGTCGCCATAGGCCCTGAGATCTGCACACAGAATTTCGGTAGCCAGTCCAATGCCACCCCATTTATCACGGGGGTAGCCTACTATGACCTCAACGGTAACAACTTCTACGATATTGGCGAAGGCGTTGGTGGCGTCACCGTCAATGCATCTGGATCCAACGCATTTGCGGTGACCAGCACATCTGGCGGTTACGCGATCCCAGTGCCAGGTAATGGCGATTATGATGTCTCATTCACACCGAGTTTTTCTGCGAGCCCAGTCACTTATGATGTAGCGATTAGTGATTTAGACAATCTCAAGCAGGACCTGATCCTCACCTACACCGCCCCGAGCATATCGGGCCCAAGTCAAATGACTCAAGGGGATACAGACAGTTACACGGCGGCGTCGGTGGCCGGCGCGATAGGATACACATGGCGATGGGGGGAGGTCATATCCAGCCCAACAACGGAAGATGCCGACCAGGGCACTGAAGGCTACGTCACCAGCACAACGGGTAGTTACTCACCGGTTCAAAGTGGCACCCGCGTTTCGGGGAATGCCTTCAGGTTATTCGATAATCAATACTCCAACCAAATTCTGACACTCACTAGGACATTCAACTTGGGAAACTCAGCTCAACTCGACTTCAAATCACGCGCTTCATGGCTGACAGACACCCAACGCACCAAACTACAAATATCTGAAGATGATGGCACCACATGGATCGACACAAACTTCAATGAAACTGGCTCGAACTCATCCGGCGAAAGCACCTTCAAAAACTGCATCGTAGACCTCTCTGCAAGTGCGGGAAAAACAGTCAGAATCCGATTTCTTCTCGATTCGGAATACAGCTCGGTTTATACAACAATCAATCCGAATACCACTACCGCAGGCTGGTATATCGACAACATCACATTCTCCGATATCGAAGAAGTGGTAAACGTCTCGGAGGAAACGGTGGTTGGCAGCGATACCTTTTCTTTCGTTCCTGCTGCAACAGGAACCTACTGCCTCAGTGTTCGTGCCAATTTGATGGGTTCCTCTCTCGCCTACGGTCCAATCTACGATATCGATGTTACCGATGGTGATGGGGATAGTGATATCAGTGTGCTCGACGCCCTGATGATCAATAGCGACGAGAGCACGACGGCGACTCAGACAGTAACGCTGGATCACAGCAGCAGTGGTGGGGCACCCACTCACTTCATGTCCAGTGAAGACGCCAATTTCTCGGGAGCTGACTGGCAGGTCTACGCAAGCAGCCCCTCTTTCGAGTTGTCGTCAGGTTCAGGCGTCAAGACCGTGTATTTCAAGCTCAAGAACACGGATGGTGAATCGTCAGTGAAGAGTGATACGATCGATTACCAAGAAGAGGTCGATTTTGCTGAGATCACCCGCCCGACAGATCTGGCAACACCTCCTGATTCGACCGCTTCAACCGTGATTACAACGGGGACGAGTAGCTATTCGGGGTATCTTGCATCATCAGACGGAGGTGAGTCCTTGGGGTTCTTCAAGAGCATCAAGGTGTCGAAATCAGGAAAGCTCTCAGCCAAGATGACTTACGGCAACGTTAGCTACTCGCTTAAAGGAATGTTTGACGAGAATGGACAATACTCTGGGGTGATCACGCCTAAGAGTGGTAGTCCTGCAAGCGTTGATCTTCAATTGGTGACAACCTCCGCGGGAAGTTACAAGGTGGAAGGCACCGTCATTGTGGGCAGTGAGACCGCCAATGTGGTAGCGGTCAAATCCGGTATAAATACCCCCTACACGGGTGCCTATACGATCCTTGTCCTTGGTGAGGCCGACGAACCATCCGCTCCACAAGGGCACGGCTATGCCCTGATGGCGGTTAGTTCGAAAGGAACCGTTAAAGTTAAGGGTCTCCTAGGAGACGGGAGCAAATGGACGGCGAAGTGCCTAGTCACTTCCGATGGGGAGATGCCCCTTTACGCTGCCTTATATCGCAAGACGGGCTCGCTTGGTGGTTTGGTGCGTTTCCGTAACGTGGCTGGAATAAGTGACTGTGACAGCGAGGTGCACTGGAGCAAACCAGGAGAGTTCAGCCTTCAGAGAAGCCTGATAGGGTCACGCTACCTGAATACAGGCGGCCGATTGCTCGCTGGAGCGTCAGATGCGACTCCGAATGTTGAGATGCAAATAGAAGAGTCCGAAGTCTTCGATCTGGAGTGGGGATCAACAAACAAAATAAAATACGCAGGACTGGAGAAAATCAAAGTTAAGGTGAGCACCAAGAATGGTCAGATCAAGGGGTCTTTTGTTAACGGAAGTGACAAAGCCAAGATGGCGGGTGTGATCTTCCAGAAACAAGATCTGGGTGCCGGCTTACTCTACAGCAAAGATGGCCAGCCACGTAGCTTGGTGTTTGTTCCGAAGGCAGATTAGTCGGCGCTCATGCCACTTTTTTTCAAGATCAGCCTCAGGAGGGATCATCAGATCGTTTTTGAGAACTTGGCTTTACCTGAGGTGAGGTATTGGTCAAAGGCCATGGCGATGTTGCGGATGAAGAGACGGCCTTGGTCGGTGACTTGAAGTGCGTCATCGTTGAGTTCCAGGAGGCCGTCGTCCTCCATCGGTTTGAGGGAGGTAATGGAGTCGGCGAAGTGCGACTTGATATCGATGCCGTGCTGGGCGGACTTGGCGGTGTAGTCGAGCTCGAGCTGACACATAATGGCCATGATCAAGTCACGGCGCAGCACGTCTTCGTCGGTCAGGAGGATACCGCGGTCGATCGGGTAATTACCTGCAGTGACGGCTTGGCCGTAGTCGGTAATGTCTTTGAAGTTTTGGCGGTAGGATCTGCTCGTCTGAGAAATAGATGACATGCCGAAGGCGCAGATTTCGACGCCACCATGGGTTGAATACCCTTGGAAATTACGCTGTAAGGATTTATTTTTCTGGGCGATGGCGAGTTTATCGTCGTGGCGGGCGAAGTGGTCCATGCCGACGTAGTGGTATCCGTTATCGGTGAGGATGGTGATGATTTTTTCCAACATCTTCAATTTGGCCTCCGGTGTGGGGAGGTTTTTTTCTTCGAGGATTTTTTGGGCAGGCATAATCCATGGCACGTGGGCGTAGGAAAAAACGGCGAGCCGATCCGGGGCGTAATCGAGGATGTGGTGGAGGGTTTGTTCAAAGGATTCCGGTGTTTGTTTTGGGAGTCCGTAGATCAGGTCGAGGTTGCAGGATGGGATACCGGCATCGCGCAGCCATTGCAGGGCGTTGCGGTTACATTCATCGGATTGGATACGGTGAACGGCCTCCTGGACGTCGATGTTGATATCTTGCACGCCCATGGATGCACGATTGATACCCATGTTGCGGAAGGAGGTGATGTGGTCCTGGGTGAGTGTGCGTGGGTCGAGCTCGGTTGAGAGTTCGGCATCGGGGTGGAACTCGAAGTGGTTGTGGATGAATGTTGAGAACCGGTCGATTTGTGCGGGGGTGAGGTAGTTGGGGGTGCCTCCGCCGAAGTGGAGTTGTTGGACTTTGCGGCCTGGTTTGATGCGAGGCAGAAAGAGCTCGATCTCCTTTTCCATGAGATCGAGGTAATGGTCAGCCTTGTCTTGCTGGGTCGTGATGATTTTGGTGCAGCCGCAAAACCAGCAGAGGGAGCGGCAGAACGGGATGTGGAAGTAGAGTGAGAGGTCGCTGTCCTCGGTCTCTGTTTGGGCGGCCAGTGCAGCTTGATCGGTATCTGCGCTGAAGTGGGGCGCAGTGGGGTAGGAGGTATAACGTGGTCCTGGTTGGTTATACTTCCGGATGAGGTTGAGGTCGGGGATGAGCATGGTGTTGGAGGGGTGTGGCTTCCGTGGTCGATGCTAAGGGTGGGAAACCTTAGCGGGATGCCTGCTCAGCGATGGTATCACAGAGGACCTGCATGTTTTCCGGTTGGGCGGACGGGAGGATGCCGTGACCGAGGTTGAGGATGTGGCCATGGCGGCCTTGCATGGCCTTGAGCAGGCGGGTGGTCTCGGTGCGGACAACATCGGCGCTGGAGGAGAGGATAAGGGGGTCGAGATTCCCTTGGACGGCGACGTGATCTGGGAGTGCGTCGTAGTAACTGGGGAGGTCGACGGTCCAGTCGATACTGAGCACACTGGCACCGGTGTTGACGAGAGCGTCGCGTTGGTGGGCCATCCCTTTGGCAAAGATGATGACGGGGAAATCGGAGGGTAAGGAGTCGATGATGCGTTTGATCCACTTCAGTGACATGTCGTGGTAGTGGGCGGATGGACAGAACGCGCCTGCGGAATCGAAGATCTGGAGAGCGTCGACCCCAGCGTCGATTTTCATTTGAAAAAGGTCGATCACGGAGGTGGTGATTTTTTCCATGAGCTTCTCGAAGGTCGCGGGCTCGGAGTAGTAGAGAGACTTGAGTGCGGCGAGGTTTTTGAGAGACCCGCCTTCGGTCATGTAGGCGGCGAGCGTCCACGGAGATCCACCGAACCCGAGCAGCGCTTTATCGGGGCCGATCTCGTTGCGTGTCATGCGGAGAGCGGCGGGGAGGTAAGCGAGTTTTTCCTCGATGCGTGACGGGTCGAGGGCGTCGATTTTTTCCATGGAATCGAGCAGGTAGTCCATGGCGATACCGCCACCGTCTTTGAAGTGGTAGGGTTGGCCGAGGGCTTCAGGGATGATGAGGATATCGGAGAAAATGATGGCAGCGTCGAGCGGGAAGCGTTGGAGTGGCTGCAGGGTGACCTCGGTGGCGAGCTCGGGCGACTTAACCATCTCAGTGAAACTGTATTTCTCCTTGAGGGCACGGTATTCAGGGAGGTATCGGCCGGCTTGGCGCATGACCCAGACGGGGGTGCGGTCGGTGGGTTGGCGGCGGACGGAGGCAAGGAAACGTTCACGGGAAGTCATGGCGAAATAGGGAATCGAAGGAATAGGGAAAATCGAATGGAGGGATGAGTCGCCACTCACTCGGGTGGCGTGTTGTTGGATGCTTCTTTTATGAGGTTTTGGCTCGAGAGGAATCGCGGCAAAAGATGATCGCGGACGGGGTGACGGCGAGGAGGAAGATCGAGATGCAGGCGATGGTGAGGTTACGGGCGGCGCCTTCGGTGAAGCCGTAGGAGTGGAGACCAACGCTGAGGAGGTTGACGCCAAACCATGCGAGCAGGACGACAATGTTAACGAGGCTGAGCATGGTAGCGATACCGAGCTCCTTGAGTTGTTTGCCCCACTTGCCGTGCAGGATAACGAGAAGCCAGAGGCAGAGAAGTAGAGCTCCGTTTTCCTTGGGGTCCCATCCCCAGAAACGCCCCCATGACTGGTCCCCCCAGATCCCGCCTAGGATGGTGCCGATGATGCAGAAGAGGAGGGCGACCAGGGTGACTCCAATGAAGTTCTTGGAGATGCTTTGAATGAGCGGTTTGTTACCCGGCTTAAATAGACGAACAAAGAGGTAGGCATTGGCGGTGAGGCCTGCAACGGCCGCAGCACCGTAACCAATGGAAATACTGACGACGTGGGTCGCGAGCCAGAAATTTGAATCGAGCACGGCAACGAGGCGGCCCATGGTGTCACCTTCCATCGCGTATTTGAAACCAACAAAATGGAGGATGATGCCTGGAACGGTGGAGATGAGGAGTCCGAGTCCATCGCGTCTACGAAACTCAATGATGAGTCCTAGCAGGACGCAGATGAATCCGACAAAGATGATGGATTCGTAGATTGTGGTGACAGGTGCTGGGCGCCCACGGATTAGCATGCGGATCAGGATGCCGGTGGCATGGATGAGGAAGCCAGTGAATACCGATCCCCAGCTCACCCAGCGGAGGGTTTTACCGGCAAAAAGCCAGCTGAGGCTAAGGAGTAAAAATCCGAGGATGTAGAAGGTGATGCTTTTGGTGAAGGCGTCGAACTTGTTGTAGAATAGCTCGCGTTTCGCGAGCTGGGTAGTGACGTCGTGTGAGTTGGCTAGGTAGGTGTCACGGTGCGTGGTTGCGTTGTCTTCGTGGCTGTAGCATAGGGCTCCGATGGTGGCTTCAAGCTCGGTGATGAGTTCAAGCTGTTGAGGGCTCGGCGTATGCTGGAAATCAAGTGCTTGCCACGGGGTGAGCCATTTTTCATGGATGGGGTCCTCATCCGGCGGAATGATGGTGAAATTGGCGACGGATGAGTCGAGCTGCTGAAGGTCCTTGACTTGGCTAACAAGGCTGAAAATGGCGAGGTCGTAGGGGTTGTTACGATCAAAGGTGGTTTTGAGTTTCTCAACGGAACCTCTGAACTTGTCCCACCGTTGGTAGATTTGGTGGAAGCTGAACGGTTTACCCAGAGGAAGGTTTAGTTCCTTGGCGAGTTGTTCATTTTCGATGAGCAGATCCGGCGTCAGGCAGCTGAATGATCGGCTGATGGAAAAGTAATTGTAAACGGCATTGTAGAGTTTGAGTAGCTGGGACTCGACGAGGGTGCGGTGTTTCTTGTCACGCTTCTGAATGAGTCCGGCACGTGGTCGCTGGGCGTCGATGGTCGTGCGTATTTCGTTAAAACTGTAGATGTGTTTTCCGTCAGGGCTTTTTTTTAGTCCGAGGTCGTCGATGAGATCCTCGTTTTTAATGCGGAAGCATTGGACGTTGTAGGCAGTTTCCCGATCAAGAAGGAGTTGGGCCATCCACTGGCTTGCCGAGATGTCGCTTATTTTTGATTGATGATAGCAGGACAGCAGAGTGAAGCGGGCAAATGAATCGAAGGGCTTGATTCGACCAGCACTTTGCACCGGGATGGGTGCGAGAGTTTTTCCTGCGTCTGGAGAGAGGTTTTTCCCTGGAGTGGAGGGAGGACCAGCTGTCTGAGCCGTGAGCGTGCTGGTGGTCGTGCACATCGTCAGCAAGACGGCTAGGCAGGGAGAGAGGGCGTTGGAGATGATCTGACGCATAAAATTAGGAGGCTTGGCGTTGGCGGTTTTTTTCCTGGGCGGCGACGATCAGGCGAGGCACCTGCATGAAGCAGTGGACGAGCAAGCCGATGAAGATGACGACGACCGAGATGTAAGGCATGAGTTGGCCTTTGTTGTAGACAACTTGGAGGATGGTGGTCTCCACGCCACGCTGGTCGAATGACGCTTGGTAGAGCGTGTAACCATTGCGTCGCAGTGGGTGGTTCATATAGATTTTGATGTCTTCTGTCGACTCGTCTTGGGTGACTTTGACCTTGGATGAATAAGCGCGAGCCATCATGGTGCCGGCGTGGTTGAGTTTTTCAAAGTCCTTGAGGTGAATGCTAAACGGGAGTTCGTGGTGACGTTGGCGAAGTGAGACGTTGTAAGTTTGGGCATTTCCCGCAGTGAGTTTGGCGGGCGTCCATTCTGGGTGAGCAATGAAAATGTAGATCCCGTTTTGACCCTCGTTGAGCCCTGAAATTTCGACTTCGATGCCGCGGAGGTTGCGGTCTTTGGGGTCGGCTGGGAGTTCTTCGAGTTCTATGTTGGCGGCGCGACCTTGGTAGTTTTCGGACGTTTCAGAGTTGGAACGATTGACAGGTCGGCAGTTTTTATACTCCTTGAGCACCTTGAAAGAGAAGGGCACGGACTCATCAGAAAAGGTTTGTCCGTGGTGGAAAAACCCCTGAGTAAAAGCTGTGGTGTCATCGTAGTCGGGGTGAGATGTGTTCGTGACAGCAATTTCCACTTCGTGGGAATTAAGAAAGACGGAGGACTCCTCGCCTTCGCGGATGCTCATATTTCCCTCGGTGGTGGTGTAGGCGGTGATGACGGCACCGATCATCAGGAGAAAGACGCCAATGTGGGTGATATTGATGCCGATGTTTTTGATTTTCCACTTGGTGGCAACCAGTAGCTTGGAGGATAGGTTAATAAGGATAAGCGCCATCGTGAATCGTCCTGCGGGAAGCCAGATGGGCCAATCCATCGGCTGGATAAACCAGGAGGAAAAGTATTTTTCCAAGCTGTCATGAAGGCCAAAATATTTTTGGGCGATGGTGCCAACGGTTACGAGGACGACCAGCCAGAGGGTGGCGTAGTAAAAGATGGCGGCCGATGCCAGTGGCTTAAGTGGCCGCAGGGCTGATGGTGGGTTGCTCATGAGCTAGTTTTGTGTGGGGCTCAGGGATTCCGTAAAGCGGGTGAATGCGGGAGTGATACTTTCCAAGGCGCTGGACGTGCCAGGAATTTTGATGAAAACCGAGGTGTTGGTGGGCCGAGGAATGATCGCGGCGAGCAAGGCGTTGTCGGGGGTGTCTGGATTGTTGAGTGAGACGATGTAGCCTTTCCCTAGGCCTGTGTTGACTTCTTTGAGTGTTTTTAGCACCGCGGACTCGTCAAGTGGAGGAAGCCCAATCTGTCCGCGCCAGCGGTTCACGTTTCCCTCAAGGCTGCCTCCGAACTCGGTGACGGAGGCATTTAACGCGCCCGATGGCGATGGGATGATGATCGTGGCCAGGCGCATACCGCTGGCGGGTTGCGCGTTCCAACCAGCAGGGAGGTTCCATGAGTAGGGGGATTGATTTGAAGTGGCAGCCGGCCTTACAGGGGCAGCGGGGGGATTGGCCTGGGGGGCTTTGGGCGTGCGAAAGTGATGAACCTCACCTTTTTCTCGGCAGGATGCCTGTGCAAGGATCGTTAGAGTGGCCGCCGTGAGGCTGACGATTTTGTGCAGTTGGGGGAGCTTATTCATTGTTAGTGCTCGGGGTTGGCGTTTCGTTTTCAGCGGGCTTCTGGTTCCAAAGCTCGATGAGTCGGCGTGCTTCGCGGATGCCTTCGGGGTTCTTGGAATGCGCGATATAAGTTTCCAGATGCTCGATCGCTTTCGCTTTATGGTTGAGCTCAAAGTAGCAGCGGGATGTGGTCAGGTGTGCATCGTAAAAAGTAGGCTCGTGCTTGAGGAGATCCAGGCAGTCATCGAGGGCGAATTGGAAGTTTTCCTGACGGTAGTGGATGATGGCGCGGTAGAGGCGTGCCTGAGTGTGGGCGGGGTTGATTTCCAGCGCTTTTGAAAAATCGGCCAATGCCTGGGGGGCATGCGCTGAGGCGATTTGAATGTAGCCACGCTGGTAATAGATTTCGGCATTATCAGGTGTCAGCTCGGCAGCTTTGTTGAGGTCGGAAAGAGCCTTTTCAGGCTGTCTGATCTGAGCGTAAAGCACGGCGCGTTTGAGGTAGTTGTCGCTCTCTTCAGGCGATTGGCCGATCTTCCTGCTGAGGTCTTCGACCTGCTGCTGGATGGCTTTTAATGCGTCGGCATGAGCATGGCTGTGGTCCTCGGGTGCATCAGTGGTCGGGTCCTGCGGTTGGACTGGTTGAGTCGGCTCTGGAATCGGTTCTTGCTCTATTTTTTTCACCTCCTTGGCGAGATCAAATCCAAGCAGGGTGGCTCCTAGAAGAATCAAGATGTAGAGCACAAGTTTCATGCGGGGTTAAAAGCGGAATTGAGTAGTTATGTCAATGGCAGAAAGCACGCGTGGTTTGCCTAAAGGCAAGGGGTTACGAGCTATTTGCCTTCGGAGGAGTCGGGCGTGCGCTAAGGTAGCATGATAATGCCATTTGTCACCTTGCAGGCGGTGGGGTTATCATTAACAAGAGCGAATTGTTTTGCGTGGATGTGTCCCCCGGTCTCGATGAGCAGGGCGGGTTGTTTTTCTTCCTAGTTTGAGCCTTCGCTCTGACCCCATTTGATTTGGCTGCGAGCGTGGGCCAGTGCTCTTTGATTTCAACCTTTTGGCTTTCTAAATCGAGAGTGGTGAGCAGGTCGACGATGTTCTTGGAGGTTGGGGCTGCTTGTCCCTTGACCCATAGGTATGAACCTATGAGCTCGGTTCATACCCTTGTGTTCTAGACAAATCGACCGTTTAGAGCCTTTCTCCATTTACGAGGCGGTCGGTTAACTATACGTTGGCTAAAATTCAGCTCGCTATAGCGCACAGTCACGTGAGTATGATTACAGCGTCGACTGGTTGATTCGATCGATGAAGATGAAGGTATAATCAGGGTTTTACGACGTTGGACGCACTCTGAATAAACCCCAAAGATAGTTTCTCATCGGAGCGATAGCTGCGCAGCCAGATTTTTCTGGCAGTTTGAACCGTTAATCACAACGTAGAGTATCCCGCCACTGCAGGCTGGTGTGCTTTACGTTCGCTAAAATAATCAAAGGGGACATAATATAATGACATCAAAATTTAAGGAAATCATCAAAAGAACTCTACCTCCTCCCGTCCTAAAACACTTAAGATTGTGGATCAAAAAAAACATAGCGAGGAAAGGCCAGCATTCTGTATCTATGTCTCAAGCAGGTCAAGATCACTGGGTTTATGGAGAAGCTTTTAACGAAAGAAAAAATGGTTTTTTTCTAGATGTTGGCGCTCATGATGGAGTATCTCTAAGCAACACATTTATTCTCGAAAAGCGATACAAGTGGAATGGTATCTGTATTGAGGCCAATCCGAAAACATTTATAGCTTTAAAGGCAAGCCGTGATTCTAAATGTATTAATGCATGTATTGATAAACAATCTGGTTCTGTAAGATTTGTAATAAACGCTATGATAGGTGGTATACTTTCCAAAGACTGTGATAACCATAGAGTAAATAATAACGAAATCATAGAAATTAATACCGTGCCACTTCAACAATTACTAATTCAAGAAAAAGCACCGTCAGTGATTGACTATCTTAGTATCGACATCGAAGGCGCTGAAGATCGAGCTCTTTTAGAATTTGATTTTGACGCATATAGGTTCAATTGTATCACAATTGAAAGACCCTCCAAACAATTAAGAAAGTTACTAATGGATAAAGGATATTTAATAATCAAAGAAATTCCCGGGTTAGATTGTTTCTATATTCATGCCGATTTTAAACGTGATTACTTTAGGAATCTATTAGATTTTGGAAATAAAAAATTTCACTCTAAGCGTTGGTTATAATTTATTTCTCTACATACAAATCAAGAAGAACATACCTTGCCATGGACTCTACGAGATGTCTTCGCTTCACAATCCTGCGGCTCCGTTTTGCGGGGCCACTTCAGGTATCCAGCAATCGCGCGACTCTTTATAGAGATTATTCGGGTTAGACCAATTGCGCGGCAATCGCATCGACAAGCATCGGGCCATCGTTGACAAGCTGGAGGTGGCCATTTTGATGTATGGCGAGCTTGTTCTCGAGGAGCTGGTCGACGGCACCGCTTGGTGCGTTGTTGAGGTATTGTGACGGAAGGCCCTGAGTGGTCCGCAGGAGGAGTGCGATACGTTCGATGCGAAAGGCCTCGGCATCGATGGTTTCGATGTCGCGCATGGCATGACCTACGGTGTTGATCGCGTCGATGTAGCGTGCGGTATCGGGGATGTTTTTCCAGCGGTTACCGTTGATGGTGGAGACGGCTGAGGGGCCCAAACTGAGGTAGTCATGACCATGCCAGTAGCTCAGGTTGTGTTGGGACTCTTTACCTGGTTGGGCGTAGTTGGATGTTTCGTAGTGGAGGAAATTTGCGCCTGTCAGGGCGTGGTGGGCGAGGGAAAACATTTCGGCGTTGTTATCCTCATCCTCGGAATATCGGCCATTTTGCAGGCTATCAAAAAATGGAGTATCCTCCTCGTAGGTGAGGTTGTAGGCGGAGATATGGTTGGGTTTTAATCCGATTGCGGTATCGAGTGAGTGCCGCCAATCCTCGATCGTCTGTCCAGGGATGGAAAACATGAGATCGAGGTTGATTTCTTCCATGCCTGAGGCGCGCAGGGTGTGCACGGCTTCGGCCGCTTGTTCTGGGTTATGTTCACGCCCGAGGGTTTTGAGTAAATGGGGGGAAAACGACTGAATACCGAGGGATGTGCGGTTAACGCCGAGGTCTTTGAAGAGTGCCGCCTTGGCGTGTCCAAAGGTGGCGGGGTTGGCTTCGAGGGTGATGTGTGTGTTTGTTAATGGGAGTGCCTCGTGGAGACCTTCAAAAAGCTCCGTCAAATGGCGGGGTGACAGCATGGAGGGTGTTCCACCGCCGAGATAGAGAGTGGTGATTTTTTCACCCTTGATGTGGGTGTTGGGGGCAGCTCTGGCTTCCTTGAGAAGGGCTTGGATAAATGCCCGCAGATCGGTGTCGCCTGGGGTATGCTTGTAGAAAGAGCAGTAGGGGCAGACCCTATGGCAGAAGGGGATGTGAAGGTAGACGATCAAGGTCTCAATGTTAAATTCCAACTGCCATGCGATGGGTTGCTTGCGCCGCTGACAATTGACCCTGGCCCATAGCGAGGGTCAAGTCACCTTGGGGCTAAATGGTCATGGCAGAGAAGCCGCCGTCGATGGTGATTTCTGTGCCCGTGATAAATGATCCTGCGCGATGAGAGGCAAGCATAAGGGTGGCGGCGTTGAGTTCATCGGAGGTGCCGAAGCGGGACATCGGCGTGTGCCGGAGGATTTCGAGCGCGCGGCTTTCGTCGCCCTGAAGTGAGGCATGGGCGGTGGGGAAAAATCCTGGAACCAAGGTGTTGACGCGGATATCGTGTTCGGCCCATTCGCGGGCGAGGTTTTTGCTGAGGTTAAGCACGGCGGCCTTGGCGGCTGAGTAGGCGAAGATACCGGAAACGGGCATTTTTCCTGACATCGACCCCATATTGATGATGCTGCATGGTTCGTTGCGTTTGATGAAGTAGTCCCCAAAGATTTGGCAGGCATGGAAGACGCTGTTGAAGTTGATTTCCATCATGCGGGCCATTTCGTCGTCGTTGATTTCGAGGAACGGCGTACCAGATCCCATGCCAGCGCCATTGACGAGGATGTCTACTTTTTCTGAGCGTAAGAGAGCGGCGGTGAGGAGGTCATCGATGTCCTCACGGCGGGTGACGTCAGCTTTGTGGAACCATGATTTGCCGCCAAAGGCATCGATGGCGGCGAGTTTTTCGATGGCATTTTCTGGATTGCGGCCGACGAGGATGACTTCGGCACCTGCCTGCGCCAGTGCGATGCCCATACTGCCGCAGAGGTTGCCAGTCCCCCCAATGACAACGGCAACCTGCCCTTTGAGGTTAAAGAGAGAATTGAGATAGTCCATGAGATGAGTAATTTAAGTTGATCTTCTTTATACACCAGAATCTATCGACATCCAAGATCGATCTTAAATACATCTCCCGCATCAAAGATACCCAAGGCAGCGGGTATGGGAGGGTGTTACATCTTTTTTTCGATCATGGCATTGTCGCGCAGGCGTTTCATCCATCGATCGTGTTTGGATTTATTTTTTTGGGCGCGGACGCGGCCTTCGACAGCTTTGCGGACTTTGCTGAGTGGTGGGGCGGGTCCGTAGTGTTTTTTATCGAGGCGCACGATGGTGAACCCGCGGCTGTCTTCGAGTGGGCCGAGGATTTTCCCTGTTGGGGTATCCATGAGGATGGCGGCGAATGCGGGTGAGAGGTCGGTGCGATTGGTTTTTTCAACCTTGCCGCCTTCAGCGGCCCAGGCTCCCGAGGAGTGTTTTTTGGCGAGTTCCTCGAAATTGGCGCCCTTGTTGAGTTGGGCGACGATATCCTCGGCGAGTTGGAGTTGAGTTTTCGGGGTGATGAGGGCGTTATTCGGGTCGGTTTTTGTGATGTAGATTTTGTGGAATTCGAGGGCGTCGCCAGTCATGTCACGCATTTTGAGTTTGTGTTTATCGAACTCCTTGGCCACTTCACTGGGGAGTGGGGGCACGGCATTTTTAAACTGTTGGGAACGCATCGCCTGAACGATGAGTTTCTTTTCGGTTTCGCGGCGATGTTGTTGGCGGGTGACTCCGGCTTGGCGCAGGGACTTATAGTATTCGTTGCGGTTGTTGTTATAGAGCTCGCGGACTTGGCGGTCGATTTCGGAGTCGATGGAGTGGCTGGGGATTTTGCCTTTAATTTTGTCATGGAACTCGGAGAGGATGAGTTCGCGTTCGATCAGGTTGTCGAGGATTTCGCCACGGGCTTTTTTGATGAGGGCGTAATATTGGGGGCCTTTGCGAGGCATGGAGGCATTGAGCTGCTGGCGGTAGGGGGTGAGATGGTAGTTGATTTCGTTTTTGGTGATCACCTTGCCGTTGACCTTGGCTGCGATGCCTGTGACTTCACGGGCTTGGGCAAGGGGACTGATGCATACGAGGGCGAGGCAGAAGATGTGTGGGAAGCGGATCATGGCGGGGACGGGAGGAGGATGGTGTGGTGGTTGAATGGGATACGGTATCAGACTCAGGCGAAGCTTGAAGGCAAATTTGCCATATGGCAAGCTACAAGGATAGACGTCTTTGTCACAATAAGTTGTTTAACTTATTGTGACAAAGAGACGTGTCGTGGGTCGATACCGGTCTTGTGGGACGGTTATCCGACCACGGAGGTTCCTTGTTGGATCACCTCATCGCGGGTGACTTCGCCCTCGGCGAGTTTTTTCAGGATGTCTTGCTGAGTTTGGTAGTCGGCATTATTGATACCGGCTTTGGATTGCATCAGGCGCCATGCCTTACGGCGTTCCACGCAGAAGAGCACGAGCTGGCGGCTCAGTGAGTGGAATTTCACCTTATTATTAAACTCGGTGCGGATGAAGACACCGAAGTCGGGCACATAGGCATCCTCGGTTTCATCGGCAAAGAGGTAATGCGCAACATCTTTCTGGGAGATGAGTTGGAGCATGTTTTCCAGAGGGATCATGGTTTGAGTTTCCTCTTCGGTGATAACCTGGTGGTGTTTGCGGAAGCGAGCCTCGGTGGTTGCCCAGTGGGCGGTGGTGAAGGCGTAGCTGATGTCCTTGTCGACCTTTGACTTAAGCTGTTGCCAGTCGCGGTTGGTGTTCGGGTTGCCTTTGACGTCGTAGCATTCCTGGACGAGCTCACCGAGGGATGAGTTAAAGACGAACTCAGGCATGGCGCGACAGTCGCGAGCGAGTTTGGCTTGGACGGCGGAGGCGTCATCACCGACGCCGTGTTCAGGTTGGCAGGTCGTGTAACACTGGTAAAATGCGGACCCGCGGTATTCGAGACCCTCGAAGATTGTCTGGTAGAGCTTAGCCGCATTGGTGATCGAAATCTGGGCCACGTAGGGCGATCCGTGCCCTGTGGTGAGGATGTCGGCGACGGATTTTCTTTCGGTCATCTTACCCTGAGTGCTTGAGCCGAACTGGTTCATGTCATAGCCACCTGGCATGAAGGACGAGTCTGAGTTTTGACCACCGGTGTTGGAGTAGACTTGTGTATCGAGCATGAGGAACTTGATATTGGGTCGTCCTTGGAGCATTGCCTTGGAGAGGTTTTGGAAGCCGATGTCGCCGAGCGCGCCGTCACCTCCGATACACCAGACCTTGGGGAGCTCCTTGAGTTCTTGCGAAGTCATTTGAGCATCGTTGAGGTGGGTGATGGCGAAGTATTGATCTTCATTGATGACTTGCGCGTCCTTGTCCTCGAGTAAGGCGAGTAAGAAGCTCGAAAGTCGCTCTGGAGCAACGGATCGGCGGCTGTGGCGGAGGATGAGTGACTCACCCATGAGCCATGAGATGGTGGCACCATCTTGGAACAGCGAGTTCATCCATGGATAGGGGTGGGGGTTGGACGGTGGGGTGGAGCCGTAAACGGTGTTGCAGCCAGTGTTGGCACCCATCATCATGGTGGCCATGCCGTTGGCGAGGCGCCCATCGACCGCTTGGAGCGACTGGTGGTTGTAGGCGTCTACGCGCATGATGGAGATAAGTGCCGTGATGATATCCTTGTCGCTGATAATGCCGTTTTCCTTGAGACGGAGATCGGTGTCAGCTTGGTCTTCACCTCCGAGACCCATGACGACATGGGCGACCGAGCGCTTGAAGAGAGCGTATTCTTCTTCTGAACGTGATTGGAGTTGGGTGAGGAGTTCTGCACCTTGGGTTTCGAGTTGATCGGCTTTCTTGAGTAAGCGTTTTGCCTTCTTGTGATACATCGGGCGCATGTAGGCCTCCGTGACCGAAGCGATTGCGCGCAGGATGGTTTTTTCTCCGCAGCCGGCGCAGGCACCATCACCTGAGACGAGCGCTTCGTAGTTACGGCGAACCATGAGGTGGTTTCGGAGTGCGGCGGGGCGGGAGTCCTCAGGGGCATCGTCGTCGTAGAGTCCGAGGTATTTACCAGGCGTATCGGGGAGCATTCTGGAGAACAGCTGGGCGGAGGCCAAGGTCTGGTTTAGCTCGGCGGTATCGGGGATCATTTCCAAGGCGCCGTGTCCGCATTGCTCGACACATTCTCCGCAGCCTTTACAGAGGTCAGCAACAAAGATGGAGAAGACGCCGCCGTCGCCGGTCTTTTTCTGTTTACCACGGAAAATGGCAGCCGTTTTGTTGTAGGCGATGGGGACGACGTCGAGGATGGCAAAGAGCTCATCCTTGGCTTCTTGCGAGACGGCGCCGTTGAGGGCCGTGACCTCGTCTCTGATGATGTCTTTAAAGGGTGTGGAGCCCTTGGCCTCGACGACTTCAACCATGCGCTTGCGTGCCTTTTCTTCCACCTTGGGGAGTTCGGCTAAGAGGGCGGCGCGTTGAGCGGGGTCTGAGACGTAGGCTTTGGTGGCGGTGCGGAGAACGGTGCTTATTTCTTGGGCTGTGTTGGGTAGAGCCGTGTCTGGGCATGCGGTAATGCAGTCCATGCACTGGGTGCAGTTTTCAGGGATGAATAGGGGTGTCATCCTGCGGGCGACATACTTACTGGTGGTGGCTGCGGTAGCTGCGGCCATGACGCCGACACTGGAAAGGGGGCTGGCAGGTTGGTGGTATCCCTTGCCGGCACGGAACTCGCCGTCGAATTTCTTCTGGGTTTGGATGGGGGAGCGGATCCCCTGATCGGAAGGACGGGGGATGTAGCACTCCATACCTGAGCACATGATGGTGGGCAGGACGGGTTCTTCTGAGTTGACGGGAGCCAGCGGAGCAAGGCGGAGTGATGAGGTGTCTGGGGCATCGAGTTCGCCGTATTTGATTTCCTGAACGCGGGCGGCACCCTCGGTCATCACGGTCATGTTGCTCTCGACGACATTTTCACCAAAGCGCCCGAATTTTTTCTCATACTGCTTACGCACTGTGCTGCGGAAGGTGTCCTCGGTGATGTTGTTGTCTGAGAGGAATGGAGAGACTTTGAAGAAGGCGCCGAGGAACGAGTTCCCTTGCATCCGCATCTGGAGGTCGACTCGTGGTGTGGCATTGCGCGCGATATCAAATCCGGGCAGGATGAAGATGCGGATATTTTTATCGCGGATAGCTTGTCGGTGTTGCTGGGGGATGGATTCCCAAGCGGTCGCGGGATCCATGGAAGACTCCCAGACAAGGCAACCGCCGTTGTTGATGCCGGCGAGTGGGTTGGAGTGGGTGAAGGCTTTCGGGTCGCAGCAAAGGACGACGTCCACGTGATTGAGCTCGCAGTTGACGCGGACGCGATCGGGGGCAACGACGAGGAAGTAGTTGGTGGGAGCACCTTTTTTCTCGGAACCGTATTTCGGGTTGGCAGCGATGTGGAGTTTTGGCAAGAGCTTGCCGGTTTCTGGGTCGTATTCGGGGTTGCGGTCGGAGAGTAAGGCTCCGAACTCACCGAGGATGTTGCCGAGGTTTTTACCGGTGGTGATCATGCCCCAACCACCGATGGAATGGAAGCGGACTGCGATCGATTTTTCGGGCAACAGGGAGGGGGTTTCTTCAGAAATAACGGCGTATTTGTGATCGACGCCGAGGGTGAAGAAGGTTGATCCATCCTCTGCTTTTTTGCCGTCTTGGCGGGCGATTTTATTTTGGGAAAAGTCATAGGCACCAATGATGTGCTCGGGGCGGAAATCGCGTGAGCCGAGGCCGTAGACACCGCGGAATAGGTGAGGGGTTTCCTCGGGTGAGAGTGCTGGGATGTTTCCTGCCCATTGACGAGCATCGCGGGATTTACCCATGGCGGCGCGGATGTCGCGGGTGAGGGGGTTGTCACCTGAGAGTCCTTCGTCGGTGCGCTCGAGCACGATCAAGGTTTTCTTTCCGCGGATGGCCTCGATGAGAACGGCTTCGGGGAATGGGCGGAGGACGTTGAAGTGGATCGAGCCCACCTTGTCACCTCGTGTTTCACGGAGGTGGTCACAGGCGGCTTCGATGTTTTCTGCAGCACAGCCGATGCTGATAAAGACGGTATCGGCGTCCTCGGTGCGGTATTCGGAAAGGAGTCCATATTCGCGACCTGTAAGCTCGGCAAATTCTTGGTAGGCATCTTCGAGCATGCCGAGGATCGGTTCGTTGAAGTGGTTGCGTCGACCGACCACGCCATTCATGTAGTGTTCTTGGTTTTGCACGGGTCCAACGAGGACGGGGCTGCAGATATCCATCATTTTGGGCACGCGCCGGCGTTGGGGGCCAAAAAGTTCTTTCTGGGCATCCGTCGGGCAATCAATCCGGTCGTCGGGTGCTCCGAGGAACTCACGGAGGAGGCCAGCTTCGGGGCGACGGAATACACGCTCGGCGTGGGTGGTGAGCATGCCGTCTTGGATATTCATGCCTGGGTTAAGTGAAAGTTCACACACTTTGCGTAGGATGATTGCTTGGTCGGCGGCTTGCTGGGCGTCTTTCCCTGCGAGCATAATCCAGCCGGTGTCGAGTGCTGAGTAGATGTCATCGTGGCCGCAGTGGACGTTGAGTGCGTGTTTGGTCAGTGCGCGGGCACCGATTTCGAGCACCATGGTGGAAAGCTTGCCTGGGGCGTGGTGGTATTGTTCCATCGCGTAGAGGATCCCTTGGCCGGAGGTGAAGTTGACGGTGCGTCGACCAGTGATGGCAAAGGCGGTGGCACCTCCTTGGGCGGCGTGTTCACCCTCGGTTTCGACGGCGATTTTTTGCTGACCAAAAACGTTGAGTTCACCTTGGGCCCATGATTGCTGGTAAAGTTCCCCGCCTTCGGTGGATGGGGTGATGGGGTAGAAAATGCCGCCATCGGTGATGCGTGCTTCAACGTGTGTGGCTACGAGAGTGTTACCGTTGCAAGTGATGGGCTCGCCGGGGTATTTGGGTGAACTGGTGGATGACGGATTGGGTGTGTTCTCTGGAGTAGTCATATAGATTTTCGGTTTGAACTGAATGCGGCTCATGCCGTATTGAGGCTGGTAAAATAGTCATTACCCGAGAATCTGTCTAGGCAGATGCTGCCAAAACCTGTCCTAATATGACCATGGACGACATTGGGTTTTACGAGAGATACGCCGTTCTCAAGCAGCGCGATTAGCTCTGGATGGATTTGAGCATTTGGAGAGTTTCCTGGAGTTTTTTCTCAGGTGCTACCTCGGTCAGGCGCGGGAATCGTTTTCCTGTCAGGAGGATGAACTCGCCATTTCTTGTGAGCATGAGCCGTTGTTCGCGGAGTTCCACGGTGCTGATGTTGGCTTGCGCGGCTGCGAGTTTGACCTCGGTGGCGAGGAGCAGGTATTGAGCAGGACGGGGAGGCTTACCAAAGCGGTCTTGCCAACGTTTGCGCAGTGCTTTGAGCTCTTTGTAGGAGATGAGCTCGGCAAGCTCCTTGTAGGCGGAAATGCGAAGCCGGGCTTCCGGCATGTAAGTGGTTGGCAGGTAAGCGCCGAGGTTTTGATGGTCTTGATCCAGATGCGCGGAGTCGGCTTCGCTGAAGCTGAGGAAATCGGCACGGAGTGTGACGTCAACCCGATGGCTGGCCTTCCCGTCGCGGAGTCGGTCGATGGATTGGCGTAGCAGTTGGCAGTAGAGGTCAAAGCCGACAGCGGCAATATGGCCTGACTGCTTGGTTCCCAGCAGGTTGCCTGCTCCGCGGATTTCTAGATCACGCATGGCGATTTGAAATCCAGAGCCGAGGGCGGTGTATTGCTGGATGGCATGGATGCGTTTGCGTGCATCGCCATTGATCAGGTCACGGGGGAGCAGCAGGACGGCGTAGGCTTGACCGCCGGCTCGACCTACCCGACCGCGGAGCTGGTAAAGGTCTGCGAGCCCAAAGCGATCAGCGCGGTCGATGATGATGGTGTTGGCATTGGGGATATCGATCCCGCTTTCGATGATGGTGGTGGCGAGCAAGATATCTGCTTTTCCTTGGACGAAGGTGCGCATGACAACCTCGAGTTCATCCTTTTCCATCTGGCCGTGGCCGACGACGCAGCTCGCCTCAGGCACTAATTTTTTGAGCATCGAGCGCACGAGGTCGATGCTTTGCACGCGGTTATGGAGGAAGAAGACCTGTCCGCCGCGCTTGAGTTCACGCCGGATCGACTCACGGATGATACGTTCGTCGTAGCCGTGGATGGATGTGTTGATGGGGACTTTGCCGGGCAGTGGGGTGTCGATGGTCGACATGTCCCGTGCGCCCATGAGTGAGAGGTAGAGGGTGCGTGGGATGGGAGTGGCGGAAAGGGTGAGCACATCGATGTTGCGGAACATCTCCTTGAAGCGCTCCTTATGCTTGACGCCGAAACGTTGCTCCTCATCGATGATCGCCACGCCAAGGTTTTTGTAGGAGACGTCTTTGGAAATCAGGCGGTGGGTGCCGATGACGATATCCACGGACCCCTCTTTTAGGCCGGCGAGGGTTTCTCTGACCTCGCTGGCTTTGCGGAAGCGATTGAGCAGCTCGATGCGGATCGGGTAGTCGCTCATGCGCTCGCGGAAGGTGCGGCAGTGTTGTTCGGCAAGGACGGTCGTGGGTGCAAGCAGGGCGGCCTGCTTACCTCCGGTCACCGCTTTGAAGGCGGCACGGATCGCGACCTCTGTTTTGCCGAACCCGACATCGCCGCAGATGAGTCGGTCCATGGGCTTGCGGGACTCCATGTCCTCTTTGACGTCGGCGATGGCATCGCGCTGACCAGGGGTGACGTTGTAATGAAATGAGTTTTCAAACTCCCACATCCAGCGGGTGTCCGGCGGGTGGGAATAACCAGAGACGGTGTCGCGCTCGGCCTGCATCTGGAGAAGTTTGGCGGCGTAATCGAGAATGGATTTCTCAGCCGAATGGCGTGCTTTGCTCCATGCGGCACTTCCTAGGCGGGTGAGATCGGGGTCCTTGCCGCCGAGACCGATGTATTTTGACAGCAGGTGCGAGTGGTCCAGCGGAACGGAAAGAATCGCGCCGTCGCGGTAGCCGATGTGGATTTCTTCGTGGCCATCCTCATCGCGTTCGATCCCCTCAAACCGACCGACGCCATACTCGGCGTGCACGACGAGGTCGCCGTCCTCGATATCCTCGAGTGCCGTCTGCGCGCGTGCCCGACGTTGGTGGTCGAGGCGGGTGGTTTTTCTTCGGGTTTGAGGAGTTTGGTAGCGACCAAAGAGCTCAGCGGATGAAATAAACGCCAGTTGCGCTGCTGGGATGGTAAACCCCTGCACCAGTTCGCCAGAAAGCGGGGTGATGGCACCGGATGTAAAAAAGTCCTGATCCACCAGCTCCTCGAAGCGATCTTTTTCACCCTGATTGGAAAACGTCAGGTAGGTCGTCCACTCCGACCGTTTCCACTCGGCGACCTGTTGAAAAAACCGATGCCTGCGCGCCTCATTGAGGATGAAATCGCCTGCCTCGTAGGTTCCTAGCGGGCTGCCTGTGCAGAGCGCAGTGGCGCCCGTCTCGCCGGATTCGTTGATGCTGCCATTGGGCGACTCGGGGGGATGATCCCCTGCACCGAGGAGTCGGTCGTCCGACTGCATATAATGACGGACGGTGGCGGTCTGTTGTGCCTCGGCGAGTGTGATTTCCGTTTGTTTGACACGTCGGGTTGATATTTGGGAGTCGATATCAAACTCGCGGAGCGACTCGATTTCTGTATCAAAAAACTCGACTCGGAGGGGCGCGGAGGCGTGCCATGAAAAAAGATCCATGATGCCGCCGCGACGTGCAATTTGTCCATGGGCATGCACCTGAGTCACCCGTTCGTAGCCGTGACCGGTGAGTTGTTGTTCGAACGCGTCGGGGTCGAGGTCGTCTCCGATGGAGAGTGGGTGTGCGCCGTCGTGCAGTGATTGGGGGGAGGGGGCGGCATCGTTGAGGGTATCGGGTGAGAGGATGACGACCTGAGGTTTGCTGTGCGCGTTGGGCTGACACAGTAGGTTCATCACGGCGAGCCGCTCGGCGAGGGTTTCCGGTGTTGCTGGGATCTCGTCATCGCCGGCATCGGGGAGGTCGGGTATGACGAGCGGGCGGACTTTCCAGAGGCCGAGCTCTGCGGCGATACGGTCGCGGACGCGTGGATTCGGGTGAGTCAGCCAGAGTCGGCCTCGTTGTTTTGATGTATGCAGTGTGTGGGCGGAGAGCGCGGTGACAAAGGCGAGGGCTGCGGGGTCGACCCACTCAAATGTCGTCGGTTGCTGTCCGCGTAGCAACGTCTTGAGCTGTTTGCTGAACAGCGAAGCGGCTTGTGCTTTGACGATCCCAGGAAGATCATCAGGCACTAGGTTGGGGGGCGTTGCGGACACGGGGGAAGATGTATAGAGTCGGTATGATGCAAGGGCAAGCCGCATGCATGAGAGGGGGGGGGGATCATGAGCGTTAACGGGATGACGTGAAAGTGAAGTTTTTTCAAATCGCCTCTTTTATTAAGATGGAATGTGGATTACAATCGCCCTTATGCAATGGGGATTCGTTATCAGGCTGAAGCGTTTAGGTTTACTAGGGCTTCTATGCGCTTTATCGGCGTGTTCATCGTCACCTCGTTTGATTGATGCGAAGTCGGATCGATCCGCGGCGGCCTCCCCATATGGGGCGACGGCTCTTGCGGGAAATGGCTATGGTTTTGCGCCTTCATCCCCAAGCAAGAGCCCGACATCGCTTTACCGTGAGGTGAATGTCAAAAAAGCCTACATCCCAAAGGGGAGACACGGCCGCAAAGTGCGCCGATCGATGCGTCCGAGTTATATTACGATTCACAGCACACAGAATTTTTCTTCTGGGGCGGATGCCATGCGGCATTCTAAGGCGTTGAACAATGGCAAGTTGAGGGCACCTAAGCGCCGGGGAGGGAATCGGATCGGCTACCTGACGTGGCACTACACAACGGATGAATACATGGCGGTTCAGCATCTGCCGACCAATGAGCAAGGTGAGCACGCTGATTTTGATGGTCCAGGAAACAACTACAGCGTGGCCATTGAGATGTGTGAGCACCGTGGGAATAGTCGATCCGCCACCATCGAGCGCACCGCTAAGCTTTCCGCTTGGTTGATGCACAGGTATAACATTCCACTTCGGAAAGTGGTGCCGCACTACCACTGGCGCCGCAAGGGGTTGACACCCGAACATAAAAACTGTCCGCATTACCTGTTGGATAACGGCCACCCAGGTGCCAAATGGCAGTGGTTTTTGGCCAAAGTGAACAAGCATTACAAGTCGATCTCGGTGGGGAGTCCCAACTTGATTCCTCTGCCGACTGCCGCAGGTTACCGCACCGCGGTGGCTGCCACTGGGCGTCCTGCTGCGGCGGCAGTGCGCCGTCCTGCGCCCGCGCCGGTGGTTAAAAGAAAGCCAGCACCCCGCCCGTCGGCTCGCTACCACACAGTCAAGAAGGGGGATACTCTCTATGCCCTCGCGCGCCGCTACAAAACGTCCGTTGGTGCGATCCAGCGAGCGAATCGTCTGAGCGGCAGCATGATCGGGATTGGGAAAAGGCTTCGCATTCCGCTATCTTAAGCGTATAGACGTCCGTGATGGACACCAATGTCTGGTATCAATGTGATCGTTGCACCGCCTGCTGCAAGTGGCCGGGCGACGTCCGCGTCGAGGACGATGAGATTGAAAAAATCGCTGATTTTCTGGGGATGGAGACCCAGGCATTCATCGATCAATACACGCGACTGCGCACCAATCGATCTGGCTTGTCTTTGATTGAAAAAGAAAACCACGAATGTGTGATGCTCGATGGTGAGAGTTGCCGGATCAATCCTGTCAAACCCGAGCAGTGCCGCGGGTTTCCCAACACGTGGAACTTCCCCGGTTGGCAACAAGTCTGTCAGGCCAAGGCGATTCCCATTCAAAAAGCCAGAGAAATGGGGCTCACCGAGTAGGCCAGATATGGTCCTTTGCTTTGTGGGCTCATGATTCCAGGTAATGATTCATCTGGGTGTCATTCTATTTGGCGCAATACGCCCTCGATCGCTGTCAATTTCAGCCCTTGAATTATCCAGTTTCCTCCGTATGCTCCGCGCCCCATGAGCGACCAGCCAGATACACCTCAATCGACCGAAGCCGAACTCATCGCCGTCCGACGCGAAAAACTCGCCCAACTCCGCGAACTCGGCATCGACCCCTACGGCCGTCAATTTGACACCACCACTACGCCTGGCAAACTCAAGGCCAACTTCACCAACGACCAACCTGTCACCCTCGCCGGCCGACTGCTCGCCATCCGCGATATGGGCAAATCGGTCTTTGCCACCGTCGGTGACGTCGAGGGTCGCATCCAGATCTACCTGAATCAAAAAGGCGTCAGCGAAACCGACTGGGCTGCATACAAGCTCCTTGATCTCGGCGACTGGATTGGCGTCGATGGCGAAACGTTCACGACAGGAAAAGGTGAGCCATCAGTCAAAGTGGGTAAACTCACTGTGCTCTCGAAGTCCCTGCGACCGATGCCCGACAAGTGGCACGGTGTCGCTGACCGCGAAACCAAGTATCGCAAGCGTCACCTTGATCTGATGAGCAACGACCACTCCGCGCAGGTCTTTATCACCCGCTCGCGGATGATTGCCGAAATCCGCAGCTTCCTGCACGATCGCGACTACCTCGAGGTCGAGACCCCGATGCTGCAAAGCGTTGCGGGGGGTGCTGCCGCTCGCCCATTTGAAACCTACCACAACGCGCTCGGCATGGACCTCACCCTGCGCATTGCCCCTGAGCTATTCCTTAAACGCCTCCTCGTTGGTGGTTTCACCAAGGTTTTCGAACTCAACCGCAACTTCCGCAACGAGGGGATCTCCCGCCGGCACAACCCAGAGTTCACCATGCTCGAGGCCTACCAGGCGTTTGCCGACTTCGAAACCATGGCCGATATGGTTGAGGAAATGACCTGCCACCTCGCGGAAAAATTCTGCGGTGGCCTCCAGATCGATCACAAAGACGAAAACGGCGATCTCCTCCGCACCATCAACCTGCAACGCCCGTGGAAACGCGCCAATTACCACGACCTCATCAAGGAGGTCGCTGGCGACGATTTCTTCGATATCACGCCAGAAGCCCGCCGCGCCAAATGCACGGATCTCGGCGTCCAAATCTCAGACAACATGGAGGACTACGAGGTCGTCCAACAGGTCTTTGAGAAAAAAGTCGAGGAGCACACCTTCGACCCCTGCTTCGTCACCCGCGTCGCATCCGAGCTCATCCCACTCGCCAAGGTCACCCCAGGAGGAAAAACCGTGGAGGTCTACGAACTCATCATCAACGGCCAGGAGATCTCACCCGGCTACTCGGAACTCAATGACCCCGACGTCCAACGTGACCGACTCGAACACCAGGCCGGCGGCGAGGAAGAACAGGAAATCGACCACGACTTCGTCGAAACCCTCGAAAATGGCATGCCTCCAGCAGGCGGCATCGGCATCGGCATCGACCGCCTCATCATGATGCTCACCGGCGCCCCCACCATCCGCGACGTCGTCCTCTTCCCTCTGCTTAAGAAAAAGGACTGAACCAAGCACCTTCCTGCCCGACGCAGGACGTCATCAAGAAGGCTGCAACGGATCGCCACCACCGTAGTGGGCATCTGAATCGATATAGGAGATACTGCCTGTGGTTATGCCGCCACGCAGCTGATCGAAGCTAAAATGAAAGCTTGCATCGGCATGAAATAAAGTATATATGCGCATAGACGCATTTATTATGGCGAGTTTAAAACCTATGACGGAAACCTTTAAGGCGCTCACGGACATGACACGTTTGAGGATGCTACGTCTATTGGTGACGAAGCGTGTTGAGGTTGGAGTCAGTGAATTTGTCGGCAGTTTGCAGAGCTTGCCTTACAATGTGTCCAAGCAATTAAAGATACTCGAGCAAGCTGGGCTGGTCATAAGCCGAAAGGAGGGGAGGAATGTGTATTATCGTCTGGGGGCAGATGATGCGGGTTCTCTTTTATGGCAGCTGATCGCGAGTTTGCCCGATAGTGACGGCGATTTTTCGAGGGACGTCCAGCGATATGACCGACAGGGGGAGCAGGGTGCGGACGACGATGGGATTGCCGATGAATACGTCGATTCCGAGTCGTCGTATGAACCGGAGGAGTTGCCATCCAACCTGCTGTGATTGCCACGTGTCACGGGTGGCTATTTTGCGGGGGGCGGATTATTTGATGATCTCACTCAACGTTTGTTCAATCTCACGGTGTTTGTTTTCATCTTCTACCTTGGATCCATCGGGCCAAGTGACGTAAAAGGTGTCCATGGCGGCGCCTTTTTCTGTGCAAATGCGTGCGTGCACGGTGGCGAGTCCGAGTTTGCCGATGCTCAGGAACATGTCGTGCAGCAAGCCAATGTGGTCGAGCGCCTGAATATCGATGGCGGTGCAGGTATCGCTCAGTTCGTTGGAAATATGCACGTGCGTGGGAAACGGGATCCCCCCCTCGGTGCTGTCGGTGCGTAACAAGTTGGTTTTGGCTTTGAGGTGTTTCTCGGGCTCGTAGTCCTTATGAGGGTCTGGATCCTGGTTGATGGCGCGGAATGTTTCAAGGACCCGTTTGCGGTCGCGCTCAGAGGTGACGGGGTCGTGGTCGACGGTGCAGACTTGGAAGATATCACACACAACACCATCGGTGCGGGTGTAGACGTCGGCGGAAATGATATTGATCTCATGGGCGGCGAGGGCGCAGCATACTTTTTCGAGTAAAAGCGGTCGATTCCATGCGGTGACAATGAGTTCGGTGTGTGAGCGGTCATCGCGATCGATCCAGCGCATTTCGCACTCGAATGCTTTCTCGCGGGCGGCGGCGTCACGTTTGCGGAATGTTTTGGCCGACTTGATGTGGATCGCGATATTGCGTGGCTCCCTAAACCGGAAATACGGGCTGGGCATCATCTTGAAGTGGCGTTCCATTTCCTCATGGTAGGACGGTCTGAGAATTTTCCGACAACGCTCTAGGAGTCCCTCTTTATGATCGGAGAGGATGGATTTGAACTGCTCTTTGCCTTCTTTCAACCACATGCGCGTGGCGTTGTAGAGCTGGAGCATCAGTGTTTCTTTCCATGGTGTCCACGCCTCATCATTGGTTCCGTTGGAATCGGCCCAAGTAAAGAGCAGCAGCGCGTCGAGGTTACGCTTGTCCTTCATGATGCCTGCAAATTCCTCGATGACGGAAATGTCCGTCAGGTCGCGACTCGTTGCGTAGCGCCAGAAGGTGAGGTGGTGGTCGACAAGAAACATGATCATCGTCCGGCGTCCGCTCTGGATCTGAAGCCGGCGGCACACCTTATCTGCGAGGATGGTAGACCCGTCGATGTGCTCGCGGACGTTTTCGGCGCGACCCGTATCGTGAAGGATCAGGGCGAGGTAAAGCGCGTAGGGGTCCTGGACGTCGTGTAGGAGTCGACGGTAGAGTTTATGATTCGGGTTCTTTTCATCTCCTTGATCGGTCAGACTGTCGAGCTGATCAATGCAGCGTAGCGTGTGCTCGTCAGCGGTATAGCGGTGGAAAAATTCGTGTTGGACGAGGCAGTCCATCGCGCCGAACTCGGGCAGGTAGTGGTCGAGCACCTTGGTGCGGTGCATCAGCCGGAGGATGCGGGCGACCTCGCCCTTGCGCTCGAGGATGGCGCGGAAGGTTTCCCGGTTTTTGATATTGTAGCGGAAGGATCGGTCGATTTTTTTTCCAGCAATGTGGATGTATTTGCGTGCCTGCGGGCTGAGTTCCAGCGAGCGGAGTTGGCAGTGCTGGAAGAGGCGCATGAGCCGGCAGGGGTCATCGGTCAGGCTGTTTTTATGTTCGAGGAAAAGGCGGCCGTTGCGTGAGATGAAACCATCGAATTTTTCCGTTTTCGATTTCTTTTTCCCGAAGGGGATGATGCCTAATAGGCCGTTGCCGGTGCGGTCCTGACGTTCGATTTCAAAGTATTCCATCAGCGAGGTGCTGTGGGTGTAGATGGCGCGTGAGTGGCGGTAATAATCGCGCATGAATGCCTCACATCGGCGCAGGATGGTTTTTTGGGGGTAGGCGAAGTGGGTGGCGACAACACCTTGGAGCCTGAGGGTCAGAATATCCGTGCATCGGCCGTTTTCGTAGTGGAGTTCATTGCGGACACGTTGGATGAAATCATAGCCTTCATTGAGTTGGCGGCAGGTGCTTTGGGTGATGATTTTGGCCTCGACGAGTTCCTCGAGCGAGGAGAAACCACATTTGACGCGGGCGACCCAAAGGACGTTCTGGAAATCGCGTAACCCCCCGCAGCTCTCCTTGACGTGTGGTTCCTGAAGAAAAACGGTGTGTGAGTATTTTTCATGACGCAGGCGCAGATCTTGGCGCCGGAGCTCGAGGAATGCTTCTTGGTTTTTCGTGATGCATTCTTTGTCAAAGCGTGTGGTGAAGGTATCAAAAAGGTCGTTGTCACCGACGATGAACCGGGCGTCCATGAGGGCAGTTTTACTCTGCTGGTCGGCACGGGCTTCATTGATACACTCGCCGATAGAGCGGCAGGCGTGCCCGACTTTAAACCCGGCGTCCCAGAGGATATAGAGGACTTCCTCGATGATGTCCGAGATTCTCTTGGGCAGTTTGTGGGACGCCCGAGGCAGGAGAAAGAGGAGGTCGAGGTCCGACGACGGGTTCAGGTGGCATCGGCCATAGCCGCCTTGGGCGACGAGGGCGACAACGGGTGCTATCCCTTCTTGCCGTCCGATGGCGGCTTGGAACATCACGGTGAGCACGGAGTCGAGAAGCTCAGAGCGGGCGGTTGCGATCTCGAGGCCGCCGGCCCCTTTGCGGTGGAGTTCAAGGATGTTGGCTTCTTCCGCCTTAATAAAGCGCATGACGTGCTCGGCACATTCCATGCGGGAGAGTTTTCCAGTGGCAATGGCTGCAAGCTCTCGCTTGGCGTTATTTTTGAGTTCGGACACGGGCTCTGAGGGGGGTAAAAAGGTGGGGTGGAAAGTAGGTGATGGTCGGGCGATTAGCGCTGACCTTTGGGTTTAGCGAGCCAGGATCGGACTTCGTCGAGCGTTTGACAATTAAGCACATCTTCACGGCGTAGCCAACCTTTACGAGCAATGCGTATGCCAAAGGCGAGGTATTGCAATTGTTCGGTGCCGTGAGCATCGGGGTTGATGGAGGTGATGACTCCCTTGTCGCGGGCGCGGTGCCAGTGGCGCCAGTCCATATCGAGACGGCGTGGGTTGCAGTTGAGCTCGATGATGGTTCCTGTGGCCGCGGCACAATCGAGGATCTTTTCCACCTTGAGATCATAACCTTTGCGGGTGAGCAGGAGTCGACCTGTGAGGTGGCCGATCATGGTCACGTGCGGGTTCTCCATGGCGCGGATGATGCGGGCGGTTTGCTCTTTTTCGGAGAGCTGGAATGATCCGTGGATCGACGCGACCGAGTAATCGAGTTTTTCTAAAACATCATCATCAAAATCAAGGCTGCCATCCTTGAGGATATCGACCTCGGTGCCAGCAAAAAGTTGGAAATCATCCCATTGTTGGTTCAGGCTGCGGATGCTCTCGACCTGGCGGAGTAGCCGGTCTGGATGGAGGCCGCGTGCTTGGAACTGGGCTTTTGAGTGGTCGGCGATTCCGAGGTATTGCAGGCCGAGGTCGCGGGCAGCATCAGCCATTTCCTCGAGAGAGCTTTTGCCGTCCGACTCGGTGGTGTGGTTGTGGAAAGTGCCACGCAGGTTTTCAAGTTCGACCAAGCGCGGGATTTCGCCTTTGTCGGCGGCTTCGATCTCGCCTCGGTTTTCGCGCAACTCGGGCGGGATGCGGTCGAGCTCGAGGATGCGGTAGATGTCCGCCTCTTCATTGACCGAGGGCGCTGCGGCGGTGGTTTTATCTTTGGGGGTCAACCCGTATTCGTTGAGTGACCAGCCATACTTCAGCGCACGCGATCGAAGCGCGACGTTATGCTCCTTGCTGCCGGAGAAGTATTGGAGGGCAAAGGGGAACTGCTCGTTGGAGACGGCACGCAGGTCGCACTGGAGGCCATTTTCGAGTCGGATCGCGGCCTTGGTGTCACCGCAGGCGATGACTGAGTGAACCTCGGGGAGCGTGGTGAAAAATTGGGTGATGGTGGCAGGCTGTGAGGTGGCAACGAGGAAGTCGAGGTCGTGGAGGATCTCTTTGCTCCGACGGTATGAGCCTGCGATGGCGGCCCGTAGTGTGTCGGGATGCTGGCGTAGGGTGTCGAGCAGTGTTTCGGCCAAGGGGGCAACGTCGCCGAGGCGGAAAAAATCGGCAAACTGCTCCTTGAGATCGATGGAGGCGAGCAGTTTCTCGATGGATTTTTTACCGAATCCGGGCAGGGAAGCCGCGCGTCCATCGGTGCAGGCGGCCTTGAGGGCGTCGATGGAATCGATGCCGAGTTGATCGTAGAGGGAGCGGACTTTTTTAGGTCCAAGGCCTTGGATGCCGAAGAGGTCGAAGAGTCCGGGTGGGAACTCGGCACGGAGGTTTTGATGGAACGCGAGTTTTCCGGTGGTGGCAAGTTCGTGTAGTTTTTCCTGAAGGGCTTTGCCGATCCCCTTGGTGTCTTTCAGGTTATTGGCGGCGGCCATGGCAACGACTTCGCCTTGGTAGTTGCGCACGGTTTCCGCCCCCTGGCGGTAGGCACGGGTTTTGAACGGGTTTTCACCTTTGAGTTCTAATAAAAGGGCAATTTCGTCGAGGATGTCAGCGATAGCGTCACGGGTAATGGTCATTTTTTTGAATGGACGTTGAGTGGTGAATCGTGGTGGTCCTAGTAACCAGGTTTGAGCGTGAAGCTTTGCGGGTTGTAGTGATCCTTCGGGCTAAACAACCAGCCAGGACTCCGCGTCACCATCTCGTAGCCAGTGAGCATAAACTCAGGGAGAATTTGATTCGAGTTCACTTCGTAAACTTTTTTCCCCGTGTAGTATCCACGGATCCGGTATTCAAAATTCTGGTCGAACCCGTAGCGTTGACCGGCGGGGCCAGCCTCGGGGAGTCGGTCCGGGTTGCGTTTTCTGCTTTCGTTAAAAACGACAAGTCGGGCGGACTTTGCACTCTGGCGTGGTTTCCTGAGATACCCCCAAAAGCGGGTTTTTTCCACGTAGTAGCGTCGGCCATAATAGAAACTTCCCGTGGCTTCACTGGCGATTTTGGCAGCGCGCTCAGCGGTGGTAGGGCCGCCCATGTTGGGTGGGCCATACGTGCCACCTGGGGTGTAGCCTCCGGTTGAGCATGAGTTGGTGAGGAGGGCGCACGTGAGGATGGCGAGGCAAGCGAGAGGGGCAAGCGATAGACAGGATTTTCGCATGGCGACATCTTTGGAGATATCGATGCTCAGGTCAAGACGGCTTACAGGTCTTGGTAGCGAATGCTGAAGAGGATGTTACCGTCGTTAAGGTCGCCGCTGCGGTAGCCACGCATGAACCAACGTTTGCGCTGGGCCGAGGTGCCGTGGGTAAAGAGGTCGGGTTGGATGTGTCCTTGTGCCTGGCTCTGGATCCGGTCGTCGCCGATGGCCTCGGCGCAGTCCATGGCCTCTTGGATGTCACCCGTTTCGAGAAAATTGAATTTTTCCTGAGCGTGGTGGGCGAAGATACCGGAAAGGAAATCGGCATGGAGTTCGAGTCGCACGGAGAGCTGGTTGTATTCTATTGGTGGGATCCGGCCTTTCTGGTTGTGAACGTGATCGGTTAATTTCAGGATTTTCTGAATGTGGTGGCCGACCTCGTGGGCGATAACGTAGGCCTCAGCGAAGTCGCCCTTGGCGCCGAAGCGGGTTTTGAGTTCGTCGAAAAAGGTCGGGTCGATGTAGATGGTTTCATCGGCGGGCATGTAGAAGGGGCCCATGCGGGCATCCGCGATACCACCAGCGGTGTGGGTGCGGGTCGTGTAAATGACCATCTTCGACGGTCGATACCGGATATCATATTTCGGCAGGATTTGTTGCCAGATGTCCTCGTTGGTGCCTTTGAGTTTGGCAAAATATTCTTTGATTCTTGGGTCGGCGGGTCGACCATTTGATTGTACGGTTTGTCGACTGCCGCCGCCACTGGAGAAGCCGAGCAGTGAGAGGGGATTCATCTTGAATACAAAACAAGCGATGATTACGCCGCCAATAAGCGCGAGTTTGGTTTTGCCGCTGCCACGTCTGAACAGAGAGATGAGGATGCTGCCGAGCGCGCCGCCGGCAATGGGGCCTCCGTTAGCTCGAGTGGTGGTTCCACGGCGGTCTTCAATGTTACTACTTGATCTTCGATTTTTCCAGCGCATGTCGACAGGGGGTGAGTCGTTTAACAATTACGGTATTGGTGGTGTCTGTCAAGTATACACAGCAATGCGGAGACGGGAAGAGGTGCCATCGACTGAGAATTTTGATCCAATAAGGCATTGTCAGGCGCTCAACATTGGGTATATTGCGCGTCCACTCAAGGGGGCTGTAGCTCAGTTGGTTAGAGCAGGGGACTCATAATCCCTTGGTCCACGGTTCAAGTCCGTGCAGCCCTACTTTATTAAATGGATGGCATACGTTTACATGCTGAGGGGAGCGCAAGGGCGGTATTACATCGGCTGCACGGAGGACGTTGATACGCGGGTGGCGCGGCACAACACGGGGATGGTTCATTCAACCAAGCGCCTCGGGCTCCCCGTTGAGGTGATTGCTTACCGTGAATTTGCAGACATGGCAGAGGCTCGGAAAATCGAAGCGAAACTCAAGAGGTGGAAAAA
>JABDRB010000024.1 GCA_013041925.1 Akkermansiaceae bacterium | reverse complement strand
GGTTGTTTGAATAGATAGGCCGTTTTTTTGCTAAACAAAGGAAAGCCTTTCAGAAGGCGGAATAAACCTCCCTGAAAGATGAGGTAGATGCATTCTGGGTATTTAACCACCGCGATTTCTGAGGTGGCGGGTAACTTCTCGGTCAGGTTACCCTCCAAACACTCGCGAAATAGATGACCAAAGTGGATGCCGCAATAGGGTGCAAAATGGATGTGTGTTGTCATGCGCCCGAAGTGCGGATCAATACCGTAAGCGGTGCCCTCGCGGTCGATCATAAGATCAAGTCCAGTGATGCCGCTGAGATTGCCTTTTTGGGCGATTACCTTGCAGATCTCTTGAATCGGTTTGTTTTTAATAAACCGACCTGCGACGCTGGGGCCTTTACCGGAATTCAGAGCAATGGATTTTTCAACGACGATATGACCTTTTAGCTTACCGTTGTAGGATAAAAAGGTAGCAACAACTGTCATTCCCTCAATAAACTGCTGAATCATGAAGGGTTTCCCATGATCGACACGAGATAGAATTACTTCGAACTCTTCCTGGCCTTCTACTACAAAGACCCCGTTTCCACTTGTGCTGTCAGTCTCCTTCACCACGAGAGGAAATCCCATTTCGACAGATCGTTTGGTTGCTTCAGCTGCCGTTTTTACGATGTAGGTTTTCGGGGTCGGCAAGTTGTTCGCCTCCATGAATTGATGGAAGCCGGATTTATCTCCGATGCACTGTCCTAAAGGTGAATCGACGGGAAAGGGAAGCCACCTTGAATATTCACTCAAGCAAGTGCTTCGATAAACGGCGAGGAGGGCGGGCTCATCCACATAAAACACAAAGTCGAATTCTTGACTTTGGATGACATCCAGTAATTCGCGAGCAAATTCCTCTGCATCGTCGGGTAGTGGGTGGAACCTCTCCACATACTTCGATCGCCGGATCGACTTCGTCCAATGGGTATATGCGATCTCAACTGACACTGCCGCGTCTACAAAGCAACAAGGAATCTGCGCAAAGCTCTCGACGTGGCGACGCATCGCCATAAGAACCCGGAACGGGCGCTGACTGCTCGAAATTTTCTTTTTGAGCGTGGCAATCGGATCGGCTTTCATAGGGCGATTGAGCATGGAATGTGCTCACAGTGTCTATGATGCAAACTTAGGCCCCTTTCCCGCCGAGCCAAGGAGATTCTCGACGAGTGGGGGGAGCGAATCGAGCTCAGCTAAAATTCGTCACCCTGTGCCTGGCATTTTTATTGCCTGGCATTTTTATTGTTTATTTCCATCACTCCTTGGGAACCATCACCAGACGGCGTGTGTTCCCTCGTTTGATAGAGACAAATCCGGCGCCCAATTCCTGTTTCTGAAAAACGACCCCCTCCACCTTCTGCTTCGTGCCGTTACTCGTTATGTATCCTTTAATTTGGCCAGTTTTTGTTTTCACGGATACTTTCACCTTCTCCGGGCCCGCGTAGTAGATCTTGTTTGCCGACGTCCACTCCAGATCCCATGATCTTGAAGGGTCACCGGAACCTTCACCGACATGAGCCGCAACGTTTGGCACTGAATTCAGAGCTCCTGCGATCAAGCGTGACCCCGTGTAGTTGAATCGGGAACCTATCAAGTTACGCTGGAGGTCGAACCCACCAGAGTAAGGAAGGATACGGGTAGTACCCGGCTTGTGCCAGTGCACCGCACCGTCACAATCGCTTACCCCGTCGACATTACGGAAACGCACCAGTCCACCC
Organism: Akkermansiaceae bacterium; assembly: GCA_013041925.1. Taxonomy (GTDB): domain Bacteria; phylum Verrucomicrobiota; class Verrucomicrobiia; order Verrucomicrobiales; family Akkermansiaceae; genus Oceaniferula. Next base: position 19,471 of record JABDRB010000024.1, on the reverse strand, counting down.
AGTGATCCAGCCTTACGATACAAGGCCGCATACAAGGGCATCTCACCGTCGGGTGTGACATAACACTTCGCCGTCCACTTGCTACCATCACCGAGTAAGCCTTTCATTTTGACGGTGCCCACGGAAGTCACGGTCATCAGAGCATAGCCATGCCCTTGTGGTGCAGTGGTCTCACCCTCATCACCCAGGATAAGGATGGTGTAACCGCCTGCTTGGGAACCTGTCGCCCCCGACTTCACCGCGCCCACATTGGACGTCTGATTTCCGACAACGACGGTGCCTTCGATCTTGTCGCCACCTTCGGACGTGCTCACCAACTGAAGATTAACCGTAGCCGGGCTACCTTTTTTGGGAGTAATCAGCCCGGAGTATTGACCGTTTTGATCAAACAAGCCTTTCAGTGAGTATGAGACATTCCCAAAATACATCTTAGCCGTGAGCTTTCCTGATTTCGACACCTTAATACTCTTGAAGTAACCCCGTATCTCACTGCCGTCGGCAGAGGAAAGGAACCCGGAGTATTTACTCGTTCTAGACGTGACCACCGTTGAAGGCGTCGAGACAGGAGGCGTTGCAGGGTCATCCGGATGTTCTGCATTGCCCCCGAAAAGACCTGGGTCTGTATGAACTAAAGGGTCCAGGTCGTCACTATCATCGTCATTCATAACATAGCCCACAGGCTGCTCACACTGCGTCTTGCTGTCCAAGGCGTTGCCGTATCCATCGCCATCTGTATCTGCATACCATTTTGTTTCTGGATTCAGGCTGGCATCCGTATCATCACAGTCACCTGATTTTGAGACATAGCCATCAGGGCGGACGTCAGAAATCAGATTGACGTCAGGATCTCCGTAGCCATCGCCATCTGCATCCATATACCACGTCGGATGCGCTTCAGGAAGAAAAGCATATGGCACGGGCCAAGGCCACATTTCTAATCTCTGATTGGTTTGAACAAGAAAGGTATCTGAAGGGTTTGCCAGATGACCTCCAGATGATCGCAGTACCTCAGAAGAAGGGTTCTGCGTTAGCCCCAAGTTCGCCAAGCTCGTAGCTCCCACGACATTGCTCCCGTCATTGAATATATGCAGGTCCATTAAAAAGTCTAAATATTGGCCCTCTATCGGGAGTGATCGAACGACCCCGTGCCCCTTAACAATCCAATCGATCCTAGTGACGGTATCGGGTAAATCTGTTGTCACAGCTATCGACGTCTCCTCTCCATTTTCTTTTACAAACGTTTCCCTCCTCAAACTCAGATATTTCAATTCCGTAATACGGACGATTGCGCTGTAGGGTCTCGTATAGAAAATTGGCCCAATTAATTCTGAGCCTGGAAAAAGATAAGGGACCGTGTCCATGCCTGCAATAACAGACCGATGCTCAATGGTCTCTTGACTTGTCATTCGATAGCTCGGCCCAGTAGTGTCATAGTCTGGGGTGTTGTTATGCGGATCAATGTATTCGGCATCACGTCGATATTTCGTTGTCTGCACAACACCAACGGTTTCAATGCGCCGCTTTAAAATAACTCCACGTTTAACTTCATTGGCACCAATGGTCCAATACTTTGCCAACTCAAGCCAGTCCCACCTTGGAATATCTGTTTCTAAATCGATACTACCAGGAATCTCTCCATAGATATCACCTTGTGTCCTCATCGCATAGAGGCGGATCCCCTCCTCCGTCACAGAGGTATCTGTATGGGTCCAGTTTCGTGACGGGTTATCAACGACATTGTTGATATGGGTATCGCTAAAAGTTGGCGTGTTACCCGTAAACGCAATAGGCAGCTGACCGGTAAAGTTGATAATAGGAAAAACTATTTTATAATCACTGGCTAGACCGAGCAGGTTTTGCGTTTTAACAGAGAATGGATCACCCCAAGAGTTTTTTACCACAAAAGATTCCGAATATTCTGGGACAATCGCCGCCGGGTAGTAGGTGAAATCGGCAGCGGGTGTTGCTTTTAAGGAAGAACAAAAACAGCATCCAAATAGCGTGAGCATCCAACGACTAGGAAATTTTTTTTTGAATGAGGTGATCGAGAGCATTGTGTATGGGGTGGATAGGGGCTGCGGAGGGTATTGCATTCAGAGCTGTGAATGTAGTATCGTGAATGACGGGTCCCTCGGAGGGCGAATCGCCGGCTTGACATCCTCCAGTCAGTGAACTTGATGAGCTTCGGCTGAACCCGAGGAAACCGTCATCGTAGCCCTATTTAGCCGCCGAGCCAAGGAGATTCTCATCAGCGGGTGTTTTTGAAATACGATTGCCAATGACGAGGATGGAGGATCAGGCGGCCATCAAAAGCCTGTCACATTATCACCCCCTTGATAATCGATTTTTTAGATAATCGATTTTTCACCCCAAAAAACTGGGGCAGCCTGAAAATCAGACTGCCCCGGTGAATGAATTAAATGATAAGTAAAAATTACCCCGATTACTTGCGGCGACGCAGGATCAAGGCAAGGCCACCAAGGCCAAGAAGAGCGGTGGTGGAGGGTTCTGGGACAACAGAAATATCTATAGAGACATTATCGATACTAGCAGAATTAGTTGCGCCTTGGAATCGGAGTGCAATATCATCGCCCAGAACACCCGTATCAAATGTAGTCGCTGTGCCTGCCCCAGCACCATCAGCATCTAAAACATCGTCACCGACAGTATAGATGATTTGCCAAGTTGAAAATCCAGAAGCAGGTGCAGAACCAGAGACTGCACCGAGATACGATGAAGTATTTTGAAGCAAACCACCCCCCCCGTCGGTATCATTGCGGGTGCCTGCGCCATCAAATGTTGCAAGGGCAGCAGATAATGGCGTGCTACCGCCGTTCGTGCCGTCATCAAACACATCAAAGGAAACCGTAATGATCGTTCCTGCAGTCAGAGCACCAATAGTGCCAAAAGAAGTCGTCACACCAGAGTTCGAGTAGCGAAAACCGTAGGCTTGGTTGCCTCCGGGTGCTGTGAATCCTTCATAAGCAGCATCAATAAGACCGTTAGAAGAAGCGCCGTAACCCGCAGTAGATCTAACCCAATCGGATGATGCGGTTCTACTTGTAGCACTCGTACCAGTGAGACTATAGGTTAGAGGCCCTCCGGCATCCAAGTCAGGTGATTCAAAGTCATCGGTGAATACGACGGCCGCATTGGCTGACGCGAGACTTGCTACCGCGACTGCGATGGCTAATGTTGATTTGTTCAATGTTTTCATGCTCTAATGGGGGTGTGTGGGGGGTTGGTTGCTGAGGTTGTGTCCTTGGCTGCTCTTCGCACAAGAACCGCTTCCAACGAATCTATATAAGAAGATTTCGAAAAGGCAATGCAAAAAGTGATGTTTTTTATATTTTTTATGTTTTTTGCTCTCACCCCCTCCTGATTGAGCCCTAGCGTGTCAGCGAATCCACTCGGTTTTCCTCCATTAGCTGTCGGATTTGCTGCTCACTGAGTGCTCCTCGGAAGAGGTAGAGTTCATCGAGGTCGCCCTCGGCAGTGGTGATGCTGGTGTAGACGCTGGCGATATGCACCCAGCGATCAGGGGAATAAGATGAATGGATCCGGGTGGAGCATTGTGACCTGCCGGTGCTGGTGGATAAGGTCAGGGCATTCTGCCTGCGCATGCCCCCCCCCACATCTGCCCTGGCGCCGGGTTACCCCAGCTGCAGTAGGATGCGCTGTCCGAGTAGTTGCGACCGGCACGGCGCCGCACCCAGGCGGCCACGGTGCGCGGTGCCTGGCCGCCGATACTCGGAAAGGTGGTCTGTGCAAAGAGTCCGTTTCCCTGCATCGAAAATGCGTTGCCAAATGGCCCGGGTGCCTGGCAGTCCGCCGCATTCACCGCGCCACTCACGGGGGCGGATTTCTGGTTCGAACTTTGGAGTTCCGCTGGGTATTCACTGGCATTGGAGATAGTGCCCACGGCCTGGAAGTGGCCGTCATCGAGTCGATCAAACGACCAGTGCAGGTAAGGGGTGCCGGTGGTGAACTTCGTTTGGAACAGGCTCGCCATGGCTTTGATGAGAGGAACTTTTCTCGACATATGGTTTCCGAGACGTATTCTGAGAACACTCCCGAGTGTTCACGAACGCTCTGAATAACCAGTTAACAGGCATCATAGTGACCCACAAAAATCATCACCTCCTACTCCGAGCACTCATTATTCTTCTTGCCACAAGCTCGGCCTATGTCCTGGCGGCCAAGCCAGAGAGTGTATCACCACCAAAGCCGACCTTGAAGGCGCAGATGGGATTACCGTTTCGTAACAATGGCATCTTGCAGCAGAAGATGCACGTGCCCGTTTGGGGCATGTCGTTGCCCGATGCCCAAGTGACCGTCACGTTTGATGGCCAGACGAAAACTGCTGATGCGGATGCTGCCGGCATGTGGCGCCTGGTGCTCGACCCCATGGATGCGGTCAAGTTAATGACCGTCAACGATGCGGTTACGGGCAAAACCATGACCATTAGCTGCGAAAAAGACGGCAAGAAGGAGCTATCCGAGATCCATAACCTGATCATGGGTGATGTCTGGATCTGTGCCGGCCAGTCCAATATGGCGGGCAGCATGAGACGTGCCGTTCACATAAAGAATTATCCAGCAGACAGTATCCCCAAAGCAAACTACCCATCGCTCCGGCATTTTTCCCCCAAGGATGATACCTGGTTAGTCTGCAGCCCCGAAACCGCCATAAAGATGTCCAGGGTTGCCTTCTACTTTATCCGCCGCGTTCAGCAGGACGCACTCGTTCCCATGGGCGTGATCACGACCGCCGTGGGCGGATCAAATATCGAAAGTTGGCTCAACCAGCCTCCCTATCCCACGGGCAAGAATTACGCCCGCCTTTTAAAACCCCACGTTGGTTACGGTATTCGCGGGGCCATTTGGTACCAGGGCGAGAGCAATGAAAATGACCGGCGCGCTTATCAGCCCAAGCTAGAATCACTCATCACAGGATGGCGAAAGGCATGGAATCAAGGTGATTTCCCCATACACTTCGTCCAGTTGCCGGGCATCAAAACGTCACCTCAAGACAATCCCGCGGGAGGCGATGGCCGTGCTGAAATCCGTCAGGCGTATTTTGAGACCTTGGCATTGAAGCAGACAGGTATGGCGGTGACGATCGATGTCGGCACACCTAGCGAACACCCTCCCAATAAATACAATACTGGCGACCGCCTGGCACGATCGGTTTTGAAGCAGGTCTACGGGATCAAGGGCGTAACAGCGTGTCCGCTTTACAAAACTCACGTCATCGAGGGAAATACCATCCGCATATCATTCACCGATGATGCAAAAAAGGGATTAATGATCGCAAAGAAAGCGACCACCCTTCCCGCTGCCTTCCTTCCGCCGACTCCAACGCCAACAGCCAAACTGCAATGGCTGGCTATTCAAAGCAAGGACGACACCTGGCACTGGGCAACATGCACAATCGAAGGCTCCCAACTTGTCGTGGCAGCCACAGGCGTCAAAGAACCCAAAGCCGTCCGCTATGCCTACACAACCCAGCCACTCGGGAACCTCCTCTACAATACCGACGGCATGCCCGTCGGCCCATTCAGCACCAACGGGTATGACCAAGGCCTCCCACCGGAAATCAATAAACAAAAGAAGAAGTAATCCTCTTCGCAGAATAGTTCCGCCAGAGGGTAAAGGGATGCGATAGGCAGCTAACGCCTGAAAAAATGCGTGGGTATTTTTCTGGATGATACGGCCCGAGAGTTGTTATTGAAAACACAGGGGGAGACCTGCGCATTTTGTGCTTTTTGCTGTTGTTATCTCTCCCCTAAAAAAGAAATGGCTGTCTAGAGGTTAAGATTTTTAGCATTTTGGCTGTTTATTATTGTCGTTGGCATTTTGATTAAATGGTCATGCTGGCAAAGTGCCTTTAATCCTTTACTGTTTTCCTTTTCACACAAATGTCTTCATCAGATCAACAGAATGACCTAGCATTTGTCGGCCTGCTCACTAAGCATCAGGCTGATCTTTGGGCCTATGTCATCACTCTGATGCCAGGTGACTCAGAGGCCGCAGATGTTCTGCAGAAGGTCAACATGGTGCTCTGGAAGAAACAGGGAGACTTCGAAATAGGGACAAATTTCCGAGCATGGTCATTCTCCATTGCGCGCTTCGAGGTTCTTGCCCATCTGAAGAAACGGAAACGCGAGGGTATTGTCCTGATGGACGAAGAGCTACTAGAGACAGTGACTGAGGAAATTCCTGATTCGCTCCTATCCAGCGACCTGAGACTGGACGCTTTGGAACATTGCTTGAAAAAACTAAGACCACAGGATCGCAAACTACTCGACCACCGTTACAAATCCGGCCTTAGCCTTGCCAGATTTGCCTCCGAAGCGGGGCGCAGCGTATCATCTCTTTCCGTCACACTGCATCGGCTGCGTGCAGCTCTGCGGGAATGTGTGAACAGGCGATTATCAGAGAAAGGAGCGGAGCTATGAGTCCAGATGAACTAGACAGCGCAATCCAGAACGCTCTTGATGGAACACTCAGCGAGGCTGGATGCTTTGAGCTACGCAATATACTGAAGTCCGATCCCGCTGCACGCGCACGCTATTACGAATACGCAGCCCTGGAGCAGTCGCTCGCCTATCGTATATCCGGTTTTACTTCCGTGGATGCCGCCCGCTCGTTGGCGGATATCCGCCTGCAGGCTGAGAGTCGCCGTACGTTCCGGGTTTCGATTATCGCCGCCGCCGCCGTGATCATCGCCGTATTGGTCGCGATGCAGCTGATCTTTGTTTCCGAGCCAACTGTCATGGCTAATTATGAAGTGGCACACGGTAGCCTTTACACCATTGAGAGCCCCGGCTCAGGGGGGGGATCCACCGTAGAGGGCCTGACTGACGAATCGATCGTAACCCTCACTCAAGGTACTTTTGAGCTGGTTTTAAAGAACGGCACACGGAGCGTGGTAACAGCACCGGCTAAGTTCCAACTCCGTGATGAGATGGAGCTGGATCTGAGCTACGGAACTGTATGGACAGAAGTTTCTGAGGAAGGCACAGGCTTCAGAGTAAAGACACCCGGATTTCTGGTCACCGATCTCGGTACTGAATTTGGAGTTCGCTCGACACCCGGCACTGCGGATGAGGTGCATGTATTTTCAGGCAGTGTCGAAGTAGATGCGCAATCAGGTACCAAGGAGACGCTCATGGAAGGCCAAGCAGCGCGCCGCTTACCCGACGGTAACCTTCAAGCTATTTCCGTAGATTCTGAGCTCTTTCTCACCAAGTTACCAATGGTTCTACTCGTCAATGGTGATTTTGAAGCGGGGGATCGCCCAGACGAATCAAAATACGGATCGCGCGCCACCGCTGGCCTGTTACCCGGATGGAATTTTGGACGCAATGTCTCCGTGACTCTTAATTCAAGCAATGGAACCCTAGGACATGGTGTCGATGACACGACCATTGTTTCGTCCACTGGCGACACGCAGATCGGCTTTCGTTCGCGAGACCTCGATCATAAAGTCGGCACATCCGACAATTCAATCTGGCAGACCTTCAACACCATTCCGGGTTACCAATACGAAGTCAGCTTTGAAATGGGTGGGGTCTTTGTCAATTCTGGCGATCTCCGGATTACAGCAACAGTCTACGACGGTGCTGTCACCACTGGTTTACACCTCACCCAAGCCTCCGCATCCCGCACTGGCAAGAGCGTCTCTGACAGCGGTTACAGCAAACCCACAAAATTCGTATTTATCGCAAAATCCAAGCAAACAACCCTCGTCCTGACTGAGACCAGCCCAGACACCAGGATATCCTCACCAGCCATCGACAACGTCTCGGTGAAAGAGTCCCCCTGAAAAAAAAAATGAAAATTCTGTAACTTCTTTGTTAAGATTCTTCGACTGCAAGCTGTTTGTTTACGACTCTGGTCTTCTCAGGAAGAGAAATCTACAAATCTACCAACCAATAACTGCCACAAACCAACTATTTAAAATGAAGAAACTAAAAACAACAATCCCACTCGCGGTCGCTGCTGGCTTATTAACAATTACCGCTTCCGCCAATGCAGCTACTGTGGCAGTTTCTGACGCTACCATCATCGATAATGATTATGTTAATGCAGATGCGACTGGAGCAGTCGGACGCAATGATGGAAACACTCGGGATTTCCGTGCCGTGATGGTCTTTAGCGTGTCGGATATCCTGACCAACGAATCACTGGTTTTAGGAGACCTTGCAACGACATCCTTTACCTTTACCTTTGATACCAATGAAGTAATCGCCATGACTAATGCCGGCACATATAATGTCGAGTATATCGGTTTCTTTGGAAACAACAACGGTTTCGTTGATTCAGGGGCTGGTTCTGGGCTAGGAAGCTGGGGAGGCAATTATAGCTCTGCCGCTACAACAACTGTGGATACTGGTGTTACAGATACCCTAGCAGACCAAACAGGAATCACCGCAACTGGCTTCACCCTTTCAGGTGTTACCGAGGCAGATTCAGCCAATGATTATGTGCTTTTCCGCATCAACTATGACGAGCCTCAGAACATCACTGAGAACCAAACCCTCACTGGCTACACCCTCACGGCTGTTCCTGAGCCATCCAGCGCTGCTCTGATCGGTCTTGGTGGGCTTGCGCTCATCCTGCGCCGTCGCCGCTAGTAGCATAAACGGCTCAATCTTTCAGCCCCGCTCTGGCATGCGCCGGGCGGGGCTTTTTTTTGCAAGTGATCCTTAAAAAGTCTACGGCCCCATTTGATGACCATGAATAATACCCAAAGCATCATTTCTGTGGCGCTTGCTTCGAGCTGCCTCTTCGTAGCGACAACAGCCCAAGCGGACACGAGCTCCAACTCAGACGCAGCCATCGTTAGTAGCAACTACGTAAACGCTGCTTCAACCGGTTCGACCGGGCGAAATCTCGGCGACACGCTAGATTTCCGCGCCTTTATGGTCTTCAGTGTCGCGGATATCATGGCTAACGAATCCTTATCTTTAGGAGAGATCGCCACGAGATCTTTTGCACTGTCTTTTAACACCTCAGACTCAACGACGACTTTGTCCGCTGGAGGTTCATATAAGGTCGACTACATCGGCTTTTATCCGAATAGCAATTTCCCGAACAGCGGGGGCGCTACAGGTCTGGCTGACTGGGACGGCAAATACAGCGCCTACAACACTTCAGAAGAAGTCGATACCGGCGTGGCCGACACCTTGGCACAACAGACAGGAATCACCGCCTCAGGGTTCACGCTGTCCGGAGTCACCGAGGCGAATACGGCAAATGATGTTGTCCTCTTCGGCATCCGCTATGACGAACCTCAAGCCTCAATCTTTCAGGTTTTGAACGGCTATACGCTTTCTGTGCTGCCCGACACCGACACCGACGAAGACGGGATGCCAGATTCTTGGGAGGATGCCAATAGTCTGAATAAGGGCGATCCGAATGACGCCGCCGTGGATAACGATGCCACTGGCGGCCCCGACGGTCTGACGAATCTGGAGGAATTCCAGAATGGCACCGACCCTCAGGATTCCGATTCTGATAATGATGGCCTCAACGATGGCGCAGAAGTCAACGGCACCCTCAACCCCTGGACATCTGCTGTGAAGGGCTCAGCTCCGGGAGACTCCACCGCTCCGAACAACCCAGACTCCGATGCCGATGGCCTCAACGATGGCGCAGAGATCGCCGCCGGCAGCGACCCGAATACCCAACCCTCTGACAACGGCTATGCGTCTCCCTTCGTCGATACCGACGGAGACAGCTACCGCGACGAGGCGGAGACCGCGTTAGGCTCCAGCCCTACCGATGCGAATGACGTTCCCAATCTCACACCGAGCCCGGCTAAGCCCAACGTGGTTATCATCTATGCCGATGACCTCGGATTTGGCGACATCTCGCGCTACGGCGCGCTCTTCGGCACCAACCCACCATCACCCACACCAAACGTGGATCTTCTCGCCGACCAAGGCGTCACCTTCACTCAAGCGCACTCGGCCAACGCAGTCTGCACTCCCTCGCGCTATTCCCTGCTCACGGGCATTTACAACTGGAGAAATTTCCAGGGCATTTCCTTCCATTACGGTTACCAGTCGGGAATTGATAACATCCCGCTGGACAGCGATGTGACCCTGGCGGAATTCCTGAAAACGCAGGGCTACGACACCGCCGCCTTCGGCAAGTGGCACCTCGGCGGCAAATGGTATGCGCCGGGAACGAATGACCGGATTACCAACACTGAGAATCCATCCAACCCAGCGGATGTGGACTGGACCCGCCGTATCGAAGGGCACGCCACCGATATCGGTTTCGACACGTTCCGTGGGCTTGGGGCCGTCATTAACTTCCCCCCTTATGTGTATCTGCACGACGATTCAGTTCAATACTGGGTCGAAGACAGCGGTGCCCTCAACGAATACGGCGACAAGCTACCCAACGGACGAAAGGGCTACTTCCGGGATGCGACCGGTTCGGATACTTTCCAGTGGTTCAGCCAGTCCGATTTGAATAGCACGGTTGTGGGCGCAAATGATTCACGCGCGGGCCTGGGCGATCCCTCCTACCGTCAGATTGATGCCGGGCCCATTATGGTGGCCGACTTCGAAAGCTACATCAACGAGCGGGTCACCGCATCCGACCCCGATCCCTTTTTCGCCTACGTCGCACTCTACTCCCCCCATAAGCCCTGGGCGATCACGCCAGAATTTAATACTGGCAGCTACGGCGCCTACGACTACGCACGCTGGATGGCCGAAGTGGATGACCGAATCGGGCGGATCATTGCCGCCATCGATGAGAACGGTCTGGCCAATGACACGCTGATCATCTTCACGTCCGACAATGGCCCGGAAAAGGATGCCATTGCGCAAACGATTGCAAACGGCGATGATGCCAATGGACCCTTGAGAGGCGTCAAACGCGATATCTGGGAGGGCGGCACCCGTGTGCCCCTCATCGTGCGCTGGCCGGGGCAGGCCCCAGCAGGCATGGCCGTTACCGAGGAGCTGATCTCCCAGGTCGATATTTTCCCGACCATCGCGGCCTACCTCGGTGCGGAACTGCCCGCCACAACCGCGCCCGACGGCGAATCCTTTCTCAATATCGTTCGTGGTCAGCAAAAACCCGGCGATCCACGCAGCGGTGTGGTGCTCTGCTCCCTCAACAACCACCTCGCGCTGAAAACGCCGGACGGGTGGAAGCTGATCGATTCGACCGGAGGCGGAGGTGACGACGACTCCTGGGATTCGGACAATAATACCATCTCGAATGCCCAAGGCACAGACCAATGCACCCCAAAACAGCTCTTTGAACTGCCGGTGGATTTGGGTGAAGATACCAACCGAATTTCTGCCTTCACTGGCGATGCAGCCATCCGCGCGGAACTAACCACCGTCACTGGTCGTGACCTTCTCGGCATTCTCGATCAACTGCGCACCACCGGTGCCGCCGCCCTCAATGGTCGCGAGCCGGACAACGATGCCGACGGCATGAGCAACACCTACGAAGATGCCAATAGCCTCGACCGCGACTCACCGAAGGATGCGGCTCTCGACAACGACGGCGACGGTTCCGACAACCTCTCCGAAAACATCGCCGGCACCGACCCGAATGACTCGGGTAGCCTCTTTCGCATCGTAAATCTCGCCGACGCCTCTACGACCTTCTCTGTAACTTGGCCCAGCATCGCCGGACGAAGCTACGAAATTCTCTGGAGCACCGATTTGGATAACTGGAATTCTGCATCGATTCACCCCGGAACTGGTAGTGACATTACTGTGCCCCTCGATAAGGCAACGATCGATAACGACGACGGACAAACCGGAAATCTCAAGCGTATTTTCGCAAGGGTGACGGTTAGCAAATAACAGAGCCCTCGTTCTATTTCTCATGGTTCACGGTAAAAGAAAAATCACACCTCATGTGATGGGGTGTGGCCTGATGTTCGGTAATAGCGAAAAAGCCCCGCCCAGTGTGAACCAGAACGGGGCCAGGTAACTTTGTTCAACTGATCAGACTAGCGGCGGCGGCGCAAGATGAGCGCCAGACCACCAAGGCCGATGAGTGCGGTTGATGATGGCTCAGGGACGACTGCACCTTCGATGCTCAGGCCGTTGATGGTAGCGCTTCCATCCGTATCTCCAGTGCTTGCTTTACGGAACTCGAAGAAGATTTCGCCGGACCCATTGGAGGTGACCGAAAAGTCGCGCACCGTTCCATCGTTCAGCAGCGAATAGTTCACTTCCGTGGTGATCGCACTGTTGCCAAGAAAGGACGTTGCGGCATCGAGGATGATGATCGCGCCATCATCTCCGTTGGTTTCACGACCGCCGATTGCTGAGAAATTGTAAGAAGAGCTAGCGGCTAAGCCAGTGAAGCTGAAGACCGCGGTGCCATTGCCAGCATTGTTATTGAAAATACCGTCAGTGATAACGTTTGCCTCATCGAAAGGATCGGCTCCGGAAGGCCCGTTAACTCCCGTGCCACCAAAGCCGGCGCCACTAACTCCACCAGAATCGATATTAGTGACGTCAATTGCCAGATTAAATCCTGTAGCGACATTGGCTGAATCAACCATATTGGTGATGGAGTGATCAAGTGCTCCATCGGCTTGACCGATTGTGTTCCAGTATTTGCCGTCTCCTGCAGGGTCAGTTACGACAGCGGAGCTGGCAATGTCGATGAGGGCGGTTGCTGCTGACGCAGTTCCCGCGGCGAGACCGAGTCCGGTGAGACCCAGTGTTATCGTTTTGTTTAGTTTAGAATGTATCATTTTATTCTGTGGGTTGTGGGTTGTTGGTAAAAGTTACTAGGGTTTTTATTGCTTCTTGGGAGAGAGCTCCGTCGAAAATGTAAAGTTCATCGATCAGGCCACGGAAGGTGGTGTCCTGTTTACCAAGGCTCTTGCGAAGACTTTGGCCAATCATCATTGGCCTAGCATCCGGGGAGTTCTTGATTTCCTCGTATTCGTCCACGTCCAGGCCTTCATGCCTGAGGGGAGCGGTGTAGTGGGTGAGGCTTTCCCGTTGCCCATCGACATACAAGGCCATGTCTGGCTCCCCCGTTTCGGGGTGTGTGCCATGGTAAACAGCAGCGATGTGATGCCACTGGTTATCATCCAAACGGGTTTGACTATCGTAAAAGTGACCACCCAATGAGACTCGCGCAACGGGTGGATTGCCGATGTCGTTCTGCGGATGGGTCGCTTGAACTTTCCACTTGGCCTTGCTATACATAGGTATACCCCAGCCAACGATTGCAGGCCAGTCTGTCAAATCCGCACCCTTGGGGATGCGCACCCAGACGGCGGTAGAGAGTGGTCGGTCATCACCGTAAATACCTGCCCAGTTCGTTTGAAGCCCTTGGCTGTTGCCATTGAGTAAAAGTGCTGCCCCTGATTTCCCCTGCACGAGCTCAGGTGGAGCTTGGCGAGAGATTGGCGTGGTCACGACCTCATCGACGGCTGGGTGGCTTCCCTTGACGTCGAACTGATCATACTCATCAAACGCCCAGTGGAGGTAGGGTGGCAGCTCTGCTAAGTTTTTGAGAAAGGCGGAGGGGTTGACAGCGATCGTATCAAGACGCCCGGTCGGGTTATTCCTCCTGGCTTCGTTGGCAACGAGGATCACGGACTCTTTGCGGATGTTGAGCGCACTGGCTTTGACCTTGCCATTAAAAACATGCACCTCGCCGTAAGCGCCTGGTTTTGACACCACGCCGAATTCGGTGCCGAGGTCGACCACGTTCAGGTCCTTGGTTTTGACGGTGAATCCAATGGCCTTTTCAGGCACATCGAACCAAGCGGCTCCGCGATTGAGAAACAAGGTGTCATCCTCTTGCAGGGTCATATCAGCCGGTGCCTTAATGACGGATCGGACACCCGATGCGAAAGTCAGCTCCACGGTGCCTCTAGATAACTGAAGACGGGATCCTTTGTCCATGATCATGCCTTCGGTTTCGCTGTCACCCGGGTCATGGGTCAGTGTGAATTCTGAGCCAGCGGCGGTATTGAATACCAGCGCGGGTGGGCCCTCCTGAACCGTGAGGAGACGCAGGCTTACCAAACCGATGATAAGCACAGCGGCGGCCGCGAAGACGGCAATGCGTATGCGCTTCTGCTTGCTGATTATTCGGTCGATGGAGACCACATTGTAGGCAGCTGATGCCCCAGAGGCCTTTTGCTCCATAAGTGAGTGGATCTCTGTGTAATCAAGGTAGAGCTTACGCGCTTCTTCGCTTTGTTCGAGCTCTGTTTCCAGACTGGATAGATCAGCATCGGTGATACAGCCATCGAGCAACGCCTGGATGTGGAGCTTAAGTTTGTCACGGATCATGCTGCACCTCCTTCTATGGTCGCCATACGTTTCTGGACGCATTGGCGAAGCTTTTCTCGGATGCGGAAAAGAGAAACACGGATGGATTCAGCTGAGCGACCGATCACTTTTGCGTGTTTTTCCAATGATTTAGGGCTCTGGTAGCGCGCATCGATTAGTGCTCGCTCTGATTCGCGGAGGGTCTTGAGGCATCGATCGAGTGCTGCCTGTTTCGCGCTCGGGTGTGTTGCGTCACGCTGGAACCATGTTTGCGCAACCGCATCAATTACGGTCTGATTGAGTACAGGAGACAGGTCTCGTTTTTTATTCTTCCAGTTTGCTTTCACCATGTTTCGAGCTATGGCAAATGCCCATGCTTGAAAATGGGTGCCAAGTTCAAAACTCTCCATTTTTTTCCACAAAACCACGTTGGTGTCCTGTAGGACGTCGTCAATGTCATCAGAGCCTGGCATCAGCGACACAATATAGGCCCTCAACGAGGACTGATGCCCTGTGAGTAGCTTGATAAATTCGCTTGTGGTATTGGATTGATGCCCCATCGATGTAATTCTCCTGTAAGCCTATGGGACATAACCTCGGTTCGTTAACAAAAAAATGAAGCTATTTTTTGGGGGGGGGCGCGCCCATCATCGCCTTCGCCTCGGCGATGATTCACTTCGGCTCCGTTGCGGGTTTCCTTTTCTTATCGTCCCCGCCGACGATCAACTTTTCCAGGCGCTTCAGTTCGGTCTTGGATAAATACCACGCGTGGGAATCCACCTTGTCACGGATCAGCACGAGCTTGTCCGTTTTGGCGGTGCCTTTGTGGTATTGGTTGCGGATCTCGATCGAGATTTCAATCTTCCCCTTGAGGGTCGCGATTTTCCCGTTCGGCTTATCCGGCTCGATCTTGGCAGCAGAGCCACACATCGGTGCGGTGCTCAGCAGCTTCCAGTACTTGGATCGGTCCGTGCTCGCGACACCATCGGCACCGGAGTAGATCGATCTGGCGACCACCTTGCCCTCTTTTTTGTAGATCACATTGACAACCGACGCTCCCCACGAGCCGGTCGCGCCGACGAGACTGATCAGAGTGAGAGCAAATACTGCGGCCAGACGATGGGTGGTAACTTTTGATTTCATCATAGTGAATTGGTTATCTTTTCGGTGATCTGGGCGAGAGATCGCCCCTTACCATCCATTGGCCACACGCACATCGAAGTTGACACTTTTTTACAATTTTTTCTCAATCGCCTCCGGACTCAGCCCTCACACCTAGGTTCTTCGGTGCCTTACCGTCCTCAAACTCAAGCACCTCATTGGCACGGCCGACGACGGATCCGCCGGCCGTCTTCAGCGTCACCTCACCGGTCAGGACGCGGACTCGCGTCACGCTCATGGCTCCCATCGGCGCCAGCTCGCTTGGCGCTGAGCTTTCAGATTCAATCACAAACCTAGCGCCAACCGCACTGACCACGGCGTGCGCGGTCTCGATGACAACCACCTCTGCATTCGCGGGCACGATGAGCTCGCCAGATTCCAGGACCACGCGGCGCGGCGCGAGCACCTTGTATTCTGCCTCACCGACCGGTTCGACTCTCCACTGTTCCTGTTTCGGCTTGCTGTGATCGAGGCTCAGCCACGCCCATGTCATGCCGAAAAGCATCAGCGCGGCTGCCGCAGCGGCCGGCCTGGCGCCAGCGATCCAACGTCGCAGGCTGCGCGTTTTATCTTCACGCGCTGAGGAACGATGCAGACGGTGAAGCAGCAGATCCATCGCCAGCTGGCGGCCATACTCCCTCGCCTCCTCGTCATCGGCAAATCCAGCCGCAGGCGGCTCCGGCAATCGATCGACACTCTGGTTCATGGTTGTGATCCTTTCTGGCCCTTGGATAGTTGCAGATCCGCACACTGCTTCAGTAACGCTCGGGCACGACTCAGTCGCTTCCCGACTGCCGCTGGGCTTGCCCCTAATTCGATCGCGGCCTCTTTCAAACTATGGTCTCCGAAATAGACCGCCTCGATCGCGGCACGCAGCCCCGATTTAAGTTTTCCGATGCACGTGCGTAGCACCCCGAGCCGACCTCCCCACCTCTCCTCGACGCCCGCGGGAGTGTCGAAGATCGAGAGAACTTCCTCCATGCCGTCGAGCACACGGCTATCGATCATCAGCGGTCGGCGGGCGATCGAGCGGCGGTGTTCGCGAATTTTGTTGCGGGCGATCCCACGCAGCCACGCCCCGAAATTTCCACCCTGCTCGAACCGATCAAAAATACGATCCGCGGTCAGCAGTGTCTCTTGGGCAAGGTCTTCCGCCCTGTGGACATCGCCGAGCAAGGCGCTGAGATAGTCGACCAACATCGGACGACACTGGTGGACAAGCGTCTCAAACGAGGGCTCAGCAGGCGCGGGTGGTTTTGTTAATCGGAATTCCATTCACACTGGTTATTACTTAACATTGGCCGCAAAAACGTTACCTTTGACATTTTTTTGAAGAATGTTTGGGCTCGCGAACAGAGTAGCACCCATCGATTCTATGGCCCACTCAAAGTGAGAGGATCCGGTTGAATTGTTGGCGCTAGGCGGCGATCAGGATCCATGTAGAGCGTGTAATCCGGCATCGCCACGCTCATATTATCACGGTGAGGAAAGACCCTGAACTCTGCTAAACAGGCCGTCTAGACCGCTTAATGCAATAACAGCCTGAACTTCATTCATCGTTCCGTTCGGCGTAATCGTGAAAACCACCCCATTCACTGTGCTGCTTGTTTCTGGCACCTCTATGGTGTGGTCGGCCCAAGAATCCGATACTCCGATATCGTTACTAAACTGAATGTTGATCACCGCACTACCACGATTATCAGCGTTGAGGCAGTTGAAGGTGATGACGAGATTCCCTTCGCTATTTGAATTTCCTGCTGGAATTAAACTCGCTGCATTTTCGTTAAGATCATTCGCCCCCAACAAGAAAGCAAGCCCATCAGAGACGCCGTCATTATTGGTATCCGTTTCAAAATTAAAGGAGCCACCTGCCCATGATTCAAACAAAGATGACACGGTGATGGTGGTATCATCGATGATCGCTGAGGCCGTATCCAAAGCATTGCCCGCCGCATCGCTGAGGCTGGCTCCGGCAGGCACCTGAAGTTGCAGGGTGCCGGCATTAGTCGGAGTCACTTCAACGGAGAATACCCCAGGGGAAGTTTCGCTAATCGTGCCGATGGTTACGGACGCGCTACCGGCATTCGAGAAGTCAGCCGCAGTCACTGTGGCATCATCCATATCCTCACTGAAGGTTACGGTGTAGGTGACTAAATCATTCTCGTTGATATTCGACCCGCCCTGATCGTCCACGATATCTGCGCTGGCAAGTGTCGGGGCAGTCGTGTCGGCAGGCGATGCGCTGGTAATACTCAGGCCGTTGATTGTCGCACTTCCGTCCGTATCCCCAGGATCGGCTTTACGGAACTCGAAGAAGATCTCGCCTGATGCATTGGAGGTGACGGAAAAGTCGAGCACCGTTCCATCGTTTAGCAGCGTATGGGTCGTTTCCGTGGTGACTGCAGCGGCGCCAAGCTTGTTCTCTGCTGCATCGAGGATGATGATCTGACCATCATCGCCGTTACTGGCGCGACCGCCGATGGCGGAGAACGCATAAGAAGTGTCGGCAGCCAGTCCGGTGAAGCTGAAGACTGCGGTGCCATTGTTGGCATTGTTATTGAAAATGCCATCAGTGATGACGGCTGCCTCATCGAAAGGATCGGCTCCGGAAGGACCGTTGACTCCCGTGCCACCGAAGCCAGCTCCACTGGTTCCGCCGGCCTGAATGTTGGTAAGGTCAATCGCCAGTCCGATGGTGGTGGAGGCGTTGCTGACGTCGATCACGTTGGCAACAGAGTGATCCAATGAACCATCCGCTTGGCCGAGGGCGTTCCAATATTTGCCATCACCTGCTGGATGGCTGACTGCTGAAGCAGAGGAAAGGTCAATGAAGATCGGGGTGCCGGCCACAGAGGCGGCATTAACTGTGATGTCGAGGGTGGCCTCGATCGGGGTCGGGATAATGCCATCCGTCACGCTGACGGTGAAGCTATTGGCACCGATGTCTGAGTTGCCCGGGGTGCCGGAGAGAGTGCCATCGCTGGCGATGCTGAGCCAGTCGGGGCCATCAACCTTGGCATAGCTCAAAGTGGCGCCGGCATCGTCATCAGACGCGCTGCCTGCAAGCGTTGCAGAGTAGGCGATATCCTCGGTGGCGCCAGAACCCGCAATCGGATCGGCCGTAAAGCTCGGCACATTGTTGGGCTCGCTCACCGTAATCACCACCTCTTCGAAGACTGGGCCATGTCCATCGTCCACGGTAAGGCGAAGGATGTAGGTTCCAGAACCATAGAAGCTAACATCGGTGTTGAGATCATTGACATCTTCAAAAATAACGGTCCCCGTGCCCGTGCCATCGCCCGTGTCTGACCAGGTTACGCTCGGAGTGTCGTCTGAATCCGTCACCGTGCCTGCAAGGGTCACCGTCGCTGAAGGAACCGACTTCTTCGGCCCGCTTGTGCCATTGGTGGTTGAATAAGGATGCGCTGCAGGGAGCTTTGCCTGCATGCCCCATTTCCAAGCGAGATAGCCTTCGACCTTCTGAATGGTAGTCAGATCAGATGTGTTAAGAACGATCATCTCTCCCTGATAGTTTCTAGGCGTGTTATTATCCCGACCCACCTGAATTTCATTGATGGTGAAGGTCGCGCCGTCTGCAGCGTCTGTGGTTTTTGAAAGCGCTCCTCCATTGACTCTGGCAACACCATTCAATCCGTCATAGTAGGCAGCCAACATCACCGGGGCGTCATCAACGACGTCTGCACTATAACTCGAAGTCATACTGATGGAACTCCCATCCAACTTCAACCCGCTGCTTATTCTCCCTGTTACATCATTGTTTTGCAGCCTTAAGTTTAATTTGTCAGAGACATCGGTACTATAGACTGATCCCAAGTTAGGATAGTCACCTGCTGCTTTAGGCATTCCTAAAGAAACAATGCACACCTCGGTGCAATTTATATCCGGTATTCCAGAACGGTAAAGTTCAGCCCATGTATCGGCGAAATGAATGACATTCAGCCCGTTGATCTGCGAGCCATCGTAGACCGGGTCCGTTGGGCTTTGGTCCAAATCAT
>JABDRB010000023.1 GCA_013041925.1 Akkermansiaceae bacterium | reverse complement strand
ACACCGGTGAGGGTGACGATTAAATCCGCATTACGGGTTCCGCTACCGTCTTCAAGCTGAAAACTGGCGAATGTGCTACCCACGGTGACCGTGCCACTTGTGAAGTTAGCAGAACTTCCACTGCCTGTCACGGCAGCCGTAGTCCCTACAATCTCTGATTTGTTGGTTGAAGTTAATATGTATGAACCTGCATGGACGGTGGCCGTTGCAACAAGTGAAGCGGTTAAGAGGCTGATCGAATGTTTTGCTGTTTTCATCAGGAGGGGTTTTGTTTAATGTTCGTCGGGATCCCTGTTGAGGGATAGGTTTGATGGGAGACGCCCGCGATTCTAATAGCAAAGATTCCCCCTCTGCAAGCGGGAAATGCTGGTGTAGGCTTCCCCGGTTGCGCGACAAGTTAAAAGTAGAGTAAGAGGGTTGCGGGATTTACCCCAATACCATGAAAAGAAGTCGATTCAGCGAGACTCAGATTGTCTCGATTCTCAAGGAGGCCGACACCGGCATTAAAGTAGCGGATTTATGCCGCAAGCACGGCATCAGTCAGCCGACCTACTACAACTGGAAGAGCAAATATGGAGGCCTGAGCATCTCTGAGCTCAAACGCATCAAGGAGCTCGAAGCTGAGCATTCCAAGTTCAAGCGGATGTATGCCGACCTCGCCATGGAGAACGATGCGCTCAAGGAGTTACTCGAAAAAGCCGTGGAGCCAGCCGAACGCCGCAAAGCGGTAGGCTGGCTCGTCTCTGAGCGATCGATCTCGGTGTCATGCGCCTGCAATGCCGTGAACTTTGGGCGATCGAGTTGGTATCGAAAGGAAAGCCGCGCGATCGCGCGGCAGCAGATGCCGAGGTCATTGATGCGCTCAATGAGGTGCTTGATTCACGTGTGCGTGCCCAGTGGGGCTTCTGGAAGATTGATGGCTGGCTGGATCAAAAGCAGCGAGGCATCAATCACAAGCGCCTGTGGCGCGTCTACAAGTCCATGTGGCTCGCGCACTAAGAAGCGCGTGCCAGCTCGTGTGAAGCAGCCTCTGGCCGCCCCAGCACAGGTCGATCACCAATGGTCCATGGACTTCATGCAAGATAGTCTCTACTGCGGAAGAGGCTTTCGAACCCTCAACCTCTTCGATGAAGGAACCCTCGCCGAAGTAGTGCCGTGGGTGCTTGCCACTACGCGGATCTGCCAACTTCTCAAAATCTTCAAATCCGTCTGGAAAGCCACCTGCATACTCATCGTGTCGCGTTTTGTTCGGCATCCAGATATTGTGCAGCTCCATATGGAGCGTACAGGCCTGATAAGTGAGCAATATGCTACTACCTAATGTGAGGTAGCCCTGGGGTCGGACTGGAAACAACCTACTTTCAACATGACAAACCGATTATTTGCCCTTTGGGTTCACGATGATTTCGTCAATAAAGACCCACTGGGAACCGGTCTGGATCTCAACCTTGATATAACGTGCCTTGGCTCCATTCATGTCGTTCAGAAGGAGCAGGGCATCGGGCCCAATCGACTCCTTGCCCGGTAACCGCAGTTTGCCTCGACCCTCGTTGGCTGTGATATTGTGGTACCGGTTTCCATGGCCTGAGTAGTCAGTGCGATCTATGGACTTGGAAAACGTTATCCTGTCTGGAAATTCAGCCCTTGCTTCAGTGCTGACCAAGGTGTTCACTGCCACAGACTCCAGCGAGACAACTTCACCAAGATCGACGATCAATTCAAGGGTCGCCTTGGAGGGCGCAAAGCCAATCCAGTTCGGGTCGGAGTGACTCTTGGTTCCGAATTTTCCATCGGTCAATCTTGCCAGGCCAGCTTTTTCGCCTTGGTGCTTGGGATCCGGAACGGATCCACTCACGCCTTTGCCGATGGCGACATGAGTGGATATTTGATTTGCTGAATCAAAAAAGACCTCCGTGAACACGGGGTGATTGAGATTCACATCTGGCTGGACGAGTTGGCAGGCCTTCTTGGCAAATCGCTGACCCATCACTCGATACCCGGAGGGAGGAAAATGGCCATCCTCGTAACTGAATCCACCCCAGGGATTCACCCCACGGTTGAGATCATCGGTGTTGATCCAGTCACCGTTAGGGTGGTCTTCTCCAAGCTCCACCAAGATCTTCCGCATCAGCTCACCATCGGGCTGGTCGAGCCAATACTCATTGATCCGCCCAACGACAAAGTTGATGGAATCGATCTTCAAGAACGCCTTCAGTTGATCTAGAACCCCAAGAAAGCTTTTTTTGTAGACCTTGCCCCAACCTTTGCCGGCATCGGCTTCCCCTTGCATCCAGATGTAGGTGACCGAAGCAATGCGCTTTCCCTGGATCAACTTTCCGAGTTTCTTCTCTAGGGTGTCGTAGGTGTGGCCTCGTTTCGCGGGGTCGGGCGCCTCCATGCCTTCAGGTGCTTGCCACTTCCGATACCAGTTCTTGATGGGCTGACTCGGTTTGGCATAGGAAACGACCAACACCTTGTCCTGGCCCAAAACGGCCTCCACGCACTTCCTAAAGGAAGTCATCAAGGGATTCCTCATGTTGGACTGCCCTGAGAGAACAAAAAGGTGCCTGGGAGTCTGAACGGTTTCCTTAGCGTGGATCAGGGGTGGGGCGAAAAAAGAAGCCCAAAAGACGAGTAGAGCAAGTTTGTACATAAAAATGGTGTTTGGATGAGTGTAACCGCAAGATTCATATTGTGATAGCTATCATAGCACAAGTCGAGTGCTTTTTAATTTTACCCGATCAAGAACTCATGGACTGGCAGAACGAATTTTAAGAACTTAGATGTCCTGATCTCCTTGATGGCGTCTGCGAAAGAGGGAGTCCCTAGCCCCCGAAGTCGTCTCAGTGGGTAGCAGAAAGCTCTTTAAACGTTCAGTCGTGTTCACCTAAGGCTGAACCACCGTGTTGTCTATGACATTAAATCAGGCCTAGGCCCAAAACCGTGTGCTAGGATGGGCGTCTTCTTTTCCATGACTCTAGACATCTCTGTTGTAGAAAGACCAAACAAAGGGATTCCTCTCTCAAACAGCATGGGGTAAATCAGGCCGCGCAACATTTTGTCTGTAAAAGTGGATAAGCTGGTTGGTGGAGGTGTTGAGGTTCGTGGTTAGATGGTGAGGTAGGCGCGACCGGTTTCCCAGTCTTCGAAGATTTCGATGTGGATGGCGGTGATGAGACGCAACACGGCGACTCTGGTTCTGCGTTTGATCCCCTGGTGGAGGCGTTCGGCCATATTGGAGGTCCTCAGGCGTCGGCGTTGATGCTCGGGCAAGCTGAACACCGCAAAGCCATCGGGCAGGTTGGCTTCCATCCAGTCGGCGATCTTGGCTGACTTCTCGCGCCACTTGGTCACGATCTCGTCAAGCCTGAGCTGGGCGTGGGCGAGATCGGCAGCGTTGAAGACCGAGCGGATGTCTGCGGCGAGCGTAGCGCGTTGCTCAAGGCGGGGCACGTAGGCTTGTGCGTTTTGTTGAAGGTGGAACTGGCAGCGCTGCCAGAGTGATGCATTGAGCGTGGCGCGCAGTCCTGCCTTGAGCCCCTCGTGAGCATCGGAGGTGACAAGATCCGGGATGCCGATACCGCGCTCCTTGAGGGATTTGAGGAACTCGCGCCAGTGAGTCTCGGCTTCCGAGAGGGCGCACGAGACGCCCAGCACTATGCGCTTGCCGTCACTTCTCCGAACGCCGATGGCGGTGAGCACCGAGCAGTTACGCACCGATCCATCGAGGCGCACTTTGATATAGGTCGCGTCCATAATAAGGAAGGCAATGGGCTCAAGGGGGCGATTGCGCCACTTCTCAAATTCCTGATCGAGCTCAGAGGTCACACGCGAAACTGAGTTGAACTGATCTGGGTTCCGCAAAGCTCCTCGACCACCTTGGTCACGCGCCGGGTGGACACGCTCTGGAGATACATCTCCGTAATGGCAGCCTTGAGCGCCCGGTCAACCCCGGATCCGCTCTTCAAAAGCGAGGTTTTAAGCCATTGGCATGGCCGTTGCACTCCGCACTTCGCTGGTGGGGTTCGGCCTGAAGGTGGGCGCTTTGCTCGATGACCATGGCGGCGTCCATCAGCAACTCCGCGATGCGGGGCAGGCCATCAGCGAGGCCATTTTCAAGAAGGAGATTGATGCTGTCACGGGTGAGGTTATTGTCTGTTTGTCCGGTCATGGGTTGGTGCTTGGTTTGGATTTAGCACCTCCATTTTCCAGCCATGGCACCTTCAACTCCAACATGGTGGCGCAGAGGGGGCGGTGATCGGGGAATTTACAGGCAAAGCGTTACACCAGCGTAACCTGACCGAGAAGTTACCCACCACCTCAGAAATCGCGGTGGTTAAATACCCAGAATGCATCTACCTCATCTTTCAGGGAGGTTTATTCCGCCTTCTGAAAGGCTTTCCTTTGTTTAGCAAAAAAACGGCCTATCTATTCAAACAACC